>CAWKKV010000001.1:0-1161029 GCA_963850375.1 uncultured Acidobacteriaceae bacterium | reverse complement strand
AGTTGACTCATCTCTACCGTTGGCTGGATGAGGAGGATCTCTGGCCGGACAGAAAGGTTCCATCCCTGCCGCATGCCGCGAACTTCATTGAAGTGGCGTGGACGGATGCGTGGTCGCATCAGTATACCCATCATTTCGGTCAGGACATGGAATCCTCTGTCCGAGCAAAGTCACCCGGAGATGAGTTTCCGACGGTCTTCTCCGATGCGGAAGGCAGAGTGACTTTCGAGCTTCTGGTGAATGAGAAGGGCTCCATCGTGCGGTACACGCCGCTAAGCGGGTCTGCCGGGCAGATCGCCATGATAGAGGATGACGTTACCACGTGGAGATTTCACCCCTGGCTGGTGGAGGGTAAGCCGATGGCATTCCACACCACGGCGACAATTCTCATTCACGTCAGTCCTTTCCCTGCGGGAGCTTCCTTGTCGGGAGCAATCGGTGGTGTTCTGGGCGGTGCAGCTCAGTCGCCGGACCGAGGAGGTCCGATGCGGGTCCCGGGAAGTTTGATAGTGGGACAGCTTTTGACAACGGTCAATCCGGAATACCCAGCAGTCGCGCGCGCGGCGCACGTGACTGGAGCTGTGGTACTGCACGCAATCATTTCCAAAGCTGGCAGCATCGAAAACCTCACGGTCATAAGCGGGCCTCCGCTGCTTCAAGGTGCGGCGCTGGATGCCGTTAAGCAATGGCGCTACAAACCCTTCCTGCTCAAAGGAGAGCCCACAGAAGTCGATACGACCATCACTGTGAACTTCAGCACTCTGATGGCACCTCCTAAATGAACTTAAAGCCGATCCCAAGTCTAAGATGCGCATTGTTCGACGTGGTCATGCAGTAGCTTTGATCGTTACTTGGTGTAGTCTTTCTAAATCGTCCGGCCTAGCCTGCAAAACCCAGATGACTGGGGCCTTTCTAAATGGCCGCATGTGGGTTACCGACAGTAGGAAGACGTTGGCGGAAGCTCTAGGGAAATTCTCCACGCGATTACAAACTAGGGACGGGTACACAGCAAAACGCCCATCCTCACGGACGAGGTACTTACAAGATTGCTCCATCATCTTTCGTAGGTGCCTTCACCCGACGACCATCAACACAGACAGCCGACGCGCTTCACAGGAGACTCATGGCCGATCAATCATCCCAGGCAGGCGCGATGAACCGCCGCACACTTCTACGACTCGGCACGGCTGGGGCGCTCGCTATGGGCAGTTCGTTCACTTTGGGAGAGGCGAAGGCGTGGGCTGAACAGCCTGCTGCTGAAGTTTCCGCAAGCTCTGAGGCTCCGAACCTGCATCCGCCCATTGTCCAGGTGAAGGGTGGGAAGCTCCGCGGTTTGATTGATGGGAAGGTCTACACCTTCCTCGGTATCCCGTATGCACAGGCAGAACGCTTCGGATTGCCGAAGCCGGTATCCGCTTGGGATGGCATCAAGGGTGCGCAGGTGTGGGGACCAGTGTGCCCCATTCCGGAAGCGACCTCGGTAGGCTCAGACGATGTCGTTCTTCCTCATCGCTACTGGGTCGAAAACGAGAATTGTCAGGTGCTGAATGTGTGGACCCAGAGCCTCTCCAGCAGCGCTAAAAAGCCCGTCATGGTGTGGATGCACGGCGGTGGATTCACGAACGGCTCTGCAATGGAGTCCTACGCGTACGACGGTAAGACACTCAGCGAGTTTGGCGATGTGGTGGCTGTGAGCCTGAACCACCGGCTGAACATCGTCGGGACACTGGACCTTTCAGCTTACGGGCCGGAATACGCACTGTCGCGGTACACGGGTATGGCTGATCTGGTGGCTGCCCTCGAGTGGATCCGGGATAACATCGAAACGTTCGGTGGCGATCCGGGCAACGTCACCATCTTCGGCCAGTCAGGCGGAGGCGGGAAGGTGACTCGCCTGATGCACATGCCCTCTGCAAAGGGCCTGTTTCATAAGGCGATTTCCGAAAGCGGAGGCAGTCTCAACTATCGCGCCACTGAACCAGCAAAGAGCATTGCGCATCAGCAGGCAATCACCGCTGGAACGCTGAAGAATCTCAACCTAGATAGTAGCCGGGTTGATGAGCTGAAGAGGGTTCCGTATCGTGATTTGCTTGCGGCTGGGACCGCTGCAACACAAGAGTTGGCGAAGCAGACCGGTGGGCGTGGCGGCTGGGATGTCATTGCCGACGACCACTATGTCCTTCGGGAGTTCTGCGATTGGGCCGCCCAGATTCCGTACATGGCCGGGAGCGTGATGAGTGAGTTCAACAGCAATCTTGCCAAGGGAGAGTTCACAAAGAACGATTGGAGCACTCAGGAAGTGAACCAGCGGCTTTCAGCGGCTTTTGGAGACAAGAAGGACGATATCTTGGCGGAGTTCAAGAAGGTTCAGCCACAAAAGAAGATTCAGGACGCACTATTCCTAGACACGGTATTCCGCCCGGGAGCGAAAATGGTGCTGGCCCGGAAGTTGGAGAACACGAAGGCGCCGGTGTTCAATTATATTTTCGCGTATGAATATCCAATCAATGGCGGCGTCACGTCGTTCCATTGTGCGGAGCTTGCGTTCGCATTCCATGCCTTGGGTGACCAGCACATCCGTTTGGCAACTGGCGGGACTGCAGCGGGATTGGCGCTGCAAGACAGGGTTTCCCAAGCGTGGGTGAACTTTGCCCGAACGGGCAACCCGTCACAACCCGGACTTCCGTGGGCGCCGTATACGGTTCAGGGCAAAGAGACCATGGTCTTCGACACTGTTAGCCAGGTGCGCCCTGTAGATGACGATAAGCTCTTGTCCCTCTTACCACCCCCCGCGTTTCGACTTTGAGCCGAAGCTCGGGCCGCCTCGTCACTCACCTGTCTTCCGAAGACAGGCGCCAAAGCAACTCATCCCCTAAAGCTGGGGCCTCGGCCAAAAGATGGGGTCACCACACCAATCGTCAAAAATCGTACGTTCCCTGAAATCACGGCCGTCCCGGTACGCCTCTGTCTTAAACATCCGCTTTTGCAGCGGAGGCACCCACAGCTGTTCTTTTAGCAGAGGCGGTGTCGCCACCAGTTTCACCAGTGGCGGGTGTTCGGGAGTGAGGCCGTAGACGCCGGTATGCCACATCATGTAGCCCGCGAAGATATGGTCGCCCTCATCAAAGGTTTTTACTGACCCCCTGAGCTGTTGGGCCTTCTTCGCACCTAACCAGCTTTTTGGCTTGGTTTTTGAATGGAAAGCCCGTTGCTGCTTCCGCTTGCGGTAGTTCGCCTCATTAGCCGCGAACTCGCGGGAGTGGTAGGTTCGAGCTGGCTCACTAGATCTCGGGCTATAGTGACCCTTCATGGTCGCGAACACGCACAAGCGCCGCATCTGCTCCTACGACTTCTCTGAAGTACCTGCAGACGCCTACATCGTCGCCGACCAGGATGAGCACATGTACTTTTGTAGTGCACGATGCCTCTCGATCTGGGCTCTGGACTTTGCCACCAAACCGAACCGGCCCGGAGAGCAGAAGAGTATCGCTCTCGAGTTGATAACCCCGGCTGATAAACGAGAGCAGTTCCCAAACGTGCATGAAATTAGTCGCTGGGCAGTTGCTCATGCTCTTGCCGGTGGATGAGACCCAAAGGGATCTCATCCACCTGAGCCGGCGATCACGCTCGGCCCTGTCGTTGTTCCGAGCGGGCTTTGCTACGGCATTCAGGGTTGCGCACTAATGGTGAGGAGCACGAGCGCGTTGCGTTCGAGTGTAAGGTCGAGGCGACCGGCTTTGAGATTGACGGTTTCGGGCCTGCCAAGAGCAGTTTCGCGATTGAGCTGCTCGACCTGTGCGTCGGTAGGATTGAGGGGTTTGCCCAGGGCGGCGTAACGAGGGAGGACGTTGCCGTGCTCGTCGTCGACGCGCTGAACGGTAGCTCGCGCGCTTGCGGGAATGTTGCGGAAAGCTAACTGCATGGTGGTGGCGCGACCAGGCTGGCCCGGATCGGAGAGGTTCCAAAGGGCGATGGCCAGGTCGCCATTTGGAAGCTTGGTGGCAAGGATGCTTTTCGAGGGATTTGCGAGTCGCTGCTCGCCTAGGCGATTGAGGAGGTCGAAGTCGTAGTAGCTGGGTTTGTTGATGCCGCCCTTCGCACGAAGGCCAAACTCCCCTTCGAAGGGCTTGGGGATTGGACCCCCCTCTTCAAAGACGTCCGAGAAGGTCCAGAAGGACATCATGTCGACAAGGCCGTCGCACTCACGGACGGTGTTGGCGAGGGCTGGACCGACGAAAGTGGTGTCGCGTGCTTCGTCGGCGCCCTGAACGTTCCACTCAGTCCAGAAAAGAGGGAGTTTGGGTGTGGAGGAGGCCTGAATCTGCCGATGGACTTTTTCGATGGCGCGGCAGACGCGGTCGTTGGGGGCGATCTTTTCGTCAGTGCCGAATAGATCTTCGACGGTGTCATCGGCGTAGCCGTGAGAGGAAACGAAGTCGACGGGAACGTGGTTGGTGGAGGTGTGCTTAAGGAAGTCGTCGACCCAAGCGGCGGCGGCGGTAGCGGGGCCGCCGATGCGGAGGCGAGGGCTGACGGCCTTAATATCGCGGGCTGTGTGATCGTACATTTCGAAGTAGCTTTTTTGACGCGGTATGCCGCCCCAGAAGTCGATGTTGGGTTCGTTCCACATTTCGAAGTACCACTGGGAGACTTCATCGATGCCATAGCGGTCGACGAGGTGCTTGGCAAAATGCGTCATGAGGTCGTCCCAGCGTTCCATGCTCTTTGGTGGGGAGACGTTTTGCTTGTACCAAAAAGGGTGGAGAGCGTCGGGATTAAAGGCGAGCTTCTTGGGCATGAAGGAGATCTCAACAACGGGACGGACGCCATTTCTAAGGAGGCCGTCGTAGATCTGGTCGACGTAGGAGAAGTTGTAGACGGCATTCCCGTGCTCGTCTTCGTTGTAGACGCCGACCTCGTCGTGGAGAATAGCGTGGAAGCGGACGTAGCGGATGCCGGTGACTCGTTTTACGGCACGGAGGTCTTCGCGATAGCTCTCCCGGAGGGAGAGGATGGCACGGCCGGAGCCGAACATCTCATCCCAGAAGTGTGGGAACGGGGTAGTGGTGGCCTTGGCGTCGATCTCGATATTCTCGGGGCCTTGCGCGCCAGCGAAGCGGGGCGCGGAATAGTTGAGTAAGACCAGAGCTGCGAGGATGGCCGAGGCTGCTTGGCGTCGCTTCATGATTATCGGGACCTTTCTTGGCGAGCTGCGTTGAAGGGTGCAGAGATGGAGCGTTGGATCGAACTGGAGTTCCGGGGTGAGTGAGAAAAGAGGGTGCGCCCCGAAGGGTGCACCCTCTCTTCTTGCCAGTTTTGCGCGGATTTTAGAAACTGAAGCGAGCCTGCAGTTGGATTGTTCGGGACCCGAGAGCGCTGCTAACGATCCCGAAGTTCTGGTTGCTTATGTCGTTGGAAATGGAACTCACGCTCAGGTTGGTCTGGTTGAAGAGGTTGAATGCGTCTGCCCGGAATTCCAGGCCCGACGTTTCACCTAGATAACGGACGTGCGGAAGGCCGAAGCTCTTGGTGACAGTTGCATCCAGATCCTCGTAACGTGGGCCGGTAAAGCTATTGCGCGCGATGCCGGGAGTGGGGTACTGCTCAATCGGAGCGGGGTATGTGACTGAGGTATAGACCGGAGCTGTGAAATAGGCCAGTCCTGGGTGTGCTGTGTTGCTGGAGGTGAAGTTTCGGCTCGGGCCGTTGGCGGCGATGAAAGCAGCGTTGCTGGTGTCGTGGCCGGCGGTCCCGGTGTAGGCTGTGGGACGAAGGGTTCCGTACCCGCTGCCGCTGTAGTAGGCATTTGTACCGCTGTTGCTGACCGGGGTCCATGGGAAGCCGGAGTGCAGATTGAAGATACCGCTGAAGCTGAAACCGTTAATCAGCGTCTTCAGTAACTGACGATCTCCGCGGTAGATGATGGGCTGATAAACGCCGTACATCTTGAACGCCTTGCCGAAGTTGAAGTCGGAACGGCCACGGGCATAATAGGCGTTGTAAGAGTAAGGATCTTCCTCGTAGGGACCCGAAGCGTCATCCATGCTCTTGGACCAAGTAAAGTCGGCGTTGGCCGAGAACTGGTGCGAGAAGTTGTGCCGGAAGCCTAAAAGGAGGGCGTTGTAGTTCGATCCGCCGTTATCGCCGAAGAGCTCGATGAAGGAGGATGCCGGGTTGTAGGCGTAGCCGTGATACTGCCCGTAAATGTAAGCGTTCTGATGGAAGATGAGGTGCTTTGCCGTGCTGCCCTGGTAGCCAACCGTGGCTACCATTTGACGGCCGAGGTCAGCCTGGATGTCGAGCGAGTAATGGTGCGTCTGCTGGGTGTGGAGGTGATTGGGAACGGTGGTGAGATTGAACGTGCCGGTGCTAGGAAGCCCATTTGACCCGTAGCTGGTGATCGTGTTGGCATTTGGAGCGTAGCCATAGAGCGAGGACGAATCCGACGGGATGTTGTACTGGATGTGCGGATCGGCGACCGTTGGAGTGCTCTGGTTGAACGAAGGCGAGACCGCGTCGTTGGGATTGTTGGACTGGTTGGCTGAGATGGCGATCTCTTCCTGGTTGTAGTTAAGACCGTATCCACCGCGGACGACGAAGCGCCTGTTCATGAACTGTGGGTTATAAGCGAAGCCGAACTGGGGACCGAAGTTGCCAGTATCCGGTTCCCAGGACTTCCCGCCGCGAACGAGGTTGATGCCTGTGAAGGTGGACGCGCCGGTGCCGAAGACGGCGTGGGGCAAGTTGTTCTGCTTGGAGTAGAGAGCGTCGAAGTAGTTGTAGCGGACACCCATGTTCAGGGTCAAACTCGATGTGACTTTCCAGGCATCCTGGACGAAGCCGCCCCAGATGACCTCCCGCATGTCAAACCGATTGGAGAAGGGAATGCCGGTGAAGCGGTTGAAGGTTCCGGTCTCCTGGTACGGCGCGTCGTTGAGGAAGTTCCACATGTTGTAGAAGTTGAAGCTCGGACGGGCGGCGTAGACGGCATCCTGAAGGTAATGGAGCTGTGTTGCCTCCCCGCCGAACTTGATGGTGTGGTTTCTGATGACCTTGGTTGCGACATCCTTGTAGCCAAAGGTCCACTGGTTCAGGTGGCTTGGACCAGAGGCGCCGAAAGGCTGTATTTGCGCGCTTCCAATGTTGGAGATGCTGTCGGTAGGAAGGCCGAAAGGGGCCTGCGGATTATCGGTGACCTCGTTCCAGCGCCAGCCAGCAGCGTTGGCACGAGCCTCGTTCAGCAGCGACGATGAGAAAGTGTGATTGTGGATGACCGAGAAAGCGTCGTTGATCTGGTTATGATTCCAGAGGTTATATCCCCGAGCAGCGCCGTTGATGTAGTGCTGCGTGTTTGGCTGCCAGTAGATGGCGAAGGCGAGGTGATCCTTCTCAGTAAGGTCGGCGTCGAGACGTCCGTTGTACTGAATCTGCGTCACCTGGGACGGGGTTGAGGTTTGGAAGTAGCCGATATCTGCAACACCGTCGAGACCACCGCCGACACCGGGACTGCTGTTCGAAACGTAGGTCGGATCCTGTGTGCCCTTTGCGGTTTTGAGCGGCGAGCCGATGTCGAGGCCACCGTTGACGGTGCGGCAGTAGACTGTGCCTTTGCTGGCGTCGTCATTCAGGCCGATGTTAGAGCAGGTTTCCATAACCTGTGTTGAGCCCACTGGAGAATGGCCGGCAAAGGTTGTGAACTTGTTAGAGATGTTGCCTGTGGGCGCGGAGCTATCGAAGGCGTCGGTCTCATACCAACCGTTGGACGTAGTGCTCGAGTTATTTCGCACGGTGTCGTAAGCAAAGAAGGCGAACACGCGATCTTTCCAGATTGGGCCGCCGATGCTTCCCCCGATGTCATTGAGCCGGGCGGTATCGCGGAGCAAGCCACGTTGTGCTGGAGAGAGCAGATGGCCGGTGCCATCGATGTAGTTGAGCGAACCGGGGCCGTTGTACCGTTGGTATGCATTAAGGCCGGGACGGTTGGCGCGGAAAAAGATACTCCCATGGATGTCGTTTGTTCCGGCTTTTGTAGTGACCTGCATGTTCGCACCGCTGAAACGGCCATTTTCGGCGTCGTAGGCATTGGTGCTGATTTTTACGCTGTCGACGGAGTCTTCGTTCGGCGTGATGATCGTGGTTCCGCCCCAGACCGCGGAGACGGTGCTGATGCCATCGATAGTGATGCCGTTCGTCTCATACTGACCGCCGCCTGCGAGGGTCTGAGGACCGTTTTCCGTCGCATAGATGCCCTGGGTCGCACTTGGGCCGCCGGGGCCCTGGGTTCCGGGGAGGCTGTTGCTTCCACCTCCGCCGCCCTGCTGGCCGTCACCGAAGGCGCCCGGGGCGAGCTGCGCGAGCTGGAAGACATCACGGCCTGCCGAGGGAAGATGCTGGATGTCGTTGCTGGTGACGGTGCCCTGAAGATTAGCGGTTTCGGTATCGAGCGCAGGGAGAGTGTCGCTCGAGACGTTTACGGTCGTGGTAGCTTCGCCGATCGCGAGTTGAATATTGAGCGCATTGGACTGCTCAGGGATGATGGTGATGTCGTTGATAAGTTTTTGTTGGAAGCCTTTGGCACTGGCCGCAAGGGTAAAGTGATCGGGCGGGAGGGCGTTGAAGTTATAGACGCCGCTCTCGTTTGAGGAGGCGGTGAGGACACGGTTCGTCTGAACATTGGTAAGGGTAAGGGTGGCGCCCGGGATGACGCCGCCCTCCGGATCCGTCACGATGCCCTGGATGGATGCTCTGAATTGTGCGAGAGCAGGTGAAGCGAGAATGGCGTAGCCGGCAGAAGAGAGAACAATCTGCAAAACCAGGCGCCTCATACGAAGATACGGGGTGTTCGTCATGCAGCCTCCAAAAGTTCGGTTAGACAGGGCTAGGACGGTCTCAATTGGCTCTTCCTGCAATCGTTTGCCTAGCCGGAGAATACTGCCCGCCGCGTGAAGTCAGTGTCAAGCCAAAACCCCGGGGAAGAACTCCCCCAAACCCCTTCTTTGCAGTTGGTGACCGGCCCAAGCGAGTCGGCGAGGCAGGCTATAATCCCGCATGCGCCGCCCGGGAAAGGGATCGCCTGTGAAGGTTCCAGTATCAGGACGGCAGGTGAGGCTCGGCGACTTAGCGGAGTATCTGGGATTAGCTCCATCGACGGTTTCGCGGGTAATTAATCGCTCGCCGGATGCGAGGTCGATTCCTCTGAGGACACAGGAGCGGATTCTCCGGGGTGCCGAGGAGCTGAACTACCACCCGAACATGATGGCGAAGTCGTTGCGCAAGCAGCGGAGCTACACGATTAACTTGAAGCTGAACGTGCGGCGCATCCGCCAACAGCACTCAGGATTGTCCCCGAAACAACCGAGCAGAAACGTACACGCACAGCCTCAGCCGATCAAAGGGTCTGCAGCGTATCCGAATCGTACGAGATCGCAGGCCTTACACACACCCTGCATACGGCCCCAACCACCCCGAGCCCTAACATTGATGCGAATGGTACGGTTCACATTCCGGAGATGGGGTCCCATGTCTTAACGGCGGTGAGCCCGGTATATCCTCCAATCGCAAAAGCCGCACATATCACCGGAGTTGTGCTTCTGCACGCTGTTATTTCGAAGGAGGATACCGTTACCGGCGTCGATGTGGTGAGTGGGCCTGATATGCTGCTAAGCGCGGCGCTTGAAGCGGTTCGTCAATGGACCTATAAACCCTATCTCCTGAATGGAACACCCGTTGAGGTTCATACGACGGTGGCGGTGAACTTCAACATAGGTGGAGTTCCTTCGCGTCCCGACCCGGCTTCAGATCACAAGTAGATCAAAACGTCCCTTCAAATGGGGGGCGCGCCAATCGCAAGAGGACTCGGTGACGCAGAGAGAGCATTTCTAGAGTCTTCTGGAAGCGCTCTGTGGAGTTGCTGTGGTGTCACGGACCTTGCTCCCCGTCCGACAGCTCAGAGATAACCTCTGGAGCGAAGTACAGGTTTACGAGTGCACCCTGGCCTCTCCAGTTTAAGTCATTGGTGAGATTGAGGACTGTCACTCAATCTCCTTCTGCTGGCGCTGATGCCGTTCAACACATATGAAGGGGCGAGGGTAAACGATGGCCCAAATCAGTCCCGATAAACGATAGACCGCTATCGTTTTCCGAAAAAGGGCATGACTCGCCTGTGAGCTGCTCATATGAATCGGCAAGGAGACAAGCCGCCGGCCTGATTGTGGCCGTTCTGGGAATCGTCTGCCGGACCCAATCAGCTTGGGTGCCGAATTGCCCTTTTGATCTTGTCGACCCGCTCAGCTAGGCTTGCTCGTTCAATTGATATCAGCTCGAAGCCGAAGTCCAGATAAATCTGTTGGTGGATTTGCTCAAAGCGCAGCGCATCCTGAAAGCTGATTTGCCGCGCTTCGGTTGGCGTGACGAAGCCAAGATTGCGGACGAAGAAAACTCGCTTTTCGAAGATGGCGTCCGTTGCGATGCGCTTGAGTTCGCTGGTGAGAAACGGAGAGAAAGGGTGCCCAAGGTGTACTGCCAATGCGGCTGTACAGACGACGCAACGGTCGTGAAACTGAACTCCATGCGCTTGATAAGACGCTCGAATCTGGCGGTCCCTTTGCAGATGAGCGATTGCATCGATGAACGACGGATGTCTCCAGGGTTCGACAGTTCCTTTCGCATGCGCGGCAGCGATTATGTCAGTAGCCGCCTCGTCGACTACGCTGAAACCTCCGAGCTCCAAGTTACGGATGATCGCTGTCTTTCCTGCCCCTGGTGCGCCGGTGATGATAAACCTTCTCAACGGTTCTCAACTTTGCTGATTACGGTTAGCCGACTTGATCGCCAGCTCGCTCACTTGCTCGATAGTCAAACCCGAGGGCGAAGCTGTTGCATGCGGGCCAGCGCTGGACATCAGAACACCGGCTTTCTCAGAAGCGAGATTCTCTGTGTGATGGTGGCGCTTTGATCGTCTGGACGGTGAGCTTTCGCCAAGTCTAACGCTTTCGCGAAGGCTGTTTCCGCAGCCGCATTTTGCCGCCCAGCCAAGAGATATCCTCCGATCTCCGTTTCAATGTCGGCCGCATTTGGGGCGATCGCTTCGGCCGTCCGGACCTCCTGCATAGCTTCAGCCGTGCGTCCCTCTCTCATCAGGGTGGGCACCTGACTCAGGTGCGATTGGGCTGCCAGAAGGGGGACATCGTATGTTCCCTCGTATACCAGGACCGAATTCCCAATCATCGTCTTCGGGTGCCCATTCTGAAATTGCTCATATGGATTCATGTCACCGGGGCCCCAGGTGGCGCCCGACGCTTCTGACGCTCCCAGCAGCAAAACACCTGAAAGCGTGGTCGGCAGAACTGTCTGGGGCGAGTGAGCCCACATTCCCAAGCCACTCGGCAGGAGCTTGCATGGTATGCCGTAACCCAACGGAAGTGGCGTTGGTTGACTATAGGCGATCCAGCAGTCCCTGATGTTGGCGGCTTTAAGGTAGGCGCTCTCTTGCTTCAATTGCTGCCCCCAATCTACGTTGGAGTCGCTCAATGCGCGGTAGGTCCGGCCTGGGCCACCAAACATCTCGTTCGCGTAGGGCAGATAGTTTGGATAGGCGTGCAGTGATGAAGCCACTTGAAACACCAGGAGCGCTGCGATAGCGTAACCCGCCCGGCGGTAGGTGCTGCCCAGTGCACAAGCGGTTGCGCCCGCCAGAACGGCAGCGAAGGGATAGATCGGCAGCACGTGTCGCACCCCGATGTCGAGCCTAGACGTCATGCTCGCCCCGAGGATCACGGTCATGGGCACCAAAAGGAACACAAATTCCCTCCGATGCGTAAAGCCCTTCCGCATCATCGCTATCGGAGCCACCAACACGAGAAGCAGCAAAGTCAAGCTGGACTTCACTGCCAGGGCAGAAGGGAAGTACCAGGGCACCCCCGTCGGATATACCCTGCCGAACAAAAAAGTCGGATGGTGCATCTGATCGATGGGCAGTTTGGTCCATCCGTAGAGATAGGCTTCGGGCAGGAGGTGCAACCGTGCGATCTGCATCACGAGTCCGGTCTCAAATCGGCTTGGCAGTCGCGCCGCGAAAGCGGCAAGCGGCGGTATGATCAGCGAACCACCTGCCGGGCGCGCCGCGTAACGGAATCCATAAAAGGCCCACAACACGGTGTAGCCCATGACGGCTGCTACCGCGATGCCTCCCAGCATTTGCGTGGCCCTTTGCCTGGTCCAAGCGGGTAGAAGTTCTGTGAAGGCCAACATCAGCAGGATAGGCAAGACGATGATGCCGCTCATCTTGCTGACCAGCGCCAGACCGAACGCAACACCGACGATCAGGAGCCGTTCCCACCCGGGTGCCCGCACATAACGCCAGAATGCATAGACGGTGGCGAACACCATTGCTGCGACGCCCATGTCTGTCGTAACCAGTGCCCCATGGGCCAAGACAGTGGGTTCAAAGCAGAAGAGTCCCATGGCCAGAAGCCCTTGTAGCGCACCAAACATCTCCCGCCCGGCGAGGAACACCAGCAGAGCCGCGAACAGAGAGAACACCACAACAGCTGTCCGTGCGCGCTGCAGCAATGCCTCTCCGCCGTTCATTGCCAGCAATTGGCCGCCTCCCATGTACTCCTCGGCCAGAAACAGAGGATTTGGTGGATGCGGCTCGTGCAGAGTCATACCGAGCAAGGGAAGAGCCGCAATCATCTTCACCAGCGGCGGATGCTCAGGGTTCACTCCGAAATCGTGCGCCCTCCAATGCTCATATCCCGCATAGAGATGCGCTGCCTCATCCACAGTCATGGATTGGTGCCGCACCGAGAGCACCAACTCTGTTGTAAGCACAAACAGCAACATCGCTGCCGCCAAAGACGTGGTTATGAACTGCGAAGAGCGGCCTAGCTTCTTGGACAACATAGTGCCTCCGGTTTTCGTGTCGAGCAAGGTAGTAACCGCGGCTCCGACTGACTCGTCGCAGAGCGTTACATCATCTCCACGATGCGGTCAACGAGGTGGTGCCACGCCGAAGTGGACGCGAGCGCAATGCGCGTCGAAGCCCTGTCGGGATGACCAGAAGCAGCCCGCAAACGTTCGCCGTGTGCAGACGTTTACGGGTAATCAGGTCGTAGACGGGACCGGCGAGGAGGAAGGAGAAACCCACGACTTCCACAGCCTTTGGCCCCAGATGGATCAGTGGTGTACGAGCGAGTGGAGCCGGTAAAAGCGTCATCAAGGAAGTGGCATCATGCGCCAGTGGGCCTCGAATGACCGGCGTAAATGAAGGCCCGCGCCGGCAAGAATGGCAAAGATGTATACATCGACGATGTTGACCAGGGCGGCCGTCTCGACATCCGACCACATATGCGTATGGCCCAACTTGGCTCGGTTGCATTGACTCCGTTGCCGCAGTCTGGAGTTCAGTCGAGGAGCCCTGTCCATGTTCAAGCGTCGTCGTTTCCCAGTTGAGATCATCCTGGTCTGTGTGCGATGGTACTGCAAGTACGGGATCAGCTATCGGAATCTGGCGGAGATGATGCAGGAGCGCGGGGTGCCTCCCATTCTTGCACCCGCGCTCTAGCGGCCCTTCATCAGATACCGCCAAATTGCTTTGAGGAACTACTGCTTGGCCATCTTTGCAAAGAACTCTTCCGGCGTTTGCTTTGCGGGAACGGCCTTGGTGCCAGGTTGGCCGAAGGCAATCCAGCCGTTGTTGATGGATTCCATCATCTGTTCGTAGGGTCCGGTAGACCCCGGGGGCAACCCAAACTGCTGCAGCGTTTGCGGCCATGCCACTTGAGGCACGGCTTGCGCCCGCACCTCGCGGCCAGTCGCCTTGCTCAAGGCCGCAGCCATCTGGTTGGCCGTTGTCAGCGATCCCAGTTCGATGATCTTCTTGCCCATCCAGTCACTCAGCAGCAGCCTCGCTACTTCAGTCCCAATATCAATCGTTCCGACGGTGGGGAATGGGAAGTCTACTGGCTGGAAGCTGAAGTACTTGCCCGTATGCTGTGCGGTTGGCACAGCGGCGGCGTAGTTCTCATAGAATGAGCCGGCACGCACGAAGGCGGTTGGAAATGGCAGGCTGTCGAAAGCTCGCTCCATGAGCGACGTCGCAGTGATATTTCCGAGCCTCTCAGTCTTCTCTGAACCCATAGAAGAGAGCGCAACCAGGCGCGGCACTTGCGTCTTCTCGAGCGCGGCCTTGTAGCTGGCAAGCGATGTTCTAGCGTCGCTAAAGTCAGGAGGCGGCGTCATGGTTGGCTGCATGAGCAGAAACGCGCCGTCCACCCCTTCGAGCGCCCGAGCAAGCGCGCCCGAATCGTTAAGATCGCCTTGATGAACCTCTACTCCCTGGTTTGCGAACAATCCTGCTTTCTCTGGAGTACGCAGAAGAGAGCGAACCTGTTTGCCTTGTGCGAGGAGATATCGGGCGGCTGCTCCCCCCACGTGCCCCGTAATGCCTGCGACAAAAAACATATGTTTCCGCTCCTTGGGTGAATGTTTCGATCCCGGCTTAGATCACGTGGACCTGTTTACCGGCATTCGCTTTTCGCGTCGGCGTGTTGGACGCGCACGGAAGTAGGGCAGATCCGCAAAGCACGCGTGTTCTTGAGATTCGTCGGATCTATGCCTGCGAGGTGCACATGATCGAAGAACCCGAAATCCGGTGAGCGGGCGCCTACCGTACGCGAAAGACTACCAAGGGATTTCACCGCCTGTCTCCAGGAATCTGCCGGTCACGGGTGGGTCGAGTAGCGCTACGCGGACGATCTCGGCACGCCCCTTCTTCAATGGTCTGGGTACCGCTTTTGTGGTTCAGGTCGGTGGCCGTGTAGCCGGGGTTTACCGAGTTAACAGCGATGTTGCCGTCGCGAAACTCGTAGGCAAGCTGGACGGTGAACATGTTGAGCGCTGCCTTGGATGCGCAATAGGCGAGGAACTTCACAGGCGCGTACTTCCAGCTCGGGTCATTGTGCAGACTCACGGAGCCAAGTTCGCTGGAGACGTTGATGATCTGAACCTTCCCGCCGTGCTGGAGCAGCGGCAGCATCGCCTGGGTGACCGCGACAGAGCCGATGAAGTTGGTTTGCATCACGGTCTCCACCGTTTCGGATTTGACCTTGCTCGGCGGCCCGTCGCTCATATTCGCTATGGCAGCGTTATTAATGAGCAGGTCGAGCTTGCCGAACTGCTGCCGGATGCTCTCTGCTGCGGTGAGCGCCGTTCCGTGGTCGTTTAGATCGATGTGTATGAATCGGACATCGAGACCTTCAGCCTGAAGCTCTGCAGCAGCTGCTTTGCCGAGCTCTTCATTGCGCGCGCCAGCGAGTACGGTCCAACCTGCCTTCGCAATCTGGCGGCCGGCCTCGAAGCCGATGCCCTTGTTGGCGCCGGTAATCAGAGCGACTTTCCTTGCTTCTTGCATGTTTTCTCCTTACCTTCATTATATGAAGGAACATTCAGGTTCTTATTCGCATATGGCCAAATTGCCCTCAACAGCGTTAGAACCAAGGAAAGCGCCGCAACAGAACCGGTCAGTGGCCACGGTGGAGGCCATTTACGACGCGACCATTCAGGTTCTGCTCAAGAGCGGACAGGATCGGCTGACAACGGTCCATGTGGCGAAGCGCGCTGGCGTTTCCGTGGGGACGCTATATCAGTATTTTCCAAACAAGCAGGCGCTGCTGCTCGCCGTGCTGGAGCGGCATATGCTCCGAACCACGAAAGCAGTGGAAGCCGTTTGCGCAAAGAATCACTTCCAGCCGCTTGAGATCATGGTCCATGAGTTGGTGAACCGATTCATTGATGCGAAGTTAGTGGACCGAGATACCTCGGTCGCGCTGTACCGGATCGCTGCCGAGGCCGGAGGCGGTCTGATTGTGGAGCGCACTCGGCAGCGCTTCCAGGCCGCGATGACGGCTATGCTGCGGACCGGGAAGCTAGCGGTCTCTGCGGATGTGCCCTTTATGGTGCACATGATCTATCTGACCGTGGCGGGCACGCTCCGCGGGCACCTGGAGAGCAACGCCCCTCCAAAAACGACGAAAAAGCTAAGAGAACATCTTGCCAAGCTGCTACTCGCTTATTGCAGGGCCATGTGAGTAGCGACATGAGATCACGTCACTCGCCTAGGCGAAGTGCGGATCGTTTATCAGAAGCTTAGCCCGACGGGGGCTTCCTTCTGCGCCGTCCGCCGCCACACCGTCCTGCGTATGCAGGAGCTAGAATCCGTGTAACATCGGATCCGGAATTCCTGAACGAGGACACGCGCATGAACGAGGCCCGCTCTCCGTACGTTCTCACGAATCAGAATAGTCCCGCTTTCTGGCTTATCGACAACCTCTGGATGCCCCTCGCAGGCAGTTTTCTGACCGATGGCAACTTTTGCTTCATCGAACAAGTGTGTGGCGTCGGCATCGGTGGTCCATGTACCCATGCCCATCCTTCTGATGAGGGGCTGTACATCCTCGAGGGACACTGCACATTCCATGCGGGAGGCGAGACGATCCAGGCAGGCCCCGGAACCTTTGTTTCAGTTCCTCGACTCGTGGAGCACAGCTTCACAGTGGACGAGCCAAACTCCAAGCTCCTGAACTTCTACACGCCGGGCGGCTTCGAGATGCTGCTGATGAGCATCGCGACACCCGCTGCGGAGCGAAAGCCACCTGAGCCCAACTCGCTGCCCATGCCGCCACGTTGGATGGTGGAAGAGTGCTCCCGGGAATTCGGTCAAATTGGTGTACTCGGTCTTCCATTCGCAGATCCGCCCACGAAGGACAATATGGCGACCAGGCCGTCTGAGGAGAATCCGACCAAGCCGTATGGAGTTGTGGTGAAGGATGCGCCCGCCTTCTGGTCGCAGGGAATTCTATGGACAATCCTGGCCAGCGCAGAACAGACCGGCGGCTCCTACTCGCTGATGGAAGAGCTTTGTCCGCTGTACGGAGGCCCACCGCCCCATACACACCGGCAGGACGAGGCCTTCTACATCCTTGACGGTGAGATCACTCTCATTGCAGGCGACAAGAAAG
This sequence comes from uncultured Acidobacteriaceae bacterium, assembly GCA_963850375.1. Classification (GTDB taxonomy): domain Bacteria; phylum Acidobacteriota; class Terriglobia; order Terriglobales; family Acidobacteriaceae; genus Edaphobacter. The sequence continues at coordinate 1,144,011 of CAWKKV010000001.1, read as the reverse complement.
TCACTGCCAAGGCTGGCTCACTCGCGTATATTCCTGCCGGCTGCGTTCACAGCTTTCGCGTTGAAGCCGACCAGACACGGCTTCTCAACTTCTACTTCCCCGGCGGCTTTGAGAAGGTTGTCACGGAGTTCGGAATCGAAGCGCCCGCGCGCACGCTTCCGCCTGCAAACCTGCAGCAGCGGGGGACGCCGGACCAGATGCAGTCCCTCTTCCAGAGGGTTGGCATGAGTCCACTTGCCCTGCCGGATTCGTTTGAGAGAGCTTAAGTCCTTATGAACGACGATCGCGACAAGTTGGCCTGCTAAGGAAGGTTCAAGCCGGAAGCTCTGTGTTCAGGGGCGTCGATGCTCCCCGGGATGTCAAACTCAGGATCTCGGAGTACAAGACCTCAGCTGCCTGATAAAAGGGCCCTGAACGCGAAGCTCCACGAGTTCTACTTGTAACGTCAGGTTCACAAGGGGCCTGAGTCTGCCAGAAACGGCATCTCCACCCCATCTGCGATCCGCAGGGACAGCGTTGCCGGGCAGACTAGCGATTGTTATGTCGGCCGCGGTGATAGAAGACGCCCGAGAACATTGCTTGAAACATCTGCAGCTTCGGATCAGAGTGAAACTCTCCATCATTCATCCAAAGGTCATGAATATCGCTGAACAGAACAGGTCATGTTTCGTCTTACGGCCCACTGGGCCGTCTTGCTTGAAAGTCTTAACCACATCTGTGTTGGCTCGCAAGCTGGGCGGAGTGAACGTCTGGATCACTCGCTCCAAGACCGATATCAGACCAGGTACTGCGGATCAGCGACTTCCGGCAAAGGCAGGGACGCATCCTGGTTCATCGACCCTGTCAGGCAGCAATTTGGCATTGCTCGCGAAAGGTAAGCGTGATGAAGCTTTGAAAGCGCTTTCGGCTGATTTCCGGGCGCACTCAAGAAGTTCTTGACAGTTCTCTGCAGCGGATCGAAAAATCTCTGCGTTAGTGGTATCGCTGCCATACCGTCCGTCGCGCACCAGTGCACATCTACGTTGATCCCCCATTTTCGCTAATGTCGGTGTCTTGAGACACCAGGAGTCATGATCTCAGTGCGCGATTCTCGATGCATACTCTGGGCCCTTCTTGTTGTGTTTGCTTCGGGCCCGCTACTTGTGGCACAGCAAGCTACGTTGCCACCGGAAGTGGAAAACGAGCAGGTCCTTGGGATCAACAAAGAGCCGTATCATGCGACGCTGATGCCTTACAAGGATCGCGGAGAAGCTCTTGTGGCGAACCGTAGGGCTTCTACCTGGGCTCGGAGTTTGAACGGGCAGTGGAAGTTCCATTGGGTACCTCGGCCGGAGGAGCGCCCGGTTGATTTCTACAACCCAAGCTACGACGTAAGCGCGTGGAAGGAAATTCCTGTGCCCTCCAACATGGAGGTGCAGGGGTATGGCACTCCGATCTATACGAACTTCACCTATCCCTTCAAAAAGGATTGGCCGCGCGTTACCAGCGAACCGCCCAAGGAGTACACGACGTACCTTGAACGCGATCCCGTCGGTAGCTACCGTCGCGAGTTCGAGGTGCCTTCGTCCTGGAACGGACGCCGCATCTTCCTCACCTTTGATGGTGTCGACGCGGGTTTCTTTATTTGGGTGAATGGGAAGAAGGTCGGCTACAGCGTGAACAGCCGTAACCCAGCTGAGTTCGATCTCACATCCTATGTGGTCCCCGGGAAGAACGTGCTCGCGGTGGAGGTGTACCGATATACCGCCGGCAGCTACATGGAAGATCAAGATATGTGGCGGTTGAGCGGCATATTCCGCAATGTCACACTCTGGAGCGCGCCGCAGGTTCATGTGCGGGACTTCTCGATCAATACCGATCTGGACCCCAGCTACCGCGATGGTGTTCTCAAAGTCTCCGCAAAGGTCCGTAACTACTCCAGGGTGGCTGAGCCGGCACGCCAGTTGCAGGTCGAATTGGTGGCGCGCGAGGGGCAAGCGGACATCGGGCAGGTCTCTGTTGACGTCCCGGCGCTGGCCCCGGGAGAAGAGCGTGAGGTCTCCACATCGCTTCCAGTCAAGAATCCCGCGAAGTGGACCGCCGAGACCCCAAACCTCTATACAACGGTTCTTTTCCTGACCAGTCATGGAAAGCGCACCGAAGTTCTTTCCACGCGCACCGGCTTCCGGAAGATCGAGATTAAGAATGCGGTGTTCATGATCAACGGCGTACCCGTGAAGCTAAAGGGCGCGGATCGACATGAAAACTGGCCTGATACCGGTCATTATGTTTCAGAGGCGCGCATGGTGCGCGACCTTGAACTGCTGAAGCAGGTGAACGCGAATCATGTACGGACGTCGCACTATACCGATGATCCGCGCTGGTATGAGCTTGCCGATGAGTACGGGATCTACCTCGTGGCTGAAGCAAATGTGGAGTGTCACGGGTATATGAATGTGCTCGACCGGGAGCCGCGTTACGAAAAGAGCATTGTCGACCGGAACGTTGCGAACGTGGAGAACTTAAAGAATCACGCTTCTGTGGTGGTCTGGTCGCTCGGGAACGAGTGCGGGGGCGGCAGTAGTTTCCGCACTGCATTACAGGCTGTTCGGTCGTTGGATCCGACCCGGCCAACGCACTACGAACCGTTTGGTGGCGGCCCCAACCTCCCCACGGACATCGAGAGCCACATGTATACCAACACGCGCGAACTTGAGGCTGCCGGCAAGGATCCCAATCGGACGAAGCCGTTCTACCTGTGCGAGTACGCGCACGCTATGAACAATTCGATGGGGTCGGTATCCGACTACAACGATCTTTTTGACAAGTATCCAACGCTGATGGGGGGAGCGATCTGGGAGTGGGAAGATCAGGGCATCTGGAATGGGCGTGACCCGAACCACCAATTCATGGCCTACGGCGGAGGCTTTGGAGATTACCCGAACGATAAGTATTTCATCCACAAGGGTGTGGTCTTTTCTGACCGTACGCTGAAACCACACTATCCCGAGTTAAAGCGAGCCTATCAATGGGTGAGCTTTACGCCCGTCGACCTCGAGCATGGCAGGATCGGAATAAAGAATCGCTATGCCTTCACCAATCTAAACAAGTTTGTTCCGCACTGGACGCTCAGTCAGGACGGCGTCATGATCGATCAGGGCACCCTTGCGCCGGTCGACCTTGCGCCAGGTGCGAGCACGGAATTGACCGTGCCTTACAAGGTGGTAACGCCCAAGCCCGGAGCCGAGTATTTCGTTCAATTCTCGTTTGAGTTGGCAAAGCCGGAGATCTGGGCAAAGGCGGGCTATGAGGTCGCGACAGAACAGTTCGAGCTACCCGTGCCAGCTTCTTCCAAGAGGCTGTTCGCGCAAGCGGGAGGAGCTTTGACGCTGACGCAGGACGAGAAGGTGGTCACCGTAGAGGGCGATCGCTTCAGTGTGGTCTTCGACAAAGGTCAGGGCACAATCTCGCAACTCACGCGCGACGGGAAACCGATGCTGGTGGAAGGCGAGGGCCCCAAGCTCTACCTATGGCGAGCACCGCACCGCAACGATGACGTCTGGGCATCCAGGGCCTGGGACAAGTATGGAATCAACGCGCTGCAGACGACCGTGAAGAGTATAAAGGCGACCAAACTGAGTGATTCATCTGTATTGGTCGAGGCAAGTCTTCTGGAACAGGGACAACAGGGATGGTCGGTGACCTACACGACGGCGTACACGATCGCGAGCGATGGGTCCATTGCGGTGAAGAACAACTTTGTGCCCTCTGGAGAGAAGATTCCGCTAGCAAGGATCGGCGTGCGTTTGAAGTTGAACAAGAGCTATGACCAGTTCACCTATCTAGGGCGCGGTCCTATGGAGAATTACTCCGATCGTGATCGCGGATCAGATATAGGGCTGTATTCGAGTTCAGTGCGAGAGCAGCTGACACCATATCCGAAGCCGATGGAAGCGGGCAATCACGAGGACACGCGCTGGGCAGCGCTGGGAGGCAAGGACCTGCCGACGTTGATGGCGGTGAGTGACGGCAAGCCCCTGCAGGTGTCCGCGCTTCCGTTTACGGATGAAGAGCTCGATGGGCCGGCGCACTCCGTTGACCTGCCGCCCAGCACTTCGACGGTGGTCACACTGGATACCCGTACGCTGGGTGTGGGATCGAACAGCTGCGGTCCGCGTCCGCTGCCGCAGTACATGGTGTGGTCCGAGCCGACCGAATTCTCTTACATACTGCGGGTCTTGCCCGCGGGCGATCACAACTATGCCGTTGCGGCGAGATGGGCCGCTCCGGAAGCCGCCACCGGAGATATGAAGAGTCAGCGGTAGTTACCAGGGATACTCGCGGAAGGGGAGACGTGCGCTCGAAGTCCTATGCTGCCGACCATCACCTTTGGTCAAGGCGTCAGTTTGTTCGAATGGGTGGGTCGGTTGCAGCCAGCGGGATGGTGTCCTCCTGGCCGGCGCTGACCTTCGGTTCTTCGCCGGCGCCTGGCAGGTCGGGAACGTACACCAATCCAATCATTGCTGGCGATCATCCCGATGCGGGCGCGATCCGTGTCGGGAATGACTACTATCTCACTCACACGACGGATAACTATACGCCCGGTCTTTTGATCTGGCATTCGCGCGACCTTGTGCACTGGACCGTTGCGGGAGCGGCGCTTGATCAGTACTATGGCGCAGTTTGGGCGCCATTCCTGTGCGAGTACCAGGGGATGTTCTACATCTATTATCCCTGCGATGGCCGGATTTCTGTGGTTCATGCACCCAGTCCTTTGGGGCCGTGGAGCAAGCCGATCTCGCTAGGTCTCAATGGCATCGATCCGACACATGGCGCTACCCCGGAAGGGCGCCGCGTGCTGTACCTGGCCGGCGGTTCCATGGCTGAGCTTTCCAGCGATGGGCTTTCGGTGAAGACGCAACCTCGCAGAGTGCTTCAGCCCTGGCCCATCCCCGAGGACTGGCAGGTAGAGTGCGAGTGTCTGGAAGCTCCAAAGCTGGTGTTTCGCAACGGCTACTACTATTTGAACGTTGCCGAAGGCGGTACTTCAGGGCCGCCGACAAGCCACATGGTGCTATCTGCCCGGAGCCGCAACATAGATGGCCCATGGGAATGGTCGCCACATAATCCCATTGTCCATACCTCCAGTAAGAGCGAGAAGTGGTGGTCCAAGGGCCATGGCCGCCTGGTAGATGCCGCTGATGGATCGTGGTGGATGACGCTTCATTCCTATCAGAATGGGCTCCAGACCCTTGGGAGACAGATTCTGCTCTTGCCGGTCGTTTGGACGGCGGATGGCTGGTACAAGGTGCCCGATGGCGTCTCGGCGGGAGGTCCCATCCCGAAGGCCCAGCTGCAAGCAGGGCCCGCCGTGGAACCAGTTTCTGGTTTTCCCGGGCAGAAGCTTGATCTGCAATGGCAGTTCTGGAGGGGATACGATCCCAACCGGGCCCAGCTTGCGAATGGCGTGCTGACCCTTGCGGCACATGCCGATGGCATTCAGACCACATCGCCGCTTACACGCGCGGCGACGGACCGAACGTACACGGTGGAGGTCGAAGTCGAGATAGCACCCGGCTGCGAGGCTGGACTGCTTCTGTTCTATGACAACAGTCACTGTTGCGGCCTGCGGGTAAACGGGGATCCGCATGTGAGGTCTTATTCGCGTACGAATGTTGTCTCGGCGAAGCGTGCCACTCTGCGGATCGTCAATAACGATCAGGAGGTCGATTTCTTCTACAGGGTCGAGGACGCTGGTGGGCAGGGGAACTGGGTTCACCTGCGCGACACCCTCGATGTGACGTGCTATCAGCAGAATGCCTTGGGAGGGTTTCTTGATCTTCGTCCCGCGCTGTACGCCTGCGGCACAGGATCGGCAACCTTCCGTAATTGGAGCTATGTGTCACGGGCGCTCGAACCCTTGTAGCGCGATTCTCGGGAGAGCGGAAGGAGAAAGTAGAGCGATGCGGTTTCCTTCTCGATTGCTGTTGCCCTTACTTCGTCCTTAAGCGGTTCCTTCCGAGCACTTTGTCCTGCATCCCATGCGTGATGGTAGCGGTTCCATAACACTAGCCGCATTCCTATCTGCCCAGTGGACAACTGTTAACGATTCTGTGCGCTGGGCTCCAAGCGCTCGATGAGCGCTTGCCCAGAGTCGTCCAAAAACCTCCTGAGCTTTAAGTTCGAGAGAACCGGCACACAGTTTTTAGTGCAAGATGTGTGTGTGCCACGCTTCCAAGCATCGCCCTCTCTCGCCCTACGCCTTACTCTCGTTCTCGGATTCCTGTGCAGCGCAAGCGTGCTCGCGCAGGACACCACGCACAAGCAATTGGAGCGGCAAAGAGTGCTGACGGCCCTACATGTACTCGCCTCGACCTATGACCCGAGCACAGGTCTGTTCCATGGAACGGGCTGGTGGAACTCTGCGAACGGCATGACGGTCCTGGTGGACGCCAGCCGTGATCTGCAAACGCCAGAGTTCGACAGCATGCTCGCCGGTACGTTCGAGCATGCACAGCATAAGTTTCCCGGCTTCCTGAACGAGTTTTATGACGACGAAGGCTGGTGGGCACTCGCTTGGCTGGACGCGTATAAGCTTCGGCACGAAGTGCGATACCTGAAAATGGCTCAATCCATCTTCACGGATATGAGCGGGGGATGGTCGGAAACTTGCGGGGGCGGGATCTGGTGGAAGAAGAACGAACGCTACAAGAACGCGATTGCCAACGAACTATTCTTCTCCGTTGCAGTGCAATTGGCCCAGCTCACGAACGGCGAGACACAAGCGCAGTATTTGGATTGGGCGCGAAAAGAGGAGAGTTGGTTTCTTTCCTCGGGAATGATCAATGCAGAGTCGCTTGTGAACGACGGGCTGGACGTGAACTGTAAGAACAATGGCCGAACAACGTGGACCTACAACCAGGGCGTCATTTTGACCGCTCTGGCGGGCATGCACGAATTGACCGGAGATGTTGTCGCGCTGCAGACGGCGAACAAGATTGCAGCGGCAGCCAGCAGCCATCTCACGGATGCCGCCGGCGTTTTGCACGATTCCTGCGAGCCGAAGTGCGGTGAAGACGGCGTGCAGTTCAAGGGGATCCTGGTACGCAATCTCCTCGCGCTGTATAAGAGTTCTCCTTCGGAGGAGATCCGAGCCCTGATCGAAACCAATGCGAGTTCAGTGTGGGAGCATGCGCGGACAGAGGACAACCGCTTTTCTGTCGTATGGACGGGGGCTCCTGAAGACAGCGGCACTGGGGCACTTATCTCAGCTCTGGACGCGCTGACCGCATCGCTGTCGCTGCCCGAGGTGCATGCGGGTGCCAGCGCTGCTGTATTGCCAAGAAGCACACCTGAAGCCCAGGGCATTTCGTCGCAGGCCGTCGCCGATTTTGTAGAAGCGGCGGATAGAAACGTGAATACGTTCGACAGCTTCATGATCGTGCGGCACGGCAACGTCATCGCAGCAGGCTGGTGGAAGCCCAACGCCGCGGACAAGCCGCACGTCTTAAATTCCGTAAGCAAGAGCTTTACGTCCACTGCCGTTGGCCTTGCCATTCAGGAGCACAAGCTGAAGCTGAAGGATCGTGTGTTGAAGTTCTTCCCCGAGGACGCCCCTCCGCATCCTTCCGACGATCTCAAAGCGATGACAGTACGCGATCTGCTCACGATGTCCAGCGGTCAGGAGGTCGAGCCGAAAGCCATTGGGGGCGGCCCTTCCGTCAAGCAATTTCTAGCCCAGCCTGTTCCTTACAAGCCCGGCACTCATTTTCTGTACAACACCATGGGCACCTACGTCCTCTCGGCGATCGTGACGAAGGTGACTGGCCAGACAACGCTTGACTATCTCAGGCCGCGCCTTTTTGAGCCGCTTGGTATCGCGGACCCTCGCTGGGACAGCAGCCCCGAAGGCAACTCACTCGGCGGTTACGGGCTGTACCTTCGGACCGAAGACATAGCCAAGCTCGGTCAGCTCTATTTGCAGCAAGGGAAGTGGAACGGCAAGCAACTGATTCGACGCAAGTGGGTCCAGCAAGCAACGTCGAAGCAGATCGCGAATGCAAAAGAAGACCATTCCAAGATCGGCCCTGATTGGGTTGAAGGGTACGGGTACCAGTTCTGGAGATGCCAGCACAATGCGTATCGCGCTGACGGCGCAGGCGGTCAATTCATTGTGGTCATGCCCGATCAAGACGTGGTCGTCGCGATCACGGCCGATACCGGCAATATGCAGGGAGAACTAAACGCTATCTGGGATCATCTCCTGCCTGCGTTCCAGTCCGCGCCGCTTACACCGGACAGTGCGGGCCAGAAGCGGCTCCGGGACGTGGTCGCAGGTCTGGTCGCGCACCCCAATCACGCAAGCAAATGAGGTCTCTTCGTATACCCTTGCACCGCTCCCAACCGCTCCGATCCTTGTATGCGATAGCGGAACTGGCGAAGTTCCATCTCGGGCTGTTTTGTTCAGCTAGACTAGGGCGATGGCGGGGCAGACGAAGAGCGCTAGCGCGAAGAGTCCTAAACCTCAGGCTGGGCATGATCCCGATGCCGAAGCATCGATAGCGCTGATTCTCGCCATTGGGCGCTCCTTCAAACACGTAGACGACCAGATTCGGCCTCGAATGGCGAAGATGGGCCTGTCCATGACAGAGTTTTCGGTTCTCAATACGCTGTATCACCGCGGTCCAACTCCTCTCGGAGAGCTGAGCGACCGCATTCTGCTCACGGGAGCCAGCACTACCTATACGGTGAAGAAGCTGGAAAAGCGGAAGCTTATGAGTCGTTCCCCAAGCGAGCAGGACCAGCGTGTCATCTTCGGGAAGATTACGGAGGTCGGCCGCAAACTGCTCACGCAACTCTACCCGTTGCATGCACAAGATCTTGTGGCCGCTATGCGTACACTAACCCTTGAAGAAAAGCGGACAGCAGCAAGGCTGCTTCGGAAGCTGCAGGGACTCAGCTTCGAAGAGCGCGCCTAAACACAAATTCCTCACAAGCTCCGGATCAACGTCTTGGCGAGCAAGAGGGTCGCGATCAAGCGCGTAACGTCGGCGACTTTCCGAATCCAATCGGTCGAGAGCAGGCGATCCATTAGCGCAGGGGAATAACCGTTTGCATCGAACCGCAGGTGAATCGGTAGCTGAATCATCACTGTGGAGATCCCGCCTACAGCAGAGGCCACGATCATCGTCCACACAATCGCTGCACTCAGGTTGGCTTGCCTGCGAAACGTGAGCAGCAGGAGTTGGAGGAAGAACCCGATTCCGAGTGGAGCGACGATGAACAGTCGGATCAGGGGCGCCTGCGCCTTGTGATAAGCCTGAAAGGCCTCCACCGGAATCAAGTTCCATGTCTGGTAGTTGACGAAGCGCTCGACCGTGTTCGCGCCGAGGGAGTAGCCGTTCGCGAGAATGACGGCGATCACGATCCATTGTCGAAAGGCATTCACTCGTTGTCGCTCCGGCGGCTTGCGCCCTTAGAAGTTCCACGTCAGTTGCGGAGACACAAAGTTCACTCCCCGGCTAGGAGGGCTCTGTTTCAGGAATGCTCCGGGGAAGAAGTGTTCGTAGGTCAGCGTTCCACTAAGATGTCTTGAGAACTGATAGTCGTACTCCTGCTGGATCTGCGAACCTATAAAGCGTTCCCGCGAACCGTTTGGAGGATGTGTCAGAATTCCGACAATATTGTAGACACCATCTTGAAGGGATTCGCGCAGCAGGAACTCCCCGTTTGTGTTGCTGCTGAGCTTTCGAGAGAAATTGAATTTCATCGTCGGGCGAACGATGACAAGGTTGTAGGGACCAAGAAGAATGCTCTGACCAAGATAGTTGCCGTTTGGAAAGAGGGGGTTGAAAGTACTCAACCTATTGTCCTTGGGGTTCTTGTCGCCGCTTAGGAATCCGCCGTTTAACTCCGGGTGCGGGGCAAACTTCCTCTTCAGGAAGGTGTAGCCGGCATGGTACCCGACCCCAAATGCCCGGATATCGCCGGCGCCGAAACGACCAAACTGGCCTGTGTATTCGAAATCGTAATCCCAGGTTTGCGTGTGGGACCAGATTCTTCCCCCGATAGTTTCTCTCTGCTCTCGACCGGTGCCTTGGGTGTACCGTGCCTGCTTGTGGTCGTAGCCCAGGTAATAGCCGTCCACGTTCACTCTAGGCATTCCCCACAGGTTGCGCGTGACGTAGAGACCCCAGAGCTCTTCCGCGCCGTTGGGCTGATTGTCCAAAATGCCGTCTTTGATCAATGTGGGTCGAAGTGCAATGCCCTGCACATTCCAGTTCCCCAAACCTGCCGTGAGGCGGAAGCCATCGAATGGCTGTTCGACATTGAGGCCTGCGCCGATCGCGATCAATCGTGTCGAACCAAGCGAGACAAGCTGCCGGCCTGCTCTCAACGTCACAGCATCCTTTCCTCTCCGATACGGCGTCAGGTCCACAAACGCTTGGTTGATATCCGCTTGGTCCTCATCGATCCCAGGCCGCGGCCCCCCGTCGCGAAGCTCAGTCAATCCACTGTCGAGTTGAGTAAAGAGCCGCAGACGTTCACCAAAGTGGAAATCCCCACTGACCAGGTATCGCTGTTGGAAGTAGCCGTTGTCCGGAGGCTGGGCGCCAAATGCTGGATGATCCTGGTACTCGCCTCTCTCCCTGATCTGACCAGTGATTGCGAGGAACTTCGCATCGGATTTCCCAAGAGCGATGTAATGCAAGCGATCAGACCAGTCGGGGATGACTGCTTCGTCACGAAGATATGACCAGTCGATATCCCAGACTTGAGGCGTGTAGGGGGCAGGCATCGTCACCTGAGGTAACGCTACCGTTTGCGCCACCCCAGCGTATGACGCCAGGCAGCAAGCGCCGCATAAGAAAGCTCGGCACCATTCCTTCGCCATCTGGTCTACTCTCAGCACCGTGGAACACGCCTTTCGGAAGTGTGCGGCAGGCAGACAGACCTGCCGCGCCAGGGTTACGCGTTGAGCTTCGAGATCACTTCATCTCCCAGGATCGTTTGCGCCTTTATGCCATCCGGGCTTCCGAAGTCGTTCTGCAACTCAGTCACGAGTTGATTGGTCACCGTGACGACAGCACCAAGGTCTCGAAGACGTTGGTAGGTGGTTATGTCTCCCAGCTCGGACATCGTGCCGCATGCATCGGCCACGACCATGACGTTGTACCCCAAGCGAATCGCATCGCGAGCCGCCCAGAAGAGGCATATATCGGTGGTCAGCCCGGCCAGAATCAGGTTCTTTCTGCCTGTCTTCTGGACTGCATCGGCCAGTTCCGGTTGATCAAAACAACTCAGAATGCCGCCTCGCTTGAACCTCGAAGAGAACGCCGCTGGCGCAACTGCTTGAATATCCTCAATCGTTGGCCCCACGTAGTCTTCCATTGTGGTGGTCAGAAAGAGTGGCATTGCGAACTCTACGCCCATACGCGCCAGAACGCGGCAACTTGCGATGACAGTGGACTTGGGAAGGCTCTTGACCCAATCCATGGTGGTTTTTTGATGATCGACAAGCAGGATGCTGCTGTCGTTTACGGTGATGCGCGGAGCTACATCTAGTCTTGGCATAGTTAACCCTTCTGAATTCATAATTCTTTAACAGTTCAAATTCATTTTGAATTCTAAATACAGGGATACCCGAGAGTGTCTCTCTTGTCAACGACCTTTGGGGATCCGGTCGCGTGTCATCCAAATTCTGACGGCGCTAACCTTCACTACACGGGCGTCTACACCTTTTGGTGTGCTCTCGGATCGTGACAACGTTCTTACCGGCACCCCCAACCACGAATCTGCAGTTGCCCAGCAACACGTTCAGCTCGGGCAGCTTTTTTCAGAACCGGATCACCTCGTCATACGATCCGCGCATCCTGCAACTCGCACTTCGGTTGTCTTTCTACGCGGAGCCACGTATGGTGCTCTCCGCGAACAGGAGAGCACCGATGAATCGATCCGTTTTGACATTGCTTCCCGCGAGCCGCTATCTTTCGGGCTCGAAGTGCATTCCATCGCGACGTGTCTCTGGATGGCAACTATGATTCTGACGAGTCGACGCACTCTCCTGAAGCTGGCAGCGCTCTCCGGGGTGGCCGGGAATGCGGCTTCGCGACTACTCGGACAGGCGGCGGTCGAGAGCGGTTCGCGTGAGCAGGTGCATACGGTGTTGTTTGTCGCCAAGTGTCACCTGGATGTTGGCTTTACGCTGACGCAAGCCAAGGTGATGCGGAAGTATTTCGACGAGTATTTCCCGGCCGCGATGAAAACAGCCGCGCAGATGCGCCTGGCGGGGAAGGACCGCTACACGTGGACGACTGGTTCGTGGCTCTTGTACGAGTACCTGGAGCAGGCCGACGCGGGCCAGCGCAGGAGAGTTGAGCAGGCGATTGCGGATCGCGACCTTGCGTGGCATGCACTGCCGTTCAGCTGGCAGACGGAGATGGTGGACCGGTCCATGATCGAGGGGGCCTTGGGCTTTTCGCGATCGCTCGATCAGAGGTTTGGCGGGAAGACGACCGGCGCGAAGATGACCGATGTTCCGGGTCACTCGCGTGGCCTCGTTGCACCGCTCGACGAGGCCGGCGTGCGGCTGCTCGACATCGGTGTGAACGCAGCAAGCACGCCGCCGCAGGTACCCGATCTCTTTCTCTGGAAGGAGCCTTCAGGACATTCGCTCGCGGTTCTGTACCATCGCCACGATTACGGCAGCGTGCTCGAGATCCCCGGTGCCGGCGTCGCGGTGGACGTGGAGGTGCGCAACGACAACAGCGGACCGCACACGCCGGATGAGATCGCGGCGATCTACGCGAGGCTGCGCGCACGCTTTCCCGGCGCGGAGATCAAGGCCGCCACGATGAACGACGTCGCCGCCGCGGTGGATACGGTTCGAAGCAGCCTGCCGGTTGTGACGAGCGAGATTGGCGACACCTGGATTTACGGCTGTGCCAGCGACCCGTACAAGGTGGCGCGGTACAGAAGCGCAGCGCGGATGCGGAGGGAGTGGGTCGCCAAAGGCAGATTCGCTGCCGGGGACGCGACCGACCGGGAACTGCTTCGGCGCCTGCTGCTGGCTGCCGAGCACACGTGGGGCACCGATACGAAGAGCTACCTGGATGACGAGCACTACCGGCCCACGAGTCTGGCCGCGGTGCTGGACAGGCCTGGTTACGTGACGATGGTGACCAGCTGGAAGGAGAAGCGCGATGACATCGATGAAGGGATCGCTCGGTTGCCGGTCGATCTCCAAAGACTGGCGCAAGCCGGGTTTGCGGAGCTGCAGGCGGTCGCACCGGACGTATCTGCGATGAGGCCACATGACCCGGCGAAGCCGATCGAGACGCGGCATTTCGTCGTGAGGCTCGATCCGGCGACGGGAGCGATCATCGGGCTTGATAGCAAAGCGTCCGGGGCGGCATGGGCCGGACCGAGGAGCCCACTGGGCTTGTTCACGTATCAGACCCTCTCTTCGGAGCAGTATGCCGCATTTCTGAAACGATATCTCACGATCGAGACGGACTGGGGTCCGAAAGACTTCGGCAAGCCAGGTATTGAGAATCTCGGCGCGGAGGCAAGGGAGTGGCACCCGCATGTGGTTCGTTGCCTCAGCTCAACGAGCGAAAGCGAAGATCGCTTAGTGCTTGAACTGGCGATTGTCGACCCGGCGGCGGAGCAGAAAGGGAATGTGGCCTGGCCTCGCCAGATCTTCGTCGAGATGCTTTTTCCCAAGGATACGGCCCGGATCGACCTCCGGGTGGTGACGCTGGGCAAGATTCAAAATCGGATGCCCGAGGCGATGTGGCTCACGTTCTCTCCGCGGGGTGTGCTGCCGAAGAGCTGGGAGCTCGAGAAGGTCAACCAGCCCGTTTCCGCGTTCGACGTCGTCCCTGGTGGCGGTCGCGCGATGCACGCGGTGAGCGATGCGGTTCGCTGCCGGACGGCGCGGAACCAGCATTTCGAGGTTCGTACTCTCGATGCTGCCGTTGTGGCCTTTGGGGAGCGCTCGCCACTGAACTTCTCTCTGCAAACGCCCGATTTAGCGGCGGGCGCGCATGTCAGCCTGTTCAACAACGGCTGGGGTACGAACTATCCACAGTGGAGCGGTGGTGACTGGAGCTACCGTTTTCAACTCTTCGGTTGATTCTGCGCGCACGTCGTTCGCTAAGTACGAACAGTAAAAAGACTAAACAACCACAGCTTCGGCAACCATGATGGGCATGTTAATTTCTCGGATGGATGGCTTATGCAACAACGGCGATACGGTGCTCGCAGCGGCCAACCGAGTACAAGCAACCGCAGATGGTATGAGCAGATTCGGACTTCACAAGCGCGACATCGTCCTGAACCGCGTCGGCAGCCTATCCCATGTGGGAAAGACTGCCTTGATCGACAAGCTAGCGGAGCCCAAGTTATTCGAGTCCAACATGATGCGCTTTACGGTTCACGAGGAGCGCATCCGCTCTAAATTCGGATTGCGAGTGTTGAACAGCCCATTCCGCAAGTCCCAGCTTATTGGAGCTGGCCAAACCCTCTTCGCCGTCCCCCCAGAGCCGTCAACATGCCGATGACGCCCGTGCCAAGCAGGACCATTGTCGACGGTTCCGGGGTAGTCGCCGAGGGCAGTGATGGGGAATCCGTGACCAGCAGGCCATAGTCGATCTCAGGGTCGGAATCGAACTCCTGAAGATCGAACGCACCAGTACTCAGGACGAGACCCTGGTCGGTAAAGGTGTAGAGCACCGGTCCGCTAAGGAATGCAAATGACGGATACCCTCCGTACACACCTGACGGATCGAGGAGTGATGCGTCAGTCCCGATCGCGAGCGCGACACCGTCAGTCGCCCGAGTGAACACAATGTTGGCTATTTCTGGGGTGCCGTCCTCGATAATCTTCACGTTGTCGATCTCGAATCCAAAACCGGAGATGAAGTTGCTTACAGAGATGGGCGCTTGCTTCAACGAAAAGGTAATTAGATGATGATCGCCCGAGAGCTCGTAGGTGTTCATGCCATCCAGGGCAAGGGCTGGCCGGCATAAGCCACAGAGAAGGCACATCAAGCAGGTTAGCGCACCCTGCCGGTAACGTTGCAGCGATACATTGAGTTTCATGTTTCTCTCCAAAGGTGAATTGGTCTGCTTTCACGAATGTTGAAACAGCTGTAACTCGTTTGGGTGAGCGAAAACGAAGCTGCAGCCGTTATCTGAATTTGTAACGGCTGCTCTTCGTCACCACTTCCGATCCCTCAGCGAGTGCGGCGCGTGCAGGTAGCTGATCTCCTGTCTTGACTCCGCATAGGACGTCGTAGAGAGGTCCGCTGGCTCACACTAGTAGTTGTCCGGATCGTCGAACCAGAACTGCGCGCCTCTCGCATAGGGCTGGCCGCCATCGACTCCGTATTGGACCCAGAAGCTTGTTGACTGACTATCCTGTTCGCTTATGGGGAAGCCGCTTCGGGTGTAGAACCAAGGCTTGTAAAGCCCCAATGCGGTTGTGGACGCCGGGTCCAACGGACGGAACAGGCCAGTGGTGTTATAGAACGCGGCCGTGGGCAGTTGTGTCTGGTCCGAAGTGGGGCAGTTGGGGGCGGCGTTCTTGTCCTGCATCATCCAGAGATCCCACCAGACGTCGGTCGGATAGCTGTTTCCGGATACCTGCGTGGCCGTGATGTTGGCACCAGGACCGTCAATCAGGGCGCCCGGATAGAAGGCGTACGAATCGGGATTCTGGGTTCTCAGATTTGTGAGGCCGCCGTTGTTCCAGAAGAGGCACTGGTCGGATCCTGGCTGGAAGAACGTTCCTTCATAGGTGCCCGGTGTTCCTGGCTCCGCGTAACGGTAGTGACTGATCATGTACCCGGCTGGCAGGATCTGCGTGTAGAACTTGCGACGGATCGCCTGGTTGTAGACGGTCAGCATGTTGCCCGCCGAGTCCGGAGACCAGACCAGGGTGTTCCGCTGGATGGGAATGGCGATTGCCTGGAGACGTCCCCAGTCCGACAGAATGCGCTGCATGTCGGCCCCGAGCGAGGTCAGAGTCTGCGCGTACTCATCGGCCTGGGACTTCGCAAGTGAGCCGATCGTCACGAGGTCGTGTGCCTGCTCCTGCAACGACCTTCCGTTCGGATCGTAGACGCGCTTGGTGGAACCGTTCAGTTCCAGGGTCGCGATGGCGAATCCGGACTTCAGGAATACGTTTGCGGCACCGCCCACGAGAGGTACAGCACTGATTCCAGCCTCCAGTATCGGACCGCCGATCGCGATGCCATCCTTGACGTAAGTCTTCCAATTACCTTTCGGAGTGACGGTGCCACTCGTCACATAGTTCACACTGCCCAAAACCTCGTCGCCCGCCTGTTGTAAGAGCAGAGAGACGTTGGCCTGCTGACTTTGTAGTGTGCCGAGAAGGTTGGACTGGTACTGCCGCGCCAGCGCCACATACTGGAGCTCCGTCGTCAGCTGCGTCTTTGCGGTGTCGAAATCGTCCTGCGAGAAGCTCAAGGTGCAATCTGGAGCCGTGCTGCCGGCACAGTCAGAGGGAATGGTGAGGCTCGTTAGAAGAGCCAGCCACACGGACGGGACCTGGTTCAGGTTGGGATAGGCCATCCGTATGTCGCCACACCCGCCCAGGCATTGCAAAAGTTGCTGGCTGATCCACGCATACGCCGCCTTGTGCCCTGAAGAGTCGCTGGCACCGGTCAGTGGCCACGCGACCGGCAGCAGGGTGGGAGCCGCCGCCAGATTCAGGACGTCATCGGAGAGGAGGGGAGCGCTGGTCTGGGTGTCCACCACGTATCTTCCATCCGTCCCAATCTCCAGTGTCCCCTGAAGATTGCCATTGGTCGGGTACTTTTCGGTCTCCCGATTCATATGCAGACTCGCCTCCGAGGCCAGTGGATTGGCAACTCCGGTGTCATTCATCCACCACTGGCCAACCAGGTTGTAGTCATCTTCGGGAACAGTTTGCGCCGTAAACTGGTCGTAAGGATTATTGGCGTAGCCGGGGTAGTTGAGCGACGTGAACAGGGAGTAGGTGCCGCCAATATCCTGAATGGACTGCGCTACGCGGTCCCAGACATCCTGCATATAGATGTTATGCCCGTAGTTATTGTGCGAATTCCCAGGGTCGATCATGTCGTGGTCCAGCGTGCCGATACTTCCGATGAAGATGAGGTATCTGCGAGAGTTCAGATGGCTGATGTCCGTGACCATCTGCTGCAAAGGGTACAGAGTCGTACCATCCGGTCCCGTGCAGGAAGGTGGCGGGCAAAGCGTGGGGTCGATGACGTAGGTGGCGTTCGCATAGTTCTGAAAGGTGGTCGCATCCCATGCGACGAGGTGGAATCCGCCCTTGGCTCCGGTCGGTAGTTGGGCAGACTCGCCTATGACCTCTGCCGACCGTCCGCTGCCGTTTGGAAACGTGGCGCCGGAGAGAGAGGGGTAGTCCAGGATGACCATGTGCTTCGGCGCACTGGTGTTGGGATCCGGTCCCATCTGGAAGCGGATCGTGGGCGCACTGGGTGAGAAGGTGTACGTCCCCTGACTATCGAGCAGCAGGGATCCGCCCAATGTTCCGTAGTTGGACACAGTCATCGCCGGCATATACGCGGTCGCCGCGACCGCCGTTGTTCCTGTTGTTCCCGTCCCGGCGAGGTTGGGCAGAACGCCGTCCGCGCCGTTGGGCGCGATGCCGGTCAGCACAGTAGCCTGACTCGGAGTACTCTGCTGAACGCATCCGTCCGAGGTATTGCAATCGATCCGCTCATACGAGGTCCCCGGGTGCAACGTGACGTTAGCCGTTCCGTTCGCGATAAGGGTGTACCCGATTCCATTCGGATCGTTGATCAGCGGGCTGCCAAGAAGCCCGGTGCCCCCGAGATCCCTGATCATGCCTGCGAAGTGGTTGCAGTCGTTGGAGGTTGAACTCGCCCCGGCGCACCTGGCAGGTCCGATCTGGTCCAGAGACTGGACGACGACGACACATCCTTGAAGAGCAGGACATGGGAAACCGGACCCATTTGGACCGACGATATCTGCCATGGCGCTTCCGGAGTCCGAATCTGTCATGGGGAAGTTCTGGTTCTTAACCAGGCTGAGGTCGCTCCGTTTGAGAAAGAGAACCTGGAAGCCGATCGAGGTTGAATCGGGAGCAGGGTAGGCATTCTGGCCAACCTGAATTCCCCAGACCGGATTCCCGCTACCGTTCGTCAGCCGTACCCGCGTCTGAATCGGGATCACATCCGCCAAGGTAGTGCTGCTCACGCCCGTGGGAGGGACACCAACCAGGGGAGCGCCCAAGCCCGAGCCGTCCGAGGTACCGGTATCGGTACCGGTTGGGACAGAGGTACCGGTGATGGTGGGGTCATACGTGAAATTGACTCGGTTCACATTGGTTCCCGTGGTTACCTTCAGCCGGTTGTCCCCGATGTAAACCAGTTGTGAGAAGGTTGCACTCGCCGTGTTCCCCGACCCCGTGAAGTACGAGGTGACATCAACCCCATTCAGGGTCACCTTAGTGTTCGTGAGCGTCGCGCCTCCGCTGAGCGTCAAGCCCACGTCGACCGGGAGGGACTTGAAGACCTGGTTCACGGAGGGATTGGCGAACGCACTTGTCCCCGCACTGACGGGCGGGGTGCTGCCTCCGCCGCTTGAGCAACCCTCAACGGAGAGACAAAGCAGGAACGCGACGCAGATGGAGAGCCAGGCCAGGGTGGACGGCAGGCGGGGAGTCACATCCACCTTGCGAGCAGAAAGAGAGGACAAGGGCGAAGCACCAGAAGTGGGAGCCATGTCGCCAAGAATAGGCACACCCTGGTCGAAAAAGACACGTCACAAGAGGTTACACGCTTGTTTCTGGGAATAAGCGACCGTGATATCACGGGCTCTGAGTGGTTTACCTAGACGAGGTCGTTTATTCGAAACCGGCACGCCGGAGCAGGTATGCGAACCTCTGATCTGTGCGCAGGGGATCCCAGAGCGGTTCCGCGCCGATCAGGAGGGGTGCGTCGCCCCGATCGCTGAAGGATTGCTCCAGGAGGTGAAGAGCAAGCTCTTTGTTGCCGGCTCGGAGGTTATCCTCGGCAAGTACGTAAGCCGGGACGGAACCGGGCGGCTCCTTCTTAAGCAAGGCAATTCTTGCTTTCCAATAGGCCTGCCAACCGGCGGTATCGAAGGTCTTTCGGAGTGCTGCCAGTTGAGCATCTGGCAGGCGAGAGACTTGCGCGGACTCCAGGTCCGCATCCACAGCTTTCGCATACTCATGTTTCTGCTCGTAGGAGTAGGTCAGGATCGGATATGCGTTGTATGTGGGATCCATGTCGAGCACACGCCGCGCTTCCGCGATGGCCTCATCATAGTGGCGAGTGCGATAGAGAGCACGTGCCACATCATTTCTGATAGGCAGCGAGAGCGGTTCGATCGCAAGAGCCTGTCGCAGCTGAGTTAGGCCTTCCTCCGGACGCCCGCGGAGAACGAGGAACTCGCCAAACCAATGATGGGCGAGTGCGTAGCTTGGGTCGAGTTGAAGGGCGCGGCCGAAGTGCAGCTCGGCTTGCGGCCAGTTCCACTCGTACTTGTACAGAATGAATGCTAAGGATGTGTGCGCTTCCGCAGAGAACTCATCGAGCGAAAGAGCCTTCTCCGCGTATGTCTTTGCCGGCGCCAGACGCTCAGCCGGCGGAAGCCCGGAGGCGGTGATTGCGTAGGCGTCCGCCAGTCCCGAATACGGCAAGGCATAGTTCGGATCAAGCCGGATCGCCTTTTCGTAGCAGACGATCGATTGGTGAATAGGGTCCGGCTTATGCTTAGCCCAGTAGAATCTCCCTTCTAAATAAAGTCGACGAGCCTCGGGATCTGGCACATAGTGCGCTGCCGGAGCGACCTGCTCGTGTGTCCTGTCCCGGACCGCCAGTCCCCGGGAACCCAGCCACCACAATCCCAGACCGAAGAAAGCTGCCGCAAAGAAGACCGCAGCGAAGAGCAGGCGGCCACGTCGCTGAGTGCCTGCCCGTGCCGGCAGACTCTCGGGTCTGGGCTCGTCGACCTGTGAGGTTGAAATGGGAGCGCTTTGGACAAGTGGAGAATGTCCATTCTGCGGAACCGAACGGACCTCGCTTACAGGTAAGCTATCAAAAGCGATAGGGTTTGCGGTCCCGTTGCTCTTTGAGATTCGAGGAGTGAACCGAGGAACGTACGAGCCCTTGGGGATGGAGACATGCCACGCTTCAGCGCTACCTTCGGTGGCGAAGTAGGTCTCCAGTCGCACTCTCAGACGGGATGCACTCGCCCGGACGATGTTGTCGTCGTTTGAATCGTACCCGGGCTTCCTCCCGAAGACTTCGATCCCTATGACATGTTCATTGATCTGGTCCGCGCATCCGTTGAAGACCTGTCCGGAAACGTAGAGCAAGAAACGTGAAAGCGTAGGAGCTCTGACGAAGAGGTCTGAAGCCAGGATCCGCTGTACCAGCGCATATCGTGGATCGTCATGCGGACCACCATCTTGTCCGACGACGATATTAGCTTGCAAAGTCTCTTCTGAGCTTGGCCCTGCCTCTTCCATGACGCCACAATTGTAGCCCGGCCCGGCACGGCTTCCAATCCCACTTGCGGGGGGCTACGCGGTTTTGAGCGGCAAGCAGCAGAGTCGCAAGCTTCTGCATAAGAAGGAGTTGCGAGCTCCTGACGGGAGCGAGCTCCGAGTCATGTCACCCCGACACAGCAGTGATAAGAGGCGCGTGTCACGGTGAAACACCTTACACGCTTAGGGGAGTGTGCGATGGTTCTCGGACAGATTGTAGTTAGCTAACTCTTTCCTTGCTGCAGATCTGTATTGCTTTCAGATTCTCTCAGGAGTTCACGCATGTATCTAAGGTCCGCTTTCATCACTGCCGCTCTTTTTTCGACGGCCTTCGCCGCTCACGCCGACACGCTCACAGTAGGAACTACCTACTCGGGAGTGGTCGATCAGTCCATGAGCGGCCCGACCATCAATATCATCTTCAATGGAGTCGCTCAGTCCTCCCTTGGCGCCGGAAACCTGACGGGAAGCACAGGCTCTGTGAAGGGCACCTCGGTCGCTTTTAGTGAACTCTTCTGTGTCGATCTGGCTGACGACCTCTCGACCGATATAACCTACAACGCTAGCTACACGACCGACGGCACCATAAAGAACGGAACTACGGTCAGCCATGCTGGACAGATCGCATGGCTCATCGAGAATCTTGGTCCGGCGGCGGCGACGGCCGACCAGAATCTTGCCCTCCAGACCGCCATCTGGCAGGTGGAATATGGCACCAACCTCGTTTACACGGGATCCTCGGATCCGGCGGTTTCGGGCTACCTTGCCGCAGATCTCGCCGCCCTCGGAGATAATACGGCTCCGGTCGACTCGCTCTTGTGGATCTCCCCGACAAACAGCGATGGCACGAACGCGCAGGGTCTCGCCGGCACGCTGGTGCCCACGCCGGAGCCTTCGAGCATCGTGCTTCTGGCATCAGGGGTTATGGGTGTGACCGGCATACTTCGCAGAAGGTTTGTCTAACCACCAGAAGGCTCAGCCAGAAGAACTGCCGAGCCCCGAGACTGGTCTTCCACGCTTAACCAATGTGATCGGTCCTTGTGAAGCCGCTTCACAGGCGACTCGCGGGCACCGCGCGGGTTTCGCTGTTTACGTTTGCAGAACCATCCTCACTCCCCTGCACATCGATCTCCTGATTGACCGAAATGCCCAGCTTGATCTCGTCGCGCGTCACCTTGTTGCTCAGTACCTGAATACCGCCTTCAAGAGCAGGGGTAAAGCCGACCGCATCGATGCTGACGGAATAGGTACCGGGAGCGAGATTTGACATCTCAAATTTTCCCGTGGGGCTGGTCTTGATCGTGCGGGTGACACCATTGGCGGTCAGGATGGTGACTTGGGCACGGGGAACAAGCGCACCCGAGGGGTCTACCACGGTTCCGCGGATGCTGCCGCCCGGTTCTTGAGCTAGTGCGCTCCCTCGCATAGCAAGCATGAACATGAGGGCGAGTAGCCTGTGCGTGAGCAGAGAGTTCTTTGTCATTGTTGTTCCACCTTCTGTGAAGTTGTGAAGCACTTCCAGAAGATGTCATCGCGCAGTCTTGTGCAGCCACATTGCGTAATGCACTGTAAAGATTTGTCACGAGTCCCATGACCATTCTTTACATGGAAGCTGCGGGGGCCGCCGCACTTGTCGCGCTACCCTATGGATGAAGGCCCCAGACGATGAAACAGATTCTGCTAATTGACGATGACGTAGAGCTGTGCGAGATGCTGACCGAGTATTTGGGCCGGTATGAGCTGGGCGTCTCTGCGGTTCACCGTGGCGACACCGGTTTGGAAGCAGCTCGCAGCCGCAGCTGGGAGATGATCCTGCTCGACGTTATGCTGCCCGGTCTCGATGGGTTCGAGGTCCTCAAGCAGATTCGTACGTTCTCCAAAGGCAACGTCTTGTTGCTTACCGCAAGGGGCGAGGACGTCGACCGAATCGTTGGACTGGAGATGGGCGCAGACGACTACCTGGCCAAGCCTTTCAACGCCCGCGAGCTCCTAGCACGTATCCGTGCCATACGTCGCCGCAGTGAACGGCCAGTCTCCGGAAATGAGTCAACCGCCGTGGTGGTAGGAGACCTTCTGCTCGACCCAGCGTCGCGGAGTGTGAAGCTAGAGGGTGATCTCGTCGACCTCACCGATGTGGAGTTCTCTTTCCTCGAAGTGCTGATGCGCTCACCTGGCAAAGTGGTCGAACGGGAACCGCTCGCAGAGCAGGTACTCGGCCGGAAGTTCAGCCCCTTCGACCGAAGTCTAGACATGCACGTTAGCCGGTTGCGGAAGAAGTTGGGCGGCAGCAACGAAGAGCGAATTAAAACAATCCGCGGGACAGGCTACCAGCTCGTAGTTCATCGGAAGACTCCAAGTGGCACGCCATGAGGATGCGAGGACTATTCCTGAAGATCTTCGGAATCTTCTGGCTCGCGCAGAGTCTGATCTTCGTGGTCTCTACGAGGCAGATCGTTCGGCAGCGCTTCCCAAGTCCAAACACTCTGGCCGATGCTCTTGACAGCAACCTGCAGCATGACGGTGAAGTCGCCATCCACGCGTATGATGCCGAGGGCTGTACCGGCTTCTCGAACAACGCATCTCGGCATGAACCTTCCGGAGCGATGTTGATCCGGCGCAGTGGAGAGGTCATCTGCACCACCTCGCCTGCGCTCTCGTTGCCAGGCCTTGTAATGCGCTTTCCCAATCGCATAGACGGACGCAGGGTGGGTGACACGTACGTCTGGCTCGTGCCAGTGATTACGCGCGATGGCGTTCCCTGTGAGTACGTCTGGTTCCAACCTCCGGCTTTGCGGAGGGAGCGCCGTTCGAGCCTTTGGCACTACGCTTTTCCGCAACTTCCAGTAGCCATCGCAGTAGGAGGATTGACGACGTTTGCGCTGGTGCTGCTCTTCAGCCGGCCCTTGGTCCGATTACGCAAAGCTGCACGAGAACTCGCCGAGGGCAATCTCGCGGCGCGAGTGGAAGAGCCCTCAGCGCGGCTCATGGGTTCGGATTCGGACGAATTGGAAGGGTTGGTCCACGACTTCAATCATATGGCCGAGCGGCTTGAATCACTTGTCGGAGCGCAAAGGCTGCTCCTCCGGGATGTCTCTCACGAGCTGCGTTCGCCGCTGTCGCGCTTGAGCGTTGCGGTCGAACTGGCACGCGAAGACGCAGACCCTGCTTTGGAGATTCATCTCTCGCGCATCACGCGAGAGGGTGAAAAGCTAAATCTCCTGATCGGAGAGCTTCTTGCGCTTTCCTCGATGGAAGCGCTCGACACTGCGTCCGCGTTTCAGCCAGTCTCCCTGAATCAGATCTGTCAGCAGTTGTTACCGGATGCTGAATACGAAGCTCAACGCCGGCCCTGCTCGATTGCCCTCGAGGAAGAAGCGGTTTGTACAATTCGGGGCGATTGGAATCTGGTCTACCGGGCCGTAGAAAATGTGGTGCGGAATGCAATCCGCTACACCGAACCAGGAACATGCGTGATCATTCGCGTGCGAAAGACTTCCTCCGAACTGCGGGAGGTAGGAATTGTTGAAGTGGAAGATCGTGGTCCCGGCATACCCAAAGACGAGATAGCGCACATCTTTCGTCCCTTCTTCCGGCTGGACCATGCCCGCAGTTCGATAACCGGAGGCTTCGGCGTTGGTCTGGCGATCACGGAACGTGCCATCAGGCTTCATGGCGGGGCTGTGCGAGCTGTCAATCGGCCGGCCGGCGGAACATGTATCGAAATGACCTTCCCTCTGGCGAATGCCCTGAGCTAAAGAGCGCCGTACGCGGGATCACAGCCCGAACGGTTGGCGATCAGAGTGGAGAAGCGATCCAGATCCTATCGCCGTAAACAGGCTCCCGTACCCAGGGCGCTATGCAGGCTTCGACCCAGACGGGTACGAACCAGCACAGCTGGCGTCCAGCCTGAAGCGTGTGCCTCGTTACAGTTCTTTACATGTCATTACACAGTGTGACCGCATGCGCGTGTCAGTTCCTGTCTTCTGAAAGGAAGTTTGGAGGATCCTGATGAAGAAGCTCGTGGGCCGGAGCGTTCAATTTGTTGCGATGATTGTGGCGCTTCTGAGCATTACGCTGCCGGTCGTCGCACAGACGAAAACGGCCGAGATTGTGAAGCAGGCGAACCGGTTTCTTGCTAGCCTGAGCCCGGAACAGCGCAGGCAGGTCCTGTACGCCTACGACGATGCCGCCCAGAGAGCACGCTGGTCCAACTTTCCGACCGGACATGTCCCGCGTGGTGGGATCAGCCTAAAGCAGATGACAGCCGCACAACAGGCGGCAGCGTTCGACCTGCTCAAGGTCGTTCTCAGCCCGATGGGCATCGAGAAGGTGAATCAGATCCGGATGGCGGATGACGATTTCAAGGTCAATGGCTCTCGAAAGGGACCTCACGGACCACCAGGTGGTAACGGACGTCCCGCAGGAGGTCCGCCGAACGGTGACCCAAACGGTCCTCCGGGACCGCCTCCGGGAGCGAACGGCGGCCGGCAGCCCTTCAATCCGGACACCATGTTCGGAAGTGACCTCTACTTCATCTCCTTTCTTGGCAATCCCTCCGACACTGATCCGTGGATGCTTCAGTTTGGGGGACACCATTTGGCCCTGAACATCACGATGGTCGGCAATAAAGGCGTGATGACGCCGAGCCTCACGGGCGCACAACCTGCCACCTTCCAGCTAAATGGCAAGACGATCCGTCCCGTGGGACGAGAGAGTGATAAGGCGCTGGCGCTCCTGCAATCGCTCGACCCTGACCAGCGCACGCAAGCGATCCTGAGCTACCGTGTTCCCGACCTTGTGCTTGGCCCAGGGCAGGATGGTAAGCGCATCACGCCCGAGGGCATGAAGGTCTCTGCCATGAACGAGAAGCAGAAGGCGATGCTATTAGACCTCATGTCAGAGTGGGTCGGCATCATGAATGACCGCGCAGCGTCTGTGCGGATGGCGCAGCTGAAAGCCGAACTGAACGAGACGTGGTTTGCATGGAGCGGGCCTACTGACTTCAAGGCAGGCAGCAACATCAGTGCGTACTACCGCATTCAAGGGCCTCACCTCGTCATCGAGTACGCTCCGCAAAGTGATGAGCCGACGAACCATGTGCACACCATCTATCGCGATCCCACCAACGACTACGGAGAGGCGATCGCGCACCCATGAAGAGAACTCGGATCGCTGCACTCCTTTTGCTGTTTCTCATGATGGAAAGGAGCGCCTTCGCACATCGCATCGACGAGTACCTGCAGGCGACCTTGTTCTCACTGGAGCCGGGTCAAGTGCTCGGATCCATGCGTCTCGTACCCGGCGTACTCGTCGCTCCCACAGTCATCGCGGGCATCGACTCGAACGCCGATGGCGTGCTCTCCGCAGCCGAGGAGCAGGCCTATGCTCAGCGTGTGGTTGCGGACCTTGCTATCAGTATGGATGGCCGAAGCGTGGTTCCCAGGGTGCTTTCCTACACATTCCCTAGCCCCGCCGACATGCGCGAGGGCTTGGGAGAAATCCACATCGAGTATGCGATTGCGCTGCCGCGCGATAGCTCGGCCAACGTTCTTCAGGTGACGAACCATCACCTGAGCCGCACATCGGTTTACTTGATGAATGTCACAGTTCCAGATAATGCGAGATTCCGCATCGTGGCGCAGAAGCGCAACGAACAGCAATCGAGCTATGAACTCGATTTTCAACAGGCAACCGTCTTGGTGCCAGGCTCGCACTTGCGACTTGCCGGATTTGAAGCGTGGCTTTCGGGTGTACAGTTCTCCCCTCTCTTCCATCTGGGCATGCGTCACATAGCGGAAGGAACGGATCACCTGCTGTTTCTTCTGACGTTACTACTGCCCGCACCGCTGGTGCTCTCGCCCAAACGCTGGGGCGGTCCCGCGGGAGTACGTGAAAGCCTCCGTCACATGCTGTCGATCGTGACCGCATTCACAATCGGCCACTCCATCACCCTCACCCTCGCGGCGCTTGGCATGGTGCACGTGCCGAGCCGTCCCGTTGAAGTGCTGGTTGCGTTCTCGATCTTCGTTTCGGCAGTTCATGCTCTCAGGCCGATCGTTCCAGGTCGAGAAGCCTACATCGCAGTATTCTTTGGCCTGGTTCATGGCCTGGCGTTTGCTGCGACTCTGGACAGGTTGGCTCTGGGCCGATGGGACCGAGTCGCAGGCATACTCGCCTTCAACGTCGGGATCGAGACCATGCAGCTCCTTGTGGTCGCTGCCATCCTTCCCTCGCTCATCCTGCTTAGCAGAACCGCTGCCTACTCGATGCTTCGCATAGGTGGCGCACTGTTTGCCGCAATCGCATCACTGGCCTGGACCCTTCAACGACTCTTTGGAATCGCTCTCCCTGTAGACACAATCGTGGAGGGGCTTGCACATCGTGCGGTGTGGATCGCGATCATCTTGTTCCTGGCAAGCCTTGTCTCGAAGCTCGTAATGACCAAAGGATCCGGTCCAGACACAGAAGCCTCGAGCGCTGCAACCACCAATGCCCTGAGAGGCGTGTGAAGGAGTCAACAATGAGTCGAGTACAGATGCAGTTCAAATCTTCCTGCTCGCTGAGTCGCATCGCATTAGCGCTACTTTGTCTATCATGCACGGGAGTCGCGGCGGCGCAGAGACAAGGCGGACCGCCTCGCCCCGTCATGCAGGCGCTCGATACGGATCACGATGGCAAGCTTTCCGCCGCCGAGATCAAAGCTGCACCGCGAACACTTCTGGTTCTCGACCGGAATGGTGACGGGCAAGTCACATCGGATGAACTCCAAACGCGGCCAGACAACGCTGGTGCAAGCGCTGAGCAACTGGTCAAACAACTGATGGCCTTCGATCGCAATGGCGATGGTGTGCTGACCCCAGACGAACTGCCAGAGCGCATGCAGAACCTGTTCCAAAGGGCCGACATGAACCATGATGGCAAGCTGACGCCGGAAGAGATCCGTACCCTCGCTTCTCGGCAATCGATGCCTGCGGGCCCCTCTTCACAGCGCAACGACAGAAACATGCGAGCCGATCCGATCCTGAACGCGCTCGATACGAATCATGACGGGGTAATCTCGGCCGCTGAGCTCGCTGCAGCCGACAAGAGTCTGCTCGCACTGGACCTCAATCACGACGGTGAGATCAGCGCTGACGAAATGGGGGTGCGTCCTCCATCTCGGCAGGAGCAGGTGGAACATCTGCTAGGCGAGTTCGATACGAACAAGGATGGAAAGCTTAGTAAACCTGAAGCGCCGGATAGGCTCCAGCAGCAGTTCGAATCCATCGACACAAACCACGACGGGTTTTTGGATAAACAAGAGTTGCTGGCGTATTTCAGTGCCGCGGGTGCTGGTAGGCACCCAGATGGTGAGCACCATGATGGCGGACAGACAGAATCAGGGCCGCCGAAACAGGAGAATCAATAATGAATGAGCAGCACTGGAAGTTTCTCGGCTTCGCCGCGACCACTGTACCGCTGGCCATCGCACCGGTATATCCACACACTTTGTTGGCTTCCTCTCAACATGCCGAGGAAGCGTCAGGCAGCTGGACGTTTCATCATGAATATGTACTGGGCACATCTCTCGAAGTGAGAGTGCGTGCACGATCGTTCATCGATGCCCAGCGCGCAGAGCGAGCTGCACTGACCGAGATAGACCAGCAAGACCGGATTCTTAGCGCCTGGCGGAAGGACAGTGAGTTCAGCCATTGGGCCTCCACCAGCTTCGAGCCCGTACAAGTCTCGCCTGAACTTTTCGAAGTGCTTGCAGGCTTCGATCACTGGCGCGAGCAAACTGGAGGAGCACTGGACGCTTCTGCCGAAGCTGCGATTCGTCTCTGGCGGCAGGCTTCTGTCGAGGGCCGCCGACCGACTGACGCCGAGATTGCACAGACCGTGGAATCGATAAAGCAGCCACATTGGGATCTTGATCCGGTACACAAGACGGCCACTCGCCTGACCGATGTGCCGTTGGTACTGGCGTCGTTTGCCAAGAGCCACGTCAGCTCGCGCGCTGCTGATGCTGCAATGCGGGCTGGTGCTACTGGCGTCATGCTGAACATGGGCGGAGACGTTGTGGCGCGTGGGGCTATGCAGCAAGTGGTAGACATCGCCGATCCACGCGCAGCTGCCGAAAACGATGTGCCGATGGAACGCATCACTGTGCGGGACAGGGCCGTCGCAACGAGCGGCTCCTATCGCCGTGGGATTGAGCTTGCGCGCGCTGTATCGCTCACAGCTCCCGCGCTATCCCATATCATCGACCCTCGCACTGCGAAACCCACGGGGCATATCTTATCCTCGACTGTGATTGCCTCTGATGCTGAAACCGCCGGCGCATTGGCAACCGCGTTTTCGGTGCTCAGTCCAGCGGAGAGCGAGCATCTCGCCGACAGCACACCTGGCGTCGACTACTTGCTCATCACGGCGAACGGAGAAAGGATTGCAAGCCGAGGCTGGGCTGCGTACCAGGTCTCGCCGCTGCGCCCGGCGCTTTATTGTCCAGCCGCTTTCGTTCCGCAGCATTCAGCAGCCTCCGGGGACTGGAATCCAGCTTTCGAGCTGACAGTTGGGCTCGAACTGCCGCGCATCGACGATGCGCGGTATCGCCGGCCTTACGTTGCCGTTTGGATTGAGGACGCCGACCACTTCCCGGTTCGCACGCTCGCCTTATGGACCGAGAAGCCGCGCTGGTTGCCGGAGTTGAAGCAGTGGTACCACGACGATCAGATTCGGAATTTGAGCGAAGGGACTGATATCTCTCGCACGGTTTCCTCAGCGACCAGGCCGCCAGGACACTACGTAGTGAAGTGGGATGGGAAAGACAATCAAGGAAAACCTGTCAAAGCAGGAAAATACACCGTGGTCGTCGAAGGTTCACGCGAGCACGGCGGTTACCAGGTGGAACGGCATGAACTGGACTTCGACGCGCAAGCTCAGAAGGCGACGTTGCAGCCGGGGGCGGAACTGGGGACGGTCACACTTGACTACAGCAAACGATAAGCCGAGGAAGCTGCGGCGGGTCGTGGCCGTCACTTCACGGTGGCTTCACATCTACCTGAGCATGGCCAGCTTCACTGTGGTGCTGTTCTTTGCAGCTACGGGCTTGACGCTGAATCACCCGGACTGGTTTGCCGGTAGCCAAAGGACGACAGCAAGGCACGGCGTTCTACACACTGAAGTGCTGAGGAACGAAAGTGCGGATGGAGCCGACAAGCTGGAGGTCGTGGAGAGCCTTCGCAGCCAGGAGCACGTTCGCGGGTCGGTCAGTGACTTCCGAGTAGATGACGCGCAGATCTCCGTCTCCTTTCGCGCAGCAGGCTATACGGCTGACGCCTTCATCAATCGGGACACCGGTAAGTACGACGTGACAGAGGTCCAGAATGGGTTCCTCGCCGTGATGAATGACCTCCACAAAGGACGCGACACAGGCAAGGCATGGAGCGCAGTGATCGACATTTCTGCAGTGCTCCTCGTTTTAGTTTCGATGACCGGACTCGTGCTCATCTGGTTTGTGTACAAGCGGCGTTCGTCAGGCTTGCTGCTGGCAGCCTTCGTCACGGCCGTCTTCCTGACTTTGTGGCGGTACACAGTTAGGTGAACCGCTCAATCAGACCGCAGTTCTTGCAATGAAGAGGAGAACAATGAAACGGATACACACACCACAAGTGAATGCGCGTTATTGGACAGCGATCACCCTGGCTAGCGTTTTCGGAACCAACATGGGAGACCTCTACGCTCATGAGAGCGGCCTTGGCATCTGGAAAGGTCTAGCGGTCCTGGCGCTCTTGACCGCTTTCGTTTTCGCGGCGGAGCACTTCGAACAACGCCGCCATGAGGCCTACTACTGGCTAGTGATCATCCTGATCCGCACCGGCGCCACAAACATCGCGGACTACCTCGCGTACCGGGCGCATGTTCCCGAGATCATTCTCACCGTAAGCCTGATTGCGCTCCTGGCGCTCTTCGGTTGGGGCACACACCGCACAGCGCACGCCGCAACCGTCCCCTCCCACTCGCTCCCCCAGACGAACGCATCCTATTGGTTCGCGATGCTGAGCGCCGGTGTTTTCGGAACGGTACTAGGGGATATCTGCGAACACAGGATTGGGGAGGGTGTCTCCGTAGTGATTCTCACCGTTCTCCTACTCGGGGTGCTGTTTGCCGGACGTGGACGCGCGGCTAGGATCATCACGCTTTATTGGACAACCGTCGCTGTAGCCCGGACGGCAGGCACTGCCATCGGAGATTGGCTGGCCGAGAACAATATCGTTCACATCGGGTTACCGCGTTCGACTCTCTTGAGTGGACTTGCTTTCATTGCGATCCTAGTCTTTTGGAGACCATCGACCGACACCGGCGGAGCTCTCATCGGATCAACCAACCTGAAGTAAAGGTCATCCCAAGAGCGTTCTCTTCTTCGTTACATTCGTTCCTTAGTGCATCAATGCTGCACAGAGCTTCGCTCCGCACAATTCTCCCCGTCATCTTCGCGCGAGCTTTCAGGTGCAACGCATGGTGATAGGCCGCGCTGACGGCGTTGCGCGGTGCGTGCGCAAGTTGCAGTTCTGTATGTTCGTGGCTGTATCCATGCTCGTGCAGGATCGTAGAGGCGAGTCCCCGAAATCTCGACGGTCTGCGAGCAAGCGGAACGATGTTCTGCGGATTCCGAGCGGTCGAGAGGGACACAACCGGATACTTTCCAAGAGCCATCAGCTTCTCTTTGCCTTGAAAGACGTAAGCCCAGCGCCACAGCTTGCCACCCGATGGTGTGACCCACATGGAACCAGAATCGCTTAACCTGTACGCTTTCGCCGCGGGTTTCGCCCTCTGATCTCGACGTCCGAGCGCCATCCTTGACTGCCTCCTCCGAAGGTACCCCCTCGCGAAGAACAGAATGCCCCCTGATGTCCCCCCTGAACAGTCCGGCTCTTGTCGGACGCTATCAGACGTCTACAGAAGAAAAGCCCAGCATTCGCTGGGCTTTGGTCACGTTTCGGGATGCACTCGAATGTCTCTGGATCAGTAAGTGGCGGAGAGTGAGGGATTCGAACCCCCGATAGCCTTGCGACTATGTCTGATTTCGAGTCAGGTGCATTCAACCGGGCTCTGCCAACTCTCCGTCCCCTGCCTATCTTACCGAACCACACAACTCCGGGCAACGGAGCCAGACTTCATCTCGAAGGGAGGTAGGAACCCTCAGACGCACGCACATCCTCTTCCACCCCGCAAGGAGTCCGATAGTACTCCGCCGGTATCTCCCCGCCGTTCCTCCAGATCGACCCCAGCACCCGATCAAACTCCGGCGGATCATACTTCTCAGAACCTCCCCCAGGCGTATGGGTAATCTCTCCGAAATACACCCGCCCTTCGATGCTCGTAGAGATCGATCCTTGCAAAAGAAAACGGCGCTGCAAGCGTCTCCGCGACCGAGATCATCTCCTCCAACGTCTCTGGCCTCCGTGGCACATGAGCAGGCCTCGGGAACGTGAGCCTCACGGCCAGCTCTCTCCACTCCCGCGTAAACAGATTTCGCTCATGATGGCGGAAGCGGGTGCTATCCACCTGGATCATCTTTGCCCGGCCATGGAGCGTGAAGAACTTGTAGTCCGCCGGCGTCTCCCCCTCGTCGTCCAGCAACAACTCTTCGACCGCCACCCTCCGGGGGATCTTCTTGTACTGCCGCTCGCGCAGGCTCCGGGAAAAATCCGTCTGCTGCCATCCCCGGATCAGCACACGGAGCTCCTCCTCAGACCTCTCCCCATCCCGCACAATCAGGTTCATGCCGCTCCCATGGGCGGCCTTCAGGATGAACGCGCCCGGCAACTCTCCAAGTCGTAGGTCCTCCGGCCTTTCGATGACCTGCAGCAGCGGGATCAGATACTCCGGCCCAATACGCTCTGCCACAAAGTTCCGAACCCCCACCTTATCGGCCGTCAATGCGCGAAGCGAGTTGTTCGTCTCGAGCTTTACCTGGTTGATGACCTCGCTGATGGTGCTCGGGTAAAAGAAGAACCGCAACGTCCCATGGTGCCAGCGGTGCATCCTTGCAAGTGCCAGGCGATCTGGCAGAAACGGTTGGAGGGCATCCAGTATCTTATTCATCGCAAACTCAAGCCAATCCTTCTCTGTACGGCCAAGCCGCACCTGGCGCCCCGGACATGCTCGTTAGGACATGTGCAGCCAGCCCATACCCGGGTGATCGACACCCCAGGACGTTCAACCCGAGCCCACTAACACTACTCAGAACCAGTCGTCGGAAGCAAGAAAAAGCGCCAGGTTCTCGCATCGCGGCCCCGCCAGTTCCCGCACGCGCTCCCCCTCTCCATCCTATGAAGTGTATGAACTGACACCCTCAGGTATCGTTAAGTGTTGGCCCGATCTTCACACGAGCAGCATCTATGGCACAGTCCTGGAATACACAGGAAAAGACCTGGCTGAGCGCCCGAGCCTCGGAGCTAGGCTTCGACCTCGCCGGCATCGCTTCCGTCGGCTCCTTAGACGACCCCGCGGAAGCCCAGGACGCCGCACGCTTCGAGGCTTGGATCGACTCCGGCCGCGCCGGCGAGATGGACTACCTGAAACGCCGCGATGAAGGCGGCCGTCTCCTCCGCAGCTCACTACGCGTCGTCCACCCCTGGGCGAACTCCGTCGTCGTCTGCGCCTCCAGCTACGCCGCGCCCGGTCCGCTGTCCATCGACCCCGCACCCGCTACGGCCGGCTGGATCGCCCGCTACGCCTGGAGTGGCGAGTCCGCCGGCCCCGATCAGATCGATCCCGACCTCCGGCCCGCCGACTACCATGACTTTCTCCTCGTCCGGCTCCAGCAGCTCGCACACGAGCTCGGCGAGCGCGCCGGCGGTTCCACCCGCTGCTACGTCGACACCGGCCCGCTCCTCGAGCGCAGCCTCGCCGCCCGCTCCGGCATCGGCTGGATCGGCAAAAACACCTGCCTCCTCAACCAGGGCAAGGGCTCCTGGCTCCTCCTGGGCGTCATCCTCACCTCGCTTCACCTCCCCTCCGATCTCCTCGACCTTCCCGCCGCCGACCGCTGCGGCTCCTGTACACGCTGTATCGACGCCTGCCCCACCAGTGCACTCACCGCCCCGCAGCAGATGGACGCCTCTCGCTGCATCGCCTATCTCACCATCGAGAAGAAGGGAAGCATCCCCGCCGACCTCCGCCCGCAGATGGGTCGTCAGGTCTTTGGCTGCGACATCTGCCAGGACGTCTGCCCGTGGAACCGCCGCGCCCCCATCTCCGCCGATCCCGTGATCTCGCCCCGGCCAGAGCTCGTCAACCCCGACCTCGGCTGGCTCGCCAGCCTCGACGCTCCCGAATTCAAGCGCCTCTTCAAGCACTCGCCCCTGGAGCGCACCCGCCGCTCCCGCCTCCATCGCAACGTCGCTATCGCCATGGGCAACACCGCCGACCCCGCATACCTCCCGCAGCTCACTGCATGGAGCACCGGCGACGACCCCGTGCTCGCAGAAGCCGCACTCTGGGCCATCGCCCGCATCCACAAAGATCCACCCGCAGACGCACCCTCCCAACCCCTCCCGATCCCACCGCCGCATCCGTCGTAGCCCATCCGCCGCTCTGCTAGCATCGTTTCGAGCGTCCTCGGCGCTGTTCGACGTTATGGATCCCATCCCGCACAACCTATCTGCGCCCGAGAAACACGAGTCGCCGGAAGACCTCGCGACCTCCGGAGCTGACGCGGCCCGTCCCGCCCTGCCCGAAGGCGGCCTCTGGTCCCAGATCGTCGCGCTCTTCTGCTACCTCGCCCGAACCGAGGTGCACACCTACGCCTTCAGCGTCGCCGCCAATACCATCCTCGCGCTCTTCCCGTTCATAGTCCTCCTCCTCACCATCACGCGCGTCCTCTTCCACTCGCACCAGATGGAGTCCGTCGTCGCAGACATGATGCGCGGCTTCCTCCCCACCGGGCAGGACTTCGTCATGCGCAACATGCAACTGCTCGTCCATCCCCGCAAAGGCGCGCAGCTCTTCTCCGTCTTCATGCTCCTCGTCACCTCCACCGGCGTCTTCCTGCCGCTTGAGGTCGCACTCAACCGCGTCTGGGGAGTCAGCGAAAACCGCTCCTACCTCCGCAACCAGCTCGTTTCCCTCCTGCTCGCCTTTCTCGTCGGAGCCCTCGCCCTCTCCTCGGTCGCCCTCTCCTCCGGTCACTCCTCGTTCCTCTCGATGGCCTTCTTCGGCCACACCGGCGGCGCCGCCTTCCGCTTCCTCAGCACGCACTCGCTCAAGCTCGTCGCCCTCCTTGCCAGCATCCTTCTCTTCTTCCTCATCTACTGGGTGCTCCCCAACCGCAAGGTCCCGGCCGTCGCCGTTCTTCCCACCGCCATCGTCATCGGCTTCGCGTGGGAGGGAGCCAAGATCCTCTACATCCACGCCCTCCCATGGCTCGACTTCCAATCCATCTACGGTCCCTTCTACATCTCCGTCGGCCTTATGATGTGGGCCTTCCTCTCCGGCCTTCTCCTGCTCGCCGGCGCCCACTTCTCCGCGACCCGCTACGCCCTGCGCCTTGCGCGTCAGACAGAGGCGGAGGCCTGACCGCATGTCCCTCGCCGCCTCCCTCCAACGCCTCCGCCAGAACCCGCCCCGCGGCCTCACCGGAGCCGTCTTCTGGCTCGCCCTCTGGTTCTGCCTCTTCTGGCTCCTCCGCCTGCTCCCCGGAACCATCGGCACCCTCTTCGGCGTTCTCCAGCTCCTCGACGGCATCGCCCTCGCCGTGCTCGCCATCCCCGTGCTCTGGCGCCAGATCCGCCAGCGCATGCTCTGGAGCCTCCGCAACAAGCTCGTCCTCACCTATCTCCTCATCGGCGTCGCTCCCGTCGTCCTCTTCGTCACCCTCGTCCTCATCTCCGCTTACATCGCCGCCGGCCAGTTCGCCATCCACCTCGCCGACTCCCGCGTGCAAAGCCAGCTCGACTGGCTCAGCGCCGAAAACGCCAACCTCGAAGACCGCGTCCTCACCGGAACCGCCGACCAGAAACCCGAAGCCCTCAACGCCTTCGACCACGCTTCCACCGACGACTCCGGCTACCGGCAGGAGGCCCGCAGCGCCCGACTGAAACCCAAGTTCAGCGCCTTCGTCGAAGGCGTGCCGCTTCTCGCCGACCAGACCTCCAGCCACCAG
The DNA here is from genome assembly GCA_963850375.1 of uncultured Acidobacteriaceae bacterium. Lineage (GTDB taxonomy): Bacteria > Acidobacteriota > Terriglobia > Terriglobales > Acidobacteriaceae > Edaphobacter. The sequence continues at coordinate 1,108,312 of CAWKKV010000001.1, read as the reverse complement.
AAGGTGCCCCTCGGCCTCCCTCCCTGGGCCGTCCGCCTCCCCAACGAAGGCTTCCGCGGCATGGTCCTCGATGGCAGCGATCTCTATCTCGTCGCCATCCACGAGCACCTCCTCGCCGATGGCCGCCGGCTCAGCCTCGTCAGCAGCCTCCCCGTCGACGACCGCCTCATGTCCGCGATCGCCGAAGGCCTCGGCCGCGCCGCCATGACTCCCGAAGTCATCGGCACACCACGCTCCCAACAGGGCTCCGCGTCTGGCTCGCGCAAGGCAAACGCCCAGGGCACCTCCCCAAAAACCACCCCGGAGACTCCCCGCCGCGACCCCGTCCAGCCCACCCGCATCATCGGTGGCGTCGAGCCCCCCGCCGTCAACCTCGCCGACCTCCGCGTACGCTTCGCCTCCACCTTTCCCGTCCTCAACTGGGACTCCGGCGATCCCATCGACTCGCCCATCGAAGTCACCTCCCGGCCCGTCCTTGCTCTACCGCCAGCTCTTCGGCAGCTCCCTCAGCGGCACCGTCACCAGCGTCATCCGCGTCGGCCTCCTCATCCTCTGCATCCTCTTCGCGCTCATCGAGGCCCTCGCCCTTGTCATGGCCGCTCGACTCAGCAAGACCGTCACCACCTCCGTCACTGAGCTCTACCAGGCCACTCGCCGCATCGATCAGGGCGACTTCGCCCACCTCATCCGCGTCGAGCGCGACGACCAGCTCGCCGAGCTCAGCCGCTCCTTCAACAACATGACCGGCTCCCTCCAGCGCCTGCTCAAAGAGCAGAAAGAAAAGGAGCGCCTCCAGAACGAGATCTCCATCGCGCAGGAGGTGCAGGCCAACCTCTTCCCTCAAAAAGCCACCGACCTCCCCACCCTCGAGCTCCATGGCGTCTGCCGTCCCGCTCGCGCTGTCAGCGGCGACTATTACGACTTCCTGCTCTTTCACGGCGAAGCCCACGACGGCCAGCCCAACCGCGACATCACCGGCGTCGGCATCGCCATCGGCGACATCAGCGGAAAAGGGATCTCCGCCGCCCTCCTCATGGCAACCCTTCACTCTGCCGTGCGCGCCTACCGGTTCGCCAGTGAGGAGCTCGTCTACGCCGAATCCACCGTCGCTGGCCTCATGTCCAGCAGGGAAGAGACCGGGGACTGCGGCGAGCTCTTCGAATCGCCCGGCAAGATCCTCGCCCTTCTGAATCGCCACCTCTTTCGCAGCACCCAGCCGGAAAAGTACGCCACCCTCTTTCTCGCGCACTACAGCGCCGCGACGGCCCGCCTCACCTACTCCAACGCCGGCCAGCTCCCGCCGCTGGTCCTCGGCGCCAACGGCGCCATCCGCCGCCTCGACTGCGGCGGTACCGTCGTCGGCCTCATGGACGGCATGCACTACGAGGAAGACAGCTTCGTCATGCGCTCAGGCGACATCCTCATCGCCTACTCCGACGGGGTCACCGAACCCGAAAACGACTTCGGCGACTTCGGCGAAGAACGCCTCGTCGAAGTCGTCCAGCGGTACCGCCACGAGCCCCTCGAGGTCATCTCCGACCACGTCATGCAGGCACTCGACGCGTGGATCGGAGCCGAAGAACAGCCCGACGACATCACCCTCGTCCTGGCCCGCCAGGTCTAGCCTCTAAACTCAGCCCGCCAACTCAGCCGCTGATCTCGCGAGCCGGCCCCTATCGCTTCGCCGTATACGACATCACCACAATGTCGTTCGGCTGGCTGCCCGAAGGCAGCATCGTAAACAAGGCCGGCCCCTGCTTGCCCGCCGTCCGTATCACCGCCACATCGCCCGACCGCGCATCGGCCGCCAGCAGCAGGTGTTCGTCAGCCGAAAACGCCAGCGCATCCGGGGACGTCCCCGTCCGCACACTCCCCGCCAGCTTTCCGTCGTCGATGCTGTACAGCGTGATCGAGTCTGACCCGAAGTTCGAGATCCACAACGTCGAATTGTCCGCACTCACCACCGCGTGCGCCGGCTTGTTCGCGATCGTGTACGTCCCGCCCACCTCGTTGTTGCCCGTCGCTATCTCCGAGATGCTGTCCGCGTTGAAGTTCGACACAAAGATCTCGCCGCCATCCGGCTTCAGCGCCAGGTGCACCGGCCCCTCCCCTACATCCAGCAGCGCCAGGAGATGATCCGTCATCAGCGAAGGATTCTGCTTCGCCGCCCATGAGTTCGGCGCCGCCTGGAGATTCACCGCCATCACCTGGTGCCCGCCCGAGCACGCCACAAACGCCTTCGAAGAGTCCGGCAGAATCACCGCGTCCGTCGCTCCCGGGCATCCACCGATCGTCGCCCGCAGCGACAGCTCAGGCCCGCTGGAGTCCCGCGCCGCTCGCGTACCAAAGACCGAAACACTCCCCCCGCCCCGATTTGTAACCACCACGGTTCGCCCGTCCGGAGAAACCCGCGCCAGCCCCGGCTGCTCCCCCGTCCGCGCCGCCATCAGCTCGCGTCTGCCCTCAAGGTCGAGCACGCTCACACTGTTCGAGCCCGCATTCGCCACGTACCCTCGCCGTCCATCCCCAGACACGCTGATCGCATACGGCTGCCTGCGTACCGGGATCGTCCCCACCACGCTGTTGGTCTCCGCGTTGATCACCGACACGCTGCCCGAGCGCGTGTTCACTGCGTAGACCTCGTTGCGCTTCGGATTCACGGCCAGCCCCGTCGGCCCCTGTCCCACCTGCAGCGTTCGATCCTGCCGCACAAACACCAGGTCCAGCACCGTCACGGTGTTCGCCCCGCCATTGCTGATGTACGCATACTCCCGATACCCCGGGGGCACATCCGGAAACGCTCCAGACCGGCAGCCGAGCACGCCGCCACACAGCAGCAAAGCCCCGATCGCCCCACCGGCAGACCTGCGCAAGCTATAACTTTTCCGGGGAACCGGCACTACCGGAGTCTATCGGGCACGCTCGCACGGAGCAAGCCGCCGCACCGCCCACCAGCCACCATCACGCCCGGGCTCAGCGGGTACGCCCGAGCCGCACCCAGCCACGCACCACCCACAGGAGATACCCACCCTGCGCCAGCACCACCAGCCCATACGCAATCGGAAGATCCCGCAGTGCGGGAATGTATATCGCGTGCAAAAAGGTATGCGGCGTCATCGCGAAATCTCCAGCGTCGCCTCAAGGCTGTGGAGCGCCGCCTCCTGCTCCGCCATCTGCCGACGCCGCTCCAGCGCAAACCGGAACGCGCACACAAAGATCCCCCACATCGTCCACCCCGCCAGGCTCCAGAACACCGCCGGGTAGAAGCTCTTGTCCAGGTGACCCTCACCGCCAAACACCGGCGCCGGATGCTGCGTGCGCCACCACCGGATCGACATAAACGTGATCGGCACATCCACTGCCGCAAAGATCGCCAGCACCGCCGCCACCGTGCTCGTCTGCCCCGTCGGCGTAAACCGCCGCACCAGCAGGTAGCTCACATACAGCAGCCACAGCAGGAAGTACGTCGTCAGCCGCGCATCCCACGTCCACCAGATGCCCCACACCGGCTTCGCCCACAGCATCCCCGTGATCAGCCCGATCGACACAAACAGGACCGTCACCTCGGCCGACGCCACCGCCAGCGCATCCGCCGTCAGCGCATGGAACGGGTTCTTCCGCCGGAAGTACAGAAACCCGAGCGAGGCCAGCGAGGTTCACATACGGAAACACGCACCCAAGCGTCGCCTCCGTCACATGCCAGTAGAAGATCCTCTGGATATTGCCCATGGTCGCTTCGGTCGGCACCAGAAAGATCGCCTGCCGAAAACTCTCCCCCAGCACCAGCAGCGTCGCCACCAGCCAGGCCATACCAAGCGTTCGGGCTATCGAAGAGCGTCCCACAGTCCCTCCAGTTTATCGCGGATATCCGCTTCCCACCCACTCCGCCTTTCAGTTCACTCCGCGTGCAGAACCGTTTCAAACAGCAGGACGCAAACCGTCGTAAAGATCACGTCATACCCCGCCAGCATCTGGATCCACCCCTTCACCTGCAGCGCGTCCAGATCCCCCGTGATCACCCCCGTCGTCGCCTGCACCATCGCCAGCAGCGCCGGCAGGGAGATCGGCAGCAGCAGCAGCGGCAGCAGCAGCTCACGGCTCCTCGCCCGCAGCCCCAGCACCGCAAAAAACGTCCCGTTCACCACCAGCGCCCACGTCCCCAGCGGCATAATCAGCCACAACAGCCGCACATCCCCCAGCGGGTGGAGGTTGTAAAACACCGCAAACACCGGCGCGAGCACCACCTCCACAAAACCCACAAACAGGAGGTTCGCCAGCGCCTTACCTAGAAACAGCGCCGAAGCCGCAGACGGCGCCATCCGTCTGCGCATCGAGCACATGGTTCCGCTGCTCCCGCACCCACGTCTGGTTCAGCGCCGTCACCGCGGCAAACATCGTCGCCACCCACAGGATCCCGCCCGAGATCTGCCGCGCCGTCGTCGGATACGAGGTCGGATCAAACGCCAGCGAAAACAGCACAACCACCAGCAGCGAAAAGAACAGCGTCCCGTTCACCGCCTCGCGCGACCTCCACTCCAGCCGCAGATCCTTCCTCAGGTGAATCCAGACCGTCCGCAGGTAGATCATGAGCGCGCGGCCGCCTGGTTCCCCCCAGCCGCCAGCACGCTCTTTGTCAGCTCTGCAATCACGCCCTCGCTCGCCCGGAGGTAGTCCGTCGGCGACAGCACCACCTGCAACCCACGCAGCCCCGCCGACACCGACACCACGTCAAACAGCTCGATCGTCTCATCCACAAAAGCAGGGAAGTGCTTCTTCGCTCCCATCACCGTCACACCGCCTCGCACATACCCCGTCAGCGGCTCGACCTCCTTCAGACTCGCCAGCTCCACCTTCTTCGCCCCGCACGCCGCCGCCAGCCGCTTCAGATCCAGCTCCGCATCCCCAGGAATCACCGCAAACACATGCTCGCCCGCCTGCGTCTTCACCAGCAGCGTCTTGAACACCTGCTCCGCCGGCATCCCGATCTTGCGCGCCACCGATACCGCCGTCAGGTCGTTCTCATCCACCTCGTACGCCCGCAGCTCATACGCGATCCCCAGCCGGTCCAGCAGCCGCGCCGCATTCGTCTTCTCCACGTGCCCATGCTTCACCGCCGCACCTCCGCGGTCGCGGCCTCAGGCACAAGCTCGCCGTTCTTGAGCGTGATCACCCGGTCCGCCAGTGGCAGCGCCAGCTGCGCCTGGTGCGTCGTCAGCACAATCGTCCGCGCACCCCCGCCCACCACCGGCCACGTCCGGAAGTCCTTCAGCAGCTCCAGCATCTGCTCCACTGAGCCCGTATCCATATTCGAAAACGGCTCATCCAGCAGCAGCAGCTCCGGGTCCGCCTGCAGCACCCGCGCAAACGACGCCCGCTGCCGCATCCCCTGCGAGTACTCCCCCACCGGCTTCCGCAACCCAGGATCGAGACCCACCGCACGCAGCGCCATCTCCGGCGACCCCACGCAGTCACACCCCTTGCCGGCCGCCAACCCGGCGAAATATCTCAGGTTCTCCATCGCCGAAAGCTCGTCATACAGCATCGGCGCATGGCTCATATACGCCACCCGCCCGCGCCCCTGCGCCGCCGGCCCGTCAAACACCCGCACCTCGCCGCGCGTCGGCTCCGCCAGCCCCGCCGCCATGCGCAGCAGCGTCGACTTGCCCGCACCGTTCGGCCCCAGCACCACGCTCGTCGTCCCCACCGCAAACTCGATCGACACATTCCGCAGCGCCGCGGATCGCCCATACACCTTGGAGACACTTCGGAACACGGCAGCAGCGGGTACGGCGACACTCATCTCCAACCTCCCGCGAAGTATAGAGGGACGTCCCGGCCACGGGTCGTCCCTTTACTTGGCCGAAACGCTCGCCACCGTATTCGGAGCCCCAGGCTTCTTCTGATCCGCGGGCGCATACTTCGACGCGCACTTGGCCTGCAGCTGCGTCGCATGAAACACGCCGTCATGCCCAAACGTCCCCACCGCCAACGCCTGCGCATCGTCCTTGAAGGTATCCGGCGGCGGCTCCGATCCCTTGTACTCCACCCGCAGCACCTTGCCCTGCTCCAGCAGGGAAAACTCCGCATTCGTCCCCACCCGGTGAATGCTCCCCGGAGCCACATTGCCCGCCACCCGCAGATGCCGCGTATACGCCTTGTTCCCCATCCCCTGCAGCTCGGTGATCGTCACGTAGTAGCTCTTGTTATCGCGCACCCCGGTAAACGCCAGCCACGCCACCGTAGCCAGGATCACCACGGTCGCAATCACAATCTTCAACGAGCTCTTCGCCGCCACTTGGTTGCTCATAGACACTCCCCAGTGTAAATGCCCGGATTTCGCGTTACCGAAAATCCGGGCGTGGAGGAGTCGAAAGCCGCTGGTTCTCCGAAGGCCCTAATTCTCCGAAGGCCGCTCGACGTGGTCGATCACCAGGATGTCGATCGGGGCGTGCGTAGCCTTCAGCTCCAGGCCGAGCTGGCTCTTCAACGCCTCGTGAAACGACGCGGCCGTATCCCCGCTCTCAGGCTCCGGAGACAAGCTCCAGTGCAGCGAAAAGTCGTACTGACCGGCGAGCCCGGACTGGTCCACTACCGGACGGGAGATGGTCGCCATGCCCGTCATGGTCGGCAGCGAACTGGCAAGGAGGCTCAACGGAACGCCCCGGCCCCCGAAGCTGCTCTGTGGATCGACCCTGGACTGGACATGCGCGATCACGCCACACAACGGAGGCAGCTCCCCAACAGGGGATGGGGCACTCCGCGAGGTTGGCTGGTCAGCATGGTCGAGGCGCGTCGGGCAGATGTCCGATGCCGGGTGGGGCTGGAGGTTAGGACCCGTCACGCCCGGGCGGACAGGCACCAGGCCGAAGGCGGGCGCGTCCCGCGTCTCGTGACGAACCACCAGGTGAAAGCGGTCGGCCAGAAGCGTCTGCATCATCAAGCGCATCTGGTCTACCGTCGAGTCGGGGGGAGCGCGCGCCTCGATGTTGAAGCGATCTGCTTGGACGTCGAAACCACCCGTGACCCACGCCGGTGCCTTGGACTTGAGCCCGGAGAAGTAGCTGAAGCGCAGCGTCAACTCCTGCGTCCCGGATAGCTTGTAAGCGAACACGATGTATCGCCAGAGTGGCTGGTTGGTCGCGACAAAGTAGCCGCCCGCGGAAGTACGGGAGTCGCTTGGATCGATCGCCCCGTAGACATTCCCGGTATCGAGCGGAACATTGCTGTGCTGCGGGTCCTCCGTCTTGTTCTGCTTGACCGACGCAACCTCGAAGCTCCACGCCGGCGCGGCGCTAGGTGCCTGAGCCGATGCGGCGTGGAGAAGGGACGCGAGCACGCAAACAAAAAGCAGGCAAAGAGTGGGCATCAGATCGAGGCTCTCGGTGAGTCTACAACTCCGCAGGAGCGAGCCCGCACCCGTACATCGCGCTTATCCGCGCTACGGAATAATCCTCGCCTCGCGCAACCGCCGGAACAACCGAAAGAAACTCTCGTCCGTCGCCTGGTAGTCCAGAAACCCCAGCCTGCGGCTCTTGCTCATATCCGTCAGCACCTCGATCGGCCGCCCCAGGTCCGCATCCGTATGCCACGCCGATGCCAGCACATCCAGGTCAGCCTCCACGAGGTTGTACTTGCGCGCAAGCTCCCCCCAGGCCGGTGCCGCATCGGCCAGTTGCACCTCAAGCGGAGTCCCTTCTCCCGGAAAAGGAGCGGGCTCAAGATCAAACCAGCCCGCGATCCGCTCCCACATCCAGCTCCACCGGAACACATCACCGTTCACAACATTGAAAGCCTCATCAGCCGCCGCCGGCGTCACCGCCGCCCACGTAAGATGTCGCGCCAGCAACTCCGCATCCGTCATGTCCGTCAGGCTCCTCCACTGCACGCCGGAGCCTGGAAACAGAAACGGCCGCCCCGTCTCGCGGCAAAGGCTGGCATACGCCGCCAGCGTCACGCCCATGTTCATCGCGTTTCCCACCGCATACCCGATGATCGTGTGCGGACGATGCACGCTCCACCGGAACCCGTCCCGCTCCGCCGCCCGAAACACCTCATCCTCCTGGGCGTAGTAAAAGTTCTCGACGTCCAGTCTGCCCTGCTCTTCGCGAAACGGCGTCGGCGGCAGGCTGCCCTTCCCATAGCTCTCAAACGGCCCGAGGTAGTGCTTCAACCCCGTCACCAGCGCAACATGACGCACGCTGCCCGAAGGCGAAAGTGCCTCGAGGACGTTGCGCACCATCGCGCTGTTCACCCGGATATTCTCGGCTTCAGTCGCCTGCCGCATCCAGCTCGTCAGAAACACATGCGTCGGCCGGATCCCCTCGAGCGCCCTCGCGAGCGCGTCCCGATCAAGCAGGTCCGCGGCAACCGCCCGCACACCGTCCCCCGCAGACGGCCGCCGCGCAAGCCCAAACACCTCCCACCCCTCCTGCGCAGCAAGATGCTTCGCCAACGTCAGACCTGCGATCCCGGTCGACCCCACCACCAGCGCTGTTCGCTTCTCCACGGCTCTCCCCTTCAGGTGTCTCCGAGCATCACCACCAACCTCTCATCTGATGTCCGCCCACCCGGGAAGTCGCCTCCGCCAACCGCCACCTTTGGGAGCCTCACCGAAACTCGCCCGCATCCCTATCCGGTCTCACCCGGAGCGAGCCCTCCGCTAAAATCCTCCTAAATGTCCACCCCCGAAACCTCCTCCACCCCCGACCTCCGCCAGTCCCTCCTCGAAATCCTCGCCACCCACTCCTTCCGCCTCGGCGACTTCACCCTCGCCTCCGGCCAGAAATCCGACTACTACATCGACTGCCGCACCACCACCCTCCACGCCGAAGGCGGCCGCCTCGCCGGCCTCATCTTCTACGACCTCATCCGCGAGCACATCCCCTCCGCCGTCGCGGTCGGCGGCCTCACCATGGGCGCCGACCCCCTCGTCTCCAACACCGCCTCCGCCTCCGCCTGGGCCGCCGCCGATCACGCCGAAGTCCTTCGCCTCTCCTCCGAGCTCGACCTCCCCGCCAACACCGACCCCGCCGAAGCTCCCACCCTCATCCACGGCTTCCTCGTCCGCAAAGCCGAAAAAACCCACGGCACCGGCCGCCGCATCGAGGGCTTCCTCCAGCCCGGAGCCCACGTCGTCATCGTCGACGACGTCTGCACCACCGGCGGCTCCACCGTCACCGCCATCGAGGCCGCCCGCGAAGCCGGCATGGTCGTCGCCGGCGTCCTCTGCCTCGTCGACCGCCAGCAGGGAGGCCGCGCCAACATCGAAGCCGCCGCCGCCGGCGCCCCCTTCCTCCCCGTCTTCACCGCCGAAGATATCCGAGCCTCCCACAAGCTTCTCCACAGCAGCCGCCCTAACGCATAGATCCTAAACGGGACACCTCCCACGTCTGAGGTATGGTCGCCGCCGCCCGCCATCTCTACTTTCGTGACAGAAGGCCCCGAACGAGAGGCCGTTGGACGACTGAATCTCTGCTTCACCTGCACCACCTGTCGTACGCACCAAGCAAGAAAACCTTCGCCTGGAAACATTTCCCGGCGTTTCCTTGATGTTCTCTCACAGCGGCGTAGGTCCCACCCACGGGTCCTTCGCCGCTTCTCTGTCTCGGTCGCCGTCCCCGCCGTCGTAAACTGAAAGGGACATGATCCCTACCCTCGAATGGCTCCCTGAAGGCGTCAACTTCCTCGACCAGACCAAGCTCCCCCTCGAAGAAACCTACGTCCTCGCCACCGATTACAAGCAGGTAGCCACCGTCATTCGCGACATGATCGTCCGCGGTGCCATGGCCATCGGCGTCTCCGGAGCCATGGGCGTCGCGCTCGGCATCCAGAACTCCCGAGCCACCACCCTCCCCGAGCTCGAGGAGGAAGTCGCCACCATCTGCGAGCACCTCGCCGCCACCCGCCCCACCGCCGTCAATCTCTTCTGGGGCATCGGCCGCGTCCGCGATCTCTACAACGCCCTCGCCGCCAAGGGCACCCCCATCCCCGAAATCAAAACCGCCGTCGTCCAACTCGCTCGCGAAATGTACGACGAGGACATCGCGAACTGCCGCCAGCTCGGAGCCTTTGGCGCAGATCTGCTTCCCAAAAAGGGAACCGTCCTCACCCACTGCAACGCCGGCGCCCTCGCGGCCTGCGGCTATGGGTCGGCCCTCGGAGTGATCAGGTCGGCCGTCGAGCGCGGCCACGAGATCGACGTCCTCGCCGACGAGACCCGGCCCTACCTCCAGGGCGCTCGCCTCACCGCCTGGGAGCTCATGAAAGACTCCATCCCCACCACCGTCCTCTGCGACAACATGTCCGCCCACCTCATGAGCAAGGGCCGCATCCAGGCCGTCATCGTCGGCGCAGACCGCATCGCCGCCAACGGCGACACCGCCAACAAGATCGGCACCTACGGCGTCTCCATCCTCGCCCGCGAGCACGGCATCCCCTTCTACGTCGCCGCCCCCTGGGCCACCATCGATACCGCCACCGCCACCGGAGACCTCATCCCCATCGAACAGCGCGACCCTCGCGAAGTCACCCACTCCAACGGCCGCCAGATGACCCCCGACGGCGTCGGCATCGAAAACCCCGCCTTCGACGTCACCCCCGCCAAATACATCACCGCCATCATCACCGAGCGCGGCGTCCTCCACGCCCCCTTCTCCGAGTCCATCGCCCGCATCGCCGCCCAAAGCGCAACCCGGTCCACCCCCGAGCTCGCGTCCGTCTAAGCAGCACAAAAACTATCGTCACCACCCGCACTCCCGTGTTCGAATAGCCCTGCCGCACACGGGAGCCCCATGCCGCGCACGACCCTCTTCGCAGCTCTTGTCCTTCTCTCTGCCGTCGCCCCTCTCGCCCAAACCCCAGCCGCCGCCCCCCAGTCCGCCTCCTCCACCATTCAGGCCCGCACCAACCTCGTCATCGAAGACGTCGTCGTCACCGACCGCGACGGCAACCCCGTCCACGGCCTCACCCGGGCAGACTTCGCCGTCTTCGAAAAAGGCAAGCCGGAGCAGATCCGCAGCTTTGACGAGCATGCCGCCCAGCCGCCACCGCCCTTCCAGCCGCCCCTCCCGCTGCCACCCGGCGTCTTCACCAACTACGCCCCCGCACCCCCATCACCCGCGTACAACATCCTCCTCCTCGACACGCTCAACACCGCTCTCGAGGATCAGGGCTATGTCCGGCAGCAGGTGCTCAAGTACCTCCAGGCAGCTCCGCCCGGCCAGCGCCTCGCCATCTTCGGACTCACCACGCACCTCCTCCTGCTCCAGGGCTTCACCTCCGACCCCGCAATCCTTCGCTCCGTCATAGATCGCAAAAGCATGCGCTCCTCCGATCTCCTCGACAACCCCTCCGTCGGCGGTTCGGCGGAGCCGCTCTCCAATCTCATCTCCAATCTCGCCGGAAGCTCCGGAGCCATCGCCGAGGCCGCTGCCAACCTGCAGCAGTTCGAAGCCGATACCGCCACCTTCCAGGTCCAGGTCCGCGCCCGCTACACCCTCGATGCCCTCGGCACACTGGCTCGCTACCTTTCCGTCCTCCCCGGCCGCAAAAACGTCATCTGGTTCTCCGGCTCCTTTCCCCTCAACATCTTCCCCGACGCCACCCTCAAAGATCCCTTCCGAGCCACCATCGATCTTTCCAGCGATCTCAGGGACACCTCCACCCTCCTCACCCATGCACGCGTCGCCATCTACCCCATCGATGCTCGCGGCCTCTTCAACAACCCCACCTACGACGCCTCCAACAGCGGGCAGGAACTCTTTCGGCCCGGCGGTCCCATGGCCGCCATGCAGCGATTCGGCCAGCAGACCGCCGCCGAACACGCCACCATGCTCGACCTCGCACGCCAAACCGGCGGCCACGCCTTTATCAACACCAATGGCCTCGCCGAGGCCGTCACCCGCGCCACGGAGCAAGGCTCAAACTTCTACACCATCGCCTACACCCCCGCCGACTCGCACCTCGACAACACCTTCCGGCCCGTCGATATCAAGCTGCAGGGAGCCCGCGCCGGCGCAGGCCTCAACCTCGCCTACCGTCGCGGATACTTCGCCGTCGATCCCGACGCGACCTCCCGCCGCCGCCTTCCTTCCACCTCCACACCCTCGAGCGCACCTCCCTCCGGTCTTCCGATCTCCTCCGGCACACCGCTCGCCTCCTTGCCTTCAGCCGCCCTCCGCACCGCCATGCTCCGTGGCGCTCCCCCTGCGACGGATCTCATCTTCAAAGCCAAGGTCGTTCCTGCCACCAGCCCCGCGGCCCCGCTCGAAACCGTCGTCGCCCCCGGCAATCAGCCCGACCCGAAGCGCACCCACGCGCCCTTTCGCAACTACGTCGTCGACTTCGCCGCCTTTCCCTCCCAACTGCTCGCCCGCAATGCGGCCGGCAACTACGTCGGCTCCATCCGCTTCCTCACCCTCGCCTACACCGTCGAGGGAGAGGTCATCAATCTCGTCGATCAGACCTCGACCGTCGACCTCACCCCGGAGCGCTACGCCGCAACCGTGCACGGCGGCATCCTCTATCGCCAGGTCATCAGCCTTCCCTCCAAGGGAGAGTACTTCCTCCGGATCGGCGTTCTCAATCTCAACAACGACCGCGCCGGCTCCCTTGAAGTCCCGCTCGTCTCCATCAAAGATCTGCCGCCTGCCAATCCATCCGCTCCATCTCCGGCCCCTCACCCGTAGCTCCGGCCCACTTCCAAGGCCTATCCTTGATATCAAGGTGATCCACGGCCTCTTCAACCCGCGCGCCCGCTCCCTCCTTCGCGGCAGCCTCCTCGTCATCCTCAGCTTTCCCCTGTCGCTCGTCCTGGCCCACTTCCCGGACAATCACCCCACCCCACTTCTCATCCTCCCCACCCTCCTCGCAACAGCCGGTCTCATCGATCACCTCCGCTGCATGCGACCAAGCTGGAGCTGGTATCACGGCGGCGTCCTCCTCTGCATCTACGCCGACCTCATGGTCCTCAGCATGATCCTCTTCCTGCTCATCTACCCCTACGCCTCCATCCTCTCCGGAACCCACTAGCCCCGCCCGCCCCGGACCGCAGCCGCAACCAGCCTCCCTTGCGTCGAAGTCGTACCATCTCCAGGCACCACACAAGCACCCCAACCCCGAACCGCGAGAACCACACTGTCAACCCCACGGGCGTCGCAAACTGCTTCAAACGCGACCGCTTAGCCCTGGCACGAAACCCCCGCACCGAGGCCTAACATAGAGAAAACAGATGAAGGGAAAGGCCAGCGCCGGCGTGAGAGGAGGCTCCTCTCGAAGCCGTTTGATGGGAGGACCTTAGGGTAGGTCAGGAACTAACTCAAGTGGTTGCAAGACTTTGTCAAAAGTAGGGGGGAGGGGGAGGGTACCTCCAAGTCTCACCGAAACAATCTCGCGATGGGAAGCGAGACCACAGCCCTCGCCAACAACGGGCCGCGGCATTCACCACCCGAACAGCCTCCTCACCTTTCCTGGCGAACCCCCTCAGGCCCTGACGTATACTCGCCGTGCCTTTCCACAACTCAGCCAAACTCAAGGGAGATCCCATGCTCAAAGGCTTTCGTGACTTCATCCTCCGCGGCAACGTCATCGACCTCGCCGTCGCCGTCATTATCGGTGCAGCCTTCACCGCCATCGTCAACTCCCTCGTCACCGACCTCATCAACCCGCTGATCGCCGCTATCTTCACCAAGCCCGACTTCTCCGCCCTCACCCTCAGCGTCCACGGCGGCGTCATCAAATACGGCGACTTCCTCAACGCCCTCATCACCTTCGCCATCATCGCGTCCGTCGTCTACTTCTTCATCGTCCTCCCCGTAAACTCCCTCCTTCTGCGCCTCCGCGGCCCCGCCCCCAGCACCACCAAGCCCTGCCCCCAGTGCCTCGGCGACGTCCCGCTCGCCGCCACCCGCTGCAAGTTCTGCACCGAGCCCATCTAACCCGCTAACCCCCGCCCGCAGCCCTCCCCCCGAACACCCACCGAGCGATTCCGGTATTCTGTCTCCTCATACTGAAAATGTTCAGAGGAGCCGACTTGCCCCACCTCCGTCTCGCCGTTCCTGCCGTCCTGCTCTCGACCACCCTCCTCGCACAAACCCCCTCCACCCCCTCGCAGGTCTTCGGCTTCCTCGACTTCTCCGAACAGGCAAAACTCGACGCGAAGTTCCTCGCCGTCCCTGACGCCGCCCTCGCCGGCCAGCACCTCAAGATCCTCACCGCCGAGCCCCACTGGGCCAGCTCACCCGAGGACTATAAGACCGCCCAATACGTCGCCGAGAAGTTCAAAGCCGCCGGCCTCAAGACCGAGATCGTCCCCTACAAGGTCCTCCTCAACAAGCCCGTCAAGATCTCCATCGAGGCCTTCGACGCGGACCACAAGCTCCTGATGTCCGGCCCCTCGCCCGAGCACGTCGATCCCTCGGACCACGGCGGCGATCCCTTCCAGGACGACCCCCGTGTCCTCCCCGCCTTCAACGGCTCCAGCCCCTCCGGCAACGTCACCGGCGAGGTCGTCTACGCCAACTACGGCAACCTCGCCGACTTCAAGTACCTCGCCGACCACGGCATCTCCGTCAAGGACAAGATCGTCCTCGTCCGCTACGGCGGCAACTTCCGCGGCGTCAAGGTCTACATCGCCCAGAAGTTCGGTGCCCGCGGCGTCCTCATCTACTCCGACCCCGCCGACGATGGCTACACCCGCGGCGACATATATCCCGCCGGCCCCATGCGCCCCGAGTCCGCCGTTCAGCGCGGCTCCGTCCAGTTCCTGCCCATCAACCCCGGCGACCCCACCACTCCCGGCATCGCCTCCGTTCCAGACCTACCCGACTCGAAACGCATGACGGAGGCGCAGACCCGCGTTCTACCCGGTGGCGATCAGCCCAACATCCCCGCCAACCCTATCTCCTACAAGGACGCCACCCCCATCCTTCGCTCCCTTGCCGGCCCGGCCACCCCGCACGATTGGCAGGGCGGCCTGCCCTTCACGTATCACCTCGGCGGCACCTCCGCGGTCACCGTTCACATGGATCTCGAGCAGGACACCCGTCTCCGCACCATTTGGGACGTCATCGGCACCATCCCCGGCAACGGCCCCGAGAAGGACGAGATTGTCGTCGCCGGCAACCACCGCGACGCCTGGGTCTACGGCGCCGTCGATCCCAACTCCGGAACCGCCGCCATGCTCGAAACCGTCCATGGCTTTGGAGAGCTCCTGAAGGGAGGCTGGAAGCCTCGACGCACCATCATCATCGGCTCCTGGGACGCCGAGGAAGAGGGCCTCATCGGCTCGACGGAATGGGCTGAGCAGCATGCCTCAGACCTCACCCATGCCGTCGCTTACTTCAACACCGACGTCGGCGTCTCCGGCCCAAATTTCAACGCCGCCGCCGTGCCCTCGCTCAAGCAGTTCGTCCGTGAGGTTGCTAAATCTGTCCCCAGCCCCAAGGGCGGCACCGTCTATGACGAGTGGCTCAAGGATCAGACCGAAGGCCGTGGCCGCCGCAACGCCGCACCGTTCACCGCAGGTCGCACCGATCATCCCGAAAACGAACATGACGTCCGTGTCGGCGATCTCGGCTCAGGCTCCGACTACACGCCCTTCATCCAGCACCTCGGCATACCTTCCACCGACATCGGCTCCGACGGACCCTACGGCGTCTACCATTCCGTCTTCGACAACTACAACTGGTTCATCAAGAACGCCGATCCCACGTTCGTCTACGAGCAGCAGCAGGCCCGCGTCTTCGGCCTCGAGATCCTCCATATGGCCGGGGCCGACGTTCTTCCGTACGACTACCACGCCTACGGACAGGAGATAGTTCGTTATCTCCACAGTGCCGAGCAGCAGGCACAAGCCGCGAAGCTCTCGCTCAACTTCGCCGCAGCCGACACCGCCGCTAAGCGCCTCGAAGATGCCGGTGCCACGGTTCACGCGGCTCAGGCAAAGCGCCCCGCCGACCCCCGAACCCTCAATCAGTCTCTCCGCAACGCTGAGTCGGCCCTGCTGAGCCCGCAAGGCCTCCCCCAGCGCCCCTGGTTCAAGCACACCATCTACGCCCCCGGCGAGTTCACCGGCTACGCCGCCATCGTGATCCCCGGTGTGAACGAAGCAATCGAAGCGCCCGATGCCGCCCGCGCTCAGGCCCAGCTCACGATCCTTACCGAAGCCCTCAACCGATCAGCCAGCATCCTCGAAGACGCGGCCAGGGCAGGGAACTGAGCCATTTCCTGCAAGGGAACCGTCGTTCTGAGTCCGCGAAGCAGCGCATAGCGGCGCTTCCCCAAACCTGGAACAGTGGCAATTCACGACCCACAGTTGTCTCAACGCCCGTGCAACTTCCGCGTGAGAAGCCGAACCGTCAAGTGCTATACCCCCGCAACGAGGCCCGGAAGAATATTGCACCTGAGAGATGACCCCTAGAGTCGTCCCCTTCAGGAGCTCCCCTTATGCTGCATGACCTCGTTCTTGCTCTGGTATTCCTTGCTATGATCATCACCCCCGCCCTCCTCGCCATGCGTTCGGACCGTGAGGAAAAAGACGTCCTGTGACGCACCCGCGTCCTCTGGTTCCCTCCAGAGACACCTGCAGCCGGCCCACCCCATATCGCATCCTGCAGCGCGTGCCTGGCATCGCCTTCAATTTCTCGACCGTCCAGATACCAGCAGTTATCACGTAAAGACCACGGTTATACCGCAGAGCACCACAGTGCGACGCACATCAAAGCGCGTCCGAGCCCCGAAAACCCCAGCAGTCTCCGGGGCTAACAAAAACATCTGCATGACATGGAACGAGTTACGAAGTAGCACGAGGGCCGCGATTCCAAACCAGGACGCGGCCTCGCTCTTGTGGTGATCGGCCTGCCGGAACGGCGTAGGCAATCTGCACCTTGGGCTGCAGAAAACGGCCTGAGACTGTGGCGCAAGTGCCAGAGTCTCAGGCCGTCTGATCTTCACATTGGCTGCAGTTCAGTATGCCCTCAGAACAAAGACTTAGCCGCGTAAGGCCATCTGCTCGGTCATGATCTGGGTCAGATCCGGCTTCTTCAAGCCATGCTCCCTTTCATTGAACTGGTCTACCTTGCTCGACCAATTCATCGAGCAGAACTTCGGCCCACACATCGAGCAGAACGCCGCCTCTTTGTAGTAGTCGTCCGGCAGTGTCTCGTCATGCATCCCCCTCGCCGTCTCAGGGTCGAGCGACAACGCGAACTGCTTGTCCCAATCAAATGTGTACCTGGCATGCGAAATCGCGTCGTCACGGTCCTGTGCTCCCGGCCGGTGCCGGGCGATATCCGCCGCGTGCGCCGCGATCTTATACGCGATGATTCCGTCCTTCACGTCCTTCTCGTTAGGAAGGCCAAGGTGTTCCTTCGGCGTGACATAGCACAACATCGCCGCCCCATGCCAACCGATCATCGCGGCCCCGATCGCCGACGTGATGTGGTCGTAACCTGGTGCGATATCAGTAACCAGCGGCCCCAGGACATAGAAAGGCGCGCCGTCGCAAAGCTCGACCTCCTTGTCCACCTGCTCCTTGATCTTGTCCATCGGCACGTGCCCGGGACCCTCGATCATGACTTGCACATCGCTCTCCCAGGCCTTTCGGGTGAGCTCCCCAAGTGTTTTCAATTCAGCAAACTGCGCCTCGTCCGAGGCGTCCGCAACACACCCGGGGCGAAGCCCGTCGCCTAGCGAGTAGCTCACGTCGTACTTCGCCATCACCTTCGTAATCCGGTCGAAGTTCTCATACAGGAAGTTCTGTTTATGGTGAGCCGTCATCCACTGCGCCATGATCGCGCCACCACGGCTAACGATACCCGTAATCCGCCGCGCCACCATCGGCACGTACTGCACAAGTACGCCTGCATGAATCGTGAAGTAATCTACGCCCTGTTGCGCCTGCTCCTCGATGACCTCCAGATAGAGATCGATGTTGAGATCCTCAACCCTCTTCACTCGTGAAAGCGCCTCATACAAGGGAACCGTTCCAATGGGCACGGGCGAGTGGCGAAGAATCTCCTCTCGAATCATCGGGATGTCGCCGCCGGTCGACAGATCCATAACGGTATCGGCTCCATAGTGCACGGCTGTGTGCAGCTTCCGAAGCTCCTCGTCGACATTGGACACCAGGGCTGAATTGCCGATGTTCGCGTTGATCTTGCAAAGCGACTCAACACCGATCGCCATTGGTTCCAACTCAGGGTGATTGATGTTGGCCGGGATGATCATTGTCCCTTTAGCAATCTCCGAGCGAACGAGTTCGGGAGAGAGCTTTTCCTTCTGAGCGACATACGCCATCTCCTCGGTAATCCTGCCTAGCCGGGCGAAGTGCATCTGGCTCATATTCGTATCGCCGGTACGCTTTGCTTCAGCCTTCCGCTCGATGATCCACCCCGTCCGTCCCGCGGGAACCTGATAGTTGTTGCCATTCGCACGCTGGCCGTTCCCATTGCTAACGGGCGCGTTGCCCCCGTTTCCCCCCTGCCCATTCTGGGTGCTGTCCATGCGTCGTTCCCCCTTGGTTTCGCGCACTGCGCAGATGCGTTCTAAGCGTGAGTATACGCCGCTGAGAAGGGCTCTTTGCTGGGACACAGGCTCGTCCAGTTCAACCAGGCGAACGACGTTGATGGCCTACGCTAAGCGATCTTCTATGTTCGTGGAATGTGTGTTCAATCGGCTCTGAAGCTCACTTCGGCAAGCGGTCAAGATGCCGGTAGCCACCCGAGGCGACAAAGGCCGTCACGAATACCGCGAAGTTATAGCTTGCATGCACCAGCGTTGAGGCGGCCACGGAGCGGAGCTTGAGTCTGACTGCAGTAAGGACCAGGGATACGCAGAAGAGAAGCACAAGCACTGGCCAGGTAAACGCCGTCTGCTGCCCGTGAATGAGTCCGAACAGGATGCTGGTCAGCACCGTCGAGAAGACGAGAGAGGGTGTCGTAAGAGCATTGGACGATTGCCACGTGACTCGGGCTGCATCTGTCCTCGGAAGGCAGATCCAAT
This sequence comes from uncultured Acidobacteriaceae bacterium, assembly GCA_963850375.1. GTDB lineage: Bacteria > Acidobacteriota > Terriglobia > Terriglobales > Acidobacteriaceae > Edaphobacter. The sequence goes on along the minus strand of CAWKKV010000001.1, from coordinate 1,089,313 downwards.
CGTAAGCGATTGCAAATGCTGGCAACAGGAACCCGCGAAAGAGAACTTCCTCAAATACCGGCGCAACAAGGATTCCGAACACGGTGAGAATCCACATGTCCGTCGGCGTGCGGAAGAACTCGTCCATCGGCATCTTTTTAGGCAGGGGTAGCAGGGACGAAACCGCTTGCACTGTAAACGAGAGCGCAATCCCAAGCGGGACCAGACGGTACAGATTTCGAGATGCCGCCGCGGGGTTTAGCTGCAGACCACGAGCAAAGCTCCTCCGCCAAAGCAGCGGAAAGACAAACCATGCGACAACGAGCGAGCTGATGTACGTGACAGCTTCGGCAAGAATAAGCAGCCTCGGAGACACTCCGGCATTCAGGGCGTTTTGGAGCGGGTGAGCCGCGCGAAGCAGAACCAGTTGCGAGACCAGCAGGAGAAGGCCTGTGATCGCCACAAAGAGAAGGGCATGCCCAAGATGCGGCACACGAGCCGGTGGATCTTCCGGTGCATCCTCCGGAGTGTTGTCGAGAGGCGGTTGTACGATAGCCTCCCCTTCGGGAAGGAGTGGAGGGATAGGAGCCACGGGTGGATCATCCGCAGTTCGGAGAAGAGCCGGCATCGGCTTCATTGTGAGACCCGCTTCTTCGCCTTCTTCGTCGGCGCTCCAGGTTTCGTTCGCTCTGCCGGCTTCGTCGCGCTCGCGGTCGGTACGCCCGTCTTCTTCTGGGGTGCAACAAACTTCTCACGTGCTCTTCGTTCTGCGTCCACGGCGACGATGATCGAAGCGGGTTGCGGTCCCGCGAAGATGTTGGTTGAGGTGCTGCTTTGAGGAGCTTGCGCCCGACTATAATGTTGCGCCAGAAAGCCGCCGGTATGCGAGCCAGCGACAGTAGAGACCTGCTCCGGCGTTCCATGAGCCACGATGCGGCCACCGCCTTCGCCCCCCTCTGGGCCGAGGTCGAGCAGGTAGTCCGCATTTCGGATGATGTCGAGGTTGTGCTCAATAATCACGACAGTGTTGCCGAGATCCGTGAGCCGATGGAGCACCTCGAGAAGCTTGCGAACGTCATCGAAGTGCAACCCCGTGGTCGGCTCATCAAGCAGATACAGGGTTCGGCCTGTCTGACGTTTTGACAGCTCGCGCGCAAGCTTCATGCGCTGCGCCTCCCCTCCTGAAAGGGTCGTGGCCGACTGGCCAAGATGGATGTAGCCCAGTCCGACGTCGACAAGCGTCTGCAGGCGGATGTGGACGTTAGGTATATCTTTCAAGACCGGCACAGCATCAGCGATCGGAAGCTCAAGGAGATCTGCGATGGAGTACCCATTGAACTTGACTGCCAGTGTCTCCTGATTGTAACGCGATCCGTTACATACCTCGCAGAGTACGTAAACATCCGGAAGGAAGTTCATCTCAATGCGGCGCTGACCCTCGCCCTGGCAGGCTTCACACCGCCCGCCCTGTACGTTGAAGGAGAACCTGCCGGGCTTGAACCCACGCTCGCGCGATTCGGGCAGCATGGCGAAGAGATCGCGAATGGCTGTAAAGACGCCCGTGTACGTAGCGGGATTGCTGCGAGGCGTGCGACCGATCGGCGATTGGTCGATCTGAATCACCTTGTCGATTTGATCGATGCCAATCACGCGACCGTGCTGACCGGGTTCTTCGCGGGAACCGTAAAGGTCCTTCGCAAGTGCGCGGTAGAGGATGTCATTGACGAGCGTGGATTTCCCACTTCCGCTGACCCCGGTAATCACCGTCATAACGCCAAGCGGAAAATGAGCGGTGACGTTTTGGAGATTGTGGGACCGGGCGTCTTCGACCGTGATCCAACGCCCGGTCAAGGCGCGCGGTTCGGACCGGGCGACGATCTCGATCTGCCCCGAAAGGTATCTCCCCGTGATGGAGGCGGGGTTATCCATGACCTGCTGTGGCGTGCCATCGGCGATCAGGTAACCGCCGTTTTTGCCGGCACCTGGACCAAGATCGAGAACGTAATCTGCCTTTCGAATTGTGTCTTCGTCGTGTTCGACGACCAAAACGGTGTTGCCCAAATCCCGAAGACGCTCGAGTGCCGAGATCAGACGCTGATTATCGCGCTGGTGCAACCCGATCGAAGGCTCGTCGAGCACGTACAGAACACCGCGCAGGCGGGAACCGATCTGTGTAGCGAGACGGATACGCTGGCCTTCGCCGCCGGAGAGCGTGGCTGCGGAGCGATCAAGCGAAAGGTAGCTGAGACCGACAGCGTTCAGGAATTCAAGCCGCTCAATCACCTCACGCTGTAGCCGATCCGCGATGAGACGCTCGCGGCCACTGAACTGCATCGAACGGGCGCCAGCAAGGGCACGGTCGAGCGGCAGCGCTGTAAAGTCGGCAATGCTCTGATCTGCGCGGTGCCCGTTGTGAGCCTTTGCATTCCCGATCGGTATCGTGACCGCGAGGGACTCGGGCCGGAGGCGGCGACCATGGCAGCGCGGACAAGAAGTCGCGGACATGTACTGCATCATGTACTCGCGATACCCCTCTGATTTCGTCTCCTCGAGATTGGAGCGGAGATAGGCAAAGATCCCGTGAAAGCCGGTCCGCGCCGCGTCCGCTTTGGGCGGACCTTGAAGAAAGAGATCCTGCTCAGATTTCGACAGCTCGGAGAAGGGCCGCTTCAGGTTGATTTTGTACTTGTCGGCTGCAAGCTTGATTAGGCGAAGAAGATAGGACGATGCGGACCCGGGGCCCATCGCACCGTCGAGCAGCGGCTTGGACCAGTCGGTGATCGTCTTCGCCGGATCGAAATCATAGATCGATCCGAGACCGTGACACTCGGGGCATGCTCCGAAGTTAGAGTTGAAGGAAAAGCTTCTCGGCTCAAGCTTAGGCACGTTGATCCCGCAATCAGGACAGGCCATCGATGACGAGTAAAGTGTCTCTACCTGCTGGCGCGTCTCGGGATCCTGAATGCCGATCAGGACCAGACCGGCGGCCATCTGCAAAGCCTTGGTGATCGACGTCTCGAGCCGCCGCGTGTCGTACCTCGGAGAAGTTGGCCGGTTTCCAGGTGTCGTGAGCGCGGGGTTGGCGTTCTCGGGCGTAGGATCCGCGACCGGCTTCAGAATGATGCGATCCACCACTGCCTCAATCGAGTGATTCTTTCGCTTTTCAAGCCGCATGCCCTCCGTGATCTCGGCGATCTCACCGTCGATGCGTACACGGAAGCCCTGCTGGTCGAGAGCTTCAAGCTCCTCGCGAAATTCGCCTTTTCGCCCACGTACGATTGGCGCCATCACGGTGATGCGTTCCCCTGGCGAAAGAGCAGCCACACGGTCGACGATCTGTTCTGCTGATTGCCGGGTGATCGGGCGGTGGCAGTTGGGGCAGTGTGGTTGCCCCACCGAAGCCCAAAGCAGACGCAGGTAATCATAGATCTCAGTAATCGTGCCTACCGTGGAGCGAGGAGATCGCGAAGTCGTCTTCTGCTCGATGGAAATAGCCGGGGAGAGACCATCGATCGCATCCACGTCCGGACGTTCCATCTGGTCAAGGAACTGCCGGGCGTAAGCCGATAAAGTCTCTACATAGCGGCGCTGCCCCTCGGCGTAGATAGTGTCAAACGCCAGGGATGACTTCCCGGAGCCCGACAGGCCAGTGACCACGGTGAGGGTGTTGCGCGGGATCGACACGTTGACGTTACGGAGGTTGTGCTGACGCGCGCCCCGTACGGAGATGTGCGTGATGCCCTTGGGAGTGGATGGGAGAGACGTAGCCAAGTCTCTAGGATAAGGCATTTGAGGTGCATGCAGAGATACCTCGCCCCCCCGCGAGGCAACTGAAGCAGAGTAGCGGGTATCCGACATAACACTAGGGACCGAAGGGAAGTGGTTGGCATCTCCTCGGACTGCTTGCAAGAATGATCAGAGCCGCGGCGAGTTCCGTTCAGGTTCGCGGTTGAGGTCTGTGGAGTGAGTGTGAGTACGTCAATAGTTCTTGTCTGCGCCATCATGGCGTCCTTGGCAACGGGTGTACTAATCGCGTACGGCATCTTCCTCGTGCTTTTCAAGATCTTCCGAGCACATGCGTCCCAGGTCAACGGGCAGCAAAAAGCCCCCATCCCCGTCCGCGTCGTTCATAACTAGGCGACTGCTCGGAGAGAGCGGCAGCTACTGAGGCTGGGTCTGATTCTGTTGGGACTGTTGCTGGCGTAGCTTTTGCAACTGCTCGAAAATCTGTTGAGGTGTCTTCGGAGCCGTCGATGACGCGTCCGGACTTGTCGGAGTGGTTGTGGCCGTCGCTGGAGGTGTAGAGCCATCTACGGGCGGAAAAACCACCTGCTGCGTGGTCGATGAGGGTGAAGTTGCGGCCGGATTCGTGTCCACACCTCCTGTACCCCTGCGGTTTGGCGCACGTGAGTTGAGCTGCGGCGGCGGATTCGGCGGCGGCATAGAGGCTGATGGGGGCTGCTGAACGATTCCCCCGCCCTGGTTATCGTTTGCATACTGAGCGCTCGGATTCGGAGGAGTTGGTCCGCCAACCCGAGGGGTCAGGATTAGCTCGGTCGGCATGTGCGAGGAGTTTTGGACGATCAGCACATTGCTTCCACTGCCATCAAGCAGGGTGGTCAGAAGTGCTGCGGGCGCCTCCGGGCCATACGTGCCGAAGACGCGATCTTCCGAGACCCGCCCGCTGACCTTCATCCCCGTCTTCTGAGCGATCTCATGAATGATCTCGTTAAGACTGGTATTGTGCGCGCTCACCGAAAGCAGCCCGTTTTCGTACCTGATCGTGTCAAGCGAGCCTTGCAGACGTTCGGCCGGGGCTGCTGCCGAAGGGAGCTGGTGACCGCTCGCATGCGCGTATTGCAATGGGCAGGTCGGCAGGAAGCAGCAGAGCATTGCCAGGACCAACGCCCCCAAAACGGAAAAGTCGGCCCCGAGGCGATCCGCTCGTCTTACCCTGGACATAGGCGCTCCTTGTAGGACGTGTCCCTGCCGCAACAGTAACTCTACACCTGGCGTGACACATCGCCTTCGAGCTTGAGAGTAGTCTAACGGCTAAGAGGTGATGTGGATGGGCCTGCGGGCTGCTGTACTCGGGCTGGATGTCCTGCTCTGTTTCGGTCTCTTTTCAACATGGGGTCGCGCGGAGACCTGCACGACACAATCGCAGATGAAAGATGCGGACCGGGACACAATGGCAGCGTCCGCGCGCGACATAGGATCCAAGGTCCAGGCGAATGATGCCACGGGTCTCCGAGGACAGACGGTCCCAGAGTTCGCAAACAACTTCGCACCCTTGCAAAACCTTGTTGCAGAAACCTCCCCGCGGCTCAAATCCGGAGAGATCTCGGTTGAGCAGGTATACCTGCTCGATGCAACGGAGATTAAGGGCGCTCCCGGAGCTCCGGAGGCTCAGTTCTTCTGCTCTCTCAATCGATCTGCAAATGATGTTGAGTTCTTGATACCGGGCTTAGTTCCAGGCGTCTACGGTTTCGCTGTTGTGCGGTTTTCCTCGCCAACCCCCTGGATCGTTTCGATGCTGCTCCACCGCGAGGGCAGCAAATGGCTGCTGGCGGGCATCTATCCCCATGCTGCGGAAGCCGCAGGGCACGATGGCCTCTGGTACTGGCGCGAAGCCCGTCGCCTGAACTCTGAGCGGCAACATTGGAATGCATGGCTCTACTACGGAGAAGCTGAGGCCCTGCTGAAGCCAGCAGACTTCATCCAGTCATCTCACCTCGAGAAATTGCGAGACGAACAAAAGTCCGCAGCTCCTCCGGCGCTCTCGGCCGGCATCGGTCCCGACGTTCCTCTGGTGATTAAAGCCAAGAACGGACAAGAGTACAGATTCACTGCTCTCACCACCGAGGACTCACTCGGGAAGGACAAAGTCGATATCTCCGCGCACCTGCGTGTCGACCAGATCGGCGATGTGCCGACAGCGCGACAGCGAAATGAAGATGCTATGCGCGCGCTGGTTGCCGCTTATCCCGAACTGCGGGGAAGTTTTCATGGTGTCTGGATGGTAGCGGAACAGGCTGGGGCCGGCGCGCAGCCGCCGTTTGCTACGGAAGAGCCGATGACCAGCCTCCAGTAACGCTGGACACCAAGAGTCGCCGCCCTGCGTGGGGTAAAATCTTCGAGGCTTCTGTCTGGACTTTCCGAACATCGGGAATAGCAGACATTTGGCAGCCCCGGGGAAAGAGGCAACGTATGGCGTTGAAGAGTCTGGAGCAGGCGATCAAGGAACGGCGGTCGACGCCGAGTTTCGACGGATCGCCCCTCCCTCAGGAGGATCTCCGGAAGATACTGGAAGCTGGCCTGAGTGCGCCCAGTGGGTACAACATGCAGCCATGGCGTTTTGTCGTGGTGCAATCCCCGGAACAGCGCAAGCGTCTTCGTGCCGCGAGTTATAACCAGGCGAAGGTCGAAGAAGCGTCAGTGGTGATCGTTGCCTGCGGAGATGCCGACGGCTGGCGAAAGGATCTGGATCTGATGCTTCAGCAGGGGCTCGCAGGCGGTATGCCGGAAAGCTATGCGGCCCAGGCCAGGAGCAGCGTGCCGAAATACATGTCCAGCTTTTCCGGCGAGCAGATGAGGTGCTGGCTGAATAAGCAGGTGATGTTAGCCTTCACCCACATGTTGCTGATGGCAGAGGTCCTTGGATACGACACGGCTCCCATGGAAGGCTTCGAGCAGGAGAAGGTGCACGAGGTACTTCGTCTGCCCATGAGTTTCTGGGTCGTCGCGCTGTTGGCCATAGGACGTGGTCAGGGACCGGACAAATTCGATGGCGGACGTTTCGATATGAATCACACCGTATTCAGCGACGATTTCGGCAAGCCTCTCAAGTAAATAGCGATTCCCCCCGCCTCGTTACCTCGGCAAGTAGCGCTCATCTGCACGCGGCCGCAGTGTGCGCCGCGTGCCCTGAACTCATAAAACCGCTATGTCCCCAACCTTCATCTCTGCACGAAGGAGTTGGACAACTCTGAGTTGTCCTCTGCCACCCGGAGGCGAAAGCGATTGCTGAGCGCGAAAGACCCAACGACTCCCGAACCTGAACTATGATGGTGCTCTCTTCGGACGCCTCCGTCAGCGGCACCGACATCTTCAGAGAACCCAGAAAGGGCGACGCCATCAAACTGCCACGCAGGCGATTTCTCAAGCAAGCTGCAGCGGTCGCTGGAGCGGCAACGCAGGTCGGCTCAACAGCCGGGATACTGGGTCTGACAGCGTCGGCGGAAGCACAGGCGAACATAGATGCGCGGGTGAGCCCCGTATCACGACCGTCTCCTCCAGCCGAGATCACGTATCCACGCGTATTCCGGGGCCGACAGCTTAAGATGATCGCGTTCCCTTTGGGCGGCATAGGCGCAGGTAGCCTCTCGCTGGGAGGACGTGGCCAGCTTCGTGACTGGGAGATCTTCAACCGTCCTAACAAAGGGTATGCTCCGACCTACGCGTTCCCTTCCATATGGGTGCAATCGGGTGACAGAAAGCCGGTCGCGCATGTATTGGAATCCAGGATCCTTCCGCCATATGAGGGGCAGACTGGGCTTGGATCGAACAACTCTCCAGGCCTGAGTCGTCTGGAAGGAGCGACGTTTACTGCCGAGTTCCCGCTTGCTCACCTCCGATTCGAGGACAAGCGCCTTCCGGTCTCTGTCGACCTCGAAGCGTTCTCTCCCTTCATTCCTCACGATCCGGATGACTCGGGCTTGCCGGCCGCCATTCTTCGCTACCGTGTCGCGAACCCAGGTCACGAGAATGCGAAGGTGAGTATCGCTTTCTCGATCGATAACCCTGTTTCGAGTAAAGAGACTCGGTCTGGCACGCCTGCCGCGGACCAGCGTCTCAACGACTTCCGTTCCGATCAGAAGCTCTCAGGCTTGGTAATGACAAATCCTGGATTGCCAGACGACGACCCCATGAAGGGGAGCTTCGTTCTCGCATCTCTTCCCGAAGCCGGAACACGAGTGACGCACTGGCGAGGATGGCCCAAGGGCGGCTGGTGGAACTCTCCCTTGCTGTTCTGGGACGCGTTCTCCGCCAACGGCGAACTTGATGAAGAGCCCGACCCATATAACTCAGTAGGCGCCCTGTGCCAGCAGGTGACGCTTGCACCGGGTCAGTCAGCAGATCTGACCTTCATGCTGGCCTGGCACTTCCCGAATCGCACGCCCGACTGGTGCGGATGGCAGGCACCTAAGGGCGAGGGCAAGACCATCATTGGCAACTTCTATGCCACTAGGTTTAAGGATGCTTGGGAGGCTGCGGAGTACACGGCCAGAAACCTGAAAAGTCTGGAGGACCGCACTCGTCTCTTCGCCAAAGCGATGCGGGAAAGTACGCTGCCAGCAGTAGTGAAGGAGGCAGCTACGGCCAATCTCTCCACCTTGGTCTCGACGACCTGCTTCCGAACGGCAGACGGCGAGTTTCACGGATTTGAGGGGAGCAATGATCAGCTTGGCTGCTGCTACGGGAACTGCACCCACGTCTGGAACTATGAGACCGCCACGGCATTCCTTTTCCCCACCTTTTCGCGTTCACTGCGAAAAGCCGCCTTCGGCTACTCTCTCGATGAAGAAGGAGCGCTGCGGGCGCGGCAGATGCTGCCGGACGGAAAGGAGAGAGATCCGATCGTTGCCACGGATGGGCAGATGGGCGAGATCCTTCACGCGTATATCGATTGGAGACAATCAGGAGACCTCGTCTGGCTGAACGCGATGTGGCCAAAGGTCAAGCGTGCCATGGAGTTCGCGTGGACCCAGGGTGGGTGGGACAACAGCAGGAGCGGGGTCTCCGGAGGTGTGCAGAACAACACGTACGACGTAGCTTTTCTGGGGCCCAATCCGCTGTGCGGAATCTACTACTTGGGCGCGCTCCGGGCGGCTCAAGAGATGGCTGTGCTGGTCGGAGACACATCCTCTTCTGCGCAATACCGCCAGGCGTTCGAGCGCGGCAGCCGCTGGACCGACGCAAACCTGTTCAACGGAGAGTTCTACGTTCAAAAAATCCAGGGGTTCCGGACGGATGAGATCGCGCCCGTCCTTCGTCCGGGACTGGCCGGAGGCGACTCCGAGAAGCCGCAATATCAACTAGGAGAAGGTTGTCTGATCGATCAGTTGATGGGTCAGTACCTGGCCTATATCGCGGGACTTGGCCCGCTTGTGTCAACCGAGAATGTCAGAAAGACGCTGGCGTCCATCTACGCCTTCAATTACAAACGCACCCTCGAAGAGCACAACAATGTAGAGCGAACCTTTGCTCTCAACGACGAGGCTGCCATCGTCATCTGCGACTATGGCAAAGCAGCTCGACCGCGAATACCCTTTCCGTACTTCGCCGAAGTGATGACCGGATTTGAACACTCGACAGCAGCACTGATGATCTACTCCGGCATGGTGGAGCAAGGAACAGAGTGCATCGGCAACATCCGGTCCAGGTACGACGGCGAGAAAAGAAATCCCTGGGATGAAGCAGAGTGCGGCCATCACTATGCACGAGCAATGGCATCTTGGACCGGCGTAGTCGCGATCAGCGGTTTTCAGTACGACGGCGCCACGTCTTCTGTGATTGCCATACCCAGAGTTCCGCACCGGACATTCAACTCCATTTGGGCAACGGGTACGGGTTGGGGTACGTTCAGCTACCGTCCGGCATCGGCTGGCGGAGCCGATTTCCAGATTCAGGTGTTATCGGGCAAGCTCTCCTGCCAATCCTGTGAGATCACCACGCCAGGTTCGCGCGCAAAGCTGTTTGTAGGCGAGTCGGAGCACCCTGTAACTGTGGAGAGAGGCCCGGGAACATCCAAGATCCTGCTGGGGCAAGCTATCGTTACACGAGAAGGTGAAACCATAAGAATAGTGAGTGCCCTTTGACGCGCACGCAGCCGACCGTAAGACCCTGGATCGTGATGGTAGGGGGATTTCTCGGCGCGGGCAAAACGACGCTGCTCGTTGCAGCAGCGAAGGAGCTTGAAACTCGGGGGCTGCGTTCAGCGATCATCCTCAACGATCAAGGCGATTCGCTCGTTGACACGAACTACGCCGAACGCAATGGCGTCGCTTCGGGCGAGGTCACCGGAGGCTGTTTCTGCTGCCGGCTCTCCGGATTGATGGAGGTAATGAACGATCTCAGCAAGCATGCTCCAGATGTCATCTTCGCTGAACCCGTCGGCAGCTGCACCGATATCTCGGCCACCATCCTTCGCCCGTTGCTCGAACGCTCGGAGACGTACCGACTGGCTCCGTTCACGGTGCTAGTCGACCCCGCGCGGGCTCAGGCACTGCTGGATACAGATGCAGATGCGAATTTGAAGTTTCTGTTTGGAAAGCAACTGGAGGAAGCCGATCTGGTCTGTTTTACAAAAGCCGACCTTGAAGTCCCTCTCCCAGATTTGGGATCGCGGGGAGTTCGGCAGATAAGCGCCAAAACCGGTGATGGCGTTCCGGCTTGGCTCGATGAAGTTCTATCCGGGACACTCACAGCCGGAACCGAGGTTCTCGATATTGACTATGAGCAGTACGCTCGCGCTGAAGCCGCGTTAGCATGGCTGAACCTCCAGGTCACCTTAAGGCCCCCAGAACCTATGTCGGCCGCGATGGTGCTCGGCCCCTTGTTACATGCTTTGGACGCGGCCTTAACCGAGAACCATATCTCGATCGTGCACCTGAAGGGATTCATCAGCTCGCCGGACGTGTATTTGAAGGCGGCGATCTGCGTAAACGGTCAGCAACCGGTCGTTGAAGGTCAGGTCGATTCCTTCCCCGCATCAGAGCTCGATCTACTTATCAACCTTCGAGCAATCGGACACGCGGCAGATCTGCGTCGGATCGTAGAACAAACGTTATTCGAGATGAACTATGGCGAAGACCATTTGCGGATCAGCTGCTTCCACCCGGCAGCGCCCAAACCGGAGCGACGCGTCCCCGTTCTCTCCTGAGCATGACGTCGACGAATACTAGCGCAGGAGCGGTCGCCATCGGGGATGCAACGACTCTCGGTGGTTCACAAACTCTATACACAAAGATCGGAGATGCCGTGTGACTATGAAAAAGCACTTGTCCCGTCTCGCCCGGAGATCAACATTTTTGGGACTAGGATTCATCATTGGCTGTGCTGCGACCCCGCTACTTGAAGCCGCTGGCCCAGCCAGCACTCATAGAGACTGGCGATCGCAGGTCGTGCGAACTTTACCTCTGCTCGGCCATCGCAACTGGATCCTGATCGTTGATTCCGCGTATCCGCTGCAAACATCTCCAGGCGTAGAAACCATAGAAACCGACGCGAGCCAAATTGAAGTGGTTCGAGACGTCTTGAAGATCATCGATCGCTCCATACACGTACGACCAAATGTGTATATGGATGCGGAACTGCCGTTCGTACCCGAACAGGACGCACCCGGAGCCGATCAGTACCGCCATCAGATCAAAGCCGTTCTCGGAGACCGACAGGTCATCACGTTGCCGCACGACAAGATAATCAGCACTATCGACGAATCGGGTAGAACCTTTCATGTGCTGGTGCTGAAGACAACGTTAGCCATTCCATACACCTCTGTCTTCCTGCAACTTGACTGCAAGTACTGGCCTTCTGCTGCTGAAATCAAGATGCGAGCTGCAATGAAGGAAGCGGAAGCGAAGTAATCTTCAGCTCTCGTCCGGCACTCAGAAGGATATCCGCTCCCCATTTTGCTACGAGGATTCGCGTTGTATCGAAGGAGTGCGTGGTCCCGTGACAGCCTGGAACATCTTCGGTCCGACAAAGGAATACAGAGCAACGACGATGTAGCAGATAAGAGGCGCAACGTACGCCTTTGAGATGCTATGGGTTTGCGCGATCCAGCCCATAAAAGGAGTAAGCACCGCGCCGCCAACGATGGCCATTACGATGATTGAGCTTCCAATCTTGGTGTTTCGCCCAAGCCCTTCAATGCCCAGAGCGAAGATGGTGGGATACATGACTGACATGAAAAAGCTCGTCAGGAAAATAGCCCAGAGCCCAATCCAACCAGGAAACAGAATGCCCACACCTACGAGAAGCACATTGACGATGGCATAAGCGCCCATAAGACCGCTTGGTCGCACGCGCTTCATAACTGCAGCTGAGACGAACCGTCCAATTCCGAAGGCTGCCAGCGTTCCGGTCAGGAAATACCCGGCCACCTTCTCTGTCGTTTGGGCTGAATCCTGAACATACTGGATGAAGTAGCTCCAGGTACCGACTTGTGCGCCCACGTACATGAATTGGGCCACCACCGCAAACATGAAATTCGGAAAAGCCAGTAAGTCCCGAAACCTGCCGTGGTCTGCTCCTTCTTCTTCATGCTCGCTTGTGATCGTCGGAAATCTCGTCATTCCAATGAGTACCGCCCAGCCGAAAGCGACGCACCCGATTACAAGGTAAGGAACAATGACCCGTATCGTTTCATGATGCAGATAGGTGCTATAGGTATTCGCGGTCTGCATCGCTGATATCTGTGCCGGGGTCAGCTCCACCCCTGAGAAGATGAAGATCGTGCCGACCAGGACACCGACAATGGATCCGATGGGGTTGAAGGCTTGCGCTAGATTGAGCCGTCGCGCTGCTCCGCTCGCGCTGCCGAGCTGCGCAATAAAGGGGTTCGATGCGGTTTCCAGAAAAGAAAGCCCCATGGCGATGACAAACAGAGCAGTCAAAAAGAACCAGTAACGTCCCACCAGCGCAGCCGGCCAGAAGAGGAAACAGCCAGCCCCGAATAATCCCAGCCCAGCGAGAAAGCCAAACTTGTAACCATATCTGCGCATAAGCAGAGCCGCTGGCGTTGCAAGCACGAAGTATCCTAGATAGAACGCGGACTGCACAAGACCGGCCTGAAAGCGCGAAATGGCAAACGACTTCATGAACTGCCGGATCAGCACGTCGTTGAGGTTATTAGGCACTCCCCAGAGGAAGAAAAGTGCAGTCACGAGAAAAAACGGAAGCGCCATCCCAATGGGGATTATTCGCTCTGAATTGCCTGGGTCCGAGTTGAGGGGCTGTGCGGTTGGTACCAACATAAGAGCTTCCTCTTCCGACAACGCGAGACCTTGGCGCTACTTCTGTTGTACTTCATCTAAACTGATTGTCTCTCCAGGAACTCCGCAATCCGTAACCTTCCGTCCTCGTCTGCTCGGGCGTCAGCCGTAATCGTGATCGCGCCGTACCCCGGCAGTGGTCTGCAAGAGCACCAAAAATGGTGGCGGCAACCTTTCCGACCTACGTCTCACTGCCCACAGCAGTATAGACAGTGCCTTCCCTTACCTTTGTCTATATCGGCATCATCAGCACTGCGCGCGGGCCCGCTCGGAATCGAGGATGGCCGGCATCTTCGACAGTGTCGATAGTTCCTGTTGAGCGTCACAGCTTTCAATCGCGCAGGTAGTTGGCCCTGTGAAGGGCAGACCACTGGGGTCACGAACGCTTTGCAAACGCTACGTCATCCCAACGGAGCTGGCGCCGAAACTCATGGATCTCCGTTCGTGAGTCAATCCGCACCAGTTCGACTCCAGCAATCTCGCAGAAATCTTCGAGATGCTCGGTGTTAAGTGCCTGACTGAAGCCGGTGTGATGCGCTCCACCCGCATAGATCCACGCAGCGGCGGCGACCTTAAGGCTGGGTTTCGGCAGCCACACGGCCCGGGCAACGGGGAGTTTCGGCAGGGGTTGCTCAGGCTGGACCACGTCGATCTCATTGACGATCATCCGGAAGCGCTCCCCCATGTCTATCAGGGAGGCAACGATTGCTGGGCCGCTTGGGGCGGTAAAGACGAGCCTAACCGGGTCTGACTTCCCCCCGATTCCAAGCGGATGCACCTCGAGCGAAGGCTTCTCCGCCGCAATCGACGGACAGATCTCTAACATGTGTGATCCGAGAATCTTAGGTGTTGCGCTGAAGTCATACGTGTAGTCCTCCATAAAGGAGGTACCGCCAGGTAGTCCCTGCGCCATGACCTTCATCGTCCTGACCAGCGCGGCGGTCTTCCAGTCGCCCTCGCCACCAAAGCCATAGCCGTCCGCCATCAATCGCTGCACGGCTATGCCTGGCAACTGCCTCATTCCATGGAGATCCTCAAACGTATCGGTGAACGCACCGAACTGCCCCTCCTCCAGAAAGGTGCGAAGACCAAGTTCAATCTTCGCCGCATCCCTGAGCGCATCTGGACGATCATGAGCCCTCTCGATGGAATACGCCTCCCGGTACTCCGCGACGAGCCTGTCGACCTCTCCATCGCCAACCTGATCTATACGATCGACGAGATCACCTATCCCGTAACCATTCACCGAGTAGCCGAGGGTGGCCTGAGCCGCGACCTTATCGCCATCCGTGACGGCGACCTCTCGCATGTTGTCGCCGAAGCGAGCGACCTTGAGCGTCTGGGAGTGGTGCCAGCCAACCACCGCGCGCGTCCATGTTCCAATCTCCGCAATAGTCTCTGGATCCTGCCATGAACCAACGACCACCTTTCGCGGGAGTCGCAGCCGGGCGGTCATAAATCCAAACTCGCGGTCCCCGTGTGCCGCCTGGTTCAGATTCATGAAGTCCATATCGATCGTGGACCACGGAAGCTCACGGTTGAATTGCGTGTGGAAGTGAAGGAACGGCCTCCTCAGCGAGCGGAGACCGGCGATCCACATCTTCGCCGGAGAGAAGGTGTGCATCCAGAAGATCAGGCCGATACAGTTTTCCGAGTTGTTCGCCTCACGACACAATCCTCGGATCTCTTCCGGCGTCGTAAGCACCTGCTTCAGAACCACACGGACCGGAATCGCCGACTCTCCATCAAGCGCTTCTGCGATCTTCTGTGAGTTCTCCGCCACCTGCCCAAGCACCTTTGGCCCGTACAGATGCTGACTTCCCGTGGCAAACCACACTTCCAACGATTTCAGATCCATACTGTATCCGATGCTCCCCAGAGTCCCAAAGTGTATCCGAGCTGATCACGCTCCTGCCCGAAACGGGAGGCTCGCGCTTCGCCTATCACCCCATCGTACCGCTGCGGCTCTCGCCGGTGATTCGCAAACAGCGGTTGAGGTCCGAACGAGGGAGTGTAGACGCCTGACCGAGGAAAAACGGCTGGCACGGTCGGCGAACGTGATCCAAAAAGCGTCGCGAACATCCAATACACCATGAGCTCACTCGACACTCGCGCGATCGTGCCCCCGCCCACCTCCGCTTCCGGTCGTCAAACGGTTCGCTTCGGCTTCGACAACACTTATGCGCGGCTGCCCGAGCGCTTCTACGCCCGCGTAGATCCGGCGCCCGTGGCCGCTCCGCATCTGGTCAAGCTCAATGTAAAACTCGCCCAAACGCTGGGATTCGATCCCGACGAGCTGTCCAGTCCAGAAGGGGTCGAGATCCTGGCCGGCAACCGGATAGCGGATGGATCCGAGCCCCTCGCAATGGCTTATGCAGGTCACCAGTTCGGATACTTCGTGCCACAACTCGGCGATGGCCGCGCCAACCTCCTCGGCGAGGTGCGAGGAACCGACGGCCTTCGCTACGATATCCAGCTCAAGGGCTCCGGCCCAACACCGTATTCGCGCCGTGGTGATGGGCGAGCTGCGCTAGGTCCAGTGCTGCGCGAGTATATCGTCAGCGAAGCTATGGCCGCGCTCGGTGTGCCAACTACGCGCGCCTTGGCGGCAGTCACAACGGGTGAACGGGTTGCGCGTGAAACATCCTTGCCAGGAGCGGTCCTGACTCGGGTAGCAACAAGTCATCTGCGTGTCGGCACCTTTCAGTATTTCGCTGCACGCGGCGATACGGAAGGGCTGCGCACGCTCGCAGATTACGCCATCGCGCGACACTACCCTGAGGCCGCACAGACCGGGCGTTCTTATAGAGCCTTGCTTGACGGCGTCGTCGCCCGGCAAGCATCCTTGGTCGCACAATGGATGAGCCTGGGCTTCGTCCACGGCGTAATGAACACCGATAACACGTCCATCTCGGGGGAGACCATCGATTATGGGCCCTGTGCCTTCATGGAGGCATACGATCCAAACACGGTATTCAGCTCCATCGACCATCAGGGTCGCTATGCCTACGACAACCAGCCAAACGCGATGCTCTGGAATCTGACCCGCCTCGCCGAAGCTCTGTTACCTGTCATTGAGCAGCAGGAAGAGGGGAACGGAGACGCGGCGCTTGCCTCAGCAAAGGAGGCTCTGGCCGCCTTCGAGCCACGGTTCACCGCCGCTCGACTCTCGTTCTTTCGCCGCAAACTGGGCTTCTCCACCGAGCGCGAACAAGATGCAAGCATTGCTGAAGACTTGCTCGGGCGAATGAGCACCAACCGCGCTGACTTCACGCTCACCTTCCGCCGCCTCTCCCTCGCGGCGGCAGCACCAGAAGCCGACGGGGAAGTGCGCGCACTGTTCGCTGACCCTGGCGCCTACGACAGCTGGGCCGCTCGGTGGCGTGAACGTCTCGCAGAAGAGTCCATCGGAGTGCAGGAGTGCGCCGCAGCCATGCGGCTCGCGAATCCTGCTTACATCCCGCGCAACCATATGGTGGAAGCTGCCCTCGTGGCGGCCACCACGAACCAAGACTTCGACCCATTCGAGCGAATGCTGGACGCCGTGTCACGCCCGTACGAGGAGAGGCCGGACCTGGAGCGGTACGCCGCGCCAGCCGAGCCCAACGAATCCGTGCGGTGGACCTTTTGCGGAACATAGGATCAGCAAGGCTTCCATCTTTGGAGACCAGAGAATCGGAGAGTAGCTGATGCCCCTCAGCAGATCTGCAGCCTTGCTCGGCGCCTTGATACTCACCTGCTCCGCTTTAGCGGCAGCCGGCAGCGCGAGCTTGCACACGCAGCAAACTGTCCTGCGCGTGGAGGCAGGCAGGGCATCCCCCCGCATTTCAGATATACAGGCGCCTGGCGCACTTCCCTGGAAGAATAAGGTCAATGATCGCCTGATTCGTTTCGCAATAGTGAATGGCCGCCGGATGCCGCTTCAGTGGAAGCTCAGGAGGGCAGCGGATAGGGTCGATCCCGACCACATCTCCTTTGTCTATGAAGCCGCGCGCCCGCATCTGCGCCTCACTTGGGAATGGGTGTCACGTGCCTCAACGGGACCGATCGAACACAACGTTCGTATCGACAACCTTGAAGCGGGCGAGGTCTGGATCCCGCTGCAGGCAAGCTTCAACTTCAAGTTCTCTGTGCCGGCGCGAACACCTCTCGACCACCTGTATGTCGACAAGGGCGCTGGGCGGCCATCCCAGATCGGCACTCATCACGTGCCGGTCCCGGTTCCCTACAAGTGGCAAGGGACCTCCAGCACTTACGCCGTCGACGAAGGAACACGCGAGATCATCCCCTTCTACCTGCTTCAGCGAACGGCCAACGACGGACCCATGAGTAAGCGTCAGGACGGCTGGTATGTCGGCGTCGAATTCAGCGGTCGCACGAGCCTCTCACTCGTTCGTGACAAAGGTGCAGTAAGCGGGGTCGTAGGGCTCGATCCCAATCCCGCACCATTCCTCACACGTCTTCCGCCAAAGGGACAATTTACGACGCCTCCAATCTTTGTCGGCGCCTTTAGCGGCGACTCCGACTCGGTCGGCAACGTCCTGCGTCCGTGGATCAGGAAAGTTCTGGGCAATCCGACCACATGGGCAAATCCTTCCTACCCGCTTCTCGTAAACAACAGTTGGGGAAGCGGGATGCAGGTGGATGAAGCTCTCGCATACCGCATGATTCAGGACTCCGCGGAACTCGGTCTTGAGATGTTTCACCTGGACGCAGGCTGGTTCCGCGGTGTGGGCGATTGGTATCCCGACCCGAAGAAGTTTCCGCATGGGCTGGCAGCGCTCTCCGATGAGGCGCACCGTCATGGACTCCTCTTCGGCATCTGGGTCAATTGGGCCGAGGCCGGCACTGCCCAAAGCTCTCTCGCTCTCAACGTCGATGCTGCTCCAGCGAAAGATTGGATCGTGGCTGGGACACCGAGCGGTTGGAAGCCGGAACCGTTCGTGGGCCGGACAATCGACTTGGGCCTTCCCGCCGCGAAGCAGTACGCAGATAGTGAGCTGAAGCGCATGGTCAGCAGTTACAAGCTGGACATGTTGGAA
This sequence comes from uncultured Acidobacteriaceae bacterium, assembly GCA_963850375.1. Taxonomy (GTDB): domain Bacteria; phylum Acidobacteriota; class Terriglobia; order Terriglobales; family Acidobacteriaceae; genus Edaphobacter. Next base: position 1,071,234 of record CAWKKV010000001.1, on the reverse strand, counting down.
CACGACGGTTACGTGGTGGCTCGCGCTTGCGCTGAAGCCGATCATCCCCACGCGCCTCCACCTGCACCTTATCCTTCCGTTATATCGGGCAGCGGAGTTGCACTTCCTCTTGCCCCCAACTCCACCGACGTTAGTTATCACGCCACAAGGGCCTACTATGAGCTCTATGCGGGCCTAAGGAGGCGAAACCCCTCCTTGCTGTTTGAGATATGCAACGATGGCGGGCGAATGGTGGATTTTGGGAGCGCCTCCCATGGAGACTACTTTTCCATTACAGACAGTTATGACCCGGTGTCAAACAGGCGGGCATTCTTCGATGCCTCTCACCTGTTGCCCACGGCTATGCTCGAGGACTACGTCGAAAAATGGCCGACACCAAACATCGAGAACTTCCGTTCCATGCTTCGCAGCGGGATGATGGGATGGCTGACCGTCATGCAGGACACAAGCTCGTGGACCGCGGAACAGCATGCCGCCGCGAAAGAAGAGTTCGCCCTGTACAAATCGGTCCTGCGGCCGTTCATACGGGATGCCGACCTCTACCACATCTCTCAGCGCCCTGACGGCGTGCATTGGGATGCGATGGAGTATCTCCTGCCACAACACGGCACTGGCGTCGTCTACGTGTTCCGTGGGTCAGACTTGACTGAGAAGACGCACCGATTCCCGCTGCGAGGAGTTCTTCCGGGGAGGCGATATCGCCTGCGCTTTCACGATCACAGCTCACCCGACCAGACCATCGACGGCAAGTCGCTGCTGACCCGCGGATTGGAGGTGCACCTCCCGGAGTCGAACAGCTCGGAGCTGGTCTTCATTGATGAGGCTGGCGAGCCCACATCTCCCCTCAACGAGGCTTCGGAATTCCGGACCCCTCGGTGACCTTGATGACGCGATCGATCGCCGGTACGGAAAAGGTCTCCGCAACTCCGCTCGGCCATTCGACATCGAGAGCATCGATCTTCGTCGCGGAGCCCAGTCCAAAATGAAGCCGGATATCGCTGTTCGATATATAACTGCCGCCGCTTCTCACCTCCTGAACGATCCTCTTTCCACCCGCTGTAATCCCAACCCGGGCACCGATTCCGTCGCGGTTAGATCTGGTTCCCACAACAGCTACACCAAGCCAGTGGTTCGCACTCGGAGCAAGGTTCACGAGCAACATCGGCTTTGCGTTCATGTTGTTTATCGCGGCGGAGATCCGGCCGTCATTCCAAAAGTCCGCGGTAGCGAGACCGCGGCTGGATGCCGGCAAGCTGATCCCGGGGCCGGATTGGCCGCTGATGTCCCGGAACTTACCTTCCCCCGCGTTCCAATAAAGCAGCCGCGGCTCCTTGTAGGTTGATCCAAGATGTTTCGTATCGACCTCGGGATAGACATGCCCGTTTGCCGAGAGAAGATCAGGGCGACCGTCGTTGTCCACGTCCAGGAACATCGTTCCCCATCCGAGATACTTCGTGTTGAGGCCGAGGCCGGCTTCGAAAATACGCGAAGTAAACGTACCGTCGCCATTGTTCCGGTACAGCGAGGAGGTGTCGTCGGAGAAGTTTGTCTTGAATATGTCCTCAAGTCCATCGCCGTCGAAGTCGCCGATCGTAAAACCCATCCCGGCCTGCTCGCGCCCGTCCTCGTCATACGCAACCGCAGCATCGGCTGCCACGTCGGTAAACGTTCCGTCCTTATTGTTGCGGTAAAGGATGCTTGGGGTGCTGTCGCACGCAACATAGAGATCCGGCCAGCCATCGTGGTTGTAGTCGAAGGACGACACGCTGAAGCAGAAGTGCGCGTATGTCTTCTCGATCCCGCTGCTCTTACTCACGTCCTCGAACTTCCCGGCACCTAGGTTGTGATACAGCACGTTTGGCGTTGAGGCGAGGCCGCGCGGTCCACACATCACCGGTGTGCCTTTCCACAAACACATCACACCTTGCCCAGGTTTGGGTACCTTGGAAACGTCGAAGTCGACGTAATTGGCCACGATCAAATCGAGCTTGCCATCGCGATCGTAGTCGACAAACGCGCATCCCGTTCCCCAGGCCCGACCAGTACCGGCGACACCGGCCGACTCGGCCGTCTCTCGGAAAGTTCCATTCCGTTCGTTATGAAAGAGGCGGTTCTTTCCGTAGTAGGTCACGTACAGATCGGGAAAGCCGTCGTTGTCATAGTCCCCAACGCAGGCGCCTTGGCCCCACCCTCCTGGCCCATCCAGCCCAGCCTTGTGAGTGACGTCAGTAAACGTGCCGTCATGGTTGTTATGGAACAGGTGTCCAGTCGGTGCGCCCGGCGCGGATGTTCGTCCAGTGCCCTCGGGCGCGCCGTTCGCGAAGAACAGGTCGGGCCAGCCGTCCTGGTCATAGTCGATGACCGCAACGCCGCTGCCCGTGGTCTCGATAATGTATTTCTTTGTGTCCACCCCGCCATTTACGTTCAGCATGCTGAGCCCAGCATCCTGCGCAACATCGACGAACCACGCAGGTCCGGTATGGTTCTTCGAGGTCGGGTAAGGGCCGGGCGAGGTCTGCCCCACAAACGCTCGCGCCGCCGTTATCAACAGCACGACTAGGCCGATGGTCTTTCGGAACAAACCCATCCCGACGATGCTAGCACCGGTGTGACCCGCACTCTCGATCAGAGCTAGTAGGCTGTCGCTATGCGTGTTCTGTATTACGTCATCATGCTTCTGCCGCTCAGTGCTTCCGCTCTCGGAAGGCAAACGGCTGACCCACCAGCCGTCCCGGCAACCCTCGCTTTGGCCCATCAGAAAATGGAGAAAGGTGATTCGCAAGGCGCTCTCTCCGTCCTCGACGCCCTGCGCAACAGTCAGCCTAAAACGAAGGGACTGTCGCACGAACGTGGCCTGGTCTACTACCGTTCCGGAAAGCTGGTCGAAGCGGAGGCAGCCTTTGCCCAGGCCATGGTCGAAGATCCGGAGGACAAGGAGTCTGTGCAACTGCGCGGGCTTACCTTGTACCGGCTCGGTCGCCCAGCAGCTGCTATTCCCTTGCTTGAAAAGGTTCGTGAGTGGACCCCGAACGGAAACGCCGATGCGAATTATGTTCTCGGCCTTTGCTACATGAACTCACAACGGTATGACGAAGCCAGGAGCGCTTTTGCTCTCCAATATGGTTTCGCCTCCGATTCCGGTGCGGCTTATCTCCTCGCGGGTCAGATGCTTCTCCAGGCGAATCTGCCCGAAGTCGCTCTCACCTCTGGCAAGAAGGCGCTGGAAAGCAGCCCGGATCTCCCTCTTCTGCACTTTCTTCTCGGAGAGATATATCTTTTGAAATCGGATCCTGACGCTGCGTTGCAGGAGTTCACGCGGGAACAACACCTCAACCCCGCGTACGCGCCAGTCTACGGTCGGCTCGGCGACACCTACACAAAGCTGGGCAAGTACCAGGAGGCGCAGGAAGCCCTTACCCGGGCGCTCTCGCTCGACCGATCGAGTACCGGGCCGTTCATCCAGATGGGCAAAGTGCTGCTAAAGAGGGATGATCCTCAGAGCGCTGCGATGTACCTGAAGCACGCCGAGAAGATGGATCCCGGCAATTACATCACACACACTCTCTTGGGGCAGGCATATCGAGGCATGGGCCGGCCAGACGACGCAAAGCAGGAGCTGGAAACGGCATCGAAGCTCCAGGCATCGGGAGAACTGAAGCTCCCTCAGTGAACACGGATCGTGACCAGACGGGTCTGCAATGGCACGCCTCCCCCGATGGTCGTCTCAAGGACCGCTTCAAACGGATGGATCTCACCTCCGGGCCCGCTGATGACACGCATCAGTTCCGCGACACTCTCAGGCCGACACACGTAATCTGCAGCGGCCTGGGTACCAAACGTGGTCAAGCCGCTGAAGATCAGCATGCGCCTGCCTGTCTGAACGCCAGGCAAAAGCGCCAGGATTGCATAATCCCGAGTCAGGGGCCGCTCGGGCCGCGAGTAAACTTCGGGTTCGTTAGCACGTGGATGGTGGTTCACCACACCGGAAAAGCCCGGTTGAGAGACGATGCTGAAGTCTGTGGTGGACTGAAGAACTCGAAGCGAAGGGTTCTCGGCGACAGACCCGATGAAGATCAGATTCTTGGTACGAGCCTCGTCCCACGTCATCAGCAGACTGCGCTTCAAGATGAAGTGAGTCCGATGGGCGTCAAACAGTGTTGTCAGCATGTAGACCGAGGCCAGTTCGCCGATACCGGTGTAAGTGTCGACATAATCCGAATGCACCGCCTGGCTGTCAGTCTGCCAGGAGCTCTGCTGGTCGCTCGTCTGTGCATAGCGCAATCCACTTTTTGAATCGCCAGTGAACAGCGCATTGCTAAATACGACGAGCGGAGGGTCGCCGACGAAGAACGGTGCCCAGAAGCGGCTGATAGGCGTTTGTGCGCCGGCAGATCGAGCCAGGCCCCACCAGACCATCGAACAGGCAAAGATTACTAGCGCTGCCGCCGTACCGCCGACGATCCATCGTGAGGTCCTCGGCCTAAGTGCGTCTGCTTCGACATTCTCGATTTCCGTAGGAACCATTGCGGGCAAGGGAAGCGAATAGCCCTCCGCAATAGGTGCCTCCGCCAGCCTCGCCTCGGGTCTCGTGTGAAACACGGGGAGGTAGTGGCCCTTGGGGATCTCCACTACGGTAGGCTCATCCCGGCCTTCGTCAGCGAAGTACGCCGCGAGCTTCTGACGCAGGAGGCGGGCGTGAGTGCGGACAATGCTGTCTTCGCTCGAATTATATCCAGGGTTGCGATGAAAGATCCGCACACCGATCTGTTGCTCTGTTACCTCCTCCGGTGCGTTCCGGATGGCGCAGTCAGCCACAAAAAAAAGAAACTGCCGCAGTCGCGCCGAAGATCTCAGGTGCGGGCTCAAGGCCACGCGTTCGATAACGGCCCACCGACCGTCCTCTTGCGCCTTGGCGCTAATGTCCGGAACTAAATCGGATAGCGTCATCAAGGAATCCGAAGTATTTCACGTGCCATTTGACCCGTCAAATCACCGTAAATACCTTGTCAACTCACGAATGAGAGGGTGATACTCCGGGCTGTCGTCGAGACAAACACTTGCACGCGGGAACGGAATTTCCCCGAGGTCGTATGTAAGTGCAAACCACATAAGGGAGATCTTCCCATTGGGGATCTCGCCAGCAGCAGGTTCTCAGGAGGCAGCATGCGCGTCGCACGTCCCACAAACTTCCTACAAGGAGCGTTCACGCGCAGTTGTCTTCTGCTCGGCACTCTGTCTCTGGCCTGCTTCCTAACGGTCTCCGGGCACGCACAGGCGGTCTATGGTTCGATCTTTGGAACCATCACCGACGCATCGGGTGCCATCCTGCCAAACGCAACCGTGACCGTGACTGACATCAGCAAGGGCACGGCCGTCACCGTCCAGACGAACGGCAGCGGTCAGTACACAGTTCAGCACCTCATTCCGGATACCTACCGGGTCGATGCTCAGGCCACGGGTTTCAGCAAAAGCACCACCGAAAGCGTTGTTGTGTACGCCGACACCGCCCCCAAGGTCGACATGCAGCTCGCGGTCGGGGGAACGACGAACAGTGTCACAGTGACCTCGGCTGCCGGCCTGCTCGAGACCGACCGCGCCGAAGTGAGCACTATTCTTAATGAGCGTGCGGTCGAGAACCTCCCAAATCTAAATAGGAACTTCACCGCATTCGAGCTGCTTACGCCCGGTACTACCTACATCGGCTGGGGACCGGGCGAGGGCGGCGGAAACCCGCAGCGCAGCCAATCCATCGAAGTGAATGGTCAGCTTCCGTTCGCCACCGGCTACGAGCTCGACGGTACCGACAACCAGGAGCCGATCAACGGTGTAGCCGTGATCAACCCGAATCTCGACTCGGTCTCCGAGATGAAGGTGACCTCGCAGAACTACGACGCGGAGTTTGGAAAGGCTGTCGCCGGTCTGGTGACGGCTCAAACCAAATCAGGAAGCAACTCGCTCCACGGTTCCGCATTTGAATACCGCCGTTCCGACGCACAACAGGCCCGTGATCCCTTCGCCAACGCTGACCGGAACAGCCTTACAGGCAGATATCTGTCGCCCACCCTTCACAATCAGTTCGGCGGTTCAGTGGGTGGACCGATCAAAAAGGATCGCCTCTTTTTCTTTGGAGATTATCAAGGCCTCCGGGAAAAGACGGGCTCCTCCACCCTCACGACGGTGCCAACAGCGTTGGCCCTCTCCACCTGCACCTCAGGGGGTCCTTGTAATCTGAGTGACTACTTGCAGGGTGGACAAGGGCAGATCTACAAACCACGAAGCCTCACGGATACCTCAAACGCCGGGCGAGTCCCCTACGCCGGAAACATCATCCCCGCTTCAGATCTGTCGCCGCAGGCAGTGGCCTTCTTCAAACTCATTCAGGCGAACGCCATGCCCAACGTTCCCGGCGCTACCATCACCAACAACTTCGCCACGTCCGGATCAGGGATCTTCAACACCAATCAGGCAGATGGCCGCATCGACAGCAGGATCGGTGAAAACCTTCATCTCTTCGGTCGCTATACCTACTTCGGCGTAAATCTCAGCGGCGCTCCTTACTTCGGAGCGGCTGGCGGCTTTGGCTACGGCCCCGGCGGCTTCGCCGGAACCGACTCCGCGCGGTATCAGAGCATCGCCTCAGGAGGAGACTACGTCGTCTCCCAGACCTGGCTCACGGACTTCCGCTTCGGCTACTACCGTATCTACAACAACACACTCGGCCCAAATGGGAACCAGCCACTCGGAAACGACCTCGGTATACCCAACGCGAACACGGGCGATCTCTCTTTGAACGGCGGACTGCCACAGTTCAACATCGACATCCCAAGCAACGGGAGCAACAACGGCCAAAACGTCGAATACGGTACCTCCGCCAATCCCACCCTGCAACAAACCAGCCAGTACCAGTTCGTGAATAACTGGTCGCACCAGGTCGGCAACCATAACTTCAAGTTCGGAGCCGATTATCGTTACGGCCGAAATCACACGGTTACGATCGCGAGCAACGCTCTCCGATCAGGAACGTACTTCTTCGCCGCACCTCGAACGTCTGGTACGACGGGCGATACAACCTCTTCTGGTGTCGGTTTTGCGACCTTTCTGCTAGGTGACGTCACCACCTTCTGGCGCACGCAGACTTCCAACACCGATGCCGCAACCCACCAGCATCGTTTCTTCACCTACGCGCAGGACCAGTGGCATGCAAACGCGAAGTTGACGATCAACTACGGTCTTCGCTGGGAGCTCTATACCCCGGAGGCGGTTACCGCGAAAGGTGCCGGTGGGCTCCTGAACTTGAGTACGGGCATCTTGCAGATCGCCGGCTTCGGCTCAAACAACAACAGCCTCAACGTCAAGAATAACTTCACAGACTTTGCGCCGCGCCTGGGCGTGGCCTACCAGGCAAGTGAAGGAACCGTCTTTCGAGCCGGGTACGGCATCGTCTACGGGCAGGGGTGGGCAGGTGACACCTTTGGCGGCGTGCTCACCTCGTCCTTCCCGACGCAGATTCAACAGACCGTTAGCCCAGTCTCGAACTCGGCCGCTGTGATCACGCTGGCGCAAGGTCCACCGCCATATGTATTCCCGACCATTCCTGCGGACGGAAACTACGTCCTTCCGGACGGCATCTCCCAGACCGCCCGTCCAACGCAGATGAGGCTCCCCACCGTGGCCGGCTGGAATGTGATGGTGCAACAGGAACTCACGCCGACCATGTCGCTGCAGATCGGATACGTCGGCAGCCAGGCCTACCACAACATGTTCGAGTCCTCGCCTTCGTTCAACGCCAACGAGCAGACTCTTGCCGGTTTCAATCAGATCAACCCAAAGACCGGTCAGATCTATACCGTCCCGGAGCGCTCCCCCTTCTACGACGGCACCGCGCAATCGCAGCTCGGCGTCAGGTACGGAGCTGCGCGTGGCTGGACACAGCGCATCGACTATATGGCTAACCAGGCCACGGGAAGCTACAACGCACTTCAGGTTGTGCTCAATAAACGGTTCGGCTCGGGACTGCAGTTCCTCAGCCACTACACCTGGTCACACGCGATCGGACACGAAGCTTATGAATTCCTGATCGATCCGCGTATCGGGCGGGGCAACGGCTACTACAACCGGCGCAATGCGTTCGTCTTTGCCGGCAACTACGATCTCCCGTTTGGCAGGGACAAGCTCTTCGGCTCGGGTGCTCCAGGATGGCTCAACGAGATCATCGGCGGTTACCAGCTCAACAGCACCGTGACCATCGACAGCGGCCTTCCGTTCACCACGAACTACAGCCAATGCTCCAACGATAATGACGTGGGCCACAACGACAATGCCTGCTTCCTGAACGGCTCAGGCACGACCTTTCCGATTCACCAGGGTTCCTTCCACGCCAACGGCCGGTACGTTCCATACTTCACGCCGTCTCCCTATGTGCTGCAATCACCAGGGCAGGCAAATAATAGCTTCAGCGGCATCGCGCGTCCTGCGCCTGCGACCTGGGGCAACATCGGCCGGGATGCCCTCTGGGGACCTGGTCTGTGGAATGTGGATGCCTCGATCGCAAAGAACTTCACCCTTCATGACCGGCTTACCATGCAGTTGATGGCCCAGGGCTTCAACGTCTTCAATCACGTAAACTTCAGCAATCCGGATACATGCTTCGACTGCCAGGATCTCAACGGCGCCGGCGTCCAGAATGCTGGAACCATCCAGGGCACGGTCTCGAGCCAGGACGGAACATCTCTCCGTCGGTTGCAGTTCGGGGCACGATTCCAGTTCTAATACCTTCACCACAAGAGCTGGCGCTATTGGCCGTCGAGCCTCGTTCGACCCGTAGCGTCAGTCTTTGTAAGCTGAGAATGGTTCCGGTGCAACATCACACCACGCCGCGAGCTATGCCGAGAGGATCCGCACATCCGCGGTTCGGAAGGAGAATCTTGCATCCGTGCCGTCCTCGGTCAGCGACAGCCAGGGTAGTGCTGCTTCTCTGGCTCACCTTCGGCCTGTATCGGGCTGAGGCTCAGGAGCCCGCTCGCACACCGCCTTCAACCGCTCCTCAGCAACTCAGCTTCATCACCGACACGGCCGGACCAAATCGCTTCTTGGCTGTCCACGGACGTCGGTCCGTAGTCATGGGTTATCCTCAGGCCGGTCTGGAAATATGGGGCTACCCGTTTCAGATTCTCAGCAACTACAAGGTGGGCTTTCGCGCAGCAGGAACAACGGCTGAGGTCGATGGTCGGTTGCTCTTAAGACGCGTGGACTATGAACTCAACTCCGTCACCCGCACCTACATCGGCCCCGACTATCTCGTCCGAGAAAAGTTTTTTGTTCCACTCGATCGACCTGCGGCCGTCATCAGTTACGAAGTTCAGGGCTCGCGGAAGCTCGACCTCGTGGTCCACTTCGTCCCCGTTCTCAATCTCATGTGGCCAGGGGCTGTCGGCGGCCAATACAGCCGATGGAACGCCGACGGTCCGGGCTTCGTTCTAGCAGAGCCGGAGCACGGGTTCTCTGCCATCATCGGATCCCCCGACACCGTAAGTCACGATGACACGGTAAACAGCACGGTTCACCCGGACACCAGTCTGTCCTTTGCTGTTCGTCCTACGGTCGACAAGTCCGATGCTTCCAGCAAATCCTCCAAAGCCACCGTCCTCGTCGCACTGAACGAAGCCAATGCAAAGGACCCCACGGCAACGCTTCACACTCTGTTGCCGAACGTTCGCCACCTCGAGGCCGACTTCGCTACCCACACCTCCACTGTGCAAGCAGGCTCCCTCCTCGTGCATACACCAGATGAGAACATCAACCGCGATCTGGCTTGGGCTGTGACCGCACTCGATCAGGCCTGGGTCTGCAATCCGTTGCTTGGCTGCGGCATCATCGCCGGTTACGGTCCCTCCCGCGATGCACGCCGCCCTCAGTACGACTGGTTCTTTGCCGGAGACGGCTTAGTTGCCACCAACGCTCTGATCTCCGCCGGAGAATACACACGCGCCAGGGAAGAACTCGAGTTCATCCGGAAATATCAGGAACCCTCGACCGGCATGATCTGGCACGAGCTCTCGCAAAGTGCCGGATACATTGACTGGTCGAAGTACCCCTATATGTACGTCCATGTCGATATCAGCTTCGACTATCTCACCACCGTTGCGAGGTACGTCTCCGTAAGCGGAGATGCAGCCTATGCCAAGGAGCACTGGGCTTCGATCGAATCTGCATACCGATACTGCTCGTCTCTGATCGGCAGGACCGATCACCTGCCACACATACCGGCAGATAAGGAGGCCAGTGACGAGCAGCATCGGCCGGCCGATGATCTCGGCCTCTCCGCAGCATGGATGGCTGCCGCATCCGGTTACTCTCAACTTGCAAGTCTCACTGGTCACCGTCGAGAGAGCGAGTCCGCCCTCAACGAGGTTCAGCTCACCCGTACCTCCATCCCTACGCACTATTGGAGCTCGGAAAGGAACTTCTGGCTCGACGGACATACTCATGCTGGCGAGCCGATCTATCGGCGAGCATTGGGACCCACCGATCTCCTTCTGCAGAACGTCTTCTCACCACAACAGAATCGAGATCTCCTGGATCAATTGACGTCCGCCGACTTCCAGGCCGATTGGGGCGCTCATGAGGTTGCCGTCTCTGCAAACGACTACGATCCGTACTCGTACGGAGCAGGAAGCGTCTCGGCGCTCGCCACAACGGCTGCCTCCATCACCTTCTGGAGAGCACATCGACCCGAGAGTGCGTTCTCACTCTGGAGCGCGGTCACACAATGGAATGCGCTCGACTCCCCCGGCCACATCCACGAGGTCCTTGCCGGCAACTTCTACCACGAACAAACCGAGTCAGTGCCGGAGCAAACATGGTCCTCCGCAGGTCTCCTCGATGCGACGGCACGCGGTCTCCTGGGCCTCGAAATCGATGGGATCGCTAATCGCCTGCGGTTCGCTCCCCACGTTCCAGCGGAATGGAAAGAGATCTCAGTCGGAAATGTACGGTTGCCTCATTCCACCCTCGCCCTCACTGTGACTCAAAGCACGACTGGCCTTACCCTTGAGATCCAGAACGACGGCGTTCCGACAAGCATGTCCTTCGAACCACAGATTCCGCTGGGTGCGCAGGCCCTCACAGCGGAGTTTCGAGGAAGCCCTGTTCAGTCGACCTTAGAAACAACATCCGGTGACGAGCATGCCTCACTCAAGCTCGACGTGCCATCCGGAACCAGCCTTTGTCATCTGAGCTTCGCAGGCGGGGTCTCGGTCTCACTCCATCATCCGCTCCTGTACGTCGGCGATTCAAGCTCGGATCTCAAACTCATCTCTCTCCAACTCAGTGGACACGTGCTCTCGATCGAAGCCGACGTCCACTCCGCCGGAAACGATGCGATCTCGATCCTTACGCCCTGGAAGATCAAGTCGCAACAAGGTGTCACTGTAAAATCTCTTCATCCGAACGAATATCGTCTCGAACTCAGTAGAGGTGCGACGGGAGCATCGTCCCGATCCTCTTCGGGATATACACGCGCCCACGCTGTTCTGGTGTTTGAATCGGGAAGCCAATAACGGCAGTTCCGTCCGAGATCAGGGTGTGGAGCGTCCATCGCTCGCATAAATCGTTGTTGCTCGTCGGCCTTTTGCACTCACGACCACCCGGGAAGAGCAGTTTCTTCGCGACCCATGATGCTGCACAAGAGATCAAGAACCCTCGATCGCCTGTCGAGCCAACCGGACGTAAACGCACAAAAAGCTCAGGCTTTCCTGAGCTCTCGATCCGATTCGGGTTTCTTGGGATGTGGCGGAGAGTGGGGGATTCGAACCCCCGATAGAACTTTTGGTCCTATAACGGTTTAGCAAACCGCCGCCTTCAGCCACTCGGCCAACTCTCCACTATGTTGCGGCTCCGGTGATTATAACGTGATCCTCCCTGAGCGGATACGGTCACTTCGGCGCTAGGTTCCTGCTACCTTCGGTCACACCATCTTCGGCCAACGACCCCGGTCCGAGCCGGCCCGCCATTCTCGGGTAGATTTGTCTCAGAACATCATCTGGGGAAAACGAGACCTGCCGAAGTTCACGCGAAAGATCCGACTGCTCCCACTGGTCGCCGCGACCTACTTCATGGTCTCAGGTGGCCCCTATGGCCTCGAGGACATCATCGGGGCCGCCGGGTACAAGCGCGCCATCCTGATCCTGCTCCTGGTTCCTGTCTTCTGGAGCCTTCCGACATCCCTCATGATCGGCGAGCTCGCCGCCGCCATTCCTTCCGAAGGTGGCTTCTATCACTGGGTCAGGCGCGCCATGGGACCGTTCTGGGGTTTCCAGGAGACCTGGCTCTCGCTCGCGGCCAGCGTCTTTGATATGGCCATCTACCCCACAACCTTCGTCCTATACCTGTCGCGGGTGGCGCCGAGCCTCACCTCAGGGCATCGAGGATTCCTCATCAAAGTAGCCATCGTCATTGCGGCGGCGGCTTGGAATCTGCGCGGCGCAGTCTCTGTCGGACGTGGCTCCCTCCGACTGATGTTCGTCTCGCTCTCTCCCTTCGTGATCCTCGTCAGCATCGTGTTGTGGCAGCTGGTGCACGGCCACCTCGTCCCCGCCGCCTCCGGGCCCTCAGCTCATCTCGACCTGTCGGGTGCGCTCCTCATCGCGCTCTGGAACTACATGGGTTGGGACAACGCCTCGACCATCGCGCAGGAGGTCGATCACCCGCAGAAGACCTATCCTCGCGCGATGCTCGCCTCCGCTGCCCTCGTCACGGGCGTTTACCTTGTCCCACTCACCGCGGTCTGGCTCGCAGGTATTCCTGCCGACCGCTTCTCGACCGGCGCCTGGGCAGATGCGGCCGCGATCCTCGGCGGTCCCGCGCTCGCCACCGCGGTGGTCCTGGCTGGCTCTATCGACGGCCTCGGCACCTTCAACGCACTTGTGCTCTCGTATACACGACTTCCGCCCGCCCTCGCCGAGGATGGCCTGTTGCCCGGATTCTTCGCCCGCAGATCCGCGAACGGTGTGCCCTGGATCAGTGTCCTGGCCTGCAGCGCATGCTGGGCGCTCGCGCTCACCTTCACCTTCGAGCGGCTTATCTCCATCGATCTCGTGCTCTATGGAGGAGCGCTCCTGCTGGAGTTCGTCGCGCTTGTCACGCTTCGTCTCCGTGAGCCGGGCATGCCGCGGCCTTTTCGCGTTCCTGGAGGGACCGGCGCCGTCATCGCGCTCTCGGCCGGCCCCTCCGCACTCGTAGCCTTCGCCTTGTGGGCCGCGCGCGGCGAGCACGTCGCCGGTATGCCGGCACTGCTGTTCGCCGCACTGGTCGCAGCTGCCGGTCCTCTCGTGTACTGGATCGCCATTCGCCGGAAGAGAACCACGACTTCGTGGATGTGACCTGATCCGAGATCGTGGCCCCTTTACTGCCCTGCGTACTTGTCCAGCCACTTCAGCTCCTCGCGCACCTTGATGTACCCGTGCCAGGGATTAGTCGCGAGAGGATGGTTCTCACCGGGAAACTGAAGCAGTGCATGCGGAACGGCAAGTCGTTGCAGCGCGCGCTCAAGCACAATCTGTTCGAAGAAGCTGACGCGATCGTCTGCGCCTCCTCCCACAATATGAGTTGGCGTCTTCACCTTGTCCATCTGAAACAGGGCGGCCTCGCTCTGATAGATCTCCGGCTTCTCCCAGGGCGCGCCCGAAAGGTACCACGCATCGTCAAACGTCAGGTCGTCGAAGCCCCAGTTCGCCGCATGCTCGACCGCTCCTGCGCCCGTCACCGCTGCCTTGAAGCGCGGCGTCTGCGTGATCAGCCAGTTCGTCATGTACCCGCCGTAGCTGTAGCCGCCAATGGCGAGATGGGCAGGGTCCGCAATGCCCGCCTTTTCGAGAGCATCCACTCCGGCCAGGATGTCTTTCCCCGGCGACGAGACGAGCTTCGGCTGAATCGAGAGCATGAATGGGTCGCCGTAGCCGGTCGAACCCCGGTAGTTCGGCTGGAACACAACCCACCCCTGCTCCGCCGCCAGTACGGCCCAGGAGTACCAGTCCGCGCCAAAACGATCACCGTCCGCGTCTTCCGGTCCTCCGTGGATCAGCGTCAGCATGCGCATCGGCTTGGTGGGACGTGCGGCCGCTCCCGCATCCTCCGCACCTGAGACCGAAGGCAGAGCTCCCGGAGGGAAGATAAGTACGCCCTGAACCGCGGCGCCATCGTCACTCTTCCAATCAAAGGTCCGCCAGCCTACCTTGGCCCGGTCGTTGAAAATGGGGTTGTAGTTCGAGAGCTTCTCCGCGCCCATCAGCTTCGCTGCATCATTCGCCAGGAAGACCTGCATCGGCTCCGTGATCGCGGATCGCGTAAATAACACCGCCTTGCCGTGTGCCGCCGTGCTGAGATGTTCAAAGCTTCCTTTAGGGGCAGAGATTAGCTCGGCGCGCTCAGCTTCAACGCGATAGATCCCCTGGTTCACTCCGAGCTGTCCTGCCGCCAACAGCTTGCCATCGGCCGTCACCGCGAACTCTCCCCATGAACCTTCAAAGCTGGAACCGAGTCGCGTGGCCGCTCCGGTCGCGCTGTCGACAGAGTAGAGCCGTCCCTGAACGTCTCGGTACGGACCTTCTAGAGAACCACCACCCGCACGCACCAGCAGGTAAAGTCTCTTCCCAGAAGGATCCCACCTGAGCCCGCTTTCAATCGCCTGGTTATGGGTCAACTGGCGGGCGTCTCCGCCTGCCGACGGTACGAGATAAACCTCCGGATCCCCCGGATCTTCCTCACGATGCGACGTCGGCCCAGTCTCAAATGCGAGCTGGTCGCCGCCTGGTGAAGGCGCGACCTCCTCGATGACGCGCGAGCTGCGCGTCACCACCTGTGCTCCCTGTGGATACACCGGCTTCTCCGCGTCTGGCTTTGGCTCCTCGTGCGCCTCTGGAACAGACACCGACGCTCGGACCACACTCGACAGCGTCAGCCTTAACAGGACATCGCCACGCTCCCGCTCACGCCAACGCACTACATCCTTCCACTCTTGCTTTTGAGCCTCCTCGGCATTCTTCGAGAGCGGTTCTGTCACCGAAAACACGATCGATGATCCATCGGGCGACCAGGCGAACGCATGCACATCCAGACTCTCGTGATAGAGCGGAAATGCCTCTCCTCCGCTGACGGGCAGCAGCCAGACGCGTCCTGGCTCGTCCTTGCTCTGCTTGTCATCGCCCCCAGAGCCCTCCTCCGGCGCCGACGGGGAGCGGTCTGACACAAACGCGATGTACTTGCCATCTGGAGACCACTCGGGCCCGTTCACACGGCCAGAGTGCGTCAGTGGATGAAGCGTCCCGGTGGCTCGCGTCCACAACCAAAGATCACTTCGAAACCGATTCGCCTTCCAATCAGGGGACGTCGTCGCAATAACTGCTGCGGTGCCATCAGGAGAGATCTTGGCCGATCGAATCTCGGTCGTATTCATAAACTCGTCGAGTGAGAGCGGAGGCTTGCCTTGGGAGAACGCGGTCGAGGAAAGCAGCAAACATCCGAGCCGGAGAGCATAGCGCTGAAGCAGAGTCATCGTTTGTGTCCTAAAGGGTGGAAGAGCGACATAAAAGAACACCGCCGCGCCTGGGAGGCGCAGCGGTGGTTGAGGGTTCTCAAAGCTGACGAGCCCTAGAAGTCATAACGGAGCGAGAACTGCATGCGCCGCGGAGACCCCAAAAGCGCGCTCGCCGTGCCCAGGTTTCCTCCAGTCAGACCAGCCCCAATAGAGAAGGGGTCGAACCGGACGGTGTTGGTGACGTTGTAGACCTCCCACGCGAACTTCAGCTTGCCGTACTCACTAAGAGACCACGCCTTGCTCAAGCCGCTGTCGACATCGAAGTAGCCATCTCCACGGAAGTAGTTGCGCTGCCCCGTCTCGCCTGGATAAGGCAGACGGATCGGACCGCCGGTGGTGACCCCGCTGTTGATCGCGTCGGGGTTGTCAAAGAACTGCGGGTTGCCACTGCTGTCGAAGTGCCGCCGGACCCTGGCCGCGTGCTTATCCGTGACCACGCCATAGGACTCGATCTCCCAGTTCGTCGTCCAGCCTGGCTCGAACACGCCAAAGGGAAGTCCGCTGGTGGCACGCAGGATGCCGGAGAATTGCCAGCCTCCGACAACCGCATCCACCAGGTGGTTTGTGTTGCCCAGCAGCCTCTGCCCGCGGCCCACAGGCAATGCGTACAGGTAATCCACCGTAAGCAGATGACGCGTATCGAAGTCAGAAGGCGCGCGGTTAAGGTAGGGCTGCCATGTGTTGATGATGAAGCTGGCCGGCGAAGCCACACCGGCGACGAATTCAGAGGTGCGCTCCGCATCCGAACCCATGTCGATCGACTTCGAAAACGTATAGCTGACATCGGCCTGGAACCCGTGGCTCATGGGATGGCGCAACGTAACCTGTCCCGCGTTGTAGTAACTCATGCCGATCGACGCGAGTGAGTACAACGACAGGAACTGCTGCTGCCAGAACTTCGACTGGTAGCCGGCAGGGCAGGGGTAGGGTGAATCCGCCGGATCGTTTTGACACGCATAATCAATGTCCGTCAGAGCCGTTGTGACCCCGGCTCCCGCGCGTGTGGGAGCCCACTCATTGGAGTAGATCGCCTGCGTCGCGCTCTCGCCGGGATGATCGAAGTTCGCCATAAATGGAAAGACGTGTTCGAAGTAAGGAATCGCCGGCACCGAAGCGGTTGAATCCTGTGCGTTCTGGTCCACAAGCTTCGAGAGCTGTGTACCCGCAGTAAAGTAGTCGCCGCCACCCTGTGGGTCGACGTAATTGGTCGGCTCTGCCAGATCCAGGGTCTGCAGCAGGTGGCGACCGAGATTGCCAACGTAAGCAACCTCGATCGTGAACCCGCCCTTTAGCTCCCGCTGGAACGATAGGTCGAACGCCTCGCTGTAGGGTGTCTTGATCTTGTTATCCAACCCCGGTTCGATCGCACCCGCATCGGGATACTGATACGGAAACGCCGTAGTCTGCGGCCCCGCACCATTGGTAAACGGCAGCGTGTTCCGGTCGGTAAAGCGGGGCGATGTTGCATCGGTCAGGGTGGCTGATTTACTCGTCACGGTGGTGCTCAGACCGAACGAGCCTCGTTTGCTGTAGCTGTTGATGAGACCCTGACCATAGTGGGCGTAGTAGAGTCCTGCGCCGGCGCGGATAGAGGTCTTGCTGTTTGGAGCGTAAGCAACCGCGAAGCGCGGGGCGAAGTTGTTCTTTGACTTAGGCCAGTACCCCGGCTTGCCGTAGTACGGCCCGCTTGGAGCGAACTGCAACTCCTCTTCGTATACGCTCCCGGCAGTTGCTGCCGCCTCGCGCTTTTTGTACCAGGCGTCCGTGTCGATGGTGGGCTGTACCTGCTGCCCGTGAACCTCCCAGGGCGTTTGCAGAATGGTGTGCCGCAGGCCAAAGGTCAGCGTGAGATTCGGCAGGGCGCGCCAGGAGTCCTGGATGAAGTACTCGTACTCGTTTGCCTTGTAGCTTCGCGAGACAGGTGCGCCCTCGGCCAGCAGCGTTCCGGTAGTTGGGCTGCTGACGTTGTAGTTGTACGCATTCGTCACGGAGGGAACGGTTCCGACAAGATTCGAATAGGCGATCTGGTAGGAGTTGAGGAACCCGGAGTCGACGTCGGGAGCCCCTACATAAGTGGGCGACGTGGGGTTTCCATTATTAGAGAGCCAGTACGTATTCGTCGAAGCACTGTTGTACGAGTTCTCGTCGGTGGACAGGTTCTGGTGCACGAGCCGCCAGTTTCCACCGACTTCGATCGTGTGCTTGCCCTTCGTCCAATTCAAATTGTCGATGATGTTATTGACCGGAACACTGACAATGGAGCTCCTGGTCTGTGCGGTCGGCGTGTCCAGAAAGCGAAAGCTCACGTAATCGCCCTTACCGACTCCGCTTTGGGCATAACCCTGCCGGATATAGCCGTAACGAAGATCGTTCACCAGCGTCGGGCTGACGGTCCAGGTATCTCCGGCGCTGATGCCCTTCGAGTTGTCAATGAGATTCGACGAAGGTCCCTGACCGGGGAACTGCTCGAGTCCACCCGTCGTGTCCTTCTGCAGGTTTCCCCGCACAAACACGTGATGTCGCTCCGAAGGGGTCCAGTCCAGCTTCACGATCGTCGTGTTCAGGGTGATCGGGTGCGTGGAGGCGAACGTGTACGAACCGGTGTTCAGGCCGTCGCCGAGCGCCGTTCCGTTTGCCGCGGGCATTGAGTTCAGAAAGGCAAGTGTATTCGGGTTAGGACCTGGCCCGGCTGGATAAGCGGCTGTTCCGCAGACTGCGCAGCCGGTCTTCGGCGCAGAGTCCATCGCGGTGAACTGTTCCGGCGTGAGTTGACTGACTCCTCCGTTGGCATCCGCATATTGCAGAATCCCTTGCTGGTAGAGGGCTGTGGGTGCGGTCCGCTGCACTGTGGCGCTCTCCGCCTGGCGCTGCCCCTCGTAGTTGCCAAAGAAGAACAGCTTGTTCTTGATGATGGGACCGCCAAGATCGCCGCCGAAGATATTCCGAATCAGCTTTGCCGGACGATTCGCCACGCCGGTATCTCTCTGTGTGTTCTTCAGGAAAAAGTCGTTTGCAACCGTAAACGTCGGCCGATGGTACTCATACAGCGCTCCATGAAACGAGTTGGTTCCTGACTTCGTGATCAGGCTGACCTGTGCGCCCGCGGAGCGGCCCGCGTCCGCATTCCCGTTGCTGGTCGTCACGCGAAACTCTTCGGTCGAGTCCTGCGTCGCGCGAAGAACGCCGGTAAACGCCAGACCCCGTATCTGGTCGTTATCGTCCAGGCCATCCAGGGTCACGTTGCTCTGGTCGGAGCGCGTGCCGTTGACCGAACCGCTGCGGCTGTCCTGCATCGAAGGGTCACTGCCCTCCGGTATCGGAATAAAGAAGACGCCTGGGTTCAGCGAAAGGAGATCTGGGATATTGCGGGTGGCGCTTGGCATCGCCTGGATCGTTGCGTTGTTGGTGGAGTTTCCGATCGACGCATCCGAGGTGTTCATCGTCTGGGCGCCGCCCGTCACATCCACCACCTCAACCGTCGACTGAAGGGTCAACGCGAAGTTGATCGTGGCCGGCTGATTCACCAGCAGCTCCGCGGTCTTGGTCTGACTTCCAAATCCTGGCGCGGTCACCGTGATCGTATAGGTCGCCGGGGCAATCTGCAGCAGCTGGTAGTCGCCGCTTCCCTGGGAGGTGGTCGCAAGCTTCTGACCGGCCGCCTTATTCAGGAGGCTAATACTGGCGCCGGGCACCACCGCCCCGGTCGGATCCGTGACCACACCCCGAAGCGACGTCGTGGCGTTCTGACAAAGCCCAGCTGAAGCGCCCAGCAGTGTAAGCAAACAGAGCGAGAAAACACGAATCAGGAACCGGTACATGGCTTTTCCTCTCAGGTACAACCCCGGGGCGATCAGGCGCTTCGGGCTTTCTGGTTGAGCGAGCGAGTAAACGGCTTGGCCTTCCAACTTTGGAGACGGGAGCTAAGTGAAACAAATGGTTGCGGTTAGAGATACGGGAGGGAGTCTCAAGAGCCGAGATACCACCTCCAGGTTCGTGAGGGGCATGTCTCCCTCGGGGCTAAAAGGACGGATTTCGAAGATGCTGAGGCACCTTCGAAACGCGCTTGGTTAACGGAGTGGAAAGAGAATGACACGACCTTACCGCTGTGTAACAGCGTTTTCAAGGTTTTTATGACGTTTTAATGCTCACCTGACGTGGGTGTGTCTCCGCCCCCTGACAGCGCTAGTCGAACCTGAAAGGCGCATCCACAGATTCATACGTCCGGATAGCCGTGCTGACACGCTACTCAAATGTCGGCTCTGACGATCCGCGCGGGATGGGACGCGCTGCTTTGGCACACGCGGCATTCAGCAGTTCAGCCGCTGATCCGTGCACGTCTACGCCGAGCGCGGGCCTGAGCTATAGCAGCGTGGGCTCAATGGGCAGCATAAATCCGGCCTTGACCCTGTCCATCACAACAAGTGTCTTGAAGCTCTTGATGTCCTGATTCTTGTAAAAGAAGTCGCGCGTGAACTCCTCGTACGCCTCCATGCTGGAGGTGGTAATCACCAGCACAAAGTCGACCTCACCCGTGACGTAGTATCCGCTCATCACCTCGGGCGTCGAACGAATGGATTGTTTAAACGCGTCGATGATGTCGGCCTGCTCGCGTGCCAGCGAGACAAGCACCAGCATCGAGATCGGCCTCCCCACGGCTCTGGGCGAGATGATCGCGACCTCGCCCTCGATCACACCCCCAGAGCGCATCCGTTGCAGCCGGCGCTGGCAAGCTGTGGGCGAGAGATGCGCGATCTCGCTCAGCTCGTGAGAGGTTAACTTGCAGTCGCTCTGAATTGCGTTCAGGAGTTTTGCGTCGATCTCGTCAAGCAGCATGCAGATATTCTTCGCCTTCTGCCCGATATTCACCGCAAAAATTGCCTATCGGGACGTTCAACGCAGCAATCAGTACGGCACTGCGTGTCACTATCTTCTCATCCGTTGATGGCAAAGCATTCCTGACGACCCTAGGGGTCGCCGTACCGCCGTAACCGTCGGGATCTCGCCCGCATGGAGGGATTCCCGCCGCTTGCCAGACGAAGCACCACGCGCGGGATCATGCATCCCGCAGAAGGCGACTCACCTCATGACAGAAACGAAGGGCCAATCTACCCGCGCCTTGTGGGCCGGCGAAGAACACGGCCACCCTTACGGCGCAGCCCAGATGCCGCTGGTCCCCGCAATCAGCTTTGGGTACGACTCCATCGCCGATTGGCAGGAGGTCGCCCTTCAGCGCCGGGATGGGTATATCTACTCGCGCAACACCAATCCAACCGTCGCAATTCTCGAAGAAAAGGTCCGTTCGCTCGAATCGGCCGAAGCTGCCGTGAGCTTCTCTTCCGGAATGGCGGCAATCAGCAACACCTTCTACGCCCTCCTCCAGCCAGGGCAGCGTGTCGTCTCCGTGACCGATACCTACGGCGGCACCAACCGCATCTTCACCGAGTTCCTTCCCAGGATCGATGTCGAAGTCGAGCTCGTAAACACGCAGAGCGAGACCGAGATCCTCACGGAGATCGCAAGGGGCTGCGATCTGCTCTACCTCGAGACCCCCACGAACCCGACCCTCAAGGTCCTCGATATCGGCAAGCTGGCCGACGCCGGAAAGCGTGCTGGCGCCGTCGTCGTGACGGACAACACGGTCGCTACGCCGATCAACCAGAATCCGCTCCAACTTGGCAGTGACCTCGTGGTCCACTCAGCCAGCAAGTTTCTCTGCGGCCACGGAGACGCCCTAGGCGGCATCCTCTGCGGAGCCGGGCACCTCGTTCGCAAGGTCTACGAATACCGGGAGATCAACGGAGCGGTTCTCGAGCCGTTCTCCGCCTACCTGATTGCGCGCGGGCTCAAAACGCTGGCCCTTCGCGTCGCCAAACACAACGAGAACGCCATGGCGGTAGCGGAGTTCCTGGAATCCCACCCGGCCGTCGAGAGCGTCTTCTACCCCGGACTTCCCAGCCATCCCGCTTACGCCGTCGCGCGGCAGCAGATGCGCGGCTTCGGCGGAATGCTAAGCTTCACCGTCAAAGAAGGCCTCGACGTCGCCACTGTACTCGAGCGGCTGAACCTCGCCCATCGCGCCGCCTCGCTGGGTCACGTGGAGACCTTTGCCGGGATCCCCGCAACCACCAGTCACGTCGAGTGCACCGTCGAGCAGCGTGCCGCAATGGGTATCCCGGAGCGGCTCATCCGTTACTCCGTCGGCATCGAGGACCTCTCCGATCTCAAGGACGATCTCAATCAGGCGCTCGGAGTGTAGCGAATGAATCGCCGGGGCTTTCTCCAAAGCGCAGCCGGAGCGTCTCTCCTCGGCAGATTCGCGGCTCTACGGAGCGAGACGGCGGCTCCCATTGCCTCAGCCGCAGTCGACCGCCTCCCCGGAGGACTGACCGAAGCTCTCGGTCGGGAGATTGCGGGCTACATGGCGAAGCAAAATGCACCGGGGCTCACCTTCTCCCTCACCGATCTCGACGGACAGGCCCTGGTTGCGGCTTACGGCTTCGAGGACCTTGACACCAAAAAGCCTCTCACTACGGAACGCCTCTTCGAGATCGGGTCCATCTCGAAGTCCATGGCCGCGATCGTCGCATTGCAGCTCGTGGACGAAGGCAAGCTCGATCTCGAACGGCCCGTGATGGACTACCTCGCCTGGCTCCCGTGGGAGACACCATTCGGTCCCGTCAACACCCACCACATCTTCACCCACACGACAGGGCTGCCCGGTGGCGGGAGAGCTCTTCTTTCCGAAGGGCGGATGGAAGCACCACCAGCGGTACGCTCCAGGCGAACGCTTCTTCTACTCCAACATGGCCTTCAACGTCATCGGTCATCTCGTGGAAAAGCTCGACGGCGGCAACTACCAAAGGTCCCTGGTCAACCGTCTCTTCGAACCGCTTGGTATGTCCAGCACACGACCCATGCTGGGAGGCTCCGAGTGGGAACTGCAGGCCACCAGCTACATCCCCGCTGCACCTGACCGGCCGTACCCTCGGTTTGGAAAGCTGCGACAAGCTCCCGCCTTTCACGAGCAGACCAGCGCCGGCTGCGTCGCCTCCACACCAGGCGACATGCTCAAATACCTGCGATTTCTGCTTCGCGGCGGCACCGCGGAAAACGGCAAGCCGTTGATCACGCAACAGAGCTTCGGGAAGATGACCCATCGCTGGATCGGCGCGGAAGAGTTCGGGCCGACGGCAGGCTACGGTTACGGCATAGCCGTCGACGGGGACGGAGAAGATCGTATCCTCCTCCACACCGGTGGAATGGTCAGCTTCATGTCGTCCATCTATCTCAATCTCACCCAGGGTATCGGCGCCTTCGCATCCATCAACGCGCAGCAGGGGTATCGGCCAACTCCCGTCACGCGGTATGCCACCCGGGCGCTCAAAGCCGCGAAGTCCGGCGGCAAATTGGAAATGCCGGACTCGATCGCTGTGCGAGATCGGACGGAAGTACCGCAGGCCGCAGAGTATGCCGGCATCTACGAGATCGGGAAAGGACCTCGCGTGACGATCGATGCCAACGGCTCACGACTTCAGTTGAAGACCTCGGGAAAGGTGCTCCCGCTCGAAGGGGCCGGCGATTCCTTCCTGGTCGAGGACGCAACACTTGGTGCCGAAAGCTGGAAGTTCCAACGTGACAGCCAGAAGCGCATCCTGGGCCTGGCCCATGGAGCGGAGTTCTACGTAAAACAGGGAGAGACCATGCCTAAGGCTGCCGAACCCCCGCCACACTGGCAGACGCTCGTCGGTGACTACGTCAACGACGATCCCTGGGTCCTGAGCTCAGCGGTCTTCGAACGGAACGGCACGCTCTTCCTCGACGGTGATCCTCTCGAAGCCGCACACGACGACAGCTTCTATATCAACTCGGAGCCGATGTGCCCCGATCGGCTAAGCTTTGCCTGCGAGGTGGACGGCAAAATGCACATCCTGCTTATGAATGGGACGGAGCTCAGACGCTTCAGGCGTTCAGCATGAGATCGACACGTCTGGCCATCTCCTCCGTATTGGGGCAGCTCTCGCTCGCAGCAATCATCTCCCTGCTGCTGGCAGCTTCCTCCCGAGACCTTCAAGGACAGGCAGCGCACGCGCCTGACGATCGTTCCGCACCAACCTCTGCGGCCAAACCATACGACGTCGTCATCGTGAACGGCCACATCATCGATGGAACCGGCTCCCCCTGGTACTCGGCACAGGTTGGAATCCGTGACGGGCGGATCGCAGCGATCGGGGACCTGAGCAGCGCACCTCGCGCAAAGACCATCGACGCCGCCGGCAAAGTCGTCGCGCCCGGCTTCATCGACATGCTCGGCCAGTCCGAGCAGAGCATCCTCGTCGATCCGAGGCTGCCCTCAAAGATCTACCAGGGAATCACCACTGAGATCACCGGCGAAGGCTCGTCGATCGCGCCTCTCAACGCCGCCATGATCGCTGCCGACCACGCCGTCTATGACCGATACAAGATCACGCCGGACTGGTCCACCTTTCGCCAGTACTTCGCGCGCCTGGAACGTCAAGGCATGGGCATCAACCTGGCCAGCTTCGTTGGAGCAACCAGCGTTCGCGAGATGGTGCTCGGTGACGCTGATGTGCAACCCACGCCCGCGCAGCTTGGAGAGATGCAGGCTCTCGTGCGAACGGCGATGAAGGATGGAGCCGTGGGGCTCTCGACCTCTCTGATGTACGCTCCCGCGCCCTACGCACACACGGAAGAGCTCATCGCCCTCGCCAGCGCTGCGGCAGCCTTCGGCGGCATCTATGCCACGCACGTACGCACAGAGGGCGATGGCGAGATCCAGGCTATTGCCGAGGCAGTTCGGATCGGCCGCGAAGCACAGGTTCCCGTTCAGATCTGGCACCTCAAGGCCGCAGGCAAATCCAACTGGGGCCGAATGCCGCAGATCGTATCAGCCATCGATGCGGCGCGCGCTTCCGGTCTCGATGTAAGCGCAAATACCTACGCCTATCCGGCGTGGGCGAACGGCCTCTCCGCATTCATTCCCGCCTGGGCGCACGATGGCGGCGATGCCAAACTCATCGAGCGGCTCAAGGACCCCGCTACCAGGGCGCGCATCCGCAAAGACATGTTGACGCCCACCAGCCAATGGGACAACGAATGGCAGGAGATCCCTGGTCCCGACGCGGTGCTCATCGCTGTCGTCCAGAATCCGGAGCTCGTTCCGCTCCAGGGCAAACGCCTCTCCGAGGTCGCTGCCATCTGGAAGCAGGACCCCATGGACGCGCTCTTCGATCTCCTCATCCGCGACCGGGCGAAGACAGAGGTTGCCGTCTTCGGAATGAGCGAGCCGGACAACGTGCTCGCGCTCAAGCAGCCGTGGGTCTCCATCGACAACGACTGGAGCGGAACCTCGCCGGAAGGCTTGCTCGGTCAGGGGCACTCGCATCCTCGCGCCTACGGCACCTTTCCCCGCATCCTGCGCAAGTATGTTCGAGAGGATCACGTGCTGACCCTTGAAGACGCGATCCGCAAGTTCTCCGCACTCCCGTCGCAGCAGATGCGTCTCGCCGATCGCGGTGTTCTCAAAGAAGGCATGTGGGCGGATGTCGTCGTCTTCGACCCCGCGACCATCCGCGATCTGGCCACGTTCGAAAAGCCGAACCAGCTCTCGGTGGGTATGGAGTACGTCCTCGTCAATGGAGTTCCCGTCATCGCGCAAGGCAAAATGACAGGCGCGCTTCCTGGCAAGGTGCTGCGCGGAGAAGGGTACGCTCCGCAATAAGAGCTCACCGGCGGTTGTCTCGATCAGAATTCGAGCAATACGGCAACTGGAGACGTTCCTGTGCGATCGATCCTAGCTGTACTCATCCTCATCACGGCTGGTACGCCTCTCTCGCTCGCGCAGGAGATCTCTCCCGCCGACCGCGCAAAGATCGAGGAGGCCATACGGCCCGTGGTGGATGCCACTGGTCTCCCCAGCGCATCCGTCGGCATCGCACGTGGCGGCAAGGTGATCTACACCGAGGCATTCGGATCTGCCGTTCTCACTCCGCACACTCGCGGCGAGTCCACGCAAGCTCAGGCGGAACCCAACATCCCTGCCGACCCATCGATGGCGTACCCCATAGGATCGAACTCCAAAGCCTTTACCGCGGCGTGCGTCCTTCTCCTCCAGGAGCGTGGCAAGCTCCGGCTCGACGATCCAGTCTCGCGCTGGTTTCCAGAGCTCACCCGAGCAAATGTCGTTACCATCCGCAATCTGCTCACACACACCTCCGGATACGCAGACTCTGCTCCGGAAACCTATACCTTTCCCATGCTGACCCGGCCGATCTCCGCGCTCGCGCTCGTCCACACATGGGCGACCCGCCCGCTCGGCTTCGATCCAGGCACGGAGTTCGGCTACAGCAATACCAACTACACCATCGCCTCTCTCATCGTCGAAAAAGCAAGCGGCATGCCCTTCCACGACTTCCTCTGGCAAAACGTCATCGAGCCGCTCAAGCTCAAAGGCGTCCTGGACCTCGATATCGAAGCGGAGCGCAAGCACCTCATCGTCAGGGGGTATGAGCGCCATGCCCTCGGCCCCATGCGCCGGGATAATCTCGAAGCACCCGGCTGGTACGCCGGGGCCGGGGAACTCGCGATGCCCGTCGCGACCCTGCTCGCCTGGGACTTGAGCATCCTGCACCGCACGCTGCTCAAGCCAGAGAGTTACAAGACGATGGAGACCGAGTTCAAGCTGAAGAATGGCTCCGGAACCGGGTACGGCATGGGCCTCCACATTGACAAGCTGCCCAGCGGGAAGACGCTCCTCCGCCACGGAGGCGTCGTGAGCGGATTCGTCTCCGAAAACGCGATGGTGCCGGAAGACGACCTCGCCTACGCCGTCATGACAAACGCCTACGCAGGAACGGCATCTCGCATCGCGAATGCCATCGAGCGCGTCGTCGAACCCGGAGGCCAGCAACCCGTCTCGCAGTCCGGCATCGCCCCGTGCTCCATCACAGGACCCACAACACCTGAAGAGGCCGCAAAGACCTCCGCCGCCGAATCGGAGGTCGCCCGCATCCTCGCGATGCTCCGTAAAGGCAAGCTCGATCGCTCGCTCCTGACCGCCGACACGAACTTCTACTTCGATACGGAGACGATCAATGACTTCCGGGACAGCCTCATTCCGCTGGGTGCGCTCCATGCCGTCAGGCAGTGCAGCCAATCGATGGACGGTGGCATGATCTATCGTGTGTTCCACTTGCAGTTCGAGACCCAACTCCTGCGGCTCACCACCTACACCATGCCGGACGGCAAACTGCAGGAGTTTCTTATCTCACCAACAGAATGAGTCTTTGCAGAACGATCTCTCGGACCCGAAGAGACACGAAGACAGAAGCGCACAACAACCAAACTTCAACGCACGGAGACAGCTACTTGAAACCAATAGCGACCGCACTCTTCCTGGTTCTTCTCTCTTCCGCGCTTCAGGCGCAATCGGCAGGCGAGCTCCCGCCGGCCGATCGGCAGCTCGCCCGCGAGATCTTTCAACAGCTCATCGAGATCAACACCACCGATTCAGTAGGAAGTACCACCGTCGCCGCCGAGGCCATGAAGAAGCGGCTTCTGGATGCCGGCTTCCCCGCCGCCGACCTCGTCGTCCTCGGCCCCGATACCCCGCCTGAAAACAAGGGTCGCAAGGGAAATCTCGTGGCTCGCTACCGTGGCCGCCCTGGCTCCACTCTCAAGCCAGTACTCTTCATCTGTCACATCGATGTCGTCGAGGCCAAACGCTCTGATTGGACGACCGATCCCTTTCAGTTCATCGAGAAGGACGGTTACTTCTACGGCCGCGGGACGCAGGACATGAAAGACTCGGACGCGGCCGTGGTCGAGAGCTTTCTTCGCCTGCGACGCGAAGGGTACGTGCCGGATCGCGATATCATCCTCGCCCTCACCGCCGACGAAGAGAATGGCAAATCGAACGGTGTTGACTGGCTCCTCAAGAACCATCGCGATCTGATCGACGCGGCATTTGTTATCAATCCCGACGCCGGAGGGCCCGTCCAGGAAAAAGGCAAAGCCATCAGCATGGGCGTGGAAGCCACTGAAAAACTCTACGCGGACTACCGTGTCACTTCGACCAACCCGGGCGGCCATAGCTCACTCCCAAGGCCCGATAACGCTATCTACCACGTCGCCGACGCCCTGGGCCGCCTCGAGAAGAGCCCCTTCCCACTTGAGACCAACGAGGTCACGCGAGCATACTTCGCCAAGACAGCTCTGCTGCAGCAAGGACAGCTCGCCTCCGATCTGCGCGCAGTCTCCGGCCCGGTGCCGGACCCCGAAGCCGCTCGCCGGCTCTCATCGGACATGATCTACAACTCCCTCTTGCACACCACCTGCGTGGCCACCATGATGTCTGCGGGCCACGCTCCTAACGCGCTCCCCGGCAGCGCGGTTGCCAACGTGAACTGCCGCATCCTCCCCGGGCACTCTCAGGAGCAGGTCCGCCAGGATCTGATTCGCATCTTCGCCGACCCCTCGCTCAAGGTCCAGTACATCACCTCCGATCAGCAGGTCCTTGAGCAGGCCTCGGACCGTCGCTCCATGAGCCCGCCACCGCTCAATCAGGAGGTCTTCCGACCCTTGGACGCGACCGTCAAGATCCTCTGGCCCGGTATCCCGGTCATCCCACAGATGGAGACGGGAGCCAGTGACAGCATCTACACCATGAACGCCGGAATCCCCAGCTATGGCTTCTCCGGAATGGGTGTCGATCGCGATGACGACCGCGCCCATGGTCGCGATGAGCGGATCCGGGTCGTTGACTTCTATAAGGGAGTGCAGTTCGAGTATCTCTATCTCAAGGCGCTTACGTCTCAGTAGAAGCGTCGACGACGGCTTTCACTGTGCCTTTGCTTACTCCTGGAAGAACGTTGGCTGCCCGCTGCGTCAGGCGAGAGATTCCGTCAGCGGTGTCGGCAGCCAATCCGGTTCCATTCGGCTGCCGACCCTCGCCTTCCGCCTCAGAAGTTCAACCTGAGTTGAAACTCCGTAGTACGTGGGCCGCCCTGATCCGCGGTCCCGGACCCCCGTTGCACACGCTGTGACTCAAGCAGCCCGGCGCTCGGTCCGTTCACTCCACCTCCGTCCAGAATGCCGCTCGCGACCGGCAGCGAGTTGAAGTTGGAGAAGTTGCCAATGTTATAAAACGCGACCGCCGGCTCAAGACTCAGCCCTTCATGGAACCGGTCCAGGCGCAGGGGGTAGGAGAAGTTGAGATCGACGGTACGGAAGAACGTATTCTCCGCCGCGACGGCCTGCGGCACCGGAGCAATCGGCTGCTGAACGGCCCCAAGAGCATAAAGCTGCGAGGGTGTAAGCAGGCCAGCGTTGACGAGCGCTTGCCCGGCGGGCGTCAACGTACCGGCGCTGTGCTCGTTATATCGACTGATCAGCTGATTCAGCGTCTTGCCGTTGAAGTGCCGCATGTAATCGCCAGGATCGCTTCCCGGAACAATGTCGCCCACGGTCCCATCTCCCGTCACGTCCGACTGGAAGATCGCTCCACTGTCGCTTCCCGCTGAGCTGTTTGGGAGATTGAGGTTGAGCGGAAGCGCAGAGTACACGTGGCCGATGATCCCGATCTGCGGACCATACTTCGGCACAATCGATCCTCCGAACGAGAACACATGCGTGCGGTCCAGTCCGGAGTACCCGATGTACTGCGTCGGCCTGTCATTATCAAACGCGGTCGCACTGAAGAACTGATCGCCCACGTTTGTGTTCACAGTATTCGAAACGCTGCGCGAAAACGAATACGCGATCTGGAAGTTTGTCGATCGCAGCCCCGGCGCGGGATGATTCCTCTGCTCGCGAAACAGCACCTGGAGCGCGTCGTATCCGGATCGACCCTGCGGAAGTATAAAGTTGCCGACACCCACGTTGGGGTTCACGCCGGGAAACGCCGCTCCTGTCGCCGGCGTCAGTCCGGCAACGCTGGCAGGCCCCGCTCCAAGTGCGGTCACGCCTGAATCGAGATTGTTGTTCGCAAAATCGAAGATCGTTGCCTTCGCAGCGATCGCGCAGTTGATGGCCGCGGCACTCGCTCCGCCGGAGCAGCCGAACTGCTGCGTCGTCGCGGCGATCGCGTGAGTCGCCGCGTCCGTCCTCAGGGTGCGCGCAGCACCGACGTGGTTCACATCGGTGACCTGGCCGATCTTCAGACTGGAGTTGTGCACGTAGTCCACGCTCAGAACCCCACCCTTGAAGATCTCCCGCTGAATGCCGCCGTTGTACTGAAGGGCATACGGCGTTCGGTACGGAGCGGCATACGCCTGACCAATCTGCAACGTGTTCCCGACGTAGGAACCGTTGATCGAAGCTCCGGCGGCCGCTGTCGCGTCTTGGTACTCCTTCTGCAGGTTGATGAAATGCGGAGCGCTCTGTGCCAGCGGTTCTCCGCAAAGTGTCGTGAAGTCGATGCCGTCGACCGAGGTAAGCTGCGTCCCATCCGGCAGCAGAAACGTCGTTGTACCCTGGCAAAGCAGGTGCGACGCGTCGTTGAACAGCCCCTTCTTGATCAGGTTTGCTCGCGCGTTCAACGTGTTGTTGAAGACGTCACTCTCATAGAAGATCCCGATGCCCGCACGAACAACGGTGTTGTGTGCTCCCGGGCTAAAGGCAATCCCAACCTGCGGTCCAAAGTTGGCATACGGCTGATGGACCTTTGCGCCGAACCCAGCCTGGAACTGATCGAGCAATGGTGCCGAGCCGGTACACGGTGCAGCCGCTCCCAGCGCCTCTACCGCATCCGAGCAGGGAATCACGGGGATGTCCTGGTTCGCGCGACCTGTATCGATGCTCCATCGCAGACCCGTCGTCAACGTGAAGGACGGCGTGACCTTCCAGTTGTCGGCCACATAAGCGCCCTGGCGCCAGCTGGTGAGACCGCCACCCGCGAGGCCGAACCCCGGGATCTCCGTATTGAATCCGAGACCATTTCCAAAGCGCACCTGCGACGGACGATAGCTGTTGATAGGATCGGTCGGATCGGCTCCTGGCAGAAGATCAGTCGCCAGGATGGTGACGCGCGGGGCGTTCAAAAAGAAGTTCGCAAGACCGCCACTCAGGATCCGGTTCAGGCTGTACCCATATCGCAGGTTGTGCGCACCTTTCGTCCAGGAGCCGTCATACCGGACCTGTTTATCGGACTGAAGCGTCGTCTGCGGCGCGTTCACGTTTGGCCCTGAATAAAGATTCTGCGCTTGGTATCTGAAATTGAGGCCGGGTATGCCGGTGTACACGCTGCTGTTGCCCACAGTGTTGTCGTTCAGCAGGTTGTGAAACTTCTCATAGCTTCCCCGGAACGAATGGGTGAACTTGCCATTCGCAAAATCCGCGCCGCCGGCGATCCCGGGTGTATTGTCCCGATTCGCATAAAGCTCATAGCCGGATCCGAAGTTCGAGACCGAGGAGTTTACGTTGTAGTTGATCCGAGCAAAATAGTGCCCGCCGAGAAACCCGTTGTAGTCAAGCCGAGCCGTCGAGTACGTCTCCCGGTACGGAGACGGGAGGCTGGAATACTTCGTCTGGATCGCCGTAAACAGCGGCCCAAGCGTCAACGCATTCGACGAATCCTGCTTGATCCGCTCCGAATTTGCAAAAAAGAAGAGCTTGTCCTTGATGATGGGACCGCCCACGCTGCCGCCAAACTGGTTCCGTTGAAACGGCACATCGATGCCGCCAGCTGTGCGAGCGAAGCCCGCCTGGTTGTCCTGGAAGTAGTAGAAGAGCTGACCATGAAACGCATTCGTCCCTGAGTTCGTCGAGACAAGCACCTGGCCGGTCGAGGTCACGTCGCCCGATACGTCCTGCGTCGATCGATTGAGCTGAAACTCGTTGATCGCCCCTTGAGAGACATTGAAGATCGTCGTGCCGACGTTCTCATCGGTAATATCCTGGCCGTCGAGGAGGATGCGCGTGGTACGGCCCGCAACACCACCGATCGACACCGCAGAGTAGCCCGCCTTTGTCGGATCGAATGACTCGCCGCTCTGCAGAATCACTCCCGGCTCAATCTGCGCAAGATCAAGGAAGTTCCGGCCGTTCACTGGAAGGCTGTCGATCTGCTGCTTCGTAATTACATCCGAGACGCCCGGCTGGTCGGTGTTCACCTGAACAGATCCCGCGCTTACCTCGATCGTCTCGGTTGACCTCCCGAGAGAAAGCTTGAACGTCCCACTCGTCACTGTCCCCGTTCTTACGACTGTCTTCACGGTCAGGCCTTCAAAACCAGGAGCGGTGACGTGAACGGCGTAGCTGCCAGGGTTCAAAGGGCCGACGCTGTAGAAGCCGCTCGAATCACTCTGCAGAGACTTCGAAAACCCCGTCTCCGGACTCGAGATCGTGATCGATGCGTTCGGCACCATCGCGTTGGTCTGATCGGTGATCGTGCCTTGAATCGAGCCTCCGTTTACGGAAATAGCTTGGCCAAGTGCGCCGCTTGCGCCAAAGATCAACGTAAGCACCAGCAGATAAATCGCTTTCATGCAGTCCTCCTGAAATCGCTTGAGTTTCGTTCTGGTTCGCCCGCCTCACCCACAGCTCACAGCTGTCTTGCGGGCAAGCAGCACAGCAAGGCTTTTGGGATCACCTTTGCTTGACGTCTTGGGCCGGGGCCTCCGGTCGTGCTCTCCTTAAGCTCCGCAGGCCATGCTCGAAGGAGGTGCACGTCCCGAGCCACTCAGAGCCCCGCAAAACGGATTGGGGCAGTGCGACAGGAGCGAGGGACGGGCGTACGCCCTGAGCCTCACCTCCGCGGATGCATCGTGGCGGCACCCGCCGTGACTTCGTGAAATACGTAGATCGCACGTGCCGCCATCTTGATCTCGGGAGATGCGGCCAGAACAACGCTTTCTGCGGACCAGTAGACCCGTATCGGTGATGAGCCGCGGAACAGCAGGCAAGTTCGCGTTGAGCGCTCCAGATTTGCGGATCGCGGATCGCTTGCGAACCAATCAACTGACCCGCGTGACGGCGTTCTTATATCGAAAAGTCCTAAGACCTCTTCAGGCCGAGTGCCGAGTCACCGATGCGTTCGTAAACAGAGCAGCTAATCTCCGGAGCGCCGCCGCCCACGCCGCTTCCAGACGCGCCGCATCTCCAGGAGCTCCGAGCGCCATATGCAGTAGGTCGACACGCGTCCCGTCTCCCTCCGGATGGACCATCAGCACCACGCAATGCGGCGCGTCCGGTCGGCCCTCTTCAGAGACCATGCACGTGACCATGCTCCCGGGTTCGAAATGGGTAAAGGTTCCCGTGACCACGATCGGCAGAGATCCGGAACGGGAGAACTCCATCCGCAGTCCTCCCCCGGACCTCGGCTCCGACTCGGACCGAACAGGGCGGTCTTCGTCTCCAGCCCACATCTCCAGGTATTCGTCGATGACCAGGGCATGGAAGACACACGCGGGGACCGCGGGGACGGACGCGCTCAACCGGACAACATACGGCGACTGTGTCGGTCTCGTATCGCAGAAGGAGCTTCGGTGTTCTGCAAGGTCGAGCATCTGCCCCCCAACGCAATGCACTTCAGTGACGGTCCCGGTATGGTGTGGACCGTGTGCAGTGCGGTTGGGCTTCGGCCCGTCCCTGCACACGGTCGTGTCCATGAGCTCAGAACACCAGCTTGATCGCGCCCTGGATCTGCCGCGCACCCGTCGTGCTGTCGTTCTGCCCCACCTGGCCCTCCGAAATCCCGAACACAGACGAGCTGATCGTGTCAGACGCCGGCGCGGTGAAATTCGGATGATTCAGTACGTTGTAGCTCTCCGCCCGGAAGATCACCTTGAACTGCTCGAACACCGTCTGGGTCTTCTGGAACACGACGTCCGTGTTTACGAAGCTCGGACCATAGAACTTGTTCCGCCGAAGCGCCACGTTCTGATCGAAAGGCGCATTGGCGAACGCCGAGCGTGCCGGCCCCGTCACCACGCCTTGCGGTGTCTTCGTCCCTCGCCCTGCAGGATACGGAGCCCCGATCAGCACCGGTCGATTGTTCAAGCCAGTATGGAGATTGTCCACCGTGCCGCGGAGATCGAACGGAAGCCCACTCTGTACCTGCTGAATGCCGGAGATCTCGATCCCTTCAAAGACGTGACCGAGCAGCCCATTCTGAAGGAAGCGGCCACCGCGGCCGATTGGCAGGTTATAGCTGGCCGCCACCGTTCCCCGGTGCCGAACATCGAACGGCGAGTTACCGTACTCCGAGCGCAGATCAAACGAGTTCCGCGGTAGGCCGCTGTTCCCAGCGCCCGGCGCAAGCGCATCGCTTGAGTCGTCCAGCGAGTGCGAGTAGGTGTAGCTCCCCGTCAGGTTCAGGCCGCCGAGCTGGCCCGTTGCTTTGAACTGGAGACCGTTGTAGTTGGAACCTCCGCTCGAGGTCTGCAGAAGCTCGTGTTCAAAAGCGGTGTTATATGTGGCGGCGTAGGTGTTGTAGAGTGCATCACGCTGGAGCGCGGCAGGCGCCACTCCGGAAGCCAGCAGCCCTGCTACGAGAGCGGGTTGTGGCGGTGCTCCATCGATCTCCCGAAGGATGTGCGTCCCGTGGCTTCCAACGTAGTTCGTCTCCAGTGTCACCCTGCCGAACTGGTGTTGAATACCCAGGTTGTAAGTCTCGTTCGTCGGCATCTTCAAATTGCCGTCGATCACCACCGGCTCGTTGAACGCGCCGTTCCCGATGCTCGGCGACGGAATCAGCGTGCCCGGAGGCGGCGTATTTGAGGCCGTAGGCGTGTTGATCGTGCCATCGAACGGGTAGTCGTTGGTCTGCGCCTGGTATGGCGGGTTCGACTTGGCGTTGCCGAAGAGGTTGTCGAAGACGCGATCGTGGAAGATACCGAAGCCTCCACGGATAGCCGTCGTGCCTCGACCACCGACGTCATACGAGAAGCCAACCCGCGGCTCAATCAACTTCCAGCTATCCCCATACAACTGCCGGCCGGTCCCGGGGCCCACAGAGGTAAAGGTGAAGACCTGGTCATCTGCCAGCGGCGCCGCCGCGTTGCCGTAGAAGTTTGAGAAATTCGCATCCTTCTCGTACGGCACACCGTTGAAGGCATAGCGCATGCCGTAGATCAGCGTAAGCCGCTGGTTGGCCTTCCATGTGTCCTGCGCAAAGGCCGCCCACTCATGCTGCCGGAATCGCGAGACGTCGTTTCCGCGGCGAGCAAGTTCGCGCGTGAAGAACTGGTACTCCGTCGTGTTCGCGACAGCGCCCTGGCGCCCAAACACCAGGTCCTGGAACGTGGCATAGCTCGGAGACGTGGGATCACCTGCAAACGTGTACGCGTCGCTTCCATAGGTGCTGTAGGCATTCAAGGCGATCTGCTCGCGCGAATAGAAATTGTCGAAGCTGTTGTCCTTTACGCTGTGGAACTCACCCCCGAACTTCATCGAGTGCGCGCCCTTGTTCACCGAATACGTATCTGCAAAGGTGATCGTTGAGGTCAGGCGAGCCTGGCCGTTGCTCCCCCCCAGATCTACGCAGCCAAACGTGAAGAAGCCCGGAAGAGCGAAGTCGCGTCCGTTCCCGAAGCTGTCCACCCCCGTCAGCGCGTCGATCCCCGCATGATCGCAGAAGAACCCGCCGTTATTCTGGTTGTACCCGCCCCGAAACAGGTTGGTCGTCTTCGGAGAAAGTACCGACGCGATTGAGATAACGCCGTTGTGGGTCGTCTGGATACTCGCTGAGCTCCCATATCCTGGGAGCACCTCGTCGTGAAACGGATCGCTCTCCGCGGCGTGCCCGTAGATGTACCGCACTGTCAGTTGGTGCTTCTCGGTCAGCTTGTGGTCAAACCTTCCCGTCAGGCTGTACGAGTTCAGAGCGTCGCTCGAAGGGAAGAAGTAGGTAGCGCTCACCCCGTCGCCGTTGTCCGCCTGCCCAGCCGGAATCGCTCCCAACAGCTTCGTAATCAGCGGATCAGGGCCGAGGCCCGTCTGATTCGCCGGATTCGCCGCTCCTGAGTTGAGGTTGACGTTGGTCTGGCTTCCATCCACTGGATCGATGTAGGTAAAAGTGCCGGACTTGTAGGCAGCCGTAGGAACCGTCTGCGACTCAGTGCGCGTCGTGCGAAAGCGCTGAACCTCGCCATTCAGGAAGAAGAAAGTGTGGTCCTTCCACAGCGGCCCGCCCACCGAGGCCCCAAAGTCGTTGCGAACATATGGATCCTGTTTCCCATTCGCCTTCGTATTGAAGTAGTCGCGCGCGCCGAGTGCGTTGTAACGGCCAAACTCATACACGTCCCCATGAAATCGATTGCCGCCACCGCGTGTAACAACGTCGATGATCGCGCCCGTATTACGACCGAACTCCGCGTCGAAGTTGTTGGTGATCACGCGAAACTCCTGGGCGGAGTCAGGATTCGCCGAAGAGATCCCGGACTGCCCTCCCGGAACTGACGTGTCGTTGTTGTCTGCGCCATCCAGCATGAAGTTATTGTTGCGATCACGCTGCCCGTTCACGGAGAACCCGCCCATGTTGTTGGTCGCCGTGACCGCACCAGGCGAAAGCAGAACCAGCTGATACGGATCCCGCAGAATCAGTGGCAAGTCATTGATCTGACGAGCGTCAATCACCGTCGAGAGCTGAAAGCTGCTCGTCTCGACCGGCGCTCCCGTCACATCCGAAACCTCGACCGAGGCCGCCGCGCTCGCAACAGCGAGTTTGACATTGATTGGCAGCGTGGCTGCGATGTTCAGAACCACACCCCGGCGGACCATCTCGGCAAAGCCCTCGGCCGAGACCTTGATCGTGTACACCGTGGGAGGAAGCGCCGCGAAGTTGTAAACACCGGCCGAGGTCGAAGTCACCGTGGCAGTAAACCCGGTTGACTCGGATGTTGCCGTGACCGCAGCATTCGCCACGGCGGCTCCGGACGGGTCCAGAATCTGTCCCGTGATGCTTCCCGTCTGGGCAAATGAGTGGGACGTTGCGAGACCAAGGAGGACGAAACTAACAAGCAGAAGCGAACGAAGGCGGATCATCTATGAGTACTCCGGAAGAAGGAGAGGAAGCGAACTCGACTTGTCCTGGCGCCACGTCAGCCAGTCCGGGGAGTCGTCGACAGCCGAGGGCTCTCGATCGATGCCTCACGTCAAAGCAGGACGCATGCCAAAAGCGCCTGCCCCGAGACGTCTCGGGATGAGTCGTCGGGAACGCGTGGCGACCCTACACAACAGAGCCCGGCACTCACCGCACGCGCTTGAGCAGGGCCGCACCACGGCATGGCGAAGTATGGAAGCTTGTAGATTGGGCGATCACGCGTTCCGGACGGATGGAACCAAGGATGAGTCGACGCTATCGCAAGATGAATCGACAGCAGAGCGGTGTCAGTCGCGGAACACTGTCTCGAGACGCTCGAAAACCACGACGTCGATTTGACGCCCGGCGACCCGGCGGCACTTGCACCAGGTGATCGCTCACGCAGACTTCTGTGACACAACAGACTTCATTGCATCGGAAAGTCCCTTAGCCCCGAACTCGATCGCAGCCTCGTCGATAGCCGCGAACCCGATCTGGAGACCCTCCCGTGTCTTCAGTCGATGGAGATATCGGCTCAACGGAAACACGTCCACGCTTCGCTTCGCGGCCGCCGCGGTGACCGCCTCTGCGCAAAGGCCCGGGCGAAGCCAGCCCACCGTCTGCAGCCCCGCCTCAATCTCCGATAGTTCAAGGAAGTCGGAAAGGTACTTCGACGAATAAAACGAAAGCGCGGCCAGACGCTCCGCATAAATCTTCCGCGTGCGGCGCAGATGTCTGCTGAAGTGCCCTTGCTCAATGAAGTCGCAGAGTACCGCCTGGTCGAGGACGGGGTGATGCCTGGTACTCAACGACTTCGTGCGCGTAAAAACATCCACCAGTCGCGGTGGCAACACCATGTACCCCATCCGAAGAGAAGGAAACAGCACCTTATTGAAGCTTCCGGCAAAAAGCACCATCCCATGCCTGTCGAGACCCTGCATCGCTGGAAGAGGGTTCCCCGAATATCGGTACTCGCTGTCATGGTCATCTTCGAAAATGTACGTCCCCTCAACGCGCGCATGGTGAAGGATGTCCACTCGGCGTCGAAACGGCATCGTAACCCCGGTCGGAAACTGATGTCCTGGGGTGACGTACATAAGCTTGGCATTGCGGAAATCCCGCTCCTCCGGAGCTGCACCTTCACCATCGATGCGCATTGGCACCAGCTTTGCTCCCGCCGCTTCAAAGGCGCGATACGCCACCTGGTACCCCGGATCCTCAATCAGCACGCGATCTCCCGCATTGAGCAGAAGTCGCGCCACCAGGTCCAGAGCCTCCTGGATGCCGCTCACAAGAACTACCTGCCGCGGATCGCATCGTACCCCTCTCGACGTCGCAAGGTACTGCGTCACCGCATTTCGCAACGGCTCATACCCTCCCGGATCGCAGCCGAGCAACTGCCGGGTCGTCACCTTGCGCAGTCGCCGGGATGCGACCTGCGCCCAGAGATCCATGGGAAACAGCTCCAGCGCAGGCAGATTCGTACGAAAAGCCCGCGTGCTGAGGTCGTAAAGATGCCCAAAAGGCCTCACCCGCTTCCCGTACTCCGAGAGCCGCAACGGTGTCTTGGCTTCTTGGATAGACGGCTCAGCGTTCAGCCTGCGCGAAGGGAGGAACCGCTCAGGTAACGCATCGCTGACAAACGTCCCGGAACCCCGTTGTCCCCGCAGATAACCCTCTGAAGTCAGGTCGTCAATCGCGGCGAGAACCGTTCCCCTCGACAATCCGTACTGTCTAGCAAAGTCGCGGGTCGCGGGGATTCGTTGCCCCGGCCTTAGGCCGCCTCGCAGGATCTCTGACCGCAGTGCATCGCGCAGCCAGTGGTAGAGAGGCGCACCTAAAACTCGCGGCGGGAGAATCAAATCGAACGCTTGCTCTTTCCGTTTCATGGCGCATATCCCCGCAAAGAAGTGGCTCAGGCGAAAGGTCTAAAGTGGCTCTATGCGAGTGTACCGCAATCACTTAGATTTCGTAGCAGACAGGATGGCCTTCCAGGCTCCGGTGAGGGAGAAGGAAGTGCCAGCCGTAACGCGACCACCGCGTCGCTTACCGACGACACCTCCATGTGCCGTCACGGAAGTTCGAGGAAGAAAATGTTGAGCACCTCTCCGCAGCAGACCGCAGATCGTATTCCGCTCAAGGCAGATGGCCGCATCCTGTTCGTCTCGGCGAACCGAATCAACTGGATCCAAAGCGCTGGCAATTACGTCGAGTTCGTCTTCCAACCGCGTGGCGAACGTGTCCTCGTGCGCGAGACCCTATCCTCCTTTGAGGAGACACTGGACCCCGAACGCTTCGTTCGCATTCACCGCTCCGTCATCGTCAACGTCGATCTCATTAAGGAAATGCGCCCCCGCTACACCGGTGAGTACGAGATCACGATGTTGTCCGACGAGCACCTCACCTTGAGCCGGGGCTACCGGCGAAATCTGAAGCGACTCCTCCAGACCTCATCCCGCAAGCAGCGTGTGCCCGTGGCGCCGCCGGTCCCACGTGAGCAGACGTCCGTCTCTTCCCGGACGGAACCGTCACCCCGTGCGTCTCGCTCACACACGCGCCCTGCTGCATCGGAGACGCCCGCCGGCTGATCAATCTCCGGAGCTCGATCTCCTTCAACCAGGATCTCCTCTGGTCAGGATCGTTCCTGAACCAAGGAGCGCGCCCGTCGTCGACGCGGCAACAACGGAAGCTGTAGACTCAGTTCGACCGGCGAGGAGTAACCGCCTCCGACATCTGTCGACACGTCTGATCCGACAGAGATATCCCGGTGATCCTGACCGAAGCGGCTCCGGGGACCATGACTTTGCTCGAGCGCAGAGATCTGTTAAAGCTGTTGGCGGGCACGGGAGCTGCACTCCTGCTCGATTCTTCTGTGGCATACGGCCATGAACTCGAGCAGAGCACGCAAGGGCCCTCGCTCCCAGCGCCACGAGAAAAAGCCGGGCCAAAGAGTGCAGTCCCCAATCGAGCTCCGCTCCACGCCAACGCCTTCAACACACTTCCCCTCGGATCGGTTCGGCCCACCGGCTGGCTGCGAAGGCAGCTCGAGATCCAGGCCACAGGACTCGGCGGACACCTGGATGAAACCTGGGCCGATGTCGGAAGCAACAGCGGTTGGCTCGGAGGCACAGGAGAATCCTGGGAGCGTGGACCGTACTTCCTCGACGGCCTCGTGCCGCTCGCCTATCTGCTCGACGACGATCGCCTCAAGGCAAAGGCGCAAAAATACATCGATTGGACGCTGACCCATCAGGCGCCCAACGGGATGATCGGACCGGCCAGCAACGACGACTGGTGGCCGCGCATGGTGATGCTCAAGGTCCTGGCCCAGTATGAGGAGGCTACCGGTGATCCCCGCGTCATCCCGGTTCTGTCCCGCTACTTCGAGCACCAGCTGCAGGCGCTCCCGGGACGGCCGCTTCGCGACTGGGGAAAGTTCCGCTGGCAGGATAATGCCCTCGTCGTCCTCTGGCTCTACAACCGCACAGGTGATCCGAAGCTGATAGAGCTCGCACGGCTTCTTCACAAGCAGGGCTTCGATTGGCAGGCCGACTTCGCCCAGTTCAAGTTCACCGAAGTAATCACGCCGGAGATCATCAAGCTCAGCGAGCACAACGGCCTCGGTGACTACGCGCTCGCGACTCATGGCGTAAACAATGGTCAGGCGCTCAAGGCGGCTCCGGTCTGGTCGGTCGTCACAGGTGAGGAGGTCGACCGCCGCGGCTTCGCACAGATGCTCGCGGCTCTCGATAAGTATCACGGCCTTCCAAACGGCATGTTCTCCTGCGACGAGCACTTCGCCGGAAAGAACCCCTCGCAAGGCTCCGAGCTGTGCACCGTCGTCGAGATGATGTTCTCGCTCGAGCAGTCGCTCGCCATCCTGGGCGAAGCCTCCATCGGCGATCGTCTGGAACAGCTCGCCTTCAACGCCCTGCCCGGCACCTTTACCGACGACATGTGGGCCCACCAGTACAACCAGGAGCCCAACCAGGTCGAGGTCAGTCTGCACCGAAAGCCTTGGACCACCGATGGCCCGGAGTCCAACCTCTACGGCCTCGAACCCAACTTCGGCTGCTGTACCGCGAACTTCCATCAGGGCTGGCCGAAGTTCACCGCAAGTCTCTGGATGGCCTCCGCCGACGGTGGGCTGGTCGCCGCCGCGTACTCGCCGTGTGAAGTCCACACCATGGCAGGCGGTACACCCGTGCACGTCGTGGAAGAGACCGACTACCCGTTTCGCGGAACGGTGCGCATCACCGTCAATCCCTCCCAGCCGGCCTCCTTTCCCTTGCGTCTGCGAATCCCAGCCTGGGCAAAGGGAACAACCATCCGCATCAACGGGCAACCGGAGCACCTGTCCGATACGGCAGAGTTTGCAACGCTCACCCGCACCTGGAAGCCAGGCGACGTCGTCGAGCTGACCTTCCCGATGCAGCCGAGGATCACCCAGGGCTTCCACGATTCGATCGCGATCAGTCGTGGACCGCTCGTCTTCTCACTCCCCATCGGCGAGGACTGGGTCAAGCTGCGAAGCCGCGGGATGACGGCGGATTGGCAGGTCTTCCCAAGCTCCGAGTGGAACTACGCGCTCAAAGTCGACGATGCCCAGCGTGCCATCAAGGTGGAGGAGCAGACCGTCGGCGGATCTCCCTTCGCGCTCACCGGCACTTCCGTCAGAATGCACGTCAACGCGCGAAAGCTCCCGGCCTGGAGAGCGGTCGACGGCGTGGCTGACCCGGTACCGCAAAGCCCCGTCGTAAGTGAAGAAGCCGACGAGACGATCACGCTCGTGCCCTACGGCGCCGCGAAACTTCGGATCACCGCCTTCCCGCGCCTCAAGACCTGATGTCCGCATGCTGACCCGAATCCGTCACATCGGATAAAGACTCGCGAGCATTCCATCCAACATCACCTGGCCTCTCCGGCCTTGGTCCACGGCAGGATCGCCGCGCCTTGATCGCCTCTGCTCGGGCACAAAGAAATCTGCTCACCCGCCTAACCGCAGTCAGAGTCCCCTGTCTAATCGTTCGAAAGCAGGACCCGGAAAGCGAAGATCAGCGACGAAGTCGTTGCGGTCTCACGGCGAAGCCCACTTCGTCGCCGCTCCGCAACCCTGCTCTCGTCGCTCTCGCAACATCAGTCAGGAGAACCTATGCCACGCATCCCCGTCCTACTCGCGCTCGGAGCCTCTCTCCTCTCCTCTGGTTTGGCCGCCCAGCAGCCGACCGTTCTCCACGCTCAGTTCTCGGTCGTCGCCGTCGCGCCTGGCAACCTGTCCAGGGAGATCAATCAAATCAAGGCCACTCACGCGCCCACGTGGATCGGTTATCAGATCGCCATGCCTCAGGGCTTCCACTCAGGCTCTGACACTCGCCAGGTCTCCTACCTCGAAACTGGCGAGCACTCCGATTGGCGCGGCCCTTACCAGGACGCGGTCTTCGATCACGCAGAGATCCTGATGCGCATCTCGGGCGATGAGGTCGGCAAGCTCCGCCTCGAGCACCCCGATCGTCAACTGGATGCGGGCGGCCTCAAGTTCGTATGGCTCACCGGAGT
The DNA here is from genome assembly GCA_963850375.1 of uncultured Acidobacteriaceae bacterium. Classification (GTDB taxonomy): domain Bacteria; phylum Acidobacteriota; class Terriglobia; order Terriglobales; family Acidobacteriaceae; genus Edaphobacter. The sequence goes on along the minus strand of CAWKKV010000001.1, from coordinate 1,029,049 downwards.
CGATCCCGCCGAAAGCATTAGCCTCCTCAAGTCCATCGCCCTCAGCGGCGGGAGCCAAAGCGTCGCCAACGATGCCGTCTTCTTCATCTCCATTCACCAGTCACCCGAGACGGTGCCCGCACTCGCCGATCTCGCCTCGAGCGGCCGAGACGGCCGCATCCGCGAGAAGGCCGCCTTCTGGCTCGCCAATCAGCACGGAGCCGAAGGCTTCCAGGCGCTTCGAACTCTGGCTCGACAGGATGGGGACCCGCACTTCCGCGAAAAGCTCACCTTTGATTTCACGCTCTGTCACGACCCGGGCGCGGCAGACGAGCTCATCCGCATGGCCAGGGAAGACGCGTCCCCTCAGGTGCGTCGACAGGCCCAGTTCTGGATGGCAAACCTCGGAGGCAAAAAGGTAGCCGCAGACCTCCGCAGCTCGTCGGAAAACGATCCCGAGGAAAGCGTGCGAAAGTCAGCCGTCTTCGCGCTCTCGCGTCTTCCAGGGGACGAGGCCGCAACCCAACTGATCGAAGTCGCCAAAACCAGCAAGGACCCAGCCGTCCGCAAGCAGGCTGTCTTTTGGCTGGGGCAATCGTCTGACCCGAAAGCCTTCGACTACCTCGCCCAACTCATCCGCCAATAAGCAGGGCAGGTCTCACAAATCCCTACTCCCTCATGCCGGCCTGCGCTCGCTCAAACGCGTACTTGCTCACGTGAACCGTTCCCTGGTAAGGACGATCAATATCGGCGATCGCCACCAGGGCGAGCGAGATCAGCAGCGCTATCGAAAACACCTGTACCGAATGCAGCACCATGCTCGACGAGCCGAACATGGACGCCGAAGTGATCGTCAGCACGCCACCAACGATGAGCACACACCACAGCACGGAGGGAAGACGGGCCATGCTCTGGAGCAGACGAACTCGGCGATGTTCGGCCAGCACACCCAGCTCCGAAAGCGCATGATCGGCGGCTCCTATCTCTGCTGGCGTTCCCGTCCTCACACTCATCAGCACCTTCCACATCGCGCTGTTCACGGGGTGACTTGCCTCGGGAACCTCACCGGCCGTCATCTCCGGCCAGTCTTTCGCAAGCACCGTATCCACGTACGTTCTGCATAATCTCCGAAGCTCGGACGCTTGTTGCTCAGGCAAACCCCCGGCCAACTGGTACAGATTTCGTACCGCGCTCGCCTCCGCATCGGCGTTCAGGTCGGCGGCAACGTAGTCGGTCCACACGGCATAGAGCATGAAGCCCAGGATCACCGCGTACGTCGTCCCAAGAGCGCCAAGGTGCCATCCGATCAGGTCATTATGGCTGCGCCGCAACTCCCGCGACCAGAGCCGGTCCAGCAACACCACCAGCAGCAGGGAAAAGCCCACCGTGAAGAAGACGATGATGGCGTCGTCGATGCTATTCAGCATCCCAGGCACTCTCCAGGAGGCGCTTCCGCGCAGAGCCGATCAGTTCCCCGCTGATCCCAGGGGCGCGCCAAAGGTCGAACGGCTCGAGATGCCCTGCCGCGATGCGAAGTCTCTGCTGACATGCAACGGCGATCCTAGCATCCATCCGCAATCAGCGCCGAACAGAATATGGGTAGGAAAGCACAGACCTGCAGCAGTCTGTGCCGCCCCACTCCTAGAAATCCAGCCGGGCTGCGACCTGTCCCGTACGGCTGCCGCCAAAGTCCGAGCCCCGCGCCTGGGTGATCTTGCCGAAGTTCGCGTTGGTAATGTCGAGCGACGGATCAGCCAGGTTCGTGTGGTTCAGAACATTGGTAAACGTCCCTTCAACACGGAACCGGACCCGCTCTGTCACCGGGAACTCCTTCGACAACCCCGATGAAAGATTCACGGTTCCGGGTCCGACGATCGATCCGATCTGCGCGTTGCCGAACCGGCCGATCGGCGGAGCGTACCCAGCCTGCGTTGGATTTCCACCCGTGTAGCAGCCCGTTCCAGGAGTCCACGCCGGATTGCCCGGGCATACAAACGCCGCCGTGTTGATCCAGTTCGTGCGGCTCTGGCTTGAGGGCTTCGCGGAGCCAACCCGGTCAGGCTTCTGCGCCCGGTGACCGAGATCCCCGAACTCGCCGCCGTTCAACCCCGATCCAGTGCCCGAAGGGTCGGCCTCGCCGCTCGGGATATACGCCGAAAGAAACGGCCCGCTCTGCACGAGGAAGATGTTGCTCGTGCGCCAGCCGCCGATCAGCAGGTCCGCCACACGACCCATATTCGTCCCAAACGTCCGTCCGCGCCCGACCGGCAGGTCGTACAGAATCGTGGAGCTCCAGCGATTGCGCCTCGTCCCGTAAACATTGCCGAAATCGACAGTCCGGTCACCCGCATAAGAGGAGCGCGCTCCCCCGTTCTCAGCCGCAAACCCCGTGTTGTTCGGTCCCTGGTTGTCCGCAACGTTCTTCGCAAACGTGTACGTCGAATCGAACTCAAGCCCCTTGTTCATATGGTGGGTGAACTCCACCTGGCCGGAGTGATAGCTCGAGTTGCCGCCAGTCGAACGCGTGTTGATCCGGCCCCAGTTCGGAAACGGCCTCGCGCTCAACGGCTGCACATACGCCGACGTCGTATTCGAGTAGGGCAGATCGTTCAGGTTCGGCGCCCATACAAGCTGGTGAGTCTCCATGCCGATATACGAGACCCGCAACCCGTACCCTCGCCCAAGATCGCGGTCGACCGAAAGCGAATACTGCTCCGAGTAAGGATCCTTCCAGTTGATATCGTTGCCCGTGCCGAAGTAAGCCTGCCCAAAACTCGCCGTGTCACTGTTGATTCCGGTGCCCGCCCCGATCGCAGGCCAGGAGAACGCGGGGCCCGCAGCCGTCTGAATATTCGGAAACGCTACTGTATACGACTGCAGCGTGCCCGTAAGCGAGTAGAAGTTGCGCCCCAGGAGCGTGATGTCATACATCCCGAACCCGCCGCGAACCACCGTACGATCGTTCGAGAACGGCCGGTAGGCGATGCCGAATCGAGGCATAAAGCGCTTCGTCGGAACTCGTCGCAGTCCCGACGGAAGGCCAGCAGCTGAGTTCGAGAGCACGGGAGTGCAGCCTGCACCGTTGGCGGACGCCGCGCCGGTAGAAGAGCCGATCGTGCATCCGTTGAAGCTGCTGATAAACGCCTGCGAAAGCACGCCCTCTCCCCCGTCCGGATACACCACACGCCCGGACTTCGCCAGCGACGGGTCGAAGTTGCCGATGTTGCCCGATGGATCGCTGTATGCGGGGTGATACTCGTATCGCACGCCATAGCTCACTACGAGGTTCTGTCGCGCATGCCACTCGTCCTGGAAGAACGCGTTCGAGTAGAGCGACCGGCCGTCGTTATCCGCCTTCACCTGGTCGTACTCCGTCACATTCGGCGTCCCGATCAGGAAGTCCGCGAACTCCTGCCCGGTAAACTGTGCGCTCGTGAAGTCGAACGTCCCATAGTTATCCGCACCAAAGAAGCCCAGCGGAGTGACCGCCTCGACATGACGGAAGTCCACACCGAACTTCAGCGTGTGGCTCTTCACCTGCCAGCTCACCGTATCCAGATACTGGATCGTTCGTGACTTCGTGATCGACGTGAGCCGATCAGCGTTCAATGAGGACAGCGCCTTGAAATCCAGCTCCGGAACCCCGTTGTAATAAAGGTTGGTCAATCCCTGCAGGCCTGTCGAATCGGCAAAGCCCGGCCCGTCAAAGCCGTTCGTCTGCCCCGTGTTGTCAAACGTAAAGCCGAACCGAAACTCGTTGATCAGTTTCGTCGAGAAGTTGTAGTTCGCCGACAGCACCAGGATCCGGTCCTGGATCGTCTGCTGGCTGTTCGGAACCAGCAGCGGCTCCGGCAGCCCGATGTCATAGTTCTTCCACGTGTACCGCGCAAACACCAGCGCCTTCTGTCCAAAGTACTGATCGCCGCGCACATCGAACTGGTTCGAGGACTGATCAGCCGCCTGATTGACGTAGTAGTTCGGCACGCCGTTCGGAAACGCGGTCGGATCCCCGTGGTTCGGATCCGGAAAGAACTGCAGAAACTTCTGCGAAGCCGCGTTGATCGCCGGCAATGTGTTGTTCGCGTAGAAAGTCCCCGGGACAAACGGGTTCTTGAGCGAGTTCGCCGGCAGGTAGTTGAAGTTGCCCTGCTTCATCAGCGTGCTCGGCACAATGTACTGGTTCGGCGTGCTCTGCGGCAGACGAAATCCCTCATACGTCCCAAAGAAGAAGGTCCGGTCGCGGCCATGGTACAGATGCGGAATCGTTACCGGCCCGCCGACGCTTCCGCCGAAGTCATTGCCCACCAGCCGCGGCTTGGAGGCCGCGCCAAATGGAGTCGCGTTGAAGGCAGCATTCTGGTGATACCAGAACACGCCGCCGTGCAGCTTGTTCGTGCCCGACTTCGAGATCGTCGTCACCTCGCCCGGCTGACCAAACTGCGCGTTGTTCAGAACGCCATCCACCCGAAGCTCTGCGATCGATTCGCCCGAAGGAAACGCATTCGGCAGCGGCGAATTCGACGTCGCGTTCTGCGACGTGATGCCGTCCACCGTCACCTCGGTTTGAAAGGGAAGTCCGCCCTGCACAGAGAAACCACCACCCGTCCCGTTATTCGGCGCCGTGTCCGTCTGCACGCCCGGAAGCGTCTGGATCAAATTCAAAGGACTCGTCCCGCTCGAGCTCGCGCGATAGTTCGCCGGCAAATTCCTGACGTCGGCCGAGTCCAGGCTCGCCGAGATCGACGCCGTCTCCGTCTCAATCACACCCGCCGAGGAAGCATCGACCGTCACCTGCTCCGAGACACTCCCCGGCTGAACGCTGACGTCGGCGCGAAGCTGCTGTCTGGCCGTCAACAGGAGGTGCTCCACCTCCGTCGACTTGAACCCCGGCGCGTCCACATGCACCCTGTACTGCCCGGGAGGCAAATTGTTCACCACGTACTCTCCCGCGTTATCAGCATGGGTCGTGGTCACTACCGACGTGTCCACGTTGATCAACTGGACCGCTGCACCGCTCACCGCGGCTCCGGTCGGATCCTGCACTGTTCCCACGATCGAACCCTGCGTGGACTGCGCTCCTGCCCTGCCCCCGGCAACGATGAGCAACACAAGGGCACAGAGGATCTGAAGCATCTTTCGATAAGGGGCCGTCAGCATGGGGAACTCCTGAAATTTCGTGGGGGACAGCGAGGCACACTCGACTGGGTGGTCTGAGAAAGGAGCTGGGTTCATTGGATTGCGGTGATTCTAGCGCTGAACTCTAGAATTCATCGCTAATATTCTGTAACGGCTCTGTAAAATCTGGTTTCACTCCACCGTCATTGACCACCAGTACCGTCGATCGAAGCCGAGGAAGCCGCCTCAATGACCACGCGTTTCGCCCTGTCCTGTCTCCTTCTCTCCGCGCTGGCCTTCGGACCGCGCGTCCAGGCTGCCGCCCCGCAAACTCCATCTACGGAGCGCAACGTGGTGCTCGTCATGACCGACGGACTCAGGTGGCAGGAGGTCTTCCGCGGTGCCGACGCGAACCTGCTCACGCCTAAAAATGTCTGGGAGGGCCGCAGCCCCGACCCCCTCAAACTCAAGTTTCTCGCGCCCACACCAGAAGACCGCCGCGCCATGCTTCTCCCGTTTCTCTGGACCACCATCATCCCCAATGGCCGTATCTATGGCGATCTCGACGCTGGCTCTGACGCCCACGTCACCAACGGCTTCAACTTCTCCTACCCCGGTTACAGCGAGACGCTTACCGGCCACGGAGATCCGCGGATCAACTCCAACGACAACAAGCCCAACCCCAACCTCACCGTCCTCGAGTGGCTCAATCGGCAGCCCGCGCTCACCGGCAAGGTTGCAGCCTTCGGCGCGTGGGAGGTCATCGCCGGAATAGTCAACGCGCAGCGCTGCGGCTTTCCCGTCAACGTCTCCTACGACCCGCTCCTGATCTCACCCACATCGCCACGCCTCGATCTCCTCAATCAATGGAAAGCAGAGTCGCCTCGCGTCTGGGAAGACGAGGCCTTCGACGCACCGACCTTCTACACCGCGCTCGAGTACCTCAAGCTCAAGAAACCGCGCGTGCTCTTCCTCTCCCTCGGAGAGACCGACGACTGGGCGCACGCCGGCAACTACGGCGAGTACCTCGAATCCGCAAAGCGCGTCGACGCCGATCTCGCCCAGCTCTGGAGCACGCTGCAGGCGATGCCCGAATACCACGACAACACCACCCTCATCTTCCTGACCGACCACGGACGCGGCAGCGGTCCCGAAGATTGGAAGAGCCACGGGCAAAAGATCCCCGACTCGAAAAACATCTTCATCGCAATCTTTGGCGCAGGTGTCGAGCCTCACGGCATAGAAACCAACGTTCCCCCAGTCACCCAGAGTCAGGTCGCCGCAACCGTCGCACAGTACCTCGGCCTCGACTGGAATCAGGCCGAGCCGCAGGCAGGCAAGCCCCTCCCGGTCACCGCACACTAAGCTCCATCATTTGTCCACAATCGAGAGACACCACATGATGAAATCGGAGCACCCTCACCTCCAGGCGACGCTCGGCACCGTGCAGCTCTGGGCCATCGCCGTCGGCCTCGTCATCTCGGGCGAGTACTTCGGCTGGAACTTCGGCTGGGCCACCGCAGGGACACTGGGCTTCCTCGTGACCACCATCTTCGTCGCGACCATGTACACCGCCTTCATCTTCTCCTTCACCGAACTCACCGTTGCCATCCCTAACGCTGGCGGCCCGTTCTCCTATGCGCAGCGTGCCTTCGGTCCCGTCGGTGGGTACTTCGCCGGCGCCGCCACCCTCGTCGAATTCGTCTTCGCCCCGCCCGCCATCGCGCTCGCCATCGGCTCCTACCTCAACGTCCAGTTCCCCTCGCTCAGCGCCCGCACCTCCGCCGTCGGCGCATATCTCCTCTTCATGCTGCTCAACATCGTCGGCGTGCAGATCGCGGCCAGCTTCGAACTCGTCGTCACCGTGCTCGCCATCGGCGAGCTCCTCGTCTTCATGGCCGTCGTCTCGCACAGCGCGCACTGGAGCAACTTCCTCGTCGACAGCTGGGGAGGCAACGCGCATTTCGGAGCGCACACTGTCGCAGGGATGTTCGCCGCGGTACCCTTCGCCGTCTGGTTCTTCCTCGCCATTGAGGGCGTCGCCATGGCCGCCGAAGAGGTGCGCACCCCTAGCCGATCCATCCCCATCGCCTACATCGCCGGCATGGGAACCCTGCTCGTCCTCGCCCTAGGCGTCATGATCTTTGCCGGCTCCGTCACCGACTGGCACACGCTCGCCAACAGCAACGATCCTCTCCCGCAGGCAATGAAGGTCGCCGTCGGCGCAAGAAGCGGATGGCTCCGCATGCTCGTGTGGCTCGGGCTCTTCGGCCTCGTCGCCTCCTTCCACGCCATCATCCTCGGCTACTCCCGGCAGATCTTCGCGCTCGCTCGCGCCGGCTTTCTTCCTTCCGCTCTCGCCCGCATCCATCCCAGCTTCCAAACTCCCTGGATCGCCATCCTCGCCGGCGGTCTCATCGGCATCGCCGCCATCTACAGCGACAACTTCGTCCAGATCGGAAACCAGTCGCTCACCGCCAACCTCGTCACCATGTCCGCCATCGGCGCCATCTTCATGTACATCCTCAGCATGCTCGCCCTCTTCCGATTGCGCCGCACCGAGCCCGCCATGCCCCGGCCCTTTCGCGCCCTTGGCTATCCTCTCGTGCCTGCCTGGGCTCTCCTCACAGCGACGCTGTGCCTCATCAGCCTCATCTACTACAACCACGTCATCGCGCTCCTCTTTGTCGCTCTGCTCCTGCCCGGCTACTTCGCCGTCCGAGCCGCACGTGCAACAGCCGCAGCAAAAGTCCCCGACGCGATCGAAGAACCACGCTAGCCGCAGACCGCCCACCATGCCCTTCACCCACACCGTCGACGGCGAAACGTACGTCTTCGAAGACCTGAAGACCCTGCTCGCAAAGGCCAGCCCCGCACGCTCCGGCGACGCGCTGGCAGGCCTCGCAGCAGACTCAGAACAACAACGCGTCGCCGCGCGCATGGCCCTCGCTGATCTCCCGCTCCGGCACCTCCTCACCGAGGACATCATCCCCTATGAGCAGGACGAGATCACCCGGCTCATCCTCGACACTCACGACGAACTCGCCTTCGCCCCGCTCCGGCACCTCACCGTCGGCGAGTTCCGTGAGTGGCTGCTCCACCCCGCGCAGACCTCCGAAGTCCTCACCGCCGTCGCCCCGGGCATCACGCCGGAGATGGCTGCCGCTGTCTCCAAGCTCATGCGCAACCAGGACCTCGTCCTCGCCGCGCGGAATTGCAGCGTCGTCACCCGCTTTCGCAACACCCTCGGTCTCCCTGGCCGCATGGCCGTCCGGCTTCAGCCAAACCATCCCACCGACGATCTCCGCGGCATCTTCGCCTCTCTGCTCGACGGCCTGCTCTACGGCTGCGGCGATGCCGTCATCGGCATCAACCCCGCCAGCGACAGTGTCACCAACAGCGTCCGCCTCCTGCACGCTCTCGATGACCTCCGTCTGCGTTTCGACATCCCCATCCAGACCTGCGTGCTCAGCCACGTCACCAACACCCTCGAAGCGATCTCCACGGGCGCACCCGTCGACCTCGTCTTCCAATCTGTCGCCGGAACAGAAAAAGCGAACGCCGGCTTCGGCATCAACCTGGCCCTGCTCACTGAGGCACACGAGGCCGCGCTCAGCCTCCACCGCGGATCCCTCGGCGACAACGTCATGTACTTCGAGACCGGTCAGGGCAGCGCCCTCTCCGCCGACGCGAACTTCGGCGTCGATCAGCAGACCTGCGAAGCCCGCGCCTATGCCGTCGCCCGTCGCTTCCGACCCTTGCTCGTCAACACCGTCGTCGGTTTCATCGGGCCGGAGTACCTCTTCAACGGCAAGCAGATCCTCCGCGCCGGCCTCGAAGACCACTTCTGCGGCAAGCTCCTAGGCCTCCCCATGGGCTGCGACGTCTGCTACACCAACCACGCGGACGCGGATGGGGACGACATGGATACGCTGCTCACGATGCTCGCCGTCGCCGGCGTAAACTTCGTCATGGGTGTCCCCGGCGCCGACGACATCATGCTCAACTACCAGAGCACCTCCTTCCACGACACGCTCTATGTCCGCGAAGCGCTCGGTCTCCGCCGAGCCCCGGAGTTCGAGCATTGGCTGATCCGCATGGGCATCGCCGACGACAGCGGACGCCTCCTCCCAGCCGCTCACCGAGGCACACTGGGGGATCCCTCGAAAGGCCTTTTCGCCCTGCTGGAGACCTCGTGACAGATCCGCTCACGACCAGGCCGCGCGACCTCGCCCGAACGTTAAGCTCCGACGCCCGGTAAAGCCCCCGCCGATCCCTGGATCGAACTCCGCCGCTTCACCGATGCCCGCATCGCCCTCGGCTCTGTCGGTGCCAGCCTTCCCACCGCGGAAGTCCTCGACTTCTCCATGGCCCACGCCCGCGCCCGCGATGCCGTCTATTTTCCATTCGACGTCGAGGCCCTCGCCTCCTCCCTCGAAGCTGCGGACTTCTCAACCCTCCGCGTCCGAAGTCAGGCCACCGATCGCCTCCAGTATCTCGGCCGTCCGGATCTCGGCCGCCGCCTCGACCCCGCGTCCGCCTCGGCCCTCACCTCCGCACATACCCGCGCCTCCGCATCGCCTCACCGTCGTCGTCGCCGACGGCCTCTCTGCCCTCGCCGCAACCCGTCACGCTCTGCCCCTCCTGCTCGAGCTTCGCTCCCGGCTCTCCAACTGGACCCTCGACTCCGTCGTCCTCGCAACCGGCGCCCGCGTCGCCCTCGCCGATCAAATCGGAGAACACCGCGGCTCCGAGGCCGTCGTCATCCTCCTCGGCGAACGCCCCGGCCTCAGCTCGACCGACAGCCTCGGCATCTATCTCACCTACGCTCCCCGCCCCGGCCGCACCGAAGCCGAACGGAACTGCATCTCCAACGTCCGGCGCGAAGGCCTCTCCTACGCGCAGGCCGCATCGAAGCTCCTCTATCTGCTGGACCGCTCCCGACTCGTCGGCGCCAGCGGCGTCCTCATCAAGGACGGCAGCGACGACGCGACAACGCACTGGCCTCTGCCCTGAAACGCCAGCTTCGCCCGCTGCCGCTTCTTCAAACCCGGGCCGCGCTGGCCGAAGATCCCGCTTCACCAAAGTTCCTCACCGCTTCCCAAAGGCGAACGCTGGAGCCTCCCCGGCTGGCAGGCGCACAACCACCCGAGCTAGCCAAACCCCCACGAGGTCAAGACCATGCTCCACCCGACAAAGCACGCAAAATCGCCCCACGATATCTCGCTAACTAATCAATTAGTGGCACGTCTCACCACTCAGACGGCCTCACGACCATGCCTCCCAAGCGCTCCATCACGTTGACCGAAGCCGAGCTCAGGCTCATGAAGCTCCTCTGGGCCCGGGGCGAGTCCGCCGTCGCCGACCTTGTACGCGAGGTCTCCGGCCACACCCCCCTCGCCTACACCTCCGTCCTCACCACCATCCGCATCCTCGAAAAGAAAGGCTACGTCCACCATCGGCAGGAGGGTCGTGCCTTCCTCTACAGTGCCGCCGTCGCCGAGCACGAGGCCAGCCGCTCCGAGATCCGCCACATGCTGCAGCGCTTCTTCGGCAACTCACGCGAGCAGCTCCTGCTCTCCCTCCTGGGCGACGCCGACGTCACTCCCGAAGAACTCCGCAGGATGAAGGAAGCCATCGCAAGCGCCCCCGAAGACCTCGCCGAGGACTCCGCAGACGCATCGCTCACCGAACTCCCGGAGGAGGCGTAACCGATGCACCTCCTCGCCCCATCCATCACCTCCGCCACCGGTCTCGCTGCTGGCGCCCTGCTAAGTGCCGTCTGGCAGGGAACTGTCCTCGCCATCGCCATCGCACTCTGCCTTCGTCTTCTCCCCGGGCTCACCGCCACCCTTCGCTCGCTCATCTGGACCGCCGCCCTCCTCGTCATCGTCGCCCTCCATCTCGGGCCCTTGGTCAACGGAGCCGCACCTGTCACGCAGCTCGGCCACACGTCAGGAGCCGTGCACAGCCTCCACCTGAACAGCCTCTGGGCCACCACCCTCGTCTGCCTCTGGGCGGCCCTCTCTCTGCTGCGGCTCATCTCTCTCGCGCGCTGCGGCATCCGCCTCCAGGGGATCGCCCGGCGCAGCACACCGCTCTCCACCGACCCCGCCCTCGCCACCCTTCTCCTCCAGGACAGTCGGCAGATCCAGCTCTGCGTCTCCGATGAGGTCGACCGGCCCTGCGTCCTCGGCTTCCTCGCCCCTCGCATCCTCCTCCCGCCCGGCCTGGCCGAAACCTTTCATCCCTCCGAGCTCGCCCACGTCATCGTCCACGAGATGGAGCACCTCCGCCGCCGCGACCACTGGCTCAACCTCGCCTGCAAGCTGGCGCTCGCTCTCTTTCCGCTCAACCCCGCCCTCCTCTGGGTCGAGCGCCGCATCGCCGTCGAGCGCGAGCTCGCCTGCGACGACGGTGTCCTCCGCCAGACCGCCGCCCGCAAGGCCTACGCCACCTGCCTCGCCAGCCTCGCCGAACATGCCATGGTCCGCCGCGGTCTCGCCCTCGCCCTCGGCGCCTGGGAGCGTCACTCCGAGCTCACCCGCCGCGTCCACCGTATCCTCGCCCGCCCCGAAGCAGCCATGGGCCGCACCCAGGCCGCTCTCGCGGCAACAGTTCTCTTCCTCGGACTCGCCGGAGGCGCCACCTTCCTCACACGCTGCCCACAGCTCGTCTCCTTCGCGCCCGCACCGGCCTCCACCGCCCACATAGCCTCGGAGGAGACCGCCAACTTCAACTCACTGCAGACTTCACACACAGCCTCACTCCGCGTCGCCTCGGCAGCCGCGACCCGCCCCGCAGCCCTCGTCCAGACCTCCATGGTCATGGACAGGCCCCCGCAGTCAACTTCGACCACCACGCATAGGCGCGCCGTCGCAAACCGCGTCAAGCACCCCAGCCGCGGTCTCGCCCCCCGCCCCTCCTGGCTCACCCTCACCCGGTACCGGCAGGAAACAGGAAGCGCGCGCCTCGTGCTCACCAATACCCAGTTCTCCGAACCTACCTACGCCGCCGTTCCCTGGCTCAACGGCTGGCTCATCGTCCAACTCTAACCATCCTTACGCACCCGGAAAGGTCACCTCATGTCTCGTACTACTAATCAATTAGTCGCAGGCAGGCTCAAGCGCGTCGCCGCCCCCGCCGGCATCGCCGCCTCACTCGCCCTCGGCGCCGTCCTCTTCTCCAACCACACCGGCGTCCACGCCGCCGCCGTCTCCGCCTCTCCGCTCGACGACAACAGCGTCTCCGCGCTCACCTCGCTCGATCAGGCCATGGAGTCGGTCGCCGCCCGCGTCACGCCCGCCGTCGTCAACGTCGCCGTCACCTCCCGCGGCTCCTCCGAGCACGAGGTCGCCGAAGGTGACGCCCAGGGGCTCCCTCCCGGCTTCCAGCAGTTCTTCGGCCCCATGACCCCGCGCGGCCGCCAGCAGCAGCCGCAACAGCAGCAGCTCGAGCACGGCATCGGCAGCGGCATCATCATCTCGCCGGATGGCTACATCGTCACCAACAACCACGTCGTCGACGGCGCCGTGCAAGTCAAGGTCACGCTCCATGACCGCCGCATCCTCAACGCCAGGGTCATCGGCACCGACAAGCTCACCGACCTCGCCGTCATCAAGGTCGACGCCCACGACCTCCCCGCCATCTCCTGGGGAGACTCGAGCAAGCTCCGTCCCGGCCAGACCGTCCTCGCCTTCGGCAGCCCCTTCGGCTACCTCCAGTTCTCGGTCACGCGCGGCATCGTCAGCGCTGTCGACCGTCCCAACCCCTACTCCGACGACGCCCGCAAGCCCGGCGCCTTCATCCAGACCGACGCCGCCATCAACCCCGGCAACTCCGGCGGCCCGCTGGTCAACGCACACGGTGAGCTCGTCGGCATCAACAGCTCCATCATCACCAACAGCGGCTCCTTCGCCGGCGCCGGCTTCGCCATCCCCGCCCAGATCGCCCGCGCCACCACCGACCAGCTCATCAAGCACGGCAAGGTGGACCACGGCTACCTCGGCATCAGCATGAACGACGTCACGCCCGACAACGCGCACTTCTTCAACCTCAACGACGCCTCCGGCGCCATCGTCGCGCAGGTCACCCCAGACTCCCCCGCTGCCCGCGCCGGCGTTCACCAGGGCGACGTCATCACGCAGCTCAACGGTCAGAAGATGCTCAACGGCAGCGCCCTCCAGGTCGCCGTCAGTGAGGTCTCACCCGGCACCGGCATCACCCTCGGCATCCTTCGCGAAGGCAAGCCCATGACCCTCAATCTCGAGGTCGGCAGCTTCCACCCGAACGCCGAAGTGGCCGCAAACGACGGCGACACCGATCACCCGCAGAGCGGCAAGCTTGGCCTCGCCGTGGCAGACGTGACCTCGGACGTCCGCCAGCAGCTTGAGCTTCCCGACCAGGTCAACGGTGCCGTCATCCAGAACGTCCGCCCCGCCAGCCCCGCCGATGAAGCCGGCCTCCAGCCCGGAGACGTCATCCTCGAAGTCGACCGGCACGCCACCAAGTCTGCCAACCAGTTCGTCAGCGCCGTCCACGGTGTCCCCGCCGGCAAAGACCTCCTGCTCCTCGTCTGGTCGCGCGGCAACGCCAGCTACCGCACGCTTCGTCCCGAGGAGGCGAAGCAGAACGGCTAACTAACCAGCTTCACAACGGAGGGACCGCCGACGAACTCGGCGGTCCTTCTTCTGTCTCCCCCTCACGCTCGATCCTTCCCAGCAGAAACACGTACGCCGCAATCCCCAGCAGCAGGTACGCCCCGGCGATCCCAAACGCCAGCGTGAACGCATGCGTCCGCGCAATCGTGTACCCGGTCACAATGGGCGCCGTAATTGCCGAAACCTGCCCCCAGAAGTTCGCAATCCCGCCAACCCGCCCGACGCTCCGCCTCCCCACAATCAGCCCCGGAACCGACCACAGCACCGGCGAAGCCGTAGCCAGCCCGCCCATCGCAATGCTGATCGAAGCGATCGCCACAGCCGTTCCGTTCCCGCTGCCCGCCCCCAGCAGCCCCAGCCCGCAAGCCGTTCCTCCCAGCAGCACCCACCGTCGCACATGGTCCGGGTCATGCCCACGCCGGATCAGCGAATCTACCAGCCATCCCCCGATCAACAGCTCCACCGCCGTCGCAAAGATCCACGGGATCGCCGTATACATCGCCGACTCGACCACACCCTTGTGGTGCATCGCAGCCATGTAACTCGGCAGCCACGCCAGCACCAGATAGAAGCTGTAGTTGTAGGCGCCCATCCCCAGCGCCATGCCCAGCACCTTCTTGGTCCGCAGCAGCTCCCACAGCGACGGACCCGTCTCCGCCGTCCGTCGCTCCTCCTCCGCAATCTCGGCCCTGCCTTTGTCGATATGTGCCCGCTCCTCTGCGCTCAGCCCGGGGTCATCCGCCGGATCGCGGTACACCGCAAAGAACGTTGCAAAGTAGAGGAGGCTCAGCACCCCCGTCGCCGCAAAGCTCAGCCGCCATCCGAAGTGCACAATCATCAGCCCCAGCAGCGGAACACCTAGCGCCGGCGCAAGCTTCGCCGCCGCATCAAAAGTCGCTGTCGCTAACCCCCGCTCGCGCTCCGGAAACCACGCCGCAATCGCCTTCGCGTTCGACGGAAACGTCGGCGCCTCCCCAACCCCCAGCAGCAATCGCGCACCGAAGAACCCGCGAACCCCCTGCGACATCGCCGCCGCAAATGAAGCCACGCTCCAGATCAGGATGCTCAGCCGCCCCACCCGCCGCACCCCAAACCGGTCCAGCCACACCCCCACCGGAAGCTGCAGGAGCGCATACGTCCAGTTATAGGCGCTCGATAAGTACCCAAACGTGATCACCGAAATCCCGAAATCCCGGTACAGCGCCGCCTGCGACACCGACAGGTTCACCCGGTCGACGTAGTTCACCATCACGCCAAAGCCAAGCAGCCATGCGATCCTCCATCGCCGCCGCCCCGGTGCTTCCCTCATCCGCCCCCCATCCCGACGTACCCACCTGCGAAAGTCGCATCATACCCGCTCACCGTGGACCTCGTCCTCGCTCCCACCCTCCCCGCTCTCTGCTGGCAAACAGCCCGCACTCCGTCGCCAGAAGTTGTACCCTTGTTGGCGCAGACACTCTCTCACGCTATGAAGGCTCTTCTCCTCCCCGAGTACAAGCACCTTGAAGTCGTCGATCTCCCCCAGCCCACCCCGGGCCCGGGCGAGGTCCTCGTCGAAGTCGCCGCCTGCGGCATCTGCGGCAGCGACGTCCACGGCTACGACGGCTCCACCGGCCGTCGCATCCCGCCCATCGTCATGGGTCACGAGGCCGCAGGTACCGTCGCCGCCGTCGGCACCGGCGTCACCTCCTTCCACCCCGGCGATCGCGTCACCTTCGATTCCACCGTCTACTGCGGCGCCTGCGAGTTCTGCCGCGCCGGGGAGATCAACCTCTGCGACAACCGGCAGGTCGTCGGCGTCTCCTGCGCAGAATTCCGCCGCCCCGGAGCGTTCGCGGAATATGTAACCGTCCCGGAACGTATCACCTACCATCTCCCCGAAGGCCTCTCCTTCCCCGAAGCCGCCATGCTCGAGGCCGTCTCCGTCGCCCTCCACGCCGTCTCCCTCGCCCCCGCTCCAAACGGCGGCACCGCCCTCGTCATCGGAGCCGGCATGATCGGCCTCCTCGTCCTCCAGGCCGCCCGCGCCGCCGGCTACAGCCGTGTCCTGCTCGCCGACATCGACGACACCCGCCTCCAGCTCGGCACCGACCTCGGCGCGACCGCTGTCATCAATACCGCCACCACCGACCTCGCCTCCGAGATCGGCCGCCTCACCGGCTCCGGCGTCGACTGTCGCCTTTGAGGCCGTCGGCCGCACCGAAACCGTCAACGCCGCCATCGACTCCGTCCGCAAAGGAGCCACCGTCATCCTCGTCGGCAACATCTCCCCCGAAGTCACCATCCCCCTCCAAAAGGTCGTCAACCGCCAGATTCAGCTCCAGGGCTCCTGCGCCTCCTGCGGCGAGTACCCCGAGGCCATGGCCCTCATCGCCAGCGGCGCCATCCGCGTCGGACTCCCTCATCACCGCCACCGCTCCCCTCAGCGACGGCCCCCGGTGGTTTGAGCGCCTCTACGCCCGCGAGCCCAACCTCATGAAGATCGTCCTCGACCCACGCCAGCCATCCCCCGATGGAGGCTTCGCCCCCTCCGCAGGATCAACCCGATGAGCGAAAACCTCTTCGACCTCACCGGCCAGGTCGCTCTCATCACCGGCGCCAGCCGCGGCCTCGGCCAGCACTTCGCCCGCGCCCTCGCCCGCGCCGGTGCCGACCTCATCCTCACCAGCCGCCGCCGCGCCGACATCCAGCCCTTCGCCGACGAGATCACCGCTCTCGGCCGCAACGTCACCACCCTCGACCTCGACGTCCGCGACCAGGCCAGCATCGAGCGCATGGGCGCAGCCGCCGAGAGCGCCGTCCCGCCAGATCCACATCCTCGTCAACAACGCCGGCTGCAACGTCCGCAAACCCGCCGTCGACGTCACCTGGGACGACTGGAACCTAATCCTCGACACCAACCTCCGCGGCACCTTCTTCGTCGCCCAGCGCCTCGCCCGCCGCATGATCGAGCACGGCTACGGCCGCATCATCAACATCGGCTCCGTCACCAGCGTCTTCGGCTACGCCGGCCTCGCCCCCTACGGCGCCAGCCGCGGCGGCATCCGCCAGCTCACCATGAGCCTCGCCGACGACTGGGGCCGGCACGGCATCACCGTCAACTGCCTCGCCCCCGGCTGGTTCCGCACCGACCAGAACAAAGTCCTCTACGAAAGCCAGGAATGGGTCGACTACCTCGTCGACCGCATCCCCATCAAGCGCCCCGGCGCCCCCCACGATCTCGACGGAGCCGTCGTCTTCCTCGCCTCCGAGGCCAGCCGCTACATCACCGGCCAAACCCTGCTCGTCGATGGCGGCATCTCCGTCGGGTCCACCCGCGCCACCCTGAACCCACCCCCTACGCCCAAAGGCCAGACCTTATGATCCGCACCCTTCGCGCCCTCTCCCTCGTCGCCGCCTTCGCGCTCGCCCTGCCCGCATCGCTCTCGCACGCAGCTCCACCCAGCAGCAGTCTCCGCGTCTTCTTCATCGACGTCGAGGGCGGCCAGTCCACGCTCTTCATCACGCCCACCGGGCAGTCACTCCTCGTCGACACCGGATGGGATGGCAACAACGGCCGCGACGCCGACCGCATCGTCGCCACCGCCAGGGCCGCCGGCCTCTCCCGCATCGACTACGTCCTCATCACCCACTTCCACGAGGACCACGTCGGCGGCGTCCCCCAGCTCGTCAGCCGCATCCCCGTCGGCACCTTTATCGACCACGGACAAAACAGCGAGCACGACCACGGCATCACCGAACAGCTCTTCAGTGACTACGAAAAAACTCTCGCCACCGGCAAGTACAAACACATCACACCCCGGCCCGGCGACGTCCTCCCCATCACTGGCATCCACGCCACGGTGGTCAGCGAAGACGGCAACCTGATCTCGCAGCCGCTCCCCGGCGCGGGCCAGTCCAACAGTGTCTGTAACCAAACCAGTCCAGCCGCCGCCGACCAGACCGAGAACTCCCACTCCCTCGGCATCCTCATCCAGTTCGGCGCGCTCAGGATCCTCGACCTCGGCGACCTCACCAAGGACAAGGAACGGGAGCTCGTCTGTCCCAACAACCGCATCGGCCCGGTCGACATCCTCGTCGTCTCGCACCACGGCTGGTACCAGAGCTCCAGCCCCGAGTTCATCGACGCCCTCCACGCCCGCGTCGCCATCATGGATAACGGCGCCACCAAGGGCGGCTCCACCCCAACCCTCAAGACCTTTCGCGCCGCCCCCGGCCTAGAAAACCTCTGGCAGATTCACTTCTCCGAAGAGGGCGGACAGGCCTTCAACACCAACCAGCAGTTCATCGCCAACGTCCCCGGTCCCGACGCCGGCAACGGCATCGAGCTCATCGCCCACCCCGACGGCAGCTACGACGTCGAAAACGCACGCAACAAGTTCCGCAAACACTACGCCGCCGCCGGGCAGTCGGCAGGCACAGCCACCGGAGCCCGCTAAGCCACCTCGTTCACCAGCGTCCCGATCCCGTCAATCGTGATCTCCACCCGATCCCCGCTCTGCGAGCGTAAACGAGTCCGGCGGCACAATCCCCGTCCCCGTCATCAGGTAGCAGCCCTTCGGAAAGCTGCTGTCGCGAAAGAGGTACTCCACCAGCACCCGCGGCTCACGCTTCAGCGCCGCCAGCGTCGTCGTCCCCGAAAACTCCTCCGCACCCCCGCGCACAATCCTCAGCGCAATGGTCGTCTCAGCCGCCATCGCCTCCGGGCTCACCAGCACACACGGCCCCAGCGCACAGCTCCCGTCATACACCTTCGCCTGCGGCAGATACAGCGGGTTCTCGCCCTCGATATCCCGCGAGCTCATGTCGTTCCCAATCGTGTACCCCACGATCTTCCCACCCGGGCTGATCAGCAGCGTCAGCTCCGGCTCCGGCACCGACCACCGCGCATCGCCCCGGATCCGCACCTTGCCGCCCGGCCCCACTACCCGGTGCCCCGCAGCCTTATAGAACAGCTCCGGCCGCTCCGCGCTGTACACGCGATCGTAGAAGTCCCCGCCCCCCGCGTCCTTTGACTCCTCGATCCGCGCGCTCCGGCTGCGGAAGTACGTCACCCCCGCCGCCCATACCTCCTGCCCCTCGATCGGCGCCAGCACGTCCTCCGGCGTAACCGCGTCCGCAGTCTCGCCACCATCGATCACCCCGCGGCAGAACGCCGCAAGATCCTCCCGCGTCACCACCTCGTCCCAGCTCGCGCCCAGAAAAAAGAACGCACCAGCTTCCTCGACAAAGCACCCCGAACTCGTCCGATAAATCTTCAAGCCCTCACCCCTTTCCCCTCATCCGCAGCATGCGGTGCCAGCGACTCCTCAAACGCCCGCTCCTCCGCCGCAGCTCCCGTACCCTTCTCGAGCCGCGCCAGGATCATCTCCGTGTCATACACACACCCGCCCCATACCCCGCCGCTCGCCTGCACCAGCGCCGCCCACAGCCGCGTGTCGCTGTTCATCGCCGGATGCGCACGGAGGTCCTCCCGCGGAGCCCGTGCCGCCAACCGCCGCCGCCCCTCCTCCGCGCTGAACATCTCCCCGCCCTCACCCACGAGATCCACGGATCCCACCAGCGTCGTCCGGTCCACCGCAATCTCGATCACGTCCCCATCCAGCACTCGCCCGATCGGCCCGCCCGCCAGCGCCTCCGGCGAGATATGCCCAAGGCACGCTCCCGTCGAAACCCCGCTGAACCGTGCATCCGTCAGCACCGCCACGTGCTTGCAGTGCGGCAGCTGCTTCAGCGCCGAGGTCACCTGGTAGATCTCCTGCATCCCCGCACCGATCGGCCCGCCGCAGATCAGCACCACGACATCGCCCGCACCGATCTCACCTCGCTTGATCGCCCCAATTGCACCCGCTTCGGTTACAAACACCTTCGCCGGCCCGCGATGCCGATACACCCCGGCCTCATCGATCAGCGAAGGATCGATCGACGTGCTCTTGATCACGCACCCCTCCGGCGCAAGATTCCCCACGGGAAAACACACCGTCGCCGTCAGCCCACGCTCCCGCGCCCGGTCCGGCCCCATGATCACCTGCTCCGCGTCCACGCCATCCAGCTCCAGCAGCCGCTCCTTCATCGCCCGCCGCCGCGCGCTCCGCCTCCCACCAGTCCAGCGACGCCCCCAGCGTCTCCCCCGTCACCGTCCGCACGCTCGTCTCCAGCAGCCCCGCCCGCCGCAGATGCAGCATCACCTCCGGCACACCGCCCGCCAGAAACACCTGCACCGTCGCGAAGTTCCCCGGCCCATTCGGCAGCGCATCCACCAGCCGCGGCACCTCCCGATTCACCGCCGCCCAGTCCTCCGCCGTCGGCCGCCGCAGACCCGCCGCATGCGCCACCGCCGGCACATGCAGCAGCAGGTTCGTCGACCCGCCAAACGCCGCATACACCACCATCGCATTGCGCACCGCCGCGTCCGTCAGCACATCCCCCGTGCCCATCCCCATCTCGTGCATCCGCATCAGCGCCCGCGCAGAGCGCGTCGCCGCATCCAGCCACATCGGCTCGCCCGAAGGCCCCAGCGCAGCGTGCGGCAGCGACAGCCCCAGCGCCTCCGCCACCACCTGCGACGTCGCCGCCGTCCCCAGAAACTGGCACCCCCCACCCGGCGTCGCACACGCCCTGCAGCCCACCTCCGCCGCATACTCAAGCGTGATCTGGCTCTGCGCATACCGCGCCCCAATCGTCTGCACCTTGCCCGCATCCTCGCCGCTCTCCGGCAGCAGCGTCACGCCGCCCGGCACCAGGATGCTCGGCAGCCTCCCCGAAGACGCCAGCGCCATCATCATCGCCGGCAGCCCCTTGTCGCACGTCGCCACACCCAGCACACCCCGGCGCGTTGGCAGCGACCGCATCAACCTCCGCAGCACCGTCGCCGCATCGTTGCGGTAGGGCAGCGAATCGAGCATCCCCTCCGTCCCCTGCGTCCGCCCATCGCACGGATCCGTGCACGCTCCCGCAAATGGCGTCGCCCGCATCCCCCGCAGCGCACGCGCCGCCTCCGCCACCAGCAGCCCGACCTCCCAGTGCCCCGTGTGGAACCCCAGCGCGATCGGCGTCCCGTCGCTCGCCCGCATCCCTCCATGCGTGCTCAGGATCAGAAACTCCGGATCCAGCAGCCGCCCCGGCTCCCACCCCATCCCCGCATTCTGCGTCAACCCAAACAGATTTCCCGAGGGCTCGGTCAGCAGCATCTCCGCCGTAGATCGGCAGCGCCCCGTCCGGGCCCGGAGCATGCGTCCGCAGGCTCGCCGCGGCAAACCCATCGCTCTCAAGCACCGAGGAAAGGGAGATCGGAATCGCTCTACTCCAGCGCCGCCAGCTGCGGCCCGTCCATCTCTGCCGCCGTCCGCGCACCCGCCCCCGAAACCCCGTCCCGGTGCGGCCGCACACCCAGCGTCAACAGACCTGAGACTACCAGCGAGCACGCCATCAGGAGATACCCTGCACGCGAGTCGCCCGTCCGCGCCCGCAGCAGACCCACACACCACGAGCCCACAAACCCGCCCAGCGCCCCGCTGCTGTTCACCATCGCCAGCACCTCCGCCGTCACGTTGCGCGGCACCAGCTCCGGCATAATCGCAAAAAACGGACCGTACGGCGCATACATCGCCCCACCCGCCACAATCAGCGCCGCATACGCCATCCAGAAGCTCCGCCCAGCCACCAGGAACGACACCAGCATCGCCATCCCCGACAACACCAGGAACGGCCACACCAGCCGCTTCCGCTCGAGCGTCCTGTCCGACAGGTACCCCGCCAGCAGCATCAGCAGGATCGCCAGCACGTAAGGCACCGCCGTCAGCAGCCCCGTCGTCTCGATCCCCATCGCCGCTCCCTCCTGGATCATCGTCGGCAGCCACAGCACAAACCCATACACCCCCAGGCTCCAGAAGAAGTAAACCGCCGAAAGCAGCAGCACGTCGCCCCGCAGCAGCGCGCTCCTCACACTCTCCACCCGCGGCAACGACGTCTGCTCGAGCGCCAGCGCCGCCTCGAGCTCCGCACTCGCCTCGGCACTCATCCACGGCGCATCGCGCGGCCGGTCGCGCACCAGCATCAGCCAGCCAACCGCCCACAGCACCGACGGCACACCCTCGATCACAAACGTCATCTGCCACCCGATCGCATGGATCAGAAATCCCGTGATCGCAGACATCCACAAAACCGTCGTCGGGTTCGCCAGGATAAACAGCGTATTCGCCCGCGACCTCTCCTTCTTTGTGAACCACTGCGTCAGCAGCACCAGCATCGCCGGAAAGATCACACTCTCCGCCACTCCCAGCAGCAGCCGGTCCGCCGCCAGCAGCCAGAACTGCCGGATCACCCCCGTCAGTGCCGCCAGCGTCCCCCAAAGCCACCAGCGCCACAAACACCAGTCGCGTCGCGCTATGCCTCCGCGCATACGCCGCCCCCGGCACCTGGAATGCAAAGTACCCCAGAAAGAAGAGCGCCCCCAGCAGCGCCGATCGCTCCGGCGTGATATGCAGCGTCTGCGCCAGCCCCGCCGCCGCACCAAACCCGTAGTTCGCCCGGTCCAGGTACGCCAGGCTGTACGTCACAAACACCGCCGGCAGCACGTACACCCATCGCCGCCGCAGCCCCACCACGTCCGCCGCCGCCGATCTCGCCCCAGTCCCCAAACTCATCCAGCCCCGCGCACGTCCTCAGCCGATCCGTCCGAGCAACCCTAAGCTCTCACCGAAACAGCGGTCAAACTCGCCCTCAGAACTCCTCCTCATCCCCGATCGGCATCCCCGGCGGAGCCTCCACCGCCTTCGCCGCGACAAACTTCGCCGGATCGCGCTCAAACTCCTCGATGCGCGCAAGGTTCGCCGCACAGTGCGCCTTACGGGCCGGATCCCCGCAGTTCAGATCCGCCTTCAACATCAGCAGCCGCTCCCGCGCCACCGCTGCCGCCCCCGGAGCCCCAGCCGTATCCGCCGCCAGCCGCAGCAGCGCCTCCGTCGTCCGCGTCTGCACCGCCTGCTGCACCTCGCCCGCCAGCCCCGCCGCCGCGGGTGCCTTCCACGTCGCCGCCATCAACGCATCCATCACCGCCTCGAGACCCGGATTCTCCGCATCCCGCGCGTGGTACTCCATCAGCCGGCTCGCCCGCTCCGGATGAAGCAGCAGAACCAGCGTCAGGTCCGCGGCAGACTCCGCCGCGGCGACCGGATCAAACGTCAGCCCCGTCGCCGCCGGAAGCGACTCCCGCGTCCGCTCAAGCCCCGGAGGCCGCGGCGGCAGCACCCGCAACAGCTCCTCAGGCAGCGTCAGCACCTCCGGCGAAATCGTCTTCAGCACCGCCGCCAGCGCCCTCCGCTGCTCCTCCGCACTCACGATCTTCGGCCCCATCTGCCCGTCGCCGCGCAGCGTGTACCGGTAGTCCAGCCCGCCGATCTCCTTCGCCGCCGCCTCCGTCTGGTAGCGGTGCAGCAGGAACAGCGGCACCAGCGTGTCCTCCATCTGCGCCGTCGGCGTCCCCGGCCGGATCGCCGCCTCCCCAAACCGCTTCAGCGCCGCCGCCCGCAAGGCCAGCACGCGGTCCAGCTCCACCGCAGGGTCCGTCCCGTTATCCCACAGGTGCGCATGAGGATGTGCTCCCCCCAGCGGCCGCGCATCCTCGTCCGTGATAAACACCAGCCCACGCTTCTGCGATTCCGCCAGGATCCGGCTCAGCCCCGCCCCATCCTCCACCGGCCGCCGCCCCTCATCGAACTCGCGATACCCATAGTCGATCGCCACCTTGTCCCACACGCCGATATTCACCCCATACGCATGCGACACATCCGGCACACCATCCTTGCCCAGCGTGATCCACGGATGCGGATAGTCCATCACCGAAACCGACTCCTCCGGCGTATGCGGAAACGCGCTCGCCGCAAAGTTGTGCGCCAGCCCCAGCGTGTGACCCGTCTCGTGCGCCGAAAGCTGCCGTATCCGCGCCAGCACCATCTGCAGCATCGGATCGTTCTTCGCATCGCCACCCGGCGGCCAGGCCTTGCCCGCCGCATACGGCGCCAGCAGAGCCTCCGCGATCAGGTAGTCCTGCCGCCCCCGCAACGATCCCAGCGTCACATTGCCCTTGATGATCTCGCCCGTCCGCGGATCCCCCACCTCAGCCCCGTAGCTCCATCCACGCGTATACCGGTGCACCCACTGGATGATGTTGTATCGGACATCCATCGGGTCCGCGTCCGCCGGCAGCACATCCACCCGAAACGCATCCCGCCACCCAGCCGCCGTAAACGCCTGGTTCCACCACCGCGCACCCTCCACCAGCGCCGACCGTATCGGCTCCGGCGCACCCCGGTCCACGTAGTACTGGATCGGCGTCACCGGCTCGCAGTCCGTCCTGCACGCCGGATCCTTCTTGATCAGGCGATGCCGCACGATGAACTGCTGATCCACCCGTTCTCCCAGCGGCACCGTGGGGTCCCTGTAGCTCATCGGAAAATACCCGGCCCGCGGATCAAACCGCCTCGGCGTAAACCCCGGCGGCGGCAGCTCCACAAAGCTCTGGTGCTCACGCACCGTCAACGCCAGCGGGTCCGGCGTCACGTCCCGCACATACTCCCCGCGCGCCGGCCCCTCCGTCGTAAACGTCAGCACCGCCTCCACCTCGGTGTTCTTCGGAAACGCCTTCGTCCGGTCCATCGCAATCGCCGACCGCGTCCCGTCCACCCGGTACGCACCCTGCTTCGTCCGCGTCAGCGCCTCCGACACCCCATGGACGTCGCGCACAAAAAACTCCGTCGCATCGACCAGCACCACCGCACCACCACCCTGCGCCGTCTCCGCCTCCACCCTGAAGCCCCACAGCACCGACTCCGGAAACGACTGCCGCACCGCCAGCTGCTCCGCCGCATCCTTCGACGACGTCCGAAACGCCTCGTTCGGCTCGACCAGCAGCAGCTTCGGCCCAAACCGCTCAAATCGCACAATCCGCCCATCCGCCGTCTGCCCGCGATCCAGCCCCAGATCGTTCGATCCCGTCCCAAACGGCAGCGAGTCCGTATACAGGATCTCCGCGCTCCGCTGCTCCGCCCCGACCGTCACTTCGAGATAGAGCTTGCCCGCCCTCGCATCCCAGTCCATCGGCAGCAGCCCATCCATGTGCCGCATCCCCGCCGTCCGCGACGCCACCGTCACCACCTCCGCCGCCTTCCCCGCAGGCGCGCTCTCCTGCGCAAAGGCACACAGGGCAGCGGCAAACAGCACGGGGGGCACAATCCTCATCACTCTGGGCATGGTCCCTTGTAGCACAGCACCGCTCTCCGCCTCGCCCTCCCTCACAACGCCAGCCCTCACACCATCCAGTTAGAATCCAAGGGTCGATCAACCCCTCTCATCCGGCAACCGACCGACGCCTGGAGCTCCGATGCACGAAGCAAACTCCTCCCCTCCACCAAAGACCTCGCCCGGCGCAGCCTTCCGCCGCGCCGTCGCCGAAGAGCACCCCCTCCAGGTCATCGGCGCCATCAACGCCTACACCGCACGCATGGCCGAAGCCACCGGCTTCCGCGCCCTCTACCTCTCCGGCGGTGGCGTCGCCGCCAACTCCCTCGGTATGCCTGACCTCGGCATCTCCACCATGGAAGACGTCCTTACCGATCTCCGCCGCATCACGGACGTCACCACGCTCCCCGTGCTCGTCGACATCGACACCGGCTGGGGCGGAGCCTTTAACATCGCCCGCACCATTCGCTCGTTCATCAAGGCCGGTGCCGCCGCCGTCCACATGGAAGACCAGGTCGGCACCAAGCGCTGCGGCCACCGCCCCGGCAAAGAGGTCGTCTCCACCGCCGAGATGGTGGACCGCATCCACGCCGCCGTCGACGCCCGCACCGACCCCGCCTTCGTCCTCATGGCCCGCACCGACGCCCTCGCCAACGAGCCCATCGAAGCCGTCCTCGACCGCGTCTCCGCCTACGTCGAAGCCGGCGCCGACATGATCTTCGCCGAGGCCGTCACCGACCTCCCGCAGTACACGCAGTTCCGCGATCGCGCCGGCGTCCCCGTCCTCGCCAACATCACCGAGTTCGGCAAAACCCCGCTCTACACCCGCGATCAGCTCGCCTCCGCCGGCGTCGACATCGTCCTCTACTGCTGCGGAGCCTATCGCGCCATGAACGCCGCCGCCCTCGCCGTCTACCGCGCCATCCGCACCGAGGGTACCCAGGCCGGCGTCGTCCCCCTCATGCAAACTCGCGCCGAGCTCTACGACTTCCTCGGCTACCACGCCTACGAGCAAAAGCTCGACGCCCTCTTTGCCGCACAAAAAGCCCAGCCGGAGCAACCATGACCCAATCTGTAACCGCAGAAGGCACAAACGCCGCACCAGCCTTCAAGCCCAAGAAATCCGTAGCCCTCTCCGGAACCCCCGCCGGCAACACCAGCCTCTGCACCGTCGGCCGCTCCGGCAACGACCTCCACTACCGCGGCTACGACATCGCCGACCTCGCCCTCCACTGCGAGTTCGAAGAGGTCGCCTACCTCCTGCTCTACGGCAAGCTCCCAAACGTAACCGAACTCGCCACATACAAAGCGAAGCTCATGCGCCTCCGCGGCCTCCCCGCCGTCGTCCGCAACGTCCTCGAGCAGCTCCCCGCCGCCACCCACCCCATGGACGTCCTCCGCACCGGCGTCTCCGCCCTCGGCTGCGCGCTCCCCGAAAAGGACGACCACAGCCGAGCCTCCGCCCTCCACTGCGCCGACACCCTCCTCGCCACCTCCGGCCCCATGCTCCTCTACTGGCACCACTTCGCCCGCAACGGCCGCCGCATCGAAGTCGAAACAGACGACCCCACCATCGCCGCCCACTTCCTCCACCTCCTCCACGGCACACCGCCCTCCGCCGAGCACGTCCGCGCCATGCAGATCTCGCTCGTCCTCTACGCCGAGCACGAGTTCAACGCCTCCACCTTCACCGCCCGCGTCATCGCCGGCACCGGCTCCGATCTCTTCTCGTGCGTCACCGGCGCCATCGGCGCCCTCCGCGGCCCCAAGCACGGCGGCGCCAACGAGGTCGCGCTCGAGATCCAGCAACGTTACGATTCGCCCGACGGGGCCGAACAGGACATCCGCGCCCGCCTCGAAAAGAAGGAAGTCGTCATCGGCTTCGGCCACCCCGTCTACACCGTCTCCGACCCCCGCAACGCCATCATCAAAAAAGTCGCCCACGACCTCGCCACCTCCGCCGGAGACCTCGCGATGTACTCGGTCGCCGAGCGCCTCGAGTCCGTCCTCTGGGACGCCAAAAAGATGTTCCCCAACCTCGACTGGTTCTCCGCCGTCTCCTACCACCTCATGGGCATCCCCACCGCCATGTTCACCCCACTCTTCGTCCTCGCCCGCAACGCCGGCTGGTGCGCCCACATCCTCGAGCAGCGCGCCGACGGCAAAATCATCCGCCCCGCCGCCAACTACACCGGCCCCGAAGACCTCCCCTTCGTCCCCCTCAACCAACGCCCCTGAGTCCATCCCTCACCACCTCTTGTCTCGATCCCACACCCCTCCCTGTTGGCGTAGTTACCCCACGCGAAAACGTAAGATAGAAAGCAGTGAGCAATCCAGCAGCAGACACCCCAACAACGCGTCATCCTGAGCACAGCGAAGGATCTCAGTGTTGCCTCGCTGGGACATCCAAACAAACACGAAGTCCACACCTAACTCAAATCAATCCGAGACTTTACAAAAAGTAGGGGGGAGGGGGTAGTACCCCGTCAATGTCCAGCCACATCCCAGCCGAGCGCCCACAACCCGACCAGGTCCTCGTCGACATCGCCGACTACGTCCTCAACGACGACCTCACCAGCCCCCTCGCCTTCGACACCGCCCGCAACTGCCTCATCGACACCCTCGGCTGCGGCCTCGAAGCCCTCGAATACCCCGCCTGCACCAAGCTCCTCGGACCGATCGTTCCCGGCACCGTCGTCCCCAACGGCGCCCGCGTCCCCGGCACCCCCTACCAGCTCGACCCCGTCCAGGCAGCCTTCAACATCGGCGCCCTCATCCGCTGGCTCGACTTCAACGACACCTGGCTCGCCGCCGAGTGGGGCCACCCCTCCGACAACCTCGGCGGCATCCTCGCCACCGCCGACTGGCTCTCCCGCAACGGCCAGGCGACCCTCACCATGCGCGACGTCCTCACTCGCCATGATCAAGGCCCACGAGATCCAGGGCTGCCTCGCCCTCGAGAACTCCTTCAACCGCGTCGGCCTCGACCACGTCGTGCTCGTCAAGGTCGCCTCCACCGCCGTCGTCGCCCACATGCTCGGCCTGCTCGCGCTCCCAGATCATCGACGCCCTCTCGCTCGCCTGGGTCGACGGCCAAAGCCTCCGCACCTACCGCCACGCCCCCAACACCGGCTCCCGCAAGAGCTGGGCCGCCGGCGACGCCACCAGCCGCGCCGTCCGCCTCGCCCTCATGGTGCAGGCCGGCGAGATGGGCTACCCCACCGCCCTCACCGCCCCCATCTGGGGCTTCTACGACGTCTCCTTCCGCGGCAAGCCCTTCACCTTCCAGCGACCCTACGGCACCTACGTCATGGAAAACGTCCTCTTCAAAATCAGCTTCCCCGCCGAGTTCCACGCCCAGACCGCCGTCGAAGCCGCCATGACCCTCCGCAGCAGGATCGCAGGCAGCAGGGAAGTCTCCCGACGACATCGCCTCCATCGCCATCCGCACCCACGAGGCCTGCCTCCGCATCATCGACAAGTCCGGCCCCCTCTCACAACCCCGCCGACCGCGACCACTGCGTGCAATACATGGTCGCCGTCCCCCTCCTCTTCGGTCGCCTCCTCGCCTCCGACTACGAGGACGCCGTCGCACAGGACCCGCGCATCGACCAGCTCCGCGCAAAGATGACCTGCACCGAAGATCCGCGCTTCACCGCCGACTACCTCGACCCCGAAAAGCGCTCCATCGCCAACACCCTCACCCTCGCCTTCACCGACGGCTCCACGCTCACGGAAACCGTCGAATACCCCATCGGCCACCGTCGCCGCCGCGCCGAAGGCATCCCCCTGCTCGAGCAGAAGTTCCGCACCAACCTCGCGCGCCGCTTCCCGCAGCCTCAGCAGGACCGCATCCTCAAGCTCTCACTCAATGCCGAAGCCCTCGAGCAGACCCCCGTCCACGAGTACGTCGACCTCTATATCCCACAACCCTGATCCAGCGCACGCTCAGGCCCCGTGCTCACCTGTCGTCGCACCCACCTGCGCCTGCAACGCCGCGATCTCACCCTGCAGCTCGGCCAGCGCAAAGCCCGTCGGCGACTTCCGCTCGTCGCCGTACCAGTCGTGGCTCAGCAGCGCATACGCCTCATCGTTGTATGCGCGATAGAAGTCCCACGTCATCGTCCGCCGCGCGCCACAGCTCACCACGTACAGGTGATCCGAGTCATACCCCACCGCCGCCACGCAGTGCCCGTTCGTCTCCCGCGGCGCGTTCTCCCCCACCGCCCCACCCTCCGGCACAGCCCACACCGCACTCGTATCCGTCGCTTCCTTCACCGCGAAATCCGGAAAGCTCAGCCCGATATACGCTGCCCCAAACAGATAAATCGTCGTCCGCAAATCGTTCTCGTTGTGCGGATCAAGCGCCACATACGCCCGCAGCTTCCGCTCCGCAATCCCCGACCTTCGCCAGAAGCGCAAGACGTCCAGCATCTCCGCCCCGTCCGCCGCGCCACCGCTCACCACCACAAACGTCGCCAGCACCTGGTCTTCGGAGAGCAGCACCGGAGCTGCATGCGCAGCCGTCCAGTTGTGGATCATGTGAGCCGCCGCCGCGCACGTGCAGCACGGGGCCTTGTCGTTCCCAAGGGTCGGCCAGTCCGTCACATCGGCCGCCGTAAACTGCGGCGGCGGCGTCGGCAGCGGCCGCAGCTGCGCCATCGTGATCGTCCGCGGGTCGATCTTCGACGGCACGCGCCCGGTCAGGATCACTCCGCCACCCTCGGCAACTGGAGCCGCATCCGTCGCGCCAGCCGCTCAAACCGCTCGTCCCCATGTAGCGGTCGGAGGCTCGGCATCACCGACAGATACCCCGCAAGGATGTCCCGCTTATCCGCCGCGCACTCCAGCCAGTGAAACGCCAGCGTCTTCTCGTCCAGCGCCGCCGCCGCTACCGCAATCGGCACCGGCAACACCACCCCCTCCGCCGCCATATCCAGCAGCTTGTTCAACGCCGCCCGCGCCTCCGGCACATTGCCGCAGCGCACGTGCGCATCCGCCAGCCACCCCAGCAGATGCGGCATCCGCGTGCTCTCCAGGCCCTGCTGCAGAGCCGCGGCCGCCTCCCCATGCCGGCCACTCGCCGTGCACGCCAGCCCCAGCCCGTAGTAGAGCTCGTAGTGTGGCGCCGACTTCAGCGTCTCCCGCGCCAGCAGGATGCTCGAATCGTGATCGCCAAGGTACGTCCCCACGATCACCCGTGCGGTCAGCAGCGCCGTCGATAGCGGATCGTACTTCAACCCCCTCAGCGTCTGCCCCATAGCCTCTTCCAGCAGACCCTGCGTCAGCAGGTGATAGACGTACAGCACGTACGAGTCGCCACGCTCCGGCTGAAGCTCCAGCGCGCGCTCGATCTCCGCGCGTCCCTCTTCCCACTCCCAGTCGTAAAACTGCAGCACGCTCGCCAGCGCCAGGTGACCCTCAGCCGCATCCGGATCGAGCGAGATCGCATGCAGTGCGCTCTTGCGCGCCAGCGGCCACGATTCATGCGGATCCATCATCCCCAGCGACCCCAGCACGCTGTAGTAGTCCGCCATCCCTGCATGCGCCAGCGCAAACTGAGGATCCATCCCCAGCGCCTGCTCGAAGTACTTGCCCGCCAGCTGCACACCCTCAAACGTCTTCAGGTTCCAGTTGTAACGGCCCTTAAGGTAGGCGTCGTACGCCTCAGGGTTCTCCGAGATCCGCGACATGATCTTCGACGGCATCTGCACATTTGAAGACAGCTTCTCCTGGAGCGCGCTCACCAGCGCCGTCGCCAGCTCATCCTGCAGCTCAAAGACGTCTCGCATCTCGCCGTCGAAGCGATCCGACCAGATCTGAAAGCCAGTGCGCGCATCGCTCAGCTGCACGCTGACTCGTCACCTTCGAGCCCGACCTCCGCACCGTCCCCTCGAGCACCGTCGACACCGACAGTGCCGTCCCAACCTCCTGGATACTCCGCTTCTGCCCCTTCAACGCAAACACCGACGCCCGCGACACTACCCGTAGACCCGTCAGCTTCCCCAGCCCCGTAATCAACTCGTCCGTCAGTCCGTCGCTGAAGTACTCGTTCTCCGGGTCCGAGCTCAGATTCTCAAGCGGCAGCACCGCCAGCTTCGTCACCCGTCGGCTGCTGTTTGCCGAACCGATCTCCCGCGCCCCGCTCTGCGCCTCCCGCTGCGCCCCGGCCACATCCAGGAGCTCATCCTTCGTCTCGTCTTCGGCCGCCGACAGCATCTGCAGGATCTCTCCCGCCGACCCCGGCCTCTGGTGCGGCTGCAGCTTCAGCGTGCTGTCCACCACCTTCTGCAGCGACTTCGGCAGATCCGGCCGCACCCGCGACAACGGTACATACTCCGCCTTCCCGATCAGCGAAATCATGCTGGCCGACGAAGGATGGTGAAACGGCGAGTGCCCCGCCGCCATCTCGTACAACACCGCCCCTAACGCCCACAGGTCCGTCCGGTGATCGATGTCGCCGCCGGCCAGCTGCTCCGGAGACATGTACGCCAGCGTCCCCAGCACCTGCTGCGGCCGCGTCCACTGGCTCTGCTTGCCCAGCCGCGACAGCCCGAAGTCCAGGATCTTCAGATCTCCGCCGCCGCTGGGCAAAAATAGGTTCGCCGGCTTGATGTCGCGATGGATGATCCCCGCCATGTGCGCCTCGTGGAGCCCCGCCGCGGCCTGCTTTGCCACGGAAACAATCCGCTCCACCGACATCCGCCCGCCCTTCAGCAGGTCCGCCAGGCTCTGCCCGCGATACAGCGTCATCACCAGCAGCATCGTGCCCGTCGGCGTCTCTTCAATCGCATGCACCGTGCACAGGTTCGGATGGTCAAGCGCCGCCGCCGCCCGCGCCTCGCGCAGAAATCGCTCGCGCGACTCCGGATCCTGCGAGTCATCGGGATGCAGCAGCTTGATCGCCACCGCGCGCCCCAGTCGCGTGTCCTCCGCCTCAAAGACCGTGCCCATCCCACCCGCGCCGATAACGCCCTTCACGCGGTAGTGAAGCAGCATCTGCTCCGGCGAGTGCACGCTGCTCGCTGTCATCTCAAACCGCCACGAGGCTCCGAGACCTCGAAGCCTCCGAGCTCATCGCCGCAGGCGAAACCTCGCGCCGAAAGATCGCCCGCGTCGCCATCCCATCCTCCGCCCATCGGAAGTGCTCCAGCACCTCCGCGAACATCGCGTCCAGGTGCGAGACCGCCGCAATCGCGCTCGTCGTCATCACGTCCGTCGCATACTGGTCCAGCGGCAGCGCATCCAGCATCGCGTCAAACTCCGCCACGTGCGTCACGTCCAGCTCCGCATGCCGCAGATACGTCGACATCGCCTCGATCGGAACGCCCGTCCGCTCCGCCACGTCCCGCAGAAACGCAGGCGAAGCCGGGTTCTCAAGCACCGCCAGGTACCCAAGCGCCGCCACCGGATGCGCATGCCGCATCCAGAAGTGCTGCGTCCCCGCCAGCACCGCCGCACTCACATACGGCACGCGCCCTCGCACCCGCTCCCGCGCGATCCCGCAAAGCGCAAGGTCGTCCAGCAGCCACTCGTCGTGGCCGTCCTCCTCCGCCGCATGCTCGCGGAGATACGGCGCCAGCACCCGGCACAGCGCATCTTCGCCTGCCCGTAGCTCCGCCTGCTCCGCCGCACCCGCCAGAATCGGCGTCGACGCACACACCACCCCATAGCTCGCAAACAGAAATTCAGGGTAAAGCTCGGCCAAACGCGGATGAGTCCACATGCTCTCCACGTTGCGGGAAAGCGACCCGCTCACCAGTGAGATCGTTCGGCGAAGCCTGCTGCTGTGCATCACGCGTCACCCTCAACCCGGGACATCGCAACCCGTCCGCACACACGGTCGCCCGGTTCCTAAATCCACTAGATAATCAGTGTTCCCATGTGGTGCCCATCGCCAACCGGCACCTTGCGCTGAAAAAACGAGTCCCCCAGCTTCGCTCGCACCGAGATCAGCGCATCAACCTCCGGCTCACTCAGCCCGTTCAAATTCGCTATCTCATCATCAGTCAGCGGATGCTGCGCAACGATCAGACCAGCCTCTTGCAGACGTTCAACGTTCGTCATGCTGCGTCACCTCGATCCAAATCAACCCGATCCGCAACTCTCAAGGGGAGGTGGAGATGTGCGATCGCTGCCTGGGCCGTTAGGAATGTTTCGCGATCTTACCATAGCAATGTTTTCAGCACTTTGACTCTTACCTTGAGCTCCTTCGCGCCTGAAACAGGGCTCGGGCCAGCACCCCTCCAGCCTCGCTCCGGACCTCCTCCGCCGACCACCCCTCCAACCGCTCGCGAACCGTCCGTCCCTCACGCGGGAGAGACTCGTCCCGTGTAAACCGCGGCACCCATAGCCGCAGCAACGCCTTCACCTCCATCTCCCGCCACCCCACACCCAGCGCTCGCCGCCTCGTCGCCTCCGAACCCATCGCCTCTACCCTCAAACCACGGCTCATTGCCAGCCCATACTCCAGCGTGCTTCGCCACACCACCCGCGGCGCATGCTCCCGTTCCACTCGCTCCACCCATCCTCCTCCGGCAAGCAGCCCACCGCGGATCTCAGCTATAGCCTCCGCCGCCCGCCCAAACCCCTCCACCATCCCCGGCAGACAAAGGAGCGGCGCCTCCGCCCTAGTCATCCGATTCCTCTGCTCCAGCAACCGCGCACCCACCAGCTCCACCCCGCCGTCCTCCGTCCACCGCGGAACCCTCACGCCCGTCCCCTCCGCGCCCCCGCCAAATAGCCCCGAAACATCCGGCAGCTCCCCCGCCGGCAGCAGGCCCGTCCCCATCACCTCCCTCATCACGTCTTTCTCGACGCTCAGGCACCCGCCCATGCACTCCGCATCCACCACCGCTGGCCCCTGCCTCGTCGCCACCACGTTGGCCATGTGGAGATCGCTCATCCCGGCCAGCATCGCGGAACAGGCCAGCGCCCCCGCACGCACCCAGTCGCCAGGCCCCGAACCCCCACACTGCTCCAAACCCTCCATCCACCCGTAATCCCCCGCCTCATCGCGCCGCTCCAACGCCGCCGCCGCCTGCACCGCCGCGCTGGCATCAACGTCTCTCAGGCACTCCTGCAGCTCCGCCCACAACCTCTCCCCCGTCACCGCTCGCGGCTTGTAAAACACAGCCCGCCCACCCGCAAATCGCACCTCTACCGCGACACCATTCGGTCCATGCACATCGGATCCCGCCACCCTGAGCTCCTGGATCTCAGTCGTCACGCGCATCCACGCGCCCAGCTCTCCGATGTCGGCCCGGAGCCTCCGCGCAAACACCCGCACCCCGGATCTCCAGTCGTCGATTAACCCTCGCGTCACCCGCGCATATCCGTCCCTCTGCTCGGCCGTCAGCCTCTCCAGACCCTGCAGCACCGGCATCGCAGACACACCCATCAACCGCCGCCGGAGCCCCTGCACAAGTCCGTCGACAGGAAGCCCCCGCAGCTCACCCCGCGCAAAGACCTCCGCCTCCCTCAAAAGGAGTGCTATCGCGCCACATCCAGCCAAGGCATCGTCGGCCACAGCTGGAGCAAGCACTCCCTCCCACCCCACCAGCAAAACTCTCTCGTCCCGCACCTAAGACGACGTCCGCGCCCGCTTCATCGGCCTGTCAGGGGGTTGCAGCGTCGACTCCCGGATCAGCAGCTCCGGCATCACCGGGATGTCCGGCTCCGCCTCACCCCCGCTCCGGATCTGCCGCAGCAGCGCCCGCGCCGCCAGCCGCCCCATCTCCCGCAAGGGCTGCCGTACCGTCGTCAGGCTCGGGTTGTTGAACGCCGCATTCTGCACGTCGTCAAACCCCACCACCGACACGTCCTCCGGCACCCGCAGCCCCGCATCCACCAGCGCCCGCACCGCACCGATCGCCGCAAAGTCGTTGTAGCAGACCAGCGCCGTAAACGGCAGACCCGTCGCCAGAAGCCTCCCCACCAGCGGATACCCCAGCTCCGGCGACGGGAGAATCAAGCTCCAGCTGCATCGTCAGCTCCGGCACATACTTCAAGCCCAGCTCCCGCGAAACCTCCATCAGGTTGTCCCATCGCACCTTGGAGTCGCTGCTATGCTCCTGCCCCCGCATGTACGCGATCGACCGGTGCCCCAGCTTGTGGAGATGTCGCAGCACCATCTCCGCCGCTCGCCGGTGGTCAAGCACCACGTTCGTAATCTCCCCCACACTCTGCCGCCCACCGACCGACACCGTCGGCACCCCCAGCGAGTGCCCAAGATGCGTGTCCACCACGATGATCCCTTCCACCGACCGGTCCAGCAGGATCCGCGGGTACTCGTCGATTAGGTCCGGCTTTCTCCGGTGGCTCACCGTCAGGTCGAGGTACCCCTCCTCCTGCATCACGTCGTCCACACCGCTCATCACCATCGTCGAGTACGGATCGCTGATCTCCGGCACCATCGTCCCGATCGTGAAGCTCTGCTTCTTTCGCAGCGACCGCGCAAAAAAGCTCGGCCGGTATCCCAGCTTCTTCGCCGCCAGCCGCACCCGCTCCCGTGTCGCCTCAGGGATCGACCGCCCCGCTGGAGCATCGTTCAACACCAGCGAGATCGTCGTCGGCGACAGCCCGAGGTACTCCGCCAGCACCTTGATGCTGACAGGCTTGGACTCCCCGGCATTGCCTTCCGTGCGCCGCGTCATGGCTCCCTCATACTACCGGCTACTCTTGGACATCAACCGCCTTGCGTCTCAACCCGCTCTCTCCCCGAGCCCTGCCTCTACTGCGGAGCCGCCTGCGCCACCGGAGCCGAACCGCTCAGCTTCCTCCAGTCCTCGATCTTCGCCGCGTTCTGCTTCTCCTGCGCCTCTCGCATCCGGTTGTACTCCGCCAGCGCCTTCTGCGCGTCCGCCGTTCGTTGCAGCTTCCGGTACACCCGCGCCAGCTCGTAGTACGACCGCTTGCCCACCTCGCCCCCCGAGTCCTCCGCCGCACTTCGCTCCAGCCACGCCGCCGCTTCCGTATCCTTGCCCTCCACCGACAGCGCCCGGCCAATGTAGTACTCCGCTACCGGTGCATGCTGATACGTCTTCAGCATCGTCTCCAGCAGCGGAATCCCCGCCGCCGCGTCGCCCAGCTCCACCTCCGTGCTTCCCAGGTCGTACATCGCGATGAGATTGCCTGGCGTCAGCTCCAGCTCCTTTTTATAGGCGTCACGAGCCTCCTCCAGCCGGTTCGCGAGTCGGCACTCATCCCCCAGCGCCTCGTACAGATCCGGATTGCGCCCTTGCTTCGCGATTGCCGCCTTGTACTCCGTGATCGCCTCGGGATGCCGTCCCTCGTCGGCATACAACCCTCCCTGCACGCGATGCACATGCCACGAGTTCGGATCGATCCGCGCCATCTTCGCATAGCTGTCGCGAGCCACCAGGCTGTGCGCCTTGCCCCGCAGCTCCAGGATGTCCAGGTCGTTCGGCTGGAGCTCCGCCGCCCGGTCAAACGCCTCCGCCGCGCCCGTCGCATCCCCCGATCCCATCTCCACCGTTCCCAGCCACGTCAGCGCCTCCACATTCTTAGGATCCGCGGCGATCTCCTCCTTCAACGCCGCCACCGCCTCCTGCGGCCGGTTCGCCTGCGACAGAAAGATCCCCAGAAACATGTGTGCCGAACTCACCTTCGGGTCCAGCTCCAACGCCCTCTGGATCGACGCAATCGCCTCCGTGAGCTTGCCCTCGCGCCCCAGCACCAGCCCCAGGTCCAGGTGCGCCTCCGCCATCCCCGGAGCCAGCTTCACCGCGCTCCGAAACGCCGCCTCCGCATCCGCGCTCCGTCCGTTGCGCATCGCCACCGCGCCCCTCTGGAACGCCTCCTCCACCGCCGGACCCTGCGCCCGCGCCACCGGTCCCGCAACCAGGCACACCACCGCCAGCAACCACCCGCACCATCGAAATCTCATCGTCATCGCGTTCAATCGCTGATCCTAGTCCGTCCTCTCAACCCCTGTCGACGGCCCGCCCGCGAGGCACGCCCGCTCCCGCTCCATCCCGCCCCGCGACCCCCGGCGCAAATCAAAGCTCGCCCAATCTTTCGTTCCGACACGCAACATCCCCGAGCCTCATGCGATAGTGGTCACATCACAGTTGCCACCCGTAGCCGCTGTCCGTACCATCGCATCGCCTCGCGTTCACGTAAATCCCTGCTCCGGCTCGACTATGAACATAACCGCTGTTGCTCGCAAGGCCCGGGTCTCCACCGCCACCGTCTCCCGGACAATCAACGGTTCCGCCAACGTCAGCCCTAAAACAGCCGAGCGCGTCCGCCGCGCCATCGACTCCCTCGGCTTCTACCCGAACACCAACGCGCGCGCCCTCGGCTCCGGCCGCTCCTCCCTCTACGGCCTCATCATCTCCGACATCGTCAACCCCTTCTTCCCGGAGCTCGTCAAGGCCTTTGAGGACGTCGCCGTCGCCCATGGCCAGGAAGTCCTCATCGCCAACACCAACTACGACCCCGTCCGCATGGAAACCTGCGTCCGCCGCATGCTCGGGCGCAAAGTCGACGGCGTCGCCATCATGACCTCCGAGATGGACGATCGCCTCATCGACACCTTTAGCCGTCGCCACATCCCCCTCGTCTTCCTCGACACCGGCACCCCCGGCCCCGGCGTCTCCAGCGTTCGCATCGACTACTCCACCGGCGTCAACTGCGCCATCGACCTCCTCCTTCAGCTCGGCCACACCGAGATCGCCTTCATCAGCGGCCCCCTCGCCCTCACCTCCGCACGCACCCGGCTCCACGCCTTTACCTCCATGCTCGAGCAGAAGGACCTCATCCCCAACCACCGCCACATCCAGGAAGGCAATCACCGCGTCGACGGCGGACACTCCGCCATGACCCGCATCCTCAGCTCCCGACCCATCCCCACCGCCGTCCTCTGCTCCAACGACCTCACCGCCATCGGTGCCATGGGCGCCATCTTCGACCACGGCCTCCGCGTCCCCGAAGACATCTCCGTCATCGGCTACGACGGCATCCAGCTCAGCGCCTTCACCCACCCCGGTCTCACCACCCTCTCCGTCCCTCGCGTCGAGCTCGCCAACATCGCCTTTCGCAGCGTCTTCCATGGCCTCGACTCCCACAGCAAGATGCCTCGCATGGGAGAAGACCACATCGTCCATCCCACCCTGGTCGTCCGCGCCTCCACCGGCCCCGCCCCCCACTAAAACCTGATCGCACCCCTCGTCATTCTCAGCAGCCGCCGTCATTCTGACCCTGAGCGAAGTCGAAGGGAAGAACCCCGCATCTGCCCTCGCCCAGGTCTCTTCAGGCCGGGCCCCCTCTGCCTCACCAGCAACCTGACCCGCATGTAACCGCTTGCACCCGGATGTTGTATCGTGGTCTCGCCCGCAACCCGCACCGCCCGCGCTCACCGAAAGGCCCCCAGCCGATGAACCTCCGCCGTCTCCTCGCCCTCGCCGCCATCTCGCTCGCCGCCCTTCCCGCTCTCTCGCAGGACCGCTGGTCCGAGGCGAAAGCCAACGACTGGTATGCAAAGCAGCCCTGGCTCGTCGGCTCCAACTTCATCCCGTCCGACGCCATCAACGAGTTCGAAATGTTTCAGGCCGCCACCTTCAACCCCGCGCTCAACGACAAAGAGCTCGGCATGGCCGAAGGCATCGGCATGAACACCATGCGCGTCTTCCTCCAGGACCAGCTCTGGAAGCAGGACCCCGACGGCTTCCGCAAGCGCCTCGACACCTTTCTCGGCATCGCGGCCAAACACCACATCAAGCCCCTTCTCGTTCTCTTCGACTCCTGCTGGGAGACCGACCCGCACCTCGGCCCGCAGCACCCGCCCATCCCCGGCATCCACAACTCCGGCTGGGTCCAGAGCCCCGGCAAAGAGCGCCTCCTCAACCACGCCGATGAGCCCGAGCTCGAGGCCTACGTCAAGGGCGTCGTCGGCGCCTTCGCCAAAGACGACCGCATCCTCGGCTGGGACGTCTGGAACGAGCCTGACAACAAGGGCGGCGACGTCGAGGCCGATGAGGCCGCCAAGGTCCGCCGCGTCGACGAGCTCCTCCCCAAGGCCTTCGCCTGGGCCCGCTCCGTCCACCCCATCCAGCCCCTCACCAGCGGCGTCTGGGTCGGCAACTGGTCCGACCCCGCCAAGGAGAGCGCCACCACAAAGATCCAGCTCGCCGAGTCCGACGTCATCTCCTTCCACAACTACGGCTGGCCCGAAGAGTTCGAAGCCCGCATCAAGGAGCTTCAGCCCAACCACCGGCCCATCATCTGCACCGAGTACATGGCCCGCGGCGCCGGATCCACCTTCGACGGCTCCCTCCCCATCGCCAAAAAGTACAACGTAGCCGCCATCAACTGGGGCTTCGTCGCCGGCAAAACCCAGACCTACTTCCCCTGGGACTCCTGGCAGCGCCCCTACGTCCTCATCCAGCCCACCCTCTGGTTCCACGAGGTCTTCCGCCAGGACGACACCCCCTACCGCCAGCACGAAGTCGACCTCATCCGCGAGCTCACCGGCCGAGGCACCCCCACCACCTCACCCGCCAGATCGGGAAACTAGCCGCCCAACCACCAAGCCCCAGGGAAACCCACAACTTCCCAACCCTGTCATTCTCACCCTGAGCGAAGTCGAAGGGGGAAGTATCCAGTATTCCGCCCATGCCACCTCAATCTTGCGGGGAAGCCCCAACGGCCCAAACCCTGTCATTCTGAGCGGAGCGAAGAACCCCCGACTTTCCCCCCACCACACGGGGAACCACAACCGCCGAAACCCTGTCGTTCTGACCCCGAGCGAAGTTCAAGCGGGAGAATCTTAGTATTCGCCAACCCCGCCACAAAACCCAACCCCGGTCTCACCCGGACCTTGAACTTGGTTCATGAAACGGACGCAGGCACAGCTGCGACCTCGGCTATCACTTTCCGCAAACCCGTTCTGCCACGCCGAAAATGGTTCCGAACAAAAGTAACCTGCTTCCTGTTGGTTTGACACCTTTGGGGGATTGCCCTTCCGTATGGGCCCGGTAGTATCGGCGGTGGTCAGTACGGGACGTGTGACCTTTCTAATCAGGAGTCCCCACGCGCATGGAAACAATAGAGGGCCGGACGATCCAGGGCGAATCGCTCACGATCGACGGCAAGCACTTCATCGACTGCACCCTTATCGACTGCGTTCTTGAATATCGCGGCGATCCCGTCAACTTCGAACGTACTTACATGCGTGGCTGCCGCCACGTCTTCTTCGGTCGCGCCCGGCGCACTCTCCAGTACCTCCAGAATGTCGGTCTCATGCCACACGATCCCATCTCCTTGGGCGCCGCTGCCGATACTGTGCACTAAACCGCGATCCTCCCCGGACGAGTTCCTTCCTCCAATCTGCCGCCCCTCCTCCGGCCTTGATGATCCAGTGACGCATCCTCCCTCGCCCACTCCATCGATGGGTGTCAATGCCGACGCTCCCGTCGACGTGCCGCAACTCGCTGCAATGGGACCGCTTCACGCCACCACCGAGGTGGCGCAAAGGAGGTTCTGGATCTGGCAAAATAGGAAGTGCCCCAGTCTTCGTAGTTCTTGGCGGGAAGGTGGCGAGATTGCATAAAATCAATGGCTGCAGGACTTTGCCCGTAAGTCGTCTGCTGCGAAGACTTTAGCCCGGACCTCTGAACTCATGTGTGGCAAACAAGAGACTTAGCCGAGAGTAAGGGGGGAGGGGGTACCCCACCCCACACCCCAGGCCCGGCTCCGCTACACTTACCGCAACGCGCTCCACCAGCCCGGCAGATGTTCAGAACCCCCCTCCTCCTCGTCTCCCTCGCCCTCCCGCTGCTGGCCCAGCCGGCAGCCCAGCCCGCACCAAACCCCCGCAGCACCGACCCCGGCAGCCCAGCCCGGCACCTTCGTCGACACCACCGCCAGGGCGGGCGTCCACTTCACCGGCACCGCCTCCCACACCTCACGCAAATACCTCATCGAGACCATGGGATCCGGCGTCGCCGCCTTCGACTTCGACAACGACGGCCTGCCTCGACCTCTTCTTCGTCAACGGCGCGCACCTCTGCCGACCCCACAGCCCAAGGGCTCCGTGCCCGCAAAGGCCGGTCCCGAAGGACTGGAACCGCCTCTACCACCAGAAGAAGGACGGCACCTTCGAGGACGTCACCGAAAAGGCCGGCCTCCAGGGCGTCGGCTACGGCATGGGCGTCGCCGTCGGCGACTACGACAACGACGGCTTCGAAGATCTCTACGTCACCGCCTACGGCGGCAACCAGCTCTACCACAACAACGGCAACGGCACCTTCACCGACGTCACCGCGCCTCCGGCACCGGCGGCCCCACCACGCCCGGCCAACCTGGTCCACCTCCGCCGCGTGGGTCGATCTCGACAACGACGGCCTCCTCGACCTCGTCGTCCTCCGCTACGTGCGATTGGGACTTCGACGACGTCTTCTGCGGCGAGCATCGCGAAGGCTACCGCGCCTACTGCCACCCCGATATCTTCCCCGCCATCCCCCCGCTCGTCTACCACAACGACGGCAACGGCCACTTCACCGAGGTCGCCACAAGATGGGCCTCGACCAGCCCGGCAAAGGCCTCGGCATCGCCATCGCCGACTTCGACCGCGACGGCAAGGTCGACCTCGCCGTCGCCAACGACTCCATGCTCGAGTTCCTCTACCGCAACAAAGGCGACGGCACCTTTGAGGAGACCGGCCTCACCGCCGAGGTCGCCGTCGATGGCGACGGCCGCACCTACGCCGGCATGGGCATCGACTTCGGCGACTACAACAACGACGGCCTTCCCGACCTCGTCATCACCGACCTCGCCAACCAGAAGTACGCCCTCTACCGCAACAACGGCGACGGCTCCTTCACCTACGACACCTACGTATCCGGCCTGGCCCGCATCTCCCTCCTCCACTCCGGCTGGGGCATTCGCTTCATCGACTACGACAACGACGGGCTCGAAGGACCTCCTCATCGCCCAGGGACACGATCTCGACACCGTCGAACTCAACTTCCCGCAGCTGCGCTATAGGGAGCCCATGCTCCTCGCCCACAACACCGGCAAGGGCTTCGTCGACGTCTCCGCCCAGTCAGGCGCCGTCTTCAAGGAGCCCTGGGTCAGCCGGGGTATGGCTGTAGGTGACCTCGACAACGACGGCCGTGTGGACGCCGTCGTCAGCACCAACGGTGGTCCCGCCCACATCCTCCACAACGAAACCGCCACCCCCAATCACTGGCTCCTCCTCAACCTGATCGGGCACAAATCCAATCGCGACGGGATCGGTGCCGAGATCAAACTCACCACCAGCAAGGGCCCGCAATGGACCACCGTAAGCACCGCGGGGAGCTATCTCTCCTCCAACGATAAGCGCGCCCATTTTGGGTTGGGCTCTGACACAGTCGCGAAATCTATTGAGATTCGATGGCCCAGCGGCATCGCCCAGAAGCTCGAAAACGTTCGCGCCGATCAGATCCTAAGGGTGGACGAACCTCAGAAGTAACGAGGTTCCCGCTCAGCCCTCCGGAGCTCGCCGAGCTCGTGAACCCCGATGTCCGGAATGGCTGCAATGGCTGAGGTGCCTGGGGGACTGTCTCTACCGGCGGTTATAGACGCGCCTAGATCTTTGGGTGGAGAAAAGACATTGACAATGCAATAAGTTTCTCTCTACTATGCCCCTGATTACGAAGTGCAAACGGTTACATTTTCGTAGTCCGTAAGGCGTCGGACGGCAACTGCGACCATCGCAGAGTCTGTACCGATCACAAGGCACGTCACGGTACGCCTACAGCACCACCTTTCGGAGGACATGTGAACTCAATCTTCAGATTTGGCCGCGTTACCGCAGGCCTTCTCGCCCTCATCTTCAGCGCAGCATTGCTCCAAGCCCAGACAAACGAAGGGCAGTTGGCGGGAAATGTTCTGGATCGCTCCGGAGCGGCCGTTCCAAATGCCGCAATCACCGCCAAAAATGAGTCCACCGGGTCCGTTTACAGCGCTACCTCGACCAGCGCCGGTTCCTATCGCTTTCCGTCCATCGCGCTCGGCCGCTACACCATCACCAGCAGCGGGCCGGGGTTCAAGCAGACGATCAACACCGGCGTCGAGGTGCGTGTCGGAACCGTCACCTCCCTCGATATCACCCTCCAGGCCGGTGGCGGATCTGAAACCGTGACCGTGCTCGCTGACAGCCCTACCGTTGAAACGCAGTCGTCGGATGTGGGCGGCACTGTTACGACCCAGCAGAT
The DNA here is from genome assembly GCA_963850375.1 of uncultured Acidobacteriaceae bacterium. Classification (GTDB taxonomy): domain Bacteria; phylum Acidobacteriota; class Terriglobia; order Terriglobales; family Acidobacteriaceae; genus Edaphobacter. Next base: position 985,833 of record CAWKKV010000001.1, on the reverse strand, counting down.
CATCGATCTCCCTCTCGCGTTGGGTGGCGTAGGAGCTCTTCGTTCCCCCGAGGCTTTCGTGTTTCTCATCCCGGGAACAGCGGGCCCCGGAACCGGCAACAGCGCCAACGGGATTTTCATCTCCAAGATTGGCGGCGGTCAGAACTTCGGAAACGAAGTGCTTCTGGATGGGGCCTCGCAGACACGTTCTGAAAATGGCTCCTCTTTTGATGAAGAGGCACCCTCAGTCGAAGCCATCTCGGAATTCAAGGTCACCACGAACACGCCAACAGCGGAGTTCGGCCGGACCTCAGGCGGTATCGAGAACTTCGTCACCAAGAGTGGCAGCAATCGCTTCCACGGAACAGCATTTGACATCTTCCGGAACGAGGATCTCAACGCGAACAACTGGTTCGACAACGGCTATAAGGCGTTCTACCAGGCAAATCCCACGGCCGGAGACGAAGCCGCTCACAACCGCGGAAATGATAAGCAGAATGACTACGGCGGAAGCTTCGGTGGGCCAGTCGCCATCCCACATCTCTATAACGGCCACGACAAGAGCTTTTTCTTCTTCTCCTGGGAGCAGTATCGCCATACCCTCGGCGGCCCCATCACGAGCACTGTTCTCACAGAAGCGGAGCGGGGAGGCGATTTCAGCGATCAGCTTGGGGCGCTCAAGGTTGACGCCAATGGCCTTCCAATCATCAATCCCTGCGACGGACAGCAGATGTACAACGGCGAAATCTTCGATCCAAGCACTACGCGTACCGTCGGCGGAGTGGAGTGCAGAACCCCCTTTCGCGATGCGTCTGGCAAGTTGAATGTGATCCCTGAAGGTGATTTCAGCAAAGCAGCTACGAATGTGCTTAACTACTACCCCCATCCGACCTCAACCGGTATCAGCAACAACTACACGCTGAACACGTCGTCGCCTTTGACGAACACGACCTATACGATTCGAGTCGATCAGACGCTTGGACCGAATGACAAGATCTTCGGGTCCTATAGCACCCGTGAGAACACACGGTACAGCCCACAGAATCTCCAGCTTCCCCCGCCTGTAACGCCTAACGTTCAGACGCAGGACTTCATCACGCACTTCGGACGCGCCGGATGGGACCACATCTTCTCGGCAAACGTCTTGAATCATCTCAACCTCGGCTATAACCGCTCCAATTCGATCAATGGATCGCTGGAATCTGCGGCGGGTACGAACTTCGGATCCACCTTGGGAATTCCAAACACAGTGGCAGGCTTCCCGGTCATCAATGTGAGCGGATACGTCTCGCTTAGCCGAAATCAGAACGATGACAACATTGATAACGGCATCAGGGTCAATGATTCCGTTAGCTGGCAGAAAGGCCGTAACAGCTTCAAGTTCGGAGCGGATTACCGGTATCAGCAGTATTCCAACATTGCGCACGACGCCGAGAATGGTTACTTCAACTTCAACGGGAACCAGACCAAAGCCGCAAGAACGAGCCCTTACCAGGATGGCACTGGGTTGGGTGGTGCAAGCTTTCTGCTTGGGTACTTCGACAGTAACGGTTCCACGGTGGTCGTTCATCAGCCGCGTTGGATCTCCGGCTATTACGCCGCCTTCGCTCAAGATGACTTCAAGTTGACCAAAGACCTCGTCCTAAATCTCGGCATCCGCTACGACATCGACCAGCCGCGGAAAGAAGCGACTAACAGCACCTCGAACTTCAGCCCGACTGCGCTCGATCCAGTCAGCGGCATCCCTGGTGCTCTCGTCTTCGGTACCAATTGCAACTGCAACGCGCGTTGGGCAGACACCTGGTACAAGGACATCGCTCCGCGAGTCGGCTTCGCCTACTCCCCTTCTTCGTGGAACGGCAAGCTCTCCGTCCGAGGCGGCTTCGCAACACTGTATGCACCGCTACAGTACAGCGACTTTGGAGGTGCGACGACAGCTGGGTATAGCCTCCCGAACCCGCAAAACACAAACGGGTTCGACAACACATACGTGCTCGACAACGGCTTCGCACCCCTCACCCTCAAGCCGAATTTGAACCCTGGTCTCTACGACAATGGGAACTCGGCGGCTCCCGAGAACTTCAGCAATTACATCAAGCCCTCATACGGCCGACCCGCTCAGGTCAATCAGTGGAACCTCCAGGTTCAACAGGAGGTTGCTAAAGATCTGATTGCCACGATCGGCTATATCGGATCTGCTGCTTCCCACCTGAAGTCCGGCATCGAGAACGTAAACAATATCCCGACCTCCGCATTCGGTTTGGGCGACATCCTCAACCGCCCCTACGCGACGAGTGCACCTGCTGTGCCGGGCTCGACACTTCCTTATTCCACTTTCAACACGAGCGCGAATTACTTCCAAGCGATTCGACCGTTTCCTCAGTATGACTTCATCGCCACCGACTGCTGCCTTCAGAATGTTGGCCATTCTTCTTACGAGGCCCTGATTGCCACGCTGGAGCGGCGCTTCTCGCAGGGACTCAACCTCCAGGCCTCCTACACCTGGTCCAAGTCGATAACCAATGCAGACTCTGCTCTCCCTGGAGTCAACGCAGGAGTCAATCAGGAGCAGGATCCGTCGAACCCGAAGAGCATCAAGGCGCTCTCGGTTCAGGACATCCCGCATACCTTTGTCGTCAGCTATATCTACCAGTTGCCGTTCGGCAAAAACCAGCGATTCCTAAATCCGAGCAACTCATTCCTTCGCTCAGCGATCAGTGGCTTCGAGATTGGCGCGGTTCAAAGGTACCAGTCCGGTCAGCCAACTTCATTCGGTTGCGCTAGCGGTATCCCTGGGTACCAGAATTGCATAGCGTTCTCGCGTGTGCCTGGGTCGACCTTGGCCAGCCCAGCCCGGCGGGGTCACATTAATCCCTTCCGCAAGCTCGAGGAAGGTTTCCCAAATGTTGGCTCCGATCCCAACGTGGACAGTGAGTATAACGGTTTGACGAACACAGGAAATCCGGCCTACTCACAATTTCAGACTGCTCCGGCCATCTACGACCAGAACAATACCAACAACCGCAGCACACGTGCTGTGCGATCTGGAGATTGCGCAGCCTGCGATAACGGGAGCTTCGAATTCGGCAACATCCCGCGTGTCACCGCCGAACTCCGAAACTACAAGTACCTCAATGAGGACTTTAGCTTCCTGAAGAAGACTCCCGTCGGGGAACGGACAACGCTGATCCTGAAGGTCGAACTTCTCAACGCGTTCAATCGTCACGTGTTCAGCAACCCAGATACCCAGCCGTATGACTACAACTTCGGTGTGCCAACGGGCACCATCAACGGACCGCGACAGATGCAGCTCACGGCGCGGCTCCAGTTCTAACCTGCACTTCAACCTTCGGCAGGAGCGGATATCCGCTCCTGCCTTACTCTTTTTGTATGCCCGCGCTCCGCGCACTCACAGTCCTCTGTCTTCTGTCTGCATGGTCGCCCCCACCGATCTGGGCTGCTCCTGTCCCCGTGCAGCCTAGCTCCCTCAGAGAGCTGCACCAGCAGGTCGATCAGCTACGGTCGCTACACAAGGTCGACGAAGCTGCGAACTTGACTTCGGAGTTCGTTCGAACTCATCGCCAAGACACGGACGCTCTGATCTTGCTGGCTCAGCTCCGGACGGAACAAAATCAACCCTCGGAAGCATTGAAAGTTTTGGCCGAGGCCCTTACCATCAGTCCCAATTCGCCGGGTGCAAACGATCTGAGCGGACAGCTGTTGCTCGACCGCCATCATTACCCTGAAGCGATGGAGCGTTTCGAAGCTGTCTTAAGTGTCAATCTCCGCGACGGTGTGGCGCGCGAAGGCGAGCTCACCGCAGCCACTCAGCTCGCTCTTGACAGTCGGCAGGCGGGCAGATCTGAAGCTGCGCTCGCGTGTCTTGTGCATGCGCGGGAGCATCTCCCAGATGACCCCGTGTTGCTACGCGACTTGGGCATACAAGCAGAGCAGATGCAGCAACTCAAGCTCGCTCAGGAGGCCCTGGAAGCTGCGCTTGCGCTGTCGCCCGGGGACGCGAAGACCCTTTATGCTCTCTCCCGTGTCGAGCTCGACGCCGGACACTTCCCGGACTCCGAGCGTCATCTTCGTGCCTACCTCATCAAGCATCCTGAGGACGCCACAGCGCACTTCGGCCTAGGCCATCTCCTGCAGATCGAGCAGCGTATCGATGATGCAAAAGCAGAGTTTCAACGATCGATCGATCTGCAGCCCGTGCAGACGGAGTCCTACTTCCAATTGGGCCAGATTGCCTTGAATGCCGGCCAACCGGAGCTTGCCCGGCCCTTATTCCAAAAGACACTTGCTCGCGATCCCCACCATGGTGGAGCACTCACGGGCGTCGGTATTCTCGCCTACCGTGAGCGAGACTTCGCCGAGGCTCGCCGCGAACTCGCCTCCGCTGTCGAAAGCTCTCCCGAATACCAGCCGGCCCACTACTATCTCGGACTAACGTTAGCTCGCCTCGGCGATAAAGCCGATTCAGAACGAGAACTCAAGATTGCCACTGAGCTTGAACGCAAGCAGGACCCATACTCATCGTCAGCTGCTCAGCGCCAACAAGAGGCCCGCCCCTAAGGCTTGAGGCTTCTAGCGATCAGTCGTGCAACGGTGAAAGCGGTTACAATTTCTTCGTTCAATGGGAGATCTTCAGCGATGCGCGCAACTTTCACGAGGCGAGTCCTCAAGCTGATCAGAGCAGGCGCTGTGCTTGGCAGTTCACTCATGCTCAATCTGTCCCCTAGGCCTGCGAAGGCGCAGATGACGGAATCGGCGACCGCCGCCAATCCCATCATCACTGTGCGCGTGTCGCGGCCTGCAAGGGAGCAGCTAATCCCCCCGAGCCTCTTCGGCAGTTTCCTTGAACCAATCGGTCATTCGACTTACGGAGGGCTCTGGGCCGATGTCGTCGAGAACCCGTCCTTCGAAGAAGGTCTCTGGTCAGCCGGGAATGTGGATACGATGCTCCGCGCTCGTCCAGAGCTTCGCCGCGCCTCGCAGCTGGGACTACCCCTTCCTTGGGAGCCGCTCGATCCTTCCCAAGGCAATCGTTACGAGCCGGTGCGTGGGGATGCGTCCAACTCTTCCCAATCCGTACTCATCATGTCCCTTCCGGGCAAAGAGGTCGGAATTCTTCAGCAGGTCTACCTTCCCGTCCAGCGTGAGCTCACCTACAACGGAAGCCTCTGGTTGAAACACGTCCGGGGTCCTGTGGAGGTTCGACTCTCGCTCCGCCGCCACGACCATGCGAATCAGGTCCTTGCTTCCACGGTGCTGTCCGCCGAAACCACCTCGTGGAGTAAGTACCCGTTTTCCTTGACGCTAAAGCCGCACACAGTAGCTCCGCTAGAACCTGTTGACCTCGTCATCTCGCTCTCGGACGATGCACGTGCCCAGGTTGACAATGTCAATCTCAATCCCGCGGACGCGATCGATGGCATGGATCCTGACGTGATCGCCATGGCGCGAGATCTCCACTCTCCTCTGGTTCGCTTCGGCGGCAACTTCACCTCGGCGTACGACTGGAAAGACGGAATCGGGCCACTCGACAAGCGCGTCTCCAAGGTGAACCTCTCCTGGGGGATCCCCGAGTACAACACGTTTGGCACCGACGAGTTCCTTCGTTTCTGCGAGCTCATTCACGCACAGCCCCAGATCGCCCTGAATCTGGGCACGGGAGATCCCCGGCAGGCCGCCGACTGGGTCCAATACGTCGACGGTCGCTGGGCTGACCGCAAGGGCGGCAATCTCTGGGAGCTTGGCAATGAGCTTTGGGGCGACTTTCAAGTAGGGTATCCGTCGCAGCAGCGGATCGCCGCCGTAACGCTCGCCACAAGCCAGGCGGTGCGGGGCGTCGATCCACACGCCCGCCTTATCGGAACGGGCGGCGATGAGGACTTCTTCCACGATTGGAACGCGCAACAACTCACCAATCCGCCAGGCACCTTCAATTACTTGTCGACGCACTTCGTTGTCAACGACAATGTCCAGCTACCGCATGCGTCAGAAGACTTCCGCAGCATGGCCGCACTTGCGCTTCCATGGGGGCTGGCGAAGCAGATGCAAGCCATTAAGCGACAGGCCTCTGAAGCTGGTCACAAAGATGTTAATGTCGCCTTCACAGAGTGGCTCATGATCTCCGGGAACCACTCCGGACCCAGCTATACGAACATGGGCGGCGCCCTCTTCGCCGGGGGCTTCCTGAACATGGTGATGCGCAACTCTGATGCTGTTTCGATCTCGGATATGACCGGCATCCTTGAGTTCGGGGGCATCTGGAAAAAGCGGGCGCAGGTCTATGGTGCGCCCGCATATTGGGTCCTTCGGGAGTACGCGAGCGCGCAGCCGCACACGCTGCTCAGCGTCAGCTCTGACAGCCCAACATACTCCATCCAGCACGGGGTCACTCGCCTGCCCGAGATCGCTGATGTCCCGTATCTCGATGTTGTTGCAGCGGAGTCTGAGGACCGCTCGAAGCTTCTGCTCCTTTGCGTCAACCGCCACCTCACACGCACGGAGACCGCAAGCTTCGATCTCTCGGCACTGGGCGTAAAACCGGGCTCCGCCAAGGTCACCACCCTGACTGCGGAGAATATCCTGGCCGAAAACGACGAAGAAGAGCCGAACCGAGTCGCGCCGGTCACGCGCACCGAAAAGGTGGACACCACCTTCCGTCACACCTTTCCGAACGGCAGCGTGACGGTAATTGAGCTCCCAATCGTAAAGTAAGCCGGCATCACGATCTCCATCTTTCGGACGATGCGGCGCTTGCGTAGCCGGTCTACGCTGGTGCGAAACAAAGATCTGCATCTCTTCGCATCCATGGAGCTTGGCTGAGTGATCCCGAACCTGCGTGCTATCCGTCCCTCGGTTTCCTGCAACCTTGTACTCGCGCTGCTGATGGGGCTGACATCTGGAGCTGCAGCCTACACCCCCAAAGACGCTCGAGATCCAGTGCTCTTCGCAGAAACGGATGCACAGTCCTCCGCCCCACTCGCAGCCGCGCCGACTTCAGGGAACTTCTTTGAGCGCTGGCAGGCACGGGCCACACGCATTCAATCGCAGCAGCCCAGGTGGATGGTCCCGGCCGTGTCGGCATACCCGATGCTGATCCAGGTATTTCGAGTCGACTTTACGCGCCAGATCTCACCAGCGAGTGTGCGCACATGGAACCTCGACGCGAATCGCGGTCTCAACCTGATTCCGTTCAGCCGCACCGAGTTCGATGTACTGCTCCCGCCGTACCTTGAGCACGGTGATAAGACCCTCGACGGCTTCGGAGACATGAGCTTTCAAGCAAAATTTCGTATCCTCTCCGCGAACGAGAAGCGGGGCAACTACCTCCTGAGCGCACAACTCGTCGGCGTCATTCCGACCGGCAGCCACAAAAACGGAGCCACAGACGCCAGCATCAATCCCACGATCAACGGCGGGAAAGGATGGGGCCGCTTCGATTTCATCGCGAATCTCGGTGCGACCTTGCCTACTGGAAACACGACGCAAATCGGTCGCACCCTGACCACCGGCACCGTTGCTCAGTACCACGTAGGAAAGTATCTCTGGCCGGAGCTCGAGATCAATACCACGCGCTTCTACGGGTCCACCAAGGACGGTAAGATCCAGACGTTTCTCACCCCGGGTATCGTCGCCGGAAGGTTCGCTTTCCACCCTCATGACCTGCGCGCACGATCCGGCTTCGTCGGCGGCTTCGGATTCCAAGTCGCGACGACGACGTATCACACCTACAATCACAGCCTTGTATTCACCGGGCGATATATCTTCTAAGATCGATCTGGGTCTATTCATGCGTGTTCTGCTCTCTCTTCTGTTGACGATGGCCTCTGTCGCCTTCGCCCAGACGGCGCCCTCCTCAACAAATGCTCCCCAGCAGCAGAGTGGGATGACGGTCAATACTGGCACAGCGCACGAGGCCGTGCTGGACGACCAGCATCGTCCCATAACCGCTGGCGGCTTTGTCAAAAACGGTCCGATCGTGTTCGAAGACATCACTGCAAAAGCAGGTCTTTCAACTTTTCACCACACCATGGGCACACCTGCAAAGTCGCTCATCCTCGAAACTCTGGGCTCCGGTGTCGCGCTGCTCGATTACGACAATGATGGTTGGCTTGATATCTATCTCGTTAACGGATCGAACTGGGAGGCACTCGCGGGCAAAGCTCCCGCCCCGCACGCGGCCCTCTTCCATAACAATCACGACGGAACCTTCACGGATGTCACGATGAAGGCGGGAGTCGCCAACGATCGCTGGGGCTTTGGCGCCGTGATCGGCGATTACGACAACGACGGCTGGCCCGACATCTTCGTCTCGAACTACGGCAAGAATCGCCTCTACCACAACAACCACAACGGCACGTTCACCGACGTGGCAGAGAAGGCGGGCGTCACTCTCGGCAACTGGTCTACCGGTGCAACCTGGGGAGATTACGACGGCGATGGACGGCTTGACCTCTTCGTCCCCGGGTACGTTCATTACGACATGGCTCACCAGCCTCCCCCCACCGGCTGTCAGTTCCGCGGTGCCAGCGTAATGTGCGGCCCTAGAGGTCTTCAGGGGGAGGGAGATCACCTCTTCCACAACAACGGCGACGGGACCTTCACGGACGTCAGCGCAAAACTCGGCGTGAACGACACACACGGCTACTACGGTCTCGCCTCGCTTTTTATCGATATCAACAATGACGGCAAAGTGGATCTGCTCGTTGCGGATGATTCCACGCCGAACTACCTTTACCTCAACAAGGGCAACGGTACGTTCGAAGATGCGAGCTTCGCCTCCGGCTACGCTCTAAACGAAAGTGGGCGAGAGACGGCGAGCATGGGGATTGCGGCTGGCGACTACACCCATAACGGGCTTATCGACCTCTTCAACACGACCTTCTCTGACGACTACAAGCCCCTTTATCGCAACGACGGGGATGGCAACTTCACCGACATCAGCTACCAGGCCGGGGATCGCTGAGCCCACGATCCCGTTTCTGAGCTGGGGTACGGCCTTCTTCGACTACGACAACGACGGATGGCTCGATCTGCTTACGGTGAATGGGCACGTCTACCCAGAGGTCGATAAGCAGAGCTGGGGCACGACCTTTGCGCAACGCGCCTTTCTGCTGCATAACAATAAAGGAAAGTTCGAGTTCGTACCTCCGGTTGAAGGCACGGGTCTCGCCAAGGTCGCTGTCGCTCGTGGATTGGCTTATGGAGACTTGTTCAACGACGGCGGCGTGGATGTTGTCATCAACAATCTCGATTCGCAGCCCTCTCTGTTTCGCGACGTAGCGCGCGGCTCCAATCACTGGGTTGCCTTTAAACTCGTCGGCGGTCCCAGATCTCCGCGCGATGCTGTTGGCGCGGCAGTCTACGTTACCGCGAGTGGCTTTCGCCAGCGTCAGGATGTGATCGCCGGAGGCAGCTTCGCTTCGTCCCCCGATCAGCGACCGCACTTCGGCCTGGGGGCCGCGACTAAGATCGATAAGATCGAGGTCCAATGGCCCAGCGGTGCCAAGGAGATAGTCCAACCTCCCTCGACCGTGGACAAGTTCTACACGATCACAGAGGGGAAGGGGCTTATGCCTCTCAAGTAAACTGACAGAAGTGTCCCTTCCGACCCTTACCTCGGCTGCTGTTGTCTATGCTGTGGCTGAGTGTCCGTTTACCCAGGGGGAGAAGTGAGCCGTCAGCATGTCCCAGCTCTTGATGGTGTGAGAGGGGTCGCTATCCTCGCCGTGCTGGCCTTTCACCTCATCGGTGGCGCACACGCCGGCAGCGTGCTGATCCGAGCAGTCGCCTCGATCTGCAGCCTGGGATGGAGTGGAGTCACACTCTTCTTTATCCTCTCCGGGTTTCTGATCACAGGGATACTGTGGGACAACCGCCACCAGAAGAGCTGGTGGAAGAGCTTCTATATGCGGAGAACTCTTCGCATCGCTCCGCTGTACTACGCCACTCTCCTCATCGTTCTTCTGACCGCCATCTTCGCCGGCAATGGGATCTTCGCTGTCTCACGATTGTGGGTCTATGCACTCTACCTCCAGAACATCCCTTACTTCGCCACGTTTGCCAGCAGCTTCGGGTCATCTCTCTTCCTCTTCCACTTCTGGAGCCTGGCCGTAGAGGAGCAGTTCTATCTCGTCTGGCCTCTGCTGATTACGAGGGCTCGTTCGGCGCACCAGGCTAAATATCTTTGCCTCGGCATCTTTGTGCTCTCACTCCTGTTTCGTCTCCTGTGCTCAAGGAGGCTTGGACGGGAATATGACGGTTTTCTTCCCGTCCGTGCAGGAGAACTGGCCTTCGGCGCTTACCTCTCATTCTGCGTCCAGGCGAAAGAGTGGAGTCTGTTCCAGCGCGTTGCCCCGTATCTTCTCTCCGCTTGTGTCATCTCAGCCCTTGTCGGCCTTCCGCAGGGCGTGCTCCTCACCGTGATGACCTTGCTCTGGGGCAGCTTTCTTACACTCTCGTTGGGAACTGGGTTGATCCACAGGACGATGACCCGACCATCTCTACGCTGGTTAGGAAAGATCAGTTACGGGCTGTATGTGTTTCACGTGCTGTTCCTGCCTGTCTATTGGGGCGTTGTGCGGAAACTCGCTCCCCATGCGGGGACAAGCAAGCTGGCCCCCCTGGTAGCTCTCATCGATATCGTGCTAAGCCTTGCCCTGGCAACCCTCTCGTTCCGCTACTTCGAGACACCATTCCTGAAGCTGCGGAAACGCTTCCAGGGTGGCCAGCGGACCTTGGATATGAAAGCGGCCTGAACCACGGGACATGATCCCCCGACGGTTCAGGCCGCCTACAGATTTCCGGTCGAGCTACTTTGCCGAGAGGACGAGCACCTGCACGGAATACGGCGGAACAGTGTGATCGAACTTCGCTCCTGCCCCGCGCAGCTCCGACTTCACTGGAACCACTCGAGTAGGTGCCGCGATGGTGTTCGTCTCTGCGTCGTTCGTCCCGATGAGCGACACCAACGTCCCCGTTTTGGCGATTGCACCAGCTCCTGCGAGTTCGACACTCACCGGCTGAGGCACGGAGGATGCATTCACAAGCTTCAGGTAAACCGCGCCCTTCGCCGCGTCGCGCGTCGCGGAGTAGAACAGGCGTTCGCCGCCGCCGCTCAGTGAAGAAGTTGGCACCTCCGTCCCAAGATATTCCGCGAACATGCATTGCGCGTAATAGCTGGGCGATCCATAGCTGCTCATGGCGTCGTATCCGATCAGATCGGACTCCCACTGCATGCCGCCCGGGTTGACGTTTACAAATAACGGGGCGTATGAGGCCATCACGATCAAATCGCTGTTTCTCTCCATGCCGGTCATCCAGGCAGCATCGCCGAGCGCCGCTCCCATGTTTGTGGTTGGGCCGCCTTCGCGTGTCGCCCACTCACCCACGAAAATCTTCGGCCCGTTCCGGTCGACGGTGTCGTAGTGCTTCACATCCGCGAAGAACTCGTCCGCTCGCTTGTAGTAGTGATCATCCAGCACGTCCGGTTTCATCCGCTTCAACGGAGCCGTCGCAATCAACTCATACTGCGGATACTTCGCTTTGATCGCTTTGTAGAACTGCGCATACCGGCCCTCATAACTGCCGGAACGATCGAACCAGTCCTCGTTGCCGATCTCGATGTACTTGATCGGAAACGGAGCAGGGTGCCCCAGCTTCGCACGTACGCTGCCCCACTTGGTCGACGTGTCGCCCGTCGCAAACTCAATCTCATCAAGGGCGTCTTCTACAAACGGTTTCAACGCCGGCCCGGGCTCAATGTGATCGCCCTTCAGGGAATAGCCCGCGTACACGGCCAGCACCGTGTCAATCTTAAGATCCTCTGTCCACTCCAGGAACTCGAGCAGTCCCATCCCGTCAGAGGACTGATAGTTCCATGGGCTCCGATGCGTTGGGCGATCAACGAGCGGTCCTATCGTGTTCTTCCAATCGAACCTTTCATCGATCTGATCACCCTCGAGATAATTTCCGCCCGGCAGGCGGAGGAATTTGGGACGCATCCCCGCCATCAACTCCATCAAGTCCGGGCGATTGCCGTTCTGGCGATCCTTGTAGGTCGGCGGGAACAGTGAGACCAGGTTCAGCCAGAGCTTGCCTGCGTGTCCCACCGTCAGCACAAGGTGATTTTCGGCCGAAGGTTCCACCTTACCTGTCGTAAGCGTGAACTCATACCGCTTCCACTCCGTCGTGAGTGCCGGGACCGTCGCTGTGGCGGCGGTCCTGCCGGTGCTGTCGCTTACGAGCGACACACTGACCGGCCCCAATCCGGCGGAGTCCGCCTTCGCGTAAAAGGAGCCCTTATAAGTCGTGTTCGGACGTGTCGGCATGCCCCAATAGCCTTCATTCCGCACGCCAGCCTGACTCTCCGGGTCGGCCTGAGTCACCGTGACCTCCAGACTGTGCTGGAGTGCATCGCTCGGCCCATCCGCCCGATCAATCTCCATCGATGCCACGGAGCTGCCCTTGTGCACGATATTCCAGTGGGCTACCCCTCCGAAGCCGTGCTCCTGAAAGGTCCTGTTCCGTACCATCTCAGCGTAGAGGCCGCCATCATAGGAGTAATTGATCTCTTCCGTCATGAGCCCGTAAAGCGTTGGGCTTACTGCGTGCATCGGCTTATCGAGTTGAACTCTCAGCGTAGCTGCTGGGGCCTGCGCCCACACGGTACCGCTCAGCAGAACCCCACCGAGCGCAATCGACAACTTGGCATACCTCAACATTAACCCTTCCTTCCTGATCCGGAGCACCGGCAGTAAACGATTACCACACCAGTATCGTCTGTCTTCGTTGATCTCCGATACTGGATTGCATATTTCTCGAAAAGGCTCTTGCTCCCAAGTGCTTTCATTCGCCCTAATCGGTTGCGTTGCTCTCAACGCGTGTCGTCCTCAAGCTGTATAACTCTGTGTGGGAGAAAGTTCGTGACAAAAGTCCCCCCTGACAGCAACTCTGCGGGTCTCCGCATTGGCGTGGACCTCGGAGGTACCAAGATCGAAGGTGTGGCCCTTGATTCAGGGGGAAAGGTTGTCGCGCGTCAACGTGTTCCTACGCCCAGGAATGACTACCAGGGTACGGTTAACGCCATTGCAGGCGTGGTCCGTTACCTGGAAGAACAGATCTCCTGCAAAGCGTCAGTTGGGGTAGGTATCCCGGGTACGATCGTTCGCTCCACAGGTCTCGTCAAAAATGCGAACTCCACCTGGCTCAACGGCCAGCCATTAGAGCTCGACCTTTCCCATGCGCTTACCCGGCCCGTCCGATGCGCAAACGACGCCAATTGCTTTGCCGTCTCAGAAGCGCATGACGGATCCGCGCACGGCTTCGGCCTCGTTTTTGGCGTCATCGTAGGAACGGGGTGCGGCGGCGCGATCGTCTTCAAGGAGCACCAGCACGCCGGTCCCCACGGGATAGCAGGCGAGTGGGGACACAACCCCCTCCCATGGGCAACCGGGGAGGAACTTCCTGGCCCACAATGCTACTGCGGCAAGAGAGGATGCATCGAGACTTGGATCTCCGGAACGGCTCTCATGCGCGACTTCCTCGCCCATACAGGCCAGCCCCTCGACGGCGCGGAGATCGTTGCCGCGAGCGAGAACCCCAACGCCCCTCTCAACTCGGAAGCCCTCGCCGCGCTTGACCGGCTTGAGGACCGGATGGCTCGCTCGCTCGCCGAGATCGTCAACATACTCGACCCTGACGTGATCGTCCTGGGTGGCGGCCTGTCTAAATTGGATCGGCTCTACCGCAACGTACCGGCACGAATCAGCCCGTACACCTTTGGAGGCGCTGATGCCGTCCGCATGGTGAAGCCCCTCCATGGAGACGCCAGTGGCGTCCGGGGCGCGGCGTGGCTTTGGGACTGAGAAGACCTGAATTCAGGCGCTCAGCGAGGAGCTTCTACACTGCTCACGGCTCGTCCCCAGAAGTGCCGCCTCTCCACGGACCAACTAAATGGTATCGATCCGTTCGGCGTCAGGTCGGAGTGCGCTTTGGCCGCGTGATACGTATGTTCTGCCGCTCGTGATGCGCGGAGCCTATCCGCAGATGGACAGACCGGCAATCCCGAGGGCTCACATCCATGCTAAGGTCCTCTTCTAGCTTCTCAGAGTGCAAGGTTCGAGGTTCAAATGACCCATAACATCCGCACCGTACTCAGCGGTGCCCAGCTCTTAGTGATCGTCTCATTGATCTCTGGCCTCGGATGCAAGTCCGCCTCAGATCCAACGCCGGAGAACTTCACAAAAGGAATCTCGAAATTCCTGTCCGACCATCCGGACTGTCTCTACAAAACAGCTCTTCGCTTTCCGTACGAGACGTCAGATGCTGCCGAGATCAAACAACTCGATACCCTTGTCGCGTCTAAGCTGCTAAACAAGGGGACTGAGCCAGCCATTCACATCACGCGTTACACCGTATCCGATTACGGCCAAAAATCCGCTCCGCGCTTCTGCTACGGATTTCGTCACGTAACCGGGATCGATTCATCCACGCCGCCGACAAAAGCTGCTGACGGCTTCAACGAGTCGAAGGTCACATACCGGTACACCCTCCAGGACGTTCCCGTGTGGGCGAAAGACGCCGACGTCCAGAAGGTGTATCCGGAGATGGCCAAGGCAATCTCGAACCCGACTCCAGCGACCGTTACGCTCGCGCAGACAGGAGTCGGCTGGCAGGTTCCGGACTAATGGTCGTCCTGAGCGCGATGGAAAGGGCCGGCTGGCTGCCGGCCCCGCCTACCTGCGGCTGACTATCGACCGTACCCCTTTGAGTAGCCGCGCTCGAAGGCTTCGCGGTAGGTCCGCTTGAATTCATCGCGGCTGATACCCTTTGGGGATTCCGGAACGTGTTTATAGGTATCCACGTGCGTGGGCCGGAAGCTGTGATGCTCTCGAAAGTCGGATTCCCCTTGTCCGAATCCCGCCGCATATCCTTGGCGCGCCGCCATGTTCGGACTGCCGTTCTCTTGGTAATAGTCGTTGTAACCTCGTGGTGCGTTCCAGGTGCGTTCGTCGTAGCGATCCTGGGGCCCCATGGGTGGGGGACCCTGGGCAACTATCGCCTGGGAAGCCGTCAAAACGCCTGCAAACATCAGTGCCGCGAGCATATTGATTTGTCGGTTCATCGTTCAACCTCCAGAGGAGTGGATCTCCTCTTTCTTCAGGTAGGAACCGCTTGTGAAAATCTTAGTTGCTTCAGAGTCTGTGGTCAGACCAATAGGTTAGGATCTTCGGGTACTTACCGATGGGGGCTGTCATGCGACGAATCGGCTACACGCTCGCTCTTCTCTTTCTGAGCTACATCTCCGCAGCTACCGCCTTAGCCGCAGGCAGGATCTGCGATGTCCGCGACTACGGGGCAAAAGGAGATGGAAGAACGAAAGATACCGTCGCCATTCAGCACGCCATCGACGTCTGCGCCTCTTCCAAGCAAGGAGCCATCATCCGGATCAAAGGTGGGACGTTTCTAAGTGCTCCAATCCTTCTAAAAACAGGCGTAACCCTCGATATTGAACAAGGCTCTACCTTGCTTGGCTCCGCGGATCATGAAGACTATCCCCGAAAGATCGAGTTCCGGGCACCCGGATACCAGGCACTCGTAAGCGCTGTCAACGCGGAGCGCATCTCGATCATCGGAGGAGGCACTATCGACGGTGCAGGCGAGAGTTGGTGGAAGCTCGCCCGCACACAAAAGAATGCCGGCGTGCTGGGCAGCGAAAACTCACGTCCGAGGCTTGTTGTCTTTGATCACTGCAGACATGTGCTGGTCGAAGACGTCACCATCCAGAACTCACCCATGTGGCAGGTCGTGCCGTACTACAGCGATGATGTCGTCATTCGACGCGTTCGGATCCTCGCCGACCCCCATTCGCCCAACACCGACGCCATCGATCCATTCAGTTCAACACACGTGATCATCGACCATGTCTACGCGGATGTCGGTGATGACAATATCGCGATCAAAAGCGGGATGAT
This sequence comes from uncultured Acidobacteriaceae bacterium, assembly GCA_963850375.1. GTDB lineage: Bacteria > Acidobacteriota > Terriglobia > Terriglobales > Acidobacteriaceae > Edaphobacter. Next base: position 969,865 of record CAWKKV010000001.1, on the reverse strand, counting down.
CGACTCTCCTGGGCCGGATTCCCCAAGCGCCGACATCTCCATCACCGATTGCGAGTTCCACCACGGTCACGGGCTCTCCATCGGAAGCGAGATCTCGGGCGGAGCGCAAAGGATCCATGCGGAACGCATTCACTTCCTGGACACAGACAACGGAATCAGGATCAAGGCAAATCGAGATCGCGGCAGCGACGTGAGCGATATCTCCTTCAAACACATCACCCTTGAGCGCGTTAAAACGGCCATTCTAATTAGCGAATACTACCCGAAGGCGCTCCCCGAGGGACCGGTCGACGCCGCACCCGTCACCCGTCTCACTCCTCACTTTCATGCAATCGTTATCGAGAATCTCACGGCAAAAGGCGGCGACTGGGCTGGGGTCATCATCGGTCTTCCGGAGGCGCCTGTTTCCGACATCAATCTTCGAGACGTGTCGGTGCAGGCAAAGCGCGGGCTGACAGTGGCCTATGCCTCGGTACGAGCCCACGGCCTGACTATATTGTCCTCGGATGGCGAAAAGTCGGTCGAGGTGATGCCCAGTGCCACTCTGGACATACGCTGACGGCCAAACTTCCGCGGCAACAGTCCGGCTCGACCACTTTTCCGAAGAGCGTTACTCCTGGGGAAAAGTAATAATCATCGCCTTCGCGTGCCGTTGTCCTGAGCAGATGTACTGTCGCTTCGTCGTGCCGTCGATCCAGCCCACATCGCCACCATCGAGCTGTTCGTTACCGCTAGCAGAAGCGAGGCAGAGACTTCCCTCCAGTACATAGACAAACTCCATGCCAGGGAAGATCTTCGGCGTGAACTCGCAGGGTTGATCCCCGGGCAGGAACTCGGCTAGGCAAGGCACCATGCGACGGTCCGGAATAAGGGCACTCAGGCTCTCCGAGATGAACTTCGAACCGTCTTTCGAATTGCGTGTCAGGCGTACGCGATCGCTCTTCTGAAGCGAGCGAAAGGTCACGGTCCGCTCCTGCCGGAAGAAGTAGGAGAGATCCTTCTGAAACACTAATGCGAGCTTCGCTAGGTTCCGTATCGTCGGGATGACCCGGCCCGTCTCAAGCTGCGAGAGAAAGCTGGCGGACAGCCCCGTTCGCGTCCCAAGCTCTACCAGACCCATGGACCGCTTCAGGCGAAGACGCCTGATCCGCTCCCCGATGAACTTGTCGTCGATGTACTGCTCGACCTTCTCTGCTTCCACGGCGTCGATCTCGTTATCTGCCTGAAGTGTGTTCGACATCCTAGACCCTCTCTTCAATCCATTGACGAAACCAACACCCGTTCTTGAATGCTGTCCTGATATAGGATGACCGATCCGCCGCATGCAGCTAAACAGAATTCAGCCCAACGGGGTGATCGATTTGCGCCTGCCAAAGATTGCCGTCCCAATTCGTACACACGTCGAACCCTCTTCGATTCCCACGACGAAATCATTCGACATACCCATGGAAAGCTCCGTCAGCCCGGCATGCTGACCCTGCAGCTCGTCTCGCAAGGTCCGAAGCTGCCGGAAGTAGGGACGTGCCAGTTCAGGATTCTCTGACCAGGGTGGCACCGTCATCAGCCCACGGACATCTACTCCGTCTATCGTCGCCAACGCATCCAGAAGCGAAGGCAGTTCTCTGGGATCGGTGCCATGTTTCGACTCCTCGTGCGACAGCTTCACCTCGACCAAAATCGGCAATCGTCTGCCTAAGGCGGCAGCTGCTGCCCCAAGTCTCTGGGCCGTCTTCACCGAGTCGATCGTATCGACCGCATCGAACAGCTCCGCCGCTTTGCTGGTCTTGTTGTTCTGTAGCGGCCCGATCAGATGGAACACCGGTCTGTCTTCCTGTTTGAGAACATGGCCCAGTTCTACCGACTTCGTCTGGAACTCCTGCACCCGGTTCTCACCAAAGAGTCTCTGTCCGGCAGCAAAAGCGTCCAAAAGCAGCTCCACCGGATGCATTTTGCTCACCGCCATCAGCGCGACGTCCCGTTCGGGGCGCCCAGCTCGCCCACAGGCGGCGGCCACCTTGTCCCGAATCACGGCAAGGTTCTCGGAAATGCTCATAACTCTCAGGCTAGCAGCGGAGACCAGTCACGTGCGAGACTCCGCGGTGGTCCCGCCCAGAATCAATGCCCGTGCTCCTCAAGGTAACGTTCCACCTCAAGAGCTGCCATGCAGCCAGATCCAGCTGCCGTGATTGCCTGGCGATACCTGCGGTCCTGGATGTCGCCGCAAGCAAAGACTCCCGAAAGTACCTGCCCGCGCAACGTCGTGAAAACGTGGTTGTGCGTCAGGATGTACCCGTCGTCATCAAGGTCAAGCAGCCCGGTGAAGGCCTTCGCGTTCGGCTCGTGCCCAATGCCAAGAAACATGGCCGAAACGTCAAGGGTGGACTCCTCGCCAGACCTCCGGTTCTTCAAGCGAAGTCCCTTAACTTCTTTCTCCTCAACCCCCAGGACCTCTTCCACGAGCGTGTTCGAGAGAAACTTGATCTGCGGATGAGCGACAGCTCGTTCCAGCATGATCTTGGAAGCCCGGAAGTTCTCCGACCGATTGATTAGGGTCACCTTGGTGGCAAACCGAGTCAGAAACAACGCCTCTTCCATCGCGCTGTCGCCACCCCCGATGACCGCTATCTCCTTGCCCGAGAAGAAGAAGCCGTCGCAGGTCGCGCACGAACTCACGCCATGGCCGATCAGGGCCTGTTCGCTGGGGAGGTTTAGCCACCGGGCGCTCGCGCCGGACGCAATGATGAGCGTCCGCGTGCGGATCTCCTCCTTGCCAACCTGAAGTTTGAACGGGCGCTCCGAGAGGTCGATCCCGTCGAGATGGCCCATTCTCAGCTCAGCACCGAAGCGTGTTGCCTGCTTCTTCATGTTTTCAATGAGTTCCGGCCCTTGAATACCCTCCGGCCACCCAGGAAAATTCTCGACCAGGGTCGTTATCGAGAGCTGGCCACCCGGCTCGTGACCCTCCAGCACTAGAGGCTTCAGATTGGATCGAGCCGCGTAGATCGCTGCTGTAAGACCGGAGCAGCCAGAACCAAGAATGACGGTATCGCGAACGTTATTTTCGGGCATATAGACCTGCCTAGTGTAAATGCGCCAAGCAGCGAAAGGATTCATGTGCGCCCGGCGCCGTGGATGACCTGCTGCCCGTCCCCAAGCCCGCCACAGTGCTCCGCACTACAGAGGTGGGACAATAGATCCATGGCAAATCTGACATTGGTGTATGGCATGAGGCTGCTTCCGGCAGACGAGGTCGCCGAGGTGAGCGAGGCTCCGATCAAGCTAAAGAATGGCAACGAAGCCCGCGTGACGATGCACGTCCTCGAAGGCACCCGCGAAGCTATTGAGGCGCAACTCAAGATGAGCCTCGACGCGTTCTTCGACTTTTACCCTGAGATCTGATCAGTAAGGGTTCCGGCCGTTCAGCAATATGCAAGCTAATCTCCGGGTCGGCCTGAAGGCCCAGAACTCGGCCGTCGTCCGCTGTCGAAGGCTGTCCTGATTTCGGTCAGTCATGTTACTCCGCCTCTCCCTGCCGAAAGGGAGGGAGACGTTCCTGGAGTACATGATGGTGTGGAAGTCTCTTTCTCTCAGAATCTTCTCAGTTTGGCTGGCATTCGCTCCGATCTTCGGATTCGCGCAGATTCGGGGTCGGGCCAACGCAATGGCCGGCATCGACGGTGCTGGAAATGCCCAGACCATAGAAGCGGCATTGCACCTCATGGCCGACCAAGCGGCCATCATCTTCGTCGGCACCGTCGCGACCGTTGAGCGCAATTCCAACACCGGCGGCTTCGTTGAAATCCACTTCACAGTCGATCAGCCAATCCGAGGCTGCTCGGTAGGCGACTACATCCTGCGCGAGTGGGCCGGTCTCTGGACGGCAAACGACAGCCGGTACCGCGTTGGTCAGCGCCTTCTCCTCTTCCTCCACGCTCCCGGGCCAAGCGGCCTCAGCTCTCCGGTCGGTGGTCTGGACGGTGCCATCCCAGTGCGTGCCGCGGGTGGAGCGATCAGCAGGTCGAGCACAACGACATCTGCAGCGGAACCTGTAGCCGATCTTCGTTGGCTCGGCGCTAAGCTCGTACGGACCGTCACGTACCGCAGCGCTGGCACCTCAGGGGCAATCGCGCCAAGGGCCATGGCAACCCGCGCAGACCTCCCAACGGCAAACACGGCGTCGACCCTCCCTGGCGACTCTTCAACGCCCGATCAGCAATCTGCAGTAACCACCGTCGTCAGCATGATTCGTTCATGGGAGGTGGCGACCGATGCGACTCGCTAACTCTCTCCAGCCAGTTCCGAAACTCTCGCGAGCATCGCTCCTCGTCCTCGCCTTCCTCCAGAAACTTCTTCCTTCGGCACTCCTGCTGATCGCCAGTGCCACTGCTTTCGCAAGTGGACCGCGCTGGTTCTCCGGTCCGCCCTACTTCAACACGTGGTATACGCGGGTCGCTTGGTATACCACTCAGCCCGCCTATTTCACCGATCCTGGTGACCTCAGCGCCGCCGTCAACCATGCTACCGCTGACGCGATGGTCGCACAGGCAGCATCGGTATGGAACATACCCACGGCCTCCCTCGTGCTCACGCGAGGTGGATCGCTCAGCCAGCACGTCAGCGGAGCAAACATCAGTGCAGGAACGACCGGACTCAATTTCCCCACAGATGTACAGCCGGCGAACTACCAGGCAAAGCAAATCGCCGTCATCTATGATTCGGACGGATCGGTCACGGATCTGCTGCTTGGAAGCGGTGCCAGCGATCCCAGCGGTTGTCTGCAGAACGGCGTCACCGAAAGTGTGGATCTGATCAGCCCTAGCGCTCAGATCTTGCATGCGCTGCTCATCCTCAATGGCAGGTGCACCGGTTCCGAGCCCCAGAAGCAGCTCCAGATGCAATATCAGCTCGAGCGCGCCTTCGGCCGAATCCTCGGTCTCAGCTGGTCACAGACCAACGACAACGTCTTTACCGGCAGCCCTGCGCCTTCTGCAAACCAGGCCGCGAACTGGCCCATCATGCACCCCATCGACATCGTCTGCGGCCCCTATACGTATCAATGCCTGCCACAGCCCTTTACCCTTCGCCCGGATGACATCTCATCTCTCGAATCTCTGTACTTCATCCAACCCGGTCAGGCCGGCCCCGGAAAGCAGGCGTCCTGGACAAACGCGGGAGGTGTCTACGGAGCCGTCAGCTTTCCGAACGGGCAAGGCATGGAGGGCGTCAACGTCGTCGTAAGGCGACGCGCTCCATTCTGGGATACCGCCGAAGACTGGGAGGTCGCCTCCGCCGTATCGGGCTACGGCTTCCGTGGAGAGACCTCTACCTCCATCACTGCGCCGGACACCTCGATCGCAGGAAGCGTGGGCTCTCCCGGAACGGACTGGGCAGGCAACTGGTTCATCCAGTCCGTGCCGGTTCCGGCGTCCCAGGCATGGACAGATCTCGTTGTCTCCACCGAGGCAGTCAATCCCCTCTACATCGGACCCTACGCCATCGGTCCACAGTCTGGCGACACGATGAACCCGTCCGGATCCCCGCAGACGCAGGTATCGATGTACCTTGCCAACGGCCGCAACAATATGATTCTCTTCGCTCCTTCCGACGCCTCCGCCAGCTGCCCCGTCCAGGGAGACGGCACCGAGAGCGCTCCGGCGGCGGTAGCAGAACAGGGTTGGTGGAGTGGAACCCTGTGCGGGTACAACCACCAGGCGTGGGCGTCACTCGCCGTGAAGTCAAGCCGGTCCTTCACCGTCGAACTCACCGCTCTCGACGAGCAGGGCGCGGTCACCTTGAACAAGGCAATGCCGATCATTGGCGTTTGGAAGCTTCAGGATGCGACCGGAACCCTACCTACCGTGGCCGTCGCCACCAAGGCCTTCAATGGTCAGGCCGTCGGAGTCACCTCCCTTCGCGTACAAAGCTCGACCGCTAACTCCTATCGGATTGCCGTTGCCGATCAAAGAGGTGCAGGCCGGCCGGACTTCGCATATCAGGCGCGCATTCTCTACGCCGATTCCGTGCAGCCTACAAGCCTGCCCGCGAATGGGGGAACTATCACCATCTCAGGAATGGGCTTCCGTCAGGGAAACTCCGTTCTGATCAACGGAACTGTCGGGACCGTTCTAAGCGTGACCTCGACGACGATCGTGGCGACCGCTCCCTCCCTGCACACGCTTGGTCTCAGCAGGAGATCTACGGTCAGCGTCACCGTCCAGGACGCGTCAACCGGAGGCACCAGCATCATGTCCGCAGCGCTCACGTATGCCGCGCCTGTGGAGGCTCTGCAGCTTGTCACCGCACCCTCCGGCAGCCTTCCTTCCGGAACGTCCGCGCCAACACCTTTCTCAGTGCAGGCGATCGCGCCGGATGGCTTCACCCCGATCGTTGGGGAAGCCGTCTCCTTCACCGCAACCGGAGCTGTGTTCAGCGCCTGCGGAGCATCCTCCTGCACCGTGTACACCAATGTGGCCGGCCTCGCCTCGGCATCTGTCACCCCTACTGCCCCGGGCACAGTCAATCTAGCCGCCAGCGGTCGCAGCGGAAGCGTCAATGCCGCGTTCACCGCAACAGGTAGCTCCGAGGTCATCCGTCTGCTGAGTGCACCGGCCGGCGTCAACACCGTTGGAGCCGTAACCACCACGCCACTGCGTGCTCAGCTGCTCGCCGCGGATGGCATCACACCACGCGTCGGTTCTGCACTAACACTCACCGTCACCTCCGGTGCGGCACGGTTCAGCGGCTGCTCTGCAACGCCATGCGTCCTCACGACGGATGCGCAGGGAACGATCACCTCCAAGGTCACACCATCCTCGTCCGGGAACATCGCGATGCAGGTCGCCTCGGCGTCAAGCTCCGTTGCCGCCAGCTTTTCGGCAGCCCCTGAGACGATACGTCTCCAGAGTGCTCCGATCGGCACACAGACCGTAGGTATCTCCGCCGCAAACTCGATCCAAATCAAAGTTCTGGCTGGTGATGGTGTCACGCCTATGTTCGGCGAAGCCGTCGTCTTCACAGCAACAGGCGGTTCCGTTAGCTTCGGCGCGTGCGGCAGCGCCATCTGCACCGTGACGACTGACGCCCAGGGCCTCGCCCAGAGTTCCGTGACTCCACTGTCGGCCGGGACGATCACTCTCAGTGCAACGGGAACGGCTGGAGCCGTAACCTCCTCCTTCAGCTCCGTAGCCCCACGGGACCTTGCTCACCTCCTCAGCTCTCCCACAGGAACGGCATACGTCGGCGACACGGCATCCGCTCTCTTCACTATCCGTGTTACCTCTGCAGATGGAACGACTCCCGTGGCTGGGAAGCCTGTCACTTTTACATCTACGACCGCGGCCGCCATCTTCGGAGCGTGTGGTGCCACCACCTGCACAGTCTCGACAGATTCAACGGGCTTGGCGTCCACGTCCGTGTCCCCGACGTCTGCCGGCCAACTCACGCTGCTGGCGACTTCGGAGGCAGGCGCGGTATCGGCTGCCTTCACCGCTGCCGTACGTTTGCGTTCGATCACCGCGTCCCAATCGGTGCTGTACATCGCCGAGGGTGCAATGGTCAGCTGGAGCCCGGAGGTCGTCGTGACGGACAACTCCGCCCCGGTGGCGGATGTTCCGGTGGTGTGGGCAGGCGGGCCGGGTATGCGGTTCACCGCCAGCTCCAACGCGAACGCAGCGGGCATTGCCGCAGGAAACGCAAGTCTCGGACCCATTGCTAGCTGGCGTCCGCGCCCAGGGTTCCGCCTGCGCTTGGAGCTTGGTCTGCACACCACTCGCCGTTGTCAGCGTCAGCGCAAGCGATTGGCGCGTCGCTGTGCTCAGCGGTGCAGATCAATCAGTTCCCAGCACAGCTTCATTCGGAGCCGTGACCTTGCAAGTTACAGACCTGAATGGGAATCCCGTCGCTGGTGTCCCTGTTTTGATCGAGCAGACTTTGAGCAGCTGGGAGGCGCCGTGCGCCGACAGCGGTCGCTGCCCACCGGCAACAATCCTGCAATCTTCACAAACCTCCGCAATCTCGGGTCTGGACGGCCGCGTGGCCGTACAGGGGGTGGAGGGAGGGGTTGGGGTGACGCGTTTGGCTGTGGTAGCGGGCACCGCAGGATTTGCAACGGCCACGCTTGAAAAGCATCCATAAGATGAAGCATTCATTAGAAAGCATTGAGGTTAGCGGAGAGTTCAAGGGGCCGGCTTTGCGTGTGAGGTGGGCTTGGCATCTCACGTTTTGAGCAGAAAACGAGGAGAAAACGACGGTGACAACGCGGTCCAGTGATGGTTTTGCACGGAAGCGGGTGGTGATTTTAGGTGGTGGTTTCGCAGGCATCAACGCGGCGCAGCACCTTGGCCACCTCCCGGTTGATGTCACGTTGGTGGACCGAAGAAACCACCATACCTTTCAGCCGCTGCTATACCAGGTCGCGCTGGCCGTTCTGTCACCGGCCGACATCGCCCAGCCGATCCGATCGATCCTGCGCAATGAGCAGAACGTCGAGGTGCTGATGGATGAGGCGATCGGGTTCAAAGTCGCGGAGCAGGAGGTAGAGCTGAAGTCAGGGGCGGAGCTGAAGTACGACTACCTCATCGTGGCGACCGGATCGACGCACTCCTACTTCGGCAAGGATCAGTGGGCCAAGCTCGCGCCCGGTCTGAAAACGGTGGAGGATGCGACGGAGATTCGCCGCCGGGTGCTGCTGGCCTTTGAGCTCGCGGAGCGGCAGATGCTTGAAACCGGCTCCCATCCACCCTTGAACTTCGTCATCATTGGCGGCGGCCCAACCGGCGTGGAGCTTGCGGGAGCGATCTCGGATATCGCCAAGCTTTACATGAACAAGGATTTTCGGCACATCGATCCGAGCATGGCACAGGTTTTGATCCTGGAAGGCTCGCCCAAGATCCTGGCGGCCTACCCGGACGATCTTCAGGCGAGCGCTCGCAAGCAGCTTGAAGATCTGGGTGTGAAGATTCGCACCGGGGCGCACGTCACGGACGTCCAGCCGGGATACGTGATGGTCGAAGACGAGCGGATCGACGCCGTCGTGACGCTTTGGGCCGCGGGTGTTCAGGCCTCGCCGCTCGGTAAGCTTCTGGGCGTCGAGACGGACAGGCGTGGCTGCGTCCTGGTCGATGAACACCTGAACCCAAAGGGCCACCCCGAGATCTTCATCTGTGGGGATCTTGCCCATGTCGAGGAGAATGGCAGGCAGGTTCCGGGGGTGGCGCAGCCCGCGATGCAGATGGGGACCTACGCAGCCAAGCGGATTGCGCGGCTGCTGGCCGCCGACCGAGGCAGCGATGGTACGGGCAAGGACGTGGGCTTCCACTACTTCGATAAGGGCGACATGGCGACGATCGGCCGCAAGGCCGCCGTCGCCAACATTGTGTGGCCGTTCAAGGCGCACTGGAGCGGATTTCCAGCCTGGGCGACCTGGCTGGTCGTGCATATCTTCTTCCTGATCGGCTTCCGCAACCGGCTCTCGGTCTTCCGGCAGTGGGCCTGGACGTACCTGACCCTGAATGATGGCGCTCGACTGATCACGGGAAGCCAGGAGCTGCCAGGGTGGGAGATCGCGGCAGTCCGACCGGTTGGTGGTGTTCCCGTACCGCTTGACCTGGGATCGCCGAAGAGCAACTGAGACGCGAGTAGAAGGGACTGCCCGAACCCGTTCACCACACCAAACTTACCTTTGGAGGAAACTGCGTGCATAGGTGGAGGCGGGCATCTGGGCGAGTGCCGGTGGGCGTCGCATGATTTGCGATGGTGATCGCCAAAAGGAGTTTTGGATGACGCGCAAAGTTGAGAAGGGAAGCAAGGTCCGGTACGCAGTGGTTGGCGTCGGGTGGATCGCGCAGGCGGCGTTTATGCCGGGTGTGGAGCACACGGGCAACAGCGAGATGGTTGCGCTGGTGAGCGGCCACGAGGAGAAGGCGGAGGAGGTCGGCGAGCGGTACGGGATCACAAAGCACTACAGCTATGACCAGATGGGTGAGCTGCTGCGATCCGGTGAGATCGACGCGGTCTATCTGGCCACGCCTAACTTCGACCACGTAAAGCTGGCGGTCCAGACGCTGGAGGCGGGTGTCCATCTGCTGCTCGAGAAGCCCATGGCGGTGAGCGTCGAGGAGTGTGAGCAGATCATTGCCGCCAGCGAGAAGAGCGGAGCCAAGCTGATGGTCGCCTACCGGCTCCACCACGAGCCGGGGACACTGAAGGCGATCGAGCGAGTCCGCAACGGAGAGATCGGCCGCGTTCAATTCTTCAACTCGAGCTTCTCGCAGCCAGTGTCTGGCCAGAACCACAGGGCCAAGCACGGCTTCTGGGCCGGTCCGGTGCCCGATATGGGGCCGTATCCGATCAACACCGTACGCAATCTCTTCGGGGCCGAGCCGATCGAGGTTTCGGCAACAGGTGTCAGGACCGACGAGCGCTTCAACTTCGACGACACGGTTTCGGTGACGCTGAAGTTCGACAAGGCACGGATCGCGACGGCCGTGATGAGCTACAACGGCGGCGACGTCGACGACTTCCGGATCGTGGGAGAGAAGGGCGACCTTTACTCGAATCCGGCTTACCAGGTAGGTAGCTCGATGAAGCACGAGCTCACCGTCAACAAGAAGAAGAGCACGGAGAGCTTCAAGACCACCGATCACTTCGGGGGAGAGCTGAAGTACTTCTCCGACTGCATCATCGAGGACCGCCATCCGGAGGCGGACGGTGAAGAAGGGATGCTCGACATCCGCATCATCGCTGCAGTCGAAAGGGCGCTCGAGACCGGGCAGCCGCAGACGCTGGCGCCATACCATCGCAAGCGACGGCCGATTCCGGAGCAGGTGGAGGAGCTTAGCAAGGTGAAGGAGCCGGAGCTCGTGGGAGCGCATAAACCGAGCGACGGCCAGTAGGCGAGACTGCGGAAGAGACGGAAAAGGGCAGCCCCAAGGGCTGCCCTTTTTCCTGCCTTCCAGGAACGATCAGACGCCGACCGACTCCTGCACCTTGACGTTGACGGGTGTCAGCCAGTTGAAGCGGTCCGGCTTGTGCTCCGTTGACGAGCGCGAAGAACTCGTCGTGGATGGCGCGCGTGACCGGGCCCATGGTGCCGTCGCCGATGACGATGCGATCGACCGAGCGGAGGTGGGTGACCTCGGCCGCCGTCCCGGTGAAGAAGGCTTCGTCGGAGATGTAGAGCAGCTCGCGTGGAAGCGCCTGCTCGACGACCGTGAAGCCGAGCTCGCGGGCGATGGTGATGACCGAAGAGCGCGTAATGCCGTTGAGCACCGAGTTGGCGAGGGGCGTGGTGTAGAGGACGCCGCCGCGAACCAGGAAGAGGTTCTCACCCGAGCCCTCGGAGAGGTAGCCGTTTGTGTCGAGCGCGATGCCTTCGGAGTAGCCGTTGATCTCGGCCTCCATGCGGATCAGCTGCGAGTTCATATAGTTGGCGCCGGCCTTGGCGAGCGAGGGCATGGTGTTAGGCGCGAGGCGGCTCCAGCTGGAGACGCAGACGTCGGCCCCGGCGTTGCCGTGCACGTACTTGCCCCAGGGAAAGTTGGCGATATAGATCTCAACCGGGGACCGGAGCGGATTGACGCCCATCTCTCCATACCCGCGAAAGGCGATGGGCCGGATGTAGCAGGGCGTGACGCCGTTTGCCTCGATGACGTCGACGACGGCCGCGCTGAGCTGCTCGGCGGTGTAGGGCAGGGGCATGCGGTAGATGCGGGCTGAGTCGATGAGCCGGGCCATGTGCTCAGGCAGGCGGAAGACGCCAGCGCCGCCCGGCTGCTTGTAGCAGCGGATTCCTTCGAATACGGAGGAGCCGTAGTGGACGACGTGAGTCATTACGTGGATCTTTGCGTTTTCCCACGGCACGAGATCGCCGTTGTGCCAGATGTACTGCGTTGTTTCAATGGGCATCATCAGAGCTCCTGAGCCTCTGATTCTAGCCGACGGTTTACGCATGGGAGAATAGGGATGTGGTCTTTGATCCTCATGTTATGAGCCTGGCGGGGCTTAGAAGCTCGGCGTACATCCGCTTTTCGCTGCTGGCGCTGAGCTCGATCTTCTTTCTGGTCGATCCGTTTGCGGCGCTGCCGACGTTTCTGGCAGTGACGGCCGGGGCGGACCAGAAGCGGCGCCGCGCCATGGCATGGAAGGCGAGCCTGACGGCATTGGTAGTGCTGAGCGCGTTCTCGCTGGCAGGGCAGTACCTGTTCCGGATCTTCGGAATTACCCTGCCGGCCTTTGAGATCGCCGGGGGCGTCATTCTGCTGCTGATCGGGCTCGACATGCTGCAGGCAAAGCGCTCGCCCACGCAGGAGTCGCACGAGGAGGCGGCGGCTGCCGCTTCGAAGGAGGATGCCGGGATCGTTCCTTTGGGCGTGCCGATGCTGGCCGGGCCGGGCTCGATTACGAGCGTGATGGTGCTGGTCGGACAGGTGAGGATCTGGTGGCAGATGGCGGCGATCCTGGGAGCGATCTTTGTCACGGCGGTGATCTGCTTCCTGGTGCTGGGAAACTCGGATAAGGTGGCTCGGGCATTGGGGCAGACCGGCATCCGGATCCTGGTCAGGGTGATGGGTCTACTGCTGGTGGCGCTGGCGGTGCAGTACTTCGTGAATGGGCTTGTGGATCTGGATGTGATTGCGAAGCCGCTGGGGTAAGGTGGTGGTTTCCACAAGCGATTAACAGCCTGGGGTTGCGCGACACGACCGTACTTGCTATTCTTTGGAAGTCGCAGGGAACGTCAGTTGCGGGCAACCGCGGTGAGGCCTTACGATAGAGAAAGTAAAAGAGCTTCGTACCCGGTCCTGAAGTGAGGGATGCAGGAGATTAACGGAGCGCAGTCCAAGCGTTTGACCAGGCTGAATGCCGTTTAGGCCAGCCCGACTCCAAGCCCAAGTCACTGCTTTTGTACGAATGAGCTGAGTGCTCAACGATCTTCGGATCGTATGGATGTTTCGACATTTTTGCGCTGTACGGTTGGTTGAACGAAGAAGAGCCCTCGGAGAGTAAGCTTCGAGTAGATGTCTTCCAAGCAGTACCGAAAGAAAGATGTTGACATGGTCAGCAAACTTCGGTACTCTTAGAAAGTTCGCCAAACGCTGGTAGGCGGTTAGCAAGAGACGCCGGGCAAGCAAGTAGCCATCCAGCAAAGCACAGCGCACACAAGTTCGAGGACACAGGTTAGAGGCTTCGGCCCGACCGCGTCCTTGATCCAAAGCTACCCGCTCAGGCGGATGTAGTCAGGATCTTTGACAACATAGTTGAACGTGCCAGTCGTGAGATGAAGCGAACTTCGGTTTAGTCATTCTCACTAGTTTTAAGCTGCAGCTCCTTTTCGAGCAGCTGCAGCCGCTCGGTCTGTCCGGGACCCCTGTCCTTGGACGCGAGCACACCAAGATTAAACGAGAGTTTGATCCTGGCTCAGAATCAACGCTGGCGGCGTGCCTAACACATGCAAGTCGCACGAGAAAGGGGCTTCGGCCCTGAGTAAAGTGGCGCACGGGTGAGTAACACGTGACTAATCTACCCTCGAGTGGGGAATAACCTAGAGAAATCTGGGCTAATACCGCATAACACTTACGAGTCAAAGCAGCAATGCGCTTGAGGAGGAGTTCGCGGCAGATTAGTTAGTTGGCAGGGTAATGGCCTACCAAGACGATGATCTGTATCCGGCCTGAGAGGGCGCACGGACACACTGGAACTGAAACACGGTCCAGACTCCTACGGGAGGCAGCAGTGGGGAATTTTGCGCAATGGGGGAAACCCTGACGCAGCAACGCCGCGTGGAGGATGAAATCCCTTGGGATGTAAACTCCTTTCGATAGGGAAGATAATGACGGTACCTATAGAAGAAGCCCCGGCTAACTTCGTGCCAGCAGCCGCGGTAATACGAGGGGGGCAAGCGTTGTTCGGAATTATTGGGCGTAAAGGGTGCGTAGGCGGTTTGACAAGTCTTATGTGAAATCTCTGGGCTCAACCCAGAGTCTGCATGGGAAACTGTCGGGCTTGAGTATGGGAGAGGTGAGTGGAATTTCCGGTGTAGCGGTGAAATGCGTAGATATCGGAAGGAACACCTGTGGCGAAAGCGGCTCACTGGACCATAACTGACGCTGATGCACGAAAGCTAGGGGAGCAAACAGGATTAGATACCCTGGTAGTCCTAGCCCTAAACGATGATTGCTTGATGTGGCAGGTACCCAATCCTGCCGTGTCGAAGCTAACGCGATAAGCAATCCGCCTGGGGAGTACGGTCGCAAGGCTGAAACTCAAAGGAATTGACGGGGGCCCGCACAAGCGGTGGAGCATGTGGTTTAATTCGACGCAACGCGAAGAACCTTACCTGGGCTCGAAATGTACAGGAATCCGGTAGAAATATCGGCGTCCCGCAAGGGACCTGTATATAGGTGCTGCATGGCTGTCGTCAGCTCGTGTCGTGAGATGTTGGGTTAAGTCCCGCAACGAGCGCAACCCTTATCTTCAGTTGCTACCATTTAGTTGAGCACTCTGACGAAACCGCCTCGGATAACGGGGAGGAAGGTGGGGATGACGTCAAGTCCTCATGGCCTTTATGTCCAGGGCTACACACGTGCTACAATGGCCGGTACAAACCGCTGCAAACCCGCGAGGGGGAGCTAATCGGAAAAAGCCGGCCTCAGTTCGGATTGGAGTCTGCAACTCGACTCCATGAAGCTGGAATCGCTAGTAATCGTGGATCAGCATGCCACGGTGAATACGTTCCCGGGCCTTGTACACACCGCCCGTCACATCACGAAAGTGGGTTGCACTAGAAGTCGGTGCGCTAACCGCAAGGGAGCAGCCGCCCAAGGTGTAATTCATGATTGGGGTGAAGTCGTAACAAGGTAGCCGTAGGAGAACCTGCGGCTGGATCACCTCCTTTCTAAGAGAGAACGTTCTGGCAATCGCTTCACGCCTCGCGAATGCGAGCGGTCTCCGGACCGAGTGGGCGAGAGGTCAGACACCCCGGAAGCAGATCTTGGTCTGCGGATGGGAGCCTGAACTAAACCTTCTCTTTTTCGCTATCGGTCGATATCGATGGTCAGAAGCGGCGTAGCTGCTTCGCACGTTCAACTGTGTCCTCGAAACCTTTTCGAGAGAGCTCGACTTTGCGCTGCACGACTGCGCAACAACAGAGCAGCAGGTGCCCAAGCCGCAAGGTTAGCCGGCATCATGCCGGGCCTGTAGCTCAGTTGGTTAGAGCGCACCCCTGATAAGGGTGAGGTCGGTAGTTCGAATCTACCCAGGCCCACCACCTTGATCACCTCCTATCGGCTAAACTGATAGGGATGGGGCTGTAGCTCAGTTGGGAGAGCACCTGCTTTGCAAGCAGGGGGTCAACGGTTCGATCCCGTTCAGCTCCACCATCCTCTCGCATCCGTTTCAAGCCTCTACTTGAGGCTGAATCCCATCCGCTTCCCGTAGCATCTTAGGTAAGCGGCTCGAGATTGAGCCTTGAGCAGAAGTGCTCAAGCCGCCCAAGGGCGCAGATAGTGGCATTATGCCGCTCGACGATTTTTGACAACTGAATAGATTGGGTAAATATAACTACAAGGCTGAGCAGCACGCCTTCCAGGTAGTCTCTGGTCGGTGCGCTGATTACAGTGTTGAGTGTCTTTAGAATATCTGAGCAGTTCGCCTCCTCAGCGATGAGGTCGCGGATCTGCTCCGGCGAAATGGACCAAACAACGTAGGTTGCTTTCACGTTTCAGCGGTAGTCACGCTGGTGTGTGCGAGTAAATTCTATGGTCAAGCTACTAAGGGCGCACGGTGGATGCCTTGGCAGAAACAGGCGATGAAGGACGTGGCAAGCTGCGATAAGCTTCGGGGAGCCGCACACAGGCGTTGATCCGGAGATTTCCGAATGGGGAAACCCACCTGGGCAATACCCAGGTATGTCCCGCTGAATACATAGGCGGGAACAAGCGAACGGAGGGAAGTGAACCATCTCAGTACCTCCAGGAGGAGAAAGAAACCTCGATTCCGAGAGTAGTGGCGAGCGAAATCGGAACAGCCCAAACCCGTTGCATTTCGGTGTATCGGGGGTTGTAGGGCCTGCGACAGTAGAGTTACCAATCTGGTCGATAGTCGAAGTCTCTGGAAAGGGACTCCATAGAGCGTGACAGGCGCGTAGACGAAATTGATCCAGACTCGAAGCAGGTACCTGAGTAAGGCGGGGCACGAGAAACCCTGCTTGAATCCACGGGGACCATCCCGTAAGGCTAAATACTCGTTTCTGACCGATAGTGAACCAGTACCGTGAGGGAAAGGCGAAAAGCACCCCATTGAGGGGAGTGAAAAGTACCTGAAACCGTGTGCCTACAAGCAGTGGGAGGACTATGCCCGCAAGGGAATGTCTGACCGCGTGCCTATTGCATAATGAGCCGGCTAGTTATTCTTGTCAGCAAGGTTAAGCGTGAGCGAGCCGCAGCGAAAGCGAGTCTGAATAGGGCGATAAGTTGGCAGGAATAGACGCGAAGCGGGATGATCTACCCTTGGCCAGGTTGAAGATGGGGTAACACCCATTGGAGGACCGAACCGGTGTTTGTTGAAAAAAGCTCGGATGAGCTGAGGGTAGGGGTGAAAGGCTAATCAAATTCCGTGATAGCTCGTTCTCTCCGAAATAGCTTTAGGGCTAGCCTCGGGTGATTTGGATCGGTGGTAGAGACATGGATGGACTAGGGGGCTTTCCGGCTTACTGAATCCAACCAAACTTCGAATGCCGATCACAACCAGCCCGGGAGTCAGACTGTGGGGGCTAAGCTTCACAGTCGAGAGGAAAACAGTCCAGACCGCCAGCTAAGGTCCCAAAATTACAGTTAAGTGGGAAAGGAAGTCGGAACCCTCAGACAGCCAGGAGGTTGGCTTAGAAGCAGCCATCCTTTAAAGAAAGCGTAATAGCTCACTGGTCAAGGGGTCCGGTGCCGACAATACAACGGGGCTAAAACTGTATACCGAAGCTGCGGATGTCCGTAAGGACGTGGTAGGAGAGCATTCTCACAGCGGTGAAGTCAGACTGAGAAGACTGATGGAGCGATGAGAAGAGACCCTGCCGGCATAAGTAGCGATAATGAAGGTGAGAACCCTTCACGCCGAAAGTCTAAGGTTTCCTGAGGAAGGTTAATCCGCTCAGGGTTAGGCGGTCCCTAAGTCGAGGCCGACAGGCGTAGACGATGGAAATCCGGTTAATATTCCGGACCTCCCAATATCTCGTTATCACGATGGGGTGACGCAGAAGGATAGGCAGGACCCTCTATGGCTATAGGGTTCGATGCGCGTAAGCTGGTTTCTCTAGGCAAATCCGGAGAGGCTTAACAGTGAGGCGCAAAGCAGTAAGCCGTATGGCTGAAAGCTGCCGAGTTCATGCTGCCAAGAAAAACCTCTAAGGAGAGAGATTGGGAACCGTACCACAAACCGACACAGGTAGACGAGGAGAATATCCAAAGGCGCTCGAGTGAAAGCTTGTTAAGGAACTCGGCAAATTAGACCCGTAACTTCGGGAGAAGGGTCGCCACATGGGGTTCATAGCCCTGAGTGGCCGCAGTGAAACGCGTACGGCGACTGTTTAACAAAAACACAGGTCTCTGCAAAGTCTAAAACGACGTATAGGGGCTGACTCCTGCCCGGTGCTGGAAGGTTAAAGGGAGAGGTTAGGGCGCAAGCTCGAAGCTTTGAACTGAAGCCCCAGTGAACGGCGGCCGTAACTATAACGGTCCTAAGGTAGCGAAATTCCTTGTCGGGTAAGTTCCGACCTGCACGAATGGAGTAACGATCGTACGACTGTCTTAACGAGTTGCTCGGCGAACTTGTAGTACCGGTGAAGATGCCGGTTACCCGCAGCTAGACGAAAAGACCCCGTGCACCTTTACTATACTTTTACTGTGAGTTACGGCTCTTGCTGCGCAGGATAGGTGGGAGGCTTTGATACCAGGCTTTTGGGCTTGGTGGAGCCAACGGTGAGATACCACCCTGCGAGTGTTGTGATTCTAACCTCCTTCCGTGATCCGGAAGAGGGACATAGTAAGACGGGTAGTTTGACTGGGGCGGTCGCCTCCTAAATTGTAACGGAGGCGCGCGAAGCTACACTCAGGTCGTTTGGAAATCGACCGTCGAGTGCAAAGGCATAAGTGTGGTTAACTGCGAGACCTACAAGTCGAGCAGATGCGAAAGCAGGCCTTAGTGATCCGGTGGTTCTGTATGGAAGGGCCATCGCTCAACGGATAAAAGGTACGCCGGGGATAACAGGCTGATCGGAGCCAAGAGTTCATATCGACGCTCCGGTTTGGCACCTCGATGTCGGCTCATCGCATCCTGGAGCTGTAGAAGGTTCCAAGGGTTAGGCTGTTCGCCTATTAAAGCGGTACGTGAGCTGGGTTCAGAACGTCGCGAGACAGTTCGGTCTCTATCTGCTGTGGGCGTAGGAGATTTGAAGAGGGCTGTCCTTAGTACGAGAGGACCGGGATGGACGAACCTCTTGTGTTCCAGTTGTCATGCCAATGGCACGGCTGGGTAGCGAAGTTCGGTTGTGATAACCGCTGAATGCATATAAGCGGGAAGCACGCTCTAAGATGAGATCTCCCAACCCGTAAGGGAAATGAAGGGCCCAGGAAGACCACCTGGTTGATAGGCTGGAGGTTGAAGCGCAGTAATGCGTGTAGCTTACCAGTACTAATCGCCCGTTCGGCTTGTCCATAGAATTTACTCTGCACAGTGAAGTCCAATGCTGTTCAAGAGCATTCAACACAAGCTTGGTAGTTATATACGCAAGGTAATGTGTCTACTCAATCTATTCAGTTGTGGAAGATCGCCAGAGCGCGATTTCTCAAGTTTGCCGGTGAGTTTACCGCGAGGGTCACACCCGTTCCCATCCCGAACACGGAAGTTAAGCCTCGTTGGGCCGATGGTACTGCACGCGTAAGTGTGTGGGAGATTAGGTGATCGCCGGCATATTCTCGCGAAAGCCCACCTCATGGTGGGCTTTCCTTATTTAATCTCTAGCACTCATCTGAACCCACGTTATATGACGCCATGATGCGGGGCCCGACCCCTTTTCCGGGGTCCTACTGGCTTCATCCTCGGTCGTGGACTACAGAGGTCCACTCGAACGAGCACCCCGGAGACAGCAAGGCCGGCACACCTCTCGAGATCTCATACTGTAAGGTGTCACCTGGGCCCCGGAGCCGCGGATGCAGGCCCGTTTTGTCGCGAAGGTGCCGGCAGGCTGGGCGGGCAGTTATCGTGGCTTGAAGAGCATAGAGTCAGCGGCGCGAGTTGACCCTATACCGTTCTTATCGCGGCAAACTAGTTGTCGTCCTTCTCGGGGGCCTGCTTCTCCTGCTCGGCGGCACGCTTGAGTTGGCGCTGAGCCTCGGTCAACTTGCGTTGCGCGTCGCGCTGAGCCTCGGTGACCTTTCGCTGCGCGTCCCTCTGAGCTTCGCTGGCATCGCGATTGGCGCTGCGCACCTGCTCCTGTGCCGCGCGGAGCTCGTCTGCCGCTTCACGGGTCGCCTGGCTGTTCAGCTTCCCAATTGGAGCAATGGGCGCTACAGGAGTCGGCGTAAGACGCGGTGGGGCCGGGGGTGCCGGCGGCATCGGCGCAATGGTTCCTTTTTTCAGCGAAAGATCGCCTTGGGTAGTGCTGAGCCGAACCAGCGGACCCCCACCCTTTACAGAACCTGAGAGACTGGGGTGGTTCTCCGCTCCGCCCATCGGAAGCGAGAACTCGTTATCGAGATCCCCGTTCGTGGTATCTGCTTGGACGACGAAGCCAGCCTCGGAGGGCATCGTCACGTTCACCGTGCCGTTTCTGTTCTCGACCATGATGTTCCCGACCGGCTGAGCGGCCGTGAGATCCACCGAACCGTTTCGGTTAGTCACCGAGATATCCCCTGAGACCCGCTCCAGAGTGATATTTCGATTCCGGGTGTTCAAAGTGACTGGTCCTGCAACCTGGTCGGCTGAAAGATCAGCGTTTGGGCTGATCTCCACCTCGCCATCCAATCGCCCCAGCTGAAAGTCTGTGCGGCTGGTGTGGAATCGGATCGGCCCTTGAACGTGCTCGAGGTGTGTCGTCCCAAAGAACTCGCCATTCAGTGCAACGGGACCTGAAATGTCCCCGATGGTCAGATCCTTTCCATGACCCTCAATCGACAGCGGGCCTGTTACGCTGTGCGCTGCAAACGACGAGTCCCCATTGTTGATGTGTCCCGTTACCGGTCCAGTGATCGCACTTAGCTCGATATCGCCATGATTCGCGGTGGCGGTCAGCCCGGAGCGCAACGAATTCGCCCGCAGATCGCCACGATTTGCCGTAACGGCCAACGTGACTGTCGGCGGCACCGTGACCGTCAGATCCGCTCGTCCCCCTTCCACCGTTGGCATAGTCACCGTCAGGTCCGTGCCGCTTCCGTCGATCTTGACCGACAGCTCCTCAGCCTTTCTAACCGCCTCGCTATCCGAGCTGGTGAAGACCTCTTTATGGGCCGCCACGTGGATCTGTCCGTCGTCACTCGTTCCCGCAACCGAGATCTCCCCGCGCGGATTGGAGATGGATACTGAAGCATTCGGCGCGCATGGGTGCGACACTGTCTGATCGCTCTCGTGCTTGTCCCCCAGAAACTCGTCGAGGTTGTCCTGGTTAAGGCTGAACCCGTGGCCAAACAGGTTATCGCCGCCATTATGAACCGCACTCAGCACTAGCCCCGTACTGGCCAGAATGGCTAGGAGGAGCACCACGCCGCCACCCAGCGTCCGCCGCGGTCTTTGAGCCGTTGGCGGCAGGTCCCGCTGCGATCTCTGATCAAAGGCCCACTCCCCCAGCCGGATCAGGCCGATCGCAATCAGGAGAAACGGCCACCATCGGCCGTACCAGGTCCAAAGCTGCCACCCCGGGATGTGTCCCAACTGAACCAGCAGAAAGATCAGCCCAACCGAGACCACCAGCAACGGTCCCACGATCGACCCGCGGCGCATCCCGCGCATCTGGGCTCGATACATGTCGCGTTGCGCCCTGATCATCTCCCGTTGCGCCCGGGCCTGGTCGCGAAGTACTCGCTTCTGAAAACGTGGGTCTCCGCCGTAAGGAGGCGTCGGAGGAGGGTACGGTGGTGGATAGCTCGCCATGAACTTACTCTCTCTCTCTTTCCTGCGAGCTTACGGGGACGACTCCTGCGGACCGAGGCGAACTCGGCTCTGAGGCGGGGACCGGCGGTTCGGGTGTCACGCCATAGGCATACTGCGGCGGAGGAACAACCGCCGAGTAGACGGTGCGTTCGAAAAACGTCATCAGGCCGCCCACAATGATGAACAACGGCCAGCTCCGTCCCCACGAGAGAATGTTGAAGGTGTCCAGAAGAAAGAGCACACCGACCAGCACGACCCAGACTGGGCCCCGGGCCGCCCGAAACAGCCGCACGCGATAGCTGGCCGTTCCGTCATCTGCCAGCCCGCCTCCCATCTCCGTCATCTTGCGGACGAACAGCCATACTCCAAGGCCGATCAGGAGGAAGGGGATCAGCTTGTGGACCGGAAACCCGTGAAACAGCCCACTGTTCCCGATCAGAAACACCACTCCGAGGCCGATCAGCAGGATCGCTCCGGTAGGCACACGGCTCCCGAAGCCCGAAACCGGGGGAAAGGGGACGGGCGGTGGGATGGGCGCATACGTCTCGGCCGGTGCGCCCCAGGCAGCGGCAGGAGGCGGCGGCGCATAGGTCGCGTACCCCGGTTGGACCGGGGGTGCATACTCCGTCACCGGCGGCGCATAGCCTCCCCCGCTCGCGGCGCCACTGTACGCAGCGCCCGCAGGGGGCATGGTCGACGCAGGAGGAACAGGAACTCCCGTCGCCGGAGCGCCGGGCCATGCGCGGCCAAACCCTAGCCGCTCGCCAATGTCGTTCAGCCCGAAGGGGTTAGGCAATGGTGTGCCATCTCGCCGAGCGCGCGCAGTGTGATGCGCCTCGATCACCTGGTAAAAGATCCAACCCGCAACAAACAGACCAAAGATCCCACTGCGGTCCGCCAGGCTCGTCAGCACCGCAAAGACCACCAGGTGGACGATCCCCTTGGCATACTGACCGTTGTAGAAGGCACCGACGCCGGGAATAAATCCCAGCAGCGCTGCGAGGCCGGGGTTCGGCTCCGAGGGAACACGCGGCGGTACCGGTGGAGGCACGGAGCCGGGCGCGCCATAGCTTGTTCCCGTGGGGGGAGGCGGCGGCCCACCCGCAGCTCCGTAGCTGCTCGAGCTCGCGCCCGGCGCTCCGGCCGTCGCTGCCTCCGCAGCCGAAACCTTTGCGATCAGGCAAGGTTCGCAGAAGATGGCGGATCCGACGTTGCGAACCTCACCGGTGGACAATGGCCTGCCGCAGTTCTGGCAATAAGCAACGCGCTCGTTCTCAGGACGGTCTGTGTCGTTCATACCGTACCCCTTTCCTGCGACCCCAAAGCTACTGCAGCAACATCCACATCTCGCCGGCCTGACGTCAAGGAAGGAGAGATCGAATTCCGGAGCTCCGCCAGAACCCGCTGGTCCGGCAGAATCGGCTCGCGCCGGCTTGTTCCCGGGCTCACCCGCTGCCTCGGCTCGCGCTCCTGTTTCTTACCCTTGGCCCCCGGGTCAGTCTTGAGATCGGTCTTCGGGTCCGCCTTCTCCTGGTCCGCCGAGGCCGGATCATTCGCCGCCGGAGCCGCTGTCTGGGTTGGGGTATTGTCGTCATCTGACGACCGTTGGAGGTCGTGCACCCGCGACTCCAGCTCATACACCACGCGGAGATTGGTGTAGTACCGCACCACGTGCGCGTTTGCCTCGTACATGCTGCGCTTCAGGCTTGAAGGCTTCAGATCGCTCACCCTCAGCTCGCTCAGCCGCACCCCCGTCAGGTTCAGCGTCAGCGCCACGGAAAAGAACGCCATCGCCGCCGTCATCGCCAGCCTTGGCTGCAGCAGCGTATGCCCGATACCCCGGAAGTCAATCCCTCGCACCACCGGCTTGCGAAACGGAAGGACGTTGCTTCCGGTTACCGTCCCAGCCAGCCCGGGATCGAACAGGCCGGCAGCACTTGCCGGCATCGGCCCCGAAGCAATCTCGGCGGCCACACCCCCGGTATTCGCTGTCAACGCCCCGCTCGTCTGCGCCAGGATCCGCTCCAGCATCGCTGCTGGCGGCTCCGGCGCATGCTGGCGCAGCACCTCCATCCAGGCAGCTCCGCGCTGGGCGTTCGCCAGCATCTCCTGGCACGTCGCGCAGCCCACCAGGTGGAGATCAAACGCCGCCTGATCCTCCGCCGAAAGCGTCCCGTCCACCGCCTCCGTCAGCATCGATTCGAAGCGTGCGCACTGCTTGGCATCTGCCGTCTGACCCAGCCTTACGCTCCCGAATTGGTTGAACTCCGCCACCTAAACCACCTGCCCTTCTATACGTTGCAAAAGCCTTGCTAGTTCGCCCCGGCCGCGGCTGATGCGGCTTTTCACGGTACCTTCGGGGATGTTCAAAACCTTGGCGATGTCCTTGTAATCCATGTCCTCGAGATCCCGCAGAATCACCGCCTCCCGCAGCTCCGGCGATAGCTGCTTCAACGCTCCCTGCACCCGTGCCCGAAGCTCCAGACCCGCCACATGCTGCTCCTGTGACGGCCGCGTATCCATCAGCCGGTCCTCCATCGTCGGACCGTCTTCCTCACCATCAAAGCTCGCATTCAGCGAGTCCGTCGCCCGATCCAGGCGTGTCCGCCGGAAGTGATCCACCAGCAGGTTTCGCGTCAGGGTCGTGATCCACGTCTGAAAGCTCCCACGTGTTGTGTCAAAGCTCTCGAGGTTTCGGTAAAGCTTCAAAAAGACGTCCTGCGTCAGATCTTCCGCATCCGTCGGCGAGCCCGTAAAGCGATAGCAAATCGAATAGATGCGCCGATGCTGCGAGACGACAAGACTCTGCCACGCCTGAGTATCGCCCGCAAGACACTGCCGCACCTGCTTGGCCAGCGCGTCCTGCTCTGCTATCTGTTCGGGCGTGCGTTGCAACGTAGCCTCAAGGACATTCGGGGGTGAGGGAAGTGTATATCCTTGCCCTCCCTGCTTCGCCGCAGCCGGGACCGGCACGGCAGGCGTCGGAGCCTGAGTCGCTATTCCCGGCATCTTCACCAGGGAAGGCTTTGTGGCCAGCTCAGGCCGGACTCTGCGCGCCTGCCGCGGAAGGGACCGAAGACCCGGAACTGGCAACGGTCCGGATGGAGGCAGCGGAAACGATATATGCATAACGCCCATGAAGGATCTATACGCATCCCGCTTACCGGCAGTTCATCCCCGCCCGCCACGCAGGAGGAGCCGAACTCCCCCGGCCAAAAATGAGAGCGCTCAAATGCAGCGAGAGCCGGAAAAGGCCCGGCAGTCTCCCGCCCAACCCTCTCCGGCTCCCGATCTCGCTTCGGCTCCCGTCCGCTACGGTGCCGTGATCACTCCGCACGCGATCCGATTGCCCGCATTGCCCGAGGGATCCGTCTTCATGTCGTCCGCCTTCTCATGCACCATGATGCTCGTCCCGCCGTTCGCAAAGATTGAGTTCGCGGCAGACGGGTTCAGCGACAGGTAGTTCACCTTGAACGTCGCTTCACCCGTGTGGTTCTCGCCGATCGTTACGTTCTGCGGAAGATCTCCGTTGTGATGGCCATCCGGATTCGCCATCCCGTGCTTCTTCCCGTCAGGGTTGAAGTGACCGCCAGCCGACTTGAAGTCCGGCGCGTCGCATGCGGGCTTCTCGTGGATATGGACCGCATGGTCCCCGATCGGCAGGTTCTGGAGCTTCAGCTTGATCTCAAGCTGGCCCTTCTTTGTCTCGTGAAACGTCGCCGTCCCCGCATCCTGTCCGCTCCCTGTCTTCAGCGGAACCACCACCGCGTCCTTGGCCTTCGCAAACAGCGGCGTTGCCAGGACGCTCAAACCCAGCACAATCAATCCAGTGCGCATAAACATCTCTCCTTGAGATTGCAAGGAGAGAATACCCCAGACGCAGCAACGGGGGCATCGAGCCCCCAGTCGCCTGAAGCCGCCGCCCCCATTCGCTCCGCCCCCAACGAGTTCAGTCCCGCCGCCGCCCACCCATCAGCTGCAGCACCGCCAGGAAGATATTGATCGCGTCCAGGTAAATCGATAGCGACAACGAGACCGCCGACTGCCCGTCCCCACCCGCCCGGATCCGCGCAAAGTCGCCTACCGTCAGCAGCGTAAAGATCCCCAGCGTCAGCCATGAGTACGTGTCCGGCGACATGAAGTGGAAGAACATGCTAGCGATCCCTGCCACGATCAGCAGCAGCAGCGCCGCAAACCCGATCCCCGCAATGCGCCGGTAGTTGATCTGGAACAGGTAGGCCACGCATCCCATCGCCGCCATCCCAAGTCCCGTCGTCGCAGCCGCGTTGAATACCACCTGCGGCCCAACGCTCTGGACATACCGGTGGATGATGGGTGCAATCTCCCAACCCATGAAGTAGGTCAGCGCCAGAAACAAACCCAGCGCCAGCGTCGCATTCGCCCGGCGCGCAAACGTAATCGCCAGCACCAGTCCAAAGACCGCCAGCATCCCCGGCAGCATGCCCCACGCCGGCGCCGTATACACGCCCGCTGCCGTAATCAGAAATCCAAGCGAGGTGATGCCCAGCACCTTGGACAGCAGGGAAGCGGTGTCCTCGCGCGGTACATCGATCACAGTGGGATAAGCATTGCTACGATACTGATTCATTCCGAAGTTATTCATCGTGTCGCTCCAGCGGCTACCTCATTCGATGCCGCCACTCCATCAAAGGAGCTAAGCGTCAGACGCGTCCCGCGTCGCATCGTCATGGGGGACCCGCATCAGCATTCTCGCACCCGGCCGCTCAGCCGCCCGCCTCGATTGCCGTGGGCAGCTCCATCTGCTCTCCCCCGTGCTGATCGACGTATGGTTCGAAGTGCGCCCGGCAGCGAGCCTCATAAAGTCCGGCCGCTCCCACGACCACCAGCTCCTGGCTCGCTCCCAGCCGCTGGGTGTGGATCGCCGGAGCCCCGCAGACCATGCACACCGCCGACAGCTTCAGTACCTCGTCCGCGATCGCCATCAGGGCTGGGATCGGTCCAAACGGCTCCCCCGCAAACGTCGTATCCAGCCCCGCCAGCACCACCCGCTTCCCCAGGTGTACCAGCTCGGCCGCCAGGGCGATGATTCCCTGGTCGAAGAACTGCGCCTCATCCATCCCCACCACGTCCACGGCATCCAGCTGCGGGTACAGCTCTTCCCGCAGCCGCTCTACGCTGGGCACCGTGCAGGCTTCGTGCGTCTGTGCCCCATGGCTGGCAATCGCCGTGCGGTGGTAGCGGAGATCGATGTCCGGCTTGAAACACGCCACCCTCTGCCGCGCGATACGCGCCCGCTTCAGGCGCCGGATCAGCTCCTCACTCTTGCCCGAAAACATCGGCCCGGTAATCACCTCGATGCGCCCGGGCGCCACAACCGTCATCAACTTTGGCTCCCCCACCCGCTCCACGCCCGTCCACCGCAGGATCACGTCTGCCGTCGAACTCCATGCTAAACGGCAGCGCGCCCTTGAACTCCGTTGAGCTTAGGAGTCCGTCTTCAACGGCTGCCACAGCTCCAGGCGATTCCCCTCGAGGTCCCGGATCCACGCAAACTTCCCATACTCCGAGTTCTCGCGCTTCGGATCGATCCAGACCCCCGCCGCCTCAAGCTTCTCGAGCAGCGCATCCAGATCGTCCACCCGGTAGTTCACCATCACCCCTTGTGGCACACCGTCTGTGCCCGGCCCGAAGTATGCGGTGTCGGCCGGAAACGTCGACCACGCGGTCGTTCCGGTCCCTTCCGGCACCTCGTCCGTCCACTCGAAGTTCACGCCGCCATACTCGCTGGGCGTCATCCCGAGATGCTCCGCATACCAGACCGCCAGCGCCTTCGGATCACGCGCCCGCAGAAACACCCCGCCTACGCCCGTCACACGTGCCATCCTGCTCTCCTCCTAGGCTGTCTCGGTCCTAATTACGGCTGCCGCTCCACATACACCGCCGTCCCGTAGGCGAGCACCTCGGTCACACCCTGCATCAGCTCATTCGCATCGTACCTGGCCGCGATCACTGCATTGGCCCCATGCTCAGCCGCATGCATCATCATCAGCGCAAACGCATCCTGTCGCGTCCTCTCGCAGAGATCCGTAAAGATCGAGATGTTGCCTCCCACGATCGTCTGCAGGCTCGCCCCGATCGTCCCCACGATCGACCGCGACCGCACCACGATTCCCCGCACCACGCCATAGTTCCGCACGATCCTGTACCCGGGAAGCTCCAACGCCGTAGTCACCATCGACGCATCCAGAACCGCTCTGCCGGCCGGCGGCACAGCCGGGTAACTCGAGACTTGGGACATAAAGGACACTCCTCGCGAAACTCGCTTGCGCTGGATTGTACGTGCGGGGCGGCCCGGAGGTTCAGAAATGCAGATAAACTTGGAGGCTGAGCCTATGAGCGTCCAAACCGCCCCCGACACCGCTTCACCCCAAACCTCCGCAGCCCCCATCATCGTGGCTCGCGACCTCGGCAAGACCTATCGCTCCGGCAAGCTCGTTGTCCCCGCCCTCCGCAACGTCGATCTTTCCGTGGATGCCGGCGAGTTCGTCGCCATCGTCGGACCGTCCGGCTCCGGCAAGTCCACCCTCTTCCACATCCTCGGCGGCCTCACCCAGGCCACCACCGGCTCCGTTACGATCGAAGGCACCGAGCTCGCCCGGCTCTCCGACGCGGAGCGCACCCGGCTCCGTCGCGCCCGCATCGGCTTCGTCTTCCAGCGCTTCAATCTCCTGCCCACCCTCACCGCTATGGGCAATATCGAGATCGCGCACGACATCGCCGAAACCGGCAAGCCCCTCGACCGCGCGCTTCTCGACCACCTCACTGGCCTCCTCGGCCTTTCCGGCCGCCTCGACCACCGTCCCAACGAGCTCTCCGGCGGTGAGCAACAGCGCGTCGCCATCGCCCGCGCCCTCATCACCCATCCCGCCATCGTGCTTGCCGACGAGCCCACCGGTAACCTGGACACCAAGAACTCCGACGCCGTCCTCGACATGCTCCGACGCTCCAGCCGCGATCTCCACCAGACCGTCCTCATGATTACGCACAACCCCGAGGCCGCCGCCATCGCCGACCGTATCCTCCACATGCGCGACGGCCAGATCCTCGATGGCAACCACCCGACCATCTCCTCCAACCACTGAGCCGCCACGGCTTACGCGCTGTTCCACGTTCGCCAGATGACACCCGGATGAATTTCAAAGCCCCGGCAGGCCGCTAAATTAGCTAAACTGGATGGAGACTATGCCAAATTCAGCCGCAGCGATCTCCAGGCGTCCCCGCCGATCGACCTCCTCCTGCACCGATCCCGTCGTCGGCGACATCCTCTCCGGCTGGCGCTTCGACATCTCCGGTCTCTCCCCGGCCATGCGCACCGACTACGAGCTCCACCTCGACGAGTGCCCGAGCTGCCGACGCCGCCAGCGCATCGCCCGCACCATTGACGTCCTGCTCATCAGCGTTAGCACCCTGTCCATCGTCGCGTTCCTCCTCGCCGCCGTCATCATCCACCGCGTCGAGCTCATCACCCACATCTTCACCGTGCACGTCCAGCTCCACCACACAGCCATCGCCTTCTCGCTTGAGGCCGTAGCCGTCGCCGGTGTCGTCTTTTCGACGCTTCTCTGGGTCCTGGTCGCCGTCGCTACGCCCCTTCCCGGACTCGTCGGCTCGCTCGTCCAACAGCGCCTTCCCGCGGACATCCGCGAGCGCTTCTCCAAGCACGCCGCCTAGTCGCACCCAACTATCATGGACCCCGCCAAACACCTCGACGGTGAAGTCCTTCCGCCCGTTGCGCCTCGTCCCCTCCCGGACTTCGCCACGGAACAGGCGCAGGCGCGCGCACCTCAGCCGCCTCTCGCCCCACCTCCGCCCTCCGTACGCCGCAGGAACTCCACCTCCGCCACCTACATCCTGCTCGGCATCAACATCGCCGTCTACGTCTGGATGATCCTCCACGGCGTCAGCCCCAGCTCGCCCACCCCCGACGACCTCATCCGCTACGGCGCCAACGCCCCCGACCTCGTCCTCTCCTACGGGCAGTGGTATCGCCTGCTCACCGCCACCTTTGTCCACGTCGGCATCGTCCACCTGGCCACCAACATGTGGTGCCTCTACAACCTCGGCCTGCTCGGAGAGCCCCTCCTCGGCAGATGGGGCCTCATAGCCACCTATCTCGTCACCGGCATCGCCGGCAACCTCCTCTCGCTCACCGTCAGCGTTCTGATGTTCCTCTTCACCCGCAGGCCCGATCTCTCCGTCGGCGCCGGCGCCTCGGGAGCCGTCTTCGGCATCGCCGGCATCCTTATCGTCCTGCTCTCCAACAAGAAGCTCCCTATCCCCCTCGGCGAGCTCCAGCGACTCCGCCGCTCCGTCATCCAGTTCGCCGGCCTCAACCTCGTCATCGGCCTCGCCACCGTCATCGTCCCGCTCGTTCGCATCGACAACATGGCCCACATCGGCGGCTTCCTCTCCGGCCTTGCCCTCGGCCCGCCCCTCGTCCCCCGCATGACCTCCGGCCGTCGCCTCTATCTCGCACGCCAAAAGGTCACCTTCGGCGTCGCCTTCTTCTGCCTGCTCCTGGTCGCCTACTGGATCTCAAAGTTCCGCTAGCGCAGAATCGCACCTCAATTCCACCAGCCAACATAGAAAAGCCGCCCGAAGGCGGCTCTCCCCTTTTCAATCCGAAAGCGCTCAACTCAGCGTCGTCTGCGCAAACTTGCGCACCATCGCCAGCAGCAGCCGCCGGTCGCTCTCGCCCAGGTGCGCCGAATACCGCTGCACCTGCGTCAGAAACCGAATCTCGTCCTCCCCCAGGTTCAGCGACGACATCTCCTTCGCCACCACCTCCTCGGCGAAGAACTCCGACAGCTGCAGGTCCAGGGCGCGGGCAATCTTCTGCAGCGTCTCGAGCGACGGCACCGTGTGGCCGTTCTCCACGCGGGATAGGTAGCACCGCAACAATCCCGTCTTCTTTTCAATGTCGCCCTGCGACATCCCGCGCTGCAGCCGATAGCCACGAATCGTGGTTCCGATATTCATCGGTGCCGATCCGGACTCCTCCGCGGACATCCCCGAAACCAGTTGCATGTCTGTCATTAGCCACAAACTACCCACCCCTGCGAATGTGGTCAATGGCAAATTCGTGCACTTCGAGCTCCTCGTACCCGCCGAGGTTCGCCATATGATCAACTTGTTTCACGAAACCTCATCCCTTGCTTGAAGCTCTCGGCCCAGCGTCGCAACACGGAAGTCACTCTGGTCGCGAACTGCTGCTGCCCATCCAGCGATACAGCTCGCACTGGTCGTCCGGACTAGCCACCAGGTCCGCCGCCGCATCCTCCGCGCTTAGCTCCACCGTGCCCTTCCACAGCAGCTCAAACCCTCCGCTCTCGGCAAACGCCTCCGCCGACTCGGGGTTGAAGTACACCACGTCCAGCAACCCAGCGCGATCGCCAAAGCTCACCTCGAGCCGCCGCAACAGCCGCTCCACCACCGGCCGCGCAAACGGGTTGAACAGGTACAGGAGACACGGCCCCGCCGGGAACTTGAACTCCGTCGCATCCCCGCACACAATCCGCGCTGGCCTCTCGGGTTTCCCAGTCGACCTCCACTGCACGAGGTTCGCCTCTGCCACCCTCGCCAGCTCCGGGTGAAGTTCCACCCCGATCACCTCGCGAAATGGCAGGCCCATCGCCATCAACACCGCCCGGCCCTTGCCGCAGCCGAGGTCCACAAACGTGAACTCCTCCACGCGGCGGCCGCTCAGCGTCTTCTGCCAAAGCTCCATCGCTCCCCGAAATCGCGACGGCGACATCCCGTAATACGCCGTGTTGTACACGTCATGCGCATGCCCTGTTAGGAGGTCCGCGCCGCCGATCAGACCGCTTGTATCCGTGCCGTGCTGGACGTCGAAAGGGTGGATCTTCGGTTTGCCGTCGTCCTTCGAACTGAGCCGTCCAAACGCGAACCGCACGGTTCCCGCCAGCCCTCGCTGTGCCAGCGACCAGCGCAGCTTTCGCACCGCTCCCCCAACGCCCGGCATCCTCAACCTCCTCGCATCAGAGCTGCTGCCAATCGATCGTCTCGTCGGCCAGCGTCTGCAGCAGAAAGTTCTTCTTCATCACGTTTCGACGTGCCAGTGACCGGATCAGCTCGACATCCCATCTTCGCCGCAGCGCGATGATGTCCACCGCCTTCTCCGTCAGCAGCGAGTGCCGCATCGTGTGCGGCGTCCCACCTTCGAAGTACAGCCGCTGTGTCCGGAGCGCCACCTCGTTCTCAAGAAAGTACGACCGCATCGCCGTTCCCAGGGAGAGCCGGTCCAGCCCAGCCCGATTCAACTGCCAGTCGACCTCCGTCCATCCGTGGTGCCGCCGTCCCCCCATCAGGCTCAGCCACCGCCCGTCCTCCGCCCGGATCCCCACGCAAAAGCTGTCGCTGAACCGCGAAAGGTCCTCGTACCGCCGTTCCATCGCACGCGCATCCACCGGGTGCGTCGAGGTCGCGTTCAGCTCCACAAACTCCGCCTTCGACATCGCCCGCCCGACCTCCGGAACGAACTGGCAGCCCAGCTCCATCTCCGTCCGACGCCGGTAGTATCTGAGGTTACGTCGCGTGTGCTTGCCCAGCTGCGACAGCGTCTCGTCAAAGGTGGGTTGGATCGTCAGGTAGGTGCTCATGTCCCGCACCTGCGATCCCCACATCGTCCCCGGCAACCTCACCAGCCGCGCGATCTCCACGTCCTGGCGTTGCGGATGGACCTCCTCCTTGTAGCTCAGGACCGCCACCCTCGCACCCGTCCGCATCAGGTGCTCGCATACCTTGATCGTGACCGCGGACCGTATCTCCGGAGCCGCAATCACCGTCCGGCTCCCCGATCCGTCGTCCGTCACAAACACGCCGCTCGGCCGCCCCAGCATCTCGTACTCGTACACCACCGCCGCGCCCAGCAGCTCCCGCGCCTCCAGCGCAAACGGATCGGCCTTGGCCGACTCCGTCGCCAGCACCAGCGACGGGATCTTCTTCTCGTTCATCGGCGAATCCAGAAAGAGCGCAATATGATCCATCGCTCCCACCTGCTCGCACACGGCGCTCAACTCCACCAGCACCGGGTGCAGCCGAAGGATCGCTTGCTTGCCCCGAAGGACATGAAATCGAACCCCCGTTCCCATCGACCACGCAGGGGAACTCACGTGGTCCGGGTAATTGTCCGCCCGCTGCATGGAGGCAAGTCTCGCATGAAAACCCAACGCTTTGACAACCACAGATCGCACGCTTGGCTTATCCCGTTCCAAATAGGGAACGCTCTAGTAACGTACCCTTTCCCACTAACCTGCCCAAAATTCACGCAAAAGCACAGCCCATCCAGGACCGCGCGACCCTGGCAGCCCGGCTGGAGCCCTAACCCATGTACATACCGCCGTTCACATCAAGCGTGTGGCCCGTCACATACCCCGCCTCTTCGGACGCCAGGTAAGCCACCGCATGTGCCACCTCCACATCTGTTCCCGGACGGGCCAGCGGAACCACAGTCAGCATCGCCGACCTCTGCTCCTCCGTCAGCACCGCCGTCATCGCCGTCTCGATATACCCCGGGGCCACCGCATTCACCGTCACCGACCGGCTCCCCAGCTCCCGCGCCAGGCTCTTAGTCAGGCCGATCAGCCCCGCCTTCGATGCCGCATAGTTCGCCTGCCCCGCCTGGCCCGTCTCACCCACCACCGATGCCACATTCACAATCCGCCCCCACCTGCCCTTCATCATCGAAGGCATCGCCGCCTGCGTCACCAGAAACGCCCCCGTCAGATTCGTCCGTAGGACATCATCCCAGTCCGGCCGCCGCATCCGCATCGAAAGCCCGTCCCGCGTAATCCCTGCATTGTTCACCAGGATCTCGATCCTCCCGAACCGCTCCACCACCGCCTTGCCCCCCGCCTTGATCGACGCCTCATCCCCCACGTCCAGCCCAAACACCTCCGCCGTCCCGCCCGCCGATCGGATCTCCTCCGCCACTTCCCCCAGCTTCTCCACATTTCTCGCCGCCAGCGCCACCGTCGCACCCTGCCGCGCCAGCTCCAAAGCGCACGCCCGCCCTATCCCCTGCGACGCCCCTGTCACCAACGCAATCCGCCCCGCTCCGATGCTCATACGCCTCGTTTCCTCGTTCGCACCAGCATACCCGCCCGCCCCCTCCCCAACACCACGCCATCACGTATCCTGATCTCCCATGCCCGAAAGCAAGCTCCCCTCACCCACCCTCGATGAGGCCGTCCCAACCCCCGCTCCCATCCCGCCCGCCCCAGCCCCGCCCACCGTCGAGCACCGACGTCTACGCCATCCACGGCGCCGACCCCGAGGTCCTCGCCTACGCCATGGCGAAGTACTCCCGCTCCTCCCTCACCATGCGCGAATCCCTCGCCGAGATCAGCGCCCAGCGCGCCGAGCAGTTCCTCAACACCTTCTACTTCCAGTACGGCCACCGCTCCATCGCCGACCTCGCCCACATCCCCTTCGCCATCGAGCGCCTCTCCCTCCTCGCCGCCATCGAGCTCGTCGACGAGCAGCGCTGGGACGGTCAGGAGCGCTCCACCCGTTATCAGAACTTCCAGAAGTCCGGCTGGTTTACTCCCGACCTCGGCCCCGCCACCCCCACCTACACCGCCGCCATAGAAGCCCTCTTCACCGCCTACCAGCACACCGGCGCCGGGATGTTCGAAGCTCTCAAAACCTCCCTCCCGCGCCCCGACTCCATGAAGCCCGACGCCTACGATCGCACC
Organism: uncultured Acidobacteriaceae bacterium; assembly: GCA_963850375.1. Lineage (GTDB taxonomy): Bacteria > Acidobacteriota > Terriglobia > Terriglobales > Acidobacteriaceae > Edaphobacter. The sequence continues at coordinate 935,978 of CAWKKV010000001.1, read as the reverse complement.
CTCAAGGCCCGCGCCTTCGATGTCGCCCGCTACCTCCTCCCGCTCGCCACCAATACCTCGCTCGGCCAGATCGTCAACGCTCGAACCCTCGAAACCCAGGTCTCCCGCCTCCTCTCCAGCCCCTTCGCGGAGATCCGCGCACTCGGCGAACAGCTCCGCACCGCCGCCGCCGGCCCCTCCTGGAACGTCAACCACGCCGCCGCCCGCACCCTCGTCGAAGACACCCGCGTCGCCGACCCCGAACTCGCCGCCACCCTCGAGCAGACCCTCCTTCGCGAAGTCAAAACCGCTCCCACTCTCGTCAAGTACGCCAGCCCCAACCCCTATCTCGTCGAAACCACCCGCGACCTCACCCAAGCCGCAGCCGCCCTCATGCACGGCGCACCCATCGACCCCAGTCCCGGTGGTCGACCTCCTCGACGACTCCGAATCCATCGAGGTCGAGCTCGCCACCTCTCTCCTCTACCCCCACTGCCACTTCCCCTACCGCCAGCTCCGCTCCCACGTCGCCGCCCTCACCTCCGCGCAGCTCAACGAGCTCATCCACCTCGGCACCCGCCACCGCGGCCGCCACGACGAGCTCCTCCGCCCCTTCTCCGCCGGCGCCGCCTTCCGCTTCGACATCCTCATGGACATTGGCGGCTTCCGCGACATGCACCGCCACCGCCGCTGCATCCAGCTCCTCCAGCCCTACACCGACCTCCACGGCTACGAAGACCCTATCTGCCCCGGCCAGCCCACCCTCTCCGAAGCCGGCCTCGAGCACACCTTCCGCTCCGCCATCGCCTCCGCCTACAACGATTTCCACACCCTTCGCGCAGGCGACCATCCCGAAGCCGCATACTCCGCCCAGTACCTCCTGCCCCTTGCCACCCGCCGCCGCTCCATGTTCAAGATGGACTTCGCCGAAGCCCTCTACATCGCCGAGCTCCGCTCCGGCCCCGCCGGCCACTTCAGCTATCGCCGTATCGCCTGGGAGATGTTCCAGGCCATCCAGTCCCGCCACCCCGCCCTGGCCCACCTCTTCCGCATCGAAGACGTCAACCAGCCGGTCGACCTCCTCCGCCGTTAGCAGCGGGCAGGAGAGCCGCCAACTAAAGCTCAGGGGCCGACCCGGCTCCGAACCTGTCATCCTGAGCGAAGGAGATCGCCCGCGAGCTCCGCAGCCGAAGGACCCCGAGAGATCCCGTGGCAGCACATCCTCCACACCTTTCTGCCGCAAATCATCGCGAGAACCAGGAACACCGTCGGCTACAACGTTTGGCATCTTTCTTGCCCAGTCAGCCCGAGCTACCATCGCGACATGCGCGCCGGCTACACCTACATCCTGGGCAGCCCGACAGGGACCCTCTACATCGGCGTCACAAGCAATCTCTTTCAACGCGTTCTCCGTCACCGGGCAGGCCTCTTCGACGGCTTTTCGAAGACGCATGGCTGCACACGGCTCCTCTACTACGAGAAGCACGAGGACATCCGCATCTCGATTGCTCGCGAAAAGCAATTCAAGGGCTGGCGTCGGGAAAAGAAGTTAGGCCTTATCCGAAGCCAGAACCCAGCTTTTCGCGACCAGGCTGAAACTTGGGGTTGGCCAATAATCGGGCCAGACGAACGAATCGCTGATCAAATTTTCCTGGGAATAGACCCGCTGCCATCGTGAGCGAGGAGCTCGCCCGCCAATACTCCGTACTCGGAACCAAACACCGCAATCTGCCCTTCAATGTTCGCCAGACCGCCCCACGAATCCCGATTAGGAACCCACTTATCCACCGTCCCCTACCACCTTCGCGCTATTCGCCTTTTCTTTGCCATCGCAAACTGCTAGAATCCGCTCTGTCCCACCCCGGAACGAGGAGATCTACATCGTGGCAGATGACCGCAACAAGGCAATAGAATCGGCACTCTCGCAGCTTGAAAAGCAGTTCGGCAAGGGCTCCATCATGCGCCTCGGCTCCAAAGAGGCCATCGTCCCGATCTCCGTCATCTCCACCGGCTCCATCTCCTTCGACGCAGCCCTCGGCGTCGGCGGCGTCCCCCGCGGCCGCGTCATCGAAATCTTCGGCCCTGAGTCCTCCGGCAAGACCACCATCACCCTCCAGATCATCGCCGAAGCCCAGAAGAACGGCGGCCTCGCCGCCTTCGTCGACGCCGAGCACGCGCTCGACCCCGGCTACGCCAAAAAGCTCGGCGTCGACATCGACAACCTCCTCGTCTCCCAGCCCGACTATGGCGAGCAGGCCCTCGAGATCGTCGAAGCTCTCGTCCGCTCCGGCGCCATCGACGTCCTCGTCGTCGACTCCGTCGCCGCGCTCGTTCCCAAGGCCGAGCTCGACGGCGAGATGGGCGACTCCCACATGGGTCTGCAGGCGCGCCTGATGTCCCAGGCTCTCCGCAAGCTCACCGGAACCGTCTCGAAATCGCGCACCTGCCTCATCTTCATCAACCAGATCCGCGACAAGATCGGCGTCATGTTCGGCAACCCCGAAACCACCACCGGCGGCCGCGCGCTCAAGTTCTACTCCTCCGTCCGCATCGACATCCGCCGCATCGGCGCCGTCAAGGAAGGCGACGTCGTCGTCGGCTCCCGCACCAAGGTCAAGATCGTCAAGAACAAGGTCGCCGCGCCCTTCCGCGACGCCGAGTTCGACATCCTCTACGGCGAAGGCATCTCTCGCGAAGGCGACGTGCTCGACCTCGCCGTCCTCCACAACATCGTCGACAAGAGCGGAGCCTGGTACAGCTACTCCAGGGCGAGCGCATCGGCCAGGGCCGCGAAAACGTCCGCAACTTCCTCAAGGAAAATAAGGACATCTTCGCCCGCATCGACGGCGACCTCCGTCGCAAGCTCAAGATCGCCGGTTCCGCAGATGTCGCCGAGATCCCCCCAGCCCCCGTCAACGGTGCCGTCATCGCACAGGAAGCAGTACGCTCTCCCCGCAAGCAGTCCGCCTAGGCCAGCCAGACGGCTTTGGCGCAGAGACCCGCTTCTCCGCCGTAAAATAGAAGAAGCGAGCCCCTCAGGCCACGAGCCGCAGAGCCCGGTGCTCCACGCTACGGTCGGGTTGAGCGCCCCGCATGCTATCGATCGGGCTAACCTCAGCCCCGAATTTAAGCAGGTGGGATCAGCAACGGCCGGACTTCTGGACCTCACGCGTATCGAAGTCCGGACCTAAGGCCGTCTTCTTCGAATACTTTGCCGCTAAAGTACGGGGGGCGGGGGCTGTCACGCCAGAGACGCGACGCCTCGGGCATGCAGATTGCATCCGCTTCCGGGCAACCGTATCCTGCTCCTGCATGCACACCGTCCGCGCCATCTACCCGGGCACCTTCGACCCGCTCACCAACGGGCACCTCGACCTCATCTCGCGCGGCGCAAAGATCGTAGACGACCTGGTCGTCGCCATCCTCCGCAACAGTGAAAAGGCCGCCCCCCTCTTTACGGTCGAAGAACGCTTCGAGATGATCTCGGAGGCCACCAGGGACTTCGGCAACGTCTCCGTCGCTGTCTTCAACGGTCTGCTCGTCGACTTCGCCCGCGAGCGCGGAGCCAAGGCGGTCCTCCGTGGCATCCGCGCCGTCAGCGACTACGAGTACGAGCTCCAGATGGCCATGATGAACCGCAAGCTCGACCCCGAGCTCGAGACCCTCTTCATGATGCCCGGAGAGAAGTACACCTATGTCAGCTCCCGCCTCATCAAGGGCGTCTTCCAGCTGGGTGGCGACGTCTCCGCCCTCGTCCCACCGCTCGTCGTCGAACGCCTTCGCTCCAAGGTACCCGCCCACCGCTAGCCTTCACCCTTTATCTCTCCCCCACAATCTGCCACACTGAGGACATGACTATGACCGCCACCAAGGTCTTCGCCGATCGTATCGGCCGGATCGAAGTCTCCGCCACTATGGCCATCACGGCCGAGGCGCTCAAGCTCAAGTCCCAGGGTGTGGACCTGGCGGACTTCGGCGCGGGTGAGCCACACTTCCCCACCCCCCGCCACATCAAAGACGCGGCCATCCAAGCCATCGAGCACAACTTCACCCGCTACACCGCTGTGGCCGGCGTCCCCGAGGTCCGCAAGGCCATCGTCGACCGCCACGCATGCGACTTTAGCTCCAACTACACTCCCGACGAGTGCGTCTTCACCACCGGTGGCAAGCTGGCCCTCTTCAACGCCGTTCAGGTCCTGGTCGACCATGGCGACGAAGTCATCCTCCCCGTACCCTACTGGGTCTCCTTCAAAGACATCATTCAGTACGCCGGCGGCAAGCCCGTCTACGTCGAGAGCAGGGAGGCGGAGAATTTCCGTATCACCCGAGCGATGATCGAGGCGGCGATCACACCAAAGACTCGCGCGATCATCCTGAACTCCCCGTCCAATCCCTCCGGCGCCGTTGTCGCTCCCGAGGATCTTGAAGCCATCGTTCGGCTAGCCCACCGCGCGGGCATCTACGTGCTCCTGGATGAGTGCTACGTCTATCTCAACTACACCGGTCAGATCGTCAGCGGTGGATCCTTCACGGACTGCAAGGAGCACATCGTCGTCCTCGGTTCTTTGTCGAAGACCTACGCCATGACTGGATGGCGTGCCGGTTTTGCGCTCGGACCCAAGCCCATCATTGCAGCGATGAGCAAGCTGCAGTCGCAAAGCACCTCGAACACCGCAAGCATGGTGCAACAGGCATCCATCGCTGCTGTGAGCGGTTCCCAGGAATGCGTTCAAGAGATGCGAGCCGAGTACGTCAAACTTCGCGATGCCGTTCTCCGAGGCTTTCAATCCATCCCTGGCCTCACTTGTACCGTCCCTGAAGGCGCGTTCTACGTCTACCCCAACGTGCAGAGTTTCCTCGGCAAAGGCGGTATCCGGACTGCATCTGATCTCGCCGCCCGGCTCCTGAGCGAGGCCCACGTGGTCGTCGTCCCCGGCGAGGCGTTTGGAACGTCGGAGCACATCCGACTCTCCTATGCTGTCTCCGGCGATGTCATTGAAAAGGGTGTCTCTCGTATCGCAAAGTATCTGCAGTCTCTCAGCTAGCGACCGTTCCACCTCAAAGACATGGCGATAGAAGACATTCAGCCGGGGCCTCGTTTTGCCCCGGTAATCCTTGCCGGTGGCAGTGGGACGCGTTTCTGGCCACGCAGTAGAAAGGCCCGCGCGAAGCAGGTGCTTGCCCTTGATGGCGAGCGCACGATGATCCAAGACACACTGTCACGCCTTCAGGAACTCTCGCCTCCTCAGGACGTATGGGTTATCACCAATAGCCTGTTGAAATCGCAGATTGCAGAGCAGTTGCCCGAATTACCTGACCAGCACCTTCTGTGCGAACCAGCAGCCCGCAATACTGCACCTGCTTGTGCTCTAGCCGCCTTTCTTCTTGAAAAAACGAGCCCTGACACTGTGATCGGTATCTTTCCGTCGGACCATGTGGTCAAGGACCTTTCGGTCTTTACACAAGTGATCGAGGCAGGAATCGATCTGGCCCGTGAAGGCGAGCGGATCGTGGTTCTTGGCGTTTCGCCGACTAGGCCCGAGACGGGGTACGGTTATATCGAACAGGGTGAACGAGTCGAGATGTCGAACAAAGGTTTCGCAGCGCTCCCGGTCTACCGTGTCCGGAGATTCACAGAAAAACCGGATCTTCCGCGAGCCAAGCAGTTCATCGCATCCGGGAACTATGCTTGGAATAGCGGGATCTTCCTTTGGAGCGCCAGAACTCTGGCCAATGCCATCCGTGAGCACCGTCCAGCGATTGCGCCCCATCTCGCACAGATCGCGGCTGCCTACGGCACTCCGAATTTCGATCAGGTTTTTGCGGAGCAGTACCCCAAATGCGAGAGCATCAGTATCGACTACGCAGTCCTCGAACCACGTTCGGCAAAAGGCGAAGGTGCTTCCGAGATCTACTGCCTGCCTGCTGACTTCGAATGGAATGATCTGGGCTCCTGGGCTGCACTCTATGAGCACTGCTGCGGAGATACGGAAGGTACTACGGGAAACGTGGTCGAGGCAAAGGCGCACGTTGCGCTCGAATCGACCGGCAGCTACGTCTACGCTCCGGGGAGGACTGTCGCTCTCCTGGGAGTGGAGGATCTCGTTGTCGTTGTGACGGAAGATGCAGTGCTGGTAACCACGAGAGAGCGCTCGCAGGACGTTGGCAAGGTCACGAAGGCACTAGCAGACGCTGCGCGGGAAGATTGTCTTTGAACAGGAGAGGGATGGCGGAAGTAGCAGGGGAAGTGAAATTTGGCACAGATGGGTGGCGGGGGATCATTGCGGATGATTTCACGTACGCCAACGTTCGGGTGGCGGCACGTGCTATCGCGCACTACGTGCTTGAACAGGAGGACGCCTCGCGAGGCGTCTGCATCGGCTATGACACGCGATTCGGATCCCGTTCATTCGCCAAGGTCGTTGCAAGCGTCATGTCTGAGGCGGGGATCTCCGTAGCGCTCGCGAATGGGATCACGCCGACACCGGCTCTTTCCTACGCCGTGCGCGATCGTGGAGCGGCTGGCGGGGTGATGATTACGTCCAGCCATAATCCGGCGGAGTGGAATGGCGTCAAGTACAAGGCGAGCTATGGGGGGTCAGGGAAGCCGTCCATCATCGCTGCCATCGAAGGCCATCTTCACGAGCCGCTGCCCGTTGCGGCGAGTAGAGCCGCGGTCGAGGAAGTCGACTTTCTGCCACCATATCTCGCGGCTCTCGAGAGCTTCGTCGATCTTGGGGCGATTCGTGCATCGGGTTACAAATTCCTGATCGACTGCATGTATGGCGCGGGGCGGGGGGTGATCGCGGGAATATTCAGGCGTGCGGGTGTTCCGTTTGTGGAGATCCGCAGTGAGCTGAACCCGGCCTTTCCGGGCATCAATCCGGAGCCAATCCTGCCGCACATCAGCGCATCGCAGGCAGCGGTTGTGGCGGAGCAATGTGATGCGGGGTTGATCACGGATGGGGACGCGGATCGCATCGGGGCGGTGGACGAAAACGGCCGAGTTGTGGACGCCCACAAGATCTTTGCAGTGATTTTGCGGTGGCTGCTGGAGCGGAAGGGGTGGCCGGGGGATGTGACGCGCGCCTTCAACACGACCAAGATGCTGGACCGGATCGCGGCCAAGCATGGACGACGGCTCCACGAGCATGGGATCGGGTTCAAGTATGTGTGCGACCTGATGCTGGAGCGGGAGATCCTGGTGGGTGGGGAAGAGTCGGGCGGGATAGGGATCAGCAGACACCTGCCGGAGCGGGACGGGCTGCTGAACTCGCTGCTGCTGGCCAATGTGATGGCGGACGAGCGGAAGACGCTGGGACAGCTGGTGGATTCGCTCCAGGAGGAGTTTGGCGAGCATCAGTATGGTCGCGTGGACATGCACATCAGCGAGGAGCTGAAGCGGTCGGCGATTGATCGGGCGCGGGCTGGTGTGAGCGACTTCGCGGGGCTGAAGGTGCTGCGCGTCGAGACGATGGATGGGATCAAGTTTTTTCTGGAGAATCCGGACTGCGAGGGGCGGCCCCGGGCGGCGGAGACGTGGCTGCTGCTGCGGGCTTCAGGGACTGAGCCGCTGCTGCGGGTGTATTGCGAGAGCTGCTCGGTGGCTTCGGTCGAGAGGGTGCTCGCGGCGGCGCAGGCGTTTGTGATGCAGGGCGGGCAGGGTTGAGCGGGACAGGGTTTTTGAGCGGGGCTGGTGGAGCGGGTGGGGAGCGGGTGGAGATACGGGCGAAGGGACTGCTGTTCGATATGGATGGGGTGCTGGTCAGCTCGATCGGGTCGGTGAACCGGTGCTGGCGGCGGTGGGCTGCGATCTATGAGGTGCCGGGGGCGGAGAGCTATGACGTGCCGCACGGGATGCGGGCGATCGAGATCGTGAAGCAGCTGCGGCCGGACATCGATCCGATCGAGGGGCTGCGGGTGATCGAGGACATGGAGATGGAGGACACGGCCGATCTCGTGGTGCTCCCTGGGGTGCGGGAGCTGCTGGCGAGCCTGCCGAAGGACCGGTGGGCGATCGTTACGTCGGCGACGAAGCGCCTGCTGCTGGGGCGGCTTGAGGCGGCGGGGCTGCCGGTGCCGGAGCGGATCATCAGCGCGGACATGGTGGAGCGGGGCAAGCCCGACCCGGAGCCTTATCGCCGCGGGGCGGAGCTGCTGGGTTTTGGTTCGGCCGAGTGCGTGGTGGTGGAGGACGCGCCGGCGGGTGTGGGGGCGGGCAAGGCTGCGGGGTCGCGGGTGCTGGCGGTGCTGGGGACGCACCAGGCTCACGAGCTGGCGGCGGCGGATTGGATCACTCCTTCGCTAACAGGGCTATCGGCGGTGGTCAGCGATGGGGAGCTTTGGTTGCGGTTTCCGGTGCTCTGAGGGTACCTCCCCCCGGGGGTACTTGACGCTAAGTCTAATGTTTGCCGCAGTTGGGGTGTATGCTTCCTGTAAAGTATTGATCCTGCGATGCTTAGAGGTAAAGTCTTCCATCTGCTTGAGATAGGGCAGAAATAGTGCAGCCCCCGCTTTTGGCGGGGGCCTTTTTTGTTCTGATCCCAGTTTAGCTGGTTGGTGGGGGGTGTTGCGCCAAGGTCCTAGGCGAAAGGTTGACTGAGTTCTGGCGGTGGGAGACGCAGGTCCCTCCACTTCGCTTCGCTTCGGTCGGGATGACAGGGTCAAAGTGCGTTTGGCTGAGGGGGCCGGGATCGAAGTTGGTGGCCTGGGTGGGTGTTAGTGGCAGTTGGGGTCGTCGAGGAAGGCGTTGTTAGCGGCCATGGAGGTCATGGCTCGGGCGCAGGCGAGGATCTTCTGGTCGAGGGGGTTGTTGTCGAAGGCGGTGGTGGGGGTAAAGGTGACGGTGCGGTTGAGGTTGAGGAAATTTTCGCTGAGCTGCTGCATGTTGGTGAACTCGTTCTGGAGGAGCTGAAGGCCTTTGCGATCGGCGTCGGTGTGGGCGGCGGCGGAGGCGAGGGCGAGCTTGTTGTCGGCGGTGCGGCGGAGGCCGGAGACCCAGTTCTCGGTGACGGCGGAGTTGTTCTGGACGGCGTTGACGATGGCGATGCGCCACTCGCGGATGGCGGACATCTGCTCGATGCCGGCCCTGAGGAAGTCAGGGGAGAAGCCGCGCGGGGCCTGCGGGCTGGCGGTGCCCGAGGGAGCGAGGGTGAGGATGAACTGGGTGCCGGCGGAGCTGAGGGAGCCCCCGGCGAGGCGAGCGAGGGCGTCGACATCCACGTAGGGCCGGCCGTTGATCTGGACGACGGGCACCTGCCCGGGGTGGCCGGCGACGGCAACCGTTCCGCTCGAGTGGAGGGCGGCCTGGGCGAGGGCGGCGGTCGAGAAGGGGAGCAGGAGGGCGAGCGAGGCAAGGGCACGGAGGGGACGAGCTTGCATGAGGTGGGGCTCCTGGGCCGGACGTTCTGGCGCCGGTTTTGAGGACCAGTGTAGACGGGTGGGTGCGGTTCCGGTGTAGAGAGTGGAGGGAGCGGTTCGGCCCTGGCGGGTCCGACGAAACCCATGCATCGCGTGCGATGCCCGCCTTTGGCTCGGCTGGTCTGAGAGGTGTTGGGGTTTGGAGACGGCCGGGGGCTGGAGTGGTCAGGGTTGGGGGGCGGGTCGACGGCGGGCCTCGAGGAGGGGCTCGACGGTGCGGAGGTCTTCTTCGGTGTCGACGCCGACGGTGTCGAGGGCGGTGGTTTCGACGTAGAGCGCGATGCCGTTTTCGAGGAAGCGGAGCTGCTCGAGGCGTTCGGCCTGCTCGAGGGGGCTGGGCGGGAGGGAGGTGAAGCGGCGGAGGGCGGCGGCGCGGTAGGCGTAGAGGCCGAGGTGCTTCCAATGCTGCGGGGGGGTGGCGGGGTCGGGGTCGCGATGAAACGGGATGGAGGCGCGAGAGAAGTAGAGGGCTCGGCCATCGATAGCGGAGACGACCTTGACGGCGTTGGGATTGGCGACGTTTTCGGGGGTGCAGCGGACGCGGAGGGTGGAGACCTCGACGTGCGGGTGGCGGAAGGGACGGAGGAGGTCGGAGATGTGATCCGGGTGAAGGAGGGGTTCGTCGCCCTGGATGTTGACGTAGATGTCGGCGGGGATCTCGCCGGCTGACGGCTTCGACGCGGTCGGAGCCGGAGGGGAGGGAGGGGGAGGTGAGGCGGAAGGGCCAGCCGCGATGGCGGCAGAGATCGGCGACCTCTTCTGAGTCGGTGGCGACGACGATCTCCTGGAGTTCCGGGCAGGCGGACGCGGCGGCGTAGACCCAGGCGAGGAGAGGTTGACCGGCGATCTCGCGGAGAACTTTGCGGGGAAGGCGGGTGGAGGCGAGGCGGGCGGGGATGACGCCGAGGACACGGGGCGAGGGTTTCTCGGGTGGGAGTGAATCCGGTATGATGGGACCTGTCTGTGCCACCGGCGAAACGACCTCTCCTCTGCCGGGAAGATGGAGTTCCTCTCCGGCACGACGAACCAGCTTAGGGCGGTGTAGCTCAGATGGTTAGAGCGACGGACTCATAACCCGTAGGTCAGAGGTTCGATTCCTCTCACCGCCACCAAAGTGGTATCGAGCGCTTCCCCGGCGAATTCCCTCAGAGCGTATCATTTCGGACACGGGGTACGTCTAACGTTTACCTGCGAAGGACCCGTTTCTGGAGGCTGCTGCCGGATGTTGAAGATTTCCAAGATTGCCCTGCTGGCTGTGAGCGTTGCGCTCGTCCTGACGATTTTTCTGGGTGTGAACTCGAGCGGGGTGAGTGCGGCCTCGAACCAGGATGACGGTGCGTATCGGCAGATCAATGTGTACAGCGAGGTGCTGCGGCATATCCAGACGGACTACGTGGAAGAGCCGAACATCAGCAATGTGACGAACGGGGCGCTGCGCGGATTGCTGGAGTCGCTCGATGCTGACTCGAGCTACCTGACGCCGGCGGACTACAAGATCTTCAAGGCGGGGCAGAAGGGCAAGGCCCAGGTCGGGATCAACGTTTCGAAGCGCTTCGGGTATGCGACGGTGGTGTCGGTGGTTCCGGGAAGCCCGGCGGACAAGGCGAATCTGAATGACGGCGACATTATCGAGGCGATCGGGCCGCAGGATACGCGGGACCTGTCGCTGGCGATGATCCAGCTGCTGCTGGATGGGCAGCCGGGGAGCCAGGTGACGCTGTCGGTGGTGCGTCCGCGCAAGGCGGCTCCGGAGAAGGTGGAGCTGACGCGGGCGGTGACGACTCTGCCGCCGGTGGTCGAGACGATGTATGAGAACTCGAGCATTCTTTATCTGAAGCCGATGGTGCTGGATCACGAGCATGCGCAGCAGATCGAGGCGAGGCTGAAGGGCATGGGGAAGGCCGGCAACAAGAAGGTTCTGCTGGACCTGCGGGATGTTGCGGGCGGCGAGATGAGCGAGGCGACGCGGGTGGCGAACTTCTTCCTGGCGTCGGGCACGATTGCGTCGCTGGAGGGGCAGAAGGTAGAGAAGCAGACGTTTACGGCGGAGCCTGGGAAGGCGATCAACACGACGGCGCCGGTGGTGGTGCTGGTGAATCGCGGGACGGCGGGGCCGGGCGAGCTGCTGGCTGCGGCGCTGGCGGACAACAAGCGTGCGGAGCTGGTGGGGGAGAAGACGTTTGGCGAGGGTGCGCAGCAGAAGACGTTTGAGCTGCCGGACGGAGCGGCGCTGATCCTGTCGATTGCGAAGTACGAGTCGCCTTCGGGAAAGAAGCTCCAGGATGAGGGTGTGACGCCGGTGGTCCTGGTGGCTTCGAACGTGGATGAAACGGCGGCTGCGGATGATGATGAGAGCGCGCCGGCGGCGGCAGATGCGAAGACGGCTCCGAAGCCGAGCGTGAGTGTGGATGAGCAGCTGACCAAGGCGCTGGACCTTTTGAAGGGCAAGGCGGCCTAGCGGGTTTTGCGTTTCAGCTGAACGCTGTGTTGGTGAGATGGGCTGGCCTGGGCTGGCCCATCGCCCGTTTAACGGCGTTTTGGCCAGGTTGCTCTGGTATGGTGAAGGGCTGTGGGGAGCCTATCCAGACCAGGGGCGCAGGAGCCCGGTGTTCGTCAGCGGGGGTGGTGGCGGCGGCTGAATGGGAGGCTTCTGTTTTTGGAGCGGAGGCTTCCGGGGAAGCGGCTGCTGGCCCGGTCTACGTTCCTGGTGTTGCTGGGGCTGTCGGCGGTGTTTGGGGCGCTTTGCGGGTTGTTGCTGGTGTACTCGACCGACCTGCCGCAGATGGATGACCTGGCGCGGTACCGGCCGAATACGACGACCGAGCTGCTGGATGTCCATGGCAAGGTGTTTGGGTCGTTTGCGCTGGAGCGGCGGGTGGTGGTGCCGTATGGGGACTTCCCGCCGGTGCTGCGCGAGGCGATCATCTCGATCGAGGACAAGAGCTTTGAGAGCAACTGGGGGGTGAATCTGATCCGCGCGGTGGGAGCGGCGTAGCGGGATCTCCATTCGAGCGGGCGGGCGCAGGGGGCATCGACGCTGACGATGCAGCTGGCGCGGAACCTGTTTTTGTCGTCGCAGAAGACGTATGGGCGGAAGGTGCAGGAGATCTTTCTGTCGATGCAGATCGAGCGGCGATTTACGAAGCAGCAGATCTTTGCGCTGTATGCGAACCAGATCTACCTGGGGCATGGGACGTACGGGTTTGAGGCGGGGTCGGAGTTTTTCTTCTCAAAGCATGTGAAGGATCTGACGCTGCCGGAGGCGGCGCTGCTGGCCGCGTTGCCGAAGGGGCCGGAGGCGTACTCGCCGCTGCGGTATCCGGACCGGGCGATGCGGCGGCGGAACCTGGTGATCAACGAGATGCTCGCAGGACCGGAAGATCTCGGATCGGGCAGGCGACGCTGGCGAAGGCGATGCCGCTGGGGCTGAAGATCGAGGAGCCGGCGAACAGCGTGGCGCCGTACTTCGTGGAGGAGGTGCGGCGGCAGCTCGAGAAGGAGTATGGGGTGGAGGAGGTCCATGGGGCGGGGCTGAAGGTGTATACGACGCTGGACCTGGATCTGCAGACGGTGGCGAACAAGGCGGTGCTCGACGGGGTGGCGACGTATGAGCGGAGGCATGGGTGGAAGGGGCATCTGCAGAACGTGGCGGACACGGCCGGGTGGGCTGAACGGGTACCGGCATCCGGACTGGACGCAGGCGGTGGTTCCGGGAGCGTATCTCCATGCGCTGGTGCTGGATGTTTCGAAGACGGACGCCGCGGTGCGGGTGGGAGCGCAGACGGCGGACCTGCTGCCTGGCGGACTTCGCGTGGACGCAGTTCACGCGGGCGGATGCGTTCTCTGAAGGTGGGGGACGTGGTGTATGTGCGGGTGGAGGGAAGCCGGCCGGATGGATCGCTGCACCTGACGCTGCAGGAGGACTCGGGCGCGCAGGCCTCGCTGATGGCGGTGAACAACGCGGATGGCGAGGTGCTGGCGATGGTGGGCGGGCGGGACTTTGCGCTGTCGCAGTTCAACCGGGCGACGCAGTCGCAGCGGCAGGTGGGGTCGTCGTTCAAGCCGTATGTGTATACGACGGCGATCGAGGACGGCGCGAAGCCGACGGACATCGTGGTGGACGGGCCGACGAGCTTTCCGACGCCGAACGGGCGGTACACGCCGCACAACTACGAGGGTGACTACAAGGGGGCGATGACGCTGCTGAGCGCGTTTGCGGAGTCGCGCAATATCCCGGCGCTGAAGCTGGCGGAGAAGGCCGGGATCAAGAAGGTGATCGAGACGGCGCACCGGTTTGGGATCACGAGCAACATCCCGGCGTTTCTGCCGGTGGCGATCGGTGCGGCGGATATTACGCTGGCCGAGCAGGTGGGTGCTTACTCGCGTGTTTCCGAACGACGGGCATGCGGATTGAGCCGCACTACATTCGCAAGGTGACGCAGGCGGATGGGCTGGCGCTGCCGGAGCGGACGTCGCCCGTGACGGAGGTGATCTCGGTCGAGACGGCGCGGACGATGATGGGGCTGCTGGAGGCGGTGACGCGGTACGGGACGGGAGCGGCTGCAGCGCAGCTGAAGCATCCGCTGGGCGGAAAGACGGGAACGACGAACAACTACACGGACGCGTGGTTCATGGGGTTTTCGCCTTCGGTGACGTGCGGGACGTGGATCGGGTTCGACAACCGGCGAGTCGCTGGGGGAGAAGGAGACCGGGGCGAGGGCGGCGCTGCCGATGTGGATGGACTTTATGCAGGCGGCGATTGCGAACAAGCCGAAGGAGGCGTTTGCGTCGGCGGGGGCTCCGAAGAAGGTGCTGGATGTGCCGGCGGCGACGGCGGATGACGATGCGGTGGCGCCGGCGGTGCGGCATAAGGCGGAGACGGAGGAGGCGGACCCGGATGCTCCGGCGGAGCCGAAGGCGGCTCCCGTGGAGCGGCGTCCTCCGATGACGGAGGATGTGCCGCAGGATGCTCCGGCGCCTGTGGAGCGGCGGCCTCCTGCGCCTGTTTCGCCGAATTGATTCCTGGTTGCGCGTTGGGAGGCGCGGGCGTGTGGGTTGGCGCGGGGAGATCCGGGGTACTTCGCCTCCGGCTCAGAGTGACAGGGGTGCGTGGTGGCTTGCTTCGAGGCGGGTCAGGAGGCGCAGGTAGCGGCTGGCAGTGGCCACGTCTTGGCTGATCTGGGTGCGGAGGGCTTCGGGGGTGGGGAAGCGGTGTTCGTCGCGGAGGCGGTGGAGGAAGCAGAGCTCGAGTGGCGTGTTTTCGGAGAGGTCGAGGGGGTGGAAGTTGAGGAGGTGGGACTCGACGGTGAAGGAGTCGGCGCCGAAGGTGGGGCGATTGCCGACGTTGGTGACGGCGTCGAAGGTTTCGGCCTCCGGGCCGGTGCCGATGCGGAGGCGGGTGATGTAGACGCCGTTGGCGGGGAGGAGCTCGGTGTAGGGAGCGAGGTTGATGGTGGGGACGGTGTAGCGGGTGCCGTACCCGCGGCCTGAGGCGGGGGTGCTGGTGATGCTGAAGGGCCGGCCGAGGAGGCGGCGGGCGGCGGAGAGGTTGCCGGCGGTGATGAGTGAGCGGATGCGGCTGGAGGAGACGGTGTCGCCGTGGAGGTGCTGGGGGGCGTAGCTGAAGACGCTCAATGCCGAGTTCGGAGCGAGAGCTGGCGCAGGGTGGCGATGTCGGCCTCGGCGCCGTGGCCGAAGCGGAAGTTTTCGCCTTCGTGGAGCTCGACGATGTTGAGTTTGCGGCGAAGGATTTCTTCGCTGAACTGGCGGGCGGACATCCCGGCGAGCTCGCCGTTGAAGGGCAGGACGAGGACCTCGTCGACGCCGGTGGAGGCGAGGAGGTCGAGCTTCTGTTCACAGGGAGTGATGAGTGCGCGGGCTTTGATCGGGACGAATGGCGCGGGCGGGGTGGGGGTCGAAGGTGATGACGAGGGAGCGAAGGCCGGCGGCGCGGGCGCGTGCGAGGACGTTATCGATGACCCACCGGTGGCCGCGGTGGACGCCGTCGAAGTTGCCGATGGTGGCGACTGCGGGGGTAGGCGTGGCGGGGAGCTCGTCGAGGTGGCGGTAGATGTGCATGGGTGAGTACGGCAGATCAGGTGGTGGTTCGGAGCGAGGCGATCGCAGGTCCTTCGAGTCCGCTGCGCTGTGCTCAGGATGACAGTCTTGGTTAGCCGGGAATCTCCTGATGATGCTCGGAGGCGATTTCGAACTGGAGCTGGAGGCCGTCGTAGGCGAGGCGGATGTTGGGGGGGAGAGCGGCCTCGGTGGGGCCGTGGTCGAGGTCGTGGCTGATGTGGGTGAAGAAGGCGCGCCTGGGCTTGAGCTGCTCGACGAAGGCGACGGAGCGATCGAGGTGGGAGTGGCTGGGGTGGGGGTGCGGCGGAGGGCGTCGAGGATGAGGATGTCGAGGTCCTGGAGGAGAGGGAGGCTTTCGGGCGGGATGTCGCTCATGTCGGTGAGGTAGGCGGCGGAGCCGAAGCGGTAGCCGGTGATGATCTGCTTGCCGTGGAGGACGGGGATGCGCTGGAAGCAGGCGCCGAAGAGCTCGATGCCGGCGCCGGCTGCGGGATCGATGCGGTGGAGCTTGACGCGGGCGCTGGTGGGGTAGCGGTTTTCGGTGCGGAAGGTGTACTCGAAGATGCGCTCGATGGTGGTGGCGGTCTCGTCGTCGGCGTAGAGGGGGAGGGCTACGGGGTGGCGGAAGCTGAGCGGGCGGAGGTCGTCGAAGCCGAGGATGTGGTCGGCGTGGCGGTGGGTGTAGAGGACGGCGTCGACCTGCGCGGATGCGCTCGCGGAGGGCCTGCGCGTGGAAGTCGGGGCCGGTGTCGATGAGGACGAGTGCGGCTGTTGTAGGCGAGCGAGACGGAGGGGCGGGTGCGGCGGTTGCGAGGGTCGGTGGAGGTGCAGACGGCGCAGCCGCAGCCGAGGGTGGGCACGCCCATGGAGGTGCCGCTGCCGAGAAAGGTGAGGGTTGCCTCCATGGGCTAGACGACGAGGCCGGGCTTGGGCGGGCCGCCACCGGGGCGTGGGCCGCCCTGGGCGGCGGCGGAGCGGGCGAGGGCCTGGGTGATCTCGAGGAAGCGCCATGCGGAGCTCGAAGAGGGCGCTGTCGAGGAGCTTGGTCTCCTGCGTGGAGAGATTGCCCTTGGTTTTGTCGGCGAGGACGGCGAGCATGTCGATGCTTTGGCGTGCGCCGAGGATGTCGACGCTGGGGCTTCTGGCCTTCCTGGGTGGCTCCGCCGAGCTGCATGATGGCCGTGATGTAGATGGTCTGGACGAGGCCGTCGAAGTTCATGGCGGGCGGGTGGTCGGCGCCGGGGTTGGCGGCGCGGATGGCGGTGTCGAGGCGGTCGGCGGTCTGCTCGTAGGCGAAGCGGAAACTGCTCGGTCTGCTTCGGCGGTGGGGGCAGGGATGGAGTCTTCGTCTGCCGGCTCGGAGGACGGTGTGGGGTTGTCGGCCTGGAAGAGCGTGCTGGGGGCGGCTTGAGGCGGGGGTGGAGGCGGGGGCGGTGGAGAGGCGGGACGGGACTCGGAGCGGGGCTCGCTGGGGGTGTGTTCGGCGTCGGGGCGAAGTTCGCCTTCCTTGGTGAACTTGCGGCGGTCGGTGACGACGAAGGGCTTGTTGGATTCGGGCATGGCGACTCTCGATCTCTTTGCGATGTGATGCTCTGTTGGGGTCAGAGGATCCTGGGTGTGATTGGGGAGGCGACTTCGGACGTGTTGAAGGGGAGGGTGGCGGGGGTGGCGATGCCGCCGGTGTACTCGATGGGCCGGCTGCCGATGCGGAACTCGCGGCGGATGTAGCCGAGGGCGAGCTGGAGGTCGCCGGCTGGGGTTTGGAAGCGGGCGGTGGTGGTGAGCTCGCCGACGGGCTTGCCCTCGACGGTGAGGGGGGTGCCGGGCTGAGCGAGTGCGCCGGAGAGGGTGAAGCCGCCGAAGGTGCGGTGGACCTGGCCGCGGGAGCGGATGCGCTCGACGATCTCCTGGCCGAGGTAGCAGCCTTTGGTGAAGTGCAGGGCGCGGGTGGCGTCGGTCTCCTGGGGGAGATCGCGGTCGCGGATGTCGGTGCCGAAGAGCGGTGTGCCTTCGAGGATGCGGAGCAGGTCGAGGGTGGCGGGAGTGCAGGGGGCGGCGCCGCGGGTCTGGAGCTCGGCGGAGACGGCGGTGAGGTCTTCGGCCCAGAGCTCAAAGCGAGGGACGAGGGGGCTGTAGGCGTGGATCAGGGTGAGGGGCTGGTCGCGGAAGCTGAGGTGGGTGAGGCTGGGGTGCGGGACCGGTCGCGCGGAGGTCGAGGGTGGTAAGGAGATCGGCGGCCTGGGGGCCGGCGAGGAGGAGGCCGTGACGGGTGGCGGAGATGTCGGCGAGCTCGACGTCGTCCATGATGATGAAGCGGTCGAGCAGGGTGAGGAGGTTGGGGACCTGCGGGGCGGCGGTCTCGAGCAGGAGGCGCTCGGGCTCGGCGAAGATGTAGCCGTCGCCCTGGATGCGGCCCTGGGCGTTGAGGAAGAAGTTGTAGGCGCCTGCGCCGGGGAGGAGATCTCCGACGGAGTTGGTGACCATGCCGTTGAGCCAGCGGACGCGGTCGGAGCCGGTGACTCGATCCAGCCGGTGCCGTCGAGGGGCGCGATGGCGGCGGAGGTGAGCAGGGTGTGCAGGTCACGCTGCGGATCGGCCGCGCTGGGGGTGCCGGAAGTCGTCTCTTGTGGGATTGTTGGGGGCATGGAGGTGAGGCGGACGGCGGTGCGTACACTGTGATTATAGCCGCCGCGGGAGGGCTGGACTTTGACGTACGGGATGAGTAGAGCGGCTTTTCTGGGGCTGCGGCGGCGGGTGAGTGCGGCTGTTTTGTCGGTGGCGTTTGTGGCGACGTTCCGCAGGCGGGACGGCGTGGGCGCAGGGGAAGACTGGCGCGCCGGAGAAGGCGCAGACGGACGCGGGCAAGCCGATCACGAAGGACCAGGCGAAGGAGCTGTTTCGGTCGGTCGACGAGATCCTGGGGTTTGTGAGCAGCGACACGAAGCTGCCGATCGAGCACAGCGTGAAGCGGAAGCTGATCTCGCGCGACGAGGTGAACAAGTTCCTGAAGACGAAGTTCGACGAGGACGAGGGCGCGAAGCGGCTGGAGCGGGCGGAGCTGGTGCTGAAGAAGTTCGGGCTGCTGGACCGGGACTTCGACCTGCGGCCGTTTCTGATCAGCCTGCTGACGGAGCAGATTGCGGGGTTCTACGACAACAAGACCAAGACGGTGAACCTGCTGGACTGGATTGAGCCGGAGGAGCAGAAGCCGGTGCTGGCGCATGAGCTGACGCACGCGCTGCAGGACCAGACGGTGGACCTGAGAAGTGGGGCGACTCCGGGGTGCATGGGGTGGCGACGAACGCTGAAGGAGGACAACCGCACCTCGAGACGGACGAGCTGGAGACGGCGCGCGAGGCGGTGGCCGAGGGCCAGGCGATGGTGGTGTTTGTGGACTAGGGTCTGCGGTCGACGGGCAAGACGATCGCGGATGCGCCGGAGCTGGCGGACGCCTGAAGGAGGCCGACCCGGAGACGGGCAGGGTCGCCGGTGATGGCGCGGGCTCCGCTGCTGCTGCAGCAGTCGCTGCTGTTTCCGTACAGCGAGGGCTGAGCTTTGAGCAGGCGCTGCTGGTGAAGGGCGGCAAGAAGGCGGCGTTTGCGGGAGTGCTGGCGCGGCCGCCGAGCTCGAGCTTCGAGATTATGCATCCGGAGGCGTACCTGGCGCATGCGCCGGTGCCGGTGCTGCGGCTGCCGGATGTCCATCCGCTGCTGGACGCCGGCGTATGCGCCGTACGACGTGGGCGTGATGGGGGAGCTGGATGTGCGGATCATGGCGGAGCTGTTTGGCGGGCGGGAGATGGCGGAGGCGCTGACGCCGGCGTGGGAGGGCGGGATCTACTACGCGGCGCAGAGGGCCGTCGGCGACGGCGGCGGAGAAGGCGAACGACGGGATCGCTGGCGACTGTTTTACCTGTCGCGGTGGAAGAATGAGGATTCGGCGCGGAGCTTTGCGCGGATGTATGTCGAGGCAGGTCGGCGCGGAAGTACTCCAAGGTCGAGCGAGCACAAGAAGGATGAAAAGGATGACGACGAGGAGATCTACACGACGAGCGAGGGAGATGTGTTGATTGCGCGGACGGACACCGAGGTGTTTGTGAGCGAGGGGTTTGAGCTGCCGCTGGCGCGCAAGCTGCAAGAGATGGTGGAGGGTGCGCAGGCGAGTGGGCCGGTGCAGAGTGCGTCGCGACGCGATGGGCGAGCCGGCGTTAGGGCTGGGGCGGGCGTGGCGAGGGTGGGCAACGATGCGTGAGGCGGCGGCGGGATATGCTGGACAGATGGCCGGAGGACGCGGCCAGGAACGAGAAGGAGCAGCAGGTTTGGTGAAGGCAGAGATTGGGATTATCGGCGGCAGCGGGTTGTATGCGATGCCGGGCTTGACGGATGTGCGGGAAGAGCGGGTGGAGACGCCGTTTGGCGAGCCGTCGGAGGTGTTTGCGCTGGGCGAGCTGGAGGGGCGCCGGGTGGCGTTTCTGGCGCGGCATGGAAGGGGTCACAGGATCCTGCCGAGCGAGTTGAACTTCCGCGCGAATATCTATGCGATGAAGGTGCTGGGCGTGGAGCGGATTCTTTCGGTGTCGGCGGTGGGCTCGCTTGAAGGAAGAGCACAAGCCGACGGACTTCGTGATTCCGGACCAGTTCATCGACCGGACGTTTGCGCGGACGGCGACGTTTTTTGGCGATGGCATTGTGGCGCATGTGGGGTTTGGCGATCCGGTGTGCGGGGACGGTGGCGAGCGCGTTTGAGCGTGCTTGCGAGGAGGTCGGCGTGGTGGGCAAGCGCGGCGGGACGTATGTGTGCATGGAAGGGCCGCAGTTTTCGACGCGGGCGGAATCGAACCTGTACCGAAGCTGGGGCGCGGACGTGATCGGGATGACGAACCTGCAGGAGGCGAAGCTGGCGCGCGAGGCGGAGATCTGCTATGCGACGCTGGCGATGGTGACGGACTACGACTGCTGGCGCGAGGGGCATGACGACGTGACGGTGGACCAGGTGGTGGCGGTGATTCACCAGAATGCGGAGAATGCGGGCAAGGTGGTGCGGGCGGCGGTGCCGGCGATGCCGAAGGAGAGGTCGTGCCGATGCGGGTCGGCGCTCCAGTATGCGATTCTTACGGATCGAAAGGCGATTCCGGAAGCGGCGCGCGAAAGGCTTGTCGTTGCTGCTGGGAAAATATCTGTAGGTGAGTGTGCGGGCGGTCTATGTGCCCGCCGCGACCAATTTGTAACAGAAAAGGATTTCATGTCGATTTTGGTTGTTGGTTCTGTGGCGTTTGACAGTATCGAGACGCCGCATGGGGCGTGTGGATCACACCCTGGGTGGAGCGGCAACGCACTTTGCGCTGGCGGCGAGTTATTTCACGGATGTGCGCGTGATTGGTGTTGTGGGGCGGGACTTCACGGCAGAGCACGAGGCAGTGCTGACGCGGCGCGGGATTGATACCCGTGGGATCGAGCGAGCAGACGGACTGAGCTTTCACTGGACGGGGGCGTACACGGGGAGTCTGAACGAGGCGAAGACGCTGGGCACGGACCTGAATGTCTTTGGGACGTTTGCTCCAAAGATCCCGGCGGCGTATGCGGATTCGGAGTATCTGTTTCTGGCGAACATCGATCCGGTGCTGCAGGCGGGTGTGCGGGCGCAGATGCCGAAGGTGCGCATGGTGTGCGGCGACACGATGAACTACTGGATCGCGGATCACCGGGAGAATCTGGACAAGGTGCTGCGTGAGCTGGATGTGTTGCTGATCAACGACGGCGAGGCGCGGATGCTTTCGGGCGAGCACAACCTGGTGAAGGCGGCGGACAAGATTATGGCGACGGGACCGAAGTCGCTGGTGATCAAGCATGGGGAGTATGGGGCGACGGCGTTTTTCAGTGAGCGCTCGTTTCCCGAGCTGAGCAAGCTCCATCCGTTCCGGGCGCCGGCGCTTCCGATTGAGGAGGTCGTTGATCCGACGGGCGCGGGGGACTCGTTTGCGGGAGGGTTCTACGGGTACATCGCGTCGCAGCCGGAGCTGACGCCGGCGGTGTTTCGCAAGGCGCTGTTTTATGGCGGTGTGATGGGGTCGTTTGCGGTGGAGCGGTTTGGAACGGAGCGCCTGGAGGACGTGAGCGCGAAAGAGATCGAAGACCGGTTCCGGCTGTTCCAGGAGATCTCGCACCTTGGCTTTGCAGCGGACTGAGCGGCGGGGACGGCGACGACCGCGTGTGCTGGACGCGGCGGCGCTGGCGGCGGCTCCGGTCCGCGCGGAGAAGGTGCGGGGTACGGGCGCAAGCCGCGAGGAGACGCTCCCGATTGCGTTGGCGGCGGTGGTGCTGGGATTTGTAACGCTTCTGGTTTGCTACCCGCGCGGTTACATGCTGCTGTACGGCGACGCAGTGGCGCATCTGGGGATTGCGCGGAGGATCATCGACTCACGGCACCCGGGCCTGGTACAGCTGGGCGGGGTGTGGCTGCCGCTGCCGCACGTGATCATGCTGCCGTTTATGTGGAAGATGGAGTGGTGGCAGAACGGGATGGCGGGGGCGTGGCCGTCGCTGCTCTGCTACGTGTTTGGGACGATTGGGTTTTACCGGCTGGCGCGGCGGATGCTGGAGCGGCGATGGGCGGTGGTGGCGACTGCGTTCTATGCACTGAATCCGAACCTCCTGTACCTGGCGACGACGGCGATGACGGAGCCGTTGTTCCTGGCGGTGATCGTGTGGCTGACGCTGTTGACGGCCGAGTGTGTGGAGGCGATCAAGGCGGGGTCGGTCGTGCGGGTGAGGCGCCTGCTGGTGGGGGTTGGGCTGCTGATTGCAGCGGCGGTATATACGCGCTACGACGGATGGATTGTGGGTGCCGCGGCGTGGTGTGTGCTGGCCTGGCAGGTATGGAAGCGGCGCAATGTGTGGGGAGAGGTGCGCACTGCATTTGCGGTGTTGACAGTGCTGGCGGTGGCGGCTCCTGCGAGTTGGCTCTGGTACAACCAGCACTTTTACCATGATGCGCTGGACTTCCTGCGTGGACCGTACTCGGCGGCGGCGATCGAGAGGAAGACTTCTCCGCCGGGAGCGAAGCATTACCGCGGGTGGCACAACCCGGGGTGGGCGCTGTTGTTTTACACGCGCACGGCGCAGGTGGATGCGGCGGTGTGGGAGACGGGTTTTGTGTTGATGGCGGCAGCGCTGGCGGGGTTGTGGTCGGCGGTGCGGAGGAGGGTGGAGCTCGCGACGCTGCTGTTGTGGGTGCCGCTGCCGTTTTATGTCTACTCGGTGGCGTACGGGTCGGTGCCGATCTTTATCCCGCAGCTGTATCCGCACTCGTTTTACAACGCGCGGTATGGGATGGAGATGCTGCCGGCGCTGGCGCTGTTTGGAGCGATTGGGGCGCAGCGGCTGCAGGTGTGGGCGGGTGGTCGGCAGCCGTTGCTAGCTCGCCTGCTGGTCCCGGTGTGCGGGTCGCTGGCGGTGCTGAACTCGGTGGGGATGATGTACGAGGTGCCGCTGGTGTTGAAGGAGGGGATGGTGAATGCGCGGACGAGGGTGGCCTTTGAGACGGCGCTGGCGGCGAATCTGAAGGAGCTGCCGGCGGGGGTGCCGATCCTGATGTCGACATCGGATCACATTGGTGCGCTACAGCAGGCGGGGATCCCGCTGAAGCGAGTGTTGAGCACGGCGGAGAATGGCGACTGGAATCCGGCATACGGGCCGCCGGCGCGGTATGCGGCGTATGCGGTGGCGATTGCGGGCGATCCGGTGTCGCAGATAATCGCGACGAAGGGGCAGGGATTTACGGAGTTGACGGTGCTGTGCACGACGGGGCAGCCGTGTGCGCGGGTATACAGGTCGGATCGATATGAGGGAGTGCGTTGAGCGGAGACGGGATGATCGGGTTTGTAAAGGCGCATGCGTGCGGCAATGACTTCCTGATTGTGGAAGATGCGGTGGCGGGCGGGAACCATGCTGCGCTGGCGAAGCGCCTGTGCGCGCGGCATACAGGTGTGGGCGCGGACGGGGTGGAGTTCCTTGACCGGCGTGTCGGGGTTTGGGCTGCGGCTGTTCAACTCGGACGGAACGGAGGCTGAGCTCTCGGGCAACGGAACGCGGTGTGTCGCGGCGTGGCTGGCGCAGAGCGAGGGTCTGGAGCAGGTGGTGTTTGCGACGCATGGAGGTCCGCGGAGCTGCAGGGTGATGGGAAGGCAGGGGCGTGAGTTCGTGATTGAGAGTGGGATGGGGGTGCCGCGGGTGATGCCGCGGACGATCGTGGTGCCGGAGGTGGGCGAGGTCGCGGGGGCGATGGTGAACGTCGGGAATCCGCATTTCGTGATCTTTGCCGAGGACGAGAGCTTCGGGTCGCACGGGATGGCGTGGCAGGAGCTGGGCGGGCTGATCAGCGTGAGCCCGCTGTTTCCGCACGGGACCAATGTGGAGTTTGTGCGGGTGCGGACGGAGGCGGAGATTGCGTTTCGGATCTTTGAGCGGGGGTGCGGGCCGACGACGTCGTCGGGGACGGGGACGTGCGCGAGCTCGGCTGCGGCGATGGTGCTGCTGGGCGCAGGACGCGAGCTGACGGCGGTGGCAGAGGGTGGGGCGCAGAGGGTGGTCTGGCGAGGAAACGGCGAGGAGATGCTGCTGACGGGGCCAGCGGAGATCATCTGCACCGGAGAGGTGGCGGAGGATTGAGCGCGACGACGGCAGCGAGACCGTTGCGGCCGCGGGTGCTCGGTGCGGGAGCGAAGCTGGCGGTGATTGCGCCGGCGAGCGCGGTGAAGCGGGAGCTGGTGGAGCTTGGGGTGGAGCGACTTCATGCGCTTGGGTACAGGACGACCTTGGGGGCGCACGTATTCGAGTCCGGACCGCTCTACTACGCGGGTGCCGCGGAGGACAGGGTGGCGGATCTCCACGCGGCGTTTGCGGACGATGCGGTGGACGGGATTGTGTGTGCGCGGGGTGGATGGGGTTCGGCGGAGCTGCTGCCGCTCCTCGATGCGGAGCTGATTCGGGCGCATCCCAAGGTGTTTGTGGGATACAGCGATGTGACCTCGCTCGAGACGTGGATGCTCGAACGGACTGGATTGGTTACATTTTACGGTCCCATGGTGGCTGCTGACTTCGCACGGCCGGAGGGGGTGGATCTCCGTAGCTGGAGATGTGCATTGGGGGAAGATGCGCCGTGGTCCATGGGGGCGGAGGATGGTCTGCGCGTGCTGCAGCCCGGTGTGGCGGAGGGACCGTTGTGGGGCGGGTGCCTGTCGATCCTGGCCGAGAGCCTGGGGACGCCGTATGGGCCAAGCAGGCGTGGGGGCTTGTTGTTTCTTGAGGATATCGGGACCAAGCCGTACCAGTGGGATCGGATGCTGCTCCACCTGCGGTATGCGGGCGTGCTGGAGGGTGTGACTGGGATCGTGTTTGGGGATATGGGGCAGAACGTCCCGTTGGAGCAGATGGAGCTGCTGGAGGCGGCGCTACGGCACAGCCTGGCGTGGTTTCGGGGCGCCGATTGCGATCGGGCTGCGCTGCGGGCATGTGGATGGGGCGAACAGGACGCTGCCGCTGGGCGTTCGGGTACGGCTGGAGTGCGACGATCCACTGCGTCCACGGTTAGACTTCCTTGACGGGGCCGTGACGGTTTAGCTCGCGCGCGGAAGGAAGATGAACAAAGCAAAGCACATTCACTTGATCGGCGTCTGCGGGACGGCGATGGCGTCGCTGGCGGGGATGTTGATGGGGCGGGGGCACCGGGTGACGGGGTCAGATGCGGCGGCGTATCCGCCGATGAGCGATCTGCTTGCAGAGATCGGGGTGACGGTGCAGCAGCCGTATGCGGAGGGGAATCTTGACGACGCGGC
Organism: uncultured Acidobacteriaceae bacterium; assembly: GCA_963850375.1. Lineage (GTDB taxonomy): Bacteria > Acidobacteriota > Terriglobia > Terriglobales > Acidobacteriaceae > Edaphobacter. The sequence goes on along the minus strand of CAWKKV010000001.1, from coordinate 910,669 downwards.
CTGACCTGGTGGTCGTCGGCAATGCGATCTCGCGCGGAAATGTGGAGCTGGAGTGGGTGCTGGACGAACGTATCCCGTTTGTTTCAATGGCGGCGGTGTTGCATGACGAGTTCCTGCAGGGGCGCGAATCGCTGGTGGTGGCGGGGACGCATGGCAAGACGACCACGACGAGCATGCTGGCGTGGATCTATGAGGTGGCGTCGCGGCGTCGGCCGGAGCTGGCGCCCTCGTTTCTGATTGGCGGGGTGGCCGAGAATTTTGGGACGAGCTTTCGTGTGCTGGAGACGCAACCCTTTGTGATTGAGGGCGATGAGTACGACACGGCGTTCTTCGACAAGGGTCCGAAGTTTCTTCACTACTTCCCCGATGCCGCGATTTTGACGCACGTGGAGTTCGACCATGCGGACATCTACGTGGACCTCGAAGCGGTGAAGACAGCGTTCAAACGGCTGGTAAACGTGGTGCCACGGCGTGGAAGAATCGTGGCTTTCGATGGTAGCGAGAAGGTGACGGAGTGCGTCCGGAAGGCGTTCTGCCGAGTGGAGCGGTACGGGTTTGGCGAGGGCTCAGAGTGGCGGATGGAGGGTCTCGAGCACCGGGGGACGTCGACGAGCTGGAAGCTGTTCCGGGCGGGTGAGCTGTTTGCGGAGCTGACGCTGCCGATGGCGGGGGAGCACAACGCGCTGAACGCGACGGCGGCGGCGGCGCTGGCGGCGGGGCAGGGGATTGAGGCGGAGGCGATCGTCGAGGCGCTGGCGAGCTTCCGGAGCGTGAAGCGGCGGCTGGAGGTTCGGGCGGAGGTGGGCGGGGTGACGGTGATCGACGACTTTGCGCATCATCCGACGGCGATCCGGGAGACGCTGCGGGCGCTGCGGGAGGGGTATGCGGGGCGGCGGATATGGGCGGTGCTCGAGCCGCGATCGAATACGCTGCGGCGCAATGTGTTTGAAGGGGCGCTGGTCGAGAGCCTGCGGTTGGCGGACCGGGTAGTGCTGGCGTCGGTGTTCCAGTCCGAGAGCATACCGGCGGGGGAGCGACTGCATCCGGAGCGGGTAGCGGCGAGCCTGGAAGAGGCGGGCGTGCCTGCGGTGACCGTGGCGGATGCGGATGCGGCGATCGAGGTGATGGTGCCGCAGCTCAGGGCCGGGGATGTGGTGGCGATCCTGTCGAATGGCGGCTTTGGGGGGATCTACGAGAAGCTGCCGCGGGCGCTTGAGGCTGTGGTGGTTTGATCTGTCGGGTGTCGGGTGTGAGGCTTTGGAGCGAGGACGTATTTGAATTGAGATCTGCGTAGATGCTGGCGACTGTCAAGATCGTGCTCGTTTATACGCTGCTGGGGTTGCCGGCGGCGGTGGTGGGGATTCCGTATTCTTTTGTGATTGGGGATATCGGGCCGTTGTACCGGGTGGCGATGTGGATCCTGCGGGCGGGTTTGCGGGCGGGCGGGATACGGGTGGAGGTGCACGGGCTTGAGAATGTGCCGGCGGGAAGCTCGTGTGTGTTTATGTGCAATCACGTGTCGAACCTGGATCCGCCGGTGGTGCTGCCGCTGCTACCAGGGCGGAGCTCGGTGCTGCTGAAGCGGGAGCTGATGCGGATTCCGCTGCTGGGGACGGCGATGCGGATGGCGAAGTTTGTGCCGGTCGAGCGTGGGAGCAGCCGAGAGGCGGCGCAGAGGAGCGTGACGGCGGCGGCGGCGGCGCTGCGGTCGGGGCTGCATATCCTGGTGTACCCGGAGGGGACGCGATCGCTGACCGGAAGGCTGTCGGCGTTCAAGAAGGGACCGTTCTTTCTGGCACGCGAGACCGGGGCGCCGATCGTGCCGGTGGCCGTCTCGGGGACGCAGGGGATGATGCGGAAGGGGAGTTTCGCGGTGTATCCGGGGGCGGCGCGGGTGGAGCTGCTGCCGGCGATCCTGCCGGGTGACTACCCGACGCGTGAGGCGCTGATGACTGCGGTCTCGGCGGCGCTGGCGCGGGCTTTGCCTGAGGAGATGCGGCCGGCGTAGTCAAGTCGGCTCCGGCCAGCAGGGTCGCGAAAGCGTAGTTCAGCGGTTGAAGCTCGCTTCCTTGAGGTGTGTGGGGCTGGATGGCACGGCTGAGGCCTGCCCTCACGGAAGCGAGAGGCGACTTAGAAGAATTCCCGTTGCCGATCCAGAATGTGCTTGACCTTCTGACATGAGTAAGGTATTTCTTACTCGTGTCAGGGAAACTGAATGCGTTGTTGAGCGGGGATCGGTTGCTGTTGGCTCTAGGTGCGCTTGCCAATCCGCACCGGCTGCGGATTGTTGCGGCGCTGAGTTCTGGCGGGCGCAAGTACATCAGCCAGCTGGCGCGAGAGATTGGGATCAGCCGACCGTTGTTGCACCTTCACCTCCAGAGGCTGGAGGAGGCGGGCCTGGTGAAGAGCCAGCTTGAGCTGTCTCGCGATGGCAAGGCGCTGAACTACTTCGAGGTCGACGATTTCATTCTTGAGCTGACTCCCGCAGCCATCGCGGAGGCAGTGAAGTCCCTGACGGCCAAATCTGAAAGGTAGAGGTAATCTCCATGCCCGAACACTTGTATCTGATCTCGATCTCCATGCCGTTCCTGACGATTCTGCTGATCTTCGGCATGCGGTACTTCGCGCTCATTCGTCAGGCAAAGGCTCGCCTGGCAAATGACGGAGCTTACCAGCAGATAGCGGAGAGAGCCGTGAGTGCCGAGAGCGGGAATGCGACCACGCTTTCCTTGATCGAGGTGTCGCTGGCGGATGTGCGAACGCGGCTGACGGCGATCGAGAAGATCTTAAAGGAGGTGGAGTGATGAGGACGGCATATCTTGGAAGCGATGTCTTCGACGTTCCGGATGACGGGATCGCCGGTGTGGATCAACTCTCGCTCGGGCGGCTGTATGCTCTACGCGCGACGTACCTGCTGCTGGTGGTGGGTCTTGGGTTAACGGTGTGGCCGGGGATTCTGCATCACGAGAGACCGTGGGAGCTGATGCAGGGGGTTGAGACCTGCCTGCTGGGCGGGGTGGCAGTGATGGCGGTGTTCGGTCTGCGGTACCCCGTCCGGATGCTGCCGCTGCTGCTGTTCGAGTTTGTCTGGAAGTCAATATGGCTGCTGATCGTTGCGGCACCGCTGTGGCTGGGGCACCGCATGGATGCGGAGACTTCGGCAATTGCCTCGGCGTGCCTGATGGGGGTGATCTTCCCGATCGTGATTCCGTGGCCGTACGTGGTCCGGAACTACCTGCTGCGACGGGGTGATCGCTGGCGATGAGGGCGAGGGCTCCCCTCCTTCACATTATTTGAGGATGGGGTTGTAGCCGTCGGTGATGAGGCGCTGGCGCATGGCTTCGGCCTCTTTCTTGGTGGGGTAGGGGCCGAGTTGGACGTGGAGGAGCTTGTCCTGGGGCTGCTGGCGGAGGAGGCCGGTGTAGCCACGGCGGCGCAGTGCGGAGAGGAGGAGCTCGGCGTCCTCTTTGCGGGAGACGGCGGCGACCTGGACGAAGACCAATCCGGCCTCGGCGGGGAGGGGAACGGGCGCGACGTTTGCCGAGACGGAGGGAGCCGAGACGGGGAGGACGGCGGCGCCCGGGGAGGGTTTAGCTGCCGAGGCGGGGTGCTCGTGCGCGGCGGGCGGTGGCGTGGAGGTCCGGCCGGCGGAGGAGTTGGCGGAGGAAGAGAGGGGCTGGGTGACCTGATTTTCAGGCGGAGCGGGATCGTTGTCCGCGGAGGCGGCGGGCGACTTTTCGGAGGCGGAGTAGGCGGCGGTTGCGGAGCGAGAGGTGGCGGCGAGGGAGGCTCCGGGGCTGGAGCGGCGGCCCATGCTGTAGCCGAGGCCGAAGAAGAGCGAGCAGACGAGAGCGAGCGCGAGAAAGATGCCGAGGACGGTTCCGGTGCCGAGCGAGATTTCGCGGTCGCGTGCCCCGGTGTCCTGGAGGTCGTCGTCCTGATCGTAGTGTGTCGGCATGGTTCCAGGGCCTCAGCGCTGCAGCGAAGTGCGAGCAGCGTCAGTCAGCCGGATCGGGGAGTGAGTCCTGTTGAACGGAGTGCTGCGGGGTCGCCGGCTGGTGTCGAGGCCGGAGACAGCTTCGATGCTACCGCTCGGACGAAGCCGGCGAGAGGAGGTCAGGGTGAGGCGTATCTGCTAAGTCACGTGCCTTAGAAGTGGAGGTAGAAGCCGATCCCGGGCTCGGTGGTGAAGGTGCGCTTGTTGATCGTGAGGTAGTTCTGGTCGAAGTCGGGAGCGGTAAAGAAGATCTGCCGGAACTGCGCGCGGATGCCGAAGTGGCTGGAGAAGAGCGGTTCCTCGACGCCGATAGCGTAGTAGGGGGCGAAGCGTGCGCGCTCGGGCAGGCCCTGGCCGCCGCCGGCGGTGGGGTGGAAGATGATGGCACCGATGCCTCCGGAGCCAAAGGTCTGGAAGCCGAGGAGAGAGGGTCCATGGGCGACGTAGCCGACGGTGAGCTCGGAGGCATTGGTCTGGGCGCCGCCGGTGATGTAGCTGGGATTGCTGAGGAAGTTCTCGGTGTAGCGGGCGTAGCCGTAGTTGAACTCGGCTCCGACGAGGGGTGATCGGGTGTAGCGGATGGTGACCAGTGCGCCGAGGGTGGTGCTGGCTCGCTGGGTGAGGTCGACGCCCTGGTAGTTGGTGCCTTCGACGGACTTGGTGATCTCGCCGACGCCGCTGACGCCGAGGTCCAGACGCTGAAGTTGTCGGGCAGTTGCGGTGACCTGGGCGGATGCGGAGGAGACGAGAAGACCGGAGAGAAGGCAAAACAAGAGAGTCCTCTTTGAGGACTGCGGGAGGGCGTTACCCATGCGAATGCGAGCTCCTTGAAGCGAAGGCTTCTTATGGATTCAGTCTACTCTTTGGGGCCGGGCCGATGAGGTGAGGCGGATGGTCTTGTTGCGATGAGCGCGCCAGGCGATGCGACCTAGGGCGGAGGCGGCGAGGCCGACGGCGAGGCCGAAGGCGAGGGGGATGGCCGGGTGGACGCTCGGGACCAGAGTGTACAAGCCGACGGTGAGGCCGGCGGTGCCGGACGCGGCGGGGATGCCGAAGACAGGAAGGCGTGTAGCGAGGGCGAGGGCGGCGCAGGAGGCGAGGAGCAGAAGGATGGAGGCGGGCCTGGGGTGTTGGAGGGAGAGGCTGTAGACGCCGGACAGTAGGAGCAGGAGTCCCGCGGCTCCGGGGAGGATGGCTCCGGGGAGGTTGCACTCGAGCAGGATGAGGAGGGCACCGGTGCCAAGGAGCGCTACGGCCGCGTCCGGGGTGGCGAGGTGTTGGGTGAGGCTTTGACGGAGAGCGGTGTGGGGAGCGTTCGGTGCGGGAGTTTGGGAGAGCGGGGCTGCGTGGAGGGGCAGGTGGGCAAGGAGAGTCAGGAGAAGGAGAAGGACGGCTCTGGCTGCGCGGGCGGGGTACCGGGGTGCTTCCGCTCCGCTCAGGATGGGGCCGAGTCGGGAGCGGGGCCGGGGGTGGGTGGGAATCACGGGACGTTTTGGCCGCGGGACAACAGGGCCTGCTTCATGCCGAGCGCGGCGGAGTTGCGGGGCTCGAGGCGGAGGGCGTTGCCGACGTCGGAGGCGGAGGCGGCGAGCTGGCTCCCGGAGAGCTCCAGGCGGGCAAGGACGAGGTAGGCGGGGACGTTGGGATGGATGCGGAGGGAGGTTTCGGCCTCGGTGCGGGCCTCGGCGGGATTGCCGCTCTGGCCGCGGACTTCGGCGAGGCCGGCGTGGCCGCTGAAGCTTTGGGGATCGGCGGCGATGGCAGCGACGAACTCCTTTTCGGCTTCCGGGAGTAGGCCCTGGGCGAGGTAGTCGCGGCCCTGCTGGACGTACTCGGTGGCGCGCTCGGCGGGTGGGAGGGTAGCGAGGCGGAGGTCGCGCATCTGGTCGAGCTGGAAGGCGGCCTGGCGGAAGGAGGCCTCGGAGTAGGTGCGGCGGATGCGCTCGAGCGGGGCGAAGTCGGTATCGGGAGCCGTGCCGGCAGCGGTGGAGGCGAGGGTGAGCTTTCCGGAGGAGAGGCGGGTGTTGAGCTCCCCGATCTCGGTATCGGAGGAGCGGAGGCTGGAGGGCGGCTGCTGCTTCGCGCTGAGCGCCGGCGATGTCGCCCTGGCGGAAGAGCGAGACGGCGAGGTTGTAGTGGTAGTCGGCGTCGTTGGGGTCGGCGGACGACGGCGCGCTGAAAGAGGGCGGCGGCGTTGTGGCCCTGGCGGCTGGCGGCGACGGCCTGGTTGTTGATGACCTCGGGCAGCGGAAGGCGGGCGGCGACGAAGGCGAAGGCGGCTTCGGCCTCGGCGTACTGGGCGGAGTTGAAGCGGGCGAGGCCGAGGTAGAAGCTGGCCTCGAGGGCGCGGCGGTCGGTGGGCGGGATTTTGGCGAGGGTTGCGGCGGCGCGGTCGTAGTCACGCTGGGTGTAGAGGGCTTTGCCGAGGGCGAGGAGCGGCGGCGTAGTAGGTGGGGGTCTCCCCGACGAGCGAGGCCGAGGCGCTTGATGCGCTCCTGCGGATTGGCGGAGTCGGTGCCGCGGATGTAGTTCTCAAAGGAGCTGAGCTTGACGCCGGCGGAGGCGGAGAGGAAGGTGCTGCTGGGCGACGGAGAAGTGCGGATCGATCTCGCGGGCGACCTTCCAGGCGATGGCGTTTTCGACGTCGAAGAGGCGGGCGAGCTCGCTGGAGTCTGCGAGCGGCGAGGAGAGGCGGAGCTCGTTGACGCGAGGACCTGGGCCTGGACTGCGATGCGCGAGCCCTCGGTGGTGAAGTTGCCGACGATGACGAAGTCGGCGTCGAGGGTTTGGGCGATGCGGATGGTGGTGGCGCGGGTGGGCTTGAAGCCGGCGGGAAGGCCGAGGTGGTCGAGGGCGTAGAGGCGGTCGTCGCGGGTGATGGTGAGGAAGCCGGCGGAGCTGAGGCGCTGGTTGAGGGTGTCGGGGAAGGAGTCGCCGATCCAGTCGAGATTGGGCTGGCCGGAGCGATTGTCGAAGGGCAGGACGAGGACGACGCGGCCGCCGGATGGGGTTTGGGCTGACGGGCGCGGATTGGGCGCGTACGGTGAGGGGGGTGAGGACGACGGAGGCAGAGGAGGAGATGAGCCCCAGAGAGCGCGGTACTGTGCGCGAAGACGGCATGCCACAGAATGAAGTATAGAGCGGAGCTATGGGTGGGCAGCGGGCGGCGAGGTAGCGAGGCGTCGATGATGCGGGGGAAGCGGAGGACGGCGGCCCACTCGCCGCGGCGGTGACGCTCCCAGATGACGTGCCGTGGAGGAGGGCGGCGGCTTCGTCGGGGAGGAGGTCGTGGTGGAAGTCGAAGTAGCGGGTGTCGGCGGCTTCGTTGCCGCGAGCGAGGTTGGTGTGCCCGGCAGGGGGTTCCCACTTGGTGGAGAAGAGGAGGGCGGTGTCGTAGGTGGACGGGGTCGGATGCGTTGTCTTGCGGAGCTCGGTCGAGCGGAGAAGTTGGGGATGCTGACGGTGGCGATGCGGGTGCGGGTGTAGCCGAGTTCGGGGCGCTCGAGTTCGGCGGTGGCGGGCCAGGCGGTGAGGACGGTGGCGTGGGGGAACTGCTTCGCGATGAAGGAGACGGCCTGCTGGTGGAGGACGATCATGTCGCGGTAGGTGAGGTTGTCTTCGGGGGCGAAGGCGTAGGGCGGGTTGAGGCAGATGGCGGCGAGGAAGGCGGCGGCGAGAGGGCGGCGAGCCGCGGGCCAGAGGCGGAGGTGGCGGCGCCACTCGGCGACGCAGAGGAGGAGGACGAGGGGATACATGGGGAGGAGATAGCGGGTGAGCAGGGCTCCGCCGAGGATGGAGAAGGCGAGCCAGTTGGCGAGGAGGATGACGGCGATGGCGGAGGAGCGTGGGGCGCGGCGAGGGGATTGCGGCGCTCGGAGGGGAGCAGGGCAGTGAGCGAGGCGGCGACGGCGCAGAGCACGGGGACGAACATGTTCATGTGCAGGGTGAGGTGGAGGAGCGCGGTGGTAGAGGCAGAGGACGATGCGGTGGAGGGTCGAGGTTGGCGGTGGCGTTGTAGCGGAGGAACTCGGGGTTGCCGAAGACGAAGCCGGTGCGGTGGTAGTGATAGGCGTACCAGGCGACGAGCGGGAGGACGGGGAAGAGCAGGGCGGCGGCGACTCTGAGCGACTGGTCGCGGGGTCGGCTGCGTTGCGGAGGAGGCGGAAGAGCTCGTAGAGGGCGAGGGCGGCGGGGGTGACGATGGCGGTTTCTTTGGAGAGGGCGGCGAGGGAGAAGAGGAGGGCGATGGTGACGAGGTTTGCGGGGGAGCGAGTGGGCTCGGCGAGAGTCGACCTGTGCGGGCAGTCGGTGGGGTCGAGGTAGAAGGAGAGTGCCCAGAGGGTGAAGGCGGCGGCGAAGATGTCGGCGTGGGCCAGGGTGCTTTGGGCGAACCAGACGGGGTAGAGCGCGGTGAGGAGGGTGACGGTGACGGCGGCGAGGTGTGCCGAGCGAGGTTGCGGGCGAGGCGGAAGACTGCCGAGCAGGGCGGCGGCGGAGACGATGCAGATGAAGGTGCGGGTGCCGCTGAGGACGAAGCCGGAGAGGTGCCACCAGGCGGCGAGGAGGATGGAGGGCAGCGGCGGGTGGGCGTTGGTGACGGTGGACTGCGGGATGAGGGTGCCGGTGCGGAAGAAGTCCCAGCGCGGCGGGGATGTAGTAGCCGCCTTCATCCCAGAAGTAGGGGAGGCGGAGCAGGGTCCAGTGGGAGAGGTAGACGGCGACGAAGAAGAGGGGGTAGAGGACCCAGAGCGGCGGGGCGAGCGAGGCGTGCGGGCGGAGATGTGCCGCTGTGCGGGAGGGGGACGGCACGCGCTAGTTGACGGGACCGCCGGTTGGGGGAACTGGGCTCCAGGGCGAGCGAGCCGAAGGTCTGCTCGTACTGCGCGAGGTTGTGGCCGAGGATGTTCCACAGCGCCTTGGCCTGCTGCGGGCTGAGATAGATGCCCTGGAAGTTCTCGAGCGTGACCTCGTCGGGGGTGTTCTGGCTGCATGGTGCCGAAGACGAGGAAGAAGTCCCAGACGCTCATGCGGACCTGCACGCTGTTGGCGTAGCCGTCACGATAATCCTCGGTCTTGACGAGCTTAAGCGCGGGTTCCGGGGCGGGCTTGCTGGGGGGCATCAGGTTCTCCGTGGGTAAGGTGTTGGTGCGAAAGGGGGGACTTGAACCCCCATGGATTTCTCCGCCAGATCCTAAGTCTGGTGCGTCTGCCAATTTCGCCACTTTCGCATCGGTTGTAAATCGTTCATGAGTTCTTGTATCGCCCTCAAGTTTACCCCGGCGGCGACGAGGCGAAACGCCAAAGCATGGTGATCGCAGTGACAGGTGTAGCGCGGGGCTGTTCGCGCTGCTCACGCTGAGCCAGGTGCGGCTTAATGTTGCTCAGGCAGTATGGCGATGATGTTCTCCATATTCAGAGCGCCGCGGCGGTAGTAGAAGCGTGGGGTCTGGAGGCGGCTGGCCGTTTTCCCGGCCCCGACGGAAGGGTCAGCTTCAAAGGTGAGCTGGCGACCGGAGGTGCTGCCCTCTTCGAGGGCTCTTATCTGAAGCTGGGGGACGCGGCTGCTGGCGAACTCGAACCACTCGGGCGCGGTGACCTTTCCGTCGACGGGTGTGGTGTCGGCGAGGGTGAGGCCTTCTTCCGCGAGAGCGTAGGTGAGGTAGCCGTGGCCAAGGCGAGAGCTTTCAAGGGCGGCTTGATAGGACTGGGAGGCCGTCAGGACATCGATTCCTTTTTCATAGGCCAGCTGCGCCAACCCGCGGGTATTCATCGGTCCGCGGCGTTGCTCTTCGGCGTCGAGTGCTTTGCCGGAGTTGCAGGCGTCGATGACGAGGAGAATGTGGGAGGCGTCGAGCGGCTCAAGAGAGGACTCGAGCTCGACGTCCGAGATGCTGTGCTGGAGGACGGCATCGATGCCATCGGCGAGATTGCTGCGCGAGCCGGTGTAGCCGAGGTCGTGGGGGACGAGATAGAAGTGATCCTGCCAGGCGATGCCGTGGCCGGCGAAGTAGATCATGACCGAGTCTTCCGGCTGGACGACGCGTAACTTCGCCAAGGCGGGTGGGGCATTGGGGAGGAGCTTGCCTTGAGACTGGCCGGCGAGACGGTTGAGGGCAAACAGGATGTTGGCCTTGGTGGCCTGGCTGTCGAGAAGATCGACGCGGACAACCTCCGGGTAGCGGCCAGCTTTCTGCTGGCTCTTCTCGAGCGCATCGCCCATGCGGGTGGCGTCCGGCGCGGCGTAGCGGAGGTTGAATTCGTTGTTGGAGTACTGGTTGACGCCGACGGCGAGGAGGAAGACGGTTCCGGGGCGGCGGGCGGCGGTGCCTTGAACGACGGTCTCCGCGTCGGCACTTTTCACGTTGTCGTGGTTGAAGGCGTAGGCGGTGAAGTGGTTGGCGCCGGCGACGACAGGCTCGACCACCTGCAGGGTGGTCTTGCCCTGCTTTACGGGGAGATCGCCGCGCCAGGCCTTGATGAGGACGCCGTTGCGGAAGAGGCGCAGGTCTCGGACGCCGCCGCCCGGTGCCCCGGTCGAGGCTTCGGTTGCGTTGATCTCGAGTTGAACGGTGCGCTCGGCGGTGCTGGGGGACGAGGCGGAGAGGACGACCGTGGGCTGGCGGCGGTCGACCTGGGCGAGGTTGCGGGGAAGCGCGGGCTGGTGGCCGTCGAGCAGTTCCGCAAACAGGCCGGGGCGGTAGAAATCGGTGAAGAAGACCTCCGCGGGCTCCGTCTTGAGACCGTCGGGGTCGCGCCATGCGATCTGGCTCCAGCCGCGGGGTGATCCATCGAAGAGACCGGACTGGGCGGTGACGAGCCATTCGCCTTGCGGGAGGGCGCGTAGCATCCCGAGACGGGAACCGTCCGCTGCGCTCCAGATGCCGAGGGCGTTGGAGCGATCCGGGGCGAGCAGGGTTTTGCCGCGGGGGCCGAGGACGACGAGCGAAGTAGCGGCGGCGGCGTCCGGGAGATCGAAGAGGTGTTCCCCGGTTGAGGCGTTCCAGACATGGACGCCGTAGGCTGCTTCACTGCCGTACTCCGCCGGAACGGTGATGCCGGTAAAGAGGAGGGTGTAGTCGTCCGAGAAGCCGAGCGGGGTCGCTGAATCCGCATTCTCGATGGAGCGGATCTGGCGACAGGTTTCCCCGTCCCAGATGTGGAGGGCGCGGTGCTCGTCGGTCTTGCCAAGCATCTGGCGTTTGCCGCCGGCGGCGATCCGTTTGCTGTCCGAACTGAAGACGAGTTCGCCGGCCGAGAGATCGAAGGGAGCGGGTTTGAGAGGGTTTTCCAGCTCGCAGAGGCGGCGTCCATCGGCGACGTTGTAGAGGACGAGGCTATCGGAGAAGGAATGGGCGAAGTAGGCGCCGCCGGCCATGCCCATGTGCAGTGCGTCGATTTTGGCTTTGCGACCGGGTTTGGCCTCGGGCCTTTCCACCTCTACCACCAGGCGATCGCCCGCCGGGCTGAGGCTGCAGAGGGCGGCCTGGTTTGCCGCCGTGCCGTTAGCCTTCCGGCGCGGTCTTTCCGGAAGAGATCTCGATGCCTCCATGAAGGCGGATTGGAACAAACCGTGGGGGTTGAAGCTGGAAAGATCGACCCCTTTGGCGAGCAGATCCACGGTTGTTCCGTCTCCGCTTTTGAGGAGAGCTCCGGAGAGCTTCTTGCCATTACGGTTGATCTCCACCCAATGGTCACCGCCGGGAGAGGAGCAGGCGACGTCGGCTGCGGGATCGGGGTTGAGATTTTTGGCAGGAGCCGATCCCCTCGGCCGAATGCCGAGATTTTCTTCGATGGCGCGCAGGTCACCGTCATCCAGAAAGTCCTCCGGATTGCTGCCGGCGTGCTCATAGCGGCTGAGGTCACCGAGGGGCTTGCGGTACGGCAGCGGGTTGCCGGTGGCGGTGTCCCAGACGCCCCATCCACCATCTGCCGTGCGCACGGCGAGGAGGCGGGCGTGGTCGAGGAAGCGCTCTGCAGGAGGAAAACCGGTGACGGCGCCCATGGTGCCCATGTACTGGACCATGGAGTTCATCGTGTCCTGCTTGGTCTGGGCCTCCTGGTTTGCCCTGGGTTGATCCGCCGCATCTTTTCTGGCGAGATCGTCCGACTGCTTCTGCATCTCTTTCCGGCTGCTTCCGTGAGCCTTGCCCAGGACTTTCGCATACTGATCTTCCTGGAGCTTGCGCTCCTGCAGGCGCTGGGTGGCGGTGTTGCCCTTCAAATCCTGTGCCATGCTTTTGGCCATGACGGAGCCGGGCATCATGACGGTGGATGGATCACCGAGGATCTGGTGGGTCTGCCCGGCGAGGTTGAAGACCATGACGGCGTTGCCCTGCGCGGCGGCGAGTTCGTTGTTGTCTGGTGAGATGGCCCACTTCATGGCGAATGGGATATCGCTGCTGATGTCTCGCTCGGTCTGGCCGGTGGCGGAGTCGATGACGGTGACATGGACGGCGCCGGCGAGAAGGAAGCGCGAGCCATCAGGGCTGACCGCGGCGGAGAGGTAACCAGTGGCGGGGTCCTGCTGAAAGTACTTACCGAGGAGAAGGATGGGCTTGCCGTTGGCAATGTCAATGAGGACAAGTCCGGTGCCGTCGGCGATGACCGCGGTGCGGGATTTTGCGGAGATGGCGAGGACCATGCCAGTGGCGGAGCCGAGGGCGTTGCCGCTCGAAGCATCGAGGAAGGTGGAGGTCATGTTGTCCATGGAGCTGGCCTCTTTTTTGACCTCATCCTCGGCTTCAGCCAAATCCTGCTGCTCTTTCTCTCTGTTCCCGGCGCTGAAGATCGACCTGCGCTGTCTCCGTGCAGCGGCCTTCATGAGCTTGTCAGCCCTGTTGGCGGCGTTGGGATTTATGGATGAGGAGATCTCTCCGTTCTCGGAAACGGTGTTGATGGACCAGCCTTGCGAATGGTAAGACGAGGGTAGAAGCACGGCTCCATCGGCCGCACTCCAGCGTAGGGTCTTTCCGGTGGAGGGGGAGTTGCTGTAGGGAAGGGTGGAACAAAAGGCGAGGGCCTCCGCACCGGAGGGACTGAAACGCACCTGGAAGCAACTGTCGACGCCGGACGCCTTCCACACTGGCTTGCCGGTGATGACGTTGTACACCGCGACCACGGGGGAGTTCTCTTTGTCATCGCCGGTGAGGATGATTTCATCCTGGGCGGGATGTGCGGAGAGGCTGGTGATACTGATCCCGGTATCGATTGAGCGGGCGAGTCGGCCACTCGCGCGGTCGAAGACGAGCAAGGCACCCTTTCCACCAATGGCGGCGACCCAGCGTCCTTGCGGGCCGAAGACGGGGGCGTGTTGCCCCATGAAGCCTTCCATGCCGCCGCCGCCCTGAGTGACCATCTCTGGGCGTTGTTGCGCGAGCAGAGGCAGAGCCGCGGCGATGGCGAGCAGATGAAGGATCAGGTGTGTGAGCTTCAGGGATAAGCGAACAGGTTGCAGCGTTGAGGCTTGAGGGTGCATGCGCTTTCCTCCGCGGGGAACCTACAACAGGTTGCGTCTGAGTTCGGCGATCGGGGCTACATTGCCCACGGCAGAACGGTACACCGCTCCTTCGGATCGGCTTGGAAAATAAATCTCAAAAAAGTGAGTTGGCATGTCGCGAAAAGGCTTCTTCTTCGCCTTCCCTAGTGAGGCGGTAAAGCCTCCGGCTCACAAAAGGCTCCACACGACGCCTGCTTGAAGCCGATTCGATGACGCAGCACGGAGGTGATTTATGTCCTGGCTAGACGTACTGGGAGCCGTTGCCCATGAAGCGGAAGAGCTCCATGCCGCTTTTGAGGCGGGGCACGCCGTAGGGGAGGAGCTAAACGAACACATCGTTCAGCCCTACCTGGATCACGAACAGGTTGGCGCTGGAGAGGCAGGAGAGGCGTATCTGCACTGGATCAACGAGCACAACTTCGATCCTCTGCACCCGCTCGATTCGCTCCATCACGAGCCCGACCACACCGATCACGCGGACCACTCGCACGATCACTTCGATTCCACTTCGCATGACGACTACTCCGACCACTACAGCGACGATTACAGCTACTAGGAACCGGACTAACCACAACCCTAACCATCAACAAACAAAGGAGAAACACCATGAGCACCGAGACGACCAACGCGCCCACCGCCGAGACCACCACCCAGACCTCCAACGAGGGCGCCGCCCCGAGCAAGCCCATCACCGGAGCCGATGTTTTTGTGAGCGTGCTGAAGATTGCCGGGCTGGCATTTGCTGCATACAAGGTATCGAGCCAACACAAACAGGAGCAGCAGGCCGCGGCGCTTTCCGCATCAGTAGGCGCCACCCCCCAACGGCCCTCGATGGCGAGCGTCGACCCGAACATCCTGTTGAACATGGGCCTCCAGCACATGCGCAACATGAACCGGCCGATGTACAAGTAGGGCCGGCGGAAGCGGCTGAGAGGCCTGGCTGTAGGTCGCCGGGCTCTCAGCTTCCGAACAATTACCTCACCCAACCACAGGTCGCCGGCATCGTCGGCGGATCGAGAAAAGGAGAACTACCATGCGCATTACTTCTACGCCCGGCTTTTACAATCGCAAGTTTGCCTACCACCCGTCCGACACCGCCGTCTGCGTTCGCATTGACGGAACAAAGGCGCTGATCATGTGGCACAACGGAAGCCTGCAGGTGCCCATCAAGGACGTACCTACGAGCTGGTGGACGCCGCGCACTGCCCAGGGGGTAAATGCCCCGCTTCGCGTCAAGAGACCGTTGCTGGGGGCTGCATACTCCACGCTGGATGTGGAGTTCCTGTCTCTTCAGCAAGCGCAGGGCGCGTCATCAGTGGGCAGATCGTTTTTGTTGTCCTTCCTGTCTGCGCTTGCTGGATGACACGGGGCGGTTCACCCGTGAATGCGCGATTGCCTCCGGCACGATTCGCAAACTCTGCTGCGAATTGTGCCGAGGGCGAACCGCCGAAACGGCTTCCACAGACGGTGAAAGCTTCTCTGCTATACTTCCGCGCAGCTTCCGTCTTTCGTGGGGTTGAGCCATAACTGAACACGCCCCAAATCGTGTCACACTGCTGCTGGCCGAGGCGAATGGCGGCCGCCGAGAGGCTGTGAGCGAACTCTTCCAGCTGGTATATGACGAGCTGCACGCCATTGCGGCGAACAAGATGCGCGCCGAACGTCCGGGCAATCTCCTGCAGGCGACGGCACTGGTGAACGAGACTTATCTGCGGCTGTTTGGTGGAACGCCGGCAGTGCTTGAAGATCGCAAGCAGTTTTTCAGCGTGGCTGCCGCAGCGATGCGCAATGTGCTGATCGACATGTCCCGCGGAGATGGTGCGGCGAAGCGTGGCGGGCGACAGGTCCAGGTAGAGCTGGAAGACTGGATGCGCGTGAGCGAGCACGGACCCGCTCAGCAGGTTGCGTTGCAGGAGGGGCTGGACGCGCTGGCAGTGCTGGATGATCGCGCTTGCAAGGTACTCGTACTGGCGAGCTTTGCGGGCCGCAGTTCTGCGGAGCTTGCGGAGTTGCTGGGTGTAACAACCAGAACTGTGGAGCGCGACCTGGTGGCGGCGCGGCTGTTTATGAAGCGCTACATGGACCCCAATGGCCGCGACGCCTGAGAGATGGGCTCGTGTCAAAGAGGTCCTCGCAGAGGCGGTGGATCTTCCCGCGGATGAACGAGACGCCTACCTGCTGAAGGAGTGCTCTAGCGACGATGTACTGGCCGAGGTTCGATCTCTGTTGGCGTATGAGGAGGCGGAGCTGAGGTCGGGAACGATACTGAAGGGCAGATATCGCATCCTGAACAAGCTAGCTGATGGCGGGTTCGCGACGACGTTTCTTGCGGTCGATTCGCAGCTTTCCGACCGCAAGGTCGTGATCAAGGTTCTGAGGGATCCAAAGAGCGAGCCTTATATCCAGCGGAAGTTTCGAGAAGAGCTCCATGCGCTCTCGATCCTGGAGCATCCCAATGTCATTGCGCCCCTCGACCATGGAGAGCTTGCAAACGGTCAGGCTTTTCTGGTGACACAGTTCGCCGAAGGGCGGACGCTTCGAAGCATCTTCGAAGATGGACCCCTGTCGCTCTTTCGAACCGGCGAGCTGGTGCAACAGGCGGGGCGGGCTTTGACGTTTGTTCATGCGCAGGGCGTGTTTCATCGCGATCTGAAGCCAGAGAACATCGTCGTTCAGACGTTTGCCGATGGTAGCGAGCACTTGCGGCTGATCGACTTTGGGATCGCTACGGTGCTCAGGAGCGTGCCCTCCACCACTACACAGATTGTGGGTAGCCTGAGCTATATGGCCCCGGAACAACTGATGGGCAAACCTACGGCCAGCAGCGATCTCTACAGCCTTGGTGTGCTCACGTACGAGGCGCTGACCGGGCAGCTCCCCTTTTCTGCTGAGTTGCCGGGAGAGCATTTGGGTCTGCAGAGGGGGGATGTCGTGAATCCCGCGATGCTGCGGCCTGAGATCCCTGTCGCGGCGGGTGAACTGATCCTGAAGGCACTGCGCTTCAAGGTAGAAGAAAGGCCTCAGGATCCTGGCCGTTTCGCAGACGAGCTGAAGATCAAGCTTGCGCGAGCGGACACCAGCAGACGGATCCGGTTGCGCCGCCTGGCGTTTGCAGCACCGATCGGGGTGCTGATGGTGGCGTTGGGCGTGGGTGCGTGGGCGAAGATCTTCCATAGGAGAGCTGCACCGGCCGCCGACAAGGCTGCTTTGGCGCGATCTCTGACTTTGGCGCCCGCAGCGATCAATCAGCCGTCGCTGACTCTGGACTTCCTTGGGCATGGGTCTCGCCCGTTTCTTCACCAGGATGGAGATGTTGTTCTAGCTTCTGCGAGCGACTTTCGGCTTGCGGTGAAGGCCTCTCGAGCGGCCCACCTTTATCTCTTGTCTGAGAACAAGGAAGACGGGTCGCTGCATCTGCTATTTCCTTCGAGTACGAGCTATGGGGGAAGTTCCATGCTGGCCGCGGAACAGACGAGGCTGATCCCAGAAGGGAGCGCGTTCCGGTTTTCGGGCGACGCTGCCGATGAGACGCTCTTTATCGCTGTGTCTGCGGATCCCATTGCAGAGCTTGAATCAGCGCTGCAATGGTCCAATAACCGCTTTCGGGGAAAGATTGGCGACCCGGCTGAACGTGAAGCTGTGCGCCGCGTCCTGCACGCTCAAGCGACGGAACTGGTGTGGCAGGGCGCGAACGCAAGTCTGCCGATAAGTAGTGAGTTGGTGGTGACGCATTTGACGTTGAGGCATGCCTCGAAGGCACCAGGAGAAGAGTGATGCTGAAGCTCCTCGCCGTACCGTTGCTGCTCCTTCCGCTGACTGCGCGAGCCCAAGATGCGCCGCGTGAGATATGGGACACAGGGTTTATGCAAAAGCGGCCCGCGAAAGCTGCTAACGCGCCCAAGGCTCCCGTGCATGCGAGCTATCGCGCTGGTGTGAGCGAGACGGCCGATGCGAAGGTGTACGACGAGGCGGCGTGTGGGCTGACCGTGTGGCGGCTTCGTCCACCCGCCTCCCAAGACACTGATGGAGCGCGGCTGCTCATTCCCGAGAAGGCCGGTGAAGCGACGAGAGAGTATGTGGCCGAGCGAGTGGATGCTTCGTCCTCATTCCATGAAGGCGATCGGATCCGCTTGGGGATCGAGGTTCCGCGCGAAGGCTTTCTCTATGTGATCGATCGTGAGCGTTACAGGAATGGTTCTTCCGGCGAGCCAGTGCTGCTGTTTCCCACTCTCGATATCGCTAACGGAGCAAACGAAGTCTCGGCTGGCCGGCTGGTCGAGATCCCGCCGCAGAACAGCACGGTCAAGGCGCTTCGAATTGCGCGCAGGGGAACCGAGCACATCGGCGAGGACCTACTGGTGATTGTCTCCCCTTCGCGGATAGAAGAGATTGTGCCTACAGAAGGAATGCAGACACTGCCCGTAGCTCTGGTCGATCGATGGGACAAGGATTGGTCCGTGAGCAACGTTAAGCTGCGGTTGGAGAATTCGCCTGAAAGGTTGTGGGGGCTATCCGAGCAGCGGGCAGGAGCCTCCCGGCAGACATTGTTGACTCAGTCCGACCCACTACCCGGTACGCTGATCACGGTACCTCATCAAGGGTCAAAGGCCGTTCTGTTGGTCCATGTGCTGCTCACGATCGACTAGAGATGAGGCCAGCTCAGGCCTTGCAAGACGGACAGGATGGTCCACGTTTGTCGGAAGCGATCACGGCAGAGAGTCTTCGATCCGGAGGTCAAGATCAAGCGCCGCGCGGAACGGCTGATGGAAGACTGACCCGCTCCTATTTCGTGGCAAGGCGCGTTCAGTCAGGGCCTAGAACAAGCGAGGCAACTTACCCGGCCGCTTCGCGTATGAAGCAGCGATCTTTGCCCCCCAAGGTCCGAACCTTACTTCTTGTCTTCGTGGTACTCCTGCTCGGTATTGATCCCCCACAGCGCAGCTTTGTCGATGTGGCCGGCCACGATGCCGTCCACGGCCGTCATTGCGGTGAGCATGCTGTGATCCTGGTTGTTGTACTTGTGCATGCCGTTGCGGCCGATCAGAATGAGATTTTGGAACGAGTCGGTATAGGCGCGGAGCTCATCGAAGCGATCGTAGGTGCCGAAGTAGGCGGGATAGGTCTTGGGTACGCGGACGACGTGGCCGTCCCGGACGTCTTCCGGGTTGAGGATACCGATCTTTGCGACCTCGCTGATGGCAAAACGCTGAATGGCGTCGTCGGGCATGTTCCACAGCGCATCGGAGTCGTAGCAGAAGTACTCGAGGCCGATCCAGACCTTGCCCGGATCGGCGACAAGATAAGGGCTCCAATTGTTGAATATTTGTAACCGACCGAGGAGCACATCCGGCTCCTGCACATAGATCCAGGTGTCCTTGAGCAGGCCACCATTCTTCTCGGTGGGCTTCAGGCGATCGGCGAGCAGGCCTACGGTGATGAAGTCTCGGTACTGAAGACCATCACTGATCGCGCGGATCTCGTCGGGCACAGAGGCGTCGAGCGAACGCACGAGATCGCGTATGGGCATGGTGGAGAAGATGTAGTCGCCAGTGAAGGTGCTGCGCTCTCCGGTGCTGGAGATGGTCTCGACGGAGGCGATCCGGTTAAGGGCGGGCGCGGCGGGCTCAATTGCCCGGGTGCGGATCCGATCGACCTTGCAGTTCATGTGGATCTCGCCACCGAGTGCGACGATTTCGCTGGCCACATGTTCCCAGAGCTGGCCGGGACCGAGGCGGGGATAGAGGAAGCGCTCGATCAGACTGGTGTCGGTTTTCTTCTGGGAGAGATCGCCGCCGCGGCTGGACGGCGAGAGGGCGTTGCGGAGGAAGTGCTTGATCGCAGTTGTAAGGCTGAGGCCCTTGATGCGCTGGGCACCCCACTCGGCGGAGATGCGATCACAGGGCGTGCCCCAGACTTTTTCGGTGTAGCTCTTGAAGAAGGTGAGGTAAAGCTCGCGACCGAAGCGGTTGATAAGGAAGTCTTCGAGGCTGCGCTCAGGCGTGATCTTGTGAAAGCGCGAGCGGAGGTAGCTGAGACCCACACGGACTGTCCGAAGCAGGCCGAGGTTGCGAATTGTTTTCGCGGTGATGCGAATGGGGTAGTCGAAGAACCGGCGGAGGTAGTAGATCCGGCTTTTGCGGGGCCGGATGAGCATCACCAAATCTGGCTCCGGGGCGGGTAACGGGGCCGCAACAAGGGCTTCCACCGGCTCCCCTGCAGGCGCATCGTCAACGTGATCGCCGGCATAGGGCTGAAGTGGTCCCGCACCGCGCAGAACGGGCTCTTCGGGAAGGTGGGCGGGGACATTTATAAGTCGCTGCTTGCCCTGGTAAGCGATCTGGACGCCATCCTCCGGTAGCTCGGGCGGCATCAGGTCCATCCACCACTGCATCACGCGATCGCTTTTAGAGAAGAAGCGATGGCCGCCGATATCCATGCGGTTGCCCTTGTAGCGGATAGTGCGGGAGATGCCGCCGATCTCGTCTGTAGCTTCGAGAATGACGGGCTGGATGTTGGTCCGGCGTAGAAGTTCGAGGGCGGCAGTGAGGCCAGCCGGCCCCGCGCCGATGATGATCGCCTGCCTACGCATCCGGCTTAATGATACGCGGCCATGTCTCGGCACAGCCGGCTCTGCGGGCTACGGCTCGGTTTGAGTTGACCTCCTTGCCTGCGGGCGAGATCAGATTCCGCCGCGGCAGCTTGCGGAGTCGGTTATGGTAGCTGTGTGCTGCCCGTGTTTGCGGCGCATTGAACTTTTGTCAGCGACGATCCTGACAGGCGAGCGAGCTCGAGGCAGGAGTTTGTTTGCCTGACCGAGAGGTGATTTGGATGCATGATGCGACTCTCCTGGTGACAGGCGGGGCAGGCTTTATCGGGTCGAACTATGTTCTGCAGGCGCTGGGTGCCGGCTACAGGGTAGTGAACCTGGATCTTCTGACGTATGCCGGTAATCTCGAAAACCTCGAATCGGTGAGAGGCAATCCGAGGCACGTGTTTGTGCAGGGCGGAATCGGCGACCGCGAGCTGGCCGACCGGCTGCTGGCCGAGTACCGGCCCGACGCGGTGGTGAACTTCGCTGCGGAAAGCCACGTGGATCGGTCGATCGTGGGACCGCGGGCGTTTGTTGAGACCAACGTGCTGGGGACATTCACCCTGCTGGAGGCGGTGCTCGCGCACTGGCGCTCGCTGGGCGCGGAGGAGGCGGCGCGCTTCCGATTTCTCCATGTCTCGACGGACGAAGTGTATGGCTCGCTTGAGCCGGAGGAGGCGGCCTTTCACGAGAGCACGCCCTACCGTCCGAACAGCCCGTACTCGGCCTCGAAGGCGGCGTCCGATCACCTGGTGCGCGCGTGTTTTCACACGTATGGCCTACCCGTGCTGACGACCAACTGCTCCAACAACTACGGTCCGTTTCAGTTTCCGGAGAAGCTGATTCCGTTGATGATCCACAACGCGCTCCATGGGCGGCCGCTGCCGGTCTATGGCGATGGACAGAATGTCCGGGACTGGCTGTATGTCGGCGATCACTGCCGGGCGATTCACGAGGTGCTGCTTCGCGGGAGGACCGGCGAGACCTACAACATCGGCGGCCTGAGCGAACGAAAAAACATTGATGTAGTGGGTGTTCTGTGCGCGATTCTCGATGAACTCCAGCCCTCGGGCCGTCCGCATGACCGG
The DNA here is from genome assembly GCA_963850375.1 of uncultured Acidobacteriaceae bacterium. Taxonomy (GTDB): domain Bacteria; phylum Acidobacteriota; class Terriglobia; order Terriglobales; family Acidobacteriaceae; genus Edaphobacter. The sequence continues at coordinate 889,499 of CAWKKV010000001.1, read as the reverse complement.
CTGATCACGTATGTGAAGGACAGGCCTGGCCACGACCGGCGGTATGCGATCGACTGCTCCAAGCTGCAACGAGAGCTGGGCTGGGAGCCGACCGAGACGTTCGAGACGGGCATACGGAAGACGGTGCAGTGGTACCTGGACCACGATGCGTGGGTGAAGCACGTGACCAGCGGAGAGTACCGCGCCTGGGTGACCACGAACTATGGGGAAAGGAGTGCGGTATGAAGGGCATTATTCTGGCGGGCGGATCTGGAACGCGGCTGTACCCCTCGACGCTGGGTGTGAGCAAGCAGTTGATTCCGGTGTACGACAAGCCGATGATTTACTACCCGCTGAGCACGCTGATGCTGGCGGGGATTCGCGATCTCCTGTTGATCTCGACACCGCAGGATCAGCCGCGCTTTGAGCATCTCCTGGGTGATGGGAGCAAGTGGGGGATCTCGATCCAATACGTCACCCAGCCGAGCCCTGACGGGATCGCGCAGGCGTTTTTGCTCGGCGAGGAGTTTATCGACGGGCAGCCGACAGCGCTTGTGCTCGGCGACAACATCTACTACGGCCACGACCTGTCGCGGTGCGTGCAGAATGCGGCAACCGTCACGGACGGCGCTGTGATCTTTGCGTACCAGGTGCAGGATCCGGAGAGCTACGGCGTGGTGGAGTTCGACACGGAGGGCAGGGTGCTGTCGATCGAGGAGAAGCCCAAGGAGCCGAAGTCGAATTTCGCCATCACCGGGCTCTACTTCTACGACAGCAGGGTTGTGGAGTATGCGAAGACGATCCGGCCCTCGCACCGGGGCGAGTTCGAAATCACGGATCTGAACCGGATCTACCTGGAGCTTGGGAAGCTCAGGGTGGAGACGCTGAACCGTGGATTCGCGTGGCTCGATACCGGAACACACGATGCGATGCTGGACGCGGGGCAGTTCATTGCGACGATCGAGCGACGGCAGGGCCTCAAGATCGCGTGCCCGGAAGAGATCGCCTTTCGGCTCGGCTATATCGATGTGGACGGGCTCGAGAGTCTGGCAAAGAGCCTCGAAAAGAGCAGCTACGGGCTTCATCTCAGGAGGCTGGTTGGGGAGGCTCGACGGGACGGCGCGCTCCGGTCTGCGGCCGCTCCGCACTAGTGAGCTGGGTAGAAGCGTTGAGCCGGCCGTGGCGGGGGCGCGGTCGGCTTGAAGTTCGCGGGCTCCTGGAAGCCGATTCACCTGCAGGGTGCTCGCTCGGGTTCAGGCCTGTGCTCGCTCGCGTGCGTGCTTCGTCCAGGGGGCTCAGCCCAGCCACCGGACCAGGGCGGTCGAAGCAGGTGGGACTCCGAGCGGGTATGGGCTGGGTGGCGGGATGAACGGAAGGCAGATCGTGACCAAATGTATCTTTTTGCATGTACACCGTGTGAATTGCCGGTTAGAATCTGTTTCATACCAAAAACTCAACTCTCCTTCGCACGCCACGCGAGGAGAAATCTCGTCGTCTGCGCCGTGGAGTCCTGTCTCTATCCCGGCCAGCCGTGTTCCAACTTCCGGAGGAAAATGCGCGCAATACTCAAGATCAGTCTCATGTTGTTCGTTCTGCTCGGCACTGGGCGGCTGTTTGCACAAGCCACCGCGAGCGGAAATATCGTTGGATACGTAACGGACCCGACGGGCGCGGCTGTTTCGAACGCGACGGTGACAGCGAGCAATAATGGCACCAACAATCAGCGCACGACGAAGACCAACGGGGCAGGCGAGTATCGGTTTGACCTGCTGCCGATCGGGAACTACACGATTTCGGTCCAGGCGTCCGGTTTCAGCAGTGCGAAGACGACGGGTATCGAGCTGCTGGTGGGAACGACGGTTACGGCAAATCTGCCGGTCGTGGCGGGCGGTGTGAGCACGACGGTCGAGGTATCGAGCAGCAACCAGCTCGTCGACACGGAGAAGACGGACAGCTCGACCGCGGTGACGCCGCAGGAGATTACGGATCTGCCGCTGAATGGACGCGACTTTGCGAATCTTGCGATCCTGGCTCCTGGCGTGAAGATGGTGGACAGCTATGATCCGACCAAGAATCGGTATGCGATCTACGCCGTAAACGGATCGAGCGGACGCAACACAAATACGACCGTAAACGGGATCGACAACAAGGACAACACGGTCGGCGGGGCGGTGATGCAGCTCCCGCTCGAGGCGGTGCAGGAGTTCAAGATCAGCACGAACCGGTTCTCCGCCGAGAACGGCCGAAGCGAGGGTGCGGCGCTGAACGTGGTGACCAAGGCTGGCACGAACCAGTTCCACGGCGCCCTGTACGGCTTCTTCCGGAGCCAGGCGATTCAGACCAACAACAAGATCAGCGAGGATGCCGGCCAGCCGAAGCCGGACTACAGCCGCCAACAGTACGGCGGATCGATCGGCGGACCGATTCGGCGCGACAAGGACTTCGGCTTCTTTGCCTACGAGGGTCTGCGCGAGCGCTCGAGCCTGTCGGTCACGAGCGATTCCTTCGACGAGCTCACGCTGGCGGCAAGCCTCGGGGCTCAGCCTTCGCACACCATTCCGACGCCATTTGACGAGAAGCGCTACAACGGCCGGATCGACCACGTGTTCAGCGAGAAGGAAAAGGCCTACATCAGCTATGCCGCACAGGACAACAAGAGCAACAACGACCAGTCCACGCAGCAGAACGATCTGACCGAAGGCAACTTCACGATCAACGACTTGATCCTGACCAACTTCACACTGAGCTCCATCCTGACGAACACGATGGTGAACAACTTCACGGTCGGCTTCCAGTACTGGAACAACCTGATCGACTCGACGACGCGGACACCGTTCTTCCTTTTCCCCGACGGAACGAGCTTCGGCACCAATGTCAACGTCCCGCAGAAGTCCAGCCAGCACAAGTTCCAGCTGCGTGATGACTTCTCGTACACGCATGGCAAGCACACTGTCCGCGCGGGCGTGGACTATATCTATGAGCCGCAGGTGGGCGGGTTCTTCGAGAACAACCCCACGCCGGAGTTCGACTTCTTCGACTCCGCAGCGAATCTCCTTGATCCGACCAAGTACCCGAACGGCTTCTCGTCTCCGGGTGTCATTCAGGCCTCGACCGGAACCTCGGGTGATCCGAGCTTTGATCTTTCGCCGAAGATGATCGGCTTCTACGTGGAGGATGACTGGCGCGCCTCTTCGCGGCTGCTGCTCAACCTCGGTATTCGCTACGACCGTGACATCGACACGTACGGCATCGCAAAGCAGGCAAACAGCCGGACGCACCAGGAGCTGGTCGCGGCCGCTGCGACCAACGTTCCCACGGTTCCGACCACCAGATTGCCGAACTTTGCGCCCGGGTACACACCGAATCTCGGCTACATCGGCGGCAACTACACGGGGCTTCCGCAGAACGACAATCTCGACATCAGCCCGCGTATCGGCTTCTCCTACGACGTAACGGGTCACGGGAAGCTGGTGCTGCGCGGCGGCTACGGGCTCTACTTCGGGCAGTCGTTCGAGAATATCCCGCTGTTCATGATCCAGCAGGCGAATGATCAGGTGTTCGCAAACACCTACAGCATCAGCTGCGCTGGACCGAGCGACACCTCGTGCTCGTCGGCCAACGTGGTTCCGGGTACCAACATCCTGCTCAGCAACTATCGCTACGGCATCGATCCGCTACCCGTAATTCCTCCGGCGGCGCATGATCTCGCAGCCGGATCGACGGGGCGCCTGATGAACCCGTCCTTCCGCAATCCGTACACGCAGCAGATCAATGCCGGCCTCCAGTACGCGTTGAACAACCGGTCGGTGATCGAGGCGGAGTACGTGCAGGCGCGCGGCATCCACGAGGACAAGACGGTCAACATCAATCCAACCGAGTACTTCAACGGCGGTGTCCGTCCCTTTACGGCTGCGTTCAAATCGGCGGGCGTGCCGGTGATCGGGCGCTTCGGCGAGGAAGAGGCGATTGGCCGCTCGTACTACGACGCACTGAACCTCAGCTATCGCCAGTCGGTTTACAAGCACTTCTCGGCCACCGTGAACTACACGTGGGCGAAGGCGCTTGCGTTTGAGGGCAACCCGGCGGCGTTCCGCAACACCGCAACCAACCCGTTCCTGGGGCAGTTGCGAGACCGCGATTATGGACGCGCACCCAATGATGAGAAGCACCATCTGACGGCAGCGGGCACGATTACCCTGCCGTACCGCATCGAGATCTCGCCGATCCTTTCGGCAGGCTCGTCGCGGCCGGTGGACATCGTCGAATCGAGCAGCGATCTCTGGGGAGTAGGCAGCGGCCGCAGCAACCCGCACGCCGCAGTTCTTACCGGATCGAAGCCGACACCGGCGGCTTTCCTTGCGTACCTCGCCGCGGCAAAGGCGGCGGTTGCCGGGGATACGACCGGGAAGACGACTCTGGGTAGCTTCTACAAGGGCTGCCTGGCGGCGGGATCCTGCTATGAGACTTCGTATGACTCGTATCACGGCGACCCGGTCATCCAGCTCGACGCGCGTATCGGAAAGACGATCTCGGTTCACGACCGGTACAACCTGAACCTGTTCTTCCAAGGGTTCAACCTGACCAACCGCGCCAACTACGGAAGCAACTATGACGGCAATGTCTCGGATTCGACCTTTCTCCAGCCACTGGGTTTCATCAATCCCAGCAGCACCATTGTGCCGAGGTCGTTTACGGGTGAGTTTGGGGCGAGGTTCTCGTTCTAAAAACAGTCACTACCATGCAGGACAGGAGGGCTCGGCTGCGGTCGAGCCCTTTCTCTTGCTTGCCGTCGGGCAAAGGCAGTTGACGGCGATAGACTTTGAATTCCAGCGATTCAGCGAGTGCAGGGACTTCGAGGTCCGAGGAGCGATATGAGCGTGCGGGGACGTCGGCTGTTTTGGGGCAATGTACTGATTGGGGCTGGGTGCTTCTGCTCGATGCTGGCGCAGAGTGCGGGACTTGATCCGAAGCTGTTTTCCGATATGCGCTGGCGTGAGATCGGACCGATGCGGGCCGGGCGAACGCGCGCGCTCGCAGGTGTGCCGAGCCAGCCCGCGACCTTCTACCTGGGTGCGGTGAACGGCGGCGTATGGAAGACGACCGATGCGGGGCAGACGTGGAAGAGTCTGTGGGACGAACAGCCCTCGGGGTCGATCGGAGCGATCGCGGTCGCTGAATCTGAGCCCGAAGTGGTGTACGTCGCCAGCGGCGAAGGTCTGCAACGGCCTGATCTCTCGACCGGAGACGGGATCTATCGTTCGAGCGATGGGGGGAAGACGTGGGCGCACCTGGGCCTGCGCGATGGGCAGCAGATCGGGGAGATCGCCGTCGATCCAAAGGACGCAAACCGCGTCTTTGTTGCGGTCACAGGACACCCTTACGGCCCAAACGCCGAACGCGGCATCTTCCGGTCGACGGACGGAGGGAAGAGCTTCAAAAAGGTGCTGTACACGAACGAGCGCACGGGAGGGTCGGAGGTTGCGATCGACCCGCAGCACCCGAACATCGTCTACGCCGGGATGTGGCAGCGGCAGGAGGCGCCGTGGGAGAACGGATCGTTTACCGGCGCCGAAGGCGGGTTTTACCGCTCGACCGATGGCGGGGATACGTGGACGAAGCTTGTCGGGCATGGGCTGCCGGACGACATCCTGCAGGTCAATGTCACGGTATCGCCGAGCAATTCGCGACGGGTGTATGCGGCGGTGGCGACCACACACGCGACGGTTGGAATCTATCGCTCGGATGACGAGGGACTGAACTGGGTCCATGCATCGGCGGGTGATCCCAGGCCGGAAGAACGTATCGGTGGTGGCGATGTGCCCGTGCCGCGCGTCGATCCGCGGGATCCCGACACGGTGTACGTGGGGAGCGTGGTGACTTGGAAGTCGACCGATGCGGGCAAGACCTGGGTCGGTCTAAGGGGCGCACCGGGGGGCGACGATTACCAGAACGTCTTTATCAATCCGAACAACACCCGGATCATCGCGCTTGCGAGCGACCAGGGCGTGATCATCAGTGAGAACGGCGGAGAGACGTGGAGCCAGTGGTTCAACCAGGCAACGGCGCAGATGTACCACGTCTCGACCGACAATGCGTTTCCGTACCGGGTGTGCGGCGGGCAGCAGGACAGCGGAAGCGCGTGCGTTTCGAGCCGGAGCAATGATGGACGCATCACGTTTCACGACTGGCACCCCGCCGGAATCGAGGAGTATGGGTACGCAGCGCCGGATCCCCTCGACCCGGATGTTGTCTACGGGGGAAAAGTAACGCGGTACGACAGACGAACGGGGCAGATTCGCGAGATTGAGCCGAAGCCGCTGCGCAGCTATCGCGTGCTGCGGACGGAGCCGCTGATGTTTTCCCCCGTGGATCCGCACAAGCTCTACTTCGCGGCGAACACCCTGTGGCTCACGTCGGATTATGGGCAGACCTGGAAGGAGGTCAGCCCGGACCTGAGCCGTGAGACGTACGAGCAGCCGGCGGTGCTGGGCAGCTACAAGGAGACGCCGGCCGCCAAGGTAGTGCGGCGCGGCGTCATCTACTCGCTCGGGCTCTCGCCGCTCGATGGGAACCGGCTGTGGGCCGGCACCGACGATGGACTGATCTGGACGACCGCCGATGGTGGTGCGAACTGGAAGAATGTCACGCCGCCCGAGCTCAAGCCCTTCTGGAAGGTCTTCAATATGGACGCCGGGCACTTCGATGGGCAGACGGCGTATGCGGCGGTGAACACGATGCGGTTGGATGACATGCGACCGCACCTGTTTCGGACGCATGATGGCGGCGCGACCTGGACCGAGATCCGCAACGGGATCCCAGACGGTGCGGCGACCAGCGCCATCCGTGAGGATCCGAAGCGTAAGGGACTCTTGTACGCGGGGTCAGAGACGCAGGTGTATGTTTCGTTCGACGACGGCGACCACTGGCAGTCCTTGCGGCTGAACATGCCTCCAAGCTCCGTACGCGATCTCCAGGTAAAGGATGATGACCTGATTGCAGGGACGCACGGCCGGGGCTTTCTGATTCTGGACAATGTCACCCCGCTACGGGAGGCGGCCGCGGCGATTGGAGGTGAGACGGCCCATCTTTACAAGCCGCAACCGGCGATGCGGATCCGCGGCGATATGAATCCGCCGACTCCATGGCCGCCGGACATGGCGACGGGTGAAAATCCGCCCGATGGAGCGATGATCGACTACTACCTCGGGCCGGGAGTCTCGGGCGTGGTGACGCTCGAGGTGCTCGATGGCAAAGGTGTCGTCGTGAGCCGCTATCGCAGCGATGCGCCAGTTCCGCCGCTTGATCCGCGCTACCCGGTTCCAACGCTGTGGGCGCGGCCGCCGCGCGTCCTGTCGGCTGCCGCGGGGCACCATCGCTTTCTGTGGGACATGCACTACCCGGAAGTGCCCGGGATGTCGCTGGGGCCAGACGCGGATCAGGCGGTGCCGCACGATACGCCTTCGGTAGAGAGCTCGCCGTGGGTGCTCCCTGGCGCTTACACCGTGCGGCTGACCGCAGCGGGAAAGACGCTGACGCAGCCGATCGAGGTCGTGATGGATCCGCGCGTGAAGACGCCGCAGGGTGAACTCGACGAACAGTTCCGGGTGTCGAAGGCGATCTACGACGACACGATGAAGGCTACGGCCGCGCTGCACGAGATCACGGTTCTGCGCGAGCAGATGCAGAGCAAGAGTGCGGCGCGGATCCAGGGCCCGAACACAACCGGCTCGGCCAGAGGAGCCGCAGCAGCGGCGCAGGGCACACCAAAGGCGCCCGTCACGACCGGCGAGAGCCTCGAGACAGATCTCGATAAGATCGCGGGCCGACCAGGTGGAGGCGGTGGCCGCCGCGGAGCTGCGGGTCCGCCTACGCTGATGTCGGTACGCGTGCAGCTCGTGCGTATCGAGCACTCGATTCAAAACGCCGATGTCCGTCCGACCGCGGCCCAGTTGGAGGCATACGCCATTGCCGTCAAGCCCCTTCCCGATCTGCTCGCCGCGTGGGACAAGGTGAAGAAGACAGACCTGAAGGCGCTGAATGCGGAGCGGGCCAAGGACCACCTGGCCGCGCTTGAGCTGAATACAGACCGGATCGATCACGATGTCGAAGACCAGATCGAGATCGGGGATGTGGAGTGAGGCTGTGGTTGGATCTTTGCTGGAGAGAGGACCTCATGAAGCGACGGTTGATTCGTACCGGTGTGATCTCCTGTTTGCTTGTCGCAGCCGCGGCATCGTTCACGGCTGCGCAGGAGAGCTCAGCTGGTGGGCAAACGGATGGGATGCAGTGGCGTCTGATCGGCCCCTTTCGCGCGGGCCGTGTGGTAGCCGTCTCAGGTGTTCCGGGAAGTGCGACGAACTTCTTCTTCGGGTCCGTCGATGGTGGGGTCTGGAAGACGGAGAACGCCGGAACAGTCTGGACCCCGATCTTCGACGGTCAGCCGGTCGCATCCATCGGAGCGTTGGTGGTTGCGCCGTCTGACCCCAAGGTGATCTATGCGGGCAGCGGAGAGACGGATATCCGCTCCGATCTCGCGTCGGGCAACGGGGTTTATCGCTCGGCTGACGGCGGTCGCAGTTGGCAGCACGTCGGCCTCACAGACACCAGGCAGATCAGCCGCATCCTTGTGAGCGCGACTGACCCGAATGTCGTCTTCGTGGGCGCGCTTGGACATGCTTACGGACCAAACCCCGAGCGAGGCGTCTACAAATCGACCGACGGCGGAGCGCACTGGAAACACGTGCTCGACAAGGGCTCCGAGATCGGCATCGCGGACGTAGCAATGTCAGGGGACGGCAAGCTTGTCGTCGCGGCGACATGGAATGCGCGTCGTCCGCCCTGGGTCGCCTATGGACCGCTGAGCGGGCCCGGCAACGGTCTCGAGCGCTCAACCGATGGCGGGGAGAGCTGGGCGGAGGTGAAAGGGAATGGCCTGCCCGATGAGGACTGGGGGCGAGTGGGTGTGGCTGTCTCGACCGATGGACGACGCGTCTATGCGGCGCTTGCCGGTAAGGAGCACCCGGGGATCTACCGGTCCGATGATGGCGGCGGCACGTGGTCGCTGGTGAACAAGGATGACCGTCTCACGAGTCGCTCGTGGTACTTCAACTGCTTGACGATCGATCCGCAAAATCCTGACGTGCTGTACATCCCCAACGTCGCGCTCTACCGCACGGAAGACGGCGGCAAGACCTTCGGAATCGTGCGCGGAGCACCGGGCGGGGATGACTATCACCAGGTTTGGATCGACCCGAAGAACCCCGCTCACCTGATGCTCGGTGTGGACCAGGGGGCGACGGTGAGTCTCGACCGCGGCAAGACCTGGACCACCTGGTACAACCAGCCCACGGCGCAGCTCTACCATGTCACCACGGATAACAATTTCCCGTACTGGGTGTACGGCGCCCAGCAGGATAGCGGTGCGATCGCGATCGCGAGCCGCACAGATCACGGCGGCATCACCGGTCGAGACTGGTTCCAGCCCACGGGCAGCGAGAGCGGCTACATCGCCATCGATCCCAAGGACGCGAACATCATCTACGTCTCCGGGACGTATGGAACGGTGCAGCGGTTTGACCGCCGGACCTCTCTTGAGCCAGACGATTACGCCGTGGCCGCTGGGCGGGTTCGCGCTCGATATCTCGAAGCGCAGGTATCGCGATCCCTGGAGCCCGGTGCTGGTGTTCTCGCCAGCGGACAAGACCTCGCTCTACCTTGGCACGCAGTACGTCTTGAAGACCTCCGACGGCGGCCTTCATTGGCAGGAGATCAGTCCCGACCTGACCGGCGCCGATAAGAACGCAGCGGTAAACGGACCAGTGTCGGTTACAAATGCGCGTGAGCGCGGATATGGCGTTGTGTACAGCATCGCTCCCTCGCCGCTGGAAGCCGATGAGATCTGGGCGGGCAGCGACACGGGCCTCCTTCACCTGACGAGAGATGGTGGGAAAACGTGGCAGGACGTGACGCCGACAGGCCTCGCCCCGTGGAGCAGGATCGCGATGATCGAAGCTTCGCACTTCGACCCGGCTGTAGCGTTTGCGGTCGTCGATCGCCATCGTATGGATGACACCCGGCCGTACCTCTACGTAACGACTGACTTTGGAAAGACATGGACGCTACGCGTGGACGGCATCGCCTCGGGATCGTTTCTGAACGCGGTTCGCGAGGACCCGAAGCAGCGCGGTCTGTTGTACGGCGCGACGGAGTTCGGGATGTACTGGTCGGGCGATGACGGCCAGCACTGGAGCTCGTTGCAGCGGAACCTGCCAGTCACGTCGGTTCGTGACATCGACGTGCATGGTGACGATCTTGTGGTTGCGACGCACGGAAGATCGTTCTGGATCCTCGACGACATAGCTCCGCTCCGTCAACAGGCCGCGGCCAGACAGGCGAAGGAGTCGTTTCTCTACGCGCCATCTCCGGCTGTACGTGTCGACAACGATGCTTTCCTCGGCACGCCGCTTCCGCCGGAGGAGCCGCAGGCGAAGAACCCGCCCGACGGGGCGATCCTGGACTACGTTGTTGCTCACGATGCACAGAAGGTACAGCTCCGGATCTACGACGCCTCACATAAGTTACTGCGGCAGTTTTCGAGCGGCGAGACGCCCAAGGGTTGGCCGAGCACACTGCCCATTGCGGAGCGCTGGTTTCCCGTGCCGCAGGTGCTGGCCCGGAGCAAGGGCGAGCACCGCTTCGTGTGGGATCTCGCGGCCGGGAGCTCAGGCCTATCGACCGGGGATGACGACGAGGACGATGCAGGCGCGCCGCCCGGACCTCGGGTCGTCCCTGGCGTGTATACCGTGGAGCTGATCGTGGACGGCAAGACCGAGGTCCAGCCATTGACGATCACGATGGATCCCCGCGGCACATCGACGACGGAGAACCTCAACGCGCAGTTTGCGCTTGGGCAGCGAGTCTACACCGACGCACAGCGAACCCGTCGAGCGATGGCGGAGATCCAGTCCGTCAGCAGCGAGCTGACCAAGCTGCAGGGCTCCGGACCCAGGGAGCCGGAGGTGCAGGCGGAGCTCGCCAAGGCACAGAGACGGTTGCGCGAGGTCACGGCTGGAATCGAGAGTGGTGACACCGGATCCGCGATGGGTCTGAGCGCCACGAGCTCGGGGCTTGGCGCCGTTCTGCGTGTCATCGAAAGCGGTCATCGTGCCGTTCCGGCATCTAGCGTCGAGGCCTACGACACGTTGAAGGGTGCCGCAGACCGGCGCACGGCGGAGTGGGCGGAGTTCAAGACCAAAGAGCTTCCAGCGTTGAACCAGCGGCTCCAACATGCTGGTCAGAAGCCGATCCAGGTCGGCGCGATCGAGGAGGCTGTGAGTTTTGCGATGACACGCTGAGTGTCTCGCGCGAGCTCGGCGTGCCAACAACTTGCTGTCGTGCTGAATCACCGAACAGGAAAGTGGAGCTGCAAGATGAGGAGAACTCTCGCCGAAGCTGGCTGGCTGATTCCGCGTACCGGCTGCCGATGGGGGCTGACGATTGCGTTCTTAGTTGCGATCGCTCATGCCTCGTTGGGCCAGACGCGCGATCTCGCGGTGCTTGAAGGCGAAGTTCGCGATGCGCAGGGAGCCAGCATCGCGGGAGCGCACATTGCGCTCACACAGACGCAGGTTGGTCTGCGTCGCAAGGCCACAACGGATGCGAGCGGCCGGTATGCCTTCAAAGGCCTACCGATCATGGAAGGTTACAATCTCCTGATTGAGGCGACCGGTTTTCGAAGTACGCAAAAATCCGGCATCGCGCTCAGGGCGAACTCGACCGCGTATGTTGAAGTCAGCCTCCGCGCAGGGGCTGAGGCGCAGGTCGTGGTGTACGGTGCCGCGGGGTCCGTGCAGACAGGGGTCGACGAGGTTGGAACGAGGCTCGGCTCACGAAAGATCGAAGAGACGTCCATCGCGAACAACCGCGTGACGTCGCTCGCTCTGTTGAGCTCGACAGTGCGGCCGGCGTACACCACGGGCGACCTCTTCACGAACGAGAGCCTTTTTGTTGTCAACGGCGGCGGACGGAGGCAGACGAGCTGGTCGATCGACAATCAGAATCAGAATGAGAGCTGGGGCCGGCAGACCGTCTTCACCTCCGTTCCGCTGGTCGCGATCCAGGAGTTCGAGCTGCTTAGCGACGCACTTCCTGCGGAGTATGGATGGACGACCGGAGCCGCGGTGAACATCGTCACCAAGGCGGGGGAGGATTCATGGCACGGGGATCTCCTTGGCGCAGGCAGACCTGCGTTCTCGGAGGCGAGTGCTCCCCTTGCGATCAAAAAAGCAGCTAATACGCTCGCGCAGGGTAGTGGAAGCATCAGCGGACCCCTGGGGGGGCGCAGCACGACCTTCAACGCAGCGGCTGAGTTCAGCGACCAGATCCGCGCGGCGGTGATTACGTCGCCCCTCGCGTTTGGGAGCTTCTTCAATGGGGAGTTCCGGCAGACGCTCTTCTTTGCGCGCGTGGATCACCGCCTGAGTGAAAGCAATCACCTGACGCTTCGAGCATTTGGCGACGCGTTCACGGATACCAATCCGTCTGATGGCGTGAGCGGGACGACCCTGCCGACGGCGGCTCGGACCTTTCAGAGAGCGACCTATGGCGTGAACCTGACGGATGTTGCCACGCATGGATCGAACACGCTCAACGAGTTGCGGCTGCAGTTCGATATGGCTTCTCCGGTGACGCGTTTCACGCCGGTGATCTTTGGACCGCAGATCTTTGCGACCGGGTACTACAGCTACGGTGACTCGCGTTCCGCCAACCTGATGAATCACCAGTTCGATGTGGCCGACACTTTGACCCACGGGCTCGGACGTCACCTGCTCAAGGCCGGCGTGGAGCTGCTGCACTCCTCTTCGGGAGGCTACGGGCAGGAGTTTGGAAGCGGCTACATTGACGGTCGCTTCCAGGTGAATGCGAAATACGCGACCTTACCGATCGCAGACGTGCTCGCTTCCGCTCCGGGCGCTCCGCCCTCGGGTCAGCCGGCGGGTTCGCCCGCGCTGGTGAGCACGTACACGCAGGCCTTCGGGAATCAGAGCTACAACGTTCGCGAGCTGCTCACTGGTGCCTTTGTGCAGGATGATTGGAGGGCCACGCCGGATCTTACGCTGAACCTCGGCGTGCGTTACGAGCAGCAGACCTTTATCGGAGACGATAACAATCTTGCGCCGCGGGTGGGTCTTGCCTGGCGCGTGCCGGTGTCGAGGCCCATCTCGGTTCGCGCCGGATACGGCATCTTCTACTCTGAGATCCGGGCGAACCAGGCGGCCAACTATGAGCTCGGCGACCCGCGCGGCGTATTTTCCTTCACCGCGTCCACGGGGCAGTGCGGCTTTCCGACGAGCTTTACGCCGTGGGTCTCCGTGCAGGCACTGCTGGCGTCGCCCGGCTGCGCCAGCAACGGGTCGCAAAGCGTGCCCATCCGCTCGATCACCGTGGCGCTCGGGCAGCAGGACCAGCTCAGCCGGTACTTCGATGTCTCTGGACTGCGGTTCTATCCTGAACGGCTGCTGAATCCCTATACGCAACAGTGGAACCTCGGCTCGGACATCGATCTTGGGCGCAACTGGATCCTGTCGGCGGACTACGTTGGCACGCGCGGCGCTAAGATCGAGCGACTGGTCGAACTGAACGCGCCATCAACCTTTGTGCGCACGGCACCCGGACAGACGCGATCAGTAACCGCGGCAAATGCTACGCGGCCGGTGAAGCCTGCAGGAACTTGTACGATTGCGAGCCCGACCTTTGACCCCGCGGTGGCGAACTGTTTCAACAACTACAGTAGCGTGCAGACGTTGGCGAACGCGGCCGACGCATACTACGAGGGGCTCTCGCTTGAAGCTCAGCCGTCAGCTCAGCACGCGCGTCGCGGCGCTGCTCACCTACACCTACTCGCACGTGATCAACACGGTGGAACAGGACGGCTCTGGCGGCAACCCGAACGACTGGAACAATCTGACCGAGGGCGAGAGGGCGACGGGTGTGCTCGACCAGAGACACCGCGCGGTGCTGAGCGGGACGTACCAGATGCCCATGCGCTTTGTGCTGGGAGGTGTCGCCCAGATGGCATCTGGATTTCCTTACAACGTCGTGACGGGCGTCGATGACAACGGGGATGGCTCCGTCACCGATCGCCCTATTGTGAAGGGTGCGTTGCTGCCGCGCGACTTCGGTCGCGGAAGCCCGATCTACACGCTGGACACCTCGCTTCAGAAGTCCTTCATCTTTCGAGACAGGGTGAACATTTCCCTTCGTGCAGAGGCATTCAACGTCCTGAATCATCCGAACTACTTCAGCCGCAATGGGACGTATGGTGACGGTGCTGCGCCATCCGCGGTGTTCGGGACACCGGTGGGCGGCCTCGCAAATACCGGAGCTTCGCGGCAGATGCAGTTTCTGATGAGGGTGCGATTCTAAGCTGATGAATGCGCTCGATGTATGCGCCTACCTCGGACTGGCCGCGGTGGGCTGCGTGACCTTGAACCTGTTTTTGGGCATGTTGATGAGCCTGCGCTACAGCCCGGTGCGGATGTGGCCGCACAGGCGCATCCCTTTGTTCGATTTGCACCAGTGGACGGCGTACCTGGCGGCCGTGTTCACTGTGACGCATCCTCTCGTGCTGCTGTGGGTGCCCGCGCCGCGGTTTCGCTGGCTCGATATCGCGTGGCCGGTGCACTCGCCGCTGCAACCAAAGCTGAACCTGGCCGGGGCAGGCGCGCTATATCTCCTCGCCGTCGTGCTGTTCAGTTCGCTGCTGCGAACGCGGATTGGGCGGCCGCTGTGGCGAAATCTCCATTACCTGGTGTTTCCGGCGGCTGCTCTCTTGTTCCTGCACAGCATCCTGACCGACCCGCTACTCAAGGATGGACGGCCGGATCTGCTGGATGGAGGCAAGATCTTCGTGGAGTTAGCGACGGTGTTGAGCGTGATCTTTGTGGTGATCCGCTGGAAGTTGCGAGGTCGTGGATTCCGCCCGGCGCGATCTTCCGAAGCACCGGAGAGCGCAATCTAAAGGTCAGCGCTGTGCGGGCTCCGCGTCAGGCCCGCTCTCGAAGACAAGGACGTTGCCGTCCGGATCGGAGACCGAGAGGGCGTTCGGAGAACGGATCACGTCGACGCGGAGCTGCTTCAGCCGGCTTGCCGTAGTCGCGAGGCTGGCGACATGAAAGAAGGTACGTGCGTGCGGGAGCTCGGCGGCGCTGCCGAAGACGATCTGCTGTCCGCTCGAGCCGGGGATCGCGAGCAGCATCGGGTGATGCGGAACAGGGAGGAAGCCGAGCTTCTCGACGTAGAAGGCCTTTGCGGCGGCGGGATCGCGCATGGCGAGCGAGACGGCGAAGATGCTGGTCGCAATGCGATCCTGCCCAAGGTGCTTGCCGCGGTCGTTGGAATGAAGCGAGCCCGGGAGGTACTGGGTGTACTCGATGTTCTGCCGCTCGGGCCCTTCGAGCGTGAACAGGAGATTACCCGCTCGGGCCTTGCGCACTGCGATGGGCGCGAGACCGCGGCTCACGTCGAAGTCATGGAGCGCATTGAGATCGCTGCCCTCAAAGCAAAGGTGGAGGAAGCCGGCCGGCTGCTTCGCGGTGGCGGGATAGAGCTCGATGAATTGCGTGTCGTTGATCTTGAGGAAGACCTGCGTGAGCGCGTCGCCCTCGCCGAAGTGAAAAGCCTCTTCGAATCCGAGCCGGTTGTAGAAGGCTTCGGACGCGCCGAGATCGTGGACAGCGATGGCGACATGCGCCAGACCCGCGATAGGCGGAGACTGTGTGGATGCCGGGAGGCTCGCGGCTACCAGGGCTGCTGCGAGGAGAAGAACTTGTCGCATGGGTCGGCTCTCTTGTCACTGCTCCGGTGTGTCGCCGTGGCCATTCGCACAGCGCAAGCCGAAGTCCTACCCAGAGTACCGCCTCCGTCCGGGGCCCAGATTGTTTGGGTATGTCAGAACTTTGTCTATGCTGATATCTGTGAGAGCCGTTCGCAAACTGCGGAAGCTGGCTCGACGTCACCGCTGGCGGAAGCGGTCTGCCTTTTCGCGTGCACCGGACGATCTGCGGAAGCTGACCGAGAGCTTCTGCGAGGCCGCGAGCGCAAGTGCACGGACACGCCGAGCCATCCTGCTCTTTCGCTCGATTGCAAATGTCCCCGGCGAGCGACGCTTCGTTGTGCGGCTGATGCAGTGGGTCCGCTTGCTGGAACAGAACCGCACCCTGCGCGAGTCGTTTCAGCAGGAGTGGGACAGGATGCTGACCGACTTCGATTCGGTACCGCTGTTTGCGGAAACTGGTCTGCCCAGCCACCACGCGCTCCCGGCGGAGCTTGTTCGCCGCGTCTTTGAACGACTGCTTCCATCGGCTCGCGAAGAGACAGACACCGCCCGCTTCCTGGCCGGCATCTTCTCGTCCCGGGCAGCCGTTGAGCGCTTTGCAGGACAGCATCGGTTTATGTTTGACCGGCTCGTCAAGATCCTCTGGGGCGAGGGAGGGACTGCGTCGGCGCGGCGGCTCCGAGAGGACCTCCGCCAGGCGATCTCGCTGCTGGCCCTGCGGGTCGCTGGACGCGGCGCACATCCAGCGCTGCGGAAGCGGGGAAGCGCTGGCCCGGTGGAGGACTCGCCCTTCTACCAGCTGATCTTCGCGACGGAAAGGCTGGTCCGCGAGAACGCCGAGACTGGCGGCTCGGTCGAAATCCAGCTGTGGCGCGAGTCAGTCCGGCGTTGTGTCGACGAGCTCGAGCAGGTGCACCTTCACATGGAGCATGCCGGTGTCAGCTCGGCCCTGGTCTACGATCTCCGCAGCATCGAGGTGACGCTCCAGCGGATGTTGCTGCTGGCCGCCGTGTATGCGGGCGAGCTTGAGCCCACTCGTTCAGCGGAGCGCGGTTCCGATCTCCGCGAGCTGACGGGCACGCTTCTTCGCGGTCGCCTGGATGATATGCGTCTGCGGACGCTTGCCCGCGAAAGCCTGAACCTGCTCTCGCGAAAGACGGTCGAACGCACCGGGCATGGCGGGGAGCACTATATCGCGCACACACGCGCGGACTACTGGATGATGTGGCGTGCCGGCGCCGGCGGAGGCCTGCTGACCGTCTTCACGGCCGCAATCAAGATGCGCGTCATGGAAAATCACTTCCCGCTTGCGGTCGAGGGCTTTCTGATCGGCACCGACTACGCCATCAGCTTTTTGCTGCTGCAGGTCTTCGGCTTCGCCCTCGCGACCAAGCAGCCCTCGATGACGGCGGCGACCCTGGCCGGCATCATCCGCCAGAATCGCGGTGTCGCGCGCTGGAGCAAAATCTCGGAGTTTGCAGCCGACATCTCGCGGACGCAGCTCGCAGCGGCATTTTCAAACGTCATCGCGGTCTGCACCGGAGCGGTCCTGTTTGAGAACGTGTGGGCTCACCTGTTCAAGACGCACTACCTCCCGGCCGGCAGCGCGCAGCACGTCTACGAGACGCTGCACCCCTTCACCTCCGGAACGGCGCTGTTTGCCGCGTTTACGGGTGTGCTGCTGTGGATGGCAGCCGTGATCGGCGGCTGGTTTGAGAACTTCTCCGTCTACCACCGCATCCCCGACGCAATCTCGCAGCACCCGCTCGGGACCCGCATGGGAGCGCGAACGATGCGGCGCGCGGCCGACTGGCTGGAGCGCAATGCGGCCAGCTGGAGCACAAGCATCGTGCTCGGATACCTGCTCGGCTTTGCTCCCGTGGTCGCCCGCTTCTTCGGCATCCCGATGGACGTGCGGCACGTCACCCTGAGCACCGGCACGCTGGCCCTGGCGGCGGCCCGGTTCGGGACGAGCTCCTTCGAGCACGGCTGGCTCTACTACGCGATCGCCGGCATCGCACTCACATTTGTGCTCAACCTGGGCGTGAGCTTCTCGATTGCCTCCGTGGTCGCCCTGCGAGCGTACGACGTCCCTCACCAGGAGCAGGGACAGATCCTGCGATTCCTGATCCGCGAGGTCCTCGCATCCCCACTCTCGTTCATCTTTCCTCCGGATGAGAAGACGGTGCTGATCCCGAAAGAGGCGGAGGAGGCCGAAGCCGACTTCGAGCAGCCACGGGCGAGCTAGAAGAAAACTTTCGCACCCCGCCTCTCCCGGCAGACATCTGAACTCCTGCCTCGACAAGGAGAGAAACAAGCATGAGTGAACAGAAGAAGATCGCCCTCATCACCGGCGCCAACAAAGGAATCGGGCTCGAAACCGCACGGCAGCTCGGCAAGCTCGGCATCATCGTCCTAATTGGTGCGCGCGACCTCGCCAAGGGAGAGAAGGCTGCCGATCAGCTCCGCTCAGAGGGCATCGACGCACGGCCGATCGAGATCGATGTCGTTAACCCCGAGCATATCGCCGCCGCCGTTTCTACCATCGAGCGCGACTTCGGCCGGCTGGATATCCTGATCAACAACGCCGGTATCTTCCTTGACCCGCGCTCGGGCAGCAACTCCACACTCTCGGTGACGCCCGAGCAGCTCCGCAGCACCTTTGATACGAACTTCTTCGCCGTCTTCGCGGTTACCCGGGCGTTCGTGCCGCTGCTCAAGAAGAGCCCCGCCGGGCGCATCGTCAATCTTTCCAGCGTCCTCGGATCGCTCACACTGCACGCCAGCCCGAACTCCCCGGTCTACGACGCCAAGACCTTTGCCTACGACGCATCCAAGGCGGCGCTCAACAGCTTCACCATCCACCTCGCCCACGCGCTCAAGGACACCAAGATCAAGGTCAACTCTGCGCACCCCGGCTGGGTCAAGACGGACATGGGTGGTGAAGGCGCTTCGCTCGAGCTCCCCGAAGGAGCCAAGACCGAGGTCGACCTCGCGACGCTTCCTGACGACGGCCCCACGGGTGGCTACATCCATCTCGGCAAGACCCTGCCCTGGTAGAAGCTTCGGGCAGCCGCGCCGGATGAACGGTCGCGGCTGCCTTCGTGACAAGCGGTTCTTTAGTAGTACCGGCGGCCGTATGGGTAAGCGGTCGCGCCCGCATAGATCACGCAGCGGGGCCGGGTCAGCAGCGCCCAAAGCAGCATCGCCGCCCATCCGATCACGGTCCAGCCAAAGAACAGGTTGAGCAACAGAATGCCTGCCACGCCGTGCCCGCGGTGCGCGGCGACGATCGTCGGCAGGAAGTACATCGCCGTCATAAACAAGAGCGTTATCATCCCCAAACCTCGATCACAAGATACGCACTTCGCGCACGCGAGGTTCAGCCGGATCTCACCGGCTCTTCCCCCGCTGCCACTCGCGATACACCTCGCTCTTGCCCAGCCCCCGCTCCCGCGCCACCCGCTTCAGAGCCTCCTTCTCTTCGAGGCCGTCTGCCATGAGTGCCCGCACCGCCGCCGCCACACTTAGCCCGCCGGCGGAGCTCTTGGCTGACGGCTCGAGCAGCAGCACCATCTCTCCACGCACGCTGTCGCGACGAGCCAGCTCTGCCCGCAACTCGGCCACTGTCCCGCGCAGAAACTCCTCATGGAGCTTGGTAAGCTCGCGAGCCACCACCACGCGCTCCCCCGGTCCAAATACCGCCTCTACATCGGCCAGCGTCTCGAGCACGCGGTGCGGCGTCTCGTAAAAGATCTCCGTGCCCTCACCGCGTTCCAGTCCTTCGAGCACGGTCCGCCGCTCGCCTGCCTTCGCCGGGAGGAATCCGTGGAAGCGTATGCGCTCGGTCCCCATCCCGCTCGCAATGGCTGCAGCCACGGCCGCGTTTGCGCCCGGCACGGGATAGACGGAGACGCCCTCCCGAACCGCGGCGTCGACGATCTCCGCGCCCGGGTCCGCGATGGCCGGCGTGCCCGCATCACTCACCACGGCTACGCGCTCCCCGGCCTTCAATCTCCCGACGAGTTCCTCGGCGCGTCCCGCCTCGTTGTGCATGTGGTAGCTCACGGTCGGCGTGCGTATGCCGTAGTGACGAAGCAGCTTCGCCGTCTGTCGCGTGTCTTCGCACGCCACCACGTCGGCCTCGCGCAAAACGCGCAGCGCCCGCAACGTGATGTCCTCAAGATTGCCGATGGGCGTGGCCACCAGGTAAAGCCCCGGCGCCAGCGGCCCGTGTACGCGCTCGGTCACCCACTGCCGCTCAGCCTCACGGCCGTCCGGCAAGCAGAGCTCATCATCTTCCGCTTCGCTGCCTGCCCGGTCGTGCCCGGCCCGGTCTGTCCCGCTCATCCCCGCCGCAGCCTCCGCCGCTGGTTCAGCATGCGCATCGAGTGCGCCAGGTTCTGCGGCGTGATGATGCCCACCACCCGCTCGCCCTCGACCACGGGAACCATCTGCACTCCCGTCGCTCCCATCATGCGCCGCAGCGTCTTTACAAGAGAGTCCTCGGGCTTCGCCGTCGAGAGCGTCCGCGTCATCACACCCTGCACGTAGCCGTCTCCCGAGGCCTGCAGCGCCTCAACAATCCCCTGTCGCGAGACCGCTCCCACGACGTTGGTCCCACGAACCACCGGAAACACGTCCTGGAGCGAGTGCACCGCGTTTTCAAGCGCGCCCTCAAGCGTATCCGAGGCCGAGATCGTCGAGAAGTTCCGCAGCATCACGTCACGCATCGTGATCGTGTCGACGTTGCTGTCCAGCAGCAGGCTGTCGCTCTCCAGCTGCGGCCCAAACATCGTGACCACACCCAGGGCCACCATCCAAACGCTGCCCTCGAGCACGCCGATCATCACCAAGCCAAACGAGAGCATCTGTCCGATCCCCGCGGCCGTCCTGGCTCCATTCATGGTGCCCTTGGACCGCGCCAGCGCGCCACGGAGCAGCCTTCCGCCATCGAGCGGCGCCACTGGCAGGAGGTTGGCCACGGCCAGCAGCAGCTGCGCCCATACCGCCGACCGCAGCAGCCGCAGCGGCGTCACCCACGGATGGCCCAGGAGATCGATCTCCGGCGAGAGCGAAAGCACCAGCCCCGCCAGCACCAGCCCCGCGATCAGGTTCGCCACCGGTCCCACGAGGGACATCCGCAGCTGCACCGAGGCTGTTCCCGCACGATCGCTCGCCTGCGGCGAGGCATAGCTCATCACCGCGCCCGTCGGCAGCAGAAGGATGCCCTTCAGCTCCAGGCCCTCCCACAGCAGCATCAACGTTCGCGCTGTCTCGCGTACTGCAACCGCGCTCAGCAGAAGCAGCCAGAGCACAAACCCGCGCAGCACCGAGCTATGGAGGTACACCGACGAGCCCGTCGCCACAAACAGCAGCAACAGCCAGAACGCGTGCATCCGCACATGAACCCCGAACCACTTGCCAGCAGAAAAGTTCCAGCTACGCATCGCCTTTCATTGTAGGCCGTTCCTGTCGCAACCTCCCTGAGCAGCGAGCCGGATACCATCACCTCATGCGCGTCATCGCAGGCCAATTTCGTTCGCGCCCGCTCCTGGCACCCCGAGGAACCCTCACCCGGCCTACCAGCGACCGGCTCCGTGAGACTCTCTTCAACGTCCTCCAGCCCCGCATTGAGGGCGCCCGGTTCGCCGATCTCTACGCCGGCACCGGTGCGGTCGGCATCGAGGCGCTGAGTCGCGGCGCCGCGCACGTCCTCTTTGCTGAACGCGCCGAGCCCGCACTCGCCAGCCTTCGCAGCAACCTCCGCTCGCTCGGCATCACTTCGAACTTCACGCTCGAAACGCGCTCCACCGTCTCCGTGCTCAACCGTCTGTTTGATCGTCCCGGCGCCGCGCCCTTCGACATCGTCTTCCTCGACCCGCCCTACGAGGACGCCGCAGCCTACACCGACACGCTCGGTCTGCTGGGGAGCCAGCGTGCGCAAAACATCCTCGCGCCCGAGGCGCTCGTCATTGCCGAGCACGCCAGCAAATCACCCCTTCCTGCAGCCTTCGGCATCCTCGGTCAGACCCGTACACTCCGGCAGGGCGATGCCGCCCTCACCTTCTACAAGCCATCGTTCGAGCCCAGCTGAGCGCGAAGACTGCACCGAAATTCCATGCGGTCGAAACCCGTAGGTCTCCTGAGCCAACACCAATCCTTGAGGAGGTCTCTTATGACTTATCGGGTGGTCACTAACCCCCGCGCGAGGTTAATCTATGGGCCTTCTCACGCCGAACGACATCCAAAGTTTCCGTTCGCTTTACACGCTCCAGATTCGTTACCTGCTCTCAGCCGAGAAGCAGATCGTCACCGGGCTCCAGGACATGATCGAAAAGGCGACGGATACGCAGCTCAAGCAGGCCTTCCAGTCGCACCTGCAGGAGACCCAGGTCCACGTCCAGCGCATCGAGCAGATCCTCCCTGAGCTCGAAGGCGACACCGATGATAAGAAGTGCCTGGTCACGGCGGCCCTCGTCACCTCCGCCGAGAACATCGTCAAGGAGTCTGACCCCGGTCCCGTTCGCGATGCCGGCCTCCTCGCCAGCGCGCAAAAGGTCGAGCACTTCGAGATGGCCTCCTACGGCACGGCCCGCGACTGGGCACGCCAGCTCGGCCTCCACAACCACGCCGATCTCCTCCAGAAGACTCTGGATGAAGAGAAGCACGCCAACAACCTCCTGAACACGATCGCCGAGCGCGCCAACACCACGGCCGCAGCCTCCGCGTAACCGCACCCACACTACGGACGAGAAGGGCGGCCCAATCGGGCCGCCCTTCTTTTATGAGCTCTTACCCTTGCGTGCTAGACCCAACCGGCATCGATCACATAGCTCTGATTCGTGATCGCCGCGCTGTCGTCGGCCGCTAGAAACAGCACCAGTCGCGCCACCTCCTCCGGACCGATCATCCGCTTCAGCGCCTGCGCCGCCAGAATCTCCGCCCTGTACTCCTCCGTAAACCACAGCCGCCGCTGCCGCTCCGTCAAAACCGCTCCCGGCATCACGCAGTTCACGCGCACGCCATCGGTTCCCACCTCGTGCGCCAGCGCCCGCGTCATCCCCACAATCGCCGCCTTCGCGGTCAGATACACCGGAACGCCCTTCGTCGGGATCACCCAGCTGATCGACCCCATGTTGATCACCGACCCGCCACCAGCCGCCCGCATCCCGGGCAGTACCGCCTGCGCCATAAAAAACTGCTGCCGCAGATTGACCGCCATCATCCCATCCCAGAACGCCTCCGTCACCTCCTCCCACCGATGACGCTGGTCGTTTCCGGCGTTGTTCACCAGCACATCCACACGCTCCATTCGCCCGAGCACCCCGTTCATCACACCCCGCAGCGCTTCCGTGTCCGTCAGATCGCAGCGCACGTACTCCGGCAGAGCGAACCCACCCTCCGCCATCCGCGCCACCAGATTCTCCGCCGCCTCATCCTGAACATCGAGAAACACCACCCGCGACCCTTGCCGCACAAACGCCTCGACGATCGCCTCCCCGATCCCGCTCGCCCCGCCCGTCACCACCACCACCCGCCCCCGCAGGCTCGGATACACCGCCCATTCACTCATTGCGCCGTCCCTCCCCGTCCCGCTGCCGTCGATCTCCCAAACGCCCCACCTTCATGCTCCCCAGTTCGCAGATCTACCCGGAATGCCACCTCCCGATCCGACATCACATCCCACCCCCACCCTCGCAGCACACCATCGTTGCACTGCGTCGAGCCGCAAGCCCTCCCAGCTAAGCCGCCCCGTCTCCCACGCCATTCCATCCACTCCCCACGCCGCCACCGTGTGAAATCCCACAAACACCAGCACCCCCGCGTCGACCTCCTCCAGCACCGTCACCACCGGCCGCATCTCCACATGCGTCGACACCTCCGGCCTCCCAGTATCGATGACGTACGCATACCCGCCCGCGACTGCGCACATCTCCTCCGCCCGCGGACACCCCCACACTCCCGTCGGCACCTCCGCCCCGCGAAACCCCAGGGCACAGGTCGCCAGAAACGACCCACCCCCATCCGCGCGCACCAGCAGCTCCAGCGCCCCTCGGGCCATCGCGTCCTCTTCTCCCACAACTGCCCGCGGATACACATACCGCCGCGCCGGCGCAATCAACGGAGCCCGCTCCAGTACCTCCGCCCGCCACGCCCGCCTGAATCCCAGCTCGCCCATCTTCATCCTCACGCCGACACCTGATCACGCACACGTGCAGTCGCCGGCCGCTTTCGTTAACATAGACGCAGCATGCCGTTCCCCATCAAAACCTGCGCCATCTGCTCGGAGGAGTTCGAGCTCAAGCCCGACAAGCCCGGCTTTGCCAACCGCTGCCCCGAGTGCACCGCCTCCGAAGAGACGGACGCCGCCAGCCCCAAGCACCGCATGGACGCCGATGAGCGCAAGGCCGAAAGCGAAGCCAACGAGGCCCGCCGCAAAGCCATCCGCGAACTTCTCTATCGCAAAGACAGCTAGCGTGAATCGCCTTCGCCCAATCTCACCTACCGATTGAACGGATCCTCGCTGATCCAGTGAAATCCGCGCGTCGTCAGTAGAAACGGCCGATCCGCAACCTTCTCCATCGATACGGTTGCCGGCCGGTGGTCCACCTCGCCCTTCAAGAGGACGTGCCCGTCTCCCCCATCTGCGTAGGAAAGATCCGCAACGTGTGCCCAGCGCTTTCCTTCCAGGTGAAGCGTGCGCTTGGTGGTATCACCCTCCACCCAGACGGCCGCCGACTCTCCATCGCGATCCGTGACTCGCCCACCATAGCGCGCGCCAATCACCATCCGAGTCCATGGCGCGATCATCGCTGCCGGCGCTGTTTCGTTTTCCCCCACCTTGAATTCCGTCACCCGCCAGATCCCCGCCAGCGGCTGCGTCGATGAGTTCCCGTAGCTCTCCCGATAGCCCGTGTACCCGCCCCACAGATTGCTCGCCAGTACCGATACGATCACCAGGGCCTGCAGCACGGCTCCCGCCACACGTACCCAGCGCCGCGATGATGGCGGCAGCCACACACCATGCGGTTTTGCTGCCCTGTGCAGGATGAAGAAGTCCCACAGCGACGGCCAATAGGGAAGCGTCAGAAATGTGGCCATCCCCAGCAGGTGCATCGAGAACAGCTTGACCGGAACGTCGTAGCAGAGGTTCAGCATAACGATGTTCAGTGTCACTCCCATCGTCATCAGCGCACCCAGCAGCGTCGTCCGCCGAAACAGCAGAAACATCCCGGCAGTCGCCTCAAGCGCACCCGCAAACATGGTGTACGGCGCGGATGCTCCCATAAAGGTCCACAACAGACCCATCGGCGAGGACTCGCCATACATCTCCGTCAGCGTCCCCAACTGTGGCGGCTGGAATTGCAATGGAAATATCTTGATGAATCCGTAACCCAGCATCGCAAACGCCAGCGAGAACCGGAGCAGCAGGCGCAGCCAGGCATACAGGGTCTGGTATTCCGTCCGCCTCCGGTCCAGCACCGTCCACACCAGCGCGCCCACACCCGCAATCAGGAGGTTGCAGAACGCCTGCACATAGTTCAGCGTTGTGTCGCCGCTTCCGGTCGGGTGCGGCATCGTCACCGCCCCGCTCAGGTGGAAGACATGCACCGCCGTCCAGTGCCACACACCGATCCACGGCTTTCTGGCCAGTTCCGACAGCCTCTCCCCGATCCACGGCAGACCCGCGAAGATGCTCGACTCACCTGAACCCGGAAGGCAGTACAGCAGCAGGTAGACAAACGCAAACCGGAAGCCCACCCGCGCCGGCGCACTCCACGGCGCAGCCGCTGCAGATCCAGCTACCTCATGCTCACCAGCTTCGGCTCCGGTCATGCGCATCACCTCGCGCGAAGTATAAGCGAGCCGTCTCGGCTCAGCGTTCCGCCGCCTCGAGCGCACGCCCGATATCCTCGAGTAGATCCTCGGGATCTTCGATCCCCGCGCTCATCCGGATGAAGCCATCCTCCACCGCATCGTGCCCCCACCGCGCCCGTCGCTCCGCCGTCGTCACCACTCCGCCAAAGCTCGTCGCATCGGTCACCAGCTCTGCCGCTTGCAGAAAGCGCTCCGCTGTTTCGCGATCCCTCAGGACAAAGCTCAATACGGGCCCAAAGCTTCGCATCTGCCGCGCCGCCAACGCGTGATCCGGGTGGGACTGCAGCCCCGGATACATCACCCGCAGCACCTCCGCCCGCCCCGCCAGAAACTCCGCAATCCGCATCGCATTCGCCGAGCTTTGCTCGAGCCGTAACGGCAGCGTGGCAAGCGACCGGCCCGCCAGCCACGCCTCCATCGGCCCCACGATGCTCCCCGACAGCGTCCGCCACCGCTCCAGGCCCGCCCACAAGGCGTCATCCTTAACCGCGACATGTCCCAGCAGCAGATCGCCGTGCCCCGTCACCGATTTCGTATCCGATACCACCGAGAAGTCCGCACCCAGCTCCAGCACCTTCTGCCCGAGTGGCGTCGCCGTTGTGTTGTCACACGCCACCAGGCACCCGGCCGCATGTGCGCGCGTACTCAGTGCCGCAACGTCGCAGACCTCCATGCCCGGATTGCTCGGCGTCTCGAGCCACAGCAGCCGCGCCCCCTCCACCAGTTCGCCCTGCGCGCCGCCCGCGGTCGGAGCCAGCCGGACCTCCACGCCCATCGTCGCGAAGTACTCCTCGGCCACCAGCCGCGCCGTATAGTACGCGTTGCTCGGCAGCACCACCGCATCCCCCGGTCGTAAAACGCTGGCAAACACCGCCGTCACCGCTGCCATCCCCGATGGGTAGACAAGCGCGCGCGCCTCGTACCCCTCACCCGCCTCCAGGATCCCCAGCGCCTGCTCGAGCGCGGTCCAGGTCGGGTTGTGCGACCGCGCATAGCTGTACGCAACCCCCGTCACATCGCCCGGAACATGAAACGGCGCTGCAAACACCGGCCCTGCTTGCATCGGCTCCCCCGCCTTCGCCGCCGTCAACATGGAACGCACAACCCGAGTCTCTTCCCGCATACCAACCCCCATCCGCGCAAACGGCCCTGTTCCGGCACACCGAAGCACCGAACCTAAGCTCCGCCTCATTCTCGCTCAACCCTCACGAGAACACCTCTCCATCACCTGCCACATTGCCCAACCACGTTCGTCACGGTTCTCCCGAAACGCCAGCTGTCATCCTGAGCGAAGCGGCGCAGCCGCGCAGCCGAACGACCTGCACCCACCCTTATCTGGCCTTTGCCTGTTGAGCCAGCCGCCCCCACCAAAGCCGCGCCCCCGAGAGCATTTCACTACCCGCGCAGGTGCTCCCATCCACCCGCCCGAAGCTCCTCCCGAACTCCGGCCCCCGACACCAACACCACTCCCTCGTTCCGCCCAACCACCTCCCCAATCCGCGTCACCCGAACTCCGGCCACTCGCCCGGGCACCCGCCCCCTCGCCGTAAACAGGAGCTGGTAGTCCTCCCCTCCATGAAGCGCCAGCTCCGGCGATCCGCTCGCCAGCGGATGCACCGGCAGCTGGTCCGCCCAGACCTCCGCCCCCACCCGCGAAGCCTCGCAAAGATGCCGGAGATCTGTCGACAACCCGTCACTCACGTCGATGCAGGCCGTCGCGATCCCTCTCTTCCGCAAGGCCGCCCCGACGCGCAGCTGAGGCTCCGGGTAGGTCTGCGGCTGTGCCCCCTCCACCCCAGTCCGTTGCCGCCGCCGTGCCTTGCCAGCCATCATTCGCTCAAGCTCCGCCGCCGCCCCGCCCAGCGCGCCCGTCACGTAGATCCCGTCCCCTACCCTCGCCCCGGACCTTCGCAGCGCTGTCCCCCTGGGTGCCTGCCCCACCAGGACGATGTCCGCTATCATTCCCCCGCTCGCTACCTCGCCCGTATCCCCCCCGGCGAGCACCACACCCGCACCATCCGCTAACCAGCGAAAACCATCCAGAAACCGCACCAACCACCGTCGATTCGTCGCGTCTTTCATGGTGACACCCGGTAGTCCGAGTGACAGGAAGGCCGCCACCGGATCCCCTCCCATGGCAGCTATGTCGCTCAATCCACGCGCGATACACCTGTGCCCCACCGACTCAGGGGCGTGGAGATCCCGTCGAAAATGCCTCCCCTCGAGCATAAGATCCGTGGTTACAAGTATTTCCGCCCCCTCCCGCACTGAAAGCAGGGCACAATCGTCGCCGATCCCCAACTCCACCCCACGTCCGCGCCGCCGCGCAAACCCCTCTCGTATGTGCGAGATAAGCCCCAGCTCCGACCTCATCCGAACCGTCCGCCCCAATCGCAAAAACACCCTCCGTCTGCCCCGGAAGTACCACAAAGAAAAGCCTCTTCCGGTTGCACGGCTCAACCTCGTTTGTTAAACTCTCCTAAGCCCAAGAGGAAATCGCGCGTCCGAAATCCGATTTGCTAATCGTCATTTCGAGGCACGACGTGTATACCCTCCGCACCGCTTCACCAGCGGTCAAACCCGGGCAAAGGTCTCCGCTTGATCGGCAAGAAGCGCTATTACATCATGTTCGTGAGCCGTGACGCCGACGGCACTCTCAACAAGGTACCAATCCCACTTCACTACGCGTATGTCTTCGTCGGTGCAGCCGCCATCGGTCTGTTCACGATCACCGGTCTTGCGGGCTCCTACTCGCGGATGCTGATCAAGACAGCCCGCTTCAACCAGTTGCGTCAGGATCACAACAATCTGCAAAAGGACTACGCGCACCTCGAAAAGACCGCGCATGAACGGGATGTGCAGGCCGCCAGCCTCGGCTCCCTCGCCACTGAGGTCTCCGCGCTGTACGGATTCACAACGAGCAAGCTTGCCGTTCCGGTCGCCGAGGCCACCGGACGCGCCTTCCGTCACGGGAGATCCGAGAGCGCTGGGACCATCGCCGCCACAGCGCCGCTCGCCACCGAGCAGGGCGCCTTCTCGAACGATAACTACTACAAGTCGCTGGATGCCTTCTACACGCTACGCACAACCGCAATGAACGGCCATGCAACCCGCTTCCTGCCGACCTCACCCGTCTCGAGCAGCGAGGATACAGGCACCAGCCTCACACGCATCCCGGGTATCGGCAGCACCCTTGACGCTGGCGTCGCACCGACCCTCTGGCCGGTCATCGGACCCATCAGCTCGGGCTTTGGACAGCGGGAGGACCCGATCCTCGGCAACGGTGAGGGCGAGTTCCACAAGGGGGTCGACATCTCCGCTCCTCTAGGCACACCGATCCGTGCCACCGCCGACGGTGTCGTCCTCTCAGCCGGGCTGTCAAACGGCTACGGTCGCGAGGTTGTGCTCGACCACGGCCACGGCCTCAAGACGCTCTATGGCCACATGTCCGGCTTCAACGTCCTGGCCGGCCAGACGGTCTTCCGCGGACAGATCATCGGCTACGTCGGCCACAGCGGACGGACGACCGGAAACCACGTCCATTACGAGGTCAAGATCCACGACATCGCCGTAAATCCGCACAAGTACCTCCGCACCACCCTGGCTGATCTCGGCGGTGCCGGAACGCCCGGTTCATAGATACATTCACTCTGGGAAGTTTGAGGGCAGGAGTGCGTCAGGCGCCCTGCCCTTTCCTAATCTCGATACTTCTTGACGTGTATCGCAATATGCGATATAAATATCGCAATCGGTAATACGATATGAAGCTCTGCGACAAGTTGAAGTATCTCCGGGAGGTCGAAGGCAGTCTCCGAGGCCTGGGCCGGGCGATGACCCAGCAGGAGCTCGTACGCGCCATTGCCGCCGAGATGGACTCTCCCATGAGTCAGAGCTACCTTTCGCAGATCGAGTCTGGCAGGCGCCCGCACCTCACCAACACCACCCGCCTGCTGCTTGCGAAGTTCTTCAAGGTACATCCTGGGTACCTGGTTGAGGACCCTGAGGGCTACCATGCTGAGCTGCTCTCCGACCTCCAAACGCACGAAGACAAGCTCGACCTCTGGCTGATTGCTGGCTCGGATCGCTTCGATCGCGACCCGGAGCTGTGCCAGGCGCTCCGTGCGCTGGCCCGCCATGAGGATTCGCGCCGCTGCCTCCTTCTGCTGGAGTCGATCCTCGAGACGCCGCTCCTCGTGGATCGCCTCTTTGAGGCTCTCCATCCCTCCGCCTCCTCCGAGGCTCAGGTGGAGGAGCATCCCCCACCCTCGCATGGCAGCCCCACGGATCGCACCGTCGCCAAGACTCGTTCACGGTCGAGATCACGACCCACTCAGAAGACAGGGAAAGCCCAATGACCTGGGAGCTCTTCTATCTCGCATGCTTCATCTTCGGCCTTGGCCTCTGCGCCCTGTCGTTGTTTACGGGCGGCGGCCACATCCACAGCGGCGGCCATGTGCACCTCGGCGGCCACGCGCATCTCCACGCACCGCACGCTGGCGACAACGGTGGGCCGGCGGCACACGCCACGTCCAGCGTTTCGCCACTGAACGGATTCACGCTGACAGCCTTTCTCTGCTGGTTCGGCGGCACGGGCTACCTCCTCCGGACGCACAGTGTCTTCTTCGCTCCGCTGATCCTGCTCATCGCGACGGTCAGCGGACTGGCCGGGGCCGGCCTCATCTTCTGGTTTCTTGCCTCGGTTCTGCTTCCGCGCGAGCGCGCACTTACCGCAGAAGAGACAGAGATCACCGGGGTCGTCGCCCGCGTCAGCGATGCGCTCCAGCCCGGGCGCACCGGGGAGATTCTCTACTCGCAGCTCGGTGCCCGCCGCTCCGCACCTGCGCGCTCCGAAGACGGCGCTCCAATCGGCCGTGGCTCCGAGGTCGTGGTTCTTCGCTATGAGCACGGAATTGCATACGTGCGGGCGTGGCACGATCTGGACCTTTGACGGACCTGCCCAGGCGAGCCGACACATCTGCGGTCACCAGCTTCAACCCGGCCGCATGCAGCAAGACGTCACCGCCAATACTTGAAAGAAGGCGTTATGCCGAACTCCGCAATTGTTATCGTAGGTCTCGTTCTTCTCGCGACCATCGTTCTGCTCTCTATCCTTGCCCGCATGTTCCGGAAGGCCGGACCGAACGAGGCGCTCATTGTCTTCGGCTTTCGCGGCCCGCGCGTTATCAAGGGCCACGGCACAGTCATCTTCCCCGTCGTCGAGCACGCCCGCGAGCTCTCGCTCGAGCTCATGAGCTTCGACGTCGCTCCGCAGCAGGATCTCTACACGCGCCAGGGCGTCGCTGTCACGGTCGAAGCGGTCGCGCAGATCAAAGTCCGCTCCGACCAGGAGTCGATCCTCACCGCGGCCGAGCAGTTCCTCACCAAGACACCCGACCAGCGTGAGGGCCTCATCCGACTCGTCATGGAAGGTCACCTCCGCGGCATCATCGGCCAGCTCACGGTCGAGCAGATTGTCAAGGAACCCGAGATGGTCGCCGAGCGCATGCGTTCCACCTGCGCGGACGACATGTCGAAGATGGGGCTCGAAGTCGTCAGCTTCACCATCCGTGAGGTCCGCGATAAGAACGAGTACATCACCAACATGGGTCGCCCGGACATCGCCCGCATCAAGCGCGACGCCGAGATCGCCTCAGCCGAGGCCGAGCGTGACACCGCCATCCGCCGCGCTATCGCACTGCGCGAGGCTGCAGTCGCCAAGGCCTCAGCCGACCAGGAGCGTGTGATCGCCGAGACCGCGTCGCTCGCGCAAGCAGGCCGAGGCTCAGCGCGATCTCGACATCCAGAAGGCGCAGTACACCGAGTCCGCTCGCCGG
This sequence comes from uncultured Acidobacteriaceae bacterium, assembly GCA_963850375.1. Classification (GTDB taxonomy): domain Bacteria; phylum Acidobacteriota; class Terriglobia; order Terriglobales; family Acidobacteriaceae; genus Edaphobacter. The sequence continues at coordinate 857,969 of CAWKKV010000001.1, read as the reverse complement.
CAGGAGGCGCAGGCCGATAAAGCCTACGAGCTCCAGACCAACGTCATGCAGCAAAAGGTCATCGCCGAACAGGTCCGCGTCCAGCAGATCGAAAAGGAAGGTCAGGTCAAGGTGCAGGAGGCCGAGATCCTGCGCAACGAAAAGGAGCTCATCGCGACCGTTCTCAAACGCTCAGAAATTGAGAAGCAGCGGATCGAGAACATGGCCGGCGCAGAGCGCGCTCGTCTGATGGCCGAAGCCGAAGGCCGTGCCTCCGCCATTCGCGTGCAGGGTGAAGCTGAGGCCGCCATCATCTTCCAGAAGGGCGAAGCCGAGGCCAAGGCGATGAACGTCAAGGCGGAGGCATACCAGGAGTGGTCGCAGGCCGCGGTCGTCGACAAGCTCATCACCAACATGGCCGAGGTCGTCCGCGCCATGAGCGAGCCGCTCAGCAAGGTCGACAAGATCACCATCGTCTCTACCGGCAACGACGGCAACATCGGCGCGCACAAACTCACGGGCGAGATGACGGAGATCGCCGCCCAGGTCCCGGCGCTGTTTGAAGCACTCAGCGGCATGAAGATGTCTGACCTCATGAGCAACGTCAAGCAGATGGCGGCACGCAGCTCAAACGGCGACGGAGCCACTCACTAACCCGTCATCGCAGGCCCCTCCCGTTTGTTCGGAGGGGCCTGCGACGTACACAGAAGAGTATGTAACCGAAGGAGTACAAGTCATGGCCCTCATGGAACGCGTCACCACTCTCCTCCGAGCCAATCTGAACGACCTCATCGACAAGGCGGAGGATCCGGAGAAGCTGCTGAAACAGCTCGTCCTCGACATGGAAAACCAACTCCTCCAGGTCAAAACACAGGTCGCGATTGCCATCGCTGACCAGCATCTGCTCGACAAGAAGCGAGGAGAGCACGATGCCGCGGTGCGGACCTGGAAGGACAAGGCCGCGCTCGCCGTGAGCAAGGGGCGCGACGACATGGCGCGCGAGGCTCTGGACCGTTCTCTCTCGCACGCGCACATGGCCGCGTCCTTCGCGCAGCAGTTGGACGATCAGCGCACGGAGGCCGAAGCGCTTCGCAGCACGTTTCTCAAACTTCAGCAGAAGCTGAGCGAAACGAAGACACGCTGCGATCTTCTGGTCGCCGAACATCGCCGGGCTCGCATCGTCGGCAAAGCGCAGCAGGCGCACGCGGCAGCTGCTACGGACAGGAGCATAGCTTCGATCGATCGTCTGAAGGCTCGAACGGCTGCCCAGCAGGCCAACAATCACGCCGCCCAGATCCTGTCCGTCGGCGACTCACTCGAAGATCGCTTCTCCATGCTGGAGCGCGAACAGCAGATCGAAACCCTGCTCATGGAGCTCAAAGGTGACCAACGCGCCCTTCCGGAGAACATTGCTTAGACCCGCCGAACGCCCGCTTTCACCTTACAAAACTCGGTGAGCCGAAACGGAGAACACAGCGCAAGGAAGCTCCGTCCTACGCTCATGCGAACCATCACGCTTGAAGAGCACTTCGTCACAACGGATTTCCTTAACGCAACAGCACCGATAAGACAGTCCAACCCAGACATAGAGGCGATGCAGCAGAAACTCCTCGATCTAGGAGACGGCCGCATCTCTGCTATGGATAACGCCGCCATCGACGTGCAGGTCCTCTCGTTGGCGGCGATCGGGTTCGACAAGCTCGAGGTGGCCACAGCGGCCCCGCTCGCGACTTCCATCAACGATCAGCTCGCTGAAGCTGTCTCTCAGCGCCCCACACGTCTCGCTGGCTTCGCAACCCTTGCTCTGAAGGATCCGGCCTCGGCCGCGAAGGAGCTTGAGCGCACGATCAGCCATCTCGGTTTCAAGGGTCTGCTTGTCAGCGGAACCGTAGGCGGCCGCTTTCTAGACGATCCTCAGTTCACGCCAGTCTTCGAGACCGCCGCCGCCCTCGGCATCCCGATCTATCTCCATCCAGCGCCGCCGCCTGAGCCGGTGATGCAGGCCTACTTCTCCGGCCTTCCCGGCAACGCTGGCGACATGCTCTCGCGCGCCGGCTGGGGTTGGCACGCCGAAAACGGCCTCCATGCCCTGCGTCTCATCGTCTCCGGTCTCTTTGACCGCTTCCCGGATCTGCAGATCATCCTCGGTCACATGGGCGAAAACCTCCCGTACTTCCTTGCGCGTGCGGACACGGTGCTTGGCCCCTCGGTGAAGCATCTCCAGCGTCCCGTCCGGGAGTACTTCCACCAGAACTTCTACATCACCACCAGCGGCTTCTTCACTACGCCACCGCTGCGATGCGCCCTTGAAGTCGTAGGGATCGATCGCACCATGTTCTCGGTCGACTACCCGTTTGCGCCGACCGCACGCGGCCGCCAGTTCCTCGACACGCTCGCGGCCGAGCTAAGCCCTGAGGATCTCGCCAAGCTCACGCACCGGAATGCCGAGCGCCTTTTGAAACTCTGAGGTCATAGCGGCAAAACGAAAGGGCGAGCCTATGAGGCCCGCCCCTTCGTCCTGCTGCGATGTCTACTTCGTCGACGCGCTGTTTCCCGTGTAGCGGACGTGCCACACAGTCTTTGTGCCGTCGTCGGTTACAAAGAGTGAGCCATCCTTGGCGACGGCTACCCCGACAGGTCGGCCCCAGACCTTTCCATCCGAGGTCACAAACCCGGTCAGAAAGTCCTCGTACTCGCCGGTCGCATGTCCGGCCTTGAACGGCACCCGCACGACCTCATAGCCGACCCTTTTTGCCTTGTTCCACGACCCATGTTCCGCGGCAAACGCATCTCCCTTGAACTCGGCCGGGAACTGATCGCCCTCATAGAAGGTCATCTCGAGCGACGCCATGTGCGGCTGCATCAGGACGTCCGGCGTCACGACCTTGTCTTTCAACTCCGGATGTTTGCCCACGTGTCGCGGATCCTGGTGGCCGCCCATGTACCACCAGGGCCAGCCATAGAAGCCATCTTCGCGGACGCTCGTGATGTAGTCCGGCACGAGATCGTTCCCCAGCCGATCGCGCTCATTGGTCGAGCACCAGAGCTGCCCCGTGATCGGGTTGATCGCCTCTCCCACGCAGTTGCGGATACCGCTTGCGTAGACCTTTACGAACTTGCCCTCGGGCGTGTACTCCAGCACATCCGCGCGATGAAACTCGTTGGGATGCGTGTCCGGGTCGTCCACATTGGAGCCCGATCCCACGGAGATAAACATCCGCTTTCCGTCTTTCGAGAAGACGACGTCACGCGTCCAGTGCCCGCCACCCCGCAGCTGTGCGAAGCCCGGCAGCTGCTTCACAATAGTCTCTGCCGGCCCGCTCGCATGGAGATCGCCAGCTTTGTAGGGGAAGCGCACGACATCGACCGTGTTCGCCACGTAAACCCATTTGGGGTTGTCGGCCGGATAGAAGTTGATCCCGAAGGGCAGCGACTTCCCGTTCGGATCTTCGAGCTTGGCGAAGACCTCTTTCTGCTGCGCCTTCCCGTCAGTGCCTACCCCGCGCAGCACCCAGATGGTGTCTCCATGCGAATCCGCCAGAAACAGATCGCCGTTTGGAGCCGTCCGTATCAGCCGAGGCTCCGTGAAGCCCTGAGCGTACATCTCCACCTTGAACCCAGCCGGTGCCTGTGGCCAGGCTCCATCCGGACGCTCCACCACCGACGGCCCGTTATCAACCGACTCGTCTTCCTTAGGCTCCGGCAGGTCAGCAACCGTCAGCTTGCGTCGCACACCTGGCTTCTCCTGAGAGTAATCCGTAAACGCAGCCTGCCCCGTAATCGTCGGCTGCTTGGTCTGCGCCCGTGCTGCATGGCCGCCGGCAAGCGGCAGAGCCAGCATCGTTCCAGCCGCCAGTGCAGCTTTTGAAAGGCTTCCATGAACGCTCTTTCCCATCACCCGCATATGCGCCATTCCCATTCCCGTCCCTTAGCTTCGGTTGAAGCGAAATCTAACCCCTAAGATGCTTGTCACGAGGCTTCCGGGCGGTTCGGATTGCGAACAAACGAGCTCTCCTTGCAACATCTGAGCTCGCCCCGCTCCGGGACGGCTCAGGCCGTCCTACGGGGCGGGGCCAGCAGGAGCTCCGCTGATCCGCCGCAACAGCTCGAGCGGGATGGTCGCAGTGATCACCGCGCGATCCTTATGTTGCTCCACCTTGAGCGAGTCCAGCGCGCTCCTCAGCTCCGCATCGTCTTTGGATCCAGTGGACCTGCCCGGCAGTGACTTCACCAGTCCGGCCAGCGCTCCGAGGGCCCCAGTGGATCTCGCCGCCTCTGCTTCCGACGGCGCGATCTCCTCGATGCGCAGGTGGACCGATCCCACGTAGCGCATGCTGGCCACAAAGGTCGTGTCCTCCGGGATCGGCAGCTCCAGCCCGAAGACCGAGATGTGCCCACGCTCTGAGAAGGGGAGGCCGATGTGTCCGATCCCCCAAACGCTCGACAGGAGCGGGACCTCGCGGTAGCGGGCCTCCAGCAGGGAAGACCCGGCAAAGGGCGACGCCGCCGCCCGGTGCCGGTCCAGGATGAGATGAATCTGCTCGGCCGTCGGCATGTTCGAAGCCGCAACCGTGTCGTATCCAAGCTGCACCACACGCAATGGCCGGGTTACCTTACCCGCCGGATCGTCGTCCGATATTGGGATCGTGAAGATGTCATGCCCGGCGTACTGCTCCTTCGCACTCGCGACGGACTGGAGATACTGAGTCAGGCGGTTGCCGTCGAAGTGGCCCTCAAAAACCTCCGAGTAGCCGACCGGTCCGTTGGGCCCGCGAGGATCGTCCATCCGGTGCAGCGCAAACGCCACGGCATCGAGGTCGCGCTCCGGCACCACCCCGGTTGCATCGATAAACCTCTGGTACTCGGCGCTGTGCTTTACCGGCTGCTGATCAAACCTGGTAGCAAGCCGCAGAGGCTTCAGATTTGCGTAGACGATCGCGTCGGATTCCGGAAGGAGGCGTGCCACCTCGGGCGGGGCCTCCCGGCGCAGCACAAACGCAACCGCCAGAGCGACGACGATGACAAGGACGGCGCCCAGCGAGTACAACCTGCGGCGGCGACGGGATGGAAGTTGCGACAAGCGACCTCGCGATTCCCAATCATACGTCCACGCTGAAAGGACTGCTACTTATCCACCGTGATCGCAAACGTATAGATCTTTCCCGCGAAGCCGATACCAGGAACGCTCGCCGCGCCCGGGGGAAGCACGCCGAACTCGCCACCACCAATATCGGCCGGGACGACCAAGGAGAACACCCGGGGCGCAATCCGCTTCGGCTGAACCCTCACCTGGTCGCGATCCGTTCCGTCCTTCGAGTTGAAGACGCCGCCGGTCGTCGCCCGGAACTCACGGCTGTTGCCATGGAGCCGGAAGCGCAAAACCTGGTACTCGATCGCGTCTACGTTTGGGGGCGCCAGGATCTGCAGCTCCTCGCCTGGCTTCAGGATCAGCGAAGACTGCCCGCCGGAGATCTCTCCGTTGCGATCCTTCTTGATGATGTTGTCCGTCACCGTGCTCTTCACCCACCCGCCGGACTTGTAATGGACCAGCTCCGGAGGCAGCTCCACCCATCTGCCGTCCTTGTCCTTGTGGTACACACCCTCCTCGTCGACATCCGGTGAGAGACCGGTTACGGCCACCGGGTCCGGAACATGCTCCGCCAGTCCCGAGGCCCGCGCCACCATCGCCGAGATCACCGCCGGGGGCACACCAGCGTCCTTCAGCGAGATCAGATCGTCCGGTCCGGTCGCGTACTGCCCCGGCTGGGTCCGCACCGTCTGCAGGATCAGCGAGGTGTCCAGACCTGCCTTGGTCATCCGGATCACGGCGTCGTTGTTCAGGGTCGTCTTCTTGGAGCTCGCACTTACATCGAGCGGACCATCCGTCATGCTCTGCTGGGCAGAGACCACCGGCGGCGCCAACAGCGCAAACAGAAGAACAGGCAGAAGTCGTGTGGTCATCGTCAAACTCCGGACCTCCCGCCCGGATCCTTACCCAAAGCCGCCTGCCGCAGCGCCAACTCGGCTCGAAACGACGAGAACCTGGCACGCAAACAGCGGAATCAAAGCTCCCACGGACTGGGGATAGCGACCTCCCCGGCCGCTCCAGCGGGCTCTCTTCAAAGAGACGAAGGCGCCCCCAAAACAGCTCACAACACCCGACGGCTTTGGGCAAAATCGGTCTTTGCCGCAGCCTCCGCTCCGTGCTAAAGTAGGGCCTGCGGCGCACTCTGCGCAGACCTATCCGCACGTCCGGGGATGATCTGCAAAAGGGGGCGGCACAGGCGCTGTCCATGGGCTGGCGTAGCTCAGCTGGTAGAGCATCTGATTTGTAATCAGAGGGTCGGGGGTTCAAATCCCTTCGTCAGCTCCAGTTCCATCCAGCCTCCGGTGTTACCCGCAAGCAAGTTGATGTCCTAGGATCTGGTTTCGCACTGCCAGGCGGACCTCCGTCGCTGGCCTCCGATCTCTCCTTCCAAGGCACCTGTTCGACTCCTGACCTGTTCAGGCGTTGCCATGTGTGCTTCGAAGCTTATCGGGGCTCCGGCTCAACGGAACCTCCGGGCAGCATGGGCACAGGTGGCCGAGCGGTTAATGGCAGCAGACTGTAAATCTGCCGTTCTTTGGAACTACGGAGGTTCGAATCCTCCCCTGTGCACCACTCATCTCGCAGCATGCGTCAAGAGTCCGGATGGAGGGTGACCCTTTCCTCCGCCGGGCAGGTTTCAGGTGGTTCGTCTCGTGGATCTCAGCCCTGCCGGCAGCGGACGTCTGGTCATCTCGCTCGCCGTCCTGGCCGTTCTCGCGGCACTCGCCTTCTTCACCATGGAGGCCGGACGTTACCGTCAGCTGACGTGGTTGTTGCTTGGCTTTTTTGCCTTCCGCATCGTGCTCGCGCGGCTGCGTTCACGATAGGATAGGAGAGTTTGTTGTAGGCACGTGCTGGCGTAGCTCAGTGGTAGAGCACTCCCTTGGTAAGGGAGAGGTCGAGAGTTCAAGCCTCTCCGTCAGCTCCAGATTTCAAAGCTGTCTCCCCTCGGTGAGGGCGTGCCAGCTTGGGCTCAGCTAAAGGCCGTCAGAGCTGGCAGCTGGCCTTTAGCGGGAGTAACTCAGTGGTAGAGTCACAGCCTTCCAAGCTGTTGGTCGCGGGTTCGATTCCCGTCTCCCGCTCCAAAGAGTAGTCATTTTTCGCCGGGACGTCCGCTTTGTCCAGGCAGGAGAAACCCGTTGGGCACCATGTATCAGCAGGCCGCCATTCCCGTCGCCGATCCAGAGACTTTTGGCTCTGTCCGCCAGGCCATCGCCAGCTCGTTCTCCGCGGCGCAGGTGCCAGAGTTCCTGAGATCGCTCGATCGTGCCACGCTCCGCATCCGCGACTTCGAGACGGTGCTAAGCCGAGGCATGCTTGGACCGGCGACCGCGTCCGCCTACGCCAAGCTCTCAAACGGCGATCAGGGGCAGATTCGCGAGCTTTATCTGGCTTCGCTCGAGCAGGTCGCTCCCGAGCTTCGTAACCGCTTCTTCAAGCTGTACGCGTACTACTGAAGAGCGACTCCCTCACCAGACATTCAGTTTTCAGTTCACCCGCCGGCCACCGGCTAGATCAGGAGAAGAGCAATGGGCAAGGAAAAGTTTGATCGGTCCAAACCGCATGTGAACATTGGCACGATTGGCCATATTGATCACGGCAAGACGACGTTGACGGCGGCGATCACGAAGGTGTTGTCGAAGCACAACCCGAAGAACACGTTTCGTTCGTTTGACACGATCGACAACGCCCCTGAGGAGCGGGAGCGCGGTATTACGATTGCGACCTCGCACGTGGAGTACGAGACGCCGAACCGTCACTATGCTCACGTCGACTGCCCGGGTCACGCGGATTACATCAAGAACATGATCACGGGTGCGGCGCAGATGGACGGCGCGATCCTGGTGGTTGCGGCGACCGACGGCCCGATGCCGCAGACCAAGGAGCACGTGCTGCTGGCGCGCCAGGTCGGCGTCCCGTACATCGTCGTCTTCCTGAACAAGTGCGATGCGGTCGAGGACGAGGAGCTGATCGAGCTGGTGGAGATGGAGGTTCGCGAGCTCCTGTCGAAGTACGACTACCCTGGCGACGACACCCCGATCATCCGCGGATCGGCTCTGGGCGCGTTGAACGGCGAGGCGCAGTGGGAGGCCAAGATCGACGAGCTGATGGCGGCGGTGGACAAGTATGTCCCGCAGCCGGAGCGCGCGGTGGATCTCCCGTTCCTGATGCCGATCGAGGATATCTTCTCGATCTCGGGTCGTGGCACGGTGGTGACGGGCAGTATCGAGCGGGGCAAGATCAAGGTTGGCGAGGCGTGCTCGATCGTCGGCTTCCGGGATACGCAGCAGACGACCTGCACGGGCGTCGAGATGTTCAAGAAGCAGCTGGACGAGGGTCTTGCGGGCGACAACGCGGGCCTGCTTCTGCGCGGCATCGCGAAGGAAGATGTGGAGCGCGGCATGGTCCTGGCGAAGCCCGGATCGATTACGCCGCACACGCAGTTCAAGGGCGAGATCTATGTGCTCTCGAAAGAGGAGGGCGGCCGTCACACACCGTTCTTCAACGGCTACCGCCCGCAGTTCTACTTCCGCACCACCGACGTGACGGGATCGGCCAAGCTGCCCGAGGGTACCGAGATGGTGATGCCAGGCGACAACATCTCGCTTGAGATCACGCTGGGGACCCCGGTCGCCATGGAAAAGGGACTGCGCTTCGCCATCCGCGAAGGCGGCAGAACCGTCGGAGCAGGAACCATCTCCGAGATCATCAAGTAGTCGAAACAAATACGTTAGGTGGGCGGCGGCTGCCCTCAGTCCCAGATCGGGAGCCGCCGCCCCCAGCCAACTCCCCGGGCTGGAGCCGCCGGGGTAAAATCATTTAGGATATAAAGATGCGCGAAATCGTCACACTCCAGTGCCCGACCTGTAAGAACCGGAACTACTCGACCACCAAAAACAAGAAGACCACCACCGGTCGGCTCGAGTTCTCGAAGTTCTGCAATACATGCCGGAAGCACACCGATCACAAAGAGACCAAGTAACACCGGTCGTCCGGGGCACAGGACATCGTGTCCCAAAACAGGGGCGTAAGCTCAACGGTTAAACTGTCGGTCTCCAAAACCGAACTTCTCGGTTCGAATCCGAGCGCCCCTGCCAGCACCCCCCGCAAGTGAGTTCCACATCCAAAAGGTAAGAAGCATCATGGCGAAAGCAATCGTTGCAACCACTCCCAATGAAGCGCCGGCCTGGAAATCGCAGCCGGAGCGCCTCAACAGCTTCCTTAAGGACGTTCGCAGCGAGATGCGCAAGGTCATCACCCCCACGCGCGAAGAGGTGAAGTCGACGACCACGATCGTCATCGTCACCGTCTTCATCTTCGCCGCGTACTTCTGGATCGTCGACTCGGGAATGGATATCATCATCCGCTTCGTGCTGGATAAGCTCGAAAAGCACTAGACCGGAAACCAGCACAGATGCAAGACAAAGGCGTAATCATGGCGGAAGCAGGACAGAACCCTGAAGAGCAGAATCCCGAGAACCTCACTCTCGGCGGCTCTGGTGCGGTCGACCCCACCGGGGAGTCGGGAGAGCAGCTTGCTCCGCCCGTCAATCAGAACTTCAAGTGGTACATCATCCACGCCTACTCGGGCTTCGAGCGCAAGGTCCGCGAGTCGCTCGAAAGCCGCATCCGCGCCTTTGGCCTCGAGAACCGCATCGGCCGGATCATGATCCCGACCGAGCCCGTCACCGAGCTGCGCAACGGCAAGAAGTACACCACCGATCGCGTCTTCCTGCCCGGCTACGTCCTCGTTGAGATGGAGCTCGATAACGACCTTTGGCACGTTATCAAGAACACTCCCCGCGTTACCGGCTTCCTCGGCACCGGCGATAACCCGGTCGCGCTCTCGGAGCAGGAAGTCAGCTCGATCCTCTTCCGCAGCGACGCTACCAAAGACAAACCGAGCCTCAAGGTCAAGTTTGCCAAGGGCGAGCAGGTCCGCATCAACGAAGGTCCCTTCGCCAACTTCACCGGCACCGTAGACGACATCAACGAAGATCGCGAGACCCTCAAGGTCATGGTCTCCATCTTCGGTCGCTCCACGCCCGTGGAAATCGAGTTTTCGAAGGTAGACAAGGTGGTTGAGTAGCACCTTCGTCTCACCTTAGCTTTACCGCATTTGCCCTACATTTTTCCGAAGCAGCCGGCTGCTGGATCGCCTGAGCCGCTCGAAGCATAGAAAAGGAAGCACACCATGGCACCGAAGAAGATCAACGGATACGTCAAGCTCCAGATCACGGCCGGCAAGGCCACCCCCGCTCCGCCCGTCGGCCCCGCCCTCGGCCAGGCGCAGGTCAACATCATGGAGTTCTGCAAGCAGTTCAACGAGCGTACCAAGGGTCCGGATATCGCCGGCCTCACCATTCCGGTCGTCATCACCGTCTTCGCCGACCGGACCTTTAGCTTTGTTACCAAGACCCCGCCCGCACCCGTGCTCCTGCTCAAGGCCGCCGGCGTCGCCAAGGGTGCTGGTGCACCGAACAAGGACAAGGTTGGCAAGGTCACCGAGAAGCAGATCCTCGAGATCGCCACGCAGAAGCTGCCGGACATGAACGCCGCCAGCGTGGAAGCGGCCGCCAAGACTATTCGCGGCACGGCTCGCTCGATGGGCATCGAAGTCGTCGCCTGATCTTTCGCGCTTTGGACGTCGCTGGCCGCGCTATTGATCGCGGCCAGCACCGTCTTTGCGAGCGTCCCCGGTCGCCTCCTATAACAAGCTTCACGCAGCGCCATGCCTGTTGTGAGCACCTGATCGACGCCGGCGAGGCATAACTCAATGCATCTGGGCCAATCCAGCGTCTCCGAGCCTCTCCGCCGGCCTTCCGTGCTCGCCATGGCAATGTTCGTCGTTGCAGGTCTGGCGGCGACCTATCTCCTTCCCTATCTCGTTCCCGTCCAGGCTTCGGTCTCTGACTCCTATCTCGCCGGCTTCAATAACCACGCGTCCTTCCTCATCTTTGTCGTTTTTGCAGGGTTGTTTGCATGGTGGACAGGGTCCCTGGGCCTCCGGGCACCGGGCTCGCCTCTCGGCCAGAACTCCAGGCCATCCAGCCGTTCTCTCTTCTACACTCTGGCCTACTTCGTGCTGGTCACGGTTCTCCTTTGGCTTGCCGTGCGCTCGCACCTCGCCTTCGAGGAAGGACCGTACTTCCTCGACAGGCTCCATCATCTCGAAAGGGGAGAGATTCCCTACAGGCAGTTCGATTTCGACTATGGCCCGCTGCTTCTCTACGGTCCATACGCGATCGCGAAGCTCTTTCACCTCCAAATCGGCGACGGCTACCATCTCGCCTGGATCCTCGAATTTCTCCTTGGTGTGCTGCTCATCTACGCCTCCGTCAGCGCGCTACCCGCGCGTGGGGATCGCAAGACAGTTATCTTCTTGCTTCTAGCCTGGACCTGGTGGCCTTCTCCGCTCAACTTCGGCCAGAACTACACGCCTTTCCGCTTCTTCGCTGCACCGTTCCTCTGTATCCTCGCCAGTCGCTACATCCGTACCTCGAAGGCGACTCTCAAGACGCTCGTCGCCCTCCTACTCGCCGAGATTGCACTCTTTCTGGTCTCTCCTGAGCAGGCCATCGCCTTCAGCCTCGCCACAGGGCTCTTCCTCTTCTGCGACGCCTTTGTCTCCCGATCACTCTCCCGGCTGCCGCTGATCATCCAGTTCGTCATCGGCTCGGGCCTGATCTTTGCAGCCGCGGAACGCCTCGGGCTTCTGCTCGCCGTTCATTTCATGAGCCATGGCGGCTACAACATCCCGCTGTTACCCGCTCTGCAACACATACCCCTCTTCGGTGGTCTGCTGGTCGCCGCCTGTATCCTCGTTGCCAGCCTTCGCAGCCGCCGGCCGCTAGGCCCCCTCGAGTACCTGGTCCTGTTCGGCCTCGCAATCCTCCCCGCGGCCTTCGGCCGCACCGATCCCGGGCACGTGATTATCAACACGGCAGGTGCTCTCCTCGTCGCATTTGTTGTTCTCTCGCATCACCACCGTCTTTGGCGCTATGCGGTCGTCTCGTACGTCTTCTGCATCCTCATCTTTCCCGCGCCCAAGGCCCTGAGAGTGGGTCAGCGGCAGGTGCGCAATGGGATCAGAAGCACTCCCTTTGCGCCGGGTAGCGAAACGGCGAACCGTGCCCCGTCCAGCCCAGCAGATACCCGTTACGCCTCAGCCCCTCGCCTCCTCGCACCTCTGACCTTGCCCGTGATGAACTCCGGACAGTTCCCGTCCCTCGCTGCTGACACGGGCTACTACTACGGTCTGGAAGACGTGGTCAGCCCCCCGCAGGTCGAGCAGAAGGTTGCGGAGCTCCGGAATGCTCCGGAGAAAGCCCTCCTGGTGCCAACCGAGTTCTCCTGTACCAGCAAGCTCGATCGCAAAGTTCTTCGAGGACGTGTGATGACCCTCTACGTCCCTCCCGCCAGACACAGCATCGCTACCCTCCAGCCTCTCTGCGACTACATCGCTCAGCATTACGTCAGCTCCGGCGACCCGACACCGCTGCTTGGCTACGAGATCCTGAAACGCACTCCCACACCGCCACAACCCTGACGCCAGTGGGCCTCATGAGGAATCACCCGCAACCGAGGTGCAAACGTCGAGGTGAGCGACTGAGACCTTCGCCGCAAAGGTAGATCTCTCCTCAGGCAAATAGCCGCTGCTGAGCCTGCGACCCTACCTCCCTCGGCCCTTTGCGAGCCTCCCCGGCATCCCTCGTCAGCAGCGCGTCCGTCGATCTCTCGGCAATCCCATGTCTCCGGCACGCGTCTCTCACCATCGCAGCCAGCCGATCGCGATAAGGTCTGCTTGCAAAGTCCGAAGCAGCGAAACGTTCCGCGTACTCACCTTCAAGGGCAGGGAAGTGCTCCCGAACAAAGCTCAGGTAGGTAGGACGGGAGCACGGCTTGAGAAACAGGGGCTGCGCGGCGAAGAAATCTGCGCCTGCCGCCGCAGCTCGCATCGCCATTCCATCGATCGCCTCCCGCGTGTCGGTAATCCCTGGAAGCAGCGGTGAGCAGAGCACACCCGTGCAGATCCCGGCCTCACGCAACCGGCGTACTGCCCTGAATCGTAGGTCTGGTCGGGGAGCTCGCGGTTCGAGTTTGCGTGCCAGCTCCGCATCTGCTGTCGTAATTGTCAGGTGAACCACCAGCCTGTTCCTGCTCGCGATCTTCCTCAGCAGGTCGATATCCCGCTCGATAAGGCGAGACTTGGTCACGATCCCCAGCCGGAACCCGCTCTTCCCCGCAAACACCTCTAGAAGGCTGCGCGTCACCATCGCCCGGCGCTCGATCGGCTGGTATGGGTCAGTCGCCGTGCCCAGCGCAATCTCCTCGGCAGGATCGATTCTGCGCAACTCCTGCTCCAGCAGCCACGCAGCGTTCTTCTTCAGGTAGATGATCCGCTCAAACGCCTCTGCCCTTCGTACCTCGTCTGCGGATGATCTCGCCTTTTCCCCCTCTGCCCGGGCCTCGGCCCCCGGAGCCGGCTCCAGAAACTCGTGGGTATACCGCGCATAGCAGTAGCGACAACCAAACTCGCACCCACGGTAAGGATTGATTCCGTAAGCCAGCGAGAGCTGCCGCTTGGATACTGACCGATTCAGAATGCTGCGAGCCTCCATCGACCGGAACTCGACCTCAAACCCGTCGTCCGCGTGCTCAGAATCACGTGCCATGCGCGCGAGTCCCCGCACAGGCTGGTCCAGGATTGGAAAGAGTGTCGCGCCTGCCTTTGAGGAGATCATCTTCGCCTTATCTTCGCCTACTCAGACAGTATTCCGGTCCGAAGTCCGAGGTCAAGTGCAAACTCCTCCCCAGTAGAGATTCCTCCGCCTCGGCACTCAACCCTCGCCGGTGCGGCCCGCATCGGGGTCGTCCTTGCATCCTCGAGAAATTTCTGACATACTTCAAAGGTTGTCTCAACCCCTGAGACACGTCGCGACCACGCCCATGCAGAACAGCGCATCGCGGGGTGGAAGACAAGGAACCCAAATGTCCCAAAAGATCTCCAAGAATCTGGCCAAGGCACGTGCGCTCGTCGAACCGCGCCCTTACGTTCTTGCCGACGCCGTTCCGCTCCTTCAGAAAGCCAAGTATGCGAAGTTTGACGAGACCGTCGACCTCACGCTGCGCCTGGGCGTCGACCCCAAGCACGCCGACCAGATGGTCCGCGGAACCGTAGTTCTCCCGCACGGCCTGGGCAAGTCGAAGACGGTCGCCGTCATCGCCTCGGGCGACAAGGTTCGTGATGCTGAGGCCGCAGGCGCCGAGTTCTTCGGCGGCGAGGAGCTCGTCGAGAAGATCCAGAAAGAAGGTTGGACCGACTTCGACGCCCTGATCGCGACGCCCGACATGATGAAGTCGGTCGGCCGTCTCGGAAAGGTGCTCGGCCCGCGCGGCCTCATGCCGAACCCTAAGACCGGCACCGTTACCACCGATGTCGCAGCCGCCATCCGCGAGATCAAGGCCGGCAAAGTCGAGTTCCGCACCGACAAGACCGCTCTCGTCCATGTACCCGTGGGCAAGCTCTCGTTTGAGCCCCAAAAGCTCGTGGACAATGCCATGACCATCATCACCTCTGTGGTCAAGGCCAAGCCCTCCGCAGCCAAAGGCAAGTACATCAAGGGCATCACCCTGAGCTCCACCATGGGGCCTGGGATCCAGCTCGACTTCGCGGCGGCAGAGCAGGCCGGCAAGGCGTAAGCAGCTTTTAGCCCAGAATTCAGGCACTCCGCGCGCACCGATCGCGCCTTGCACGTTCGCCTGGCAGTCCGCTGCCGGGCACCCAAAAGGATAGGCTTTCATGGCACTCAGCAGAAGCAAAAAGACCGAAAACGTTCAGAAGCTCGCCACCGAGCTCGAAAGCTCGACCTCCGCGATCGTCGGCACCTTTACCGGGCTGACGGCCTCCAAGGACTTCGACCTCCGCAAGACCATTCGCGGAGCCGGCGGCAGCTATCACGTCGTCAAGAACAAGCTTGCCGCGCGTGCAGGGCAGGGCACCAGGATCGAAGCTGCCCTCCAGGGTCTTAAGGGCGTCTCCTCGGTCGCCTACACCTCGGGCGATCCCGTCGCGCTCGCCAAGGCCCTCTCTACCTGGGTCAAGGACAACGCGGAGTTCACCTTCAAGCTCGGCATCATCGACGGCAAGGTCATCAGCGTCGAGGAGATCGGCGCGCTTGCCACCATGCCAGGCAAGGAAGAGCTCTTCTCGAAGCTGCTCTTCCTGATCAACTCGCCCGCGCAGCGCCTGGCCACGGTCATCAACGCCACCGGTCGCGATCTCGCGGTCGTCATCAACCAGGCGGTCGAGAAGGAAAAGTTCACCGCTGCGGCCGCGCCCGCCGGTGCCCCCCAGCCAGCCGCCGCCGCTACTTCGACCACGCCCGAGCCGGTCGCTGCGTCGGAAACCTCTAGCCCGGACACCCCGGACGCGTCTGCCGGCCAGCTCGTCACCGAAGCGCACGCCGTGGAAGCGCCTACGCCCGAGCAGCAGATCGCCGACAACCCGGCGTCCGAGGCAGATCCCGTTGCCGCTGACCCGGCGCAGCCCGAGAACGGAACCGCGTCGCAGGCCGGAGAGGCCGCCTCGAAGGATCCCGTCGAGGGCTAACCCCTGAGTTTCGCCTCGTTCCCGCCGGGTGCGCCAGTCTGGGCGCAGCGGAAACCCGGAGGGGGTCGAGGCAGCCGAGGTGCTATCAGCAGGCCTCACGCACCACGCAGTACAAAGTTCAGAAGGACATCGGAGAAATAACATGGCAGACATCCAGCAGTTGGAAGATCAGATCGTTAGCCTCAGCCTGCTTGAAGCATCGGCTCTGGTCAAAAAGCTTGAAGAGCGTCTCGGCGTCTCCGCAGCCGCAGCGGTCGCTGCTGCTCCGGCAGCCGGCGGCGGCGCAGCAGCCGCGGCTCCGGTCGAAGAGAAGACCGAGTTCACCGTCATCCTCAAGGATGCGGGCGCAAACAAGATCAACACCATCAAGGCTGTGCGCGAAGTCACCGCCCTTGGCCTGAAGGAAGCCAAGGACCTGGTCGACGGAGCCCCCAAGCCTCTGAAGGAGAACATCTCCAAGGAAGACGCGGCCGCCATCGCCAAGAAGTTCGAAGGCGTCGCAACCGTCGAGATCAAGTAAGGACCTCCCGCGACTTGCACGCCGGCACGGAACGCGCTATCCTCTCTATATGAGGTGCTCGTTCCGTCCTGGCGTGCTTGCTTCGCGGATCGTGACTCCCAGCAACATTTGGCGGTATACCGGCTTATCCTGCCCCCTGGCAGGTTATGGAGCCGGCCACCATGCAGATCCGGCGGCAGACTGCAGGGTGTCACCAGGCTTCACCGGCAGCGGCAACTTTGGGGCAGTCCAGCCTCAAATGGCGGCAGGTATTTACACCAACACGATCGAAACAGTGCACAAGTCGAACTATGCGCTCATGGGACCTGCTGTCCTAGCGAGCGCTTTGCCGTCTTAACCACACAGTGGTTTCGCCCCCGGCTTTCGGGGCTCCTGAGCCAGCCACGCAGAATGCTTCGCGGGCACCCAGTCACTATCTCATCTCAGTTCCTCTGCCGGAATCGTCTCCGGCCGACAAACTCTGCGCATCGGTTCCCTGCAGCGAGGGTAGGGTATCCGGTCAGGTCCTAGTGCGCAACAGAAATAAAGCAGGGTGACAGCAGCAACGTTCCCTGCCCTCCCCGGGCAACCAGCATTCAGATGCCAGGAGCTTCGATCGGGAGGCCTCGATAGGTTCAAAGTCTCAGGAGAGAGCATGTCCACAGAAATGCGCGCGATCCGCAGCCGTCTAGATTTCTCAAAGATCCCCACATCCATTCAGATCCCTAACCTCATCGAGGTCCAGCGACGTTCCTACGAGCGCTTCCTCCAGATGGATAAGCTCCCCCAGGAGCGCGAGGATAACGGCCTCCAGTCCGTCTTTACCTCCGTCTTCCCCATCACCGACTTCCGCAACGTCTCCGAGCTCGAGTTCGTCGACTTCTCGATCGGCAACTGGGAGTGCAAGTGCGGCTACCTCAAGGGCCTCAATCACCTCCGCACCGCCTGTACCAACTGTGGACACATGGTCATTACAGATCCATTCCACCCGGGCGATGTCCTTTGCAACTTCTGCGGCACCTATAACAAGAACACCCCTGACTTCTGCACCAAGTGCGGCGACCCCGTCGGTCTGCAGCTGAAGTACGACCAGGCCGAGTGCGAAGAGCGCGGCATGACCTACTCCGCTCCGCTCAAGGTCACCATCCGCCTCAAGATCTACGACAAGGATCCCGAGACCGGGCAGAAGACCCTCCGCGACATGAAGGAGCAGGAGGTCTTCTTCGGCGACATCCCCCTGATGTCCGAGAACGGCACCTTTATCGTCAACGGCACGGAGCGCGTCATCGTCTCGCAGCTCCACCGCTCGCCTGGCGTCTTCTTCGAGACCGCCAACAACCGCACCTACTTCCTCGGCAAGATCATCCCGTACCGCGGATCCTGGGTCGAGTTCGAGTACGACCAGAAGAACACCCTCTACGTCCGTATCGATCGTAAGCGGAAGTTCCTCGGAACCATCTTTCTCCGCGCGCTCGGTCTCCGTACCGACGAGGAGATTCTTAAGACCTTCTACACCGTCGACACCATCCAGGTGAAGGACGCCAAGCTCCACTGGAAGGTCGCGGCCGAGAACACCCTGACTCACCTCCAGGGCACCCGCCCCGCCGTGGCCATCACCGCCAAGGGTGAGGAGATCGCGCCTGCAACCCGCAAGATCTCGCCCAACACCCTTCGCACGCTTCGCAACAACAAGATCGAGTCGGTCGAAGTTGAGACGGGCGAGTTCGACGGCGCCATGACCGCCGCCGATGTCGTCGATCTCACCACTGGCGAGCTGCTCTACGAGGCCAACCAGGAGCTCTCCGCCGACAAGCTCCACAAGATCCTCCAGTCCGGCGTCACCAGCTTCGAGGTCTTCTTCCCCGAGCGCGACGACGTCGGCAACATCATCACCAATACCCTTCGCCGCGACTCCGTGCGTAAGCCCGAAGAGGCGCTGATCGAGATCTACCGCAAGCTTCGTCCGGGCGACCCACCGACGCTTGACACCGCCACCGCGCTCTTCGAGGGCATGTTCTTTGATCCGCGCAAGTACGACTTCTCGCGCGTCGGCCGCCTGAAGTTCAACATCAAGCTCTACGAGGATCAGAGCCCCGATCACCTCGATCGCCGCACCCTGACCCCCGAAGACTTCTACGGCACCATCCGCTACCTGCTCAAGCTGCGCAAAAACATCGGCGTCGTCGACGATATCGATCACCTCGGCAACCGTCGCGTTCGCGCGGTGGGCGAGCTCATGGAGAACCAGTTCCGCATCGGCCTGGTTCGCATGGAGCGCGCCATCAAGGAGAAGATGTCGGTCTACCAGGAGATGTCGACGGCCATGCCGCACGACCTGATCAACGCCAAGCCCGTCATGGCGGCGATCCGCGAGTTCTTCGGCTCCTCCCAGCTCTCGCAGTTCATGGATCAGACCAACCCGCTGTCGGAGATCACGCACAAGCGTCGCCTCTCCGCCCTTGGGCCCGGTGGTCTCTCCCGTGAGCGCGCCGGCTTCGAAGTTCGCGACGTCCACCCGACTCACTACGGCCGCATCTGCCCGATCGAAACGCCGGAAGGCCCGAATATCGGTCTGATCAGCTCGCTGTCCTGCTTTGCGCGCATCAACGAGTACGGCTTCATCGAGAGCCCGTACCGCCGCGTCAAGGATGGCACCGTGCTTGACTTCGTCAGCGTCTCAAACGCCGGCGAGTCCGGTCTGCGCCAGGGCGACTACCTTGAGGTCTCGGAGGCTCGCAAGCTCAACGAGCAGCTCAAGAAGGATAAGAAGCGCACCATGGAGCTCGAGCCCTTCTCCTTCTACCTGTCCGCCTGGGAAGAGGATCGGCACACCATCGCGCAGGCCAACATCGACCTCGACGAGAACCTGAACATCACTGAGGATCTCGTCAACGCGCGCCGCCAGGGCAACTTCGTGCTCGTCTCGAAGTCCGAGGTCGACTACGTCGACGTCAGCCCGAAGCAGCTCGTCTCGGTCGCCGCCTCGCTTGTTCCGTTCCTTGAGCATGACGACGCCAACCGCGCGCTCATGGGCGCCAACATGCAACGGCAGTCCGTCCCCCTGCTCGTCGCCGAAGCTCCCTTCGTCGGCACCGGCATGGAAGGCGTCACCGCCCGCGACTCCGGCGCCGTCATCCTTGCCAAGCGCAACGGCATCATCGACTCTGTCGACTCCGAGCGCATCATCGTTCGTGTCGAAGGCGAGCATCACCCCACGCAGCTCTCGCGTGAGGTCGGCTCCGACATCTACCAGCTCACGAAGTTCAAGCGCTCCAACCAGAACACCTGCATCAATCAGAAGCCGATCGTCCGCAAGGGCGACCGCGTTCTCAAGGGGCAGGTCATCGCGGACGGTCCATGCACGGAGCAGGGCGAGCTCGGCCTCGGCCGCAACGTCCTGGTCGCCTTTATGCCGTGGCGCGGCTACAACTTCGAGGACGCGATCCTGATCTCGGAAAAGCTGGTCCGCGAGGACTACTACACCTCGATCCACATCGAGGAGTTCGAGATCGAGGCGCGCGACACCAAGCTCGGGCCGGAAGAGATCACGCGCGATATCCCCAACGTCAGCGAGCACGCCCTGCGTGATCTCGACGAGTCGGGGATTATCCGCATCGGCGCCAAGATCGGTCACAACGACATCCTCGTCGGCAAGGTCACGCCCAAGGGCGAAACACAACTGACCCCCGAAGAGAAGCTCCTTCGCGCCATCTTCGGCGAAAAGGCCGGCGACGTGCGCGACGCCTCGCTCACCTGCCCCCCGGGCATCGAGGGCACGGTGGTCGACGTCCGCATCTTCTCCCGCAAGGGTCAGGAAAAGGACGAGCGCGCGAAGCAGATCGAGCAGGAGCAGGTCGAGAAGCTCGAAAGGAACCTCGCGGACGAGATCCGAATCTTGACCGACGAGCGCCTCAAGCGTCTTGAAGCCATCCTCGGCGCCAAGGAGGTCCTCGCCGATCTCCATGACGAGCGGACCAACAAGAAGCTGCTCTCGAAGGGCGACGTCCTCGACCGTGACACCATCGAGCTCATCAGCACTCGTAATCTCAAGCGCATCCGCTACGCCGACAAGGACCCCCGCGTCAACGAGCAGATCGATGAAATCGAGGAGATGACCTCGCGGCAGATCGATGTCCTTCGCAAGATCACCAACGAGAAGATCGGCAAGATGGCCAAGGGCGACGAGCTCTCCCCCGGCGTCATCAAGATGGTCAAGGTCTACATCGCCATGAAGCGCAAGCTGTCTGTCGGCGATAAGATGGCCGGCCGCCACGGCAACAAGGGCGTCATCGCCCGGATCCTGCCCGAGGAGGATATGCCTTACCTCCCCGACGGAACCCCGGTCGAGATCGTCCTCAACCCGCTCGGCGTCCCTTCTCGTATGAACGTCGGACAGATCCTCGAGACGCACCTCGGTTGGGCTGCGCACGAGCTTGGCAAGCAGGTCGCCGAGATCGCCGCCACCCACACCGATGCCAACGAGGTTCGCGAACTCTTCCGCGCACGCTTCGCCAAGACCGCCGCTCTCAACCAGCTTCTTGACCTCGACGACGAGCAGACCATGCGTGTCGCCGCCGGCATGAAGCGCGGCATCTGGTTCGGCACGGCAGTCTTCGACGGCGCACGCGAGACCGAGATCAAGGCTCTCCTTGCTGCGGCCGGTCTGCCCAGCTCCGGAAAGACGCCGCTCTTTGACGGCATGCTCGGCGAACAGTTCGAGCAGCCCGCCACCGTCGGCTACATCTACATGCTCAAGCTCTCGCATCTCGTGGACGACAAGATCCACGCTCGCTCCATCGGACCCTACAGCCTCATCACCCAGCAGCCGCTCGGTGGCAAGGCCCAGTTCGGCGGACAGCGCTTCGGCGAGATGGAAGTCTGGGCACTGGAAGCCTACGGCGCGGCCTACATCCTGCAGGAGCTCCTGACTGCGAAGTCCGACGACGTCTTCGGTCGTACCAAGATCTACGAAGCCATCGTCAAGGGCGAGGCAGCCATCGAGCCCGGCGTCCCCGAGTCGTTCAACGTCCTTATCCGCGAGCTGCAGTCCCTCTGCCTCGACGTCGAGCTGATCAAACAGGCCGACGGCCGCAAGGTACCGCTGCCCGAGATCGCCGCAGCCGATTAGACACCAACAGGCTCCGAGGCAGGATAGACCTGCCTCGGAGTCGCACCAAACACGGAGTTGTCATCCTTCGCGAAGCGGAGGATCTGCTTCTCTCCTCGGTCGGCAACAAGCTTGAGCAACACCCACAACTGAAAACAGGCACCTGAGCAACAGAACCAACGGCATCGCGATGCGCCGAAAAGTCACCGCGAGACAGCATCAGCAACAGCAGCCCGCACGCTGCACACACCGGAGACGCCAAACATATGTTCCGCTCCAGCCCCTTCGAACTGACCGGCCCTATCGCAGACTTCGACGCGATCAAGATCCAGCTTGCCAGCCCCGAAAAGATCCGCTCCTGGTCCCACGGCGAGGTCACCAAGCCCGAGACCATCAACTACCGCACCTTCAAGCCCGAGCGCGACGGCCTCTTCTGCGCCCGCATCTTCGGACCCATCACCGACTGGGAGTGCCTCTGCGGCAAGTACAAGCGCATGAAGCACCGCGGCGTCATCTGCGATAAGTGCGGCGTCGAGGTCACCCTCTCGAAAGTCCGCCGCGAGCGCCTCGGTCACATCGAGCTCGCCAGCCCCTGCTCGCACGTCTGGTTCTTCAAGGGCCTCCCGTCGCGCATCGGCCACCTCCTCGATATCTCCCTCCGCGAGCTCGAAGCGGTCCTCTACTTCGAGAGCTACGTCGTCGTCGATCCAGGCGAAGCTCCCGTCAAGGAGCGCGAGGTCATCAAGGACGAGAATCGCTTCCGCGAGCTCGATACCCAGTACCGCGTCTCCGGCTTCAAGGCCATGATGGGCGCTGAGGCCATCAAGGAGCTGCTCAAGCGCGTCGAGATCACCGAGCTCTCGATCGAACTGCGCGAGCGCATGAAGACCGAGACCTCGCTCCAGAAGAAGCTCAAGTACTCCAAGCGCCTCAAGATCGTTGAGGCCTTCCGCAAGTCTGACAACCTCCCGCAGTGGATGATCCTCGACGTGATCCCCGTGATCCCGCCAGAGCTTCGCCCCCTTGTGCCGCTTGACGGTGGCCGCTTCGCCACCTCCGATCTCAACGACCTCTACCGTCGTGTGATCAACAGGAACAACCGGCTCAAGAAGCTCATGGACCTCCATGCGCCTGAGGTCATCGTCCGCAACGAGAAGCGCATGCTCCAGGAGGCCGTCGACGCTCTGTTCGACAACGGCCGCCGTGGCCGCGTTCTCCGCGGCGCCAACAACCGTCCGCTCAAGTCGCTCTCCGACACCCTCAAGGGCAAGCAGGGCCGCTTCCGGCAGAACCTTCTCGGCAAGCGCGTCGACTACTCCGGACGTTCGGTCATCGTCGTCGGCCCCGAGCTCAAGCTGCACCAGTGCGGTCTCCCCAAGAAGATGGCGCTCGAGCTCTTCAAGCCCTTCATCTATCACCGCCTTGAGCAGACCGGACACTGCACCACCATCAAGCAGGCCAAGGAACTCGTCGAGCTCCAGGAGCCGATCGTCTGGGACATCCTCGAAGAGGTCATCAAGGATCACCCCGTCCTGCTCAACCGCGCACCCACGCTCCATCGCCTCGGTATCCAGGCTTTTGAGCCCGTGCTCGTCGAAGGCAAAGCCATCAAGATCCACCCGCTCGTCTGCACCGCCTTCAACGCGGACTTCGACGGCGATCAGATGGCCGTGCACATCCCCCTCAGCCCCGAAGCGCAGATCGAGGCCTCCGTCCTCATGCTCGCCTCGCACAACATCCTCTCGCCCGCCAGCGGACAGCCCATCACCGTCCCCACGCAGGATCTCGTCCTCGGTCTCTACTACCTGACCAAGGCCAAGGTCGGCGCCAAGGGTGAAGGCCGCGTCTTCGCCAACATCGAAGAAGTCCTCATGGCGCTTGAAGCCAAGCAGGTCGAGACCCTCACCCCGATTCGTCTGCGCTACACCGGCCCTGTCCTCGACATGACCACCGCGTACGACGATCAGGACCTCACCCACACCGAGCCGGTCGAGTTCAACAAGCAGTTCATCTCGACCACCGTCGGCCGCGCCATCCTCAACGACGCCCTCCCGGAAGGCATGCCCTACGTCAACGGCCTGCTCAAGAAGAAGGGCATCGGGCAGCTCGTCAACTACTGCTACCTCAACCTCGGCCTTGAAGTCACCGTCAAGACCCTCGACCGTATCAAGGATCTCGGCTTCGCCTATGCCACCCGCTCCGGCCTCTCGGTCGGTCTCGACGACATGGTCATCCCCGAGTCCAAGTACACCGTCGTCGGCGACGCCGAAAAGCAGGTCATCGCCGTGCAGCAGCAGTACCTCGACGGCGCGATCACCAACGGCGAGCGCAACAACAAGGTCATCCAGATGTGGTCCGGCGTCACCGAGCGCGTCGCCGACGAGATGTTCAACAACATGAAGCGTGCGGACAAGGAAGGAGCCATGAACCCGATCTACCTCATGGCCGACTCCGGCGCCCGCGGCTCCAAACAGCAGATCCGTCAGCTCTCCGGCATGCGCGGCCTCATGGCCAAGCCCTCCGGCGAAATCATCGAGACCCCCATCACGGCCAACTTCCGTGAAGGCCTCACCGTGCTCCAGTACTTCATCTCCACGCACGGTGCGCGCAAGGGCCTCGCCGATACCGCTCTCAAGACCGCTGACTCCGGCTACCTCACCCGTCGCCTCGTCGACGTCGCCCAGGACGTGATCATCTCCGAGCACGACTGCGGCACCGTCGAAGGGATCTACGTCACCCCCATCATCGAAGCCGGCGAGACCATCGAGCCCCTTCGCGACCGCATCATCGGCCGCGTCTCGCTCGAGAAGCTCAAGGACTTCGAAGGCAAGGTCATCGTCGATATCAACCAGGAGATCGATGAGGATCGCGCCTCCGCCGTCCAGGCCGCAGGCATCGAGCGCGTCAAGATTCGCTCGGTCCTTACCTGCGAGTCCAAGCGCGGATGCTGCATCCTCTGCTACGGCCGAAACCTCGGCTCCGGCAAGATGGTCGAGATGGGCGAAGCCGTCGGCGTCATCGCGGCACAGTCCATCGGCGAGCCCGGCACCCAGCTCACCATGCGTACCTTCCACATCGGCGGAACCGCCAGCCGCGTCCACGACGCCTCGCACCTCGAGGCCAAGAACGCCGGCACCGTGCGCTTCATCAACCTCGTCACCGTCCGCAACAAGGATGGCAACCTGGTCGCCATGAACCGCAACGGCTCCATCGCCATCATCGATGAGAAGGGCCGTGAGAAGGAGCGCTACGCCATCGTCTACGGCGCAAAGCTTCGCGTCGAAGACGGCGCCGAAGTCAAGCTCGGCGACACCCTCGGCGAGTGGGATCCGTACACCTTCTCCCTCCTCACCGAGATCGCCGGAACCGTCCAGTTCAAGGACCTCCAGGAAGGCGTCACCCTCAACGAAGAGGTGGACGAGGTCACCGGCCTCTCCCGTCTCGTCGTCGCGGACTCGCCCGACGAAAAGCGTCAGCCGGCCATCATCATCAAGTCCGCTCAAGGCAACAAGCGCTACCTCATGCCCTCACGCGCCCACCTCATGATCGCCGACGGCGACGAGCTCTCCCCCGGAGACATCCTTGCCAAGATCCCGCGCGAAACCACGCGCACCAAGGACATCACCGGCGGTCTGCCCCGCGTCGTCGAGCTCTTCGAGGCGCGCAAGCCACGCGATCCGGCGATCATCAGCAAAATCGATGGCGTCGTTCGCTTCGGTGAGGTCTCCAAGGGTCAGCGCAAGGTCTACGTCACCGCCGACAACGGTCAGGAAGAGGAATACTCTGTCCCCCGCGGCGTCTACGTCAACGTGCAGGAAGGCGAGCGGCTCCGCGCCGGCGATCCTCTGATCGACGGTCCGCGTAACCCGCACGACATCCTCGAGGTCCTCGGTGAGCGCGCTCTCCAGCAGTACCTCGTCAACGAGATCCAGGAGGTCTACCGGCTCCAGGGCGTCACCATCTCCGACAAGCACATCGAAACCATCGTTCGGCAGATGCTGCGCTGGGTCAAGATCGAAGAGGTCGGCGATACCGGCTTCCTCGTCGATCAGCAGACCGATCGCTTCCGCTTCAACGCCGAAAACCAGAAGACGCTGATGGAAGGTGGACGCCCGGCAATCGGTCGCTCCCTCCTCCTCGGCATCACCAAGGCCTCGCTCTCGACCGATAGCTTCATCTCGGCCGCCTCCTTCCAGGAGACCACCCGCGTGCTCACCGAAGCCAGCATCAACGGCTCCATCGACACGCTCCGTGGCCTCAAGGAAAACGTCATCGTCGGCCGCCTGATCCCCGCCGGAACCGGAATGGAATACTACCGCAACGTCGCCCTCTCCCCAGAGCTCGAAGAAGCGGCAGCCCAGGTCCAGCAGGAAGTCTCCGCAGCCATCGAAGCCGAAGAGCGCGAACTCGAACAGATGCGCATGGAAGGCGAACAGGAAGAACTGGCCGCCAGCGAGTAAGCTCGCCGGGGACCTGCTCTTCGCTCCTAACTCGTCATCCTCTTCACCTCTAACTTGTCATCCTTCGCGAAGCGGAGGATCAGCTTCAAAACACCAAGGGCGGACTCGAAAGAGTCCGCCCTTGGTGTTTTCGCGCGAACCTTGTCCTCATCGAACGGTTGAATGACAAAGCGTTCGCGGTAGCAAACGACCGTTCTCGTTCAGACCAGCCAGAGAACGCCACCAAAGAGCCTTGCCTTAGCTTCGGCCGTTAGCTAACCTAGTCCCATGGAAGTCAACGTCCATCACGCCAAGACCCACCTCTCCAAACTCATCGCCGCGGCCGAGAGCGGGGAAGAGGTCGTCATCGCCCGCAATGGCAAACCCGCTGTTAAGCTCGTCGTCGTCGCCCCCGAACGCAAGAAATCCAGGAGAGAAATGTGGGGAGCTGGTATCGGTAAGCTCTGGATGTCTCCGGACTTCCACACGCAAAGAGAGAGCGATGAGATCGCCGAACTCTTCGACACGGGCGATAAGTTCAAGTGAGAGTGCTCGTTGATTCGCACGTTTTTGTTTGGACCCTCTTACAGGATCGGCGAGTCTCTTCTCGGGCTAGGCGAATCCTCTCGAGCGACGACCATGAGCTCTTCTTCTCCATCGTGTCCCTTTGGGAGCTCTCCATCGCCATCCGAGCCGGCCGGCTCAGCGAACTGACCTCGTCCACGATCGCCGTAATCCACGATCAGCTTGCCGAGTACAACATCACCCTGCTCCCCCTTCGCTACGAAGACATCCTTGCCACCGAGCACCTGGACCCGCACCACCGCGACCCCTTTGACCGGCTGCTCATTGCACAGGCAATGTCCAATAGCCTCACCCTTCTCACCGGAGACACCATCATCCACCGTTATCCAGTTAAGACGATCTGGTAGCTACCGCCGCCGCATCTCCACCCGCACATGCGCCTCAGCCCACATCGCCGCGCCACATGGCTGCGGCTCCAGCGCCGCCGAAGCCACCCACCCGCCCATCAACTCCTGCATATCCCGCTCGGCAATCCCCGAGCCGCGTTCCCTGAACTCCAGCAACCCACCTCGTCCATCACGCACACCGGGCACAAACGTCGTCAGCATCGAGAGCTCCTCCGAAGCGCCAGACCGCAACTCCGATCTCCGCGCGAGCACCCATTCTAGGGACCGGCCATGCTCCGCTCGATCACCCGATCGCGCGCCCGCATCCCCCATTCGTCGTACCCCGACTAGGCGAAGCCTAAGGCGCATCGCAGGATTACTTAATCGGTAAACATCCGCTTCATCGGATCCGCTGCCACCCGCAGCGCCACTGTCTGAATCTCTTCGCCAATCACTTCGCACAGCATCACTGAGTCCACATTCAACCCATCATCTGCCGCTCGCAGATAGGTGGAAATGAGCCGTGTCGCCCGCAACTCGCTGTTCTCTTGTTCTGCTGCCATCGGGTAACCTCCAGGAGAGGGTCGTGCTGCGGCGCCCGAGCCTGGCGTCGCAATCTCTGCCGCTCTGTCATTCGTATACGGCATCCTCTCTCCACGGCAAATACCGCGTTTCGGGGAGAATCACTCCAGATTCCTCTTTCGGACCATCCCCGTAGCGCCTTCCGGCATCCCCGGCTACACTCAATAGTCGGGCCCTTAAGGCTTCTTCTTCTGCGCCGCCGCAAGCGCTTTCTCCGTCTCCGCCACCGCCTTCCGGAACTCCTCAACGGCCGGCACGTCGTGCGGCTTCAGACCGTCCTTGCGCACCCACTGCCACGCCGGCACCCCGTTCGTCGGATCCGGCACCCCGCCCTGGTACACGAAGAACTCATCCTCCTCGTGGCCGATCTCCGCCTGCGGATGCGCCGCGCCGCCCTGCGCATCCCTGCCCGCAATCGGATCCCCCCCGTTTACCAGCGGAGGCTGCTGCCCATGCTGCGCCCCCACGCCTATCCCGTTGTTCGTCGGATTGATCACACCCGCCCGGTCGTTCTGCCGCGTGTCGCTGATCGTATCGTTCACGAGCTTGCCGTTCCCTCGCCGCACCACAATCAGGAGGTCCGCGTGCTGCGCTCCCATGATCGGCTCATACCTCCCCCACTCCAGCAGCTTCGTCTCCACATCCTTCTGCGCCACCTGGTTCGCCCGCGGATCCTCGATCGACACCCCCGCACTCGGATCCACCATCACCGCGACCGTGTGCGCCGCCAGCACGTACGGCGGCAGCACCCGCTTCGCTTTGCCCTTGCTCCATCCCGCAGACACTCCGCCAGGCACCGCGCCAAACACCACAACTACACCAGCGAGACACCACACCGTCGCCACACGCATGCCACGCACCTCGTGGAGAAATATACCCCTCCAGCCCCAAAAAGAACGAGGCCCCCAAGAGGGCCTCGCCATCGAAACTTGCTTCCAAACCTACCGTGCAGGGCGGAGCGCCAGGTCGATAAGCGCCTTCTCTTCAACCTCATGCGCCTTCGCCGAACCGGTCGCCGGACTCGCCGTCGCACGCCGCTTCAGGCTCAGCACCGCCCGGTCCCCGACCATCCGGCGGAGGTGTGGCATCACGTAAAACAGCGCCCCCATATTCGCCGGCTCCTCCTGCACCCAAACAATCTCCTTCGCCGAAGGATGTTGATCGAGCGCCCTCTGCAGCTCCGCCTCGGGCCACGGATAAAGCTGCTCAAGAAAGACGATCCCGACGCTCATATCCTTGCGCTTCTCCCGTTCCACGCGGAGGTTGTGCCCGATCTTCCCGCTGGTCACGATCAGTCGCCGCGGCGACGTCACGTCATTATCCGGAAGCACGTTCTGGAAGCCCGGCAGCGCGAAGTCTGCCAGCGTCGACGACGCGTCAGGATGCCGCAGCATGCTCTTCGGCGTAAACACCACCAGCGGTTTGCGCCACGGCCTCAGGGCCTGCCGCCGAAGCAGGTGGAAGTACTGCGCCGCATTCGATGGCTGGCAGATCTGCATGTTCTCGTTCGCGCACAGCTGCAGGTAGCGCTCCATGCGCGCACTCGAGTGCTCCGGGCCTTGCCCCTCGTACCCGTGCGGCAGCAGCATCACCACGCCCGAAAGCAGACCCCACTTCACCTCGCTCGCCGAGATGAACTGATCGATGATGATCTGCGCGCCATTCGCAAAGTCCCCGAACTGCGCCTCCCACAGCGTCAGCGCCTCCGGGTAATCGCGAGCAAACCCGTACTCGAAGCCCAGCACCGCGGCCTCCGAGAGCAGCGAGTTATAAATCTCGAACTTCGCCTGGCCCTCCCGGATGTTCTGCAGCGGGACGTACTTCCGCTCCGTCTCCGTATCCGTCATCACCGAGTGCCGCTGGTTGAACGTCCCACGCTCGGAGTCCTGCCCTGACATCCGCACCGGCGTCCCCGAATCGACCAGCGACGCAAACGCAACCAGCTCCGCCAGCCCATAGTCGAACGGCCGCTTGCCCGCGCCCATCTCCGCGCGCTGCTCAAACAGCTTCTTCACCTTGGGGTGGATGTTGTATCCCTCGGGATAGCGGATCAGCGCCTGCACCAGCTCGTTTACTTTCTCCGCGGGCAGACCCGTCGCAACCTCGTCGCTCGGCAGGAGATCTCCGCCGTGATACGCGTCCCAGTAGCTCGGGAGCTTCGCGAAATGCGGGATATGCTCGGCCTTGGTCGCCTCCTTCTGCGCCTCGAGAAACTCCTCCTGCGCCGCCGCGACCTCGTTGCTCACATCCACGCCCAGCTTCGCCGCGTAGCTCTGCGAAAGCGGCAACCGGTCCTTGATGATCGCGTACCGCCGCGGCTGCGTCACCGTCGGATCGTCAACCTCGCTGTGCCCATGCCGCCTGTATCCCACCAGGTCCACCACCACGTCCGAGTGAAAGCGCTGCCGGAACTCCGCCGCAATCCGCGCCACGCGAACCACCGCATCCGGATCCTCCGCGTTCACATGGAAGATCGGAATCGGCAGTCGCTTCGCCAGGTCGGTCGAGAAGCGCGAAGAGTTCGACTCCCCCGGCACCGCCGTAAAGCCTAGGAGGTTGTTCACCAGCACATGAATCGTGCCGCCGATATCGTAGCCGCGAAGCGTCGCCATGTTCAGGCACTCCGCCACAATCCCCTGGCCTGCAAACGCTGCGTCGCCGTGGATGATCATCGGCAGCACCTGCCTCCGGCCATCCTTGCCGATGCGCTCCTGCTTCGCCCGCGCCCGTCCCATCACCACCGGGTTCACAGCCTCAAGGTGGCTCGGATTTGAGGCAAGATGCAGATGAACCGCATGCCCGTCAGGCGACCGGTAATCTCCCGTCGCTCCAATGTGATATTTCACGTCGCCGCCACCCAGCGTTGACCGAGGATCCACATCCTCGAACTTGGTAAATATCTCCGCCGCCGATCGCCCGATCGTGTTCGCCATCACGTTCAGCCGCCCACGGTGGCTCATCCCGAAGACGCATGTCTGCACCCCGTTCTCTGCCGCTGTATCCAGCAGCACATCGAGGAACGGAATCAGCGCCGTCAGACCCTCGAGCGAAAATCGCTTCGTCCCGAGATACCGCGACTGGATCACCTGTTCAAACACGTCCGCCCGGATCAGGCCGTTCAGAATTCTGCGCTGGTCCACCGCCGGCGCAGCCTGTTCCATCCGCTCCTCAACCCACTGCCGCTGTTCCGGGTTCGCGATATGCATGAACTCCGCCGCAATCGTCGAACAGTAGTACCCGCGCGCCTCGCGAGCCGCATCCCCCTCAGGCGCGGAGATCGGAAACGGCTCCGGCGCAAGATACTGCCCAAGCGGATCGAGATCGGCCTGCAGATACCCCCAGCGCCGAAAGATATCGAAGACCTGCTCGCGCGAATAGTGGTCGGGCGTTGCCGCGCCGTTCAGGGCAACACCTTTCGTCTCCGGTGTGTTCTGTTCAGGGTTGGTAACGGATGTGGGACGGGAGCCCGTCCCTACCTTAGTCGGCATGTGTTTCCTCGCAGAAGTTGGCGCCTTGGGTATTCGCGCGTCTTCTCTATGCTAGACCTTTCGGCCCCTTGCCGCACATCCCATCGCAGCGTCGAAGCACATCTGTTCCTCATGCGGAACAAGATCGTCACCCCCCGTCTCCCACCGGCCCCCAAAGCCAGCAACTGGCTATAGTTAAGGGATGGACCTGCCCCCATCTCCATCGCCTTCGGCAGAGACTCTCGGGGGCCGTCCTGCTCACCTTCGGCATCACGCTGCCTTCGGCCCTTGCTCAACGGCAGACCTCGCCCCCAACACAGCCCGCTGATCTCCAATCCCCCGCAAACCACCCTGCCGAAGCCACCGCCCCCAAACCGCTGCCGGACATCGCTGACCTGATGCACGCCGTCGAGGCCCACCAGCGCGCCGATGAAGCCGCCCTCAAGCAGTACATCTATCGCTCTGTCGAAACCGCGCAGGAAGAAGACGGCCACGGCGCAGTAAAGAAGCAGACCGTTCGCGCCTACGACGTCTTCTGGCTACAGGGCGTGCCCGTCCGCAAGCTGATCAGCAAAGATGGCAAGCCCCTCAGCTCCGAAGAACTCAAAAAGGAAGATGAACGCATCGACAAGGAGGTCGAAAAGGCAAAGGAGCGCCGGGAAAAGAACGATTCGCAAGGCAAGCAGACCAGCCCGCGCGGCGACGAAGAGGTCACCGTCTCCCGAATCCTCGAACTCGGCGCCTTCTCGAACGGACGTCGCGAACGCCTCGACGGACGCGACACAATCGTCGTCGACTACGCCGGCGATCCCAAGGCCAAGACCCGCAACCGCATGGAAGATGTCATCCGCGATCTCGTCGGCACACTCTGGGTCGACGAAGAGGACAAGACCATCGTCAAGCTGCAGGGGCGCTTCCTGAACTCCTTCAAGATCGGCGGCGGTCTCCTCGTCGACATCCGCAAAGACACAAACTTCTCAATGGTGCAGCGCAAGATCAACGGGGAAGTCTGGCTGCCCGTCACCATCGAAGGCCACGGCGCCGCCCGCGCCATGCTCTTCATCAGCTTTCACGGCAGCATCCGCATCGACGACTCCGACTTCCGCAAGTTCAAAAGCTCCGCCACCATGCTCCCAGGCGTCGGCATCCTCGAAGACCCGCCCAAACCCTGAGCACCGCCACCTCTAAAACCAGAAGTTCGGCGCTACTCTGCGCAGCACAGCCCGCATCAAGCTCACTACCGCAATCTTCGGAGAACCGTACGACCGCTCCGAAAACCCCGACACCCCCACCGGCTCGACGTTGATCGGAAACCGCACGTGCACTCCCGGCTCCCCCCGAAACGGCGCGACCTTTCGCGCAAGCAGATGCTCCAGCAGACGCACATCCGTCGCATTCATCTCCTCGCCGGCCCCACGCAGAACACGGTCGTAGAAGGCATGCGACACAGCAAAGATCTGGGTGTACGCGTCAAAGCCCCGTCGCGGAAATCCCAGCTTTCGAAACTCCACCATCGCCTCGAAAGGCTTTCGCACTAGCTCGAGCGCACGCCCGATCGTGGGAAACACGAGCCGCCCCGTCACCTTGATCATGTGCGTCGTCTCGCCCCGCAGCCTGCTCCGTAGCAGCCCCTCGTCCAGCATCTGCATCTCCGTATACCCGTAGTTCCTGCCCTCCGGAATCACATTCCCCGGCACGTCGAGGATCTCGATCTCCTTACCCAGCGGGTTCTCCTCCGCGGCAACTCGTCGCAACTCCGAAAGGTCCGCGCCAGAGTTCTCGAGCAGCAAAATTCTCCGCACCGCCGGATGCTCATAGCGCAGCCAGAACCGCAGCGCCCGCTTGTAATCTTCCAGTCGCACCGCCGGATCCGCACGCTTCACCCCAGCGTTCGCCGCAGGGATGATCGTCGCCGTCATCACCAGCAGATACCGCGGCTCCTCGGAAGGCGTATCAGCGGAAGATCTCAAAGCCGTTCCCTGGATCCATGCGACCTATCGCAGCAGGATCATGATGAGCAGCCCCAGCGTCGCCGTGCCCACCGTCATCCAGAGTACATAGTCGCCCGCATGCCCGCTATGCAGCTCGCGCAGCGCCGTCATCGGACCTTCCAGATGCGCTCCCAATCGCAGTGGCCGCGGGAGCTGCCGTCGGTACACAGAGCTCAACGCCAGCCCCAGCCCTAGCAGTCCCGCTGCACACCCGCGCAGGGCAGGACCCATCCACTCCGGGTGTACCGCGGGTACCGCCGGAGCCGCTGCCGCTCCCTTGTAAACCGTCGTGATGTACGTGCCCTGCGCCAGTAGTCGCCCAGCTGCCTCGACTGCCCGAGACGCAACCCCCGGCACAAACGTCAACCCGATCGCCGCCGCAAGGCACAGGGCCGGCGGCGCCATCAGGTACCACGGCGTCCGCTCGTTGTCGCCCGTCTCCGGGAGCTCATCCACCTCCGCCGCACGATCCGAAATCGGCTCGCTCCCCAGTCCCAGAAACGTATGGATGCCCACCCGCAACACCGCTCCCGCAGTCAGCGCACCCGACAGCACAAAGACCCAGGACACCCATCCCAGGTGGAGAGCCTCTGCAGCCACAGACGCGTACGCCTCGCCCTTCACCGTCGCAAACAGCGGCACGCCAGCCAGCCCCAGCCCTCCCAGAAACCACAGCCCGGCAGTGAAGGGAAGTGCCGCGCCCCTCCTAAACAGCATCGGCTCCGACATCGATCGGAGGCGATGCAGAAGGATGCCCGCGACGAAAAACAGCGCCGACTTCACGAACGCATGCGCCATCACGTACAGCAGAAACCCCGCCACCGAAGCCGGCGTCATCAGTCCCATCGCCAGCAGCATCAAGCCTGAGTGGCTGATGGTCGAAAACGCCAGCATCCGCTTCAGGTGGTGTTCCGCGTAGCACATCACCCCGCCCAGCACCGCCGTCAGCGCACCCACCCCCAGCAGAATCAGTCGGAGGCGATCCGCCCGCGACCCGAGCGCCTCGGCGAAGATCACGGAATGGATCCGCAGCACCGCGTACAGTCCCAGCTCCACCATCAACCCCGAAAAAAGCACGCAGACCGGCGTCGGCGAGACCGCATGCGCATCCGCAAGCCAGAAGTGAAACGGCACCAGCGCTGCCTTCGTAAAGAACCCGCAGACGAGCAGCGCGTACGCAAACAACACAGGCGGATCGTGCCTCGACCCGATCTGTAACCCAATCTGCGCCATATTCAAAGCACCGGTCATCGCATACAAGATTGCAATCCCGGTCAGTGTCATAAACGCCGCAATCGTGTTCGTCACCGCAAAGTTGAACGCCCCCTGCAGCGGCGCAGGCTCCCTCTGGTTCAGGCCGCACATCGCAAACGCCGACGTACTCATCAGCTCGAAAAACACAAACAGGTTGAACAGGTCACCCGTCAGCGAAAACCCCGACATCCCCGCCAGAAACACCAGCATCAGCGAATGGAGATGGTTCCCGCCCGCATCCACAAAGCGCCACGAGAAGATCAGCGCCAACATCGTCAGCAGCGCGGCCAGGGTCGCCAGACCCGCTGAGACCGGATCCACCACAAACGTGATCCCCAGCACGACCGGCCCGCGCGGATACCAGTTCCCAAACCAATACACCACCGTCTGTCGCAGCGCATGCGACAGCAGAAGCGAACACACTACGAGGTTTGTCGCCGCGACAGCGATCGCCAGCGTGTCATGCGCCGCGCGCGGCAGCACCTTGCGCATCCCTGCCAGCGCGGCCGCCCCCAGCAGCGGGACCACAACAGGAAGTGCCGGCAATGCCTCAGCGAGTCGCATCAGCCACGCATCGCCCGCAGATCCGCAGGATCCACCGAACCCGACCTTTCAAACGCCTTCACCACCATGGCCAGCAGCAAGGCCACCACCACCGCCTCCACCACCACGTCCGTCAGCATCAGCGCCTGTACCACCGGGTCAACCGTCAACCGCCCCGGGCTGATATCCGCAAAGACGGGTGCCGCTCCGCCAACCCGGTACCCGATTCCCAACAGCAGCATGTACGTCGAGCTCTGCAGAATCGCCAGGCACATCACCGAGTGCACCAGGTGCCTGCTCGTAACCAACCCATACAAGCCGCAGCAGAACAGCCACGCGGCAACCAGGTACGGCAGCATTTGAAGTATGTGCGGCATCGCTACCCCTCCGGGATCTCGCCCGTGATGATCTCCTCGAGATAGGTGTAGCTCACCAGCAGAAACGCCGCCGTCACCTCCACCCCGACACACGCGCTGATCAGCGCAATCGTTCCCGAAGAAAACACGTCTCCCGTCTTTCCCAGCGGCAGGAAGTTGGTCAGCAGGGGCAAACCCATCAACAACGACGCCACCCCAATCAACGCATACGACGCTGCCCCCAATGCTTCCAGCACCTCCACTGCACCGTGCGAAGTGATGCTGCGAAACGCCGTTGTGTTCTCGGATAAATAGACCAGCAAGGGCGCCGTTGCCAGAATCACGCCTGCCTGAAATCCGCCCCCGGGTGTGAGCTGCCCATGCAGCCCGATGTAGAAACCGAAGATCACCGTCACCAGGACTGCCGGCCGCGTGAACGCACGCACCGTCGCGCTCAGCACGGGCCGGTCCGCGACCTTGGCCGTGTCCACCCGCTTGCTCTTCTGCTCACCGTCGCCAGGTTCCCGCCGCAACAGCAGCATCACCCCGATCACCGCCGTAAACAGGATGAACTCCTCGCCCAGTGTGTCGAAGCCGCGATAGTCATAATTGATCGCATTCACCGCGTCCGTCGCGTGACGCTCATACACGGCCAGTCGCGAGATCTCGTCGCCATACGGCCCGCGATACTCGCCCCACCCGGGCAGGTTATGCGCCGCATACGCGAACAGCCCGAAGAAGATCGTCGCGAACGGAATGAACACGCGTACGCGGCTGCGTTCAGTCATGCTGACCGCCTTCGTTGTCCCCAGGTCCACTCCCGTTCCCGCTCTCCTGAACCGCCTTTCGAAACTTCATCCGCGAGATCGCCAGCATCACCATCAGCGGCAGCGCCACAGCTCCTACCGTGATCTGCGACAACGCAACATCCGGAGCCTGGAAGTAGAAAAACATCAGCGCCGTCACAATCCCGTAAAACCCCAGCGACACAATCTGCGAGGTCACATCGCGCGTCCGCACCACCGCAAACCCGCTATACGCAATCAGCAGCAGGATCCCCGCTCCGAACCAGGTCATCGCCGTCGCTCTCCTCGTCCGTCCGCGCCCTCAGCCTGCGACACAAACTCCATCGGGTCGCCGTCCCTCGGCTGCCAGTGTCCCAGCTCGCGCGTCCGAAATGCCCGCGCCGTCGCATGCGTCACCACCGAGTTGATCCCCAGCATCACAATCGCAATCAACAGCATCTTCCACGCCTCGGAGCTCATGCCCGTCTCCGCAAACACCGCCGCTGTTAACGCAGCGACCCCCACGGACCCGGGCAGGGAGATGTAGTGGAGCGCCTGCATCGGCTCGGGCATCCTCCACATGCCGATCACTCCGGCCCACGTCGAGATCACCACCACGCCCAGCATCCCATCCACCACCACCCCGTGTGCGCTCATAGGTGCTTCTCAAGAAAGCGCGCAAACACCAGCCCGCCTCCAAACGACATGATTGCCAGCGCTAGCGGCAGGTCCATGAACGGCGATCGCCCAAACGCAACCGTGAACAACACCATCGCCAGGATCACAACCACGCTCGCCATCTCCAATCCCACCAGCCGCCGCTCCGGCGTCCCTCGCAGACACATATCCGCGCACGGAACCAGTGCCGCCGTCACCGCCGCTGCCGCCCACATCCACACACTCACAGGTGCGCTCCCAGCTTCTTCATCGTTGCTGTCAGCTCGCTTCGCTGCAGTTGATGAAACAGCAGTCGCCCCTGCTCGACGTCCGTTCCAATCACAATGGCATTCGGAGCCGCAGTGGTGTACGCCGTGGCCAGCACCTTGCGGCCCGTGCCCTCCGGGTCATCGCACCGGGCGTCAAACCCACACACCCGAAACAGCGACTCCGCCCGGCGGATCCCCACCAGATCTCTCACCAGCACAACCGTAATCCGCCAGGAATCGCTCAGCACGTCCCACGGCACCCGCCAGATCTCCGCAACATCTGCCGCGTGGAACCTGATCCCGAGCCGGCTCTTGCGGCACACAAACAGAAAAAACACCGCCGTCAGCAGTGTCGTCGCCCCACCCACCTCCATCTCATGCGCGGCCCTCGTCCCAACAAACGCAAACCACAGCGCAAAGGCGAGGCCCATCACACACACCGCCTCCCCCACAACCGGCAAACTTCCCGAACCGGCTTCCTCACGAGCACCCACCGCGCTACTCATAGACGCTATGAGTCTCACTCGGCCAGACAGGATGTACGCGCACGCATACGCGGAACCTGGGCGCGCAAGGACCCGCACCTCACCCCCGGGCCTCACCCGGCCCGTAGAAAAGCCCGCACACCCACGCGAGGGCTCTCACCCGTAACCACCGAGACTCGCCCAGTAGCGCCGGTGTGGCGAAAAGGCCCGTTAAAATGGAAATGGAGTGGCAAAACACCACTCCATTTCACGATATCTGGTGTGTCACCCGGTTCGGCCGCTAGAACTTAGAGGGGCTGAACGTCGGAAGCCTGCCAGCCCTTGGGGCCCTTAACAACGTTGAACTGGACGGCTTGACCTTCCTGAAGGCTCTTGAAACCGTTCGAGTTGATTGCCGAGTAGTGAACAAAAACGTCCTCACCGTTCTGACGGCTGATAAACCCAAAACCCTTTGCATCGTTAAACCACTTCACTGTTCCCTGTTCCATGTTGATGAATTCCTTATTACTTTGAATTTGCCGCTTGACTCAAATCGGGGTTTCAACAGGCCTTGCTTGCAGAAAACCAATCTGTTTCTAACGATGTGCAGAGGTTAGCACAATTGGCAAATTTAACGGTGGAAAAAGTTCTAAATGTGTGACTTGCACCGTTTCTGGTGCATCGCATCCCACCCGCTACAGCCCCGTCTGCGCCCTCACCAGATCCTCCGACCGCCGCAACACCTCATCGAGCGTCAACGCCGTCGAGTCGATCAGGTGCGCGTCCGCCGCCGGCCGCAGCGGCGAGTCCGCACGGTTCCTATCCCGCGCATCTCTCTCCTGCAGCTCCTGCAACACCTCCGCCTCCGTCTTGGCGTCCGGCGGTGCCGTCGTGATCGGCTGCACCGCTCCCTGCTGGAATCGCCGGCTTCCTCGCACCTCCGGCGCCGCATCCAGGAAGATCTTCACCTCCGCGTCTGGAAACACCTCCGTCCCAATATCGCGGCCTTCCATCACCACGCCACCGGCTCTCCCCAGGGCACGCTGCTGCGCCACCATCCACCTTCGCAGCTCTCGATGCACCGAGACCCGCGATGCCCCAGCCGTCACATCCGGCTCCCGCACCCGCCGGCTTACGTCCACCTTGTCCAGCAGCACCCGGTTACCCTCCCGGCTCGGCTCGAGGCTGATCGTGGTCTGGTTTGCCAGGGCTACCAGCGGCTCTTCCACGTCGAAGTCGATATCGTTCTCGATCGCCTTCAAGGCCAGTGCTCGGTACATCGCTCCCGTCTCCAGGTTGAGGAACCCGAACCGCCGCGCCAGGTGCGCTGCCAGCGTCGACTTCCCGGCACCCGCCGGCCCATCAATCGCAATCACCGGGCGCTCACGTCGGCGCCCGACCCCACCTTCAGCCTTTACGGACGAACCATCAGAGTTCACTCCCACCTCCGTCTACGCCTCCCCTTCGTCCGGCTTGGGCTTGCGTCCCGGCGGCCGCTTGCCCCACGGCTTGTTGCCACCCTTGAACTTGTCAAACGTGCTCGCACCCGGAGCATCCGCACCGCGACGCCCGGCCGGCTTGCCCGCAAACGGCCGCTTGCCGGCGAATCCGCCGGGCCTCGTCCCCGGCCCTGCGCCTCCCGGGCCGCCCGGCCTAGCCCCGCCAAGTCTAGCCCCGCCAGGTCTAGCCCCGCCGGGCCCTCTGCTCCCAAAACTCCCACCCCCGCGCTTTGGCGCGAAGCTTCCAGCATCACGCTGACGCGATCCGCCAGCCTCCGGCCGCGATCCACCCTCCCGCGTTCCTGCGGGGCCTCGATCCGGTCCGCCCTCCCGCGTCCGCGGTCTCGGGGGACCCGAAAACTCCCGCCTCGGCGACCCGCCCTCTTCGCCGTCCTTTCGAAACGTCTTTCGCGGAGATCGCGGTGCGTCGAACTTCCGAAAGGGTGCCCGGCCCTCGCCGTCGCCGCCCTCTCGCCTCGGCCGAAACGGCCGCGTCCCACCCGCCTCAGCGCCTCGTGCCGGCCGCTCACCGCGCGGAGCACCTGGACCAAACTCGCGCCGCGGCGGACGCGCCCCGCCCTCTGCTCCGTCCCGCCGAAACGGTCGCCGCTCCCCGTCGCCCGCTCCTTCACTTCGAAACGGCCGCCGTTCCCGCTCGCCTGGTGCAGACGACGCCCGGTCTCCCGGTCCCTTCGCAAACCCACCGCCGCCCCTTCCGAACGATCCTCGCCTTTCAAACGGAGCGCCCGTGCCCTCAGCACCCTCACGTCGAGGGCGCGCTGGACGCTCACCCGTACCTGCCTCCCGGCCTCGGCTGAACGCCGGTCGATCTCCACCCACCCTTGGCCCACGGCTGCCAGCAAAGCCCCCTCGATCTCCAGAGGGCCTCTCGCCCCAAACGGCCGCTTCGCTCCTCGATCTGCCCCCGAGAACGGTCGCTCTGCCGACCCGGCCTCGGCATCCACACCGTCCACCCGCCCTGGCGCCCCCGCGCCTCCGTCGCGCCCTGACCGCTGCGCCCGCTCCTCATCCCACGGGCGGTCAAACGTCTTCCGCGGAGCTCCCGGTCTGGCCCCTCCACCCGCTCGCCCGTCCCGTCCCGCGCTCGCTCCACGCGGACCAGTCGCTCCACGCGCACCAGCCGCTCCGCGCGCGCCAGCCGCTCCAGGCTCAAACGAACGACCCTCCCGCGCCGGGCGCTTCGCTCCGCCAAACGGCTTCGCCCGCTCCACGTATCCCGTGCCCACCTTGCGCGGCTTGGGGACAAACTTCTTGATGCGCGTGCCATCCTCAGCCAGTTCCACTCCAGCCGGCGCCTCCTCGCTGCTCTCTTCCGCAACTTCGGCCGCCGCAAACGTCGGCAGCTCGCCCCGGAGATGGAGATGCGTCTTCCCATCCACCGCGACCGTCTCGATCTCGCGAGCCCCCGTCAGCGCATGGAGGACGTCGCGAACCCGCGATCGCGGCGCCAGCGGCGACAGAAATGTCTCCACATCCGCCTCCGTCGCCAGCAGCGCCTGCCCAAGATAAAGGCTCGTCAACGCCGACAGCGCGCTCGGCTGCCCCGCATTGGCGCCCGCCTTCAGCTGCTTCGTAAAGCGGTTCAACACGGTCTCCCATACCGTGTCGCCGCCATCGGCACGCACCACCGGCAACACCCGCAGGTGCTGCCAAAGCTCGTTCAACGCGCGCAGAACCGCCGCCTCCGTCACCTCTTTGCCCAGCGCGCTCGCCAGGTCGGAGGCGCTCGTCGGCCCGTTCTCAAGCAGGAGGTTGTACGTATTCAGCGCTAGCGGACTCACCTTGGTTGCCCCGCTCGTCGCGGGCAGCTGCTTGAAGGCCTTGTCCCCCCGCAAAGTAAACACATAAGGAAACGCCGCAATCGACGCCACGAAGTCTGGCGTGTCCGGCGTCGCGCCCGGCGCCCCCAGCAGGCTCAAGGGAACAGCCGTTCCCTCCGCAACCAGCCGCGCCAGCAACGTCCGTGCCTCCGCCATCTCGGCGAGCGAGGGCGCCGCATTCGTAACCCCCAGCGTCGCCTCCACAAATGTGGGCGCCGGTGAACCAATAAGCTGCGGCCGAGGCGCAAACAACAGCAGTCCGCAGCGGGAAACAAACTGCCGCGCCGCCTCCAGGGTCAGCACGGCTCGGCTCGTCTCCGCGGCGTTCGCAGGGTCGTTCTGGCGCCAGTGTGGCAAGCGAGCGGCGGCAAGTTGATCCGCCGATGGCGGTTGCGGGGTACTCAAGATGAAAGGCCTTTCTGTAAAGACTGCATGCGTTAGGTCGATCTCAATATGCAGGGAACCCGGTCATACGCTTCAAGCCGCGTCGTGCGGCTCGCAGCAGCCAGGCAGGGAGAAGGGAGCAAGCACGGCGCAAGTTTCAGAATACAGGAGATCGCCCTCCCGCCCGGTCCTTCAAGCGATCCGGGGCAGCGTCTCATTCGCGATCTCTATAGTGAGTTGGATAGCCGACGCGAGCGCCGCGTTATCTTCGGCGCAAGCAAGGGGGAGCGACACCCATGGCGGGACAAATGCTCGAAAACCTAAGCCCGTTCTTCATCGTAACGAACGTCGCCCGGACCATCACCTTCTACCGCGACAACCTCGGATTTGAGACCTGGTATCAGGAGCCAGGACGCGAGCCCTTCTTCGCCATCCTCGATCGAGATGGGGCGATGCTCTTCATCAAGTCAGGCACCGCCGAGCCTCAGCCCAACCCGAAACGAGATCCCGCGATGCGATGGGATGCCTACGTCTCTGTGCCCGAACCCGATACCCTGGCTGCCGAGTACGCCGGCCGCGGCACACCGTTCAGCGCACCGCTCGCGGACACCCACGAAGGCCTGCGAGGCTTCGAGATCACTGACCCTGATGGATACGTCCTGTTCTTCGGTCGGCCGGCAAGCCCGTCGCGTACCCCACAGTCCTAATCGGAATCGGTGGCGAGCTCCTGACGCACACCGACTCCAATCTCACTCGTCGTAGTGAAGCAGGCTCAGGACGTCGTACTCGCTGAACTTCGCCCGTCCCTTCAGGAAGTCGAGCTCGATCGCAAACCCCAGCCCCGCGATCTCTCCCCCCAGCTGCCGTACCAGCTGCACCGTCGCCTGCATCGTCCCACCCGTCGCCAGCAGATCGTCAACAATAATCACTCGCTGTCCCGGCTCAATCGCGTCCAGGTGGATCTCGAGCGAGTCCGTCCCGTACTCCAGGTCGTAGCTCACCTTGGCCGTCGGCGCAGGGAGCTTCTTCGGCTTGCGCACCGGCACAAAACCCGCGTTCAACCGGTACGCCAGCGCCGGCCCAAAGATAAACCCGCGCGCCTCGATCCCCAGCACCAGGTCGATCTCCTTGCCGATGTAATACGCCGCAAACGCGTCAATCAGCTGCGCAAACCCCGTCTTGTCCTTCAACACCGTCGTGATGTCGTAAAACAGGATCCCCGGTTTGGGGAAGTCCGGAACCGTCCGCACCAGCGGCTTCAAACCCTCACAGTTGATCCGTGTCGACATAGTCTTTACCAGGCTCCTTCAATCTCAAACGGCCCAAGCTCCGCGCCTTCGCTCTCGTCCAGTTCGTGCCGTACCACTCCATCCACCCGGCTTCCTCGCGAGCCCTTTGCCAGCGCCGCCCGCAGCTCCGCCAGCTCGCTCTCCTCGCCCGCGGCCAGCACCTCCACGTGCCCCTGGTCAGTGTTCCGCACCCATCCTCGCAGGCCAAGCTCCGCCGCCTCGCGCTGCACAAACCAGCGAAAGCCAACGCCCTGCACTCGCCCCTTCACCAGGAAGTGTTCCACCATTCGGTCCCAGTCTCTCAGACCGACCCCGCTCCCGCAAACCGCACGCCTCCCGTCCGGCACGGCTACGTTCGTGATGGTTCGGTAAGTGACAGTCGAACTCAACTTACAAGGCAACCACAAGCGTCAGCGGAAGCGTCTCTTTAGTCAGCCTCACTGCGCACGCGCGACCAAGCCATGTAGCAGAAAAGAGCCTGCCGCAAACCCGAAATCCTGAAGAGCAGCCGTCGATCCCGCACCACAAGTGCGCCGCGGCCCTGCGCCTTCTCATCCTCCCGGGAGACCCCGACTGTTATGTTCAAACGCCTCACTCGCGCCCTCTCTCTCTGCCTTGTTGCCTCCTCTGCCCTGGCCGCCCACGCCCAGTTCTACAAGCTCCACAACGTAGATCTCGGCGTCAACGCGGTCAGCCCCTTCACCAGGGTCATGACCAACGACCTCCCACAGACCACCCAGGGAACCACCGACACCGTCGGTCTCCTCGTCAGCTTCAAGGAACACCCCCTGCCCTGGGCCGGCATCGAGCTCAACTACGGCTACAACAAGTACTCCCAGCGCTACAACGGTCCCTTCCCGCCGACAGAGGTCAAGTCCTACAACCAGGAAGCCACCGCCGCCTACATCTTTCACCCGCACTTCCGTCGCCTGCAGCCCTTTGTCGCTCTCGGCGGAGGCGCCATCAACTTCCTCCCCCAGGCCCACGCCGCCCCGGACATGTGGCGCGCCACCGGCCTGCTTGAGGCCGGGCTCGATATCCCCACCCACAACCCCCACCTCGGCTTCCGCGTTCAGGGTCGCGCGCTCTTCTATCGCGCCCCCAACTTCTTCAACTCCACCATCAGCTCAGAGGATTGGGTCGCCACAGCGGAGCCTTCGGGCGGCGTCTACTTCCGCTTCTAACTTCGCATCTTCCGCGGCAGCAAAAAGGGGCAGGCTCTCAGAGCCTGCCCCTTCCCTTGATCTCAATCTGACCATGTGCGGGTCAGCCGAACAGCCGCTAAGCCCGGCTCATGTAGGCGCCTTCCGCCGTGTCGACCCGGATCTTCTCGCCCTCGTTGATAAACGGCGGCACCTGCACTACGAGGCCCGTCTCCGTCTTCGCCGGCTTGGTCACGCTGCTCGCCGTCGCCGACTTGATGCCCGGCTCCGTCTCCACCACCGTCATCTCCACAACGCCCGGCAGCTCGATACCCACCGCCTTGCCGTCATGGAAGCTCACGCTGATCGATAGATTCGGCAGCAGGTACTCGACTGCATCGCCGAGCGTGTCGCGCGTCAGCATCGTCTGTTCGAACTTGTCGTCCATAAAGTAGTACTCGTCGCCGTCGTTATACAGAAACTCCATCTTGATCTCGTCCACCACCACCCGGTCGATCGGATCCGGCGACCGGAAACGCTCGACAAACATCGCCCCCGTGCGGACATTCCGCAGCTTCGCCTGGATAAAAGCGCGCAGATTGCCCGGCGTCCTGTGCTCCACGGAAAACACCATGTGGAGGTCGTCCCTGAACTTGATAATCATGCCCGGGCGCATCTGTGTTGCCGGAATCGACATAAAAGAAAACCCCTTAACGTTCTGTATGTGTTTTGAAATTCGCTGAAGAGAGCACATCGGCCGCAGCCGGAAGCCCCGTTCGCGTCACCCTGATTGTATCGCAGCGAATCTGGCACCGGCCAAGGCGCTGCCGGCTAGCTCTTCCCCGTAAAGAT
This sequence comes from uncultured Acidobacteriaceae bacterium, assembly GCA_963850375.1. Taxonomy (GTDB): domain Bacteria; phylum Acidobacteriota; class Terriglobia; order Terriglobales; family Acidobacteriaceae; genus Edaphobacter. The sequence goes on along the minus strand of CAWKKV010000001.1, from coordinate 813,958 downwards.
CTTCTTGAAGACCCGCCCAAACCAGTGCGCCAGGTCGTGAGCCCCCGGTGGCGCCGGTGGCGGAGGAGCCTTCACCTCTACTGGAGGCGGAGCCGGCTGTGGAGCCGGAGTCGCCGCCGCCGGAGCGGCCATGGGTGCCGGTGCCGGTGAAGCCACCGGAGGAGCCGGAACCGGCCGGTTCGTCGCCGCTCGCGCCTCCGCGGGCGCCGGAGCTGGCTTCGGCGCTTCGGTCGCCATGGGCTGCTTGGCCGCGTTCGCCACAGCAGTCGCCGGTGCCGCGTCCTCGCCGTTCCCATAGGCCATCGTCGCCGACACCTTGACCTGTCCGGATGGCGCCGGCGCCGCCTTGGGCGCGCCCGCCGTCGGCGCTAAACCCTGGCTCTGCGCCGCCGGAAACGGATGCTCTTCCTTCTTCTGAGCCGCCATCCCGCCGGCCCGGGCAGCCGCGGTCGGATTCGTCGTCACGCCACTTTCCGCCAGCGACACCACCGGCGTCGGAGGGCAGCCGCACGGCGAACTCTCCCGGTCCACCACCTCGCGCAGGCTCCCATGCTCAAACAACACATGCTGTCCCGCCGGGATAAGGTACCGCCCCTCGCCAAACTGCTCCACCACCTCGATCGTCGGCGCCCGGGGCCCACGGTTCTCGACGCACGTGTCCCCGTTGTTTGTCACGCGAATCCGCAGGTCAATAGGACCGCCGGTCGGAGTAGACAGCCGGAGGTCCGGCGTAATCACAATGTCGCGGTCCACCACGACCGTCTTCAGCTCGATCGCCCCCTGGTCCAGCGCAAACAGCAGCGGCGCTACCTCTCCCACCTGCGCGCCCGAGGTCACATGGAGGCTGCTGGTCGCACAGATGTTCACGATCCCGCCGCGCTCCAGGCTGAGCTCCGCCGTGTGGTCCCGCGCCACGATCGTCGCTCCACCCTGCAGCCGCGCCTTACCCTCGCTGACTTCCAACGGGCCGCTGACGGAGGCGTCCTGTAGCGTCACCCGGCCAATCGACTGCTGGCCATGAGCAACCGCGCACAGCAAAGCCGAAGTGAGCGCACCTCTCGTCCAGATCACCCCCAAAGCTTACATCCCCTTTGCCCGCTTTGCGCATCCATCTCGCCCCCATTCAGCGCTGCTGTATACTCCCCGGATGCAAACTGAGTACGTGCAGTTTGGGTGCGGAACCTGCGCCCCCGAGTCCTGGCGGAACTTCGATGCAGGGCCCGCGTTTCTCCTCGAAAAGAAGCTCCCATTCCTCAAGACTGTCCTGCTTCGCAAGGGCTTCCCCGACTACCCCAATTCCATCGAGTACGGCGACGTCATCAAGGGCCTGCCCGTCGCGGTCGGATCCCTTCGCGCCGTCTACTGCTCGCACGTGCTCGAGCACCTGTCGCTCCACGACTGCCGCCGCACCCTCCGCAACATCCATAGCTATCTCCAGCCCGGAGGCATCTTTCGCCTCGTCGTTCCGGACCTCGAACATCTCGCCCGCACCTATCTCGAAACCACCGACGCCTCCGCCGCAAGCGTCTTCATGGTGGCAGCCCATCTCGGTGAGGAGACCACCCAGCGTGGCCTCCGCAGCCTCCCCCGTGCTCTCTTCGGCCGCAGTCAACACCTCTGGATGTGGGACGAGAAAAGCATGCGGACAGAGCTCCTTTCCGCCGGCTTCGTCGCCATCCGTCGCGCCCGCTGCGGAGACTCCGAAGACCCCCAGTTCCTCGATGTCGAGGACGAAGGCCGCTGGCGAGACGCGCTTGGCATGGAGTGCCGCCGTCCTTGACGCCTCAAACGACGACCCTACATCTTCAGAAAATTGGCGATCATCTCTTTGCCGTGTACCGTCAGCACACTCTCGGGATGAAATTGCACTCCCTCGATCGGCAGCTCGCGGTGTCGCAAACCCATAATCACCTCGCCCGCACCATCCCCGCCCGCCCCTGTCGTCTTCGCTGAAACCTCCAGCTCTTTGGGCAGCCCCTCCTCGCTCACAATCAGCGAGTGGTAACGCGTGCACGTCGTCGCCGACGGAATCCCTCGAAAGATCGTGCGCCCGTCATGCTCCACCTCGCTCGTCTTTCCGTGCATCAGCCGCGGCGCGCGAATCACATTCCCCCCAAACGCTGCGCCAATCGCCTGGTGGCCCAGGCAGACGCCCAGAATCGGCACGCGCCGGCTGGCGTCCTCAGCCCCCACCCGCGCAAAATGCCGTATCAGGTCGATCGAAATCCCCGCCTCCGCCGGCGTGCACGGCCCCGGCGAGATCAGGATCCGCTCCGGCCGCATCGCTTCCACCTCCGCCGGCGTCAGCTCATCGTTGCGGCGAATCACCATCTCCGCCCCCAGCTCCCCCATGTACTGCACCAGGTTGTAGGTAAACGAGTCGTAGTTATCGAGAACAAAGATCATCGCACCTCCGATTCTACGTAAGCCGCAGCCTGAAAACCGGCTCTCGCCTCGCACCCTGAACCGAGACCATGTTGTTCGCGAGGCAACGAACCTCGACCCCGCAACCTCCTACAAAGCATGCTCCTCACGCCCAAACGCTCCCAGCACTTCGCCGCCATGGTCCTTATCGGCGACGGTGTCATGGCTCTTATCCACCCCTCCATGGACGCCCAGGCCTGGAAAAAAGGCCCGCTTCCCTGGCGAAACTTCATGCACTACCTCTCGGAGCATCCCAACCTCACCCGCGCCATCGGAGCCACGCAGATCCTTACCGGCGTCGCCTGGGCCCTTCACCAGTCGCGGGAAAAGTAGGCGAGTTCCGCTCTTCAACCGGCGCCGGCCGCAGCCGTTCCTTGCTATGGCGAACCCACGCGGGCGTACATCGAAGTACGTCACCTCCGGCAGGAAACTGGAAGCCTAATTTCCCCTGGCCCGCTCAATGGCCCGAATCACCGCCTGCGCCTTGTTCCGGCACTCCTCAAACTCGCTCTCCGGCACCGAGTCCGCCACAATCCCCGCCCCGGCCTGGATATAACCCTTCTCCCCGTCCATATACAGCGTGCGGATCGCGATGCAGCTGTCGAAGTTGCCGCTGAAATCCGCATAGAGGATCGACCCGCCATATACGCCCCGCCGCGCCGGTTCCAGCTCCTCGATCACCTCCATCGCCCGTATCTTCGGAGCCCCGCTCAGCGTCCCCGCCGGGAAGCACGATCGAAACGCATCAATTGCCTCTAGCCCATCCTTCAGCCTCCCCTCAAGCGCGCTCACCAGGTGCATCACGTGCGAGTACCGCTCCACAAACATCAGGTCCTTCACCTTCACTGACCCGAACTCGCTCACCCGCCCCACATCATTCCGCCCCAGGTCCACCAGCATGATGTGCTCGGCCAGCTCCTTCGCGTCCTCCTTCAGCTCCGTCTCGAGCCGCAGGTCTTCCACCTCGTCAGCGCCGCGCCGCCGCGTCCCCGCAATCGGCCGATACTCCACCCGCCGCCCACTCACCCGCACCAGCAGCTCCGGCGAAGACCCCACAATGTGCGCCGTCCGCACCCCATCCGCAGCAGCCGGCCCACCGTTGCCATCCGTCGGCCCACCAATGCCATCCTTCGCGAAGCGGAGGATCTGCTTTTCCCCCTCCATCCCAAACCGCAAAAAGTACATATACGGCGAAGGGTTCACGATCCGCAGGGCCCGGTAGATCTCAAACGCATCCACACCCGGCTCACAATCGAACCGCTGCGACAGCACGCACTGGAACACATCCCCGCTCGCCACATACTCCTTCACCCGATCGACCGCCCGCAAAAACTCCGCACGCGGCGTCCTCGGCCGTATCTCAAGCGCACCCATTCCCTCGGTCTGCTTTCGCATCACCGGCAGTGCCTTCGCCAGCCGGTCTTCCATCTTGTCCAGCCGCCGCACCGCCCGCTCATACGCCCCCTCGCGCCCGCCCCGCGTCAGGTCCGCCGTCGAAATCAGATGGATCTCCTTCTTGACGTGGTCAAACGCCAGCACCTGGTCGAAAAACATCAGGCAGGCATCCGGCACACCCAGCTCATCCGCCGCAATCTCCGGCAGCCGCTCGATCAACCGCACCACGTCGTAGCTGAAGAAACCCACCGCCCCCGCCGTAAAGGGTGGCAGCCCCGGCAGCCTCGCCGGCGTATGCCCACCCAGCGCCCGCTTCAACTCCTCAAACACATCCCCTTCAAACGACCTCCGTTGCGTTCCCTCCACCACCGTCAGCTGCCGCCCTCGCGCCACAATCCGCTTATAGGGTTCGATCCCCATAAACGTGTACCGCCCCACCCGCTCGCCGCCCTCCACCGACTCCAGCAGAAACGCCTCCGGCTCCTCCGCCGCAATCCGCAGAAACGCCCCCACCGGCGTCTCCAGGTCCGCCGTCACCGTCCGATACACCGGCACCAGCGTGTGCGTCTCCGCCAGCCGCTCAAACTCCTTCGCCCCAGGCTCCGCCCTCATCGACATATCCGTTCATCCTAAACGTCCTGCGTCCGCACCCACTCCGCTCACGTCCAATACGGAAGTGACCTCCCCAGCCGCAGCAGATCCCGCACAAGCGCCTCCCCGGCAATCCGCAGCCTCCGCCCCCACCGGCCGCTTCACCCACGCCTGGCGAGCCCTCCGCCACCGCAACTTCCGCCTCTTCCTCACCGGCCAGGGCATCTCGCTCATGGGCACCTGGATGACGCGCCTCGCGCTCTCCTGGCTGACCTATCGCCTCACCGGCTCCGCCCTCCTCCTCGGCCTTGTCGGCTTCTCCGGGCAGATCGGCACCGCTCTCCTCAGCCCCTTCGCCGGCGTCTGGGTCGATCGCCTCGATCGCCAGAAGCTCCTCATCGCCACCCAGGTCGCCTCCGGCCTCCAGTCCCTCGCGCTCGCCTTCCTCACCCTCCGCGGCATCATCACGATCCACGAGATCCTCGCCCTCGCCGCCGTCCAGGGCCTCATCGACGCCTTTGACATGCCCGGCCGCCAAAGCTTCATGATCCAGATGGTCGGCCGCTCGAAGGAAGATCTCGGCAACGCCATCGCCCTCAACTCCTCCATGGTCAACGCCGCCCGCCTCGTCGGCCCCGCCGTCGCCGGCCTCGTCATTGCCCGCCTCAACGAAGGCTACTGCTTCCTCATCGACGGCCTGTCCTACCTCGCCGTCATCGTCTCGCTCCTCATGATGCATCTCGGCAACGCGCAAGCCCCCATCCGCAAAAAGGAGCCCCTCGGCGTCCAGATGCGCGAAGGCTGGAACTACGTCTCCACCTTTCACCCCATCCGCACGATCCTCCTGCTCTTCGCCGTCTGCAGCATCATGGGCATGCCCTTCATGACCCTCCTGCCCATCTTCGCGTCCCGCGTCTTCCACGGCGGCCCCCACACCCTCGCCCTCCTTACCACCGCCAGCGGCGTCGGCGCCCTCATCTCGGCCTTTTCACTCGCCATGCGCAAGTCCATCCGCGGCCTCACTCGCACCCTCCTCTTCGCCTCGCTCCTCTTCGGCGCCGCGCTCATCCTCTTCGGCCTCTCCCACACCCTCTGGCTCTCTCTCCCCGCCATCGCCCTCGCCGGCTTCGGCATGATGCAGGGCCTCGCCGGCTCCAACACCATCATCCAGACCGTCGTGCCCGAGGCCCGCCGCGGCCGCGTCATGGGCTACTACACCCTCGCCTTCGTCGGCATGATGCCCTTCGGCAGCCTCCTCGCCGGATACCTCGCCCAGCACGTCGGCGCGCAGAATGCCGTCATCCTCACCGGCTCCGGTGTCCTCCTCGGCTCCCTCTGGTACGCCCTCCAGCTCCCCCGTCTTCGCCGCGACCTCCGCCCCGTCTACGTCGAGCTCGGCCTCATCGAGCCCGCTCCCTCAGAGGCCTGACCAATCTCGCTCGCGCGCCGATCTCGGCCCCGCTGAGCCCCGCAAAAATCTGAAAATGCAGGGGATCGCGAGCCCTCCGGTTGCCGTCTAAACCCCTGGAGCACGCGCACGACGTCCGACCCCCGAGCCGGCCCGCAGAGTCCCCGGAAAGTTGCACAGCCAGGTTCCCCCCAACCTTGCATACTCTTCCCAACGAGGCCTAAACTCTACGGGTTTGGCCACCGACCGGTCTGGCCGAATATTGCGTCGCTCCTCCCCAGGAGGTGGCCGAAATGGCCGGAGAATCGCTCGTACCAGCAACACCAAAGAAGGTCTCAACTATGCAGCAAAACGGTCTGTCCCCCGTCTCGCTCAGCGCCTCGTCCACGATGACGATGGAGCAGGAGACGAACCCGTGGGAGGCACAAGCCTCCCGCTTCGATTACGCCGCACGCAAGCTCAACCTCGACCAGGGCATCTGGAAGGTGCTCCGCTACCCCACACGCGAGATCATCGTCCACATCCCCGTCGCCATGGACGACGGCTCCATCGAAGTCTTCACCGGCTACCGCGTCCAGCACTCCATCGCCCGCGGCCCCGGCAAAGGCGGCATCCGCTACTCCCCTGACGTCACCGCTCGATGAAGTCCGCGCGCTCGCCTCCTGGATGACCTGGAAGTGCGCCGTCGTCAACATCCCCTTCGGCGGAGCCAAGGGCGGCGTCATCTGCGACCCCAAGAAGATGTCCCAGGGTGAGCTCGAACGCATGACCCGCCGCTACACCGCCGAGCTCATCGAGTTCATCGGGCCCGAAAAAGACGTCCCCGCCCCCGACATGAACACCAACGAGCAGACCATGGCCTGGATCATGGACACCTACTCCATGCACATGCGCCAGACCGTCACCTCCGTCGTCACCGGCAAGCCCGTCAACATCGGCGGCTCGCGCGGCCGCCGCGAAGCCACCGGCCGCGGCATCTCCGTCGTCTGCGACGAGGCGCTCAAGCACCTCAACATGCCCGTCGAAGGCTGCCGCGTCATCATCCAGGGCTTCGGCAACGTCGGCTCCAACGCCGCAAAGTGCCTCCACGACAAGGGCTACACCATCATCGGTATCGCCGAGTACGACGGCGCCCTCTTCAACCCCAACGGCCTCGACATCCCCAACCTCATCGCGCACCGTCAGCGCGCCGGCACCATCAACGGCTTCCCGGAAGCCGAGTCCGTCGACAAGCACGAGCTCCTCACCTACCCCTGCGAGATCCTCATCCCCGCAGCCACCGAAAACGTCATCACCAGCCGCAACGCCGCCCAGCTCCGGTGCCGCATCCTCTGCGAAGGCGCCAACGGCCCCACCACCGTCGTCGCCGACGAGATCCTCGCCGACAAGGGCATCTTCGTCATCCCCGACATCCTCGCCAACGCCGGCGGCGTCACCACCAGCTACTTCGAGTGGGTGCAGGACCGCATGGGCTACTTCTGGACCGAGCTCGAAGTCAACCAGCGTCTCGACCGCATCATGGCCGACTCCTTCGCCGACGTCATCGCCTACGCCGACCTCCCACGACGTCAACAACCGCATCGCTGCCTACATGCTCGCCATCGACCGCGTCGCCTACACCACCAAGCAACGCGGCATCTACGCCTGATAGCTGAGCCCTTCGCAACCCGAAGGGCTCAGGCTTCACCTCCGTTACTCGCTGACGGGAGGCCAGGTTCTGCTTGCGTCCCGGGCGGTGGTGAAGCAGAATCGCTCATGCTTCGCGCTGCGCGTCTTTCAGCACTCAACTTCATCCTGATCGGCGCCGCGTTCGGACCGACGGCATCCGCAGAACAGCAGGCGCCGTTTGCCCCTTCCGATACGGAACTCGTTCTTTTTCGGGGCGCGACACTGATCGACGGGACCGGGCAGCCGCCACGTGCCGGGATGGATGTTCTGGTCAGGGGAGAACGCATCGAAAGGGTGTTCCCCGACACAGAACTCGACGCGGGCACAGCTCCGGGCGCGAGGATCGTCGATCTTTCCGGCCGCTTCCTGATCCCCGGTCTGATCGACTCGCACGTCCATCTCGCAACGCCTCCAAACAGACGGCAAGCGGAAGCCATGCTGAGACGCGATCTCTACGGCGGAGTGACGGCCGTCCGGGACATGGCCGACGACTTGCGCGCAGTCGGTGAGCTGACGCGCGGCAGTCGCGTCGGTGAGATCGCCGCGCCCGATATCTACTTCGCGGCCTTGATGGCAGGCCCCGCATTCTTCACGGACAAGCGCACTGTCCAGGTAACGGCGGGCGGTGTGCCCGGGCATGTGCCCTGGATGCAGGCGATCACACCCGAGACCGACCTCACCATCGCAGTGGCCGAGGCTCACGGCACATCGGCTACCGCCATCAAGCTCTACGCCGATCTCCAGCCTGAGCTCGCAACCCGGATCACTCAGGAAGCGCACCGCCAGCACATGTTGGTGTGGTCGCACGCCACCTTATACCCGGCCAAGCCATCGGAGGTGGTCCGAGCCGGGGTGGACGCCATCTCGCACGCCTGTCAGCTTGTCCGGGAGCCTCAGGCCCATGTGCCTGGATGGGCGGAGCCACAGCCGCCAGTGCCGCTCGCTCCCTTCCGGTCTGGAAACGATCCATCGCTGGCGCGGCTCTTCGCCGTCATGGCTCAGCGAGGCACAATTCTGGACGCCACGATCTGGACGTATAGCGCGGAAGCAGCAGGTCCGGCCAGCTCCATGCCCTTGCCCGCTGGTAGCTGTGATGATGTCGTTGGCGGAGCCATCACCGGCCAGGCCCATCGCGCTGGCGTACTGATCTCCGCTGGAACCGACAACATAGCGAAGTGGACTGACCCCTGGCCAGATCTCTTTCACGAGCTGGCGATGCTCAGGGACAAAGCGGGGATGTCAACCAGCGCAGTCCTCGAGGCGGCGACGTTGATCGGCGCCCGCGCTGCCGGACAGCAGCGGGAGATGGGCACGATCGAACCTCACAAGCTCGCCAACATGGTCGTCCTCGCGCGCGACCCTCTCCTCGATCTCGACAACTACAAGTCCGTTGTGTTCACGGTCAAGCGCGGCCGGATCTTTCAACGAAGCGCATTCCAGCCGCTGGTGCAGGAAGACATCACCGATCTCTAACGAGCGCCAGCAAAGTTGCTCTGCCCGTCTGTCGTACTCAACGGCCATATCACCACCCCACCAAGGCTCACATCTTCACCCCACCCGCCGCCGCCGACGCCCAGAAGCGCCTCGTCCACTCCTTCAGCAACTCACCCCGACCACTAGGTGACGATAAAGCGCATTAATCAGGACTGATCGTCACAGTTGCCGAAAACACGACTTCCCGGGAATGTCGGGTAGTGGTGACGAAAACCGCGTTTATGGGGACTAAACCGCTGCATTTCGAACGGCGACTAGAATCGTCAGAAGGATCCCCGAAAGGTTGACGTGACGCCCTCACAGACGAAGTACCTGATGAGCTTCAGTGCTCTTGTGATGTTCGCTCTGGGAGTTTTGCTCACGTTCGCGCCGAATGAAGTGATGCATGCCGCGGCGGGCTCTCAAGCCTCGCTTTCAACCGCGATAGCACAAGCTTGTGGAGCTCTCTATCTGGGCTTTGCCATCCTGAACTGGATGGCAAAAGACAACCTCATTGGAGGGATCTACAGCCGCCCTGTGGCCATGGGCAATTTCCTACACTTCTTCGCGACAGCGATCGCGCTTCTAAAGTCATTGTCGGTTCTGCCACGATCAGCAGGTATCGTTGCGCTGGTGGGCCTCTTTTGCATCCTCGCCGCTGGCTTCGGGATTGTCCTATTTCGACACCCAACGTTGAAGTGATAGATCAGTAATCGTAAGTCGCATTATCGTCAGAAATCCAGCTCGTCCGCGGAAGACGGCGTTTTCGGAAAGTACCCGACAAGTCGGCTTGTCGTCATCCATAAAAGCGCATCGTCACCGCCGACCACCTCTCGCAGCAGCCTCGAAACCTACTTCTCCTTCGCCATCAACCCATGCAACGTCTTCAGCACCTGCCCACCCTCCGGCGTGCTGAAGTCCCCCTGCAACGTCGTAAAGAAACTCGCGACCGAAGACAGCACCGCCCCCGCCGCCTCCATCTGCCGAAACACCGCCTGCTCCGTCCGCTCCGTCAACCCGCCGCAGCAGTCCACCAGCACATGCACCGTGTAGCCCTCGCGAATCGCGGTCAGCGTCCCCTGCAGCACCGCGATCTCTGAGACGATCCCGCCAATCCCGATCACCTTGCGCCCCGTCGCCGCAATCGCCTCGCGGATCTCCGGCTGGTTGAACGCCCCCGCAAAATGCCGCGTAAAGGTCGGCAGCCCCTCGAGCTCATCCACCGCCTCCGGAGCCTTCCCACCCGCAGGCACCAGCGACACAAACGTCGGCACCGTCAGCAGCTTAGCCACCTTCACGGCAGTCCCCGCCGCCAGCCGCACCTGCTTGCCCGGGTTGGTATGGCTGTTATCGACGATCCCGGTTTGAATATCGATCAACAGCAGCGCAGCGTCCGAAGCGGAAGGGGAGGGAAACGAAGTCATAGGGGGCACCTGGACTGGCGAAATTGGTCAAACACAACCTTCGATGCATCGCAACCACACCACGCGCCGGCAACTACGCTTCCGTCCCTGGGCGAACCCACCCGCGCTCACCTCATCACAATCCGCGCACTCCCCATGCACCTGGACGAATGTGACAGAATGCTAGCAAGCGCCTGGGTCTCCCGGACACGGCGGGATCGCAATGAATCTCCCCAACTCCATCACGCTCTCCCGCATCGCCAGCATCCCGGCCCTCATCTGGCTGCTCTCCGCCCACTCCCCCATCAAGACCCCCGGCCACCAGGAGCTCGTCGCCTCCGCCATCTTCATCCTCGCCTCCATCACCGACGGCCTCGACGGCTACCTCGCCCGCCGCCGGCAGCAGATCACCACCATGGGCATGCTGCTCGACCCCCTCGCCGACAAGCTCTTCGTCACCGCCGCCTACATCGCCCTCGTCGCCTACAACCCCCGCATCGTCCCACCCTGGATCGCCGTCCTCATCGTCGGCCGCGAGTTCCTCGTCTCCGGCCTCCGCTCCATCGCCGCCGCCGAAGGCTTCACCATCACCGCCTCCGAGATCGGCAAGCTCAAAACCGTCATCCAGATCGTCTCCGTCGTCGCCGCCATCCTCGCCCATCGCTGGAACTACTGGAACTGGTTCGGCTTCATCGTCGGCGTCCGCCTCATCGCCTACACCTCCATCTACTGGATGACCGTCGTCAGCATCATCTCCGCCGTCGACTACTTCATCGGCTTCTGGAACCAGATCGATCGCGCCAGCGACACCCGCCGTCGCAAGCGCAGCTTCGTCCTCAGCCGCGGAACCAAGGCCGCCACCTCAGCCGCCGCCCCCGAACACCCCTCCCGCATCTCCTGACCCGCCCAAAACCCCTCCCCAAAAGATTTTCTCCAGGCATGGCCCCTTCCAGCCGGGAACCCCGCATTCCCAGATAGCTGAAACATTTCTCCTAACGAACGCCCATATGGCCCCAGCTCTGGTTGCGAATTGGTTGCGAACTCACACGGAGGTCTCTCATGCCCGACATTCTCTTTACCCTTGCCCTGATCGGAGTCATCGGCTTCATGCTCGCCTGGCCCACCTTTGTCGAGCGCATCTCGCCCTTCTGTATGCGCCTCCTCGAAGGCCGCAGCCTGAACCCAGCGAAGCCGGAGCCCGAAAGGGCACGGCGCTGAGATACCTCCATTGCAACCCTGCACTTCGCCGCACCTGCATCTGCCCGGTCTCAATGGAAGCTCAACACCTCGCGCCCACCCAGGACGCGAGGTGTTGTCGCCTGTTCCCCTTTCCTAACCAGAGGAGTTCCGCGGCCCCTACTGCCCTAAAATAGCCACGCCCCCCACCGACTGCGTCGCCGCGATCCTCTTCCGCCACTCCGCCGGCCCCGTCTCATGCACGCTCGTCCCGTCCGCGCTCACCGCCACCGTCACCGGCATATCCACCACGTCGAACTCGTAGATCGCCTCCATCCCCAGGTCCTCAAACGCCAGCAGCCGCGAGTTCCGGATCGCCTTCGACACCAGGTACGCCGCGCCCCCCACCGCCATCAGGTACACCGCGCCAAACTCCCGGATCGCCTCGACCGCCGCCACCCCGCGTTCCGCCTTCCCGATCATCCCCAGCAGCCCCGTCTGCTCCAGCATCTGCCGCGTGAACTTGTCCATGCGCGTCGCCGTCGTCGGCCCCGCCGGCCCCACAGCCTCGTCCCGCACCGCATCCACCGGCCCCACGTAGTAGATAAACCGCCCATTGAAGTCGACCGGCAGCGTCTCCCCGCGGCTCAGCATGTCCGTCATCCGCTTGTGCGCCGCATCCCGCCCCGTCAGCAGCTTGCCCGTCAGCAGCACCACCTCGCCCGGCTTCCAGTCCAGCAGATCCTCCCTCGTCACCGTCTCGAGATTCACCCGCCTCGCCCCATGCACCTCGTACTGGAGATCCGGCCACACCTCGCGCGAAGGCGGCTCGAGCATCACCGGTCCCTTGCCCTCCAGCACAAAGTGCGCGTGCCGCGTCGCCGCGCAGTTCGGAATCATCGCCACGGGGAGGTTCGCCGCGTGCGTCGGCCAGTCCTGGATCTTCACATCCAGCACCGTAGTCAGGCCGCCCAGCCCCTGCGCGCCGATCCCAAGCGCATTCACCTTGTCGTACAGCTCGATCCGCAGCTCCTCGATCTTTGTCTTCGCCCCGCGCGCCTTTAGCTCCTGCATATCGATCGGGTCCATCAGGCTCTTCTTCGCCAGCAGCATCGCCTTCTCCGCCGTCCCGCCAATCCCGATTCCCAGCATCCCCGGCGGACACCACCCCGCACCCATCGTCGGCACCGTCTTCAACACCCAGTCCACGATCGAGTCCGAAGGGTTCAGCATCACGAACTTCGACTTCGCCTCCGACCCCCCGCCCTTTGCCGCCACCGTGACGTCCACCGCGCCACCCTTCACCAGCGAAACCTCCACCACGCACGGCGTGTTATCCACCGTGTTTCGCCGCGAAAACGCCGGATCGGCCAGGATGCTGCCCCGCAACTTGTTGTCAGGATTCAGCCACGCCGATCGGACCCCGGCATCGCACATCTCCTGCAACGTCATCGTGGCCGGCGAGTCCCCGTCCTCCGCCACAAACCGCACTTCCATCCCCACCTCAAGAAAGATGGTCACAATCCCCGTGTCCTGGCATATCGGACGATGCCCCTCAAAGCACATCCGCGAGTTCACCAGGATCTGCTTCATCGCATCCTTCGCCGCCGGACTCTCCTCCATCTCATACGCCCGGGCGAGGTTAGAGATATAGTCCTCCGGGTGGTAGTAGCTGATGTACTGCAGGGCGTCCGCCACGCTCTGCACCAGGTCGTCCTGCTTGATAATCACCATCTTGGTCTGCTCCGTCTCCTTCAATTTTAGGCGTCTACCCGTTCCCAGTCACGCTCGTGTACAGTGGTCGGGTCGTTTGTACAGACCTGCAACTAAACCTTCAGAAACACCCGCCCCCAGGAGCACCCATGATCACTCGGCGCGACTTCCTCGCCACAGGCACCGCCGCCCTCGCCTCCGCGACAACTGCCAGGAGCTATGCCCAGATCCTCGGCGCCAATGACCGCGTCAACTTCGCCATCATCGGTCTCAACAGCCGCGCCTACGCCCACCTCTCCGCTCTCAAGGCCAATCGCAAAGACGCAAAGATCACCCACGTCTGCGACGTCGAAAGCAACATCCTCCAGAAGTTCGCCGGTGCCGTCCAAAAGGAAGTCGACGAGAAGCCCGCCACCGACAAGGATTTCCGCAAGGTCCTGGCCTCAAAAGACGTCGACGCCATCACCATCGCCACACCCGACCACTGGCACGCCCCCATGGCCATCGCCGGCGTTGAAGCCGGCAAGCACGTCTACGTCGAAAAACCCTGCAGCCACAACCCCGCCGAAGGCGTCATGCTCGTCGAGGCCCAGAAGAAATACAACAAAGTCGTCCAGATGGGCTCGCAGCAGCGCTCCTCGCCGCACACCATCAAGATCATCGGGGAGATCCACAACGGCCGCATCGGCCGTGCCTACGCGGCCAACGCCTGGTATGCCAACACCCGCAAGTCCATCGGCTACGGCAAGCCCGCACCCGTGCCCGAAACGCTCGACTGGGACCTCTGGCAGGGTCCCGCCCCGCGCCAGCCCTACAAAGACAACGTCCAGCCCTACAACTGGCACTGGTTCCGCATCTGGGGCACCGGCGAAACGCTCAACAACGGCACCCACGAGATCGACGTCTGCCGCTGGGCTCTCGGCGTCGAAATGCCGAAACGCATCACCGCCGCCGGCGGCCGCTACGCCTTCAAGGACGACTGGCAGTTCTACGACACCCTCACCACCAGCTTCGAATACGACGACGCCGTCATCAACTGGGACTGCAAGTGCTGCAACGGCTCCCGCACCTTCAACCGTGATCGCGGCTCCCTCATCATCGGCACCACCGGCTCCGTCGTCCTCGATCGCGACGGCTACGAGGTCTACGACCTCCACGGCAAAAAAACCGACGAGTTCAGGACCGGGAAAGAAACCTCCTCGGCCGATCTCACCGGCCGCGACTCCATGACCGATGCCCACTTCGCCAACTTCATCGCCGCCATCCGCACCGGCGAAAAGCTCAACCAGCCCGTCGCTCAGGGCAACGTCGCCGTCACCATGCTCCAACTCTCCAACATCGCCTGGGAAAACAACCGTGAGCTCAAGCTTGACCCCAGCAACGGCCATATCCTCGACGACAAGGAAGCCATGAAAGGCTGGGGCCGCGAATACGAAAAAGGCTGGGCCCCGCACCTCTAACCCCGGCCGTTACCGGCAGGGAACGCCAACGCTTGGCGCAGTTGCACCTGCCACTCAGCTAAACTGGAGATGAAAAAGCCCCGACTGCTCGCAGTCGGGGCTTTCTATTGGAATCTTTGACGCCCGATCATCAGTGGAGGTCCGACCTTAACTGCTTTGTACGGAATACTTTGTACACAAAGACAGGGTAGGGGGAGGGGTCTTCTCGCCCTACTTCTGCCGCCCCAACCGATACACCAGTCCAATATTGAACCCGAGGTTGTTCTGCACCGTCCCGCCCTGTGGACCCGTAAAGGTCGTACCGATATACGTCGGCGTAAACCGCGCCGCCAGGTTGGGGTAGAAGTTGTAATCAAAGCTCACACCCGCCGTAAAGGCCGGCCTCCACGCATCCGCCCAGATGCCGATGTCGGTCGACGGAATCGCCTTCGATCCGCCGCTGAACTTGCCGTACGCCACGCCGCCCGTGCCGAACACGCTCGCCGCAAACCTCTGCTTGGCATAGAAGCGGTAGCTCGGCCCCCCGGTAAAGGTGTACTCCGAGATCTGCGGATTCGCGATGTTGAAGATCGTGTTCCCGATCTTCGCGTTGCCATACCCCCCATGGACATCCACCAGCACGCCCAGCTTCCGATTCAGGAAGTACGTGTCGTTGCCGTAAAACGTGACCTCGTTGTTCTTCTTGATCTGCTCACCCGCCCGAAACCGCAGGTACCCGCCACCGCCCGAGATCTCGTGCCGATGGCTGTAAGTCTCGTCGATGATCCGCTGGATACGGGCCTTGCGAACCGCCGTCGACTCGCGTCGGGCATGCCGCGGTGCCTGTGCCTGGACACTGGCCGCAGCCCCTACTGAAACCAACAATCCCGCCACCACAACACGCCCTGCACAGAACCTGAAACCGAACATCAACACTCGCTCCTGGGTACCCGTCTCTTTGCTAAGGTGGAAACAGAGAATCACTTCCACAGCGGGTCGACCTTTATTAGAACACCGCCGCCTCCACCTTGGGCGGCGAACAGCTCGGGAGATCGCCCCGCGGCCCCGATCAGGAGTCACCAGGCATGGCCACCAAGCGCGGCGGACGCAACTCCCCCGCCAAACCACCCCAGGCTCGAGGCGGCTCCGGCAAAGGCGTTCTCGGCTTCCTCCTTGGCGCCGCCGTCGCCGGTGGAGCAGGCTACCTCTACCTCCACTCCACCCCCCACTCGCCTGAGCCCACCGCCCCCACCTCCACGCTTCCCGTCGAACGCCCCCGCACCGAGCAGCCCGCCCCCACCCCGCCCCCCTCACCCACCCCGCGCGTCGCCCCCTTCGGCATCAGCGAAGATGTCTTCGAGTCCGGCGCCCGGCAGTACGCCGCCCGCTGCGCCTCCTGCCACGGCACCCCGCAAAAAGACGCCGCCACCACACCACCCGCAAAGCAGCTCTGGCGCGCAGCCCGCAAGTCCATCGCCGCGCAAACCCCCTCGGACCTCTACAACGAGATCTCCGGCGGCATGCCTGCCCAGGGCATGCCGGCCTACGCCCACACCCTCACCGAAACGCAGATCTGGCAGCTCGCCCTCCTGCTCAAAAACGCCAACGGCGAGCTCCCCGATCCGGTCGTCACCCTCCTCAACGCCCCACCCAAACCCAGGACTAGTGCAGCGAGTAAGTAATTCCCGTCACGAACTGCACGCTGTTGTTCCGGTACCCGGCAGGAGGATTATGGAGATAATCGTCCGAGCCGCTGACCGTAAAGCTCAGCCGCTTGTAAGCCGGGATCGCCAGCGCCGCCTGCGCGTGAGCCGAATAAGCATCGGTGTTGTTGAACGCCGGATCCACCGTGCCTGACTCCGTAAAGACCAGCTTCAGTGGCAGGTTGCGTCGATACGACTCGCCAAAGGTCGCGCCAATCAGGTTCTGATTGCCCACATCCCCAATAAACTTCTGCTTCTGGTAGTGGACCTCGCCCTTGAGGTCGAGCTGCTCCACCGGCCGCTTGATCACGGTCACTCCAAGGCCGGCGCCGTATATCTGCTGCAGCTGAAGCCCTTGCGAGAAGTTATGGTCAAACGAAGTATCTGCCAGCGCGTACAGACGCGGTGAGAAGTAGCGGTCAAACTCCCCGTCCGCATGGAAGATGTCGGTCTTCGCCGTGGTGTCAGGCGTCGGCGGTGTCGTCGCCGGGATCACCGGCGTGGTCAGCTTCCCATAGGCCTCCGACAGGTTGAACAGGATCCGGTTGTGCGGCGGAAGAAATGAGACCCCGGGCCTCTCTCGCACCAGCGCAGCCGAGGCGGAAAGCGTCGTCCCATTCTGCGTCGATCGCACCAGCGTCGCCCCCCCGGTCACCGACCCGTTCCAGCCCGAAAGAAACGATCCCTTGTTGTCAAACGCCTTGGTATAGCTCGGCTCGTCGATCACAAAGGCGAGCTGCTCGGAGGGCACAGTCTCCACCTGGTCGCCCGAGCGCGAGACCGACAGCTTCCCGTCGGAGATCTCGACCGTCCCTGTCCGGGCTCGCACCTTCGTCGCAGGCTGGTCCTTGCGCAGCACGGCAAACTGGCCCGCCGTCCGCAGCTCCTTGATCTTCGCCAGGGGAATCGTGATCTCACCCGCCATCTCGCTCTTAAACGTAATCGTGTCATCGACCGCCCGCACCAGCGTTCCCGAGAGCTGATCTCCATTGGTGAACACCAGCAAATCCTGCTTCGGTGCGGCATCCTGGGCCGCCGCCCGCCGGGCCGGAAGAACCACAGAGAATGTCGCGAATAGCAGTGCCGTCACAAGGCTCGCCTTAACGGTCGGGGAAGGGCAGGGAAGTCTGAGCATGAGGACAGGCTACCAGCGGCCACGGCAACTGGCAGCCCATTTCTTCCTCCGCCCGCCGCCCCTCCCAAAACCATGTTTCGAGTGGTCAGACCATCACCGAAGTTGGGGCATACCCACCCCTCAACCGATGAGGGCAAAGAATTTATTGCCAATCGTGTTCACCTGGGCTTACTATCCGTCTCGCCTTCGAAAACATCGTGCATTCCAAGAAAGTCTTCCGGGCAGAGTCACGTAGCGATGTCGTCGGATGGTTCACATCTCTCTCCGGACCCCAGGGCCTGGATGAGTATCGGAAGGTCAAAAAACAATGTCCTGGTACGCCTACTGCATCGCTGAACGCCAAGCATTTCCAGAACTCAGCCGGCACCGCCGGCCCACACCCTTGGCCGGAGTGACCGGCCTGTTCGGAAATCAAACCTTTCTCTTTCCGGCCAGCGACCTGGCCGTCATCGTCTCGGAACACAACCTCGAAGACTCCCAGCGAATGGATCAGCAGGCCGCCAGGGATCACGCCCGCGTCATCGCCGACTGCTTTCGTTCCTCCACCGTTCTCCCCTTCCGCTTCGGAACCACCTTTCAGGATGACGACGCGCTCCGCCGCTCCGTCCGCTCCAACCAGCGCTTCTTCCAGGCCAACGTGGAGCGTCTCCGCGGCAAGGCAGAGATGCATCTCAAGGTGCTTGTTGACGATACCTGCCCCGGAAACTCCACCCGGGACATGAGAGTCGGACAGCAATACCTCACCAGCCTTCGCGAAAGCGCCAGTCGGCAGCGGGAGCGGCAGTCCAAGGCCCGCGCCCTTTCGGTCCAGATGCACCGGATGTTTCTCCCCCTCGCGGAGGAGATCACCTGCAAGCGTATGGATTCAGGCAAGATGTTGCTCGATATCGCTCACCTGATCGACAACAAGACGGTGGAGCGCTACCAGAACAAGTATTCGACCGCGACCCAGCAGCTCAAGGAGTGCTCCATGCAGCTCTCAGGGCCCTGGCCTCCGTACCACTTCGTTCACAAGCCCCACCCGCACCAGCACTCCGCATAACCCGCGGCGCGTCTCCGGCCGCCCGGTCCTCACCCGGATCACCTGAGACGCGCATCGAGCTGAGGCGCGCATCGACGGCCCTCCGCCGGACAGTTCCATTTCGGGCCGGCAAAGTGCTCCCACGAACCTCCCCCGTGGACTACCTTTCGCCGCACCGTCGCATCGCACCTAATGTCAGATCGTTCGTGACAAAGGGGATACCTCCGTCTGCGCCGAACGTCTGCAAACGAAGGAGAACGATTTCGATGCCATCGGTACAACGCCTCATTGTTCGGTCTATCCCTGCACTGCTCCTCTCTGGATTCGTCGCCGCCGCCACCCAGGCGCTCGTCGCACAGGAACCAAATCCCACCTCCGGCCTTTCCCCTGACCAGACCACCCAGGGTGTCGCCCAGAAGGACGGGATCTATCTCTACCGCGTCAAGGTCGTTCAACGCGATCTCGACGCCGTCAACTACCTCCATCGGAGCGGATCCACCCGCATCGGCTTCAAGGGAACAACGCTGCTGCCCGGTGCCTCCGGCGAAGCCAAGGTCACCAGCGAGCGCGGTGGAATCACCATCGACGCACGATTCAAAGGACTTCCGCCGGCAAACGGCTTCGGTCCTGAGTACCTGACCTACGTCCTCTGGGCCATCAGCCCGGACGGTCGCCCCTCCAACCTCGGTGAAATTCTGCCCGCGGGCGACAAAAACAACATCAGCGTCACCACCTCGCTCCAGTCCTTCGGCATGATCGTCACCGCCGAGCCTTACTTCTCCGTCAGCCAGCCGAGCGACGTCGTCGTCCTCCAGAACGTCGTCCTCGAAGACCGGACACAAGGCGTGCTCGAAAAGGTAAACGCGCACTACTCCCTTCTCCCACGCGGTCTCTACGCGCAGACGGACGGCTCAAATACCGTTGCCGCTCCCATCACGCGCGACGAGAAGTCGCCCCTCGAGCTCTACCAGGCCTATAACGCCATCCGGATCGCCAAAAACGCCGGCGCCGATAAGTACGCGGCTGACATCATGCGGCAGGCCGGACAGGACCTCCGCAACGCCGCGGACATCGACAGCAACAAAAAGGGCGATCGCAAAATGGAGATCACCTTTGCCCGCCAGGCGGTGCAGCGCGCCGAAGATGCCCGCCTCGTAACCCTCCGCAAGCAGGCTGCCGAGCGCCAGTTGCAGACCGAGGAGGCGCGCGACGCCGCCCAAAAGGCAGCTGCGCAATCCCAGCTTGACGCCCAGCGGGCCGCCCTTGAGGCCCAGCAGTCGCAGCTTCAGGCTCAGCAGGCCGCCGCAGCCAAGGCCCAGGCAGACGCGGAGCGCGCCCGCGCCGAGGCAGAAGCCGCCGACGCCCGTGCCCGTGCCGCTGCCGCCAACAAGAGCGCCGAAGACGCCAACGCAGTACGTGAGCGCCTGCGCGCACAGCTCAACAACGTCCTCGCCACCAGCGAGACCGCCCGCGGCCTGATCGTCAACATGTCCGATGTGCTCTTCGACACCGGCAAATACTCGCTCAAGCCCGGCACCCAGATCTCGCTCGCCAAAGTCTCCGGCATCCTCCAGGCCTACCCTGGCCTGAAGCTCCAGGTCGAGGGCTACACCGACAGCGTCGGCAGCGATGAATACAACCAGAAGCTCTCCGAAAACCGGGCCGGCGCCGTGCGCGACTTCCTCGTCTCGCAGGGCGTCTCCATGAACAACATCTCCGCCACCGGCTACGGGAAAAACAACCCCGTCGCCGACAACGGAACCGCCCAGGGACGCGCGCAGAACCGGCGCGTGCAGCTGGTCGTCTCGGGCGACGCTATCGGCGTACACCAGAGCAGCCCGGACGCCGCACCCTCCTCCAATCCCCAGTAACTCAACCTCTCACCCGGCAAGGGCCGCCAACTCAGGCGGCCCTTATCTTTTGCATCCAAACACGCAGAGGTCCCCATGCCATCTCTCAGCAACCAGACCGTCTTCATCACCGGCGCCAGCTCCGGCATCGGCCGTGCAACCGCCCTGGCCTTTGCCGCCGAAGGTGCTCGTCTGCTGCTGTGCGCCCGGCGTACCGACCGGCTCAGGACCCTCGCCGATGAGGCGAAGCGAGCTGGAGCCGCCGACGCCCACACCTTCGCCCTCGACGTGCGCGATCGTTCGGCCGTAGAGTCCGCCATCGGCTCGCTCCCGGCCGATTGGCAGAAGATCGACGTCCTCGTCAACAACGCCGGCCTCAGCCGCGGCCTCTCAAAACTCCAGGAAGACGATCCCGAAAACTGGGAAGAGATGATCGACACCAACGTGAAAGGGCTGCTCTACGTCACGCGCGCCGTCTGCCCGGGCATGGTCGAGCGCGGACGCGGTCACATCATCAATCTCGGCTCGACAGCAGGTCACCAGACCTATGCCAACGGCGCCGTCTACTGTGCGACCAAGGCCGCAGAAGGCGTTCTCAGCGAGGGGCTCAGGATCGATCTCATCGGCACCCCCGTTCGCGTCACCTCAATCGATCCCGGAATGGTCGAGACGGAGTTCAGCCAGGTCCGCTTCCGTGGCGACCACGAGCGTGCCGCCAAGGTCTATCAGGACATCACGCCGCTGCGGCCCGAGGACGTCGCCGACGCGATCGTCTGGGCAGCCTCCCGCCCGGCTCACGTCAACATCCACACGGTCCTGCTCACCAGCATCGATCAGGCGAACTCGACCGTCTTTCACCGGCACAAGTAAGCTCAGTCGCCCTCCACCGGAGAGCACGCTGACCGCTACAGGTGGATCGTCCAGCCCAGCTCCGCCAGCTTCTCCTCAACATCAGCCAGCGCCAGCTCTAACGCGGACCTCCGGTGAGGACTCGATGTGCGCTCTGACAGGATCCGCTCACGCTGCATCTCCAGCGCCTGGAGACTGCGCTTTCGTTCAGCATCCAGGTGTCTGTTATCGCCGGTAGCCGGCTTCGGAGCCGATGCCTCGGCCTGCTGTTGCTCAACGGACTTGCTCTCCCAGCCTCGCGACATGGGACGTATTCTACGCTCAGCCTCCCTCGAAGCCGAGAGCTTTCAAGGCCTTCCCAGCTCCGGGGACTCAAACCTCTATAATCTGCTCGGAGGGGCACCGCCCCGGAGATTCAACCCTGTGATCGTTGAAATTCAAGCTCTGCAAAAGGTCTTCGAAGGCAAGGGACGGGTCGTCGCCGTCGATGGGATCAATCTCAGCGTGCGCGAGGGGGAGCTCTTCGGCCTCCTCGGACCGAACGGCGCCGGCAAAACCACCACCATCAGCATCTGCACCACGCGCGCTCTCCCCACCTCCGGACGCGTCACCATCGCCGGGGTCGATGTCGTCGCCGCCCCCGCCACCGCCCGCCGCTACATCGGCGTCGTCCCGCAGTACAACACGCTCGACCGCGCCTGCACCATCTTCGAAAACATCAGCTTTCACTGCCTCTACTTCGGCTTCTCCCGGGCAGAGGCTCGCGCCCGCACCAACCAGCTCCTGGCCCAGTTCCACCTCTCCGAGCGCGCCGGCGCCTATCCTTCGCAGCTCTCCGGTGGCCTCGCGCAGCGCGTCCAGATCGCCCGCGCCATCGCCCATCGCCCTAAGGTCCTCTTCCTCGACGAGCCCAGCGCTGGTCTCGATCCACAGAGCCGCATCGCCATGTGGGAGGCCGTCCGCGCGCTTCGCCAGGAGGGCATCACCGTCGTCCTCACCACCCACTACATGGAGGAAGCCGACGAGCTCTGCGACCGCGTCGCCATCATCGATCACGGCAGGATCCTCGTCGAAGACACACCCGCCTCGCTCAAAGGCTCGGTCGGCGCGCAGAAAGTCTACGAGCTCGACCTCCGCGACACCACGCAGTCCGAATCGCTCGTCCGCCCCTTGGAGCAGCTCGACGGCATCGCCTCCGTCGAGGTCATCCCCAAAGGCATCCGCATCCTCGCGCACCCCGCCGAAGGTCTCCTCACCGAGATCGTCCGGCTCTCCGATCCGCTCGGCCTGCGCGACCTTTCCATCACCGAGACGAGTCTCGAAACCGTCTTTATCCGCCTCACCGGCAGAGATCTTCGCGAGTAAATCACCATGTCCACCGTCGCCATCTCCACTGACAGAACGCAGACCGGCTCCTCCCTCGGCCTCCAGTACACGCGCGCCTTCCTTGGCCTCTTCCTCCGCGACCTCTTCGTGCTTCGCCGCGAGCTGCTCCCCTTTGTCATCCGCGTCTGCATGAATCCGCTGCTCTTCCTCTTCGTCTTCACCGTCATCATGCCGCACATGAGCGGGGGCGCCGCCATGAACCCGACCGCCGGCATGAGCTCGGCGGGCATCAACTTCTCGACCGTCCTCCTCCCTGGCCTCATGGCCGTCGCCATCATGTTCTCGGGCATCGCCGCCGTCGCCCTCCCTCTCGCGCAGGAGTTCGGCATCACCCGCGAGATCGACGATCGCGTCATGTGCCCGCTGCCCGTACCCGCCGTCGCCATCGAGAAGATCTGCTTCTCCGCGCTCCAGAGCATCATCGCCGCGGTCATCGTCTTCCCCATGGCCTACTACGTCCCGTCCACCCCCGTGGTCGCCCACGTCTCGAGCTGGCCCTTCCTCATCCTCATCATGATCCTCGCCAGCCTCACCGCCGGCGCGCTCGGCCTTACCATCGGCACCAGCGTCAAGCCGCAGCAGATCGGCCTCATCTTCGGCGTCGTCGTCATGCCCATCACTTTTCTGGGCTGCGTCTACTACCCCTGGGCCGCGCTCTCGCACATGCGCTGGTTGCAGGTCGCTGTGCTGGTCAACCCCATCGTCTATATGAGCGAAGGTCTCCGCTCCGCCCTCACCTCAGGCCTGCCCCACATGCCCGCCGCCCTCACCGTCGGCATGCTCCTCTTCTTCCTGGCCCTGCTCACCTGGCTCGGCATCCGCGGCTTCCTCAAGCGCGTCATCGGCTAACCGACCCACATACTGTCACCCTGAGCGAAGCCGAAGCCCCACAAAGCTATCATCCTGAGCGAAGCCGGACCACCACATAAACTGTCATCCTGAGCGAAGCCGGACCACCACATAAACTGTCATCCTGAGCGAAGCGCAGCGAAGTCGAAGGACCTGCGTTTCCGCCTCACCCACCCGCCCAGCCAAAGCGCTAAAGTCGAAACCACCCACCGCTACTCCACATTCCGCAGCGGATGATGCGCCGCGCCCACCAGCTCGTCGCTCTCCGCCTCCGCACTCTTCCCGCTCAGATGATCGGCGATCAGGCGCCCGTGGAAGCGCCCGTTCTCGATAAAGATCTCGTTGGTCCGCTCCCCCGCCACAATCACGCCCGCAACATAGATCCCCGGCACATTGCTCTCAAGCGTCCGCGGATCGCACACGGGGCACCGATCGTTCTCCGGATCCAGCCGCACGCCCAGCCGCTCAATAAACTCGAAATCCGGATGGTAGCCCGTCAGCGCAAACACAAAATGATTCGGCAGCCGGACCTCGCCCTTAGGCGTGTCGAGCACCACCGCATCCTCGCCAATCTCCCGCACCGTGCTGTTGAAGTAAGCCGCAATCTCGCCGTTCTTGATCCGGTTGTTGATGTCCGGCAGGATCCAGTACTTCACATGCCGATGCATCTCCGGCCCGCGGTGCACCAGCGTCACCCGCGCTCCATGCCGCCACAGCTCCAGCGCCGCAATCGCCGCGGAGTTCTTCCCCCCGATCACCAGCACATCCAGCCCAAAAAACGGGTGCGGCTCATGGTAGTAGTGCTTCACCTTGTGGAGCTCTTCCCCGGGCAGCCCGAGGTAGTTCGGCAGGTCGTAGTAGCCCGTCGACACCACCAGCTTCCGCGCGCGAAGCGAGCCCGCCCGTCCGAACCGGTCTCTCGTCAGCACCGTGAAGTCGCCGTCCGAGCCCTCGATCCCGACCACCGTCTCGTACTGCCGCACATCCAGCGCATAGTGCTCGGTCACCTTGCGGTAGTACTCAAGCGCCTCATTCCGCGTCGGCTTCTGGTTGGGGCTCGAGAACGGCATGTCGCCAATCTCCAGGAGCTCCGGCGTCGTAAAAAACGTCATGTGCGCAGGGTAGTGATAGAGCGAGTTGCACAGGCAGCCCTTATCGACCAACACCACGCGCATCCCACTTTTTTGGCATTCGATTGCACAAGCCAGGCCCGTCGGCCCGGCTCCAATCACCAGTACATCAAAGGTCGCCTCACCGCGATCGCTCATCCCTCAATGATACTGAAGAGCAGCCAAACAACGATGTCGCCGAGCTCACACCCAACCCAGCGCCGTCCTTACGTCTCCATCACCACCAGCTTGTGCGCAATCGCAAACAGCGCCAGCTCCAGCCGCGTCGACACACCCGTCTTATCGAAGATGTTCGACAGGTGCCGCTTCACCGTCTCCTCCGAGATCGTGAACTCCTTCGCAATGTCCTTGTTGCTGCACCCTTCCACAATCGAGTTCACCACCTCGAGCTCACGCGGCGTCAGCCCATAGGTCTTGCGCTCCGGAACGGCCGCCGCCTTCGCCATCAGCTCTCGCAGCGCCTGCAGGAGATTCGCCACACGCTGTCCGCCAATCCAGTAGTCGCCCGCCAGCACCGTCCGCACAGCCTTGATCAGCTCGCCCGCTACCGATCCCTTCTCGACGATCCCACGCGCCCCGATCTGCAGCGCCTCAATAATCTGCTGCGTCGAGATCGTCGACGTCAGCAGGATGATCTTCACCCGCGGCGAACGCCCCATGATCGCGCGCATCGCCTCCAGGCCAGGCAGCCGCGGCATCGCCAGGTCCAGCAGAAGGATGTCCGGATCGAGCTCCAGCGTCTGCGTGATCGCCACATCGCCGTCCTCCGCCTCGCCCACAACCTCGAAGCCCGGCTCAGCCGTCAACATCGCTTTCACGCCGAATCGCACGACGGAATGATCATCCGCCACCACCACGCGTACCGGCGACGATAAGTCTCCCGTGCCTCCGGGTCTCTTCAATCCCTGGTTCATCAACTCCACCTCTTATGCTCCCGGGTCTTTCGCTTTAAGTTCAACTCCGCGCGCGATTAGCATACGCCGCAAACGCCCCAGAGCCTCCGGGAATTCCTCAAACGTAGCAACATAATCACCAGCGGTACCGTGCCGCTCGAGCCCGGCGCACATCCCTTCAAGCTCCTTCGCACCCACCATCCCAAGGCTCCCTTTGATCGAATGCGCGCTCCTGCGCACCCCCTCGTCGTCCCGGACCTCCGAAGCCGCCCGCATCGCACCGAGGCACTTCGCCGCATCGCCAAGACACAGCTCATACAGCTGCCGCAAAGGATCCGCGCCCATCATCCCCGCAAGACTCGCAAACGTACCCTCGTCCAGCACCTCCACGCCGCCGCGCCGCGACTCCGTCTCCTGCCGCCCTGCCTCCCCGGACGTACCGGCCAGCGCTGCCGTGAACTCCGCCGCGGAAAACGGCTTCAGCAGAAATCCATCCGCCCACGCCAACGCACCACCCGGCGGCTGACTCCCGCTCATCACCAGGACCGTTGCCGAGCTCCCGCACGCCGCACGCAGCCCTCGCGCCAGCTCCGCGCCCGAGATCCCTGGCATCTGCAGATCCATCAGGAGCACCTCTGGTCTGCTCTCCATCCCATTCAAACTCGCAAGCGCTGCGTCCCCCGAGCTCGCGACCGAAACAGGGTAGCCCGCACTCGTAAGCAGCAGCTCCAGCACCTCTCGGCTCAGATCATCGTCGTCGATAATCAGCACGGGTCCCAGCTTGCCGTCGTCCACATCGCAAAGCTTACCAACGCACCGATTCCTGTGCCACCGGGAAACTCAAAGCAGTACAGTAGGTGCCATGGAATCCGAGTACGACCGAGATTCGTCTTCTGCGACCCTCGCCGCACGGCAGGATCGGCTGGAGCAGCAGATCGCAGAGCTCTCGGCCCGCTTCGCCACACTCGAGCGCCAGCTCGCCGCCGCCGGCCCACTCGCCGTGCCCGCACCCGTAGCCTCCCCCGCAGCGCCGCCACCGCCGCGCCATGACCCGGCCCTGGCCGCACCCGTCCCGCTCAGCCCTCCGCTCGCAACTCCGCCCGTAACCCCGCGGCCCGCAGTCGCCACCGCCTCGCTCGAAAACCGCCTCGGCTCACAGGTCTTCAATCGCATCGGCATCGTTGCGCTCCTTATCGCTGCCACCTGGTTCCTCAAGCTCGCCGTCGACAACCGCTGGATCGGCCCGACCGGACGCATCCTGATCGGCCTCCTTGCCGGTGTCGCGCTCGTCCTGTGGTCAGAGCGCTTTCGCCGCAAAGGCTTCGCCGCCTTCTCCTATTCGCTCAAGGCTGTCGGCAGCGGCGCACTTTACCTCGCGCTCTGGGCCGCCTTCCAGCTCTACCATCTCCTCCCATCCGCCGTCGCCCTCGCCCTCATGCTCCTCGTCACCGCGTGGAACGCTTACATGGCCTGGGCACAGGATGCCGAACTCCTCGCCGCCTATGCGCTCGCGGGCGGCCTTTCTACACCTCTCCTGCTCTCAAGCGGCGGCAATCACGAGATCTTCCTCTTCACCTACATCCTCGCGATTGATCTCGCCGCCGTCGTCCTCGCACGCCTCCGCTCCTGGCCGCGCCTCCTTCCCGGCGCACTCGTGGCAACCATCGCCTACTTCATCGGCTGGTACTCCAGCTTCTACGCGCCCCCCGAGCTCCTGGTCACGAGCCTCTTCGTTGTTCTCCTCGCCGGCGTCTTCGCATCCGTCCCGCTTAGCTACCGCGGCACCTCCGCCCACCCGCAGGAGAAACACGCCGACCGCGTCCTCATCCAGGACGTCTTTCTTCCCATCGCGTCTGCCGCCTTCCTGTCGCTCGCGCTCTACTCCGTACTCCAGGACGCCCATCACCACGACCTCCTGCCCTGGCTCATGCTGGTCCTCTCGGCCGTCTACCTGGGCCTCATGCGTCTGCCGCAATCACGCCTCGCCTCGGCCATCCACCTCTCGCTCTCCGTCGTTCTGCTCACCATTGCCATCCCCCTCAAGGCCAGCGGTGCGTGGATCGTCATAGCGTGGCTGGTCGAAGGCACAGCGCTCCTCTGGGTCTCGACCCGCGCCTTCGATCAGCGAGCCGATCAAAGCTCGCCCGGCCTCCTCACCCTTCTTCTTCTCTCGTGCGGCTCCTTGTTCCTGGGCTTTGTCGGCTGCTTCTTCGAGCTCTCGTTCTCCGGCGTCTTCGCCGTCGTTCGCACCGCCTTCCTCAACGCGGGCTTCGGCACCGCGCTCACCGGCCTCGCGGCCTTTGCGCTCTCGCTCGCGATCGCCTACCCGGCATCGCACGGGCCCGAGCGGCCGCGTGCCAGCTGGTACCGCCACATCGCCGCCGCCCTCACCGTCGCCTTCAACCTCGTCGCCATCTTTGCCAGCCGTCGTCCAGATCAATCTGCTCTTCAGAGGCACAGCCGGCAACGCAGACAGCGCACTCCAGCGGGCGCTCGCCGTCTCCGCCTTCCTCATGCTCTACGGAGCACTCCTGCTCGCCGTTGGCTTCTGGCGGCGCAGCGCCTTTATCCGCTGGCAGGCACTCGTCCTCCTCGTCTTCACCATCGCCAAGACCTTTCTCTACGACATGCGAAACCTCAGCCAGGGCTATCGCGTCCTCAGCTTCCTCGGCCTCGGGGTGCTCCTCATGGCGGTCAGCTTCGCCTATCGGAAGGACTGGCTCGCTCTGCGCGAACCCGGGACCATCCCCGCATCGCCCGTCCTCCCACCGGAGGAGGAACCCTCCGCGTGATCCGTACCCTCCTGCTCGCCCTCGCCCTCTTTCAGGTGGCCGCCACCACCAACCCGCAGTCCGAGACCGCCTTCAGCCGGTACCGTCGACAGATCCCCGTCACCGTTCCCGGCCAGACCTGCGCCATCCTCGACGCCGCCACCTTTGCGCACGCTGAGCCGTTCCTCAAAGATCTCCGTCTGTACGCGAGTGGCGGTCCAGCCGGCCCGCATGAGATCCCCTACGTCGTCACCCTCAGCGAAGCCCAGCAGTCAGAGAACGAGCCCGCCCGCATCCTCAACCTGGGCACCCGCGGCCGCTCCATCGACTTCGACCTCCAGATGCCCGACCGCCCCTACACGGAGGTCGTCCTCGATCTCGCTGCGCAGGACTTCCTCGCCACCGCCTCCGTCCGCGGCATCTCGGCCCCCGGCGCCCTGTCCGGAACAGCTCTGGGCGACTTCAACCTCTTCGACCTCACCTCGCAGCACCTCTCCCGCAGCACCGTCCTCCACCTGCAGGAGTCCACCTTCCCCTACCTCCACGTCACACTCAGCGCCTCCTCCGCCACACCCGGCCACCGCTTCGAGCTCACACCCCAGATGGTTCACGCTGCCACCGTGCCGCCAAGCCGCGAGGCCCAGACCCTCTTCACCGTCGCTGCCGAGACCACCGACCTCGAGACGCACGGCCGCCAAACCGTCGCCCGCTTCCACCTCGCACAGCGCATCCCCATCGAACGTGTCTCCGTCGCGCTGGCGCCGGACTTCCACGCGAACTTCAGCCGCGATATCGTCGTCAGGAGCCACACGGAAGGCTCGCCCGAGAACTCCGGAGACACCGTCGCGGGCACCATCCAGCGCGTACGGCTCGCAAGCGGCACACGCGAGATCAGCGACCAGCAGCTCAGCATCCCCGCAACCCTCGGCGCAAATCTCCAAAGCCCCGCAGAGGTCGAGGTCGCCGTCAACAACGGCGACGACCCGCCCCTCCCCATCAGCGGCATCAGCCTCGAGATGCGCCGCCGCGCACTCTGCTTCCAGGCCGCCGAGGGCCAGCAGTTCACACTCCGCTACGGCGACCCGAAGCTCGAGGCGCCCGTCTACGATCTCGCCCGAACCTACACGCCGTCGGCCCGCTCCGCGCTCGTCACCCTGGGCCCCGAAGAGCTCAACCCCGCCTGGCAGCCGCGTCCCGACGACCGCCCCTACACCGAGCGCCACCCGCACCTGCTCTGGATCGCCCTGCTCTGCGTCGTCTGCATCCTCGCGCTGGTCGCCTTCCGCTCCTCGCACCCGCGCTCCCACCACCACCAGCCCTAAGGGCTACCGCATCGCCGTATCGACCTCGTTGATCCAGTTCGCTGACTTCAGGATCTCGCGCGGCTTCGATCCATCCGCCGGCCCCACCAGCCCATCCTTGTGCATCAGGTCGATCAGGTGCGCCGCCCGCCCATACCCGATGCGCAGCCGGCGCTGCAGCAGGGAAGTGCTCGCCTTCCCAAACTCGAACACCAGCCGCACCGCATCGTCATACATCGGGTCGTTCGCATCCCCCTCCGTCATACCCTCGCCCTCGCCGGCCTTCTCATCCTTCGGCCCTTCCAGGAAGCCCTGCACATACTCCGCCTCACCCTGCGCCTTCCAGAACTCCGTCACCGCCGAGATCTCCTTCTCGGTCACAAACGGCGCATGCACCCGCTGCACCCGGCTCGTCCCCGGCGGCAGATACAACATGTCCCCGCGTCCCAGCAGGCTCTCCGCTCCGTTCGAGTCGATGATCGTCCGCGAGTCCACCTTGGTCGCCAGCCGGAAGCTCATCCGCGTCGGCACGTTCGCCTTGATCAACCCCGTGATCACGTCCACGCTCGGCCGCTGCGTCGCCAGCACCAGGTGGATCCCCACCGCGCGCGCCATCTGCGCCAGCCGCGTAATCGACTCCTCCACATTCGACCGGTCCAGCATCATCAGGTCCGCCAGCTCGTCGATGATGATCATGATGTACGGCAGCGGCTCCTGGTTCACCGGATCCTCAAACATATCCGCCGTCGAGTTCTCGAACAGCTTGTTGAACTGGTCGATGTTCCGCACATGGTTGCTCGCCAGCAGCTTCAGCCGCCGCTCCATCTCCCGCACCGCATTCCGCAGCGCATTCGCCGCCAGCTTCGCCTCCGTGATGATCGGCGTAAACAGGTGCGGGATCCCCTCATACATCCCCAGCTCCACCCGCTTCGGATCCACCAGGATCATGCGCACCTGCTCCGGCGTCGACTTGAACAGCACGCTCATGATCATCGCGTTGATCGCCACCGACTTACCCGACCCCGTCGATCCCGCAATCAACACATGCGGCATGCTCGCCAGGTCCGCCGTCACAATCCGCCCGTTGATATCCTTGCCCAGCGCAATCGCCAGCCGGCTCTTGGACTGCGCAAAGCTCTCGCACTCCACCACGTCCCGCAGCCAGATCGTCTCGCGCTCCGCATTCGGCACCTGGATCCCGACCGTGCTCTTGCCCGGCATCCGCTCAATCAGGATCGACTCCGCCGCCATCGCCAGGCACAGGTCATCCGCCAGCCCCGTCACCCGCGAGTACTTCACGCCCGCATCCGGCTTGAACTCAAACGTCGTCACCACCGGCCCGGGATTGATCTGCGTCACCTGCCCGTCCACGTCAAACTCGCCGCACTTCTCCACCAGCACCCGAGCCTCGTCGCGCAGCGCATCCTCGCGCACCGTCGCATGCTCCTCGCTGTGGTACAGCAGCGACGACGGCGGCAGCTTGTACCCGCGCACGCTCTTCGGCACAATCGCCACCGCCTTGATGTCCGAGTCCGCCCGCTTCCCAAACGAGATCGCCTGCGGAGCCCCCGCCGTCTCAAAGCTCGCCGGTGCAAGGGGCGCGGCCGGAGCAACAGGCTCCTCATCCACCCGCTTCGCCGCGCGGCTCGGCGGCTTCACCGGAGCCGGCCTCGTCAACTCTTCGCTCGCCGCTCTCGATCCCCCGTCAAAATCAAACTCCGGCTCGGGCACAGGGGCGCCACCCTCAAAGTTGTCCAGGTCATCGAGCGCCCGCCGCGGCGTCGCCGCCTTCGGCCAGCGCGTCCGCAAACGGAGCCGCTGCCGCCGTCGCCGTTCCCAGCGGCGTGATCGGTGGCGCATCCACCACCGTCCTCGGCATCGCCTCCCACATCGAGGCCGGCTCGGTCCCGTGCTCCGGCACCGGCGCGGCTTCAGGGATAAGCTCCGCAGCCTTGCCCTTGCGTCCCCACCAGCCAAACAGGCTGCCCAGCAGCGTCCCGCTCTCCGCATGCGCTACCGAAGGCGCATCCGGCATCCGTGCGCTCGTCTCCGCCGCCGCACGCTTCGCTCGGAGCACAGGCGCGTCCACCGGATCAGCCAGGCTCGACCGCTCCATCTTGCGAAGTCGTCGCGCATGCCGCCACTGCTGCCACCACGCCTGCAGCCTCAACAGAAATCCAAAGCGCGTCCCCATCCACTCCCGCGACGAGTTGAACGTAAACGTCGTCGCCAGGTACAGCGACATCGCCGTCATCAGCCCCAGCACAATCACCGCGCCCGGGAGGTTGAAGTACTGCACCATCGCATCGCCCAGCAGGCGTCCGCTCACACCCTCGATCGGCAGCGCGCCCCGCCAAAGGAGCTTGCCAGGGAGCAGCGCAATCGCCGCAGGGGCAAACACCACCCACATCAGCAGGCCGATCGTCTTCGCCGTAGGCGAGCCCGCCGGCCTCGACCGCAACCAGCACACACCAACACGCCCCAGCAGCAGCGGGAGAAAAAACGCCGCAACGCCAATCGCCTGGAGGATCACGTCCGCGAGATACGCGCCCACCATCCCCGTCCAGTTGTGCGCCGGACGTCCCGTGCTGTACCCGCCCACCGTGTTGAACGATGGATCGGTCGGCGTATACGTGGCCAGCGCCAGCAGCAGCAGGGCAGCGCCAACCAGCAGCACCAGGCCCAGCAACTCGTTGGTACGGCGGCTTCGTGTTGGCGCTGCAAGCGATCTAAGCGTCTTCATCTCGTCTCAAAAAGGGAGGTCGCGGAAGACCAGGCACACCCAACACCGCCCGCAACCCGCAGCGGCATCCGTGACAAGTCGAGTCCTTCACCAGAGCACCTCCGATTATCACAGAGCGCATACCCCCGGCGTGAAAACACCGGCTCTCGGAATCAGGATGCAAACCCACCGCTCTGCCCCGCATCTACCCCTCCATACTCGCCGCCAATGGGCCAAACCTGGCGGACCTTAGAAGTTCGGTGGGCAGGGGCGTGGGGTTTTCGCGATTTCTCCTGCTTGCCGCCGGCGAAGGAGAATCGCTGACAGCCGGCGGACCCTGCTCATCGACGCACACACCCGAAAGGTAAACAACGCACGATGCCTACCGATTCCGCGAAACAGAACGAAGCCAAGCGCGTCCTTCACTCCCTCATCAGCATCCTCCTCGACAGCCAAAAAGGCTTCTCAGATATCGGTGAGCACCTCAAAGACGAGACCCTCAAGCGATACTTCCTCGCCGAGTCTCTCAAGCGCGCCAACTTCCGCGCCGAACTCGAAAACGAGCTCCATCGCGCCGGCGAGCACGACGTCAAGGAAACAGGCACCGCCGTCGGAGCCGTCCATCGCGTCTGGGGAGATCTCAAAGCCAAACTCGTCAGCGGCGATCACACCCTCCTCGAAACCGCCGAGCAAGGCGAAGATGTCGCCAAGGCAGCCTACAAAGACGCTCTCGAGCAGGAGCTCCCCCTACCCCTCCACCAGCTCATCGCAGACCAGCAATCCCACATCCTCACCTCCCACGACTACGTCAAACGAGCCCGCGACGAACGCAAAAGCTAAGCACCAAACCCGCTGACACAAAAAACCAAACCACAACCGAGGGGACCGAACAGGTCCCCTCGATCCATCTGTCATCCTTCGCGAAGCGGAGGATCTGCTTTTCAGCCGGTGCCACCGCCCATCCCCCTCTGGTTGTCATCCTTCGCGAAGCGGAGGATCTGCTTTTCAGCCGTTGCCACCGCCCATCCCGCCCATCCCTCTCTGTTGTCATCCTTCGCGAAGCGGAGGATCTGCTTTTCGGGTTGCCACCGCCCATCCCCCTCTGGTTGTCATCCTTCGCGAAGCGGAGGATCTGCTTTTCAGCCCTTGCCACCGCCCCCAAAGCCACCCACCCGCAAGCTGTCATCCTTCGCGAAGCCAAAGGATCCCCTTCCCACCCTCGTCCTAGCTACCACCCCAAAGCCATTGCCGCCCACCTCATAAGCTGTCATCCTGAGCGAACTCCTTCGCTCTCGTGTTGCCACATCGTGAGCGCATAAAGGACAACCACCATGCGCATCGGCCGCCTCATCATGGGAGCCCTCTACATCGGCGCCGGAACCCTCCACTTCCTCGTCACCCCCCGCTACGCCGCCATCGTCCCCTCCTACCTCCCCGCACACCGCGCGGTCGTCCTCATCAGCGGAGCAGCCGAAATCCTCGGCGGCATCGGCGTCCTCCTCCCCGCCACCCGCCGCCCCGCCGCCTGGGGTCTCGTCCTTCTCCTGATCGTCGTCTTCCCGGCAAATGTCACCATGATCACCGAGCACAGCCGCTTCCCCTCCGTGCCACTCTGGGCCGCCTGGCTCCGCCTCCCCCTCCAGCTCCCCCTCATCTACTGGGCCTGGCTCTACACCCACCCCAAGGAGGACTCAACTCCCGCTGACCGCTGACTAGCTCACCGCTGACCCGCTCCCCGTGGCGCAATCACCCTATCGCACCCGATACACTGGAAGGAGCCAGACAAGCACAGGGCGTTGCCCCCGTCCTCTCGACACCAAACGTGGCCGTCGGTCGAGGTCAGGAACTAACACCTTTGCTTCTAATACTTTGCAAAAAGTACGGGGGGGGGAGGGTACCTCTCAGTACCCCGCGTGGTAGAGGTAAAACACCACCGCCGACGCCAGGATGCAGTAGATCCCAAACAGGTACCACTTGCCGGACTCGAGCCAGCTGCTCAGCCACCGGAGCGCAACCAGCCCCGCCAGAAAAGCAAACACCGCACCCAGCAGGCTCACCAGCACCGTCCCATGGAGATCCAGCGGAGTCCCGCTCGCCGCCGCCTCATGGCTCGCCCGCACGAGCCGCAACGCCTCCCGCCCGATCGCCAGCGGCGTAATCACCACCGCCAGCGCAAACGAGAACCTCTCCGCCCGGTCCCTCTGTGCGCCCGCCAGCATCCCCGTTGAGATCGTCGCCCCTGACCGCGAGAACCCGCGGAACGGCAGGCACAACCCCTGCACCGCCCCCATCACCCCCGCCTGCCGCATCGTCACCGTCGTCCTGAAATCTTCGCTCAGCGCCGCCGCCCTCACCCGTCCCCGCTCCCGAAGCCCCGCCCAAAGGATCACCACCCCGGCCGCCAGCAGCGCCGGCGCAATCAAATCCAACCGCCCGAACAGCAGCTCGATCTCGGCCTTCGATGCTCCCTTGAACATCGTCTTCTCGATCAGCTTGATCAGCACCTCACCGATCAACCCCGTCAGCACCGTAGCCCAGATCACTCGGATCGCAAACCGCTGAAACGCGTCCGAGCTCGCGAAATACGTCCGCCGCCACGTCTTCCAGAAGTACGCAATCACCGCAAACATCGTGCCCGTATGCAGCATCACCAGCAGCAGCGTCATCTCGGGAGAGGTCGGATCCAGGCCCATAAGCTTCTCCGCCACCACCACGTGCGCAGAGCTCGATACCGGCAGAAGCTCGGCCAGCCCCTGCACCACAGCAAGAACAATCACCTTCACAATCGGCATAGCCTCTATCCTAACTGCCGATCCTCCGGAAGATCCTCAATCCCGATCGGTCCCGTACACCGCAATACCCTGCTGCACCCGGTAAGCCACCGCTTGCGCCCGCGCCCCGAAGTCACTCCCCGGAAACCGGGTTCGCACCTCCTCCGCGAGCCCCTGCGCCCTCCCCGCCGCCCCCTCCGCCTTCTTCTTATCCCCATCCACCGTGAACATGGTCACCGCCACCCCTTCCCGGTACGTCGCGTTGTATAGAGCCTGCGCCGTCTTTGGTCCATCCGGAAACTGCTTGGCATACTTCTCATAGAGCCCCGCCTCCATCTCCGGACACTTCGGCAACCCCTGCCAGTCCCCACACAGCTTGTTATCCAGCAGCTCAAAGGCCGCCATCGCTGCGTATTTCGTACCCGGATAGCTCTTGATCACCTTCCGCATCTCGCCCTCATAGATCTGCGGCCGGAGGTACGCCTCCTGTTCCTTCGCGCTCGGCAGCGAGCTCACATCCCTGCGCTCGATCTGCCATCGAACATCCGCTGCTCGCCACGCCGACTCGGGAGCCAGCGTGGACTGTGGGAAGTACTCCACCACCCTCCGATACAGGAGGTGCGCCGCCAGATCCGCTCCCCTCGGCGCATGCGGCTGCGACGCCTGATCCTCCAACTCCGCCGCCGCTCCGAAGAGCAGCACATCCCCGTTCGGCATCCCGGGCGAGATCACGCCCTTGTCGCGGATCCATCCGGAAGCTGGGGTGACCGCCTGGTCCTCACCAAACTCCGGTTCATCCTCCGTCTTGTCCTGGGTGTCCGTATTCGCGAACACCTTCACCCATGCCCCACTCCGCTCGGTCACGACCACCTCATGACCCGGCGTCACCTCGGAGACCTTTTGCGAATCCGCATCCGCTGACAAATACACGGTCGCGACATGAATCACCGTCGCTCGTGCCGCCTTGTCATACCCCGCCGCCCTGTCCTGAGCCGAAACGAAGACCGTTTTGAAAGCCAGCAATGGGAGCAACCAGATTGCGATCCGAGCGGAGACAAACGGGGCAGAGGCGGTGCAGGGCATACGCATAGATACCGATTAGACGCCCTGCCGCGCAAGCCCGGAAGCGACCCTTCAGCTCTCCTCGCTCAGCACGCGGTCAAACACCCCCTCCGCTTTTCCAATCAGAGTTCGCTCGTTCAGCATCTCCAGCGTCAGCCTCTCGCTTTTTTCGAGATCCTCAAAGAAGTCGCGCTCGATCACACTCGCCAGATCCCGGTCCAGTACCGCCAGGTTCACCTCATCGTTCAGCGCAAACGAGCGATGATCGAAGTTCGTGGACCCCACCACACTCCAGTCGCCATCGACGGTCATGATCTTGGCGTGAATCATCGACGGCTGATACTCGTAGATCTCGGCCCCACCCTCAAGCAGATGCCTGCTGCTCCGCCGACTCAGCCGGCGTATCGTCGGATGATCGATCTTGGGCCCGGCTGTCAGGATCTGCACCTTGACCCCACGCTTTGTCATCGCCTCAACCAGCGCATGTCGGGCACTCCGGTCTGGCAGAAAATACGGAGTGGTGATGCGTAGTGTCTCCCTCGCACTCTTAATCAGCGCCTGAAACAAGATGCGCGCTTGCGTCCCTCCACCATGCGGCGTACTCGAAACCACAAAGCTGGTAGCGCCGTCCGGATCCGATCGAAACGAGAACTGCGCTGCCCCCGAGAGAATCTCACCCGAACATTCCAGCCAGTTCTCCGAGAAAGTTGAGATCAATCCGGCGACTGCCTCACCCTCAACGCAAAACATCGAATCCCGCCATTGTGGGACTTTCTCAGTCCCATAGAGCCAGACGTCCCCGACCCCAGCTCCCCCGATTACGCCAGTCTCTCCATCGACGATCAGAATCTTGCGATGCGTGCGATTGTTTGCCTTCTGCCACGTGTCCCACCGCAACGGATGGTACCAACGCATCTGTCCACCCGCCGCGCGCAGATCATCGAAGTAAGTCGAACGCGTCCGGAAGCTGCCGAGCGCATCCACGATCAGCCGGACTTGCACTCCCGCCCTCGCGCGTTCGGTGAGCGCGGCCAGCATCTCCGCTGCGACCCTTCCCTCGAGGAACTCATACGTCTCGAGATTGATCGCGCGCTTCGCACGGCGAATTGCATCCATCTGCGCGCCATAAAACGCGGCTCCATCTTTGAGTCGTGTAACGCGTGAGCGCCGGATCGTGCCATCCGTCACCACGCTCAAGAACTGCGCAAACTCGTCAGAATCTAAAGCGCAGCCCGGGTCCTCGCCCATGGAGTAGGGCAGAGAGGGGCCGAAGAAATCCAGCAGCACACGGGATCCATACAGCACGAGCGCCCCCGCGCCGATGGCTGCCAGCGTCCGCGTTGCTG
Source organism: uncultured Acidobacteriaceae bacterium (assembly GCA_963850375.1). Classification (GTDB taxonomy): domain Bacteria; phylum Acidobacteriota; class Terriglobia; order Terriglobales; family Acidobacteriaceae; genus Edaphobacter. The sequence continues at coordinate 776,479 of CAWKKV010000001.1, read as the reverse complement.
TGTGCGATCGAGAGTTGCGCCCGGCTCTGTGCATGAAGCCAAAGAATACACATGCCGGACGGTAGACGCACGTTCGAATCAGCCAGAGCCAGTCCTGACGTTTCGAGTACTCGCCTACAAGCAAGGGAAACCCGCCTGAGCGGAGGCGTCAGTAGCCAGGAACCTCCAAGCGCGGTGCCGGGTCCGTGAGCCTTATCCCTACAGAAAAGAACCTCACCTCGGAAGACTAGCCCTGTTGACGCGCCATCAACTGGTCCTTCAACACCGGGTCAATATTGCCGCCGCTCAGAATCGCAACAACCTTCTTCGCCCGCGGCAGGCTCGCAACGCCAAAAAGCGCTGCCGCAACCGTCACTGCGCCGCTCGGTTCAGCGACGAGATCGGTTGCCGCTAGCATTGCGCGCAGAGCCGTGTAGATATCATCTTCGGGCACCGCCACAATCCCATCGACAAACTGCAGCACATGCTGGAAGTTCAGCGCGCCTAGGCTCTGCGTCCGCAGTCCGTCGCCGATCGTCCGGGAGGTCATCGCTGCAGGCCACTCGACCAGGGTCTTCGTCTCAAAGCTCTCCTTTGCATCCGCTGCTAGCTCGGGCTCGCACCCCCACACCTGCACGTGTGATTGCGTCTGACGCTCTTCTTCCGCCAACTTCACCGCGGTCGCTACACCGCTCAGCAGGCCGCCCCCGCTTACCGGCGACAGCACGAGATCGACATCAGGTACCTGCTCCATAATCTCGAGACCACATGTCGCCTGACCCGCAATAATCCGTGCGTCGTCATAGGGGGGAATCACTGCGTAACCGAATCGCTCCGAGAGCTCCTCCGCCTTGGCCTTACGCTCACTCGAGGCATTGCCCACCTCCACGATCTCCGCCCCGAGCGCCGCTGTCGCAATCTTCTTCACCTCAGGCGCATTGCTCGGCATCACGATCACCGCCTTCACTCCCATCTCCCGGGCAGCGTACGCGACCCCTTGCGCATGATTGCCGCTCGAATACGTAATCACCCCGCGAGCTCGCTCCGCCTCCGGCAGCTGAGCCACCATGTTGTACGCGCCGCGAAGCTTGAAACTCCCGATAGGCTGCGCACTCTCAGCCTTGAGATAAAGTTCGAAGTCCGGCGCTGCGAATCCCGCTGAACGCAACCGTTCCGGATCCATCCGCACCATCGGTGTTCGCACGGCCACGCCCCCGATCCGTTGCTGCGCGGCTCGAATGTCCTCCATGGTTACAAATTCATTCATACTCACAGATCTTCCCGAAATCGATCGCACAATTCACCCGTCATCATCGTGTACCGGACCGCTTCGAAAGATCGCCGAACCTGACCGTCCGTCGCATCCCGAACCCGACTCTTAAGAAAATTCGGACGCGTGGCTAGAGCTCCAGGATCACCGGCATGATCAAGGGTCGTCGACCGGTGCTCTTCTGAATCGTGCGCTTCAGCTCGGAGCGTATCTTCTCCTTCACCACGCCATAGTCGGCACGTTCCTCTGCGCTCGACTGCTCCAGCACCCGCTGCACGACCGATCGCACGTCGCCTACCGTCTCCGGATCTTCAACCGCGAAACCGCGCGTCACAATCTCCGGAGTGCCTTCAATCTTGCCCGAGTGCTTGTCGATCGCGATGATCGGCATCACAAATCCATCCTCACTCAGGTGCTTCCGATCCTTGATCACGACCTCTTCCACGACGTCGCTTGCAGATCCCCCCGAATCGATACAGACACGGCCGACCGTCACCTTGCCGGTCTTCGCCGCTTTGTCGCGATTCATTTCGAGCACGTCACCGTCTTCGAGCAGAAACGTCTTCTCTACAATACCCAGCGAGCCGGCCAGCTCCGCATGTCGTTTCAGGTGGCGATAGTCCCCATGCACCGGAATGAAAAACTTCGGCCGCACAAGATTGATCATCAATCGAAGCTCTTCCTGGCTGCCATGCCCGCTCACATGAATTAAACCGTTCGCCCCATCGTCGTAGATCACCTTTGCATCGCGTCTCTCCAGGTGATCGATAACCCGGCCGATCGATTTCTCATTGCCGGGTATGATTCGCGAGCTCAATACCACGGTGTCGCCTGCATCGATCTTCGCGAACTTGTGCGTGTTCACGGCGGCCCGGCTCAGCGCGCTCATGGGCTCGCCTTGCGTTCCGCTGATCAGGATCATCAGCTTCTCGGAAGGGAAGTCCCGCATCTGCCCTGGCTGAATAACCAGCCCCTGCGGTAGATCGAGATATCCCAGGTCCTGTGCGATCTCCGTCGAATTATCGATCGACCGACCGACGATCGCTACCTTGCGACCATGCCGATGCGCCAGGTCCATCGCAATTCGTATGCGGTGAATCGACGACGAAAAGCAGGAAAAGAACAGCTTCTTCTTTGTCCGCGAAAACACGTCATCCAGCGCCGGTCGTACCGCCGTCTCCCCCGGTGTGTACCCGCTCCGGTCGACGTTGGTCGAATCCTGCAGAAGCGCCAGAACGCCCTGCTTGCCCAGCTCCGCGAACGCCTGCAGATCGAATGGCTTTCCATCCGGTGCTGAAAGATCGATCTTGAAGTCGCCCGTGTGCAGCACCACACCCACCGGCGTATGAATCGCCAGCGCCACACAGTCCACCAGCGAGTGTGTCACCCGGATCGGCATCACCGAAAAAGGTCCGATCGTAAACCGCCGTCCGGGAAGCATCTCGATCAGCTCGGCATCATCCAGCAGCCGGTGTTCTTCGAGCTTGCCCTCGACATACGCGAGCGTGAACTCCGTCCCGTACACCGGAACATTCAGCTCACTCAGGATCCAGGGAAGCCCACCGATGTGATCCTCATGCCCATGCGTCAGCAGGATCGCCTTCACCTTGCTCCGATTTTCCAGCAGGTAGCTGATATTCGGGACGACAATGTCGACCCCCAGCAGCTCCTCTTCCGGAAACATCAGCCCCGCATCGATAACAACAATGTCATCCTGCCACTGGAGCGCCATGCAGTTCATGCCGAACTCGCCCAACCCGCCCAGCGGAATCAACTTCAATTTATCGTTAGCCATTCAACCTTCAATGTTACACGTTAGGGCACATCAGCCAGACACCCGCGGCGGTTCAACCCCAGCGATCGGAGCCTCCAGGGCCCGCCTTCTTCGACCTACAAACATCTCCACCCCGGTCTTGGTGAGCCCTATCAGAAAATAGGCAAACCCTGACATACCAGCCTTGTCGGGCGGCAGCAGCAATGCTATGGCGCAGGAAAGAAGACCGACCCCGGCCTTGGCCGCGCTGTCCGCCATGTAGCCCTTCGTCAGCAGCCGCTCCAGCGGGCTCAATTCCAGCTCCTCTCGGTGGCGCCAGCCGTTCCAATACAGCCCCGCCAGCAGCAGGTAGATCGCCGCGAACCCTCCTCCATACAACACCATGAGCTCGGGACTTTGGCTCGCCGTGATCATCGGCGCATGACCCTCTTCAAGCAGTCCGCCCACCATCAGGCTAAAAAGAAACTTCAGCGGATACACATAAAACAGGACCACAAACAACAGACAGGAGTTCAAAAAAATCGTCCGGAAATCCTCAAGCCCGAACCTCCGAAAGAGCTGGAAGTGCTCATACCAGATCATCAGCAGGAGGACGAAGCTGATCGCAAATGGCAGGAATCCGCGCACCATCTGGTGCAGCTCCGAGTAGGTCTTCGGCACCTCGAGCGACACCACCAGCAGCGTCAGCGCGAACCCGAACACCACGTCGCTGAAGCCGTCCACACGCGACATCGCCGTTCCGCGCAGACGGAAGCCATCGCTTGCGATGTGTTCCTGGAGCGTCTTCATGGTCGTGCCCAGAGCCTATCGCAGCAGGTCTTCGAGCGCCAGCGAGAGCTCCGTCTTCTCGTCCCGGTATTTCACGATCACCGGGGTCGCGACGCTTAGCCCCCAGTCCGCGCCCCGCCCCTTTCCAATCGCTCGCGAGCCCGGCACCACCACCGCTCCCTCCGGGATGATCAGTGGCGCCTCGGCCGTCGCCTTGTAGATCTCCCCACGCACAACGTCGTAGACCGGCGTGCCTCGCGTCAGCACGGTCCCTGCCGCCAACACCGCGCGCGTCCGCACAATCGTGCCCTCGTAGACGCCTGTGTTTCCACCTACCAGCACGTCGTCCTCAATAATCACGGGGCTTGCATTCACCGGCTCCAACACTCCGCCCACCTGCGCCGCCGCACTCAGGTGCACCCTCTTGCCCACCTGCGCACAGCTTCCCACAAGCGCGTGTGAATCCACCATGGTGCCCTCATCCACGTAAGCTCCCACGTTCACGAACGATGGGGGTGCCAGGATCACTCCCTTCGCGACATAGGCGCCGCCCCGGACCGACGATCCTCCCGGAACCAGGCGCACCCCATCCCCCGGGGTGAACCGCCGCACCGCAAACGTCGCTTTATCGACGAACGGCAGATTCTCCGGACTGCCAAACTCCCGCGTCTCCCCGATGCGAAAGCCCAGCAGTATGCCTCGCTTCACCCACGCATTCACCCGCCACCCGAGCGCCTGGGACGCGTCCGGCTCAGCAGCCCGCACCTCCCCGCGCTCGAGCGCCGTACGAAATTCCGCAAACACCCGCAGAGCCTCCGGATCTCCGACCGACTCCGCGCCCTTGGCAAACCACTCCTCAACCGTCTGCTGCAAATCGCTCAACGACATCTCCTGTGGTGTTTCCATCTCCGCGCCGGCACGGTAACTTCTCCGCGCACCTCAGACTTGCGCAAACTCACCAGGTCGCAAACCAAGCTCCTCGAGGAGAGCCTGCAGACGCTCCCGTGTCCCCTCCGTCACCCGGACCATCGGCAGCCTCAACACGTCCTCGCCCCGCCCCATCATCGCCAGCACTGCCTTAACGGGTGCCGGGCTAGCCTCCCAGAAGTGCGCCTGCATCAGCCGGAACCAACGCGCATTCAGCTCCCGCGCCCGCTCCCAGTCTCCCCCGAGCGCCGCCCCCACCAGCTCACCCATGGGCACAGGAATCACATTCGAAGCCACCGAGATCAGGCCCACGCCCACCAAGCGCAATCACCGGCAGAGCTATCCCATCGTCCCCGGCAAAGACGCTGAAGCTCTCCGGCCCACTCGTTCTCATCCGCGTCAGCAGTTCCGTGATCTGCGCGACGTTTCCACTCGACTCCTTGATCGCCACGATGTTTTCTACAGCCGCAGCAAGCCGCAGCACGGTCCCCGGCTCAAGGTTCGCCCCCGTGCGCCCCGGGATGTTGTACAGCATTACGGGCAGCTCCGCCGCCTCCGCAATCGCGCGGAAGTGCTCATACTGCCCCTCCTGCGAGGGCCGGTTATAGTACGGGTTCGCCGTCAGCACACCACTGAGACCCTTCACCCGTCCAAGCTTCCTCACCCGGGCAACCGCCTCCGCAGTCGAATTGTGCGTGCATCCCGCGAAAACCGCGGCCCGGCCCTGCGCGCTCTCGACCGTGATCTCGATCACGCGCAGCCACTCTGCCTCGGTCAAAGTGCTCGCCTCACCCGTCGTTCCGCACGGAAGGAGCAGCCGGATTCCGCTCTCAACCTGCCAGCTCACATGACGGCGCATCGCCGCCTCATCCACCCCACCATCTGCGTCGAACGGCGTCACCAGAGCCGTCCCACATCCACTCAATTCCATATCGAGCTCAAGTCTACGCCGTCACGGTCACCCGCAAAACTCAGCGGGATCGCTACAAACGTCGTGCTCCGTCATCACCTTGCGAACCCTCCGGCCGCTCCTCCGTTAGACCCACTCCCCCGACCGCATCAGCGGCTCGCTCGTCCCACCCGCCGCGACCCCATCCACATCCATCGCTCCGGACCCGATCATCCAGTCCACATGGATCAGGCTCGAGTTCGCTCCCAGCTTCGCGAGCTCCTCCTCCGACATCTTCTCGCCGCCCTTCAAACACGTCGAGTAAGCCTGTCCCAGCGCAATATGGCTCGCCGCATTCTCATCAAACAGCGTGTTCCAGAACAACACCCCGCTCTGCGCGATCGGCGACGAGTGCGGCACCAGGGCCACCTCGCCCAGCCTCCGTGCTCCATCATCGGTCGAGATCAGCCGGTTCAGCACGTCCTCACCCTTCGTCGCATGCGCTTCCACGATCTTTCCGCCCTCAAACCGCACTGAAATATTCTCGATCAACGTCCCCTGGTGCGAGAGCGGCTTGGTCGCCCGCACTATCCCGTCCACGCGATCCTTGTGTGGCGTCGTAAAGCACTCCTCCGTCGGAATATTCGGCTGGCAGTAAACCCCGTTGCCGGCCGTCGTCCCTCCACCCGCCCAAAGGTGATCGTCAGCCAGTCCCACGGTCAGATCCGTAGACTGGTCCGCCGACCGGAACCGCAGCGAGTGGTACCGCTTCGCATTCAGGAGATCCACGCGCTCCTTCAACCGCGCCCCATGCTCCTTCCACTGCGCCACCGGATCGTCGCCGTCGATACGCGAAGCCTTGAAGATCGCCTCCCAAAGCTTCGCGACCGCAGCCTCCACCGGCTCATCCGGAAAGACCAGCTTCGCCCACTCCGGCGTCGCACACGCCACGATCGTCCAGTTGATCTCGTGTCGCGTGATCAGCTCCATCGCAGGTTTTGAGGCCTTCGACATCGCAACATTTGCGCGCGACACCTTGGCCGGATCCTGTCCCGCCAGAAGTGCCGGGTTAGCCCCAGCAATCGCCAGCCGCGCCGCGCCGCTCCGGAACGCTGCCGCAATCGCGTCCTGCAGCCACACCGGCGCATAGTCGAAGCTCTCGTCTCTCGCGAACTGGTACCTCGCCACGATGCTTGGGTCATCTCCGTAAAACGTCGTCACCAGCCGCGCGCCCGCTCGATACGCGTGCTCGGTAATTCGCCGCACCAGCGGCAGCGCGTCGATCGGCGCAGACATCAGCATCTCCTGCCCGTCACGTAAACCCAGACCCACCTTCACCGCTACCTCGGCAAGCCGATCGAGCTTCTCGTCGAAGCTCAGCCTGCCGAAGGTCGTCTCCGACCCTTGCTCCAGCATCTCGATTCTCTCCGCGATCGTTTCCGTCAACCCGAATCCACTTCCCATCACAAACCTCTTTTCCTATCCAGCCGTCTCCGGCCCTCACTACACTTGGGCGTAAATGTCCTTGAAGTCATAGCAACCCCGCCGCGTGGAAAGCCACTCTGCCGCTCGCACAGCACCCTCTGCAAAGCCCCGCCGCGAGGTTGATTCATGCGTCAGCAGCAAGCGCTCCGCGTCGCTCTTCGCGAGCAGCACATGCACGCCGGCCGCCTCGCCCTCGCGCTTTGAGTCGATCGGCACCTCCTTCGCTCCCGTCGCGGCCTTCACCACCTCGCTCAGCGTCACCGCCGTCCCGCTCGGTGCATCCAGCTTGGTCGCGTGGTGGGTCTCTTCGATCGAAAACTCATACCCCGCACCCTTCAGCGCGGCCCCCATCTGCTTTGCCAGCTGCAGCATCAGCTGCACAGCCACCGAGTAGTTGGTCCCATAAAGCAACCCGGCATTCCGCCGCTCTGCGAGGCTCCGCATGTCGGCCAGCTTGTCATACCATCCCGTCGTCCCGATCACCATCCGAGCTCCGGTAGCCAGGCAGGCGCGCATGTTCTGGAGCACCGCGTCCGGTGTCGTAAAGTCGATCACGACGTCGAAGCCCGCCACAAACGGCGGCGTCAACGCCGTCGCATCCCGGTTCTCCTTTGCGTCCAGCACGTGGACCCCATGTCCGTGCTCAGCCGCGACCTCCGCCACCAGCTTCCCTGTCTTCCCGTGTCCCAGTACCAGCACTCGCATCGTCTCGCCCTTCTCTATACCTTGCTCTCCACCACTGCCGCGCGACCCGCAACGTCGAAGATCGTCTCGTCCGGCTCCGCGAAGAAGTGTCGGTGCAGGCTTCGCACCGCCTCCTCCACATCTTCTTCGTCGATCATGAAGCTCATGTTGATCTCGCTCGCACCCTGCGAGATCATCCGCAAATTCACGTCCCTCACTGCCGTAAACACCTCGCCCGCGATCCCGCTGCGGCCTCGTATGTTCTGTCCCACCAGGCAGATCAGCGCCTTGCGACCCTCATACTTCACATCCGCAATCCGTCCCAGCTCCTCGCACAGCTCCGGCAGCTTCTCATTCGAGTCGACCGTCACCGAGATCGACACCTCACTCGTCGAAACCATGTCGATCGCACACTTGTACTTGTCGAACACGTCAAACACGGCTTTCAGATAACCGTGCGACATCAGCATCCGGCTCGCCACTACGTCAATGATCGTGAGCCGCTTCTTCGCTGCGATGCTCTTGAACGGCGACTCGCAATGCGGAGCCGTCGCCGTGATCTTCGTTCCTTCATTCGCCGCGTCGCGCGAGTTCAGCACCCACACCGGGATGCTCTTCTGTACCGCCGGGAGAATCGTAGCGGGATGGAGAACCTTAGCGCCGAAGTACGCCAGCTCCGCCGCCTCTTCGAAACTGATCGTCTTCACCCGCAGTGCATCCGGGCAGATCCGCGGGTCCGTCGTCATGATCCCGTTCACATCCGTCCAGATCTCGATCGCCCCTGCACGCAAACCCCCACCCACCAGGGCCGCGGTATAGTCGCTCCCGCCGCGCCCCAGAGTCGTCGTCACCCCAGTTGCGGTCGATCCGATAAACCCGCCCATCACCGGCGTCTTTCCTGCCTCGAGCAAGGGAAGCACGATCTCCGTCAGCTTCGCCTCGATCGCGTCCTCGAGCGGCGTTGCCTTGCCGTAGTTCGCATCCGTGATGATGCATGTCCTCGCGTCGACCGCCACACCCTCGAGCCCACGCTCCGCGAACGCCTCGGCCACCATGTGGCTCGACATCCGTTCCCCAAAGCTCACTACCAGATCGTTGGTGCGAGGCGTCAACTCGCCCACAGCCGCAATCCCGCGAAGTAGGTCATCTAACGAATCAAACTCAATCCCAAGTGCCTGGTGCAGCGCAGCAAAACGATCGCCACTCACCAGCTTCGCCGCCGTGTCGACATGCCGCGTCCGCAGCCGCGCTGCTGCTCCTATCGCCGTGAGCTTGTCTCCTCGCCCCGCCGCCGCCGCAGCCGCCAGCAGCTGATCCGTCACCTTCGCCATTGCCGAGACCACAACCGCAGCTCGCAACCCACGCTTGCGCCGCCCTTCAACAATGGCCGCGGTCCGCTCCATCGCCCGGGCATCTTCGACCGACGTGCCTCCGAACTTCATCACCACCAGGTCTTCGCGTAACCCGCTCACACCGTCACCGCCGCCTGCCTCGCGCCCGCACGGAGTCTGTCCAGCTTGCCCATCCGCGCCAACACCTCCGCATTCAGCACCGCCGCACCCGCCGCACCGCGAATCGTATTGTGCGACAGCACCACAAACTTCCAGTCAAGCAGCGAGCACTCGCGCAAACGCCCCACCGTGGCCGCCATCCCCCTCCCGCGCATCCTGTCCAGCCGAGGTTGCGGTCGATCGACACCTTCATCAAACTCCACCGGCTGATCCGGCGCGCTCGGCAGATGCTCCCCATCGAGCGGCTTGAACTCACGCCAGGCAGAGAGGATCTCCTCCCGCGTGGCCTTGTTCTTGAGCTTGATCGACACACACTCCGTATGCCCATCCTCCACCGCAACCCGGTTGCAATGCGCGCTCACCTTCGCCGGCAGCATCTCCACATGCGTCCCCGCATACCGGCCCAGCAGCTTGCCGCACTCTTCCTGCAGCTTCTCTTCCTCGTTCTTGATAAACGGCACCACATTGCCCAGGATGTCGAGCGACGCCACGCCCGGATATCCCGCGCCGCTCACGGCCTGCATCGTCGAAACAAACAGGCTCTCAATTCCGAACCTCTCCTCGAGAGGTTTCAGCGCCATCACAAGTCCAATCGCGCAGCAGTTCGGGTTCGTCACAATAAACCCGCCGCGCCCGTCGTTCTCCTGCCGCCAGCTCTGGGTCTCGATCAGCTGCAGATGACCCGCATTCACCTCCGGCACCACCAGCGGCACGTCCTGCACCATCCGGAACGCGCTCGAGTTCGAGATCACCGCGCATCCCGCCGCTGCAAACTTCGGCTCGAGCTCCCGCGCATGCTCCGCATCGAGCGCCGCAAAGATGATCTTTGGCAGCTCACCCACCGCCAGCTCGGGGACGTTCGGTTGCACCGTCATCGCCGCAATCTCGGCCGGCAGCGGCGTGTCCAGCTTCCACCGGCATGCCTCCCCGTACGTCTTGCCTGCGCTGCGATCGCTCGCCGCCAGCCACGCAATCTCAAACCACGGATGCGTGTGCAACATCTGGATAAACCGCTGCCCCACCATGCCCGTCGCGCCAAGGATGCCGATCCTGCGTCGTTCCATCTCTCAAGAATAGCAACAGCCCGCATACCCCGGCATCCGCTCAGATCACAGGGCAGGTCAGGCGCCCACGCTTCGCCTGCCTCCTCTACCCAATACCCGCAGCCAGGCGTATCGGCTACTTAGTAATCGTCCCTTCGTCGCCGCCTGCGATTCCCGTAACCACCCGACCCGCCCCACACCAGCAGCGCGACCACAAGATGGATGATGAACCAAAGGCTGAGCCCCTGGTCCACGTAGATCATGTACAGGATCAGCACTCGGGGCAAAAGGATCGCAATAATCAGAGGCACAATCCCCTGCAGATGAAACCCCGCAAGCACCCCCTGCAGCCACGCCACCGCCAGCGCCACGCGCGGCAGAAACAGAGAAAAGACCAGAAACCACAGCGGCAGCGCGTGAATTACGGTCAGCGAGTGTATGTCCATCAGGAGTCCGATCTACCTCTCAAAGGTTCACCCGCGTCCTTTGACCTGGCTCGCAAGCGATTCGCAGAATTCTACTTCACCTGGAACTTGAACTCCGCCTTGGCCGCCTCGTGCGCCTTCACCGTGACCTGAAACGTCTGCTCGCCCAACTTCTCGTGTACAGCTCCCAGCGTGTACGTCCCCTCCGGCAGCCCACGGAGGTCGAACGTGCCATCCTCGGCCGTCACTGCGAAAAAGGGCGTCGCCGAAACATTGATAAACGCATTCATCCACGGATGATTGTTGCAGCGCACCGGCAGCATCAGCTCCGGCTGCTCGAACACCCGGCGCTGCGGCGCCCCGTTCGGCCCCTGCGAAACGTCGATCACCTCGTTGCCCGCGACCACCGGCATCGTGTGGATGTTATGCATCGTCGGGTCGGAGTTCCGAAACTCAACCGTGCCGCCCACCATCACTCCAATCACGTGCGGCGTATACCGGCATCCCTTCTGGTCCAGCACCACCGGCGCCGTACTCACCGGGGCCGCATGCATCGCCGCCGCCGGCCCACTCTTCACATACACAAACACGTTAGCAAGCTTGCCGTCCTTCGCGACGTACTGCTCGGAATAGTTGTCGCCCGCCTTCATCTCGCACACCGGATCCATCGTCATGTCGATCTTCACCCGCGCCGGGGCCTTTCCCGACAACGACACGACCCCACGCACCGATCCAGCCGTGGCCGGATCCACCGCCACGCCCGTCTGCCGCTGCGCCGCAGCAGGCTTCGCCCCGCCGTCCACCACCTCACCCTTGCGCACCGCTGTATCCGGCTTGCACCCGGCAAGCCCTACCATCAGCAGACCCGCAACCCAGCTCCGACGCACCATGATTCCCATCACGCTGACACCACCGGCTGAGCCTCCATCGCCTCCAGCACCGCCTCTTTGAACTCCGTCGTCCCACACTTTCCACCCACATCCCGCGTCAGCGTCTTGCCCGCCCGGTACACCTGCTCGATCGACGCCTGCACCAGGTCCGCCGTCCCCATCTCGTCGATGTGCCGCAGCATCAGTACCGCGCTCTGCAGCAGAGCCGTCGGATTCGCCAGGCCCTTGCCCGCAATGTCCGGAGCCGACCCATGCACCGCCTCGAAGATCGCACAGCTCTCGCCCAGGTTCGCTCCAGGGACCAATCCCAACCCGCCCACCAGGCCGCTGCAAAGATCCGAAAGAATGTCCCCGTACAGGTTCTCCGTCAGCAGCACATCGTACTGCCAGGGGTTCATCACCAGCTGCATACACGTGTTGTCCACGATGTGCTCCGCGTACTGGATCTCCGGGTACTCGGACGCCACTCGCTTCGAGCACGCGAGAAACATCCCGTCCGTCTTCTTCATGATGTTGGCTTTATGGATCGCGTGGATCTTCTTCCGCCCGATCTTGCGGGCGTACTCAAAGGCAAACCGCGCGATGCGTGTCGACCCCTTCTCCGTCGTTACCTTCAACGCCGTCGCCACACCCGGAACAATCTCCTGCTCCAGACCCACATACAAGCCCTCGGTGTTCTCCCGCACAATCACCAGGTCGATCCCCGGATACTTCGTCTGGAGCCCTGGGAGGTTCTTCACCGGCCGAAAGTTCGCATACAGATCGAACCTCTTCCGCAGCGTCACGTTGATCGACGAGAACCCGCCACCGACTGGCGTCGTCACCGGCCCCTTCAGCGCAACACGGTTTGTCTCGATCGACTCATACAACGCCTTTGGGATGTACTCCCGAGTCTTCTCATACGAGTCCGCGCCCGCGTCATACCGGTGCCAGTCGAACCCCACCCCCGTCGCTCGTCCCGCAGCTTCGAGAATCTCCACCACCGCTCCCGAAACCTCCGGACCTATCCCGTCACCGGGAATCAGCGTGATCGTATGCGTCCGCTTCCGAGCCACGGTCTTTTCATCCAAACCTGTCGTCGCCATCATCTCCGCCATAAACCTGCCTATCTCTTTCCGTCTTTTCCGCTCAGCAGCTGCTCGAGCTCCGCCTTGAACTCACGGACGTCCTTGAAGTCGCGATACACACTCGCGAACCGGATATACGCCACCGTGTCGATGTCCTTCAGTCGCTCCATAATCAACTCGCCGACCTCGCGCGTCGACCGCTCGCGCTCCTGCGAATCCACCACAAATGCCTCGGTCTCATCCACGATCTCGCCCAGCCGCGCCGCCGGGACCGGTCTCCGCGAACACGCATGCAGCAGCCCGTTCAGCACCTTCTGCCGGTCGAACTTCTCCCGCCGCCCGTCCTTCTTCACCACCATGTACGGGATCTCGTCGATCCGCTCATACGTCGTAAAGCGCTTGTTGCACCCTTCGCACTCACGCCGTCGCCGAATCGAGTCCGCATCCTTGCTCTCACGCGAATCCACCACTCGATCCTGGGCAAAACCACAATACGGACACTTCATCAGGTACATCGATTCTATAGCAGTGCTGGCCTTGGCAAGATCTCGCCCACACCGCTCAGTCCTTGCTGCACGGATCACCCAGCTGCCTGTAATTCGCAAACTCTGAATACAGAAGCTTGCCTGACGCGGTATCGAGAATCAGATCGGTCGCTCCAAATCGTCCCCACCAGACCTCCACGTACAGCAGCTTCTCGGTGATCCATTTCGCCACGATGGTGTTTCCGTGGTCGTCAATCCGGAGCTCCAGGACCGGCCGGTCACTCGTAGAGGTGCCGACGAGGTACGTCGTACTCCATGGCCCCGGTACCATGTAGTTCGCATCCACCGTGACGAGCCATCGCGTTCCCTGCGCCGTCATCTGCTTCTTTCGCGAGTCGATCTCCGGCTGCTCCGCCCCTGGGCGACGAACATGGATCTTCCCCTCGAGCTCCGGCGGGTTCGCTCGATACGCTACCGAGACATCGCCGCACTTGGGCAGCGCTTGGCATGCGGCTCCTATCGAAAACCCCAGGCTCATCGACGCCAGCAAACACGCTCTTCTCATATGGCTTCGCCAGAACCGTACCACTCCGGCCGGGGCGCCTCACCTCCACTCTAGCTCCCAGCACAAATCGCCGCGAACACCCGCCACGCTGGCGCAAGGGGGCATGCCGGTCAGCTAAACTAAATAGAGACAAGCCCCGGCTCCCAACGAGCCGGGGCTTGTCTGTTTCGCATCCTTTGCTGCGTGTTGGTCGATGGAGGTCCAAGCTTAACCCCCTTCACTGCAAGACTTTGACGCAAAGTATGGGGGGTAGGGGAGGGGTCTTCAAGAGTCGCACGCAGCGCTCTGATCGGCCAGCACAAGCTGACCGGCATCACGCCCTTGCGCAATAAGGGCGGATCGTTACAGCATCCAGGGCCGCTCCAGCCGCGATCGCTACCCAGTACGCCAGGATGTCCCACACCGAAAAGTATTTGCCCAAAAGCAGGATGCCCGGCAGCGTCATCCGAAACGCATCGAGCCACGGCGTCCTGTACAGCTTCAGGAACTCGACCGCCGTCGCCACCACGCCGGCCACGACCAGCAGCCGCCCCGGCCCCCAGCCCCCGCTCACCACGGTCAGCACCCAATAAATCATCAGCGCCCACATCGTTGAGCCGCCATACTTCACCACTGGGGCCGGCAGCCCCAGCGGCGCAAACCGCAGCAGGATGCCCAACGCCAGGGTCACAACCATCGCCAAGCCGTAAACCACCACCCGCCGCACCCTCATCCCAACCAACCCCTTATCGATGAGCCGCCGCAACCACCGCCCGCTCCGACTCATTCATGCGCGCGTTGACTCTGCGGGAGTGGCCCCACCCTGCCTCTCCGCCGCCCCACTCTCATCCGCAACCGTCCGCAGATTCACACCTTCTACCCTCGCAAAGATCAACCCCGGTGGCACGATGCTCAGCGTCAGCACGATCAGCAGCATCGCCCCGCACGCCGTCGCCGCCTCGATCGGCGCCCCATAGAACCCATGCATCGCGGCCGCCGTCGCAGCAATCTGGGTAAACCATCCCAGCACCGGCAGCTGCACCAGCGACCCACCCAGGCTCACCGCCATCAGCAGCATCGTTCGCGAAAAGCTCAGACCCGCCAGCTCCGGCGTCCGCACAAACGCATGCGCCGTCTCGACGTAAGCCGCACCAATCATCCCCCACATTGCCAGCGAGAGCAGAAGAGCGAACAGAAACTCCCGGGTCGTCGACACTGCCCTCAGACCATCCCGAAAGCCTAGGATCTTCTCCTCGAGCCCCTGCGCCAGCTTTGGCGAAGACACCCCGAGCCGCTGCCGGATCCACCCCGAAACCGCATCCCCCTTGAGCCGCACGACGACGGCAAACGCCGCGATCACCAGAGTTGCCAGGAGACTCCCCAGGCCCACCCGCACAAACCGGTCCCGGTGCTCCAGCCCCGCGGGCGAAAACGCCAGCGCGCTCGAGAACACGATCGCCGCGGCGCCCAGATCAAACATCCGCTCTACCGTGTACACCGCTACCTGCGAGCTCACCGTCAGCCCTGTACGCTTCGCCAGCAGATAGGGTCTCACCAGGTCTGCCAGCCTGCCAAACAGCGCAACCGCCGAGAACCCCATGAACTGCGGCCCGACCAGCTCCCGGGCCTGCACCGGTTTAACCGCCCGGCAGAACTCCGCCCAACGCCACGCACGCAGCCAGTAGGTGCCGTAGATCAGCGCCACCCCCGCCACCACGTGCCACCAGCTCACAAAGCGCAGCTGGTGCCAGAACTCGCTCCAATCAAACTGCACCCGACGGAAGAGAACGACGACCGCCACCAGGGTCGCTGCCCCCAGCAGCCATAGCAGGCCCCGTCTGCTCTTCATCCCCGCCTCGCAGCGATCATCAACGCCCCAGCGCCATCTCTGCAAGCTTTCGCCGATTGAACTCCCGAATCACCCGGGCCACGTACGCCCGCGTCTCTCGGTACGGCGGCACGCCATGGTACCTATCCACCGCCGCCGGTCCGGCGTTGTACGCCGCCAGCGCCAGCGCCATATCGTCGTGATAACGCGTCAGCAGTTGATCGAGGTATGCCGATCCACCATCGATATTCTGCGCGGGCACAAACGCGTCCTTCACGCCCAGCTCCGATGCCGTGCCCGGCATCAGCTGCATCAGCCCGCGAGCACCCGTTCGCGACACCGCTCTTGTTTGCCCGCCGCTCTCTGCGCGCACCACGCTCGCCAGCAGATCCGCATCCACCCGATGCTGCCCGCCCGCAAACACCAGCATCTCGTGTATCTCCCCCGAGGTAGGCTCCGGCTTCACAGCCTCACTCTTCCCAGCACTGGAAACTTCGCCATCGTTCCCGCCACTTGACTTGGAGCTGGCGGTCCGCTTACCCGCTAGTGGAGCCGAACCCACGGCATCGGGCAGGCTTTCCACCCGAAGCACCGCATCCGCAGCCACCTCAACGTAGTTCGCGGATCCCCGCACAGCGGCCTCCCGCATCAGGTATAGCCGGACCCGTTCCCCCACAACCTCGCGCCGCTCACAATCCAGCTCGAAGCCATTCCGAAGCGTTACATGTTCCAATGCACGCGTTCCCACACTCGTGCCCAGAAGCAAGCACGCCGCAACCATCTGGCTATAGATCCTCAATCGCATCGACCTCAAAAGCCTACCACCCGGGCCAGGGTCGGCACATGCCCCAAACTCGCCAGCGAGCACACCTACCCAACATTCGCCTCCGTGGCTACACTTGCAGCCCTGTCGTCTGTGGCCCTCCCCGCCGCCAGGGCCCATTCGATCGCCTGAGCCACCCCATCCTCGTCGTTGCGCCCCGTAACCCTCCAATCGCGCATCGCCGCCATACTCATCAGGTCCTCAGGAGCATTGCCCATCAGCACCGGCCACCCCGCCACCTCCAGCATCGAGAGATCGTTCCAGTTGTCTCCGATAGCCATGATCTCCCCGGCATCCATCCCCCATCGATCTGCCAGCCGCAGCAGCGCCGCTCCCTTGCTGCACCCCGCCGGCAGAATGTCCAGGATCGAAAGATCTCGGTCCGGGTACTCCGTGCGGTTGAGCACAATCTCGACTCCCGCTCTGTTCGGCTGCCCCACCCCCTGCACGCGTGCATCCTCCATCAATCGCGCCTCCGCGCGCCGCATCCGTTCCACCGTCCCGCACAGCATCATCTGGATCGGGTCACCCATCTCGAGCGCTCGCTCGATGGGCGTGACGCGCGAGATATAGGCCGCATTCGCCACCATCCACTTCCCGATGCTCCCGTGCAGCTCGTCAAGCTCTTCCACCACCAGCGCACCATGCGTGTCGTCCCCGTCCGCTCTCACCGTGTCAAAGGTCACCACAAGCGCGTTTCGGAACTCACCTACCTGCGCAATCAGCCATGAGGCCGTTGCCTGCGCCATATGCGTCCGATGCAGCAACTCTGATCCGATCTGCCGCGTCACCGTTCCATTCGAGCTCACCAGAACGCCTTCCTCTCGCACCCCCAGACCACGGAGCAGCTTCATTGCATAACTGTGACGCCGTCCTGTCGCCACGACCACTTCGATGCCCGCGCGCTCCGCTGCCCGGATCGCGTCGAGATTCCGCTCGCTGACCCGGCCACCCTCACCCAAGAGCGTCCCATCCATATCCACAGCGATCATCCGTACGGCGAGTCTGTCTCGTTCAAGTGTGCTCACACTTCATTCTCTCAAAACCCTCTCCATCGAGCCGGGCCCGCAATCTGTCGTACAAGCGCAAGCCCCCCGAAATTCGATAGCATCGACAGATGCCTCCCATCGCATACCTCGAATCCACACGCGATCCCAACACTCACCTGACCGCGGACACTCCCCAGGCACTCGCCCCGGATGGCTCCTCCCTCTACGTTCGTTACGACTTGGAGCAGGTTAAACGCACCGCGCACCGTGACAACCCGGCGAAGTACGCAGCGGCGAGCCCCGCTTCCCTCGGAATGTGGCGCTACAAGGACGTCCTTCCCTCCGGTACACCAGACAGCCCGATCGTTCCCGTCACTCTTGGCGAAGGCTGGACGCCCATGGTCCGCTCTCGTCGCTATCCCGGCCTCCTCATCAAGGAAGAGGGCGCCAATCCCACCGGCACCTTCAAGGCCCGCGGTCTCGGCATGGCCGTCACCATGGCCCGTCACTACGGCCTCAAGCACCTAGCCGTTCCGTCGGCCGGCAACGCCGCCGGTGCCCTCGCAGCTTACGCCGCAGCCGCCGGCATCCAGGCCCACATCTTCATGCCGAAGGACGTCCCGTTCGCCAATTACCTGGAAGGCGTCCTCTACGGAGCGGACGTCACCATGGTCGACGGACTGATCTCCGATTGTGCCCGCATAGTCGGCGAACGCATCAAGGCCCAGCGCGACGCCAACACTCCTCTCGAAGAAACCTGGTTCGACATCTCCACACTCAAGGAGCCCTTTCGCGTCGAAGGCAAGAAGACCATGGGATACGAACTGGTCGAGCAGCTCGGGTGGCGCTACCCCGACGCCGTCTTCTACCCCACAGGCGGGGGAGTCGGCCTTATCGGCATGTGGAAGGCCTTCGACGAGATGGAGCAGCTCGGCTGGATCGAGCCCGGCTCCAAACGCCCCAAGATGTACGCCCTCCAGGCCTCCGGCTGCGCTCCCATCGTCAAAGCCTTCGACGAGCACAAACCTACGGCCGAATTCTTCCCGGACGCGTCAACCTTTGCCGCCGGCCTGCGCGTCCCCAAACCCTACGCCGACTACATAATCTTGGACATCCTCGCTAAATCCGGCGGCAAGGCGATCGCAAACGACGACGACCGCCTCCTCGCCAGCATCCTCGATTACGCCCGCAACGAAGGCATCTTCCTCTCTCCCGAAGGTGCCGCCGCCACCGCCGCCTACGATGACCTCCTCATCTCTGGAGATCTGAAGCCCACAGATACGGTCGTCCTCTTCAATACCGGCGCTGGCCTGAAGTACACCGACATGACCGCTGCCGCGATGCACCTCACGCGACCCGGCCAGCGGACGATGCCGGAACTCGCGCTCCCTACCAGCCTTCCCGTCGGGGGTATCATCTCTCCGGTCTAGGCGACATCTCTCGCAGAGACGCCCGTGCCGAAGCTAAGATCGTCCAGGACCGGTACGACTTCATGGACCGCATCAGCTGCACCCACAGGCAGGTCCTCGAACCTGAACATTCTGCTGCGTTCGCTCCATCTTTATCTACATCGTGGCCTTCCTAAGCATCCCCGCCGCTTTGATTGCCGCCGCCATAACCTCAGGGTATTCCCGCGCCCGCGAACAGCACAGGCCCTCAGCCCTACCGCGTCGACCGCCGAAGGGCCGCGCCCATTGCACCCATAAGCCCCGTTCCCAGCAGGGCAATGCTCGAGGGCTCCGGTGTCGGCGCGTTGCTCGCTGCGCTAAAGCTCACGTCGTCCAGTGCTAAGTAATTCGGATCGTTGCGCTCCAGCAAGGTGATCGAATCGTGCCCCGTTCCCGTTACGCTGAAGCTGTACAGCGTGTAACCTGAGGTCGCAGGATTTACCACATCCATAAGGGTTCTTCCATCGAACTCTGCCGCGAACTCGCTCGGCGTGGTGCCGTTGCTCGCAACGTAGTAGCTAAACATGTAAGTCCTGCCCGCCACATCCGCAAAGCTCTGCGAAAGGGTTCCCAAACCACCAACATTGCCCAGATACGCATAAGAGGATCCGCTGTGCGGATCAAACCCTCCCGGTCCCCCGGCGCTCGAAACTCCCGTCGCTCCCGCATCTACGGTCCACCCGGAGAAGCTCCCCGTCTCAAAACCCCCGTTCACAATCAATTGGTCGGCCATGGCCGAAGTGGAGGCAAATGCCGCAGCAGCGGCAACGAAGAGGGCAGAAGGCAATAACCAAGGCACAAGGAGCTCCAAAACAAGAGAAGTACAACACCTTCCAAAGTAGGTGCAAGTGTTTGCGCAAGCAAGATCGAGGACCGTTCTTTCTCGTATAGAAGCTCCGATTAGCTTCCCGGAACGGAACAGATACAGCCTTCAACCACGGTTCCACGCACCCGTGATGTTCGTTGCCGTACGATGAGAGCGATCCCAAGGCGGATCCGTGCCGGTACCTACCGCCTCTCTCCCCGAAGACCCCGCAGCCATGTCCATCCTCACCCAGATCCGTTCTGAGCTCCGCCCCATGCTCCGCATCGCCCTCCCGCTCGTAGCCGCCGAGATCGGATGGATGACCATGGGTCTTGTCGATACGATGATGGTCGGCCGTCTTCCGAACGCGGCCGTTGCTATGAGCGCGGTAGCGCTCGCGCAGATTCTCTTCAACACCGCCGCCTTCGGTCTGGGCGGGATCCTTCTGGGGCTGGATACCGTCATCTCTCAGGCTCACGGTGCGGGCAGATACCACGAGGCCAACCGTTGGCTCGTTCATGGTCTCCTCCTCGCCACGACGGTCGCGGCCTTCCTCGCTATGGCCTTCGCCCTGGCTCCCCTTGGCATGTCGCACATCTCCACTGACCCCACCGTCATCTCCGGAGCCATCGGTACCCTGCGCGCACTTAACCTCGGGATCCTTCCACTTCTTCTTTACTTCACCCTTCGCCGATATCTCCAGGCCTTCAACCACGTCCGCCCCATCGCCTGGGCACTCCTCTCCGCCAACATCATCAACGTTCTTTTCAACTGGCTGCTCATCTACTCGCACCATTGGCATTTCGGCAGTGCCCATATCCAATGGAGCGGCCTCGGCGTCGTCGGCTCCGGCCTAGCCACTTCGTTCGCGCGTACCTATCTCGCACTCTTTCTCGCGGCCGCGCTCTGGAGCCTCGACCGCCACCACAACTACGGGCTTCGCACCGTAAATCTCCGAACAGAAGCTCGCCTCCTCAAGAGTCTTCTCCAGCTCGGCCTGCCCGCCGGTGCCACCATCATCGTAGAGATTGCTATCTTCGCGGTGGTCACCTTTCTCATCTCCACGCTCGGCCCCGTCCCGCTCGCCGGCCACGAGATCGCCCTCAACGTCATCAGCTTCACCTTCATGATTCCAATGGGCATCTCGGCAGCAGCCAGCGTTCGTGTGGGCCAGGCGATCGGTCGGCGCTCAGCAAAGGACGCCCGCGCCGCGGGCTGGACAGCCCTCTGCCTCAGCGGAGCCGCCATGATCGCTGCGGCTGTCGGCTACCTGTCCGCACCTCACCTCATCGCCCGGACCTTCACTCCCGACCAGGCCGTCATCGCTGCCACCGTCCCGCTCTTCGCCGTGGCCGCCCTCTTTCAGCTCTGCGACGGCCTCCAGGTCACCGCTATTGGCGCCCTCCGCGGCGCGGGTGACACCCACTCCGGCCTGATCACCCACCTGTGTACATACTGGCTCCTCGGCCTTCCCATAGGCATCTACCTCGCCTTCCATCGCCACCTCGGCGCTCGTGGTCTCTGGCTTGGCCTCTCGGTCGCCCTTACCCTTGCTGGCTGCATCCTCCTCTACCGTTGGCATCGTGTCAGCCACACGCTGCTCTCGGAGCAGCGAGCCGCTCGCTCCCCATCTGTACGCGCGATCCAGCTCTAGCTTTAGCTTCCGTTTCTTGCCGCCTCGATTCTCGGGCAACTGAAAGTGAAAGAATAAGACGTGCGCTCGCCCCGAACCCTCCTCGCCCTCGTAGCCTCCATTGTTCTGCTCAGCCCACTGGCTGCAGCCCAGATCCCCGCGCCTTCCCCATCCCTGGACTCCGACCACGATGGCCTCAGCGACGCTATGGAGCAGGCGTTGCTCCGCCAGTTCGCTCCCGCCTTCATGGTCGCTCGGGTGGACTGCGCGGGCCTGCCCTCCGAATTTCACCCGGATCTGCCCGACCCCACCGTCGCGGCCGTAAACGGCACCATCTACGGGCAGGTCACCCCCACAAAGACGAGATCAGCCCAGACCCGCACCGCCGAGATCCACTTCTATCATCTCTGGAGCCGCGACTGCGGTACCCGTCCGCACCCACTCGACACCGAACACGTCTCCGTCCTTGTCTCTGCATCGTCCGACGATCTCCGCTCCGCGACCTGGAAGGCCCTCTACTGGTACGCCGCAGCACACGAAGACACGGTCTGCGACGTCAGCCAGATCGCACGGGCCGCTACACTCCACGCCGAAGAGCACGGCGCCACGGTCTGGATCTCCCCCGGCAAACACGCCTCCTACCTGAACGAGACTCTCTGCCAACGCGGCTGTGGAGCCGATCGCTGCGACCGCATGACCCCGCTCCCAACCGCCAGCCTCATCAACCTCGGCGAGCCCGGGCTTCCTATGAACGGCGCCGTCTTTATCGGCTCCACAAAATGGCCGCTCTCCGACAAAATGACCCGTTCCAACTTCCCTAACGAGTCACTCGCCCGCCTGGAAGCTCTGCCCCCAACCGACATCGCCTGGTTCAACCCCGGCCATCATCCCGCTCAGGGAATCATCTCTGTGAGCTCAACAACAGAACAGGCGCTCGCCAACAGCAGCGAAAACACCTCGACGGCCATCTCAATCGCCTCCGACTCGACAGGCACCGCGCTCGGCAAAAGCTATCGCAACACGACCCACGCTCTTGGCACCTCGGCTCGGCGGGTGAGAAAGGCGCTTCGCATCCCCTCCGGCCTGAATGCACCGCTCCATCCCGCGCCGCCGGTTCAAACCTCGCCCGGCTGTGCGCCGTCGCACTAAGGCTGTGAGTAGTACCCCTGCCGTGTTCGCGCCGTTAGCCCCGGCTGCCTCACCTTCACCTGTATCTCGTGGTATTCATTTGCCCGATCCGCAGGGGGCGCCGTGTACGAGACCTCGTAGTACCGTTGTGCATCCTCCATGCACCGGTGCAGCAGGCTCGCGATGTCATTTGACGAGTTCAGCGCTAGCCCACCACTCTGCTCGGCCAATACCTGGAGGCCAAGGTTTCCTACCGCTGCGTCACGCGGGTTGGTCAGCCCCTTAACGAAATTCCTGTAGTAAAACGTTCGAAACCCGCCCGCATCGGCAGTTCCAAGCGGGTCGATGCTGTACAAGGTCACGCGGCTCAGCCTCAGCTCATTCGAAAGCCGAACTACGTCGGCATAGATCCCCCTCTGCTCCTTGCTCCCAAGCTGCACACCCGGCCCCGAAAGGAGCGGCCACCCCGGAGACACCCACAAGACCATTTTTCGTCCTGGTCGCGTTCCCTCCAGCTTCGCAAGATCCGAGATCGCCTTTAGGGAGATTTGCAGACGCTCCGACGCACCATAGAATCCCGCCGATCTCCGGACTGTTCGCAACCCCACCTCATACTGGTCCAGCGACGCACTCAGCGCGTTCCCGTCGTTCGTAGAGTTCTGCTGAATCTTCGCTCCGGCGTCTGTGACGACGGCCAGTGACACCGGATATGCGAGATGTCCCCCGTCCGCCCTCAGAAATCGGTCGATCTGGCTCCGCTCGTATGCAACGCTGTTGAAGGTGGTATTGACTGCATCCACCACCAGCACCACCTGGATCTGATCCGCCTTCCCGCTCATCGTCTGGAATGACGTCAAAGGTTGTGCGACCTTGTTATCGAGAACCTCGAAATCAGCTTGTCCTAAGCCCCCGACCGGAGCACCCGACTTCGGCGTCACCACGACATCCAGAAGCACCTGCCTGCCACCCGTCGAAGCCGGCGCAGATCGCTCAGGCGCCCCTGACGTCGTGGCGGTCCCTTGCTGGGCCGGGGCTCCCCCGTTTAGAAGCGTCGGCAGCAGCAAAACAGTCCAACATACCCGTCCCAGCATCCGCATGATCCCCCTTGGCCTGGCTCTGCCAGATCCGGGCTAAGTCTGTCACCCTCAATCGCACCAAATAGCCCACCTTGGTATAGACGCCGTGTGCGGCAACGAAGTCTAAACTCCTGTCGCCACCTCGGCCCCTGGCTCCGTCTGTAGATCCTTCTGCCGGCGCGTCGTCAGCGTCACCGCTGCCGCGAGAATCATCGCTCCACCAACCCATGCGCTCGGTCCGAGTCGCTCACGAAGCACCAAGACCCCAAGCAAGCTCCCCATCAACGGCTCGATATTCAGCAGCACACCCGCCTGACTGGCGGGCACCTGCGTCATCCCCCAGTTCCACAGCAGTGTGGTCGTCGCCGTGCACAGCACACCGCTCGCCGCCAGCGCCCCCCATGCCTGCCAGCTCACTCCGTGGATGGGTGGCATCCCGTACCGCAATGGAACCCACGCCAGCAGCATCAGGGTCGCCAGCAGAATCCCGTACGAGGTCACGACAACGTGGCTCTCCCGCCGCATGAGTCGCTTATTGAGCAGAATCCAGAACAGCGCGATTGTCAGCGATGCGACGATCAGGAGGTCTCCCTCAAGCGAGGCTCCACCCGGCTCATGCTCCACTCGCCCGCTCAGCGCGATCAGCGCCGCTCCCGTTGTCGACACAAACAGTGCCAGCCACCCTACCCCGTCCATTCGCTCATGCGCAAACACCACCGCGCCCAACGCCAGGATCACCGGCATGGTCCCAACCATCAGCGAGGCATGACTCACGGTCGTCAGCGATAGCCCGTGAAACTGAATCAGGAACTGCACCGGACCTCCCAGGAATGAAGCCAGCCCCAGCAGCCACCAATCCCCCCGGCTCAGGTTCGGCCTATGAGTCGCCAGCAGCGGCAGCAACGCAAGGAGCGCAAACACAAACCGGTACAGCACCATGTACTCCGAGCCCATCTCTCGAAGCGCTATCTTTCCAAAGAAGAACCCGCACCCCCAGAACGAGCTAGCCAGCGCACATGCCGCGAACCCCCACCCGCGATGCCGCCAATGCCCCTGAACACCCATGCCTCCACTCTCGCACACCGCAACGCGAGCGGGGGCATCCCGGTCAGTCGAACCGAGAGACCTGGAAGTCACTCAGCCGCGGGTGGCACCGCGGGAGAGCTTACAGACTTAGGGGGCGCGGCTTCCTCCGACGCAGGGGAATCGTCTTTAGGCGCTTGGGCGACGACGCGGATGTTCTTCGCGCGCTGACGCTGCTTCTCAACAAAGGCATTGATGATCTGCGCTCCCAGCTTTGCGGAGTTCGCGCCCCAGTTACCGTTCTCCCACAACACGGCCACAACGATGTCTGGATTGCGCCGCGGAGCCATGCCGACGAACCACGCGTTCGGAACCGTCTTATGACCGCCGCCTGATCGCGCCAGTGCATTGTGGCTCATCACTTGCGCCGTGCCAGTCTTTCCGGCGAAGTCGATGCCTTCAAGGTGGGAAAGCGCCGCTGTACCGCTGGTGGTGGTCGCCGCCATGGCGTCCGTGATGATCTGCCAGGTGTCGGGAGTGATAGCGACATTACGGTCACCGGATCCGTTGAAAGTCTCATGGACGCTCTCGAGCTGCTCGGGCGGAACCTCGTCGGGGAAGACCACGTGAGGCCGCCGAAGAGCGCCACCTGAGGCAATACCGCCGAGAGCGCGGGCGAGCTGGACCGGTGTGGCGGCCACGGCGCCCTGGCCGATGCCGACCGAGATGGTCTCGCCCGCGTACCACTTCTCGTGAAAGTTCTTGAGCTTCCATTGCGTCGAAGGCATCGTGCCCGAGGCCTCGTCTGGCAGGTCGATTCCGGTGCGCGAGGCAAAACCAAGCGCAGTAGCGTAACGGGCGATCGTGTCGATTCCAAGACGGTTCGCCAGCGTGTAATAGAACGTGTCACAGGACCACGGAATCGCGTGGTAAATGTCGACGCTGCCGTGGTGCTTGTCGCAAGCGAAGAAGTGCCCGTAGAAACTGGCACCGCCGTTACACACGACCCGCATGGTCTGCGCGACCTGCTCCTGGAGGCCGGCGACGGACATGATGATCTTGAAGGTAGAGCCGGGAGCGAGCTGCGCCTGGATAGCCTTGTCGAGCAGGGGATGATCGGGGTTGTTGAGGATCTCGTTCCAATACGTGCGCGTGAGACGGACCGAGAACTGGTTGGGATCAAAGGTTGGCCGCGAGACCAGGGCAAGCACCTCGCCCGTGTGCGGATCAAGAGCGATCATCGCGCCGGTCTTGCCTTCCATCGCCTTCTCCGCCGCCATCTGTATGTCAAGGTCGATCGTGAGTCTAAGATCCTTGCCCGGAACCGCGAGCGTCTGCCCGAGACTGCCCAGCTCCTTCCCGTGCGAGTTGACGATGATGTCGCGGGAACCGTCCGTACCGCGTAAGAGCGCGTCATAGGTCTGCTCCACGCCGGACCGGCCGACCACATCCCCGGGCTCGTAAAAGGCATACCGGGGGTCGTTGAGCATCTGCTCCGACACCTCACCGACGTAGCCGACAAGGTGAGCTGCGAAACCGTCCCGTGGATACAAACGGCGTTGTTCGTCGCGGGTCTCGAGCTCTGGCAGTTCGTCGCGGTGCGCGGCAATAAAGGCCTGCTCGTCCGGCGTAATGTCCTGCTTCAGAGGAACCGACTGGTACTTGGGCTGAGCTTGGAAGCGCCGCAGCGTGGCTTCGATCTGATCGGGCGGGATGTGGAGCCCTGCAGCAATGGCAGGGATATCCGCCAAAGGATCCTTGATCTGATCGCGGATCACATAGCAGGTGACCGAAGGATAGTTGTCGACCAGCAGACGCCCCTCACGATCGAAGAGGCGCCCGCGCGGCGCGAGCACCGGGATCTTGCGGACACGGTTAGCCTCCGCAAGCACGCGGTAGTTGCTAGCCCCAAGAACCTGGAGACGGTAAAGCCCGGCAAAAAGAATCGTGAGAATCAGCGCAACGATGTACTGCGAAGCGTGGAGCTTGCCGGGGGAGAGCTTTTCCTCTCTTCCCCCAACTCGGCCCGCAGGAAGAAAGGAAGATCGAGAGGGTGGCTGCCAGGAGGATGGGGGCGTCGAGCTCATGGGAGGCTGAAATCAGTTTAGACCCAGGTGTACAGGTCGCGTTGCCGGCCGAAGCAAAGGGAACACAAGATACCCCTGCCAATAAAGAACACCTCTCGCCGAGCGGATCAACGCATCCGTTTTGCCCGGTCCAGAAAGAGAAAGACGGGGATTGCAATAGCAGTGTTGATGCCGGCTCGAATCAGCTCGTGGCGCCACAGAAACTCCTGAGTCGAGAGATTGAGCAGATGCCGAACCACAAAAAAGAGCAGGACGCTGTTCAACACGGAAAATACAAAGTTCATCAGGATGCGCGTAGGGAGCGCTTCGACGTCGACTTGGAGCCCAATCGAAGCCGCGATATAGCCGATCAATGTCTTAACCAGGCCGTTGACGCCAATCGGCTGGCCAGTAAGGGCATCCTGGAGCAGTCCTATGCCCGCGCCCGTAAGCGCTCCCACAATGGGAGAGCGTCGACTCACCGCAAAGAAGATCGTGATAATCAGTGGGAGGTCGATTATGGCTAGGTAAGGGACGGGCCGGGGAAGCAGCGACTGGAGCAGAACGGCCGCAAGCGGCACAACCAGGGCAACAGCCGGGTGAAAGCTGTGCTCTTCGAGTTCGCGGCGCGAAGTGTAGCTGTGGTTCAGCATAGGGTCAGGCGTTCATCAGCAAGGTTCGGATCTCGGATCTCGGATCTCGTTCGGCCGCAGCGTCACATGTGCGGAGAAGGAACGTCATCACTCGCGGGTGGGCGCTTCGGTCGCGTCTTGGGTGGATGCGCATCAGAGGTCTCGCTCGCGTCATGCGGAGGAGATGCTGCCAGATGGGGGGCGCCAGGCTGCAGGCTGCTGGCAGGCGGCGTGGTGCCGGGGCTGTAGCGATCGGCATGAAGCGTCGGCAACGGTGTGGGGACGCGGCCGCCCGCAGCGGCAGGGTGAGCCAAGTCCTCGGCGGCCCTGGCCTTCGCTTCGGGCGAGTCGGCAGCGGCGTCATGGAGGCTTGGAAGCCGGTCTGCAATCACCTCCGCCGCGGAGCGCGTCGCAGCCTCCTTTTCCTCGGCGGCTGCTTTGGCCGCGGCCGCCTGCGCGGCAGCCTTCTCTGCTGCCGCACGGGCAGCGGCAGAAAGCGCAGCACCATGTGCCAGGGCCTGCACGGTGGCGGGCGGAAGCGAGGGCTGCGTCCCCGTGACTACCAGAACCTCCTCGAGCTGAAACAGGTTGGCGGTCGGTCTGACACGTATCGCGGTGTAGGGCTGGTGCTCCGGGTCAGGTTGAATGGACTCGATTGTGCCAACAGGGAGGCCGCGCGGAAAGATCTGGTCGCCCCCGGAGGTCAGCACAGCCTCCCCTGGCTTGATGCGGTCGTCTGGGGTGAGATTGTTGATCAGCACACGGCCGCCAGAGGTGCCTCGAATGATCGCGCGGATACGGGTGCTGGCAAGAATTACGCCGGCTCCGGAGGTCTGGTCATTGATCAAGAGAACTTGCGCCGTGTGAGGAGCGGTCTTTGGGAACACGTCGCGGATCTTGCCCACAATCCCTTCCGGTGTGATGACGGGCATGTCAGGCCTCAGGCCGTCGGCCGAGCCCTTATCGATATAGATGACGCGTGAAAGGTCGCTGCCGCTGGTGCCAATCACCTGCGCGGCAACCGTGGTCGCCACGTAATGCTGCTGAAACGCGAGCAGTGCTTGAAGACGATGTCCCTGGACAGCATCCTCGGCGATGGCAGCTTGCTCGATGCGGAGCTGATCCAGCTGATACTGGAGGTCGCGGTCGTGCTGGCGAACGTGGCGGAGATCCAGATAGTTCGCCCACAAGGAAAGGAGGCTGTGGCCGGCATAAAGATAAAGGCGCTCGACAGGGGTGATGATGGCGATCACCCAGGAGCGTGCCAATGTGACCTGCGGGCTGTCTGCCGCACCCGACTCGATAGGCCGGCGGACCTGGATGGCGAGCGCAACTGTCTGCGCGATCAGCAGGATGATCAGCACCAGCGCATTCTTGAAGCGGGCAAAAAAGGAATCCATCGGGATCTTTCCCTATTATCCCGCGATATGCCCAGACTGAAAGGTGTGTGAGTGGGTTCGCTGCTCGGCGAAGTGCGGGAGGCTGCTCGTGCCCGCGGTCAAATCTCAGACTTCGTCTGGCAAATAACCGTGAGTCGTCTCCGGAAAGCGGACGGGCTAGCGCCTGGGAGCTACTTGCTCTGAAAGAGAAGAGGGGCAAACTGGATCAGGTTATCCCGCCACACGTAGGAGACGTGGGCGCCGGGCGTTTCAATCGCCTTAACGTCGAGACCTTCGCCCTTGAGGTATGCGATCAGCTTCCGGTTTGCGCCGATCAGACCGTCGTCCGTGCCGCACGCTATCCACAGAAGCCGCAGCTTCGCCGTCTTTGCCGCATCTTCAGACTTCAAAACAGGAAGCTGAGCCGGGAAGTCGAGCAGGTGAACGGCACTGGAGAAACCTCCAATCCAGGCAAAGTGATCCGTTTGATTCAGACCGATCTGAAGACTCTCGAGGCCGCCCATCGAAAGCCCCGCGATCGCTCGATCTTCGCGCTTCGTCGACACGGTGTACTCACGTTCGACGCGGGGGATGATCTCCGTGAGGAGCGCCTGCCCGAACAGGTCCGTGTTCTTGTTGACCAGCGGCTTCTGCTTCCATATCTCGCCGATCGCTCCGTTCACAAAGCTCATGTCTCCGTAAGCCAGAGGCATAACTACAATCATCGGCTTGATCTTGCCCTGGGCAAGGAGGTTGTCGAGGATCATGTCGGCCTGGAGCGTCTGGGTCCAGGTGTCGACGGTATTCGACCAGCCGTGCAGAAGATAGAGGACGGGATACTTGGTCTTTGCGTGCGGGTCGTAGTTGGCAGGTGTGTAAACAAGGTACTGGCTCATATTCGAAGCCAGGCCCTTGACCACCGAGGTGATATAGCGGTGCCGGTGGAGGCTGCCATGAGCGACGTCCTGGGCGTCCCAAAGCTGCGGAGCTTCGCCTGGGACCTCAACCTGGTCTCCGCGATAAACAAGATTCGGCGTTATGTGCGTGAGATTGTTGGGGTCGAACTGCGGCCGGCCGTCCACGTCGAAACGGTACGAGTAGATCTCCGGCGCGAGCGGCGCGGTGGTATAGGTCCAGATCCCGTCCTCTCCCTTGGTCATCGGGATGGGCTTCGCAGACGTGTCGATGTTGAGAACAACGGCCGAGGCTACCGGGTCCTGGTAGCGGAAGGTGATGGTCCGATCTGGGTTTGCCTGCGAGGAATTGAAAGGAACTGGGCTTTGAGAAAGCACCGCCGTTGCACATGGGAGCAGGGCAATGGCAGCGAACTTGATCACGGTCATGGTTGGGGCCGATCTCTGAAAAGGAAGTTACTTAGTCTGAAACAGCAGAGGGGTGAAGTGGACGAGGTTGTCACGCCACACCATCCAGGTGTGCATGCCGGGTGTTTCGATCGCCGTAACCGGCATGTCTTTCGATTTTAAGAAGGCGATCAACTGGCGATTGGGCTCAAGGAGGTGATCCTCCGTTCCGCATGCGATCCAGAGTAGCTTCAGATTCGCGGACTTAGGATCAAGATGAGCGAGCCGGGTCTGGTCGACGCTGGCCGCTGCCGACGACAGCCCTACGACATAGGCGAACTTGTCAGTGTTGTTGAGCCCCGTTGAAAGCGCTTCGAGGCCGCCCATCGAAAGTCCCGCGATTGCGCGGTCTTCGCGTCTCTTCGAGACGCGGTACTCGGACTCGACGCGCGGCAAAACCTCCGTGAGCAGAGCCTTGGAGTAAAGGTCCGTGTTCTCGGTGACCGCCTGGGGTGAGTTCCAGTTCGTGTGGCCGAGGACAAATTTCATGTTGCCGTAGCCCAGCGGCATCACCACAATCATCGGTTTGATCTTGCCCTGAGCTAGCAGCGAATCAAGGATCAGGTGCGCCTGGCCCACGGCTGTCCAGCCGGAGGCATCGTCAGAGAAGCCGTGAAGGAGGTAGAGGACGGGATAGTCCTTCTTGGACTTCGGATCGTAGCTGGGTGGTGTGTAAACGTAGAAATCAGATTGATTCTGCGGCAGCCCAAGGACCACGGAGGACGTGTAGATGTGGTGATGGACCTCGCCGTGAGGGATGTTCTGGATTTCCCAGGGCTCAGGGGCATCGCCCGGCACGTCGATCATGTTCGAGAGGCTAAGGAGGTTGGTCTTGATCTCGGTGCTGTGGGGGTCGAGGCGGGGGTGACCGTCAACGTCGAACTGATAGCCGTAGATCTGGGGTGCCAAGGGTTTCGAGGTGACGGACCAGGTGCCGTCCGCGTCCTTCTCCATGGGGATGCTTGGACCGGCGCCTTCGAGAGAGAGCTCGGCCTTGGTGGCGCTGGGGTCCTGGTAGCGGAAGGTCACAGTGTGGTCGGGGTTGATGTCGGTGGAGTGGAAGGATGGGGTGGCGGGGGTCTGGGCGAGAGCGAGGGCCGGAAGTGCGAGGGAGGCGAGGGCAAGGCGGGCTGCAGACGTCATGGGGGCCAGTGTAGACGAAACGGATGGACGCTGGCCGATGGGGCCGAAAGGCGATAATAGCGGGATGGCTCTTCGCTCAGGGTTTGTCTCCATCATCGGCCGGCCGAATGCCGGCAAATCCACGCTGCTGAACGCGCTGCTGGGGCAGAAGCTGGCGATCGTGACGCACAAGCCGCAGACCACGCGCACGCGAATCGTCGGCGTGCTGGAGGTGGGGGCGGTGAAGCGGGCGAAGGGGGTGGCGGGGAGGCCGGCGGCGCAGGTGGTGCTGGTCGACACACCAGGCGTCCATAAGCCGGAGACGCAGCTGGACCGGCGGATGATGCAGGAGGTCCACGACGCCCTGGAGTCGCGCGACCTGGTGCTGTTCCTGGTGGACGCGACGCATCGCCTGCCACAGGGGGAGAAGCCGGTGGTGGCGAGGGCGGGCGAGGATGCGGAGGAGACGGCTGCGCGCGCGGTGACGGCAGGGAAGAGGTTCACGGCGAGCAAGCGGGCCGCCAGTGCGCGGGAGGACGACTTCGCGCTCCAGCTCGTGCGCAAGCTCGATTGTCCGGTGATGCTGCTGCTGAACAAGATCGACGCCGTGAAGAAGGAGGAGCTCCTGCCGCTGATTGCGCACTGGAGCTCGCTCCACGACTTCGTGGATGTGGTGCCGATCTCGGCACGGAAGGGGGAGGGGCTGCCCCTGCTGCTCGACAAGGTAGTGGCGAGGCTGCCGGAGGGGCAGAGATACTTCCCGCGCGACCAGGTGACGGACCAGCCGGAGCGGTTCCTGGTGGCGGAGCTGATCCGGGAGAAGATCCTGCTGCTGACGGGAGAGGAGGTGCCCTACTCTTCGGCGGTGGTGGTGGAGCGGTGGGAGGATCCGGCCTCGGCCAAGCCGCTGCGGGACGGCCGGCTGCCGGTGACCAAGATCGCGGCGGCGGTGATCGTGGAGCGGACGGGGCAGAAGGCGATCCTGATCGGCAAGGGCGGCGAGATGCTGAAGCGCATCGGGACGGCGGCGCGAAAGGACATCGAGGGGCTGCTGGGGACGCGGGTGTTTCTGGAGCTGTTTGTGAAGGTGCAGGAGGAGTGGAGATCGAGCCGCGGGTTTGTGGAGGACCTTGACTGGCGGCGGCAGATGGAGCAGATTGCGGCGAAGCAGATGGCGGAAGAGAAGGAGTAGGGAGGGGTACGCCCTCCGGGGTGTACTTCCAGCTAAAGTCTCCGGAATGAGCGACCTGGCTTTCGGGATCTCCCTAAGTACCTCAATTGAAGGAGCTTAGGGCTAAAGTCTTCCAACTACTCGGTTTAGCTGCCGGGATGAGCCTGGGCCACCTCCGTCTGTCAGTCCAGCAGCACCTTTCGCGCCTGTGTTCTATCTCCATTCTAACGAGCGGGTGAGGGTAGTTGCGCCACGTCGTCTTCGCATTTCGGGGCGAGACTTCGGTTTCTCGGGCCGTCTGCTTTGTGCGGAGTGCCTGCGCATCTGAAGACCGGAGAGCGGGATTGGAGGCAAAGGTATGGAGTGGAGTTGGGCGCATGCCGGTCCGCCGGTGACGGCGTCGTTTCTGGCGTCGCTGGTGGAGTGCGTGGAGGCTCTGACGGTGGTGCTTGCCGTGGGCTCGGTGCGCGGTTGGAGGTCGGCGTTGCTGGGGTGCGGGGCGGCGGTGGGGGTGCTGGCGGCGATTGTGACGGCGCTGGGGCCGGCGTTGACGCGGGTTCCCCTCCAATCACTGCAGATATGGGTAGGTGTCCTCCTCCTGCTGTTTGGGCTGCGTTGGCTGCGCAAGGCGGTGCTGCGATCAGCGGGGTTGATCCCGCTTCACGATGAGGAGGCGGCGTTTGCCAAGAACACCGCCCTGATGCGAGCGGGAGCGGGTGGGGGCGTGGCCGAGGAGCGAGTGGCACGGGGCGGGGGGTGGGTAGGTGCGGGGCTCGACCGGGTGGCGTTTGGGGCGGCGTTCCACATCGTGATGCTGGAAGGGACAGAGGTGGTCTTCCTGGTGATCGCGATCGGCGCCGGCGGGGCGGGGCTGCTGCTGCCCGCGAGCCTGGGTGCGGTAGCTGCGGCGGCCGTGGTGATCGCCCTGGGCGTGCTGCTGCATCGTCCGTTGGCGCGGGTTCCCGAGAACACGCTGAAGTTCATCGTGGGCGTGCTTCTGTCAGGCTTTGGGACGTTTTGGGTAGGTGAGGGGATGGGTCTCCGATGGCCGGGCGGCGACTGGGCGATTGCCCTCCTGATTGCCGGGTACCTCCTCCTTGCGGCGGCGATGGTCTCCCTGTGCCGGCGGGTCGCCCGTCGGGTACCGGTGGAGGTGCGGTGATGGGGTGGGTACGAACCGTGCTGCGCGAGATCTGGGGGCTGTTTGTCGACGACGGGAGCTTTGCCGCCGCAATTGCGGTCTGGGTGGCGGCGATGTGGTCCACCCAGCGATGGATGGCGCTCTCGCCACGTGTCGCGGGGGGCCTGCTGTTTGCGGGTCTGGCGCTGATCCTGGCGGAGAGTGTGTGGCGCT
This sequence comes from uncultured Acidobacteriaceae bacterium, assembly GCA_963850375.1. Taxonomy (GTDB): domain Bacteria; phylum Acidobacteriota; class Terriglobia; order Terriglobales; family Acidobacteriaceae; genus Edaphobacter. Next base: position 742,900 of record CAWKKV010000001.1, on the reverse strand, counting down.
TTGCGCGTCGGCGACGGGCACGCGGGTAGCGGGACCGGTCGCGTCGATGCAGAGATCTCCAGGACGAGGTCTCCAGGCGGAGGGGCAGGGTCAGGAGGGGAGAAGCTCAGGAGGTGGAGGACGGGCCCAGGGTGCGGTTCGGGTGGGCGGGGAGGCCGACCTCCGCGACGAGCTGCTGGAAGCGAGGGTTTTCGCGAAGGGGTGCGAAGAGCGGGTCGATGGAGATGCCGATGACGTCGGGGTCGTGCTGGCGCACGAGCCGGGAAAGGTCGGCGAGGGCCTGGTCGTTGCGGCCGAGAGCGGCCTCGGCCTCCGCCATATGGAAGGTGGGGGCCTCGGGTGACGGATGGAGGTGCCGCTCCTGCTCAAGCAGGGCGGCCCAGAAGGCAGGCTCCCCGGAGCGGTGGAGGGCGGTGCCGGCGATCGAGAGGGCGGCGACGGTCTCCTCGTCGTGGCGGAGCTCGGAGAAATACTTGGTCTCCTCGAGGTAGCGCGGGACGTCGTGCGGCTCTACGAGGCTGAGGGTCGCGAGGATGTGGTGAGGCGGGGTGGCGTCACGGTGCGCGACGACGAGGCTTTGGAGGATGTCGACGGCTTCGGCGCGGTGACCTCCGAGGCCGAGGGCGAGGGCGCGCATGGCGAGGATGGCGGAGGAGGAGGGTTGGAGGCGCTCGGCGATATCGAGCTGCTCGATGGCCTCGGCATAGAGCGCCTGGTGGAGGAGCATGGAGCCGTACCACAGGTGGGCGAGCGCGGAGTTCGGGTTGAGCTCGATGGCGGTGCGGAACTGTTCGCGTGCGGCGGTGGGGTTCCAGGAGAAGAAGAAGTCGATGAAACCGAGTGCGGCGTGGGGATCGGAGAGCCTGGGATCGAGCGCGACGGCGCGATCGGCAGCGTCGCGGGCGCGGGTATACGCCTCGACTGGAGGCATGACGCCGTACTCGCGAAGGAGCAGAAGGGTCTCCGCGAGGCCGGCAAAGGAGCGCGCGGAGTGGGGATCGCGGGCGATGGCCTGCTCGAAGAGCTTGCGCGCGTGCTCAAGCGAGGCGGGGGTGCGCTCTTCAAAGAAGAAGATGCCCTGGAGGTAGAGCTGATCGACGGCGGGGGACGGCTGGTCGGCGGAGGCGGCGAGCGTAACGACCGCGGCGGAGGTGGGATCGGGCGGAGGATTTCGGGAGGCGACGCGCCCGGCGGCAAAGATTGCGCCGGTAAAAAGCGTGGCGATCACGAGGACGACGATCCACGCGTCGTGATTCGGGCGGGAGCTTTGAGCGTGCGAGGGTGAGTGTGTTGCGGATGTCTCCGGTTCCGCTTCCGCAGGGACGGGATAGGCGGAGTCGGGGAGCTCGGCCTCGCGGGAGTCGGACTCGTTGGATGTCTCGGCGGGTGTCTCGGTGAGGGCGAGCCAGGCTTCGAGCTCGGAGACGAGGACATAGACGTTGGCTCGGCCGGCGCCCGGGATGCGCCGGACGGGAAGTCCGCGCTGTTTTTCCCAGCGTTTGGCGGTCCGTTCGTCGCGTCCAAGAAAGGCGGCGATCTCCTTCCAGCCCTGGATCTGGTCTCTTCCCGCTACGATCACATGCCCGTCCGATCTCTGCCTGAAGGTGTACGAGTGCCCGTAGTGTAGCGACGGTGTGTCAGCTTCTGACCCGCCGAAGGGGCGACGGGAGAAAACGGATGTAACCTCACGCGCCTGAAGGGTACCGTTTCCGGGGAGGAGTTCCGTGGCGTGGTGATTGGAGTTTTGGCGATGCCGGCGAGAGGCGGGGATCAGGGCTGGAGGAGGGAGATAGCGGTGGCGGTGAGGGTGGCGACGCCGGTGCGGAGGGTGAGCTCGGGGTCAGGCTCGAAGTGGCTGGTGTGGAGGCCGGGGAGGGGCTTGCCGGCGGCGGCGGCGAAGCGGTCGGGGTACATGGCGCCGAGCCAGTAGAAGGTGAGGGGGATCTTGCCGCCGAGGGTGAACATCCCGACGTCTTCCGAGCCCATGATCCGTTCGTCGTCCGAGACGTTTGCGGCGCCGAGGGTCTCGATGAGGGTGGTGCGGACGCGGGCTGTCTGGGCGGGGTCGTTGTAGGTGACGGGCGTGGACTCGTCCTCGAGCACGGTGACGGTGGGGGCCTTGGCGGCGGGGAGGTCGGCGGTGGCGGCGATGCCGTCGGCCATGTGGTGGAGGCTGTCGATGACGACCTGGCGGGACTTGTCGGAGAAGGCGCGGGTGGTGAGCTCGAGCTTGACCTCGTCGGGGATGATGTTGCGCTTGGTGCCGCCGTGGATGGTGCCGACGGTGACGACGGAGGGATCGCGGGGGTCTTCTTCGCGGCTGACGATGGTCTGGAGGTCGACGATAAACATGGCGGCGAGGACGATGGGGTCGCGGCCGAGGTAGGGGGCGGAGCCGTGGCCGCCGATGCCGCGGATGGTGATGTCGATGGAGGTGGAGCTGGCGAGCTCGGGGCCGCTGGTGAGGCCGACGCTGCCGGCGGGGTGGAGGTTGGTGTCGTGGAGGCCGACGATGCGGTCGGGGCGTGCCGAAGCGCTCGTAGAGGTGATCGGCGAGCATGGCCTTGGCGCCGTCGATGGTCTCTTCGGAGGGCTGGCCGACGATCATGAGGGTGCCGTGCCAGAGCTGGCGGTTGGCGGCGAGGGTCTCCGCGGTGCCGAGGAGGACGGTGGTGTGGACGTCGTGTCCGCAGGCGTGCATGACGCCGACCTGCTGGCCGGATGCGTTTTTGGTGAGGACGTGCGAGGCGTAGGGGACGCCGGTCTCTTCGATGATGGGGAGGGCGTCCATGTCGCCGCGCACGAGGAGGGTGGGGCCGGGGCCGTTTTTGAGGATGCCGACGACGCCGAAGGCGTGGGTGCCGTCGGGGTAGAGGCCGATGTGGTCGGTGACGGTGTAGCCGGACTTGCGGAGGGCGTCGGCGAGCAGGGCCGAGGTTTGCTCCTCGTGGTGGGAGAGCTCGGGGTGGCTGTGGAGCTGCTTGTAGGTGGAGACGAGGGCGGGGAGCTGCGCCTGCTCGAAGGCGGCGAGGGCTGGGGGCTGGGGTGGCGTCTGGGCGCGGGATTCCGGTGAGGGCTCCGGCGGTGAGAGCGCAGAGCAGGACGGCGGCGGCAGCGGCGGGGAGGCCGGCTTTGGGCAGCATGCGGGAGACCTCGGAGGTGGTTGATGCGGGGATAGGTGTGAGTCTATATGGAGCGGCCGAGTGGGGGGTGCTCGGAGGGTGCTGGACGAGTGCGTCCGGATGAGGGGGCGGTCTAGTGGACGGCTTCTCCGGCGGGGGCTCCCTGGCCGGGCTTGTTTTTGCTGAGGAGGAAGGCGAAGGCGACCATGGCGACGGCCATCCAGCAGAGCATGCGGAAGATGTCCTGGTAGGCGAGGGCTCCGGCCTGTTGCTGGAGCTGCCCGTAGATGCTGGCCTGGGCCATCTGGCTTGCGCCGGGGCCCTGGCCTGAGCCGCCAAAGGCTCCGGTGAGGGCGTTGAGCTGGCTGACGTAGGCGGGGTTGCCGGGCTGCATGTACTCCTGCAGTCGGGCCTGGTGGTAGAGGGAGCGATTGGTAACGATGGCCCCGGTGATGGCGATAAAGATGGAGCCGCCGACGTTGCGGACGAAGTTGATGATGCCGGAGACCTGGTTGGAGGCTTCGCGGGGGAGGCCGACGTAGGCGGCGTTGGTGATGGAGATAAAGGCGAAGGGGATGGGCAGCATGAGGATGATGCGAAGCCAGGCATTCATGCCGAAGGAGAGCCCGAGGTTGAGGTGGGTGGAGATGTAGAAGAAGGCGAGCGCAAAGGCTGCGAAGCCGACAGCGGCGAGGTTGCGCGCGGCGAACTTGCCGGTGGCGATGCCGGCGAGGGGCATGACGACGACCAGGGCGAGACCTCCTCCGGTGAGGGCTTCTCCGGCGAGGGTGGCGGTGTAGCCGAGCAGCGACTGCATGAACTGCGGCTGGAGGACGGTGGATGCATTGAGAACTCCGCCGACAAGGACCATGAGCAGGCAGCAGATGGCGAAGTTTTTGTACTTGAAGAGCCTGATGTTCATGATGGGAGATTTGTGATTCCACTCCCAGGCGATGAGGCCGGCCATGCCGACGACGAAGCAGACGGCGAAGAAGCGGATGAAGTTGGAGGCGAACCAGGCGTCCTGCTCGCCCTTGTCGAGCATGATCTGGAGGCCACCCATGGCGATGGTGAGCAGGCCGAGGCCGACGTAGTCGAGACGCCGGAGGTTGGAGCGATCGGCCTTGATCCAGGGTGGATCGTCGATCAGCCGGGTGACGAGGCTGAAGGCGAGGATGCCGACGGGGATGTTGATGTAGAAGATCCAGCGCCAGGAGTAGTTGTCGGTGATCCAGCCGCCGAGGGTCGGGCCGATCGACGGGGCGAGCACGGCGACGAGGCCATAGAGGGCAAAGGCCTGGCCGCGCTTTCGCTCTTCAAAGGAGTCGGCCATGATGGCCTGCGCCATGGGCTGGAGGCCGCCGCCGCCGATGCCCTGGATGACACGGGCGATCAGGAGGATGGGGAGCGAGGGGGCGATGCCGCAGAGAAAGCTGGCGACCGTGAAGAGGGTGATGCAGCTGAGAAAGAAGTTCTTGCGGCCGATGACGGAGGAGGCCCAGGCGCCGGCGGGGAGGACGATGGCATTGGAGACGAGGTAGGAGGTAAGGACCCAGGTGCCCTGGTCCTCGCTGGCGCCGAGATTGCCGGCGATGTGCGGGAGGGCGACGTTGGCGATGGAGGTGTCGAGGACCTCCATGAAAGCTGCAAGAGCTACGGTTGCCGCGATGAGCCAGGGGTTGACCCTGGGTTTCCATTGTCCTGCTGCCTGTGCTGCCAAACCGGTTCCGCCTCGGGGGAGTATTTCGGACACCTAAAAGGATGATTCGCGGAGCTGCTGGATTCATTGTTTGGCCCGCGATCTGAAGACGGGCTTGAAGATGCGCGGTGCGGAGGCGTCACTTTCTCCATTGATGGCCGAGCACGGGGTGTATGCTGGCGCCCTGCCTATGACTGCCTGAGCTCTGCCCGCTGATGTTGTGCCCCTGCCCTGAAGGTGAGCGGGGTTGCGCCTCCAAAAGCATGTTTCTACGCAGAGTTTCAGGAGAGTTCCGATGATGTTCTCAAGTGAATGTGGCGACGTCGTGACGCCGCGTCTCGATTTGATTGCGATTACGCCGGCGGCGCTGCTGTCCGAGAAGGCCGGGGATGGACGGCTCGGGGAGTGGATCAAGTGCGTGGTCCTGGCGAACTGGCCGCCGGAGCACTGGGAGCCGCACGTACTGGACGTGTTGCTGGCGCAGTATGAGCTGGTGCCGGAGCAGATGGCATGGCACCGGTACATGGCGCTACGGGAGGCCGACGGCAGGCGAACGCTGATTGGGGCGCTGGGAAGCTTCTGGCGGGAGGCGGCGCCGGCTGAATGCGAGATGGGCTGGGGCGTTCTGCCGGAGTTTGAGGGTCGTGGACTGGCGACCGAGGCGGCAAGGGCACTGATCGAAGTGATCCGTGAGAGCGAAGGGATCGAGAGCGTGGTAGCGCATACGTTTCCGCGGCTCCGGGGATCGGTGCGGGTGATGGAGAAGTGCGGATTTGTGTATGAGGGGCCGGGAGAGGAGGAGGGGTCCGTGCGGTATCGGCTGCGGCTGCGGGAGTAGGCGCGACCCAAGTCACCGCAGATAATGGACGGCATGAGAGTGACGCGACGTTTTGTGATGCGGTCCGGGGCTGCGCTGGCGGCGACGAAGTATGTGGATGCACTTCCCTTTGCCGTCAGCGACGCCGGGCTGACGGCTGGGGAGGTGATTGCCCGGCTCAAGAAGAAGACGGGCCTCACCTGGAGTACGGACACGGTGGACAAGATCGTGGCCGGCGATGAGGCGACCCCGGTGCGGGGTGTCGCGGTGACGATGATGGCGACGCTGGACGTGCTCCAGCGTGCGGTGGCTGGCGGGATGAATCTAGTGATCACGCATGAGCCGACGTTTTACTCGCACCTGGATACGCGCGAGGCGCTGCTCGGGGATCCGACGTTTCAGTTCAAGACGAGGTTTATCGACGAGCACGGGTTGGTGGTGTTTCGGTTCCATGATCAGTGGCACAGGATGCGGCCGGATGGGATCGACGAGGGGATGACGCGTGAGCTCGGGTGGACCAAGAATGTGAGCGCCAAAGACGCATGGAGGTTTGAGTTCCCGTCGACGCCGCTGCGGGAGTTCGTGGGGAGGATGGCGACGCGGCTCGACGCGCACTCGATGCGGGTGGTGGGAGATCCGCAGATGCCGGTGCGGCGGGTGGTGACGAACTGGGGATACGGGAGCCTCCTGCCGGATCTGATGAAGGCGATGGAGGAGCCGGAGGTGGATCTCCTGATCGTCGGCGAGACGCGCGAGTGGGAGCTGGTGGAGTATGTGCAGGACCAGATTGCGTCGGGCGCGAAGAAGGCTCTCGTTGTGGTGAATCACGTAGTTTCGGAGCAGGCGGGGATGAAGTACTGCGCGGAGTGGTTGCGGCCCGCGGTACCGGAGGTCGCAGTGACGTTTGTGGCGACGAAGGAGCCGTTCTGGGTGCCGCGGGTAGCGGGATGATGCGTGTGTTCGGAGAGCTGAGGCGAGCTACTCTTTGACGCTGACGCCGAGGGCTTTCATCTTGCGATAGAGGTGGGAGCGTTCGAGGCCGAGGGACTCGGCTGCGCGGGTGATGTTGCCGTGGTGCTCGTCGATCTTTTTGAGGATGTAGTCGCGCTCGTAGGCTTCGCGGGCTTCGATGAGGGTGGGGCTGCCGCCGTCGGTGTTGCGGATCGAGCTCGCTTTTCCGTCGGCGCGAGTCGGGTCGGGGCGGCTCATGTCGGTGCGTGCGGGCTCGTTTGTGCCGTTGGTGCGTGCGCTGTCGCGATTGGTTTCGCGGAAGACGAGCATGGGGAGGTGGCGGCGCTCGATGCGCTGGGCTTTGGGGTTGAGGATGAGGACGCGCTCGACGAGGTTGCGGAGCTCGCGGACGTTGCCGGGCCAGTTGTACTGGCGGAGTGCGGCGAGGGCGTCTTCGGTGATGTCGACGTGCTTGCGGCCGTACTGCTGTCCGAACTCGGCGAGGAACTCCTTGACGAGGAGCGGGATGTCTTCCTTGCGGTCGCGCAGGGGCGGGACGAAGAAGGGGATGACATTGAGTCGGTAGAAGAGGTCTTCGCGGAAGTTGCCGCGGGCGATCTCTTCTTCGAGATCCTTGTTGGTGGCGGCGATGACGCGGACGTCGACGTGGACGGGGTGGGTGGCGCCGACGGGGAGGAAGCGCTGCTCGTCGAGAGCACGCAGGACCTTGGCCTGGGTCTTGAGGCTCATGTCGCCGACCTCATCGAGGAAGAGGGTGCCGCCGTCGGCGCGCTCAAAGGTGCCGCGCTTTTCGGGTGGGGCGGAGGAGCCGGACGGGCGAGGCTCCGTGGCGGTAGCCGAAGAGCTCGGAGTCGATGTAGTCCTCGGGGATGGCGGCGCAGTTGAGCTCGACGAAGGGGCGGTCTTTGCGGAGGGACTCGGCGTGCATGGCGCGGCCGATGAGTTCTTTGCCGGTGCCGGACTCGCCGAAGATGAGGACGCGTCCGTTGGTGGGGGCCATGAGTTTGATCTGCTGGCGGAGGGCCTTGATGGAGATGCTGGCGCCGGTGATGGAGGATTTGGCGGAGAGCTGCCGGTTGAACTCGGCGTTGTCCTCGCGGAGGCGGCGGGCCTGCATGGCGTTCTTGAGGACGATAAGGGTGCGGTCGAGGGAGAGGGGTTTTTCGAGGAAGTCGTAGGCGCCTAGCTTGGTGGCGCGGACGGCGGCTTCGATCGTTCCGTGGCCGGAGATGATGATGACCTCGGGGATGCGGTCGGGCGGGAGCTGGCGGATGTCGGCGAGGGTGTCGAGGCCGTCGCGGTCGGGGAGCCAGATGTCCAGGAGAACGACATCGTAGGAGGCGTCACGGATGAGCTCGAGGGCTTCGGTGGCGCTGGCGGCGGTGGTGACGGTGTAGTCCTCGTCGGCGAGGATGGAGGCGAGCGATTCGCGGATGTCTGCTTCGTCGTCGACGATGAGGACGTGGTTCATGTGGGCTTCTTGATGGTAGCTGAAGGGGGTTTGGCTGCCGAGGGGTTGAGACGCCCAGGGGCGAAATACGGGGGTTCTTCGCTGCGCTCAGAGTGACGGTTGAGGCGCTAGTAGCGCGGTTGCGCGAGTGGGCTAGGAGGCGGAGGCTTGGGGCGTGGCCAGGGCGGCTGGGTCGAGGTCGGGGTCGGAGTCGGTGGTGGGGGTGGCGGGGCGGAGCTCGACGATGAAGCGGGCGCCGGCAGGGGAGTTCTTTTCGGCGCGGATGGTGCCGCCGTGCTCCTGGATGATCTTGGCGGCGATGGCGAGGCCGAGGCCGGTGCCGCGCTGCTTGGTGGAGAAGTAGGGGAGGAAGAGGCGCTCGCGCATGTCGTCGGTGAGGCCGGAGCCGGTGTCGGCGACGGAGAGCTCGACGAGGTTGGAGTCGAGCAGGGAGGTGGAGATGTGGAGCTCGCGGAGGAGCGCCGTCTGCATGGCCTCGGCGGCGTTGTCGATGAGGTTGGAGAGTGCGCGCTTGAGGGCTTCGGGGTCGGCGAGAACGAGAGGGAGGCCGGCCGACATGCGGCGGACGATGCGGATGTTCTGGAGGCGGCCGGCGAAGAGCGCGAGCGAGTTTTCGACGATGGTGTTGAGGTCGGCGGGTCGGGGCTGGGCGGTGGGGAACTCGGCGAGGGCGGAGAACTGGTCGACGAGGGAGCGCATGCTCTCGACCGAGCTTGAGATGGTCTCGGAGCAGCGGCGGATGGTGGCGACGGAGGGCGAGTCGATGCCGCGCTCGGCGAGGGTGGCCCCGAGGCGGTCGATGTGGCGGCGGGTCTGCTCGGCGGAGAGGGCGATGGGGGTGAGGGGGTTTTTGATCTCGTGGGCGACGCGGCGGGCGACCTCCTTCCAGGCGGACTGTTTCTGCGCGCGGAGGAGCTCGGTGGCGTTTTCAAGGACGAGGACGTAGCCGAGGTGATCGCGGCGCTGCGGTCCGCGCATGCCGGAGGTCGGGACGCTTTCGAGCAGGGCGACGGTGGCGAGGAGGTTTGAGGGGCCGGTGGAGCCGGCGCCGGTGGGCAGCTCGATCTCGGAGGAGGCGGAGCCCATGCGGTGGGAGCGGCGGATGAGGCGGTCGACGGCTTCGGCGACTTCGGGAGGGAGGGCGTCGGAGAGATCGCGGCCGACGAAAGGAAGCTGTCCGCCGGGGTCCATCATCTCGGTGAGGGCGCGGTTGGTGGTGAGGATGCGGCGGTCAGGGGAGAGGGTGGCGACGCCGTTGGGGATGGTCTCGAGCATGGTTTCGAGCTCGGAGCGGCGGGCTTCGAGAGCGGCGTTGGCGGCCTGGAGCTGGACGTTGGACTCACCCACGGCGCGGCGGGAGTTTTCGAGATCGGCGGCCATGCGGTTGAAGGAGAGGACGAGCTCGCCGAGCTCCTCGGTGGCGGAGGGCGCGACGCGGTGGGCGTAGTCGCCGGCGGCGATGAGGTCCATGGCGTCGGCGAGGGCTTCGACGGGCTTGGTGACCTGCTTCGAGAGATGGAGGGCGAGCCAGGTGCAGGCGAAGAGCGCCAGGCCGGTCATCATGAGCAGGAGCAGCATGTAGAGGTTGCGGATCTGGCGGCGCGAGCGGAACAGCGTCCAGTAGGCCTCGGTGGAGCTGTGGAGGCGGGCCATGGTGGCGGTCATGCCGAAGGGGACGGGGAGGCCGACGACGACGGTGCCGCCCTCCTTGAGAGCGGCGGTGCCGAGGGCGTAGTCGGTTGAGCCGGTCGAGAAGATGGGCTGGTCGTTGCGCTGGGCCGCGGCGAGGATGGCGGCGTCGATGGACTTGCTCCGTGCGAGCTGCTGGATGCGTTCGGGAGGGAGAGTGCCGGACGGTGGCTCGTTGGAGATGTCGTCGACGGTGTCGGGGATCCAGGCCTTGAGCTCGGCGCTGCCGGGACTGGACTGCGGCGTCTGGAAGCCGGCGACGGGGTGGCCGTTGCGGAAGACGATGGCGAAGCCGTTCTGGAGGGTGATCTCGTGATGGTGGAGGATCTCTTCGGTGAGCTGGTGGGAGCCGAGGGCGAGGGCGTGAGGGTCGGGCCGCCGGGGCGGTGCGGAGCTGGTGCGAGCGGGTCGGCCGGAGCTCCGGCGGGTGGCCGAGACTGCGGGCGAGGGCGGCCGGGGAGGAAGGCTGGAGGGTGGCGGGATCTCGTTGGCGATGGACTCGGCTTCGACGCGGGCGTTGGCGGCGGTGTACTGCGCGAGCTGCAGCGCCATGCGGTTGGAGTCGTCGCGCATCTGGTTGACGGGCTGCGAGAACCAGCGGTCGACGGCGCGGTTCATCAGGAGGTATGAGAACGCGAACATGAAGACGAGGGGAAGGAGCGAGACGAGGACGGCTCCCCAGAGCATGCGCGTGCGGAGGCGGGCGCCGAGGACGCGGGAGCGCTGGTCGGCGTAGATCTTGAGGACGTTGCGGACAAGGAGGACGAGTGCGGCGACGAAGAGAAGAAAGGCCACCGCAGAAAGGCCGGTAAAGACGAAGATCTGGAAGATGGTGGCGGGGTTGAGGAAGTTGAGGCGAAAGGCGTTCAGGGTGGCGAGCGCCGCGAAAAGCAGGAGAAAGGCGGAGCCCAGACCGATCAGGATGAGCTTGCGGCGGATCGGGGCTGGGGTCATGCGTGCTGTTCCCTCTGGGACGTTGGACGGGGCTTGTGGGGATTATAGGTGCGGAGGGGAGATGGGAACCTTGAAGATGGGAGTGGAACAGGAATCGCTTCGCCTAGATGCGTCCTCGGTAGAACTCCGTCTCAGCCGCTGACGTCCCCGAGAAAATCCGGCCCTGAGACAATACTGAGGGTTCTGATTTCGGAGACAACATGACGGCGACAAGTCGCAATAACGTAAGAGTTCTCGGGTCTGGCGATCGTACGCTCATGTTCGCCCACGGATATGGCTGCGATCAGAACATGTGGCGGCAGGTGGTCCCGTCTTTCGTGGACGAGTACAAGGTCGTTCTCTTTGACTACGTCGGCTCCGGTTTCTCTGATGTGTCCGCGTTCGACCGAACGAAGTACAGCACACTCCGTGGATACGCTCAGGACGTAGTGGAGATTCTGGACGAACTGGAGTTGAAGGACGTGAACTTCGTGGGTCATTCCGTCAGCTCCATGATCGGGGCGCTGGCTTCGATTCAACGCCCTGAACTCTTTGCGACGATCACGATGATCGGCCCTTCTCCCTGCTATATCAACCAGGGAGACTATGTCGGTGGTTTCGAACGGAGCGATATCGACAGCCTGCTTGAAGCGCTCGAAAGCAATCACGTGGCATGGTCATCTTCGATGGCTCCCGTGATTATGGGAGACCAAGAATCTCCGGAACCTGCAGCCGAGCTTGAAGCCAGTTTCTGCCGCATGGATCCGGCGTTAGCCCACCATTTCGCGCAGGTCACCTTTCTTTCCGATAACAGGGCGGATCTCGCGAAACTCTCAGTGAAAACGCTCATTCTGCAATGTCAAAGGGATGCCATCGCTGGTATTGGCGTGGGAAAATACGTCAGCCAATGCATCCCGAACAGCCAATTCGTAGTGATGGACGCGACGGGACATTGCCCGCACATGAGCGCTCCGATCGAAGTGACGAAGGAACTCCGGAAGTTCCTGTAGACGGAATGCAGCCAGCCGGCTTGCTGGACCTGACTCCGAGTGGTCAGCTGTTAATCGCCCTTGATGGCAGATTGCTGTACGTCAATGCTTCGTTCCGGAAAAGCGTTCAGCTGGAGCCGTCGTCAATGCATGACTCGCTTCGCCTGCAAGACTTTCTTACGCACGGCGGAGCGATCTTTTACGAGACCCAGTTCGTTCCCACCCTGCTTCTGCGAGGGTCCATAAGAGAAATTTCGCTGGAGCTGATCCGTCAAGACAGGACCCGTGTCCCGGTTCTTATTAATGCGGTTCTCTCACGCGGCGCCGAGGGGCAGCCCGACGGAATGGTCGTGGCATTGTTCGAAGCGACCCAGCGGAAGGAGTACGAGACCGAACTCCTCAAAGCTCGCCGCGAACTGGAACAAATCGCGGCGGTCGTGCAGCGTTCTTCTGACGCCATCCTGAGTATTACGGCGAATGGGTTGATACAGAGTTGGAACAGGGGCGCGGAACACATCTTCGGGTTTGCGCCGGCCGAGATTCTTACGAAGCCGCTTCTGTCCTTGTTCGGAGATCGCGAGCAAGCACACATGCGGGAAGCGATCGAGACCCTTGAGAGTGGTGCCGAACTGACCCTGGATACTGTCGGCCTGCACCGGTCCGGAGAGACGGTCGAGATCTCAGTCTCTCTGACTCCGCACCTTGAACCGCCCGGAATCCTGGTCGCCTTTTCAGCGATCATCCGCGATATAACCGCTCGCAAGCTTGCCGAGCGAGCGCTGATTCAGAACGAGAAGCTGGCATCAGTCGGTAGATTGGCGAGTTCAATCGCACATGAGATCAACAACCCTCTCGAATCTGTAACAAACCTGCTGTACATACTCCAATCCCAGGTATCGGATGCGGACACCAAGGCTCTTGTCATGACCGCGCAAGAAGAGTTGGCGAGGGTCTCACACATTGCCACACACACGCTCAAATTCCACAAGCAGAGCAGCAGCCGAACAATGCTCGATCTGACGGCTTTAGTGGATTCAGTGATTGGTCTGTACCGCGCCCGTCTTCACAGCTCCAGCATTACGATCATCAATGATCGCGCCCACGTCTCGCCTCTGCTTTGCTTCGAAGGGGAGCTTCGTCAGGTTTTGGTGAATGTCGTATCGAATGCTTTCGATGCCATGCGTAGCGGAGGACGTCTCATTCTTCGCTGCCGAGACGTGACACTTCAACCTTCGGGATTAGAAGGTGTGAGATTGACGGTGGCAGACACAGGAATCGGCATGGACGCGAGAACCCTGAGCCGAGTCTTCGAGCCCTTTTTCTCAACCAAGGGAATTGGCGGAACAGGCCTTGGTATGTGGATCACCGAGGAACTTGTTCACAAGAACCACGGAACGATCAAGGTCCGAAGCAAGATCCATCCCGGCGACAGTGGCACGGTTGTGAGCATGTGCTTCCCGCGTAGGGCAATCGATCTTTAGTCCTGACAAGTCGGATTCCGGTGAGTGATCGTGGCGAGTGTGGGAGGAATGACCGTTGGCCGCGCTACAGGAGGTCGGCTACCGGCTTCCAGTCACGCTGCTGCGCCTGGGCGACGGCGGCGTAGGTGAGGGTGCCGTTGAAGGTGTTGACGCCTTCGGCGATGCCCTTGTCCTCGGCGATGGCGGCGTTGGCGCCGGTCGCGGGCGAGCTTGAGGACGTAGGGGAAGGTCGCGTTGGTGAGGGCGAGGGTGGAGGTGTTGGGCACCGCGGCGGGCATGTTGGTGACGCAGTAGTGGACGACGCCGTCGACCTCGTAGGAGGGGTCGGAGTGGGTGGTGGGGTGGGCGGTCTCGATGCATCCGCCCTGGTCGATGGCGACGTCGACGATGACGGCGCCCTTCTTCATCTTCGCGACCATGGCGCGGGTGACGATCTTGGGCGCGGCGGCTCCGGGGATGAGGACGCCGCCGATGACGAGGTCGGCCTCGGAGGTGGCGCGTTCGACGTTGTAGGAGTTGGAGGCGACGGTGAAGACGCGTCCGTTGAAGATGTCGTCGAGCTCGCGGAGGCGATTGAGGTTGAGGTCGAGCAGCGTGACCTTGGCGCCCATGCCGAGCGCGATCTTGGCGGCGTTGGTGCCGACGATGCCGCCGCCGATGATGCAGACGTTGGCGGGGGCGACGCCGGGGACGCCGCCGAGCAGGAGGCCGCGGCCGCCGTGCTCCTTGGTGAGGAACTGGGCGCCGACCTGGACGGAGAGGCGGCCGGCTACCTCGGACATGGGGGTGAGGAGGGGAAGCGCGCCGGTGCGGTCACGGACGGTCTCGTAGGCGATGCCGGTGACCTTCTTCTCGAGCAGGGCATCGGTGAGGTCCTTGATGGGGGCGAGGTGGAGGTAGGTGAAGAGGAGGAGGCCGGGGCGGAAGTGCCGGTACTCCTTTTCGGTGGGCTCCTTGACCTTGACGATCATGTCGGAGAGGCGCCAAACGTCATAGGCGGAGCCGACGATCTCGGCGCCGGCGTTCTGGTAGTCGTCGTCGGGCATGGCGGAGAGGGCTCCGGCGTCGTGCTCGACGAGGACCTTGTGACCGGCTTCAACGAGCGCTTTGACGCCGCCGGGGGTAACGCCGACCCGGCTCTCGTGATCTTTGACTTCCTTCGGGACACCAATCGTCATCGACATCTTTCTCCGTTTTCAGAGTTGATTGTACCGGCGGTGGCGGGGTGCTCCAAAACGGTGATGTGGTGGCGCTTTGGGCGGGCGGGGAGGGAAGCCCGGGAGGGTGGTTACGCGAGGGATTACTATTAGGGTGAGCCTCCAACATTAGGATTTTCTGAATCGATGTCATCAAACGGTTTTCAGACCCGGTACTCCCGCATCCACAACATGCGGTCGTTGTTTAGCCTGTTTTCGAGCGACCTGGCGATCGATCTCGGGACGGCGAACACGCTTGTCTTCGCTCATAACAAAGGCATTATCGTCAACGAGCCGTCGATCATCGCGGTCAACAAGATCACCAACGAGGTCGAGGCGGTCGGCAAAGAAGCAAAGGAGATGCTGGGGCGGACGCCGGGCAACATCGTGGCGATCAAGCCGATGAAGGATGGGGTGATTGCGGACTTCCGGCACACCGAGAAGATGCTCAACTACTTCATCCACAAGGCACATAACCGCAAGATGATGGTCCATCCGCGGATCGTGATCGGGGTGCCGAGCGAGATTACGCAGGTGGAAAAGCGGGCGGTCATGGATTCGGCCTACCGGGCCAAGGCCAGCGAGGTCCATCTCGTTGAGCAGGCGATGGTTGCGGCGATCGGGGCGGGTCTGCCGATCACCGAGCCGGGCGGCAACATGGTGGTCGATATCGGCGGTGGAACGACGGATATTGCGGTGATTTCGCTGGCTGGCATCGTGTATTCGCGGTCGGTGCGCATGGCCGGCAACCAGATGGACGAGGCCGTGTCGACGTACCTGAAGCGCAAGTACAACCTCCTGATCGGCGAGCGGACGGCGGAGCAGATCAAGATCGAGCTGGGGTCGGCGTATCCGCTGGACAAGGGACTGACGATGGAGGTCAAGGGCCGGAACCTGATCGAGGGTGTGCCGAAGACGATCACCATCGAGGACTCGGAGATACGGGAGGCGCTGGGCGAGTCGATTGCGACGATCATCAACGCAATCCGGGTGGCGCTCGAGCGGACCCCGCCGGAGCTGTCGGCGGATATCTCGGATCGCGGAATCGTGCTGACGGGGGGCGGGGCGCTGATCAAGAACCTCGACAAGCGTATTCGCGAGGAGACGGGGCTGCCGGTGTCGATTGCGGACGATCCGCTGGCGAGCGTGGTGCTGGGGACAGGGAAGATGCTGTCGGACTTCAAGCTGCTGCGGAAGATCTCGATCGACTAGGAAAGAAATCCAGGGAAAACTAACAGAGAGCGCCGTGGTCAGGCGGTCGTCTGGGCTCCGGTCTGGGCTCCGGTCTGGATTCCAGTCTGGGCGCCACTCTGGCTGCCAGTCTGAGCGCCGGTAAGGCTGACGCGCAGGCGGTCGATGCGGCGATCGGTCGAGGCCAGGATCTCCATGCGAAGGCCGTCCTGTTCGACGACCTCGCCGGGAAGCGGGATGTGGCCGGCGACCTCGCTTACGAGGCCGCCCAGAGTTGTCGCCTCGTAGTGATGCGGCTGGGGAAGTGTGGGCTCTTCGCGCGGGGTGGCGGGCGGGTCGTAGTCGGTGGTGGGGTCGAACTCGGCCTCTTCGGTCGGGGGGCCGGCGGGCGGGTGGAAGGCGGGCTGTTCCTCTTCAGGTCCGAGGTCGGCAGCGCGGGTGTGTGCCGCCGCCGAGGCGGGCAGGGACGCAGCAGCGCTCGAAGGGGTGAGGGGATCGAGCTCAGTGTCGCCGTCGCGGGTGGCTTCGCGGCTATCGTTAGGGTCCTCGCGAAAGAGCTCGCGGAGGCGCGAGAGCTCAAAGGTGCCGGGGACGAGGAACGAGCCGTCGGGCTGGGGGATGGGGGTGTCTTCGTCTTCGGGCTGATCGTGCTCGTCGGAGATCTCGCCGACGATGGCCTCGAGGAGATCTTCGATGGTGACCAGGCCGGCGACGCCTCCGTACTCATCGATGACGAGACGCATGTGCTGCTTTTCGCGCTGCATCTCGCGGAGAAGCTCGGCGGTGTTTTTGGTCTCGGGGACAAAGGCGGCGGGGCGCTGGATGGCCTCGACCGAACGACTGGCGGCCTCGGTGTCGGGCACCTGGAGGAGGTCATGGGCGAAGACGATGCCGGTGATGTTATCGAGCGTGCCCTGGAAGACGGGGACGCGCGAGAAGGCGTGCTCTTCGAGTTCGGCGGTGAACTGCTGGAGCGTGAGGGTGCCGGGCACGGCGAAGATCTCCGGGCGCGGCGTCATGATCTCGCGGACGAGCTTGTCGCCGAACTCGACCACGGAGCGGACGAGCTCGCGATCTGACTCTTCGAGGATGCCCTCTTCTTCGCCGGCCTCGAGAAGGGCGTCCATGGCCTCGGCCTGATCTTCTTCGTGGCCGGTGTCTTCGGGCTCGGCAAGCGCGGCGATCGAGAGGAGGAGCCCAAGCAGGAGCGTGATCGGGAGGATGAGGTAGAAGAGCGCCTGGAGCAGCATGCGGATATGCCGGACCCAGAGACCGCGGGTGCGCGCGAACAGGATCTGGGGGACCAGGCGATCGAAGAGCAGGATGAGCAGGATGAGCTCAAAGGCGGTGCGGAGGATATCCGGGATGCCGGGGATGTGAACGAGCTGCGGCAGAAGGGTGCTGTGGGTGTAGAGGCGGAGACCCGAGAGCAGGGCGATGGCGGCAAGCGTGAGCTGGCGGAGGACGGAGGCGGAGAGGGCGATGGACTCGCGGCCAAGGCGGAGCCGGGGCTCGGCGAGGGTCTCCCAGGAGTCCACGTTGTCCTGGTACTCGCGGGCCAGGAACTTGCCCATCTCGGAGTAGACGCGGTCGACATAGGCGGCGAGGGCGAGGATGCCGAGCAGGATGGCAAGAGTGATGACGAAGCCGAGGCTCATGGCAGCGCTCGCTTCCGTGCGGTCTTGCTCGAGCTGGGCGAGGCCGAGGTGCGGGCGGCCCTGCGACGCGTTGCCGGGGAATTGCTGGAGGAGACGCGGGCGATCAGGCTGTTGGGGAGGCGCAGCTCGGTGCGGAGCTCGGCCTCGCGAGCGGCCATCTCGCCGCGGTCGGTCTCGTGGTCCAGGCCGGCAAGGTGGAGGAGGCCGTGAAGGAGAAGGATGCGGAGTTCGGCTCCGAGCGGGTGACCGAAGCTTGCGGCCTGCCGTGCGGCGGTGTCGACCGAGATGGCGAGGTCGCCGGCGTGCGGGTGAGCGGAAGGGAGGCCGGGGATGGGGTCGGCGGGAAAGCTGAGGACATCGGTCGGCTTGTTCTTGCCGCGAAAGGTCCGATTCAAGCGCTTGAGCTCGGCGTCCGTGGTGAGGAGGACGGAGACGGTGCCCTCGAGACCGACGGCTGCCTGGGCGCGCTTGAGGAAGCGCGTTAACGCGGGCTTCGATAGCTCCGCGAATTGGGCGGGGAGCTCGGCGCCGCTGCCGGAGGGATCTCCTGCGATGGTGATCATCGTCCCCTGGGTGCGCCGGTCGGAGAAAGGGTGGCGGCGGGTGAGGTGTCGCGGGTGTAGACGCGGACGTAGTCGACGAGCATGCGTTGTGGGAAGGCGGTGGTGGCGTCCGGGTTGCCGGGCCAGTCGCCGCCGACAGCGAGGTTGAGGAGGATGAAGAAGGGGTGGTTGTATGCCCAGGCGGCGCCGGCGGGGAGGTCGGCGGGGGTACGGTGGGCGATCAGGTGGTTGTCAAAGAAGAACTTGATGTCGTCGGGCGCCCACTCGACGGCGTAGGTGTGAAAGGCCGTGTTGATGGTCTCGCCGGCGGGGAGCGGAAACTTCGCCGAAATGGCGTGGCCGCCGCTGTACCCGGGGCCGTGAAGCGTGCTGTAGACCGTGGACGCTTCGCCGATGTCTTCCATGATGTCGATCTCACCGCATGCCGGCCACGGCGTGGTCTCGATATTGTCGCCAAGCAGCCAGAAGGCGGGCCAGATCCCTTTGCCGAGCGGGAGCTGCATGCGGGCTTCAAAGCGGCCGTAAGCCTGTGCGAAGTGGCCCTGGGTCCGGAGGCGCGCCGAGGTGTAGTTGCGGGGTGTGCCGTCAGGGCCGGTGAGGTCTTCTTTGCGGGCGGTGATCACGAGGTGGCCATCCATCTGCTGCGCGTTTGCGGGCCGGCCGGTGTAGGTTTCGAGCTCGTGATTGCCGAAGCCCTTGCCGCCGAGTTCAATGGCCCATTTGGACGGGTCAGGGGAGGAGCCGTTCGGGCCATTGAACTCGTCGGACCAGGCGAGGTGCCAGCCGGGCAGGGAATCGGTGGGCGGCGGCGTGGTCTGCGCGACGGCGGAGATCGCCAGGAGGGAGGCGCAGGCGAGCACCCGCCTCACCTGCGCGGGGGCTGAGGGTCTACTTGGGGGGTCGTTGGAGGTCATCGAGAGCTGCATGATTTTTGCTCCGGGCGCCGTCCGGCTCAACTCTTCTGGGAGCCGAAGTAGAAGCCCAGCACGGTTCCAAGGACGGAGGTGACGGCCGGCAGGATCGCCTGCATCGCCTCCTTGACGTGGGACCAGGAGGGGTCGGCCGACCTGAGCGCGGAGGACAGGTAAAAGAGGATGACGGTAAGGAAGACGGCGATGGCGATGATGGCAACGGCGCCCCGGATGACTTCCCGAGCCCTGTCGGGACTGTAGGTCGCGGTCCGGAAGGGGCTCGATGAGGCGAAGGGATCCGCCATCAGGCGATGCCCTTGAGTTCCGTGAACTTGCCGTCGCGCTCGACCAGGAGCTTGGAGCTCGAGTCGTTGACGGTATCGGCGACGAAGTTAGCGATGTTGAGGCTCTTGTCCAGGGCTGCTTCGATGTCGTCTGCGCCGAGCTTTTGCTTCAGAATCTGCAGCTTGGAGACGACGTCTGCCGGGAGTTCTGTGGTGCTCATAGAGGACCTCGCTGGAGGGAGATTAGCACGGACCCTCCCTCCAGGGATGGGCGGAGCTTACTGCGGTTTCCCAATGGGCTTTGCGGCCTGCGTGGGGGTCAGGGCGGGCTCGTTGATGGGGGTTCCGTCGATGGCGAGCGGCAGCTGCTGCTGCGATCGGCCGTAGCTGTCGTAGGCGCGGACGATGCGCTGGACCAGGTGGTGGCGGACGACGTCCACGTCGTCGAAGTGGCAGAAGCGGATGCCTTCGACGCCGTCGAGGACGTGGAGGGCCTCGAGCAGGCCGGACTTCTTGGGATTAGGGAGATCGGTCTGGGTGAGATCGCCGGTGATGACGGCCTTGGAGTTGTTGCCGAGGCGCGTCACAAACATCTTCATCTGTTCCATCGTGGTGTTCTGGGCCTCGTCCATGATGATGAAGGCGTCGTTCAGGGTGCGGCCGCGCATAAAGGCGAGCGGTGCGACCTCGATGACGTTGCGCTCGAGCAGCTTGTCGACCTTGTCCTGGTCGAGCAGATCGTAGAGGGCGTCGTAGAGCGGACGGAGGTAGGGATCGACCTTCTCCTGGAGCGAGCCGGGGAGGAAGCCGAGGCGCTCACCGGCTTCGACGGCGGGGCGGACGAGGATGATGCGGGAGACCTTTTTCGCCACCAGGGCGGAGACGGCCATGGCCACGGCGAGGTAGGTCTTGCCGGTGCCGGCGGGTCCGAGGCCAAAGGTCATATCGCAGGTCTCGATCGCCTCGACGTACTTCCTCTGGTTGGGCGAACGCGGCTGGACGATGCGCTTGACGCCGGCGGAGCGCTGCTTGCCGGAGTCGACCAGCGCCTTGAGCGTGCAGGACGCGTCGGCGACCAGGAGCTTGAGCAGTCCGTGGAGTTCGCCGTTGTGGAGGTTGAGGCCTGCCTTGCGGAGCGCCTCGAAGTCAGCAAAGAGCTGCTGGACGCGGCCCACACCGGTGGCGTCGCCCGAGACATGGACGCCGTCCGAGCGGAGATCGATGGTGACGTGGAGACCGTCTTCAAGAAGGCGGAGATTTTCGTCGTGCGTGCCGTAGAGCGGTTCGATGCCGGTGGTGATGGCGATGACTTTAGCGATCTGGCTGGACGGGCTGTTCAATGGTGTGCCTGACCTCCGTCAGGGGAAGCATGGGTTTACCTACATATTGGACACAGGGAGAGGGAAATGGTCGCAGCCCTGGGGTGAAACAGGCGCGAACAGGAGCGTGATGCTGAGATGTGGTCTGAAGGAGGGACAGGGGCAGCTTGGGGTGTGGCTGCGGGGCGGACGCCGGGATGGCGAAGTCGGCCAAAGATGGGTCGAGGGTAGAACGGCGGGATGGGGTCGTCAAGTGGGAAAGTGGACGAGATCGAACCGTATCTTGGTCAGGAAAGAGTTGACCCCGCGGAGGGGATTCCGTAGACTTATGGGATTGCGGTGAGACAGGACGGCGTGTGTGCCGGACTGGGACTTGAGTGGCCTTCCATTTAGCACTTCCGGAGGTCTTCGGCCCCGCTACAAACTTTCCCGAGTACGCGTCCAAATCGCGCGGGAGCTAAAGAGAGAGTTCATAAGAATGGCAAATCATGTTTCGTCGTTGAAGCGCGCACGTCAGACCGAGACCAAGACCGCCGTCAACCGGTCCAATCGCAGCAAGCTCCGGGGAACGCTGCGGGCGCTGCGTGAGGCGATCGGCAAGGGCGACGTGCAGGCCGCGACGACCCAGTACCGCGAGACCGCGTCGATCCTGGACAAGAGCGTGCAGAAGGGTGTGCTGCACAAGAACACCGCGAGCCGCTACAAGAGCCGCTTGAACGCGCGCGTGAAGGCGATCGCCGTCAAGGCTGCCTAAGCTCCTCCGCAACTTCTTAAAATGAAACAGTAAAAGCCGTCCGCTTTGCCGCGGGCGGCTTTGCTGTTTCCGGGGCGAAGCGCGGTGTCCGTGGACCTGGCGAGGACCTCCCATTGGGGCTAGTGGGAGCTTGGCTTATCCTGCGGAGTCTCGTGTGACTCGCCGGGGTTGTAGAGCGTCGGGGGTTTGCGGTGCGTCTCGGCCGTCGGCTGGGCGTCGCCGTTCTCGATCACCGTCGTCGTGGGCTGCGCGGGGCTCGGGGAGGCCGGTGGCGCCGATGCCGCAGTCGCCGGTTCGGCTGCGGCGGGCGGGCTCTCTGGGGCGGCATCGCTCGCGTCGGTGTTTGCCGGGACGATGGTGTTGCTGTCGACGATGGCGCTTGGGCGGCCGCTGTGCGGATCGCTGGGTGGCGTCGCAATGGGAGCACCGGCGGCTGCGGCGGCCCGGGCCGTAGCGTTGGTGAGCGGGGCGGTGAGCAGGATGGGACCCTCGGTCGGCTCGGGCGCAAGCGAGGTGGCCTTGGCGACCTGTTCGCGGTCCTTGCCTGAGAGCGGCGGGAGCCGATGGATCTCGATCGCCGCATTGCGGATCAGGGCCAGGCTTTCCCCGTCAGGCGAGAGGGTGAAGTTCTGTCCCGAGGGGAGCACGGGCGTGCAGTCCAGCCGGAAGATCTGCTTGCCGCTCTCGGTTTGAAATACGGTGACGACGTCCGAGCTGTACTGATCGGAGCTGAAAAAGGTGGAGTCGCCTACGACGGCGCTGGTGGTGACGCGGCCAAAGGCGAAGCGGCCGGCCCTGGCGGCAAAGGAAAAGTTCGGGTTGAGGTAGTTCTCCGGGATGACCTGCTCCCACATCTCCTCACCCTTGAAGTTGAAGCCGCCGATCATCTGGCGCTGGTTGCCGGATCGGCAGCCAAAGGCGATGAACTCCGAGCGGCTGACAAGGATGGGAAGCGGGTGGCAGGTGGAGTCGAAGGGCGAGAGCTCCTGGACTTTGCCGCGGTACTCGTTGAAGTTGAAGGCCCAGTGCTGCTGGCCCTCGTCGAGAACGCTGAGAAAGCCGGCGCCGTCGGCGGGGATGCGCACGATGTTGCGGGCGCCGATGCGGCCGGAGGCCTGGGCGTAGAGCTCACCGCCGGACTCCGCGGTCCGGAGTCGGTAGAAGTTGACCTCGACCGTGGGACGGTTGCTCCCCGGGTTCTCCGCAGCGGCAGCCTTGGCGGCCTGGGCCGCGGCGTAGGCCTGGGTGCCGGGGCTGGGCGACCGGCCGGGCGACGCGGACGGGGTCCGGTCAAGAGTCTCAAGGATCAGCAGGCTGGCGTCAGGCGAGAGCAGCACGGCGCCGATCGGGCGCGGACTGGTCAGGAGGTGGTGCTCGCGAAAGGGCTCGCCAGACTTGAGGTTGCGAAGCGGGGCGACCGTGACCAGGCGATCGCGCACCCGGAGCAGAAACTGGCCGTTACCGAGCGGCCAAAGGTACTGGGCGGGGTCGTGGAGACGCCAGCTGGTGCGGGCTACGACACTTCCCGTCGGCAGCTCGACGAGTACTGCGTCGATGTTGCGGTCGGTGTCTTCGGGCGGATCGTCGGGAATGCGCTTCAAGAGTCGGCGGACGCTGAAGGTGACGAGCAGGTGCGTGTCGTCGACGTAGTCCAGAGTGAGGATGGAAGCGCCCGAGGAGAGGACGACAGCGGGGAGCTGGGAGTAGCCCAGGGATTCGAGCGGAATACGGAGGTCAGGGGGGCGGGTGCCGGCCAGGAGCGGGCCTGCCGCAAAAAGCAGCATCACGAGCAGCGCGCACAGGGCACGCGGGTGGCGGCGGGAGGACGCGATGGGTGAGGTGGGAACCGGCATGGCGATTGGGACGTAGAACTTAATGTTTCATGGGACCGGCGATCGGCGCTACGGGACCCCCGCGGTTTTGCGTTTGGGAGTTTGACGCTTGGGCCAGGGATCCGTTGTGAATGGTACAAAGAGCAGAATGGGGGCGTTTCCCCTGGGGAGAGTGCATGCGGAAGTCAGACGTTGCAGTTGGGCTAAGAGGTCTCAGGGCGGGAGCAGTTGTTGGGCTGACGGCAGGGCTGTTGGCGGGAACCGGGTTTGGGCAGAATGCGCCCGCAACGGGAGCGGGGGCGAGTGCGGCCGCACCGACTGCGGAGACGGTTTACAAGCCCTTGCCGGGCTTCGACACGAGTTCGATCGACGCCAAGGCCGATCCCTGCAATGACTTCTACAAGTTCGCGTGCGGAAAGTTTGCGGCCAATCACCCCATCCCTGCCGACCAGACCGAAGAGGACATCTTCTACTCGCTGTTCAACGTCAACACACAGTCTTTGCGCGGGATCCTGGAGAAGGAGGCCGCAGGCGGCACGGAAAGGACGCCCGACGAGCAAAAGATCGGCGACTACTACAAGAGCTGCATGGATACAGATGCCATCGAGAAGCGCGGGCTTGCGCCGATCCAGCCGATGCTGGCCGAGATCGACGGCCTGGGCAACGGCATGATGGCCAAGCGCGATCTTCCCGGGGTGATCGGCAAGCTGCAGCGCGAGGGTGTCGCGGTGTTCTTCGGCTATGGCGAGCAGCAGGATCTCAAGGACGCGACCAAGCAGATCGCCTTTGCGGGGCAGGGCGGCCTCGGGCTGCCGGAGAAGGACTACTATCTCCGCACCGGCGCCAAGGACGAGGAGATCCGCAAGCAGTATGTCGCGCACGTCGCCAAGATGCTGACGCTTGCGGGCAGCACGCCCGAGAAGGCGCAGAAGGACGCGGACGCGATTATGCGGTTTGAGACCACGCTGGCGAAGTCCAGCATGGGCGTGGTGGACCTGCGCGACCCGGAGAAGACCTACCATCTTCAGCCGATCGCCACCTTTGAGAAGTCGATGCCGGGCGTCAACTTCGCGACCTTCGAGGAGGCCGTGCACTCCCCGCACGTCACCGAGATCAACGACTCGACCCCGGAGTTCTTTCCTGCCCTGCATGGCCGCGGTCCGCGAGACCGATATGCCGACCCTCAAGGCTTACATGCGATATCACCTGCTGACCGACGTGGCCAGCCGGCTGCCCAAGGCGTTCGACGAGGAGAACTTCGACTTCTACGGCCGCAAGCTGAACGGCCAGCCACAGCAGCCGGCGCGCTGGAAGCGCTGCTCGAACGGCGTCAACAACGCCCTCGGCGAGGCGCTCGGCAAGGTGTACGTCGAGCAGTACTTCGCCGGCGACAGCAAGGCCAAGATGCTCGAGATGGTGCACGACATCGAGCACGCGATGGATGTCGACATCGACCAGCCTGGACTGGATGAGCCCGGAGACCAAGGTGCAGGCCAAGGAGAAGCTCCACCTGGTCGCCAACAAGATCGGCTACCCGGAGAAGTGGCGCGACTACAGCACGCTCGTGGTGAAGCCGGACGACGCTGTGGGCAATGTTCTGCGCGCGAATGCGTTCGAGAACGACCGCCAGCTCGCCAAGATCGGCAAGCCGGTCGATCGCGGCGAGTGGGGCATGACGCCGCCCACCGTGAACGCCTACTACGACCCCAGCATGAACGACATCAACTTCCCCGCCGGCATCCTCCAGCCGGCCTTCTACGACCAAGAGCGAAGACGACGCGGTCAACTACGGCCACATCGGAGCGGTCATCGGGCACGAGCTGACGCACGGCTTCGACGACCAGGGCAAGAAGTTCGACGGCAAGGGCAACCTCGCCGACTGGTGGACGCCCGAAGACACGAAGAAGTTCGAGGCGCGCACCGACTGCCTTGTCAACGAGTACGGCGGCTTCACCGCGGTCGACGACGTCAAGGTCAACGGCAAGCTGACGCTGGGCGAGAACACCGCCGACAACGGCGGCCTGGTGCTGGCCTACATGGCGTATCTCGAGCGGGCAAAGAAGGAGGGCGTCGATCTCCAGGCGAAGAAGGACGGCTACACGTCGCCGCAGCGCTTCTACATCGCGTATGCGCAGAACTGGTGCGAGAACGCCCGGCCCGAGATGGTGCGTGCGCAGGTTCTGCAGGATCCGCACTCGCCGGATCACTTCCGCGCCAACGGCGCCATCGTGAACCAGCCAGGCTTTGCCGATGCCTTTGGCTGCAAGAAGGGCTCGCCCATGGTGCCCACGAACAGCTGCCGCGTCTGGTAAGCGACCCATGTCAACTGCCGCTCTGTAGCTCCTCGCCTCGTCAGAGAGCAAGAGCTACAGGGCGGCAGTCGAGGAGTCGGAGCTCCGCACGCAAGTCTCAACAATGCGGCGAAGCCAGCGGCCCCGCACCGTTGCCGCAGCGCTCCCGCGATCACCGAAGCACCCGGAAGCAGACGTAAGGGAGCGGCCCGGACCAGCTCTTCAGCCGCCGAGAGACACACCGACGTTGGCGCACCACATCGCGCTATGATGTTCGCTGTAATCGATTGCATAAGGCGGCCCCACCGGCATGAAGCTCTCGCTCCCGCTCTCCTCGCACCCCTCGTCCTCTGCGCCCTTCCATTGTTCTCGCAACAGGACACCCGCCCGCCCGCCACGCCCCTGATTACCCATAATCCGTACTTCTCCATCTGGTCGGACTCCGACAATCTCACCGACTCCAACACCGTTCACTGGACGGGCAAGCCGCAGCCCATCGCGGGCCTGCTTCGCGTCGACGGCCACACCTTCCGCTTCATGGGCCGGGAACCCCGGAGCCTGCCCGCGATGCAACAGACCTCGCGCACGGTGACACCGACCCATACGCGTTACAAATTCACAGGCGGCGGCGTCGAGCTCGAGCTCACCTTCTTCACCCCTGCCATTCTCGCGGATCTCGACATCCTTTCGCGTCCCGTCACCTACGTCAGCTTCGCGGTCAAGAGCACCGACGGCGGCACGCACAATGACGTGTCCGTCCTCTTCGACGTTGGCCCTATCATCGCCGTGAACGCCCCCGGCGAGGCGGTGACCTACTCGCGCAACCAGACCGAGACCCAGACCGTTCTCTCGGTCGGCTCACGCGAGCAGCGCGTGCTCAACCGCTCCGGCGACGATCTGCGCATCGACTGGGGCTACTTCCACCTTTCCGTGCCCAAAGATGAAGAGTCCGCCTCGGCCATCGTCCGCGAAACCTCGGTCGCCGCGAACGGCAGCTTCGTGACCACGGGTGCGCTGCCCAAGGCGGATGACATGGACGCGTCGCCGGTGGTCGGGCACGGAGACGCACACCTTGCCACCGAGCTACTCTTCCACACCGTCGCGGCCCAGACCGTCACCCGCCACCTCCTGGTCTCCTACACCGAGGGTTACGCGATCCAGTACCTCGAGCGAAACCTCCGCCCCTGGTGGCAGCGCAACGGCCAGACGGTCGCCGCGATGCTGGATGCGGCGGAGCGCGAGATGCCCGCGCTTGAAAAGCGCGGCACCGATCTCGACACCACCCTTATCGCCGACCTTACTCGGACGGCAGGCGCAAAATACGCCACGCTCTGTACTCTCGCTTATCGCCAGGCCTGGGCCGCCCACGGGTTCGTCGCCGACGTCGATGGCCAGCCGCTCGTCTTTGGCAAGGAGAACTTCTCAAACGGCTCGATCGGCACGGTCGACGTGCTCTATCCCGCCTCGCCATTCTTTTTGTTCTTCAACCCCGTTCTGCTCGAGGCCGAGCTCCGCCCCCTGATGGAGTACACCGCTCTCCCGAACCGCTGGCGCTTTCCTTTTGCTCCGCACGACCTCGGCACCTACCCACTGGCCAACGGACAGACTTACGGCGGCGGCGAAAAGACCGAGGAAGACCAGATGCCTGTGGAAGAGACCGGCAACATGCTGCTGATGATCGATGCGGTGGCTCGCGCTGAGGGCAAGACGGACCTCGCCGCGAAGTACTGGCCGAAGCTCAGCCAATGGGCCGAGTTCCTCAGGACGCATGGACTCGACCCGGAGAACCAGCTCACCACGGACGACTTCGCCGGCCACGTCACGCACAACGCCAACCTCGCGCTCAAAGCGATCGACGCGCTTGAGGCCTATGCCGACCTCGCCAAGCTGCTCGGCAAAAACGAGGTCGCCCGCGACTACTCGAAGACTGCTCACGAGTACGCGCGCAAGTGGATCGACCTCGACAAGGAAGGCGATCACTTCAAGCTCGCCTATGACTCCCCCAACACCTGGAGCCAGAAGTACAACCTCGTGTGGGACCAGCTGCTCGGTTACAACCTCTTCCCGCCTTCGGTCCGCGAGAGCGAGCTCGCCTATTACAAGACCAAGATCAACAAGTATGGTCTCCCTCTGGACAGCCGCGCCGACTACACCAAGCTCGACTGGTCGATCTGGACCGCAACCCTCGCCTCGAACCCGGCCGATTTCAACGCCATCATGGACCCGATCGCCGTGTGGATCAACGAGGGCCCTACCCGGGTTCCCCTCACGGACTGGTACGACACCAAGAACGGCAAGCAGATCGGCTTCCAGGCCCGCTCCGTCGTCGGCGGCGTCTTCATCAAGGCGCTCAGCGACAAGACCCTCACGGACAAGTGGCGCGCGGAGGCACAACAGACCACAAAGTGATGCCGCGGAACCAGCGCGGCATTAAACTACCCCCATGGCCCGCCTCTCCTCCTTTCGCGATTTCGACTGGGTCCTGCTTGTCTTTGTCGCGATCCTCTCCGTCATCAGCGTCCTTGAGATCAAGTCCGCCACCCTCCACACCAAGTTCCACGGCTTCGACACCAAGCAGATCGGCTTCCTCGCCGTCGGCCTCGTGCTGATGTTTCTGATGTCGCTGATCGACTACCACCGCCTCATCGACATCGCCACACCCGCGTACGCCGTCTCGCTCTGCGCTTTGCTTGCCGTCCTCGCCATCGGTACCAAGGTCATGGGCGGCAAGCGCTGGATCAAGTTTCCGGGAGGGATCCACTTCCAGCCTTCCGAGTGGGTCAAGCTCGTCCTGATCGTCGCCATCGCACGCTACTTCTGGTCGCTCTCCGGGCGCGAGCTCACATGGACCGACATCGGCAAGGCCTTCGCCCTGGTCTGTGTTCCCATGCTCCTGGTGCTCAAGCAGCCGGATCTCGGCACTGCCCTTACCTATCTCCCGATTCTTCTGTGCGGCCTCTTCCTCGGCGGCCTCCGCCTCAAGCAGGCCGGCATCCTCCTGCTCGCATTTCTGCTCGTCGGCGGCATCGCCTGGAAGAGCGGCAAGGTCCTCAAGCCCTACCAGAAGGCCCGCCTCACCTCTTTCCACGACCCCGACTCCGATCCACGCGGCTCCGGGTACCAGATCCGCCAGTCCCTGATTGCGGTTGGCTCCGGAGGCATCTGGGGCAAGGGCGCCAACAAGGGCACGCAGACCCAGGGCGACTTCCTCCCCATCCCCTACACCGATTTCATCTTTGCCGCCTTCTGCGAAGAGCACGGCTTTATCGGAGCCATTGGCGTCCTCCTGCTCTACTTCCTCATCCTGATGCGCCTCATCCAGAACGCGCAGACCGCCGCCGATCTCCCTGGCTCCTTCCTTGTGATGGGCGTCGTCGCCGTCATCCTCTTCCAGATCGCGGTGAACATCGGCATGGTCCTGGGCCTCATGCCGGTGACCGGCATCCCGCTGCCGCTGATGAGCTACGGCGGCTCGTCTATCCTTTTCACCTTTCTCGCACTGGGAATTGTCATGAACGTCCGCATGCGGCGCTTCGTGAACTAAGCCCGCCGAAGCGCACGGATACAGGGCCGGTCACGGCTGACGGGCTCAGTTCACCTCGAGCCAAGCCAGCCGTCGGGGCTGCCACCCGAGAACCCGCTTCGCCTTTGCGTTTGAGGCGCCGTGGAGCCTGGTCGCGTAGTACACCGCATCGTCCCCGGCAACGGATTTCGCCTCCGCCTCGCTCAGGTGCGGGGGAGCCGGTGCGCCCAGAAACTTGGCGAAAGCGGGCACCCAAACACTCTGCGGCGAGGGGTCGTCGTCGACCACGTTGTACACACCTCCCGGCGCTTTAAGCGCGGCCACGGTTGCCGTCGCGGCATCCTGGATGTGCACAAAGGACGAGACTCCTCCTCCGTCGCCAATCACCGGCACCTGCTGGCGCATCACCATCTCTGCTGCCGATCCGCCGGGGTGGTACCAGGTCTTCGGTCCGTAGAAGAAGCCGTAGCGGAGCGCAACACCCTCGATCGCATCGGAGCGGAAGAGCCGCGCCTCGAGCTCCCGGTAGGTCCGCGCGCTTGCCGCAACGCCTGGACTCGCATCCATATCGAGCGGAGACGACTCGTCCGCCAGACTTCCGTCCGTCGTCAGGAAGAAGCCGCTCGACTGCTGCAGGTAGCGTTTCACTCCCGTCGCGATTGCCGCACGAAAGAGATTGCCTCCACCCTCGAGCCGGAGCTTTGCGTCGCCGGCGGCATACTTCGGCATCTCGTTCTGATCCTTCGGCAAGGACGTGAGTTGATCGATGACAACCTCGGCCTGCGATTGTCGCAACGCCGTTTCGACGGCTGCGGCATCGAAGGCATTGGCGATCACCGCTGAGGCGCCCTGGCCTTCCAGCAGCTTCGCTCCGGTCTCGCTCGTCGTCATCCCGACGACCGAATGCCCTTGCTTGAGGAGCTCCGCGATCAACGGTTCTCCTATGGCGCCGCTCGCTCCTGCCACGAATACACGCATCCTTCGCTCCTCCTGATTTCATGGGGCCCTGAACTGCCATGCTACCCGCTTGAGACCCGGACTTCCTCTCGGGATTCGGGCGCATCGCGGAGGTGCTTCTGCGGATCAGGCTCTTGTTTCCACCCACTGGCTTCGCCAGCTCGGAGCGTCGAAGGGGTCCGCGAAGTACTGCGTCTCGTGCAAGACCTCCCCGTCGCGGAATTCCATGATGCTCACCGTCTGCGCGGAGCGCCCCTCGGGCAGCGGCTAAGGCGCATCGAGATCCGTTCGCTCCCGGACGACTTCGAGATGATCGCCCGCGTCCCTGATGCTGTAGAGTTTTCCCCGCGCATTACGAAAAGGCCGGTGCACGACCAGCATCAGCGATCCATCAAAGGTATGGAACAGCATGCCGTGACCGCTGTCCTCGTAGAGAAGAGGAGGGAGCTGTTCCCAGGGTCCCTCGATCGATCCTGACTTCGAGCGCGCAATCGTCTGGATGTACGTGTCCTCGTGCGAGTAGCTCGACCACAGCATCAGGAGGTGCCCGTCGCGTGTGCGGTACAACTCCGGCCCGTCCGTCACGTACTGCAACGCCATGGTGGAAGGCTTGACCCCCTGATCGAGCCAGGGCGCATCTGAGGCCTTGAACAAAAACACGGGATCGTCTACGCGCTTCGACAGATCGTCGCTCAGCCGTACAGCCTCGATCGTGCCGTCCGTCTTCTGCAGCCATTCGTGCGCATACACAAGCCACGGTTTGCCCTCCGGGTCTACGTATAACGTCCCATCGAGCGTCATGAAGTCATCGGGTGCCAGCGGGCCCTCGGCATTGAGCGGGTGAAACGGCCCGAGCGGTGTATCGCTTATCGCGCTGATGGTGCCACGGCGATAGGTCGGCCGGACCGCGTTACGGCCCGGCGCAAGTGGCCTGGTCTCATCATGCACCGTCGTAAGGAGGTAGTACCTGCCCTTCCACTGATGGACTTCAGGAGCCCACGCACCCTTTTGCGCCCAGTGCATCTCCGAGGCGGAGAAGACCAGCACCGGCTTCCTCCAGTGCTTCAGATCTTTGCTCCGGTAGACCATGGTGCCCGCGCCTTGCACCCCAGACATCGAAGGGACGTTGGAGGTGTACAGGTAGTACGTCTGATCGCCTTGGTTCGCCAGAATCCACGGATCATGCAGCGGCATGTTGGGCAGGATCAGTCCAGCCGCGTCGGCACTCTGCGCCCACGCCATGCTGGCAGACAGAAACATAAGGCCCACAGACCAACGATTGCATGCAAGCTCTTCCGCCCTGCTTTGAGCACCTGGTCCCTTTCTCTGGGTGATCGGCGAATTCGTTTCGAGGGTACGCGAAAGGATCGGAAAACCCGGTCACGGGTAGCCGTCCCTTTGACGCACGCCGCGCACGATCCCGCATCGTGGCCGTCCCATCTTCCCACGAGCTCCGATCCCGTCGTGCTCTCGCGTGGCCTATCATTCTTCGCTTCCTGGAACACGACTCGCCGGACCGCCCAAAGACCTGTCATCCTGAGATCCGATGAAGATTCTCCTCACCGTCCTGCTCCTTGCTCCCCTCGCCATCGCCCAGCAGCACGTCGACCCCGCGCTCGCGAGGCAGATCGCGGCGATCCCGGCGATCGACAACCACGCGCACCCCGTCCTTTCTCCGCCGGACGATGTCGCGGACCGCAACTTCGACGCGCTTCCCGTCGACAATATGGAGCCTCAGACGGACCCGCTTGCCTGGCGGCCCGACAATCCGCAGCTCGCCCCGGCGTGGAAGGCGCTCTTCAACTTTGAAGGCACCCCGCCGCTCGACTCGGCCAGCCAGACCCGCCTTGAAGCCGCCCGCGCCAAGCGCAAGCAGGAGCAGGGAAGCCGCTACTCCGCGTGGGTGCTCGAGCAGGCAGGCATCGGCACGATGCTGGCCAACCGCGTCTCGCTCGGCAATGGTGTCCAGCCCCCGCACTTCCGCTGGGTCCCTTACGCCGACGCCCTGCTCTTTCCGCTCGACAATAGCTCGCTCGCCTCCGCCACGCCCGACCGCAAGCAGTTCTTCGCTCTTGAAGACAAGCTCCGCGCCCAGTACCTCCAGGCATCTGGCCTCGCCGCACCGCCACCCACCCTCGAAGACTACCTCCGCCGCGTCGTCACCCCCACCCTCGAGCGCCAACACGCCGGCGGGGCCGTCGCCGAAAAGTTCGAGATGGCCTACCTTCGTTCCTTTGCCATCTCCGCCCCGACGCGCGCCGAGGCCGAAGCCGTGTACAGGTCATCGCTGGCCCACGGCGGCGCACCGTCCGACGCCGACTACAAACTCCTCCAGGACTTCCTCTTCCGCTACATTGCCCTTGAGTGCGGGCGCCTGGGCATGGCCGTCCACCTCCACACCATGTCCGGGGGCGGCAGCTACTTCTCCATCGCCGGCGCCAACCCCCTCCTGCTCGAGCCCGTCTTCAACGACCCCACCCTGCGCAAGACCAGCTTTGTCATGCTCCACGGCGGCTGGCCCTTTGTCCACGAGACCGGTGCCCTGCTCCAGAAGCCCAACGTCTACCTCGACCTGTCGCAGCAGTCCCTCACCTTTCCGCCTCGCACTCTCTCCACCTGGCTGCGTGAGTGGCTCGAGCTCTACCCGGACAAGGTCCTCTTCGGCACAGATGGTTACCCTTTCACCTCGGCCCTCGGCTGGGAGGAGGCCACCTGGATCGCCAGCCGCAACGCTCGCGAAGCTCTCGGTCTCGCGCTGACCGGGATGCTCTACGACGGCGAGATCACGCCAGCGCGCGCCGCCGAACTGGCGAGGATGGTCCTGCGCGGAAATGCCGCCAACCTCTACCACCTCGAGCCCTGACGCAAGCACCGGACCCGCACCAGCGAAACACCGCGACCGCACCAGCAAAACACCACGATGTCGCCGGCGTTTCCCTGGAGAATCTGTGGTGACTGGCACTGCTTCGCCTTTGGTGCAATACTGTTACCAGCACATGAAAGGCTGTAGATGCCGATCCCGTGCACCGTGTCCGCTCCTTGAAGCGCTAGGCGCTAACGAGCGGCAAACAAAGACTTTAGCAAAAGGCCGGCCGGCCAGAGATCGATTGGACTCCGTTGGCCGGGCAGGTTTTCAGGGAATGACTGCATCCGGATGGCAAACGGCCCCGCCTCACAAAGAGGTTGTCCTGGTCACAAACTCCCGATGCATCCCCTCGCCACACGCGTTCTCCTGTGCATCCAGCACCGCCCATAAATCGCTCATTTCAGAGCGTTTCAGGGCTGCGCTGAATCTGTCCACTGCACCCCGCAAACCGCGCCTGCCCGCCCCACCGGTGACGTGCGCCTGATCCCGTTAGGGACTCAGACACACCTCCGATTTCGACTCTGTCTCGTCTGCCGTCCGTAACCCCTCTGAGGGGACGGGCAGAAAGAGCAGAACCGCATGTCGAAAGAGATATATATCTCCTCCACGCCGCATGAAACGCGGCTCGCCATCGTCGAAAACGACGACCTCACCGAGATCTACTACGAGCGCGAAAACGAGTACACCCTCGCCGGTTCCATCTATAACGGCAAGGTCACCCGCGTGCTCCCGGGGATGCAGTCCTCCTTTGTAGACATCGGGCTTGAACGCGACGCCTTCCTCTACATCACTGATTTCATGGAAGAAGCCGGCGACTCCGCGGACTTCGAAGGTGCCGACCACGGGGCCGGCTCACGGCGCCCGGCGCGGGACGACCGCAACGGCAACCGCGAAGAACGCGGCCCTCGCGACGAAGCTCGCGCGACATCGCCTGAAGGCGCAACTGAGGTGGATCGCTCCCTCGCATCTCCTTCCACAGAACCCCGAAGCGACCGTGGAGAACGTGAAGGAGGCCGCCGCCGCCGTGGCAATCGCGACGGTCGCGGTGGATACTCCGAAGGCCGGAATAGCAACCAGGAAGGCCGCAATGCCAACCAGGAAGGCCGTGGGCCCGCCGAGGACCGCGGCGGTAACCGCGATCGCTTTGCTGAGGGCCGCGGGAGCGCGCCAGCAGCGGACGAACCCGGCGTCGATCTTTCACCCGCAATACACTCCGGCTACGTCGAACCCGGCGCTGAAGGCTCTTCCGCCGAGATGGGCGAAGGCGCTCCGGGAGCGGACGGCAGCCGCCGCTGGCGTGGTCGCCGTGGGCGCCGCCGCGGCCGAGGCTCCGCGCAAGCGGGCCAGCAGCCCTCGTCCTCTCCGGCCTCGGATGTCGAGACCTCTTCTGCGCCCGGCCGCGGCTACCAGGCCGAATCCGCCGATGCCGAAGATGTCGAGGAAAACTTCGACGGCGAGTACAACGCGAGCTTCGACCGCGAGGCATCCGCTCCCGCTCCGGAGATCTCCCAGGAGCCGCCGGCGGTGCTCCGTACCGAATCTGAAGCCGTCTCGGGCAGCTCCGAGGGTCAGCCGTTCCGGGATCGCGGCGACCGTGACTCGCGCGACCGTGGTTCCCGTGATCGGGGTCGCAGAGACCGCGGTGGGCGGGATCGGAACGATCGCTCTCCACGTGCTCCCCGAGGCTTTGCGCCGTCGCG
Organism: uncultured Acidobacteriaceae bacterium; assembly: GCA_963850375.1. Taxonomy (GTDB): domain Bacteria; phylum Acidobacteriota; class Terriglobia; order Terriglobales; family Acidobacteriaceae; genus Edaphobacter. The sequence goes on along the minus strand of CAWKKV010000001.1, from coordinate 708,682 downwards.
CGCTCTCTACGGCGTCGAGGCTTCGGAGGCCGAACAGTCCGCCTCCGACGGCCCCGCACCCGAGCCCATCATTCTTCCGGGCGAGGTCCTTTCGAAGTACCGCAAGCCCGACGAATCCGCGGCAGCGGCAAGCCAGTCCGCAGGCTCGCAGACAGCAACGCCGGCACCTCGTCCCTCGACCGAGTTCACGCTGCAGGGCGCCTGGGATGGCGGCAACGTGCTTCCCGGCGAGACGATTCGTCCCCGTTCCGGCGTCCCTTCGGAGGCCTCGTCCGAGCACCGTTCCGATCGAGGTGGCGACAGCCGGGGATCACGCGACAGGGGCAATGGTCGTGGGGAACGCGACCGCGATCGTGGCCGCGACGACCGTTCTTCCGGACGCAGAGGCGGCCGCGAGGACCGAGGCGACCGCGAGCCCTCGCGTTCGTTTGCGGCACCATCCCCCATCGCCCCTTTACGGAGCGAGGCGCCAGCCCCCAATCCGGAACTCGCCTACCCCGAGACAGCAAACCACAAGATAGATGAGCCGGAAGCCTCTCCCTCTGCTTCTGAATTCATGCGTGACGAAGATTCCGCGGCGAATGCGAGCCCGGTCGAACAGAACCGCCCGGTGACGGAGTACGAGCCCACCGAGGCTTCGGCATCGCTTCGCTTCGACCCCACCACCCGAAGCGAGTTCCGGCAGAGTGCTCCCGTGATCGAGACGGCCGAGCACGAGGAGACGTCTCTCCCCTCCGCTGTCACGCCCACGGCTGAACTCGAGGGCACAAGCTCTCCCGAGCAGGTAGACGTCACGACTCCAGTGGCCCATGACTCCTGGCCAAAGGAGGAGCCGACCTTCGCGGCGGAGCCGGTCCACTCGATCGCGCATACCATCACGCCCCAGCCCGGTGTCGTCCCTCAGCCGATTCACATCAGCGGAGAAGAGACTGAGGCATCTTCGTCCGCCCACGAGTTCACTGCAATCCAAGGCTCGGGAGAGATGCTCTCCGATGCGCCTGCACCTCCTCCCTCGCAGGAGATCCCGGAGCCGACCTCACCCATCCATCACGAGACCGCGGTGCTCGAGGCCGCGGGCGAGAGCGCCTCTACCGAGCCGGCGGCCACTTCTGCCACGCCTCTGTTTGAAGAAGAGACGATCGAGGAAGAGGAGAACTTCGGCGCAACAACGCTTCATGCTTCCTCCATCGAGGAGATGGACTATGAGGAGGAGCAGACGCTTGAAGGCGCGGCCGACCTCGGGACCATGATCCGCGAGATGTCGATCGACCAGATCACACGGCCCGGCGACGACCCAGAAGACGACGACGATATCCTCGAAGAGGAGGATGCGGCGGACGATTTCGGCGAGGAGTACTCCGAGCCGGAGCTCGAAGGCGGAGCAGATTCCGATTTCGAGTCTTCCGAGAGCTCTCACCAGGACAGCTTCGAAGCGACGGGCTTCACGGGCCAGGCGCAAGGGGACGAGTACACCTCCGAGGCAAACGCCACTGCGGGTACCTCCGAGTTTTCGCGCGATCCTGAACGCCGCTCCGGCCGTCGCGACGGTGGTCGCCGTGATGGTCGGCGCGGAGATCGTGGGCGCGACCGCGGTGGTGACCGTGCTCGCTCGACAGGTGGCAGCGGAGATCGTTCGACCAGCCGTCCCGGTCGCCGCGATGGCCGTCACTCGGCCCAGTCCACCAACCTGCCGGCCATCAGCGACCTCCTGAAGCCCGGTCAGGAAGTCCTCGTGCAGATCGCCAAGGAGCCCATCGCCAAGAAGGGTGCTCGCATCACCTCGCACATCGCCCTCCCCGGCCGGTTCCTGGTCTTCATGCCGACGGTCAACCACACCGGCGTCTCGCGGAAGATCGAGTCGGACGGCGAGCGCCGCCGGCTCAAGGAGATCCTTCTCTCTGAGAAGGGCGAGGCCTCGGGCGGCTTCATCGTTCGCACGGCAGCGGCCAACGCCAGCGAAGAGGAGCTCCGCTCCGATCTCCGCTTCCTGCTCAATCTCTGGGCGGACATCAAGCAGCGTTCCGAGTCGTCGAAGTCGCCCGCGCTTATCTACCACGATCTTAACCTCGTCGAGCGCATCCTTCGCGACCAGGTCACGGACACCTTCTCCGCGATCTGGGTCGACACCGAGACCGAGTACGAGCGCGTGCTGCGTTTCCTCCAGCGGTTCCAGCCCTCGCTCATCCGGCGCGTGAAGCTTTACACCAAGGAGACGCCGCTCTTTGAACAGTTCGGCATCACCGAAGAGATCAACAAGGCGCTTCGCTCCAAGGTGTGGCTCAAGTCGGGCGGCTCGATTGTTATCAACCAGACCGAGGCCCTGGTGGCGATCGACATCAACACCGGCAAGTATGTCGGCAAGACTGCTCGCCTTGAAGACACGATCGTGAAGACCAACCTCGACGCGATCCCCGAGATTGTTCGGCAGATTCGGCTGCGCGATCTTGGCGGCATCATCATCATCGACTTCATCGACATGGATGAGCGCAAGAATCGCCACAAGGTGATGGCCGCTCTTGAAGAAGAGCTCAAGAAGGATCGTGCGCCGTCAAAGGTCCTGCAGTTTAACGACTTCGGCCTGGTCGCCATCACCCGCAAGCGCGTCAAGCAATCACTCGAGCGCACGCTCTCAACCACCTGCAACGTCTGCCAGGGCACCGGCATGACCAAGTCGCCGGTCACCGTCTGCAACGACATCTACATCGAGATGCGAAAGATGCAGCGGCATCTCGATCGTGGTGACGTGATGCTTCGCGTTCATCCGGACGTCGTCAAGCAGCTCAAGGCAGGCGGCACCCGGTGGCTGCAGGAGATGGAAGAGATGGTCGGGAAGACGATCCTGGTGAAGTCCGATCCGAGCCTCCATCCGGAGCAGTTCGACATCCACTAGACCGCTCGTTTGCTCAACGGAGGGCGCCCGTCGATCGGGCGCCCTTTGTTCGCTGGCAGACCTAAGTCGATCCGTGGGTTCGTGTTACCAAAAGCGAATTGTTATCCAAAAACAAAATTCAAGCGTCTTACACAGCTAGAGCACGTCTTACACAACTAGAGCAGGGGTTCCGTGTTCACTCCTCGTAAGGAACGAGGATCAGCTTTAAGGACCAGGAGTCGATACTGATGCACTCGCATTTTCAACGTTTCTCGTTTGTCTCCGGGATCGCCCGTGTCGCGGCCGTCGCCCTTCTTTCCAGCTGTGCGGCTGGCCTCCATGCGCAGGAGCAGACAACCGCCGCGCCGACACTCGATCTTTCCCACCCCTCCCTCAACCTCCAGGCATCGCTCAAGTCGCCGTTCGCTCCTAATGACGAGAGCAGCAGCTCGAGTTCGAGCAGCCTCACTGCGGACCTGCCAGCAGACCCCGGCGCCAGCTCCGACCTGCAACCGCCTCCGCGCCGGCGCCGCTATGGCCGTCCGAACTATAACGACCGTTCGCATAATGCCGACGGCTCCAACCGCTACGGCTTCGTCGTGGGTGGCGGATTCAATTCACCCGTGGGTGATGCCAGCTCCAACTACCTCAATCTGGGCTATCGGTTCGAGGTAGGCGGCGGGGTCAACTTCAGCCGCAAGGTCGGCGTCATGCTCCAGTTCGACTACGATCATTTCGGCATCCCTGGCAGCGTCCTCACCAACCAGGCGAATCTCTACAATGCACTCGACGGGACCGGAACGGATCCGTACACCGGCCTCGGTGGCAGCTCGCACATATGGTCGTTCACTCTGATGCCGACCTACAACTTCTATCAGGGTGACAAGGTCGGTGCTTACGCCGTCGGCGGCGGCGGTTTCTATCACAAGGTCACCAACTTCACGGTTCCCACTACGCAGCAGTACTGCGACTACTACTACGGCTGCTACCAGTACGAGGCCGACCAGATTGTCGACCACTACTTCAGCAACGCCCCAGGCGTGACCGGCGGCCTCGGTCTCACCTACAAGTTCTCCCGCTGGTCAAACGAGCGTCTCTTCGCGGAGGCTCGCTTCGTCCACACCTTCAACCAGGCTCGTCTTGGCGATCCCGTCCTCACCGGAAATCCCGGCACCCCCAACAACTTCTACCCACCCAACAGCAACGAGACCAGCTACATCCCAATCACCTTCGGTCTGCGTTTCTGACGCACTGCATTGGTTAGAGCGAGAAGAGGCCCGGCGTCCTAAGCCGGGCCTCTTCTCATGTGCATAAACCTGATCTTTACAGCATGTGTCTTGCCAGTACGTAACCGCCTGCAACGCCGACCACCGTGAACGTAGTGATCAGCACCTGGTGAGCCATGCCGCGCTGCCGGGCCTCCCAGCTGTTATCCCACAGCACCCATAGAAGGCAGCCGATCAGGACCATCTCCGTCACCTGTGGGTGAATGCCCTTGACCACCATGGCCGTGGTGTACCCGCCCACGGCGGCTCCCAAGAGCCAGAACAGCTCGTGCACGATCTTGTAGCGATTGCGGATGAGGAAGTCCGCCTCGACGAACTTCGGCAGCGCCATCGTCACCGCAAAGGTCAACACCATCGAGATCGCGACCGTCACCAGGTAGCCGGCAGCAAGTCCGAGACCCATCATCACCGCGATAAACATTGCACCTCGTAGGCTGCGATCGCCGCGCTTTCCCACGCCTGCGCGAGACCCCTGTTTTCTCCCAAGTCTAACAGTCTGGCCAGCTCAGACGCCGACCGGGTAGGGCTTCTCGTGCATCTCCTGGCCTGCCGTTCCAAACCGCTCGAAGCGTCCCTGCAGCAGGCTCAGCAGGCCCGTGCTCCAGTACCCGAGTACAAACAGCAGAAGAAATGGAACGGTGAAGAAGTTCTCCGTCGACACCGCGTACCAGACCGTGTACGCGAAGTAGCAGCCCAGCGCGAGCTCGATCCAGGGCACGATGCCAAGCCGCTTCCGGTACTTCTTGGCCTGGCTCTTCTCACCCTTCTTCTCGACGCGATACTTGGGCGTCCGTGCAAATGCGCTCTGCACCCCGAACAGCGCCTCGAGGACGGCCTTGGTGTTTGTGATCGTCAGTCCCACGCCGAGCGCCATCAGAAACGGCACATACAGAAACGTCTTCCACCACGTCTTCGGGTACAGCTCCTTCTGGCTCACCAGGTAGAAGCTCGATACGGACATCGTGCTCGCCATAAACAGGGGGAGGTCGATCAGAAACATCTGCAGGTAACCCTGCCAGCTACGAATGATCATCGCCGGCATCAGCAGAGTGCTCAGCACGATCATCAGCGGATAGCTGATGTTCGCAGTAAGGTGATACCAGGCCTCGAGCTTTGTGTGCCACGGGGCATCGCTCGCCATCACGCGCGGCAAGATCTTCTTGCCCGTCTGGATCAGACCCTTGGCCCAGCGAGCCTGCTGCGTCTTGAACGCCGTCATCTCGATCGGCAGCTCCGCCGGACATTCAACGTCCTGGAGATACTTGAATTTCCAGCCGATCAGCTGCGCCCGGTAGCTCAGGTCCGTGTCCTCGGTCAGCGTGTCGTGCTGCCATCCGCCCGCCTCGCCGATCACGCGCCGCCGCCACATCCCGGCTGTTCCGTTGAAGTTGAAGAAGACACCCGCCCGGCTGCGCCCGCCATGCTCGAGCACGAAGTGGCCGTCGAGCAGGATCGCCTCCACCTGCGTCAGGAAGCTGTAGCTCCGGTTCAGGTGCGTCCATCGGGTCTGCACCATGCCGACACCCGGCTCGGCGAAATGATGAATCACCTGCATGATCCACTGGGGCTGCGGCACAAAGTCAGCGTCGAAGATTGCCACAAACTCGCCCCGGGCCTCGTTCAGGCCGGCATCGAGCGCACCCGCCTTGTACCCGTACCGGTTTGTCCGATGGATGTAAGCGATCGGCTGTGGCTCCAGGCCCTGGAACCCGGCCGCATACCGTTCCACGATCTCTCGCGCCACGACTCGCGTCTCGTCGGTCGAGTCGTCCAGCACCTGGATCTCGAAGCGATCTCGCGGATACTCCAGCCTGCAGCACGCATCCACCAGCCGATCGATCACGAACTGCTCATTGAAGATCGGCAGCTGGATCGTGACGAAGGGCAGATCGCTCTCATCGAAACGCGCCGGAGGCTCCGACCATCGCGCCTCGTTCTTGCGGTTGCGATAGTAGAGCCACACGAGCTGATACCGATGGAGCCCGTAGAAGGCCAGGATCACCATCACGATGAAGTACGGAACAAGCAGCGCCGTGTCGAACGCGTTCCAGCGGTACAGGTGCTCAAACGTCTTATCGCCGTAGTGCGTCTTCAGGTAATGCCCGAGTCCGTGCGGCGACGCCAGCAGCACCGCTGAGACACAGCTCACCATCGCACGCAACGAATCAAACAGGACAGGACCTCCAAGAGTGCCAGAGAGCAGGGAGAAGTAGCACCCATTCTACCGTCCGCGTGCGGCCTCAGTCCTTGTACCGTGCAATTTCCAGGAGGTTACCGTCGGGGTCCCGCACATACATCGATTCGATGGCGCCCTTTGCTCCTTTGCGATCCACCGGCCCCAGCTCCACCGCAAGGCCTTCCACGTCGAAGTGCCGCTGAAGCTCCGCCACACTCATCTTCGTCGTAAAGCATAGATCGGCCGACCCCGGCGTCGGCAACCGCGCATGCGGCTCCCTTTCCTCGCCGCTCTGATGCAGGTTGATCTTCTGAGCGCCAAACTGCATCCACGTCCCGGCCTTCGATTCCACAATCTCGAAGCCGAACAGGCGCTCGTAAAAGGCACACGTCGCGGCGACATCGGCACACGTCAGCACCAGGTGGTCCAGCCGCAGGATCTTGGGGCTTGCTGCCCCTTTCGTTTTCACGCGCGCACTCGCTCCACCATCTTCTAGTTCAGAAACATCGTCCGGTAGAGCGTGTCCCGCTGCACCGGCCGGAAGCCCGCGTCACGGATCACGCGCCGCAGCTCCTCCTCGGTGGTGCAGTTCGCCGTCCCTGCCGCGCGGACCACATTCTCTTCCAGCATCACCGAACCGACGTCGTTGCCGCCGAAGCGGAGACCCATCTGCAGCACTTTCAAGCCCTGCGTCACCCAACTCGACTGGACGTTCTCGATATTGTCCAGAAACATCCGCGAGATGGCCAGCGTCTTGAGGTACTCGACCGACGTCGCCTCATCCCACCCGCGTCCGCCGAGCGCAGTGTTGTTCGGCTGAAAGGACCAGGGGATAAACGCCGTAAAGCCGCCCGTCTCCTCCTGCAGCCGCCGCACGACCTCGAAGTGATTGACGCGCTGCTCGGTCGTTTCGCCTACGCCGAACATCATGGTCGCGGTCGTTCGCATCCCGATCTCGTGCGCGGTCCGATGGACGCTGACCCAGTCCTCGGTCCGGCACTTCAGCCGCGCGATCCGCGCCCGCACCTCGTCGTCCAGGATCTCCGCGCCACCGCCCGGGATCGAGTCCAGCCCCGCGTCCCGCAGCCGCAAAATCGTGTCGCGCAGCGTCAGCTCGGAGTACTCCGCGATGGCCAGCACCTCGCTCGCGCTCAGGCAGTGGAGCCAGATGGAAGGGAAGCGCTCCTTGATGCCGCGAAACAGGCTCTCAAACCAGTCGATCTTCAGATCCGGATGGATGCCCCCCTGCATCAGCACACCCGTTCCGCCCATCTCCAGCGTCTCCGCGATCTTGGCGTAGATCGTCTCGAAATCGAGGATGTAGCCTTCCGCCGCCATCTTGCCCTTGAGTGGCCGGTAGAACGCGCAGAAGGTGCAGTACTCCGTACAGAAGTTCGTGTAGTTGATATTCCGATCGATGATGTAGCTGACTACACCCTCAGGATGCAGGCGCCGCCGCACCGCGTCCGCCTCCATGCCGATCCCGATCAGATCGTCGCTCGCAAAGCAATCCAGCGCCTGTTCCCGGCTGATTCCCATGCCTCAATCCTACGCCTCTCCGGCACCCGCTCCGTTCGTCCCCGCACCCCGGCCCACGTTCTGTTGAGCCTGCGGAAAGGGAAGCGAGATGTCCGACGATCGCAGGTGCAGATCGCGCTGCGGAAACGGCAGCTCAATCCCTCGCTCCGCAAACGTCTTGAACAGCGCAAAGTACAGGTCCGACTTCAGCACCAGAGGCGTATGCGCCCGGAGCTCCGTCCACACCCGCAGCATAAAGTTCAGCGAGTTGTCCCCATAGTCCGTGAAGATCACGTCCGGCGCCGGATCCTCGAGCACCTCCGGGTGCGTGTGCGCCGCGGCCAGCAGGATCTCTCGTACCTCCTCCGGATCCGAGCTGTACCCCACGCCCACCGGCAGACCGATCCGCACCCGCGCATCGTTCACCGTCCAGTTCGTCACGCTGTTGTTGATGAAGTCCGAGTTCGGCACAATCATCACCACGTTGTCATTCGTCCGGATCCACGTCGACCGCGCCGCGATCCGCACCACGTCGCCCAGCGTGTCCTTCGTCTCGATCCGGTCGCCCATCCGGATCGGCTGCTCGACCAGCAGGATCAATCCCGCCACGAAATTCGACACCACGTTCTGCAGACCCAAACCGACGCCCACACCCAGGGCGCCGCCAAAGACCACCAGCGAGTTCAGATTCACGCCCAGCGACTGCAAACCGACAAAGATGCCGCCCAGAAACAGCGCATAGGTAAGAAACCGGCCCAGCGCAAACTTCTGTGCCTCGCCGATGTTGACATGCCTCAAGACCCGGCTCAGCAGCACCCTCTGAATCAGGTGGGAGATCGTCACCAGCAGAAACAGAAACACGGCCGCCTTGATCATAAAAATCGGCGTAATGGCCACGCCGCCGATCTTGAACAACGAGTACAGCAGCGCATGCCGTGTGCCCGCGCTCAGGCTGCCAAGGAGGTCCGGAAGAAACAGCTCTGCTGGAGTGATCACACCCATAAGACGCGATCAGGCGCTCATGTGTTTGGGAGAATCCGGCTACTCTGCCGCCCCTGCACTCCTGCCGCGCGGCGGCGCCGAGGCACGACCTCGCATCCTCCGCCGCAGCTCCGCCGTTGCCTCGCGATGACACGGCAAACAGAGCGTCCGGAGATTGTCGAGATCACACTGCCCTCCACCCTCTGCCACCGGCCTGACGTGGTCCGCATCCCACAGCGACCGCCGGCTCGCAATCGTCTTCATTCCATAGAGCGAGAGCCCGGCCGCACGCGCCGCGCCGCGAGCCCTCTTGAGGGCGTTGTAGATGCTTACCGTATCGGCAGCACACAGCGCGCATACGCCGCGATCGCGGGCAAACACCAGCTCCCGCACATACCCAGGGTCGGACCGCATCCGCCACTGGTGCACGCAATAGTCTGAGCAAAAGGTGCGCCGCCGCCGCGCCAGGATCTCGAGCTGGCACCATCGGCAGAGCGGCAGGCCGTTCGGCCCAAACGGCAGACTCTCCCGTCGCCGAACTCTTCCTGCCTCTTCGAGCAGGCGCGGCGGTAATAGCTCTTTCCCCGGCATACAAGGCCCAGCCTACCTGCTTCGAACCGGCGGACAGAAGTGCCTGCCGAGCTTCGGCAGGATCTAGCTCTCGTAGACGTTGCGCTCAAGAAACGCGTTGCGAAACCTGCCCTGCGGGTCGTACTTCCGCAGCTCCGCCTGGAACGCCTCCATCTTCGGATACCTCGATCGGAGCTGCCTGGGATCCAACGCAAACAGCTTCGCCCAGTGTGGCCTTGCGCCAAACGGCTCGAGCTTTGCCTCGATCTTCGGCAGGAGCGGCTTCACGGCCTCCCACTCCGGCTTCCACGTAAAGTGGATCGCCATCGAGTCCCGCTGGTAGGCCATGCTCATCCACAGATCGTCCGCCGCAATCGTCCGCAGCTCCGTGATGAAGAGGTGCGGCGTCACCTCGTCGCGCAGCTCCTCCACGGCAAGGATCGCTTCATACCCCCGGCTCCGCGGAACGAAGTACTCGGTCTGCAGCTCCGCCCCGCTGCTCGGCGTGAAGTTCATTCGGAAGTGCGGCATCCGCTCGTACCAGGGCCCAGGAACGCCCATCTGCTGGGTGCAGTTCTCGGCCGAGTGGCCCTCGAGGGGATGCACATCTCTGGTGGCCGCCTTGGCACCGAACAGCTCCGGCTTCGCCGTCTCCGGAGCCGCCGGATCGAACCGGCTCTTGACCCACACCTGCGTCGCCCGGTGATGCTGCCAGTCTGTGAAGATGCTGACGCTGTACCCTGACGCAAAGATCTCCTCAAGGTGATGCTCGAGTTCGGTGAACGGCAGATTCTCGTACACACGCTGGGTCATCTGAAACGTCGGCTGCACATCCAGCGTCACCCGAGTCACCACACCCATCCCGCCGAGCCCGACCACCGCCGCACGAAATCGCTCGCCATCCTTCGCCTTCGAGAGCGTCACCACCCCGCCGTCCGCGGTCACCATCTCCAGCGCCGAGACCGCTGTCGACAGGCAGCCGTTCTTTACGCCCGAACCATGCGTTCCCGTCGCGCACGCACCCGCGACCGTGATGTGTGGCAAGGACGCCAGGTTGTGCAGCGCAAAGCCCTCCTTATCGAGGTAAGGCGCCAGATCTCCGTACCGCACACCCGCGCCCACCGTTACCGTGTGTGCCTGGCGGTCGAGCGTCATCTCCTTCATCCCCGCCAGCGAGACCTGTTCGCCCGTAGTGTCGGCGATCCCATCAAACGAGTGACGCGAGCCCAGCGCCTTGATCCTGCCGCCGCCGCCCACCACCTGCTGCACCTCGCGAAGACTCGCCGGCGTCCCTACCCGGTCCGTGCTGTAGGTGTAATTGCCCGACCAGTTCGTTCGCGCAGCAGCTCCCGCCGGCTCCGCAAAGCCGAAGTGTGACAACATCCCGCTTCCCATCAAAACTCCAGAACCCTTCAAAAACTCTCGCTTGTTCATCTCCGAGGCTCCGTTCCCTTGCGATCGACCACAACAAGGTATAGAGACCCCGCGCCTTTACCGCAAGTATCCATCACCCGGAATACAGGAACTAGCACCTTGAAATACAGGGACTAGCACCCCGAAATACACGGACTAGCTATGATGTCCTTGGCAGCAACCCTCATGGAGGACAGATGTCGAGGACTGAATCAACCATGGTCAAGCTGGGCACCGACGCCCCGGCCTTTGAGCTCGTGGACGTCGTCACCGGTCGCGCCATGGGTCGCGATGACATCTTCGCTCTCAACTGGGACGACGAGGCGACCGACCAGACCAACAAGATGCCCGGTGGAGGCACCTCGCGCAAAGGACGTCTTGGCCTCCTTGTCATGTTTGTCTGCGTCCACTGCCCTTACGTCAAGCACGTCGAGGAGGAGCTCGCGCGCATTGGCCGGGACTACTTCGACGGTGGCAACGGACCGATCGCCATCGCCGCCATCCAGTCCAACGACATCACCGAGTATCCCGAGGACGGCCCCGAAGGGATGCGCGCACAGGCCGAGCGGCTCGGCTGGCAGTTTCCCTATCTGCTCGATGACACGCAGGAGGTCGCCCGCTCGTACAACGCCGCCTGCACCCCAGACTTCTTTCTCTTCGACGCGGAGATGAAGCTGGTCTACCGTGGCCAGCTCGACGGGAGCCGTCCACGCCGCAGCGGCTCCGGAAACGATATCCCCGTCACGGGCGAAGACCTCCGTCGCGCCATGGATGCCGTGATCGCCGGCAAGCGCCCCGATCCAAATCAGCGCACCAGCCTGGGCTGCAACATCAAGTGGCGTCAGGAACCTGCACCCGGGCCAACCCAAATATCACCCCACGCGGCCCCGGCAAGCGCGGCCGCCTCGAAAGGACAAACACACGTGAGCAATGCACTGGATCAGCTGAAGCAGGGAATACGGCGTTTTCAAAGTGAGATCTACCCCGAGCGTCGCGACATGTACGTCAAGGCCGCGAGCGAGCCGCAGAGGCCGCATACCCTGATCATCACCTGCGCCGATTCGCGCATCGACCCTGAGGCTGTTACCCAGTCCGGGCCCGGCGAGGTCTTTGTCACGCGCAACATCGGCAACATGGTCCCCGCCTATGGCGAGATGCTCGGAGGCGTCAGCGCCGTGATCGAGTATGCCGTCAGCGCTCTCAAGGTCCGTCACGTCGTCGTCTGCGGCCACTCCGACTGCGGCGCCATGAAGGCTCTGCTCAACCCCGCCTCCACGGCCGGCATGCCCACCGTCACCAGCTGGCTCACCAACGGCAAAGCAGCGCTGACAGTCGCCGAGAGCATGGGCCAAAACGACGCGCGACCGAGCGAGCGTCTCGAGCGCCTTACCGAACAGAACGTTCTTATGCAGATCGCTCACCTCAAAACCCACCCCTCTGTCGCCGGCGCGCTCGCACGCGGCGAGCTCACCGTCTCCGGCTGGGTCTACGAGATCGGCTCCGGCGAGGTCCGCATCGCCGAAGAGGGCGATCGCACCTTCCACCTCCTCAGCGAGGAGGAGGCACGCCGCGATCTCGAAGGCGATCCCGGCCTCTCGGGAACCAAGGGATGATCGTCCCGAAGGGCTTTCGTCTTTCGACGCTGGTGATGTATGTGGGCACCCCACTCGTTGCTCTGCTCGTCTGGGACATCGTCATCGTGGTCGCCTACCAGGTCCTGCACTGGCACTGGGTTGGCTCGCGTCATATCCCGCTCGCCCTCTACGGCAGCGCCATCGGGGTGATCGTCGGTTTCCGCAATAACTCCTCCTACGGCCGCTGGTGGGAGGCCCGCGGGCTCTGGGGTCAGATCGTCAACAACAGCCGCAGTGTCGGCCGCCAGGTCGTCTCGACGATCCGCAGCTCTCGCCCGGAGGAAGCCCCGGCCCTCGCCGCGCTCCAGCGAACCATCGTCTATCACCAGATCGCCTATGTCCATGCGCTTCGGCAGCAGCTGCGCGGTCTTTCGCCTATAGAGGTCATTACGCCATTTGTCGAAGAAGCCGAGCTCCCGCTGCTTCGCGAGCAGAAAAATGTCGCCCTCCAGCTCCAGCGAACCATCAGCGACCTCCTCGAGCAGGCACTCACCTCCGGCTGGCTCGACAGCTTCGGCCTGCGTGCCATCGAGGGCAACCTCGACGACCTCCTCGACGCGCAGGGCGGTGCCGAGCGCATCAAGAACACCCCCATGCCGAAGCAGTACGACTACTTTCCAATGCTCTTCGTGCATATCTACTGCGTCATGCTTCCCATCGGCCTGGTGGAGACGCTCGGCTGGTTGACCCCGCTCGGCTCCACCGTCGTCGGCTTCATGCTCCTGGCGCTCGATAAGATCGGCCGCGATCTCGAGAACCCCTTCGAAAACGCGATCTACGACATCCCCCTCACGTCCATCACCACGACCATCGAGATCAATCTTCGCCAGCTGCTCGGCGAAACCAAGCTGCCGCCCCCCATCGTTCCCAGCGACGGTGTTCTCTGGTAAGCGAGCTCCGCGAGGCGCAAAAAACAGCCCCGGCTGTGTGGCCGGGGCTGGATGCTCTACTCTCGCGGTTTCGTTCTAAGGCCTAGGACGAATAGCCCTTGGTCGCAGCGTCCGATCCATGCTGCTTCACCAGCTTGTTGTAGATCCCGAGCAGAAGAAATGGCGCGACCCACTGGCCCACAAACAGCGCCTCATGCTTTTTGCCCGCCGCCTGGAAAGAAACCGAGCCAAGAATCGAGGCGATTGCTAGGCCTAGGTATGCACTGGACGGCACCTGCGAGGTGACCTTCTCGATTGCCGCCGTAACTTGGTCTTCGGTAGCTTCGCCAGGGGCGACGCGATAATCGGTCATAACAGAATCTCCTTGGGCGATTTGCCCGGTGCTTGGTGGGATGCCGGTTTCCCCGTCGCGCTTACGCCAAATCGTGAAAAAATCTCGGAGCTTCGTTTTGCGGGGCGAAACGTTTCCCCTCGCAATGTTCGCTGCGCACCCGACGGGCTCCCGGAGCACGACCAACGAATCGCCTAGAACCAGTGGCGACGGCGCAGGTAGACCAGAAGGAGCCCGGTCGACACGATCGTCGCCACGCCCACAATCAGCGCACCGTGCGGTGAATCCTCAAACGGCAGTCCCTTCAGGTTCATCCCGTAGATCCCGGAGATTGCCAGCGCCGGCAGAGCGATCGTCCCCAGCACCGTCAGAACCTTCATTACCTCGTTTGTCCGGTTCGCCACGGACGACAGGTAGATGTCCAGCGCATTGTTCACCAGGTCCCGTTGGGTCTCGACCGAGTCCAGCAGCCGCACCACGTGGTCGTAGATATCCCGCACAAACGGCTGGTGCGGCGCATCGATGATGGACTGCGGATCCCGCTGGAGGTGCAGCGTCGCATCGCGCGTTCCGACCAGCACCCGCCGCAGTTCGATGAGCTCGCGCTTCAGCCCAAACACATCCTGGAGCACGTGAGGTTCAGGCTCCGCGATCACCCTGTCCTCCAGCGCGTCGATCCGGTCGTCGTAGAGGTCGATCGCCGGGAAGTAGAGATCCACGATCGTGTCCAGGATCAGGTACAGCAACCTCGCCGGATTCTCGTCCTGCCCCTCCCTCCGTGCTCGCGCCAGCGCCTCCTGCGTTGCCGTGCAGCCCTGGTCCGCGATGGTGATGAAGAAGCTCTCGTCCCCTTTGCGGCCGGCAAAGATGTCGATCGTCGAAAACGAGATCGTCTCCCCCGCCTCATGCGGGACCTCTCCCTTGTCTGCGCTTCCCGGCATGTGTACGGGCTTCAGCACGGCAAAGGTGTAACTCGCGGTCTGATCGACCTTGATCCGCTCATCCGGCGACCGCGCATCTTCAAGATGCAGCGGATGAAGACCATACCTCTTCCCCAGTTCGTCGAGCTTCGGATCGGTCGGGGAGCTCAGTTCAAACCACGGCATCCCAGGATTGTCGCAGATCAGCCTCCAGGTCTTGTCGACTGAATCGTAAAGGCGGCCGGCAGAAGATTAACGACCAACTCGCCGTCCGTTGCCTTAGACTAGGTCGCAGCAGATCCCTCGACCGCTCCTGTTCGCGGCCGACAGGTCTGACCGCATCCCTGGGGCCCCTTTCAAAAATCCACAGCACCGGTGCCCGCACGCCGATGAACTACGCGTTTCTGCCCGATCTGTCGGCTCTGGGGATCCTGATCGCGATCCTGCTCGTGCTGCGTCACCGGCACCCGCAGGAGGGCGCAGACGTCTGGCTGCTCGGGCTTCTTTTCACCCTGATCGAAGCCGTGGCTCATACCTTCTACGCGCCCGCCGGTGCGCCCGACAGAGCCCTCCACGTCATCGTGCTCGACTGCTACCTCCTCGCGGGCCTGACGTTTACCTGGGCCGCCGGCAACGAACGCCTCCCGCGCAGGACGCGTCTTCTCTACATATCGCTCAACGCCATCTCCCTGCTCGCGCTCGACACGCTCTACGGCCTCCACGTGGTCGCGCACCCCGCCTATTTCCTCACGATCGCCGCCGGTCTCGTCCTCGGCGTTGGCAGCTCCCTCGTCCTCCGCCGCAGCCGTCTGCTCGCCCTCGGCCACATCCTCGGCTGGATCGGCCTCGCCCTCCTTGTTCGCCGAAACGACCTCCGGGAGGCCGTCTACTGGAGCCTCTGCTGCGTGTACCTCATCGCCGGCCTCAACTTCCAGCGCCGGCTCCCCGCCCGCAGCACCGGCCGCCTGGCAATCCTGACCGGCTTCTTTATCTGGTCGCTGTGCTTCTTTCTCCATCCCTGGGTGGTCCACTACCGCGAGTACGCCGACATCGCCTCGCATGTTTGGAACATGCAGAAGTCGCTTATCTCGATCGGCATGCTCATGGTCATGCTGGAGCGGCAGGTCGCCCATAACGAGTGGCTCGCCCTCCACGACGAGCTCACCGGCCTGCCCAATCGCCGCCTCTTCGAGGAACGCCTCACCGCCAGCCTTCGCACCTGCCGCGAACGGAACTGCCGCCTCCTCGTGTTTCTGCTCGACCTCGACGGGTTCAAGAAGATCAACGACTCACTCGGTCACCAGGCCGGCGACCAGGTTCTTCGCGAGCTCGCCCGCAACCTGATGTCCACCCTTCCCGAAGACGGCACCCTGGCGCGGCTTGGAGGCGACGAGTTCGTCTTTCTCGTTGAAGAGCAGGGAACCGACTCGGCAAGCATGCTCCGCCGCCTCATCCGCCGTGCCCTCGAGAAACCCTTCTGGATCGAGGATCGGCAGCTGGAGATCAGTGCCAGCCTCGGGCTCTCCGTCTACCCGGACGATGCCAGCGAAGCTTCCCGCCTGCTCCACATCGCGGATCAGCGCATGTACGTCCGCAAGCGCACGGCAGCCCATGGCACGACCGAGTCCGCCTACCCGAGTGTGGTTTCCTTCTAGGGAGAGCCTTTACAGCTCCACGGCCTCGAGCGGAGCGCCTTGTTCCGCCAGCAGGATGCGATTGCCCAGCAGCCGCATCCGGTCACCGATCGCCTGTTCGGCCGAGATCCGTGCCAGCTCCGGCGCGTTGTTCGACTCCGACAGGTGCGCCAGGATGATCGTGTGGGCGCCGCCGTCATAGTCCCGTTCAAGAAACTCCGCCGCGGCCAGGTTTGAAAGGTGTCCCACGCGCGACATCACCCGCTGCTTTACCGACCACGGGTACGGCCCATCCTTCAACATCTCGAGATCATGGTTGCTCTCGAGCAGCAAGACGTCGACGTTTCTGAGCGCCGACTTCACGTTGGGCGGCATGTACCCCAGGTCCGTCGCAATCGCCATCCGGATCCCCGCCGACGTAAACACAAACCCGCACGGATCCGCAGCATCGTGCGGAATCGTAAACGGGCAAACATCGATGTCGCCGATCGTAAAGCTCGTTCCCGAGTGGAAGTACTCGACTGCGGGCAGGTAGGTCGGATCGACCTTGGCCGCTCGCCGTGTCTCCTCGGGCTCGCACGGCTCCTCAAGATTCAGATCCTCGGCCGGCAGCTCCGCGTCCGGGTCGTCCGCGCGGTTCAGCGAAGGGTCAAGTGCCGCAGCCTCGGCGGACAGGCTCGCAATCGCCTCCATGCGCGGCGCGTCATACACCGGGACCTTTGCCGACAGTGCAGCCTTGGCCTCCCGCTCGGCCGCGAGCTTATCCAGCCACTGCGCATAGGTCATCGTGGTTCGCGGCGTCAGCATCCGCACCCACGCCCGGTGCGTCGGCTCCGTAAAGAACACCGGGATGCGCAGGCGACGTGCCAGCACCGCCAGACCCGCAACGTGGTCCTGATGCTCATGCGTCACAAGGATCGCCGACAGCGCCGCCGGATCCTCTCCCACCACCGCCATGCGCCGTAACAGCTCCCGGCACGACAGCCCCGCGTCCACCAGCACCCGCGTCCTGCTCGATGCGATCACCGCGCTGTTGCCTTTGGAGCCCGAGGCCAGAACCGTCATGCGCATTTGGTTAACATACGCCGGATCGGGTGTGGAAAGGCGGACAAAAGGCGAAGGGCAACCCCTCCCGGCACCCCCAGATTCGCATGATCTCCGGAGCGAAGCGTTAGATCCCAAAAGAAAGATCCCCGCCAACGTGGGCGGGGATCCGTCACTCCATATGAGTTAGAACCGGTTGCGAGTTCCGGTCGTCGTCACATTCGGGTCAAGCACATCGCTCCGGTCAGCGACCCCCTCGCGCCCGGTCGTGGTGTCGCCGCCGAGCACCGCATCGCGGTCGCGATCGATCACTGCACTCCGGTCGTCGAGCGTCGTCGTGTTCGAGCTCAGGCGATCGTCCTTCACATCCACGTCCTCCCGGTCCGAGAGATTGCCAAACGTCCCGCGTCCGCCGCTCGTGTCCTTGCTGCCCGAGCTCTCCTCGCCCGCGGTGGCGATGTCCCGCGCACCCGTGGACCGGAGCCCTTCCTTGGCCTTTGCGATCTCGTCCGAGGTATCGCAGTGCACCGACAGCAGCGTTCCGCCGTCCTTCACCGCGCCCTCGAAACGCTTGGCCTCGTACTCGGGTATGCCCATGCCCACGAGCGCTCCGACCACGCCTCCAACCGTTCCGCCGACGCCGAGACCGGCAAGCGAGCCCATGATCGGTCCCGCGGCAATCAACGGTCCGACGCCCGGAATCGCCAACGCGCCGATGCCCGCCAGCAGACCCAGTGTCCCGCCGATAACGCCGCCGGTGGTCACGCCCGTCACCGTTCCTTCAGGCGCCTTGGTGTTCTTCTCGTGCGCAAACGCGCGGGTGCTCTCGTCATCGGGCAGCAGCACCGAGATGTCGGCATTCGCAAAGCCGATCGAGAGGAGGTGGTCGACGGCGCTCTCCGCGGTCGCCGGTGTTGCATAGATGCCGAATACGGCAGTGTTTTTGCTTGACATAGGAAGTTCTCCTTACCTTGCTTGGTTGAGAAACGTTCGGGAAATCTTTTACTGCTTCACGGTGATCTGGTTGACCAGCTTGTCCTGGGCCACGACACCGGCAGCGTCCGCCGCTACCTTTTGCTTCTCGTCGTCGCTCTTTACCGGACCCTTCAAGGTCACAGTTCCGTTTTCCGTGATGATCTTCACGTTGTGGGCATAGGTCGACAGCCCCTTGTCCGCGATGATCGCCTTTCGCACCTTTTGCGTGGTCAGTCGATCTTCAGTTGCATTTGGCTGGTTATCCGCAGTCTTGCTGTGTGCCTTGTTTTTCCCGGAGTTGTCAGCCTGCTGACAGCCCTGTGTGGTCGCAGGCAGACCCGCGGCAAATACCGGCCCGCAGACCAGGCCCAGGCCAAGCGTGCCCAGTCTTACCAGACTTCTTGTCATCATGTGAGGCGCCTTCAAAAGGAAAGGCCGTGCTTTCCAAAGCTGCCGGGCCGCTCAACCTGTCAGCGGGCGGTCCCGTTCGTGCAGTCAGGCGATGAGATGGGCTGAGCACACGGCCCGTTGTGCCGCAACGCTCGCCAGGACCCTACCCGGTGTCCATGCGAGATCAATCCGTTGCAGTGCGTTGAAAGACAGATATCTTCGGCTCCCGGCGAATACAACCCCCTCGCTTCGCCTAATCCGTCGCCGTGCCCTTATTTGGCTCCCGCAGCGGCGCCAGGAAGTTCACCGTCGATCGCATCACCACCTCGTTGCGCTGGTTGTAGACCGTCGTCCGCGACCGCACGATGCCGTAGTTCGGCCGGCGGCTCGACCGCCGCACGTGCTGGATCTCCGCCTCGGTCCTGAGCGTGTCGCCGGGCCGCACCGCCTGCGTCCAACGGATGTCCTCGACGCCTGCTCCGATCATGCCGCCCGCCACCGGCATCGACTGCACCCGCAGCCGCATCACGATCGCCGCCGTCAGCCAGCCCGAAGCTGCCAGCCCCTTGAAGAACGAGTTCTCGCCCGCCGCCTCGTCGATGTGAAACGGCTGCGGGTCGTACTTTTCCCCAAACTCCTTGATCTCCTCCGCCGTGACCTTGTACGTGTAGACCGAGTGAAAGATCTGGCCAGGGTGGAAGTCTTCAAAGTAGAGCTCTTGCGGCATGGTTCTGATCTCCTGTTTGTCCCTACCTGTCTCTCGATGCGCCGCGGCAACGGCCGGACGCAGAACCTCGAGCCTACCGCACTCCACTCGGAGGTGAAAAGTCCTCGAGCTTCACGCCGCCCGGTCCGTACCGGTAGAAGCCCCGCCCTGACTTCCTCCCCAGCCACCCGGCGTCCACCATCCGCACCAGCAGCGGACACGGCCTGTACTTCGGATCACCGATCCCCTCCCCAAGCACCCGGAGGATGTCCAGGCACACATCGAGCCCGATGAAATCCGCCAGCGTCAGCGGCCCCATGGGGTGCGCCATCCCCAGCTGAAACACCTGATCGATCGCCTCGGCCGTCGCCACTCCCTCCATCACTGCAAAGACCGCCTCGTTGATCATCGGCATAAGGACGCGGTTTGAAACAAAGCCGGCCGCATCATTCACCTCAACCGGCGTCTTGCCCAGCTGCTCCGCGACCGTCTTCACCAGGTCAAAGGTGCTCTGCGATGTTTCGAGCCCGCGGATCACCTCCACCAGCCGCATCACCGGCACAGGATTGAAGAAGTGCATCCCGATCACCTGCTCGGGTCGCCTTGTCGCCGCCGCCAGTCGGGTAATCGAGATCGAGCTCGTGTTGGTCGCCAGCACGGCACCGGCCGGCAGGATCCGGTCAAGCTCCCCGAAGATCTTTGCCTTGACCGGAAACCGTTCGGTCGCCGCCTCGATGGCCATCCCGCACGTCCCCAGCTCCTCAAGCGCGGTGGTCAACCGGATGCGTCCAAGCGCCGCCTCGGACTCCCCCTCCGTCAGCTTGCCCTTTTCTACCTCGCGGCCGAGGTTTCTTCGGATCGTAGCCAGTCCACGGTCGAGCGCGGCCTGGTCGACATCCGCCAGCATCACCTCAAACCCCGAGCGGGCGACCACATGCGCAATCCCGTTGCCCATCGTCCCCGCACCCACCACCGCAATCACCTGGTTCAGTTCCATAGATATCCCAACTGCTAAAAGATCGGACCAACGTGGAAGTCTACCAGCGCACGCCTCCCCCGTTACTCTCCCGTAGCAACCTTTGGCAAACACCCGCCCGTCTCATCACATGCTGGTTAGATCGTGACCCCCTCTGCAGCCAGAGCAAGCCGTGGCGTTCGGGACGAAACGGAGTGAATTGCTGACATGGGACAGAGGAAGCGGATTCTTCTCGCCACGGTGTATCTCCTTGCCACCATCCAGTTCGCATGGTGCTACCTGTGGCTTACCCGCCCCTACGTCAACACGGCGCTTTATGAGCAGGGGCTCGAGCGCATGCCCTTCCAGGGCCGCTGCCTCATGGTCCTCCCCATGCGCTGGGCCCACGGTAGCGCGGTTCTAAACTGGCTCACGCAGCCCTTCGCCCTGTCGCACTTCTGGTTTCCGCGGCCGGTGCAGCCGGAGGTCATCGTACAGGCCGGCATCAACGTCCTGTGCCTCATCATCGCCGGCTGGTTCACCACCCGCATCTACCAGGCCAGCTCCCGCCACCACCTGCTCACGCCCATGGTCTACCCGCTTCTGCTGGTCGTGTGCGGCGCCACCTATGTCATGCACACGGTGCAGAACTTCCGTTTTATCTACGATCTCCCCAGCCTCGCCTTCTTCTCTGCGGCCATGTACCTCCTTTACTTCCGCCGTCACCTCGGCTGGTTCATCGCCCTGTTTCTGGTCGCCACAATCAACCGCGAAACTACCCTGCTTCTGCTTCCGCTCTTTCTCATCAATGAGGCCGCCCTCCCCGGCACCATGCGCTGGTCCCGCGCCCTCCAGGCCCGCAACCTTTACGTGGTCCTCCCGCTCGCAGCCTTTTGGATTGCCTGGCAGGTCGGCATCCGGCACCACTTCGCCGGCAACCCGTCGGAGTTCTACCCGCGCATCAACTGGAACGTGAAGTCGATCCTCGTCCCGCAGGCCTGGCCGCAGCTGCTCAGCGCGTGCGCCTACCTCCTGCTCTTTATCGTCGTCATGCGCCGTCAGATCGCCGACCGCAGGCTCCGCGCATGGTTGTGGGTGCTCCCGCTCTGGTTCGTCTTTATGTTCAGCTTCGGCATCCTGATCGAGACGCGGGTCTTTGGCGAGCTCATCCCGTTTGTTGTCTGCTCCACTATCCTGATCGTCGAAGAGACCCTGATCCAGCGGATGAGAAAGCCCAACCTCGTTCCAAGCGTCGAGCACAATCGCCTGCCAGCCGTCTCCGTCAGCAACGCCGCCTGAGCCGCTAAACGAACGCCAGCAGCAGCACGGTGATGTTGTCGTGGCCGC
This sequence comes from uncultured Acidobacteriaceae bacterium, assembly GCA_963850375.1. Classification (GTDB taxonomy): domain Bacteria; phylum Acidobacteriota; class Terriglobia; order Terriglobales; family Acidobacteriaceae; genus Edaphobacter. The sequence continues at coordinate 687,043 of CAWKKV010000001.1, read as the reverse complement.
CCCGAGCATTCGCCGCGGCGATCAGCGCCTGGCACGTCGCCTGCAACTCCTCCGCGGTCGGCGACGGCGTTGGGATCACCCGCCCCAGCACCTCCGCGATCTCGTCGTTCGACAGCTCCCGCGTCAATCCGTCCGAGGCCAGGAGGTAGAGGTCGCCCGCCAGCGGACGGTAGCCCTGGATGTCGGGCTCCACATGCGGCTGCGGCCCGATCGCCCGCGTGATGTAGTTCCGCATCGGCGACACGGCCGCCTGGTCCGCCGTGATCTGCCCCGCCAGCACCTGCTCCTCCACAAACGAGTGGTCGGTCGACAGTTGCAGGAGCTCGCCTGCCCGCCTCCGGTAGCACCGGCTGTCGCCCACGTTGGCCAGAAACAGCGTCGGCGGCATCACAAACTTCGGTTTCGGCTCCCGCGGCGCGAGCCTCCGGTCCTTGACCGGCCCCGGCACATGGAGCAGCGCAACCATCGTCGTTCCCATGCCCGAAAGATCCGCCGCCTCGCCCGCCAGCCGGTAGACCGCATCGTTCGCCGCATGCACCGCCGCGTGGAGACGCGTCTGCGGCTTCATCTGCCGGCTCGTCCCTGCGGCTGCCGTGCTCGACCGCCCATTCGTGCCTGTTCGTTCCGCCTTCACCTGCGACGTCGTGGCGAGGTTCTCAAGAAACCTGTCGATTGCCAGCCGGCTCGCCACCTCGCCCGCCGCCGCTCCACCCATACCGTCGCAGATCACATACGCGCCCAGTGCCGGAGCCGCCGCCGCGGTGTCCTCGTTTTGTCGGCGAACGCGTCCGGGATCGGTTTCGAGTGCGTGAATGAGTTTGGCGTTGTGCACGGGAGCAAGCAAAGGTGTCGCAAGAAAACTCTATATGCTTCGATGCACGAGGCAAACAGGACAAACGTGGTAGACACTCGCATCGAACCTCCACTCACCGCTCCATCCAACCGCGTCCTTCTCGGCGACAACCTCGACATCCTCCGCGCGCTTCCGTCCGCAAGCGTCCCTCTCATCTACATCGATCCACCCTTCAACACCGGCCGCCCGCAACAGCGCCTCCGTATGCGGACCGTGCGCGACCAGGGGGGCGACCGCACCGGCTTCGGCGGCCATCGCTATCGCACCGAGCTCCTCCGGAAGCCCGAGGCGAGCGAGAACGCAATCGGCAACGGAGAGAGCGCCAGCGGCCATAGGGACAGCCCCAGCGGCCTCGGGTATCCAGACAGCTTCGACAGTCTCGTCGATTTCCTCCGCCCTCGCCTCCTCGAGGCCCACCGCATCCTCTCCCCCACTGGCAGCCTCTTCTTTCACATCGACTACCGCGAGGTCCACTACTGCAAGGTCATGCTCGACCAGATCTTCGGCCGGGCCTCGTTCCAGAACGAGATCATCTGGGCCTACGACTACGGCGCCCGCGCCAAAAAACGCTGGCCCGCCAAGCACGACAACATCCTCTGGTACACCCGATCGCCCGATACCTACACCTTCAACCTCGACGAATGCGACCGCATCGCCTACATGGCCCCCACCCTCGTCGGCGAGGCCAAAGCCGCGCGCGGCAAAACTCCCACGGACGTCTGGTGGCACACCATCGTCAGCCCCACGGGCAAGGAAAAGACCGGCTACGCCACCCAGAAACCCCTCGGAATCCTCGAGCGCATCGTCAAGGTCCACTCCCACCCCGGCGACCTCGTCCTCGACTTCTTCGCCGGCAGCGGCACCACCGGCGAGGCCGCCGCCCGCAACGGCCGCCCCTTCCTCCTCATCGACTCCAACCCCGAAGCCGTCCGCCTCATGCAAAGACGCCTCGCCCCCTGGCTCGAAACGCCCCCGCTAACAACCCCATCGAGCACCAGCCGATAGACTGCCCCCCGATCTCCCTTACCAGCCGACCGAATGGCCCATGAGGCGCTACTTCCCACAGGCGCATCTCCCGATACTTCTCTGCAGCAATTTCCTGGAGGGAGTGCGCTTATTTGAGCGCACCACCTGAGTGGAGGCCGTAATCGCGACGAGACTGCGGAGACATAGGATTGTCCGTTACCGTCGGCCACGGATCGGGCTGACCGCCAAACAGAGCTGCTCGTCGAGCGTTCTCCTTGCGGAACTCAGGATCAAGGTAGAGGTCGGGCGAGAGCGGAGATTTCGTCAGGGTTTCGGCGCGAGCAAGGTACAGAAGGGCGTTGCCGACAAGCATTGACGACTGGCTTTCCATGTCTGCACGGATCTTTGCCCTTTGCACTTCGGTCATCTGCGCAAAGCTCGATGCGTCCAGCAGCTTGCAGCTGGCAGCTGGTGCTTGCAGCCCCATCCCTAGCTGACCTGCCTCCACAAGCGCCGGGAGCGGCCAGTTCGTTGCGCTGGACTCAAAGTGCTGAGAACACGACCAGTCCCCGAAGCCGGTATACGGAGTGATGACAAAGAGGTATTCAGGGTGGCGTTGGCGAAGCAGTTCCGCTAGTTCGCCTTTGTCGTAGAAGTGAAATGTTCCATAAAGAAGCAACGCCTTCTTGTGCTTGCTGACAATCTCCTGCTCGATCAGATCAGCAGCGAAGCGGTCAGCGTGCCCGCCCACGACTTTCGAGAGATCTTCTTTGGTCCTGATCTTCGACCAGTCGACGGGTTCGCCACCAAGCCATACATGGATGCGATCTTCGACGGGGAGCCTGGCGTTCACCGAGCGGACCGCTGCATAGAAATTGAGGTACCCCAACGCCGTCACCGTCGGGAACCAGCCAACGTAGGACGTGTCGCCCCACACCTTGCGCAGCTCGACGTAGGGTATGTCTTCCCCATTCAGGTAGCGGTCGATTGTCTGCTGCTGCGAAGCGTTGCCGAACTCAACCACTACGTTCCCCACTTCTTTTGCGAACCGTGGGTTGCTGATTAGGGAAACGTAGAAGTCTTCTTCCTGCGCGAGGGCATGGTCATCGCCCAGGCCCACCAACGGGCTCCGCTGGAACGCCGCAAGAACGCCGTCATTGGCTGAGGTAGCTTGCGCTCGATCAGCCCTGGAAGGCTGGGGCGCCTGAGCAACGCAGATGACGGGCAGGAGTGCAAACGTGAGACGCAACGCACGATAGCGCACACACGGAAGTCTAAACCGTGCACATTGGTCCCGGCGGCGCGGTTTACGACACGTCGGCTTATCGGACCATCCGTTTCGAGACCAGGGTCACCGTGGCAAGCCACCTCCACGCATACCGTCTACACTTTTGATATGAAGTACCTGATCGCCCTGCTCGCCTGCGCCGGCATCTTTGTCAGTGTTCTCGCCCTGCGCGTCCACAACCAGGACCCCTCGCAGGCGCCGCCCTGCGCCGTCACCGAAAAGTTCGACTGCGGCGCGGTCAACCACTCGCGCTACGCCGTCTTTCCCGCACGCACCTTTGACGAAGAGCCCGGGAGCCACAAGCTCCATATCCCAATCGCCACCCTCGGCATCGCCGGCTACGCCCTGATCGCGGTGGTCGCGCTTACCGGCCGCCTCTGGATCGTCTTTGAGCTCGCCCAGATAGCCTTCTTCTTCGCCCTCATGCTCACCTACCTCGAGGCCTACGTCATCCAGAAATGGTGCGTCTACTGCCTCTGGTCCCAGGGCATCATCGCCACCATCCTCCTCGTCACAGCCCTCACCCTCGCCACCCGCTGGTACGCCGGCCGCCGCTCGATCCCCGCAGCCCCACCCAGCTGGCCTAACTGGAAGATCAAGCACGAACCCCGACCTACCGCCTGCACCACAGCCTCGTCCTCACCCAGGCCCCGCCCCCGCCCCCAGGGTGTCATCCTTCGCCGTCGGCGGAGGATCTGCTTTGCCCCTGCGCATGCCCGCTCCTTTCCGAATCTGCCCGTGCGCACATGGCGCAATCCACCCCTCCCGTCATCTAAACTGAACTTAGGCCCGGAAGAACTCCCAGGTGCACCAGGACCACGGAAGTCCGGACCTAAGCCGCTCTGTTCGAATACTTTGCACACAAACGTATGGGGGTGGGGAGGTGCCTCACCCGAAAAGGACCACCAGACATGCGCGCCGCCCTCACCGTCCTCGTCCTCGTCGCCGCCACCGCGCTCCCGGCCCACCCGCAGCAGCCCAGGGCGTTTGCCCTCACCGGCGACGTGGCCGGCACTCACGATCCCTCGATCGCACGCGACGGAAACACCTGGTACGTCTACGCCACCGGCAAAACGCGCGAAGGCGGAGAGTTCGCCATCCGCTGCTCGGACGACCTCACCCACTGGCGCCTCTGCGGGCAGGTCTTCGACGACATCCCAGGCTGGATCAAGGAGAAGAGCCCCGGCACGAAGGAGCTCTGGGCCCCGGACGTCCACCGCGTCGGCAACGAGTACCGGATGTACTACAGCTACTCGCTCTTCGGCAAAAACACCTCCGGCATCGGCCTCGCGGTCAATAAGACCCTCGACCCCCGGAGCCCCGACTACAAGTGGATCGACAAGGGCCTCGTCCTTGAGTCGAAGGCCACCGACCGGTTCAACGCCATCGACCCCAACTACATCGCCGACGCGGAGGGCCACGGCTGGCTCGCCTTCGGCTCCTTCTGGGACGGCATCAAGCTGCGCCGCCTCGACGACACCACCGGCCTTGGAAGCACCTCCGACACCCGCGTCTACTCGCTCGCCCGCCGCTCGCGTGCGTCCGAGACCCGCGATCCCGCAGGAGCACCGCCGTCACCCGGTGCCCAGTCCACCGCCGGCCTGAACGAAAAGATCAGCGGTCTCCCGCCCGACTCCGAAGCGATCGAGGCTCCGTTTATCGTTCGCCACGGCGGCTACTTCTATCTCTTCACTTCGTGGGACCTCTGCTGCCGCGGCACCCACAGCACCTACCACACGGTGGTCGGCCGCTCGAAGTCCGTCACCGGTCCCTACCTCGACCAGACGGGCAAAAAGCTCGAGGACGGCGGCGGCACACCGCTCCTCACCGCCAACACCCGCTGGCTTGGGCCTGGCGGGGAAAGCGTCCTGATGGGTTCAGGCACAACGCCCCCCGGCAACGAAGATCTCATCGTCTTCCACGCCTACGACGCGGCGACCGGCAAGCCGTCCATGCAGCTCTCTACCCTTACGTGGGATGGGGGCTGGCCGCACGCCGCCCTCGCCACCCAGTAGACGGAATTCGGCTCTCCGGTAGACTTCTGACCTATGTGGCCTAAGATCTTCGCCCAGCTCCTCCCGCAGCTCATCGACGTGCTCCCTCACGTCAAGCGCGTCGTTCCCATGGCGGACAAGTACCTCGCCGCCCGCGCAGCCGAAGACGCCGCGCTGGGAAGAACCATGGAGGGCATACGGTCAGATACCGAGGGCATCCGGGCAGAGGTTGGCAAGAACGCTGCCACACACGCCGCGCTCTCGCGTCAGATCGACGGCCTCACCACGCAGCTCAACAACCACGCCGCGCAGCTCACGACCGTCAGCAAGGCAACGGACGACACCCGCTCCGTCACCACGGCCCTCGGCCACAGCATCATTGCCATGGAGCGGCAGATCCGCTCATTGCGCGCGTTGCTCGTCTCCCTGCTTGTCCTGGTCGTCGTCCTCGTCCTGATGTGCGCCTGGCTGATTCTTCTCCACCGGCGCTAACCGCTGTGCAGCAGCCCATCACCAGCTTCCGTCAGGATGAGGTTGGCGACTGGATCGCGGATCTCGCCTGCGGCCACTCCCAGCACGTCCGCCATCGCCCACCCTGGGAGCTCCGGCCCTGGGTCACCACACCCGAGGGCAGGGAAGCGCACCTCGGTGTCCGCCTCAACTGCCCTCTCTGCGACCGACCGTCAGACCCCTAGGCGGCGGCCACCCGGTGCACCAGGTCGTTCTGCTCGCGCGCCGACTCCGCGCCGATCGTAAAGGCATCCAGCACGCCCGTGCTCAGCGCATACCGGATCGCCTCCTGCGGCTTGGACCGGAGATCGCCCTGCCCCAGGATCTTCATCCCAACGATTCCCTTGCCCTGAGCCCGCATCTGCTTGATCACGCCAATCACCGTCTCCGGGTCTGCGTCCATATGCGACCCGATCGGGTTCAGCCGCACCAGGTCGACCTCCACCCAGTCCGAGGCCGCCGCCGCCTTCAACGCCGGGAGGCTGTGGCACGAGACCCCGTGCGCCCGGATCTCGCCCTTCTGCTTCGCCTCGGACAACACATCCATGGCACCCCGGAAGCGCGTCGTCCAGTCCCCCTCGGTGGTGCAGTGGATCAGAACGATATCGATGTAGTCGACGCCGAGCTCGCGCTTGTACCGGTCCAGATCCCGTCGCACCCCCGCCGGGTCTCGCGTATCGGTCTTCGTCAGCACGGTTACCTTGTCGCGCGGCATCGTCTTCAGTGCCTCGCGGACGTAGGGGTGGCTCCCATACGAGTCCGCCGAATCAAAAAACCGCAGCCCGTTGTCGTGATACCCATCGGCAAGCAGCTTTACAAAGGGGCTGTTCCCGAGACGCGTCTGGTTAGAGTTTCCACCCCCGCCGATCGTTCCCGTCCCCATGGCCAATCGGCTGGTGCGGATACCCGTTTTGCCCAGCACCACCTCATCCTGCGCCGCGAACTTCTGTGCCAGCGGGTCCAGAGTCAGGCCCGGCACCCCTTCCAGCATCGCCGCACGACCCACCCGTTGCCCAACCCACGCCGCTCCAAGATATCCAGCCGTCCGCCGAAGAAACTCTCTTCTACGCATCGCCGCTCTCCCTCTCCCCTTACGTCGTATGCCAGTTACTCTACGCCCTTGCCGCGCCTCCAGAGAACGTTCTCGCAACCCCCATCCAAACCGCTTTCCACATCACGCAAACCTTTCGCCACACATCTACGGCCCACCTGCCAAGTCAGACCCTGCTGACCGGCCTGATCCGGCCCCCACTTTCTCACCCCGGAGAGCCCATTCGCTGATAGACTCCCGCTTACTCGAAAAATCCTTTATCGAAGCGGGCCCTGATGGTCGACAGCAACAAGTCGTACTGCTTGCGGCTTGCAAGCATCACGTTTCCGATTCTCGCGAAACGACCGCCCTCCACGGCGGCATCCCGCCGTGTCTCGCGAAGCACCGAGCAGCCCGGCGCCGATCCCTCTTCCGAAGCCCTTCCACCCTCGATCGCCGAACAGCTCCAGGAGCTCTTTGGAGCGGAAGCCGAGCCGCCGACCTCCTGCCTCGCCTCAGCGAAAAGCCTTGCCGCCGCACTCGAGCTGCGTCCTGACGTCCAGTCCCGACTCGCCGTTATCACCGAGTACACGCCCAGCAAATGGCTCCTCGAGCGCGAGCTCGAAGCGGCCAAGCTTTGGCCGGTTTACCCGGAGACACCTGGCAAACCCACCACCCCAATCCCGAATCGCGTGGACGGCACACCCGACGCTTACGAGACCGCCCGGCGCCGCGCTGCCGTCGGCCTCTGTCTTTCGGGCGGCGGCATCCGCTCCGCCACGTTCAACCTCGGCATCCTCCAGGCCTTCTCCCGGCACAGCCGCCTTGGCTGCTTCGACTATCTCGCCAGCGTCTCGGGCGGGGGCTACGTGCACCAATTCCTGGCTAACTGGATCTCGCGTACTCGCAACCTCCAAGCCGTCGAGTCTCTCCTTGATCCAATTCCGAATGAGCCGGTCGCCAACCCCGTCGGCCACCATGCCACCGTTCAACCCGAGCCCCTCCGCTGGCTCCGCCGCTACTCCAACTACCTCGCCCCACGTAAGGGCTTCCTCTCGCTCGATACCTGGACCATCGCCGCCGTATGGACCCGCAACACCGTCCTAAATCTCGTCATCGTCCTTTCCGTCCTGTTCTTCCTCCTGCTCCTGCCGCACATCGGCACCATGCCGTTCGTCTCCTTTGAGGGCCACAATGGGCTGCTCACCGCAGTTCGCTGGATCCTCGCCGTCGCTTTCACCTTTGTCGTTCTGATCCTGTCCATCTGCCTCTCGGACACCAGCATGCCCGGTGCTCGGCCCGTGATCGTCAAGCTCGCCTGCGCCAGCCTGTTCGGCGCCGCAGCCATGTTCTCTCCTACGATCTACCACTCCGCCCTTCCCGGTGGCTCCGTCACCAGCAAGTCCGCCCGAGCTGCCTTTGCCCCGATCACGATCCAGGAGCACCTCCACTACAAGGGCTCCTTCCAGCAGCAGAGCCCCAACTCCGAGCTCGTCGAGGTTACCGTCGATGCGAACGGCCCGGAGGTACACTCGCGGCTTCGTGATCACTGGTCCGACCGTCCCACCCTCCTTATCCGCGATCGCTTCCGCACCGTGCCGCCTATCCCGGTACTTCTGTTCAGCGCACTCTGTATCCTGCTCCTCTTCTCCGTCCTCACCTCGGCCAAACACGAGGCGGTGGCGGCCGGCTCACCCGACGAGCGCGGCATGGACGCTGAACAACTCGCCGAGACCAATATGGCCGTGGAAAAGGGATTGAAGCTCCGGGCCATGCGCACCGGTCTCTTTCTGGTCGTCGGGATCGTCTTCCTTTACGGCCTGCTCGAAGGCGTCCGTCTTCTCTTCTTTGTTCTTTGCTTCGCCGTGCCGCGCTTCCGGATTCCCGATCTCGGCGTCGCCCTGCTTCCCACCCTGCTCTTTGCCATTCCCCTCCTTGTTATGGAGTACGGCCTCGGCATGCTCGGACACGACGCCGACTCCGGTCAACGTGAGTGGCTGGCCCGCCTGCGCGCCTTTTCCTTCCTCTTCGGCGGCCTCTGGTGCATTCTCACCACCTTCGCCCTCCTCGGGCCATCGGTCGTCCACATCATCGGCCGCTACACGGTCACCAGCTACACCGTCTGGGCGGGCTGGATCGCGACCACCGTCGGCGGGGTCCTTTCCGCCCAGAGCAGCCGCACCAGCAGCGAGACCGACACCGAACAAAGCAATCCCAAGACCAACATCCTTCTTGAGCTCCTCGCCACCGTCGCGCCCACCATCTTCATCGGCGGCCTCCTGCTCATCGTCTCGACCTTTGCTTCGTGGTCGATGTTTGTCTCGCATTCGCAAACGATCGACCCCCACACGCTTCTGCTTCAGCAGGAGCACCGCTTCTTCCTTCTTGCCGGCATCAGCCTCTCGATCGCACTCCTGTTCGGCTGGCGCATCGATATCAACGACTTCTCCATGCACGCCTTCTACCGGGACCGGCTCGCGCGCTGCTACGCCGGAGCCGTCAATCCCAACCGCCGACCCAACCTCTTCACCGGTTTCGATGAGCAGGACCGCGCTCTCCGTGTCCATGAACTTCTCCCGGAAAAACAGCTGCGCCACAACGACCGCGGGGAGGTCACCCAGGTCGGCACCTATAAGGGTCCCTTTCCCATCATCTGCACCGCCATCAACCTCACCACCGGCGAAGACCTCGCCTACCAGGAGCGCAAGGCCGCCAGCTTTGTTTTCACGCCGCTCTACTCCGGGTACAACGTCGGCTGGACTTCGGCGCTCAGCCCCATCAACCAGTTCAACGGCTTCGTCGACACCCCCACCTACGTCTACGCCCGCAGTGGCTCCCTCACCCTCGCCACCGCGTGCGCCATCTCCGGGGCCGCCGCCAGCCCCAGCATGGGATACCACTCGAGCCCCTCCGTCGCCTTTCTTCTCACCGTATTCAACGTCCGCCTCGGCTGGTGGCTCCGCAACCCCCGCCGCCGCCGGATCGTGCTGAAGACCCCCTTTCCCATTCCGCCCGCCGCACCTGGGAAGCGCCCCTGGATCGTCGATACCTGGAAACGTCTCTTCCCCGTCAAGCACGGCCTGCTTCCCTCCGCACCGCGCTTCGGCCTGCTGAAGCTCATCACCGAGCTCCTCGGTAAGTCCAACGACACGACCTCCTACGTCTACCTCACCGACGGCGGCCACTTCGACAACATGGGCCTGTACGAGCTCCTCCGCCGCCGCTGCCGCACCATCGTCGTGTGCGACGGCGAAGCGGACGCAAAGCTGCACTTCGAAGGCATCGGCATGGCCATCCGCAAGGCTCGGCTCGACTTTGGCGTAGAGGTAACCCTCGACCAGACTGCCCCCCTCCCACCGCTCCCTGAAACGAAGCGTTCCCACACCGTCGCCGCTGGTGGCCAGGCACCAGCGGCCGGTGAGTCGCACTTACCCACTCCTCCGCGCGCCGGTGCCGCTGGTCCGCAGTCCACTGACCCGGGTGCTCCTTCACCCGAAGCCAAGGCCGAGGCACAGGCCACCCCCGAGACCAACTTCACTGTTAGCGCTCACGCCGAAAGCTCGGGCGACGTCACCGGCACCATCACCCGCCACCACCCCAACTCGGCCTCTGCCGCGGGCCTGGGCTCGTTTCAGCCGTTTCCCGGGAACGACATCCACTGTGTCTACGGAACCATCCGGTACCCCGAGGACTGCGGTCCTGAAGACTTCGGCCACATCCTCTACATCAAGGCGTCCATCACCGGGGACGAGCCGCCCGACGTGCTCAACTACCGCCGCCAACACGGCGCCTTCCCTCACGACACCACCCTGAACCAGTTCTTTACCGAGTCTCAGTTCGAAAGCTACCGCCGCCTCGGCGAACATATCGTCCTCACCGACAAGACCGTTATGTCCTGGCTCGATCGGTATCTCGGCCCAAAGCCGTCGGAGCCTGAGAAGTCCAAGCCTGCGGTCTGAGCAGATAACGCAGCGCCTCGATCCGGGATAGCTGCGCCCCTGCTACGGCTTTCCCCGCCAACAGACCTTACATCGGGATGCGATCCTTGGCGCGAAACCCTGCGCGCGCTATTGACGCTTGCGCCCTCGCCCTCTGGTGCCCCGGGCGAAGGCGTGAAATCGCACAAACCACGGAGCGATGTCTCGATATCCACAGCGAAAGCCCCGAGAATCGGAACTGCTCCTCGTGGAACTGGCCGTCAACACTGGCATCCACACAGCTAATACAACATCTTGTGCTTTATACTTGACACACCCTATAGAGGGCGGTACTTTCACCACTGCGACGCATCCTCGACACACGGAAACGCATCGCGTTTTCCCAGCAGATCTCACCTGGAGCCGTGCTCCGGGCTTGCTCTCCCAGCGAAACACGCGCACCCTGCAGGCCCCCTGAACGGCAGTCTTCGCAGTGCCGGCAGTCCAGAAATATCAGCACGTGCACGTAGCTCGGCCGGCGCGAGATTTGCGCCAATCACGACGACCCTCGCAGCCTCACTTTTCGAAGGAGCACTTCCTCCAAATGTCGACCACGCACAATCCTTTTCAGTCCGCCTCCCCCGCGACCCCTCCTTCGAATGCCCAGAAGAGTACCCCCGGTAACGGCCAGACTCGCCGCTCCGCCCCCGGGCTCGCCTTCAATCGCGTGTTTACCCGCGCCGGCGTCAGTCCGTATGACGAGATCACCTGGGAGCGCCGTGACGCCATCATCCAGGACTTCAAGGGCAAGGTCATCTTCGAGCAGAAGGGTGTCGAAGTCCCCTCTGACTGGTCGATGACGGCGACCAACATCGTCGCGTCCAAATACCTCCACGGCCTGAACGGAACCGATGCGCGTGAGGATGGTGTCCGCGCCCTGATCACCCGTGTCGCCGAATCCATTCGCGATTGGGGCATCCGCGACGGCTTCTTTGCCACCGACGCCGACGCGGAGACCTTCTACGCCGAGCTCTGCCACCTCCTGCTCAACCAAAAGGTCGCCTTCAACTCGCCCGTATGGTTCAACGTCGGCTGCGATCGCCTCGAGCCGAATTCCGACGCGCAGAACTGGCATTGGAACAAGGAGACCGGGCAGGTGGAGTTCTCCGTCACCGGCTACACCAAGCCCCAGTGCTCCGCGTGCTTCATCAACTCCGTTCAGGATTCGCTCGACTCGATCCTCACCCTCGCCAAGACGGAGGGCATGCTCTTCAAGTGGGGCTCGGGCGCTGGGTCCAACCTTTCCGCCATCCGAGGCTCCATGGAGACTCTCTCCGGTGGCGGCACCGCCTCCGGGCCGCTCTCGTTTATGCGCGGCTTCGACGCGTTCGCCGGCGTCATCAAGTCCGGCGGCAAGACCCGTCGCGCCGCCAAGATGGTCATCCTCAACGTCGACCACCCGGACATCGAAGACTTCATCCAGTGCAAGGTCGTCGAAGAGAAGAAGGCCTGGACGCTGGTGCAGGCAGGCTACGACGGCTCCGGCCCTGACTCCGAAGCCTTCACCAGCATCTTCTTCCAGAACGCCAACAACTCCGTCCGCGTCAACGACGAGTTCATGCACGCCGTCGAGCAGGACCTCCCCTTCTCCACCCGCGCCGTGAAGTCCCGCGCCCCGGTGAAGGAGTACCGCGCCCGCGACCTCATGAACGCCATCGCCGAAGCCACCTGGCAGTGTGGCGACCCCGGCATGCAGTACGACACCACCATCAATCGCTGGCACACCTCCAAGAACACCGCCCGCATCAACGCCTCGAACCCCTGCTCGGAGTACATGTTCCTTGACGACTCCGCCTGCAACCTCGCCAGCTTCAACCTCCTGAAGTTCGTCACCCCGGCCGGCAAGTTCGACATCCCCGCGTACCGCCACGCCATCGGCATCGTCACCACGGCGATGGAGATCATCGTCGACGCCGCCGGCTACCCGACCGAGATGATCTCGAAGAACTCGCACGACTACCGCCCGCTCGGCCTCGGCTACGCCAACCTCGGCGCGCTCCTGATGAGCTTCGGCCTACCCTACGACTCCGACGCCGGCCGCGACTTCGCCGGTGCGCTCACTGCCATCCTCTGTGGCGACGCCTACTGGCAGTCCTCGCGCATCGCCGAAACCTGCCCCGCGCTCGGTGCGGCCACACCCCTCACCCAGCAGGCGCAGGCAACCGGTGGCGCCTGCCCCGGCTTCTACGTCAACCGCGAGCCGTTCCTCGACGTCATCCGCATGCACCGCGCCGAGGTCAACAAGATCGGCCTCGCCACCCTCCACTCGGAGGAGCCCTTCAACGTCCCGCAGATGAACGAGTTCATCGCCGCCGCCAAGCACTCCTGGGATGGAGCCCTCGCCCACGGCGAACGCCACGGCTATCGCAACTCCCAGGTCACCGTTCTTGCCCCAACCGGCACCATCGGCTTCATGATGGACTGCGACACCACCGGCGTCGAGCCCGACCTCGCTCTCGTCAAGTACAAGAAGCTCGTCGGCGGCGGCATGATCAAGATCGTCAACAACACCGTGCCCTCGGCCCTCATCAAGCTCGGCTACAACGAGTCCGAGATGAACGCCATCGTCTCCTACATCGACGCCACCGGCACCATCGAGGGCGCGCCGCACATCAAGCCCGAGCACCTCGCTGTCTTCGACTGCTCCTTCAAGCCCGCCAAGGGCACCCGCTCGATCCACTACATGGGCCACATCAAGATGATGGCCGCCGCCCAGCCCTTCCTGTCGGGAGCCATCTCCAAGACCGTCAACCTCCCCAACGACTGCTCCGTTGACGACATTGCCGAGGCGTACCTCGAGGCCTGGCGCCAGGGCATCAAGGCCGTCGCCATCTACCGCGACGGATCCAAGGGCACCCAGCCTCTCAATGTTTCGGCCGAGGACAAGAAGAAGGAAGGCCAGAAGCTGGAAAAGAAGCAGGACGACGCCATCGCGAAGTCCCCTGCGGCCGCCGGCACCATCGAGACCCGCGAAGCCGTCCTCGCGGAGAAGCTCGCGGCCGGTGTCACCGCCTCGGAACGCGAGCTCGCCGGCGTCCGCGCCGACCACGCCACGATTCTCGACTCCCAGATCACCCGCATCTCCGAGCTCGAGACCCAGGTCCGCACCCTCCAGGCCGCAGCCACCCAGAACGCCGACGCCTTTGACGCCAAGGAGCCGCCGCGCGCCGTCCGCCATCGCCTCCCCGCTGAACGCGCCTCGGTGACCCACAAGTTCGGCATCGCCGGACACGAGGGCTACATCACCGTCGGCCTCTACCCCAACGGCTGCCCCGGCGAGATCTTTATCCGCATGGCCAAGGAAGGCTCCACCGTCTCCGGACTAATGGACTCCTTCGCGACCGCCATCTCGCTCGCGCTCCAACACGGTGTTCCCCTGCGCGTCCTCGCGGAGAAGTTCGCTCACACCCGCTTCGAACCCTCCGGGTGGACCGGCAACGAGCAGATCGGATACGCCAAGTCGATCATGGATTACCTCTTCCGCTGGATGCAGATCCGGTTCCTCTCCGGCCACCAGCTTGACCTCTTCGCCGCCATGACCCCCGAGCCGGCCCGTCCATCCCCGTCACCGGAGCCGTCACTGCCGGCAATCGCATCATTCCGTCGCTCGCCGTCGCCCAGCACCAGCTCACACATCACGCGGCTGGGGAGAGCAGCTCCCCCACGCAGCAGGGCAATGCCACTACCCCTGAACCCCCATCTCTCCTCGAAGGCAGCGGCCTCGAATCACTTGAGGACCCCTTCAACAACGCCGACCGTACCCCGCCCCAGGCTGGCATCGCCCCTGACCTTGCTGCCCGCTCCGGCCTCGATACCGGCACCTCAATCCAGCCCGAAGACCGCGGCATCTACGGAGTCCCCGGAACGCACAACGCCGCCGCCAACTACCACGCCGCCGACGCCATGAAGAGCCTCTACGATATGGGCGACGCCCCCTCCTGCGCCACCTGCGGAGCCATCATGACCCGCTCCGGATCCTGCTACCGCTGCATGAGCTGTGGGAACACCTCTGGGTGCAGCTAAACACGTCTCATAACGGGTTGAGCCGCAGGCGAGTGGAAGGCGTCCTGCGGCAACACCTCAGACTGCGGTTGGCAGGCGACTCACCCACATCTGCGAGGAGAGGCTGGCCTCACCACGCAGCGGGCTGTCCCAATCAACTTGGTGGTAGAGGCGCCGAAGCGCGCCGTTTGAGTTGGAGCATCGGGCGTTCGACGAAGTGCCAGCTCAGCCAAGCGATGGGAACACAGATGGTCGTGGCTACTACGGACGCGACCCAGGGTGAGCCGTGGACATACCAGATCCACAGGCACTCCACTGGCCAGCCGTAAAGATACATCCCGTAGGAGATGTCGGGCACATGCTCCATCCAGCTCAGAAAGGCTAGTTCGAGCGAGGTCAGAAAGAAAAGGATGTACCCGCCGAATAGCATCAGGGCGAGCTCCAGTCGTGGGGGGAAGAAGAGGTTGATCAGGAGCAGTGCAGTCGCGGCGGCGATGGCCAGCTCCCAGCGAAGTGGGATCTGACGTCGGAGGAGGAAAAAGGAACCGCCTACGGCGAAAACGGCAAACAGCCGCATGGCTGGGAGAGGATCTCCCGTCACCGCGAGAAGCCGGTGCCATGAGCAAGCCTGCCGAAGTGCCGGGCTCCATGCAAGCGCAAGGGAAGCTGTTGTAAGTCCAAGCCAGACGATCGGTCCGCGAAGGAGGCGCAAGCTGCCAACGAGAGCCACAATCAGATAGCAACGAAACTCATAAGCGATGGTCCACATCGGGGTGTTCGTGGCCGCGAAGTGCTCCCCCGGCAGAACGGGAGGCGTCTGGGGTGAACCAAGCAACAACACGCTCCGAAAGAAGTTAGTACCAAGCTTTGAAAAGAAATGGTGTGTGCCGGGTGCCAGCGTCCCGACGGCCAGAACACTCACAAAGGCTGCTACCAGGTAACCGGGAACAATGCGAAGGAACCTTTTGCTCACGAAGCGGAACAGGTCCGGGTCCGCTTGCCAACTCTTCACGATCAGGTATCCGCTGAGAAGAAAGAAGAAGTCGACAGCCGCGTCACCGATGCTCATGGTGGTGTGCATCAGCCTGGAGAACGGGTCCCGTGTGCGGTTCCCGTCGATGTTCTCTGCAGCATGACCAACAATGACGGAGACTGCCAGGAGGATTCGGAGAAGATCGAGCAGATGATTCCGTCGAAACTGACGCACTCCTGCCATGGGGCTCCATCGGACGGGCTTACGCGAGTGTAAAGGACGGGAGACCGGCGCCGCTCAGCAGGGTAGGCTCCAACAATCCCGCCCATGATGACTGATCTCGTCCCTTCCGCGTGAAGGCCTTTCGCTTTCGTCTGTGCAACTCCAAGTCCGAGAAGGCGCCACCAGTCCCACCCTCGCCCCCCTGGCATGCTGCCTGGCCCATCTCTCGCCGCCCACTCGCCTAGGAAAGGCAGCACCGGGGCAGGGAATCCCTCCCGAAGCCCCGGCGCCGTCCATCTACTCCTTGACTGCCGCCAGGATATCTTTCTGGTTTGCCAGGATCTCTTTCTGGTTGTCCTGGATTGTCTTTTGGTTCTCCTGAATCGTCTTCTGGTTGTCGAGAATGTTCGCCTGGTGCCCCAGGATGGTCTTCTGGTTCGCTAAGATATCTTGCTCGGACATCGTTCCTTCATCTCCTCATTGGTTGGGCTCACACCTGAGCGGTTCGTCTCTGCTCCCCCGCCCACAAGCGCAGGAGATCCCTTCGAACTCAGGCGTCCGGCACCGCTCGGGAGTTGCAACGTTGACCGTGGTCGCCGGAGTCCACTACCTCTTCTAAGCCTTGCCCCAGGTCGTCACAATCCATCAAAGGATGGAAATGAACGCCCTCGTGAACGGAAAGAAGCACGGCCGAGCTCTCGCCGCTCGTGGGCCGGAGTCACCACACCCGCACCACAAAACACCACAGCTAGACCACAGAATCACCACACGAAACACCTCGTTTTTCACCGCAGCGCGGCCGTCACCAGCTCCTTCGCCTCACCCTGGATCTGCTTCAAATGATCCGGTCCCTGGAAGGACTCCGCATAGATCTTGTACACGTCTTCGGTGCCCGACGGACGAGCCGCAAACCACCCATTTTCAGTAGTTACCTTCAGGCCGCCGATAGGCGCATGGTTCCCTGGCGCCTCCGTCAGGATCGCCGTAATCGGCTCCCCCGCCAGCGTCTTCGCCGTCACCTGCGACGGCGAAAGCTTTGCCAGCTTCGCCTTCTCCTCCTTGGTCGCCGCTGCATCGACTCGCGCATAGGTCGGGTCCCCATATTTGGCCGTAAGTTCTTTGTAGAGAACACCAGGATCCTTGCCTGTGCGCGCCGTCATCTCGGCCGAAAGCAGGCCCGGGATCAGCCCGTCCTTGTCCGTCGTCCAAACTGTGCCATTTCGCCTCAAGAATGTCGCCCCTGCCGATTCTTCTCCCACGAACCCGAGACTTCCGTCTATCAATCCGTTGACGAACCACTTGAAGCCCACGGGTACCTCGAGCAACGGCCGCCCCAGGCCCTTCGCCACCCGGTCGATGATCGAAGACGATACGAGTGTCTTCCCAATCCCCACCGATCCCGACCACTCCGGACGGTGCGTGAACAGATACTGGATGGCTACGGCCAGGTAATGATTGGGGTTAAGAAGTCCCGTCGTACGGGTGACGATCCCGTGCCGGTCGTGATCGGTGTCTGCAGCAAACGCAACGTCAAACCTGTCCTTGTTCGCGATCATGGAGGCCATAGCGAAAGGCGATGAGCAGTCCATGCGGATGCGACCGTCCCAGTCGCACGTCATGAATCGGAAAGTCGCGTCAACGTTGGGGTTAAGAACTTCAAGGGGGAGCTTGTAGACCTCGGCGATCCTGGGCCAGTAGTAAACTCCGGCCCCGCCCAGAGGGTCGACGCCGATCCGGAGACCCGAGCTGGCGATTGGCTCAAAGTCAATCACGTTTCGTAAGTCGTCCACATATGCCGTGATGTAGTCGTGCCGGTGAGTGCTCGAGGCGCTGAGGGCGCGAGGATAGGGGATGCGCCGAACAGAGGAGATGTCGCCGGAGCGCATGGAGGCAAGCAGATCGTTGGCGCGATTCTCGATCCACTTCGTAGCCGTGGTGTCAGCCGGGCCGCCATTGGGCGGGTTGTACTTGAATCCGCCGTCCTCAGGCGGGTTGTGGGAGGGGGTGATCACGATGCCATCGGCCTGTGGCTTGCCCTTGTTCGCCGCATTGTAGGTCAACACCGCATGGGAGAGTGCCGGTGTGGGTGTGTAGGCGAGATCCTGGTCCAGGAAGGTTTCGATGTCGTTGCCGGCGAGGACCTCAAGCGCGGTGGCTAAGGCGGGCTCAGACAGGGCATGGGTGTCCTGCGCGAGAAAAAGCGGGCCGGTCGTGCCTTCATTTCGACGGAACTCCACGATGGCCTGCGTGATGGCGGCGATGTGGTCTTCATTGAATGCTGTGTTGAAGGAGCTGCCGCGATGGCCAGAAGTACCAAAGGAGACGCGCTGGGCCGATACAGCAGGATCTGGGTGGAGTTCGTAGAAGGCGGTAATCAGGCGAGCGATATTGACGAGGGTTTCGGGAAGGGGGTGCTGGCCGGGAGTATTGACAGGAGCGGACATGCTGGCTGGGACCTCGCAATCGTTTGGAAACAACACTATATGAGATGCCGTGAGGGTATGCGTTCAGATCGGCCGGTCGTTCGAGAGCGTTTCGCAACACGACTCCCGTGCCACTTTGGTCGGATGGCTTGCGCTAATACCGGCGGCTATAACGGGGATACCCCGAAGTGTACGTACAGGGGAGGCGCGGCCCAGTCGCGAGTCCCCTCCCTGCGCGCAGTGCGGGGCGAGGATCGTTGATGGCTGCTGTTCTGTCCGGCTGCCAGTCATGGTCCGGCCAGAGGTTTTGATTTGGGCAAGGTTCGGTCGAGGCTTCCGCTGGCGGTGGCGCTCACGGCGATGGTCGCCGCGGGCTCGACTGCCCGCGCCATGGAGGCGACGCTGGTGGCGGACGCTCATGTGAATAGCGCTCGGCCAACAGCTAACAGCGGAACAATTTCGAACCTTTATGTTGGAGCCGGGTATACGTCGCTGCTGCAGTTCGATCTGAGCACACTTCCTGCAGGAACCGCGGCAGCGCAGGTGACCAAAGCGGTGTTGAGGCTTTACTGCAACCGGGTGGATACGGCCGGACTGGTGTCTGTGGGAGCCGTGTCGGGCGGCTGGGGCGAGTACAGCGTCACGTACTCGACTCTTCCGGCGTTAGGGAACGCAGCACAGGTCGTCCAGGTTGCACAAGCGGGAACTTACGTCACGGTGGACGTAACGTCCCTTGTACAGGGGTGGGTGGCTGCTCCGGCGACGAATAACGGCTTGAGCCTCTCAGCGGGCACTGCTGCGGTGCAATTTGACAGCAAAGAGAACGATCTTACGGGACATGGGGCGATGCTGGACATTCAGCTTGCCTCGCAGGGCTCTGCCGGCCCGGCTGGACCTCAGGGTCCGGCCGGAGCGGCGGGCACAATCGGACCCGCCGGACCTGCGGGACCGCAAGGGCCGGCAGGCGTCGCCGGCGTGGCAGGAGCGAAGGGCGCAACCGGAGCGGCTGGACCCGCTGGCGCTACCGGGCCTGCGGGTCCGGCAGGGCCGCAAGGCGTTCAGGGCAATCCGGGGCTTGGCTATGTGGGCGTGTACCAGTCAGCAGTGAACTACGGGCTTGCGGACGTGGTGGGATACCTGGGTTCTAGCTACATATCTCTGATCGCAGGAAACCATGGCAATACTCCAGGCTTGAGCCCGGGACAGTGGGGCGTCCTTGCGCAGGCTCAGGTCGGACCTCAGGGGCCGGCTGGAGCAACTGGAGCAACTGGGGCGACTGGACCGCAAGGGGCGCAGGGGTTGCAGGGGCCAACCGGTGCGACAGGCGCAACGGGAGCCGCCGGGGCGCAGGGTCTCCCGGGCTTGGTCTATCAAGGAAGCTACGCGTCGACAACTAACTACAGAGTCGGTGACGTCGTGCTCTGGGCTGGTGCGAGCTACGCCTCACTTACGGCGGGCAATCACGGGAACGTACCGGATGCGAGCCCGCAACAGTGGGGCGTCTTGACGGCACAAGGCCCGGCAGGTCCGGTCGGGGCGCAAGGGCCGCAGGGACAAGCTGGGCCGCAGGGGTTGACCGGATCGATCGGCTCGCCGGGGGAGCGGGGAGATCAAGGTTTGCAAGGCATTCCTGGGCAGGCGGGAGCGCAGGGGCTTCCGGGAGCAGCGGGAGCACAGGGATTGCAGGGTCCGGCGGGTCCGCCGGGACCTGCCGGCCCGGTGGGCCTAGCGATGCGAGGAGCGTATTCCTCAACCGTGAACTACGGACTCGGAGATGGGGTGACCTCCGGTGGAGCGGCCTACGTTTCCCTAGTGACGGGGAATCTGGGAAACTTACCGGTACAGAGTCCAGCGCAGTGGTTGATGTTTGCGGCCGCAGGAGCGAATGGTGCCACCGGAGCGACGGGCGCGGTGGGACCGCAGGGTCCGGCCGGGGTGCAGGGTCCCCAGGGTGTAGCAGGGCCCGCCGGGGCGACGGGTGCAATGGGACCCCAAGGTCCAGCTGTTGCGAATTACACAGGCACTTACTCGGCTTCAGTGAACTACGGACTGAACGACGCGGTGAGCTATGGGGGCTCGACGTACATCTCGATGATTCCGGGCAATCGAGGGAACACACCAGATCAAAGTTCGGCTCAATGGACGGTACTCGTCTCCAGGGGAGCGGCTGGAGCCACAGGGGCAACTGGGGCAACGGGACCGACCGGACCGCAAGGGCCGGTGGGTGCAACGGGTCTGACAGGGGCTCAAGGGCCGCCGGTGAGCTTTGTCGGGAGTTGGCTAGTGGGGCGAGTCTATGCCGTGGGAGAGACGGTGAGCTATGGAGGCTCGAGCTATATCGGAATCGCGGCGAATAGCGGACGCCAGCCGGACCTCAGCCCGAGCTATTGGGCGCTGCTGGCGCAGTCGGGAACGACGGGACCTGCAGGAGTGCAGGGTCCTGCCGGTCCCACCGGACCAACCGGATCAACCGGGGCGCAGGGCGCTACCGGGGCACAGGGCCCGTCTGGTAGCACCGGACCGACGGGACCTGTGGGCGCGACAGGGGCGACGGGTCCAGCGGGAGCCATTGGCCCCGCTGGGCCGACCGGGATCGCGGGAATGGCTTATCGGGGTGCCTACGCATCGACGGTGAACTATGGGTTGAATGATGCGGTGAGCTTTTCGGGATCTACTTACATTTCGACCTCCGCGAGCAACATCGGGAATGAGCCTGATCTGGCTCCAGGAAAATGGAGCATCTTCGCGGCGGCAGGCGCGAAAGGTTCGGACGGTGCTCCAGGCATCGCAGGGGCTCAGGGGCCGCCAGGGATCCAAGGCCCGACAGGGGTCACAGGCGCGACCGGGGCGACGGGCGCAGCAGGCACAAACGGTTCACCGGGCCTTCGCTATACGGGCACCTACTCCTCCTCTGCAAACTATGCGTTGAATGATGGCGTCGTGTACGGGGGATCCACTTACATCTCGCTCGCGTCCAGCAACCGGGGCAACGTTCCGGACCAGAGCCCGACCTGGTGGGGTGTTATGGCCCAGGCTGGAGCGACGGGACTTACCGGAGCGGTAGGCCCTGCCGGGCCGACGGGTGCGACTGGAAATACGGGAGCAACAGGTGCTACTGGAGCTGCAGGTGCGACCGGTAGGGCCGGAATGGTGTATCGCGGTAGCTGGAACGCCGGTACGAATTACCAGACTGGAGATGCAGTACTGTTTGGCGGATCGACGTACCTGGCACAGATGAGCAACTCGGCGTCGCAGCCGGATCTGGTGACAAGCGCCTGGTCCGTGCTCGCTCAAGCGGGAGTAGCGGGGCCGACAGGTCCGGCGGGGGCGGCGGCGACTGTACAGGTCGGAACGGTGACGACGGGGGCCGCGGGAAGCGCTGCCTCGGTCACGAACGTGGGTACGGCAAGCGCAGCCGTGTTGAATTTCAACATTCCGCAGGGAACTCCGGGAGCAGACGGAACTGGTACAGGCAGCAGCGGTGGTGGGACGAGTGGGTTGCCATTTCAGTCGGTAGTGCATGCGGTCTCGTTCAACTCGCTGTATTACTCGGTAAACAACGCGAACGCGGCACTAAGCGAGAGTGGCGGGACGATGTTGACGTGGGTACCCGGCGGATGCACGGCCACAAAGCTGATGGTGTACTCGCAGCAGGGCGGCACGATTACGGTGACGCTGCGCCAGGGGATGCCCGGATCGATGACACCGACGACGCTGGCGTGCTCAGCAAGCTCGAATACAAGCTGCACAGGGAACGGAAACGTGTCCATCACTGCTGGGAGCTTTGTGGACCTCAACATCACCGGTTCTAACGGAACTGCGAGTAACGTGTGGACTGCCCTTGCCTGCAACTGAGGGCACAATTCTGGAATTTGCTGAGGACCCCCAAGAATGAATTGGAATCTGAACACTGCATGAGGCAGAAGATGACTTGGAAGAGGTGCGTCACGGCACTGATGCTGATCGGTCACTGGAGTCTTTTTGCGCAGACCGACTCCACCAGCGGTATGGCTGCTGCGGTGAGAAGATGGTGGCCTGCGGGCGTCGTGTCAACCGTGAATGCTCCGGGTGTTTGGAGCTACGAAGAGGGCGTTCTGCTGGACGGAATGACGGCACAATGGTGGGCGACTGCGGACGGATCTGACTTTGCGTACGTCCAGGCTGCCGTGGATCGATACGTGGGAGCGGATGGGATCATCAGGGTTTCGGCAACGATGAACTACCCTGAGAGCGAACACAGCCTGGACGAGATTGAGATGGGGCGGTCGGTGCTGATGCTGTACCGCGTGACGCGGGCCCCAAAGTACTACAAAGCAGCTAAGTTCCTGCACGATCAGTTGATGGCGCAGCCCAGGACGGCTAGTGGTGGGTTCTGGCATAAAGGGATCTACCCGAACCAGGTTTGGTTGGATGGTGCCTATATGGCAGAGCCGTTCCTAGCGGAATATGGAGCGACTTTCCACGAGGCTGGAGATTTCGACGAAGCCGCCAGGCAGCTGCTGCTGATGGATAGCCGAATGCGGGATTTGAGTACCGGTCTGCTGCGGCACGGGTGGGACGAGAGCCGGTCCATGCCATGGGCGGACAAGGGAACAGGGCTTTCACCAGAGGCATGGGCTCGGGCGAACGGATGGTATGCAATGGCCCTGGTGGATGTTCTGGATTGGGTGCCGCAGGATCATCCGCGTCGAGGGGAGCTAGTGGAGGCGCTGAACAAGACGGTGGCAGCGGCACTTGCCTACCAGGACAAGAAGACGGGACTCTGGTGGGAGGTGATGGATAAGGCGGGGCAGCCCGGGAATTTTCCGGAGGCCTCGGCGAGCTGCATGTTCGCCTATGTTCTTGCGAAGGGGGTCCGGCGGGGATATCTGGCGTCGAGCTACCTCAATACTGCGGAGGCGGCATGGGATGGAATCAACAGAACCTTCGTGAAAGCCGGTAGCCCGGGCGATGTTCGCCTGACTGGAACAGTGAAGTCGGCGGGACTGGGAGGGAAGCCGTACCGGCCAGGGACGTACGCGTACTACGTTGGCGAGAAGGTGGTAGATAACGATGCGAAGGGAGTGGGCGCTTTTCTGCTAGCTGGCAGCGAGATGCAGGAGAAGGGTACTGTTCTTCGTGGCCGAGGCAGAACCGCAGGGGTGGACGCCTGGTTCAATTCGCAGACCAGAGTGAACGCCGCAGGGGAGACGGAGCCCTTCCACTACAAGTGGGACGATGATTCGAACGACGGTTTTTCCTTCTTTGGACGGGCCTTTCAGCGGCTTGGGATGGAGCTGACGCAGATCCGGAGCGCACCCACCGCTGCCTCTTTGAAAGGGGTTGATGCGTACGTCATCGCGTCCCCGGATACGGTAGCGAAGAACCCGAATCGCCATGTCATAGACCGGGCAAGTGCAGATGCGATCCAAGCATGGGTTTCGGCGGGCGGAGTGCTTGTGCTGATGGCGAACGACTCCCATAATACGGATCTCGAGGGATTGAACCTGATCGCGGAAAGGTTTGGGCTGCGCTTTTCTGCGAAGGATCGAAACAAGGTCGAGGGCGACCGGTATGAGCAGGGAGAGTTGGTGATACCCGCAGGCACGGGCGTATTTCAGAGGGCACACACGACCTTCATGAAAGACACATGCACGCTCGAGGTAAGTCATGGAGCGACGGCCGTCGTCACAGACAAAGGAGACGTGATGATGGCAACAGCGACAACCGGAAACGGAACAGTATTTGCGGTAGTAGACCCATGGGTCTACAACGAGTACGCCGACGGGCGCAAGCTGCCAGCACGCTACGACACCTATGCTGCAGCGATAGACCTGACGGAATGGTTACTGAAGCAGATGCATTGAACGCCGTGCTTTACAGCGTGAGGGACCGGCGTAGTTCCCGCAAGAGCATTGGTAGGCGTGTGTGGCCCGGAACGCCCGGGTGATCGAAGATAAGCTCGAGCTCCCTAGCAAGGCGGGTCCCTTCGTGATAGCCAAACATCCCCAGAGATCCGGCGAGTTTGTGTGCGGTCATGACGGCGTCGCTCCTCAGCGACGACGTGAGCAGCTCCCGCTGCGCGCCATCAGCAGCCCGCTCGAGGAGTTCAAGGCGCTCTCTAACAACGGGGAGATTGCGTGTCCAGAGGGTCTTGAGCAGTTGCTGAGTTTGAGCGGCGGCAGCATCGAGTTGCAAGCGCTATTGCCTCCAGTGCGGCTTATTCCTGCCATCCGAGGACATCGGAGATCTGAGTGGCGAGGGTGAGCGGGTCGAAGGGCTTGAATAGAACTGCGGCAACACCGAGGTTGGCGAATCGCCGCTGGTCTACACCCTGGACCTTGGCGGTGAGCAGGAGGACAGGGATCGAGGCGATCTCAGGCATCATCTGCATGTTACGGAACGTCGTGGGTCCGTCGACGCCGGGCATCATGACGTCCATGAGAATGGCATCCGGATGTTGCGCGTTGGCGACCGCAATACCTTCCGATCCGGACCGCGCGGTCAGGATCTGCCATCCAGCAGTTGCTTCAAGGGAGAGTGCGGCGACCTCGCGGATGTCGTCTTCGTCGTCGATGATGAGGATGCGTCGCATAGGTGTGCTTAGTCTTTCATGTGAGCCAGCCTGCGGAAGTTTCAGGCTACGGATGCTTCGCTGAGATCGGAGAGTCGCCGGAGCCGCTGCACCATCGAGACCACGAGTTCCTCGACCTCCTGGGGCTGTACCTTGGCCTTGGTGAGGAACTCGGTGGGACCGAGACGGAGCTTAGACATTTCATGGTCCGAGACCTCCCGGCCAGAGTAGACGACTAGAGGGAGAGAACGCATGCCCGGTTGTTCGCGAAGCCACTCGACCAAGGAGAAGCCGTCTCCGTCCGGCAGGGTGAGGTCGAGGATGAGGAGGTCGGGCCGGCGCATGAGACAGCGACGAATTGCCTGCTGACGGGTGGAGGCATGGTCGATGCTAACCTCAGCCTCCCCGAAGCTGGCGATGACAACACTTGCGAGATCCTGATCGTCCTCTACGAGGAGTACCTGGGCTGGCCCCTCCCCGTGCCGCAGGACGCGACCGAGCTCGGCAAACAGAAGATTCTCGTTGAAGGGCTTTTGGACCCAGCCCTGAGCGTCACCGGTCAGCTGCCCGCGCAGAACAGGAGAGAGCACGCTGAGAATCACGACGGGCACGAGCGACGTGAGTGGATTATTGCGGAGCCGTTGCAAGGTTTCCCAGCCACTGAGGCCGGGCATGTAGAGATCCAGCAGTATGGCCTCGACTGGAGATTGGGAAGCCAAAGAGATAGCTTCCTCGCCCGACGAGGCTTCAAGCACAGTGTAGCCTTGCCGCGTAAGGTGCTCCTTGACGACCGTGCGAATGCCCGAATCGTCGTCGCAAACGAGGATGGCGCCTTCTCCGCGCGGAAGCGCCAGCAGCGGCTCCACAGCGTCGGAGGCCCGAGCGGTGCGGGGGAGCATGACGTGTAGGGTGGTCCCGGCCCCAAGGTTACGCTGCGCCCAGATTGAACCGCTGTGCTGCTGGATGATGGTCCGGCAGATGGCGAGACCGAGCCCTGTGCCGCCCTTTTGACGCTGGTCGGAGGTCTCCACCTGCTGAAAACGGTCGAAGATCGAATCGAGCTTGTCTGCGGGAATGCCGCGACCCTCATCAGAGACCTTGAGCAGAATCGAGTCGGCGGTCGCTTCAGCGTGAACGCGAATGGTTGAAGCAGACGGGGAAAACTTGATCGCATTCGAAAGCAGATTCGTGAGCACCTGGAGGATGCGGTCTGCGTCTCCGTCGAAGAAAAAAGATTCCGTGTTCGGAGCGGAAAGTGCCTCGGCGAGCTCGATCCGAACCGTAGCATCGTGCGCCATGCCGGACATGGTATCTGCAGCCTGCTGAGTAAGATCACGCAGGGAGCAGCGGCGGATCTGGAGGGGAGCGCGCCCGGACTCCATGCGCTCCAAGTCAAGGATGTCATTTATCAGACGGATGAGACGGTCGGTATTGGTGACTGCGATCCGGAGCAGGTTCTGAGCCTTCGGGTCCAGCTTTCCCATGATGCCGGAGGAGAGGAGGCCGAGGGAGCCGCGAATGCTGGTTAGCGGCGTCCGAAGTTCGTGGGAGACCGTGGAGATGAATTCGTCTTTGAGAGTGTCAAGTTTAGAGCGTTGGCTGAGCTGAAGAAGATTTTGCTGCTGATTTTCCTGTGCTTCGATCAGATCTGCGGCGAGACGGCCAGCGACGCGACGAACGCGTAACAGCAGGATGATGAGCACCACTGTGCTGAGCGAGAGACCGAGGCAGGCGAAGATCATCCAACGGAGCATAGTAACCAGGGTGGTAACCAAGACTAGCGCGATGGTAACCCAGAATCTTTTCGATCCAGCAAAAATTTATCGACCCTGATTGAAGGTTCCTCATTCGGGAATGTCTTTTTCGATGGCCTGGGTATGGAGATGACTGGCGTCGCGCTAAGAAACAGCCAACTGCCGGCAGCCCAACCGACAAGCTTAGGGGTAACCGCCTCAGGTAATCCCTCAGATGCGATTGCAGCGCGGCCAGAGGGAAACTTTATAGTGTCTCTTGTTGGCCTTGTGCGCGATGCTTCGGTCTGGGATCCTTTGGTGGAGGAGCGGAACATTGAACGTGAACTTTGCGGAGCGTGCGCACAACCACAATTGGAAGCTTGACCCCATCGTGCGCTCCCTCTTGGATACCGACTTCTATAAGCTGCTGATGCTTCAGTTCATCTGGAAGAACTTTTCTGGGACGCACGTTACGAGTGAAGTCGTGAATCGGACAGTGAAGGTGCGGCTGGCTGAACGGGTGGGGGCGGACGCACTGATCGAGCAGATGGAGCATGTGCGTGGGTTGCGCTATCGCAGGAGTGAGCTCGTTTGGCTGGCGGGCAACACGTTCTACGGAGTACGGAGCATCTTTGAGCCAGGGTTCCTGGATTGGCTGGATACAGAGTTCCGACTGA
Organism: uncultured Acidobacteriaceae bacterium; assembly: GCA_963850375.1. GTDB lineage: Bacteria > Acidobacteriota > Terriglobia > Terriglobales > Acidobacteriaceae > Edaphobacter. Next base: position 659,842 of record CAWKKV010000001.1, on the reverse strand, counting down.
GCGACTATGAGGTTTCAGAACAGGACGGTCAACTGGTGCTGCAGTTTAGCGGACTTTGGACCGAGGTCACGATGTGGGAGATCTATGCTCTGGCGATCGTCAGTGAGTTGAAGACACGGACAGCACTGTCTGAGTTGACTGAGTTAGAGCTCGACATCGTGTATGCGCGGGCGAAGACGCGACTTTGGGACAAGATCGAGCGCCTCAGGGGTGTGAAAGGCTTGCGCTTGTCGGATTTTGGAACGCGCCGGAGGCATAGCTTCTTGTGGCAGGAGTATGCCGTGGAGGCTTTGCGGGCCACCTTAGGAGAGGAGTTTTCAGGTACCTCCAATACCGCGTTGGCCTATAAGCATGATTTAGAGGCCATTGGAACAAATGCCCACGAATTGCCGATGGCTTTGGCCGCGATGGCGGACACCGATGAGGAGCTGCTCCAGTCGCAATACCGGGTTCTCGAACTTTGGCAAAGGAGCTATGGTGGGTCGCTTCTGATCATGCTCCCCGACACCTTTGGAAGTACGCAATTTTTAGCCAACGCGCCGGATTGGGTGGCGGACTGGACGGGGCAGAGGGTCGACAGCAAGCCGCCCAAGGTTGCCGGGGACGAATATATTGCATGGTTGAAAGGGCGGGGGCGGGATCCGCGAACGAAGCGGCTTATTGCTTCGGATGCCCTGGATGTGGACGACATCCTGGAACTCCACGACTACTTTCAGCAGCGTATCCGGTTCAGTGCAGGTTGGGGAACCCTGTTAACGAACGACTTCAGAGAGTGTCATCCACGAGGATGGGACACGCTTGAACCGCTGAGCCTGGTCTGCAAGCTGACGAGCGTGGAAGGGCGGCCAACCGTGAAGCTCAGCGATAACGCGCGTAAGGCCACGGGGCCGAGGGAGGCAGTGGCTCGATACCGCGAGGTGTTTGGCTCGGCGGCGGTACGAGGGGCCGAGGTTTTGGTATAGCTGCTGTTCTTGACGCGAGTTCGGCGAATACCTGTATCGTGCTTAGGTTGCGACTTTTACAGGGACGGTGTGATGGCGGGCGGGTTGAAGATGGGCAATGTGCTGGCGTCCAAGGTGGACGTAGGAGCGGCGAAGTTCCAGGCGAACCAGGCTGCGATGCTGGCACGGCTCGAAGAGATACGGGAAGAGGAAGCGCGGCTTCGTGAGGGCGGAGGTAGGAAGGCGGCTGAGGCTCAGCGGGCAAAGGGTAGGCTGACCGCAAGGGAACGGCTCACCTTGTTGCTTGATGAGGGTACTGAGCTAGTCGAACTTGGTCTGTGGGCTGCCCGAGGGATGTACGAAGAATGGGGCGGAGCGCCGGGTGCGGGAGTGGTCACGGGTCTGGGTCGTGTGTGTGGGCGACTCTGCATGGTCATCGCGAATGATGCGACGGTGAAGGCGGGCGCCTTCTTTCCCATGACAGCGAAGAAGGTGCTGCGGGCACAAGCGATCGCGCTTGAGAATCGCATACCGACGCTATATCTGATCGATTCCTCAGGAGTGTTTCTTCCACTTCAAGAGGACGTCTTTCCGGACCAGGATGATTTCGGCCGGGTGTTTCGCAACAACGCTGTGATGAGCGCGCTTGGAATCCCACAGATCACCGCGATTATGGGCATGTGTGTCGCAGGAGGCGCGTATCTGCCAGTGATGACCGACACGGTTCTGATGACGCAAGGATCGGGGTTATTCCTGGCGGGACCGTCGCTGGTACAGGCCGCGATCGGGCAGAGGACATCTGCGGAAGAACTGGGCGGAGCGGGGATGCACGCGGAGATCTCAGGCACGGTGGATTTCAAGGAGGCGAATGATCACTTGTGTCTGGCTCGACTGAGATCTCTGGTGGGTAAGTTCGGAGAGCGCCCCGGGGCACCCTTTTCCAAGATTTCGTTCGACGCCTCAAAAGATGCTCCGGAGTATGCAGCGGAAGAGATGTATGGGTTGACGAACGTAGATCCCAGTGGAGCGGCCGTGAATGCTTATGACATGCGCGAGGTGATTGCGCGGCTTGTAGACCGGTCTGAGTTCGACGAATACAAGGCTGAGTTTGGCCGCACGCTCTTATGTGGATATGCGCGGATCGCTGGGCGCGCTGTGGGAATAGTCGCAAATCAGAAGCTCCATCAGCAGCAGACCGTGGCGATGGGACCTCAGGCTGGAACGAAGCGAACCGAGTTCGGGGGAGTGATTTATACAGAAAGTGCGCAAAAGGCAGCGCGGTTCATCATGGACTGCAATCAATCGCTTGTGCCGCTTATCTTCTTGCATGACGTGAACGGTTTCATGGTTGGGAAAGATGCGGAATGGTCGGGGATCATCCGTGCTGGAGCGAAGATGGTGAGCGCCGTTTCGACGAGTGTTGTGCCGAAGATTACAGTCATCATTGGGGGCAGCTTCGGTGCCGGGCACTATGCGATGTGTGGGAAGGCCTACGATCCGCGATTTATCTTTGCGTGGCCCGGAGCGCGGTACTCGGTCATGAGCGGGGCCAGTGCGGCGAATACGCTGGTGGAAGTGCGAGTGAAGCAGATGGAACGCGGGGGGAAGCACCTCTCTGAAGAGGAGAAGAGGAAGGCATATGAGGAGATCAAGGCGACGTACGACGCCCAAGGAGATATCCGGTACGGCGCGGCGCGCCTATGGGTCGACGCGGTCATCGACCCGGCGAAGACGCGCGAAGTGCTGATCACGGCGCTTGAAGCTTGTGCACTGAATCCTGAGGTGGCGAGGTTCAACCCGGGAGTGTTGCAGACGTGATCTCACGGGCGACGGTGTGGCTATTGATAGTGACGCTCCTGATTCCGAGCGGGATCGCGGTTTGGTCCACAGGGCATCGGGACAGTTGTTCGCGCTTTTTAGCTGGAGATAGCTCCCGGCCGGCGACCGTGCTCGTGGAGACCGCTGGACGAATGGTGGCGGTGCCTTGTTCTGAATGGTTGCCCCGGCAGCCGCTGACCGTGCAGCTGCTGTGTCTTGCCGAGATAGTCGCGCTGCTGATGCTTGTGCTGAACGGATTTGGAGATATACGGGAATCAAGAACACTGAAGGTCCAACGCCGGGGAGCATAGCGCCGGACGCGAGGGACGGCCGAGAAGGTAGGGGAGCTCTATTGTGGTGAAAATCGTGGAGTGTCCGCGGGATGCGTGGCAGGCCTTGCCGGGACAGATGGCACCGGAGGTGAAGGCGGACTACCTCCGCGTGCTTGTGGCTGCAGGATTCAAGCATATCGACGCTGTGAGTTTTGTATCGAAGACGGCTGTGCCGCAGATGGCAGACTCAGAGCTGGTATTGGAATACCTGGATCCGCCGGATGACGTGGAGATCATCGGGATCGTTGTTAACGAGAAGGGAGCGCAGCGTGCAGCGGCGACGAACGCGGTGCAAACCCTCGGCTTTCCATATTCCATCTCCGCTGAATTTCTCCAAAGAAATCAGCGGCAGACTCCGGAGGAGTCGGTCGAAGCGTTGGAACAGGTCGGAGAGATCGCGTACAAGTCCGGGATGGACGTCGTGGCTTACATCTCGATGGCGTTCGGGAACCCATACGGCGAGCCGTGGGACATCGACGAGGTAGTCGCAGCATGTGATCTCCTTGTCGATTCGGGTATACGGGAGATCTCATTAGCCGATACTGTGGGGCTTGCAACCCCGAAGCAGATCTCCGATGTACTGACTGATGTGATGGCCGTGCATGATGATTGCGAGGTGGGAGTGCACCTCCATTCGCGGCCTGGGGAAGCGGCGGAGAAGATAGCAGCAGGGTATGAGGCGGGCTGTCGGAGGTTTGACGCAGCCATTGGGGGATTGGGCGGGTGTCCGTTCGCTCAAGACGCGTTAGTGGGCAACATCGCTACGGAGGAGCTAATGGCGGAGTTGAAGAGCTTAGGAGCGGACTTGCCGGACTTTCGGCCGCTTGAGGAGATCTCAGCGGCATGCCGAGAGATCGTTCGACGATATGGAGTCAAGGTGCAGTAACGGACTGGCCCGACGTCCCGAGGGACCATCTCACCGGTTTGTATGATGTTGGGTGCAGGAGAGCGAGTGGCCGCGAAGTCAATCATCGTCGAGGTTGCAGGGGCGTCGCGAACGATCACCTTAAATCGGCCAGAGCGACGCAATGCAATGACGTCGGTCATGCAGGAAGAGTTGATCGCCGCGATGTTGGAGGCAGCTGCAGCACCTGAGTGTCAGGTCCTGCTGTTTGCAGGGGCGGGGGATGCCTTTTGTGCCGGACTTGATCTAGATCAACTTCGAGGTATGACCGACCGTACTCCTGAGGAACACAGGCAGGACGCTGTGAGGATCGGACGACTCTTCAGAACACTCTATGAGCTGCCACTACCTACCATCGCGGTCGTGCAGGGAGCGGCTATAGCGGGTGGGACGGGGCTGGCGACGATCTGCGACTTCACGCTATCTGTGCCGACGGCCAAGTTTGGGTACACGGAGGTACGGATAGGGTTTGTTCCGGCGCTGGTGAGCGCATTTTTGGCGCTACAGGTCGGGGACAAGCGGGCGCGGACGTTGCTGCTCTCCGGGAGGCTTTTCACGGCCTCGGAGGCCCATGCCCTGGGCCTTGTAACCGAGGTCGTCGAACCTGAGGCACTGATGGCCCGAGCTCGTGAGCTGGCGACCTCCCTATTACAGAACAGCCCGCAATCTCTGGCCGCGACGAAGCTACTCCTGGCTGATCAGAACCGGCTCTGGCTGGACACAGCCATTGAGCTTGCGCTGGAGGCGAACGCGCTCTCGCGTGAACGGGATGATTTCCGGGAGGGCGTGTCGGCGTTTCTAGAGAAGCGAAGACCTATATGGGGTTTGCGTGAGTAGGTTCCGTCCATGAGCGACCAGCAGTTATCAGGTGAGACGCGGGTGCGTGTGCGCTATGCGGAGACCGACCAGATGGGGGTGGTGTACCACGCCAACTATCTGATCTGGTTCGAGGTGGGGAGGGTCGAGCTCATCCGACAGATGGGTCTGGATTACAGGAGCATGGAGGTGGAGGACGGGTGCATGATCGCGGTAGTAGAGGCGACGGCACGTTTCAGGGCTCCGGCTCGCTATGACGAGGAGTTGGTCATACGAACACGCGTAACTGCCTTCCGAAGTGCTTTGTTGAAGTTCGGGTACGAGATCGTGAGGGCTGAGAACGAGGCGGTGCTGTGCATTGGAGAGACGGTGCACGTGGTGGTGGGTCGCGACATGAAGCGGCGCCCGATGCCTGAAAGATTTGCGCGCGTTTTTCGGGGCACGCCATCCTGAGCCAGCTGACAATGTTCAGGCGAGAGTGATGGATGAATCCTCGAGGTGCTCTCGGAGAAGGCGCTCAGTCAAACGGGTGAGGCCTTCGCCAGTCTTGAGGAGAACGAAACCCTCGGTTTCTTCAGACCAATCGAGTTTGAAACTCGTGGACTGGGCAGAGATCCAGATCTGGCGGATCGGCGTATTTGGAGTGAGGACGAATTTGCCGGGCCGATCCTCGAAGGTGATATTCAGCACCCCATTCTGTTCTTCGGCTTCGAATCCACCATCCTCTTCCGCAGCGATCAAGGATTGCTTGAGGTTGGCTAGCGCGTAGTCTGCCTTACGCCGGAAGGTAATTTCATCGAGAGGAGACATCACCCCTATCTTACGGGACAGCGATTCGCAGATATGTTGACGGTCGAGTTAACAGCGTAATCCCCGACTGGGTACTGTTGTTCAAAGTCTGACCAGCAACGAAAAGGCGGCTGCATCATACGGGGGATAGGTTGTGGATGGCCCGGGGAATCCAGTGAGGGGCCGTTTCGCGGGTTAGTCTTGTAGCTCTTCAAGGAGATTGCATGCGAACGATACGTCTTGCTTATGCGGCTTTTCTGTTGGCTGGATCCACAGCGATGTATGCGGCCGAACCTGCGGCTGGTCAATTCACTCTCTCCGAGCAGACAAAGGTCCCGGGACTCACCCTCAAGCCAGGAACGTACTCCATACGTGTCCTGGATCATCTTGCCGATCGATTGATTGTGAGGGTGGACGGTACAGAGGGAGACGCTCACGCGACCTTCCTGGGCATCCAGAACAGCTCGATTTCCAAACCGAGCGGAGGAGGACCGGTTGTATGGGCGAAGAGTCCAAAGGGCGGTACGGTTCTAAGAGGATTTGAGTTTCCCGGCGGCGGTTCTGTGGTGGAGTTCGTTTATCCGAAGGACGATGCGGTCTCGATCGCGAAGTTGAATGAGGCAAAGGTTCCCGCAATTGATCCGGCTTCGGAAGGCAAGGTCGCGGATAAGAGCTTGTCGAAAGACGATCTAGAGGTCGTGACTCTTTGGCTGCTCTCTTCGACGACAGTGGGTCCAAATGATTCCAAACCCGCAATTCAAGCAGAGCGCTACCAGGCTCCTCCGAGCGAGCAGACCGTGGTTGCAAGCGTCGCTCAGCCTAGCTCCGGTGACAGCTCGGTTCCACCGCCCGCCGCCCAGAGCGCGCCACCACCGCAAGTGGCTGTGGTGCACAAGCCGAAGCCAGTAATCGCCAAGCTTCCGCACACGGCGAGCGCATTACCGTTGGTTTGGCTCCTCTGTGGACTTTCGTTCCTGGGAGCGGCTGTGCTGAGGTTTGCCAGACTGCGCGTTGCAAGTTCCAGGTAAGGAAAGTCTGTGATTGAGCGGTCGAATCTGACCGGGCGCATAGAGCTCCTGCTGTGGACGGCAGGGGCGCTATGCGCGATTCTCTGCGGGATGAGCGGAGCCGGTGCGCTTGCGGCCAGACGAAAGGCTGAGATCTTCGGAAGGCAGGCGTCCAGAGTTTCTGGGAATGCCAGGAGCGTTCCGGTGATCCAGAGAGACGCGATCGGAAATGCGAACTCCGCGACGGTGATCGGGCGCCTTGAGATTCCAGCTATTGCACTCTCCGTTCCCGTGATGGCTGGCTATGATCCCGACAGTCTGTTACGGGGTGTGGGGCATATCCAGGGAACGGCGATGCCCGGAGGTCTCGGGACCATGGGCCTTGCAGGGCACCGCGACACCTTTTTCAGGCCGCTACGACGGATCTCGGCGAAGATGGAGATCCAGGTTGCGGACGAGATGGGAATCTATCATTACCAAGTGGATTCCACTGAGATTGTCACACCGGACCAGGTGGAGGTGCTTGAGATCCGTCAACGTCCGGAGTTGACGCTAATTACCTGTTACCCGTTCGATTTCATCGGCGCGGCTCCGAAGCGCTTCATCGTCCATGCGCATCTGCTTTCGGCCGCTCCAGATGGTCCGTGAGGGACTGACCGCACAGAGTGGCCACCGAGAAGAATGGGGCGAGTCTGGTCGGCAGGGTACAGTATGCCTGCTGGATGCTGCGCCTAAGCTGTAGGTATTTTGGGTCTGGCAAAGATGGCCTGAGTCATGAGAGGTACAGATGACAAGCCGATCTGCGGGACCGAGGGACGTGGCGTGATCTCCTCACGTCGAAGGTCTGGGGTATCTCTGATGGGACGAGGAGCATTGGCCTGTTTCGCGGCTCTCCTGGCCGTTGGCGCGATTGCCCTCGAGCGCAGAACTATGGGGCGGAGCGGACTGCGGGTGAGTTATGGCTCTCAGGGCATTCAACAACTCTCGTACAACGGCGTTGTCCTAGAGGATTTGTCCGCAAACCCGACGGATGCGTTTCATATCTGGCATATGAAGGTCACAGACCTGAAGGGCAACGTGCTTCCCGACTATGGCTGGGGTGAGGCTAACACCGGCAAGACATGGACTGCGGCGACAAAGACGTGGAACTACCAATTCGTTTGGGGGTCGATCAGTGTTCAATTCGCGCAGAGTGGCGACACGCTGAACATGACGGTCACGGAGAGGAACTTAGCGCGATCGGGTGTGGTGTTGGATGGTGCGGTCATCTACCCGCTTGCGTTGCACTTTCCGAAGCTGCCCCTCGGCTTCAACGACGCGAGCTATGCGCAGCTGGCGTTCAATACGACGGGGCCTAGCGTTACCATTGCGGACTTTGTGTCTGGTGAGATCGCGGCCGTAGTGCCGGATGCTACGAAGCCGTTATATAGCGGGTTCCAGCCAACCGGGCAGACGCTGTCGTATACGCCGATCATCAGTGGCACGGTGCTGGATGGCATGGCGACCTTTCAACCGCATAACGAGCGACCCGTGGCGCCAGGGCAGACAGATAGCTTCACTGTCTCCCTGCGTTTTGTTCCAACGGGGACCGGGGCGGCGAGCGTGGGTGCTGATGCATATGCGAGCTGGTCGAAGACGTGGCCGCAACAATTGAACTGGACTGACCGGCGGGTGATCGGGACGGTGTATCTGGCAAGCTCTCCCAACGCGAATGCTGATCAATCGAGCGGGTACCCGAATAATCCGAGGCGTTACTTCAATCGATGGCAGCTCGAGTGACTTCGACGTTCGGAATGCTGCCGGCCTTGCCTCGTTTCAGGCGAAGGTGTTGCAACAGGCCGTGGACAACGTACACAATCTCCAGATGCTGGGCGCACAAGGAGCGATCACGTGGGACTTGGAAGGTGAGCAGTTTCCCCAGGATACGAGCTATGTTTGTGCGCCGGATCAGATTGCGCAGATCTCTCCGGAGATGGAGAGCGTAGTATCCAGCGCGTCATCGCCGTATTTCGGCATGAAGCTTGACGATGCCTACTTCAAGATTATGCGAGACGCGGGGTTCCGAGTCGGCGTCTGCATTCGGCCGCAGCACTTCACGATGAACTCGAGTGGAACGGCGCAGCAGACCTTTCTTCCGGACGCGAGTGTCCTGGGAGAGATCGTTCGGAAGATGAGATATGCACATGATCGATGGGGAACGACCCTGTTCTACCTCGACTCAACCGTTGGGAAGGACGGGGCAGTCCTAGACGCGAGTATCTTTCAAAAGGCAGCGGCGGCGTTGCCGGATTCCCTGATGATTCCCGAGGAGACGACACCGAAGCACTACGCGTATGCGGCCGCGTTCAAAACATTCTTGTTTCATGGGGATATAGGTACGGACCCGACCGTATACGGGTACTACCCTCGGGCGTTCAGCGCCAATTTGGTTAATGATGTGGACCCGGTAAAGTTATCGGCTTTCCGTGCTCAGCTGACGGCATCAGTAAAGGCTGGGGATGTGCTGATGGTGCACGCGGACTATTGGCAGGCCAATAATCCCACAGTTGTTCAGATCTATCGTGATGCGGGTGTACTTGGCAGGTCCTCTGATTCGGCACGAGCTCGTGATTCGACATTAACACCGGCACCTTCACCTTGACACCACACCGGCACCTCTCACTGATCGAGCAGCATGCTGAACACCTAACGTTCTTTGAAGAACGTGATGAGGTCGAGGGCTTATAGGGGCCAGACACTGCATTCCAATGAGGCGATGGCCACGGTCACGCAGTAACAGCTTTACTGCTGTCCGCCTGGCTTGGTATGTCAGTTTAGACTTTGTGGAGGGCTAGGTGTCCTCGAGTGATGGGTGCTACCGCGAATGATTGACCCAAGTTGGGGTGTTTGGCAGATCCTGGACGTAGGCAGTATCTGGATGCGGGAGTTTGGGGCTGCCCTCAGTAACCAGTGCTCGACCGTGGCTTGGGCGCCGGTGATGTCTCGGGTCGGGGTTCTGCGGCGCCGGGAACGCGTCATTGAGGTCAGGGAGCCAGCCTTGGTCATTCGAGAGTTTCCGCTCCAGCGAGGGTACGCGCGTGAAGGACTGGGGCGGTTTCTACGATTTGAGGATAAGGTTCTGCGACGGCTGGAGCGGGCCTCGGGTGGGGAACCCGAGCGCTCGCCCCTGATCTGCTCGACACCTTTCTATGCACCAGTGGCGGAACGCTGGGTGGGGCCGGTCGTGTATTACTCGACAGACCTAACCGCAAAATATGAGGGCATTGACGGCCGGCAGGTGCGGGATCTGGACCAGCGCATGTGCTCCGTAGCGGCCGCGGTCTGTCCAAATTCAAAACGAATCGCGGAATACTTTGTGCGAGAGGCGGCCTGCGATCCCGCGAAGATCACAGTAGTCCCGAATGCGACCCGCCAAGGCAACATCTCCGATGTCCCGTTGGTGGAGCCTGGAGTTCTGCCTGATGACATGCGGGATTTACCCCGGCCGATCGCGGGTGTGATCGGTGATTTATCGGGGAATATGGATTGGTCGCTGATCGCCGCGGCTATGGAAGGAACACCTTGGCTGAACTGGGTTTTCGTAGGTCCCACGTCGAGAACAATTGCGGATCGCGAACAGAGTTCAGGCCGCGAGCGTGTGATGCGGGGTCGGGCGCGGTTTGTCGGTCCCAAACCTTACGGGGAACTTCAGTCCTACGCCCGGAGCTTCGATGTGGCTGTACTACCCTACCGAAAAAAGGAGCCGACCTATTCGGGAAGCTCGACGAGATTCTATGAGCATCTCGCAGCTTGTCGTCCTATGGTGGCGACACGTGGCTTCGCAGAGTTAATGGAGAAGGTGCCGCTGTTGACGTTGGTCGATACGGGAGAGGAGATGGGCGCCGCTCTGCGGGAACTGAAGGCTATTGGCTTCAGGGACGGCCTGGAGACAGCCAGGTGGGAGGCAAGCGGTGTGGGAACGTGGGAGGAGCGGGCGCGCGCTCTTCGCGAGGCGTTAGATCAAATAAGTCGCGCAGTGTGAATGCTCGGAACTCCGAACGAACTACGCTGCACCGGAGATAACGTGGGTTCGGGCAGACGGGGTCTGCCGGATGAGGGTATCCGCCTTTTGGTGGATCGCATCCTGCAAGACTTCGAGCACAGATGTCATGAGTTTTGGCGGGCGGCGCTCCTTTATCCGAGTCAGCGAAAGATAGCCATCACGGCCTATAACAAGATTCATCCTCCAAGATGGTTCTATGTCATTGGGTATGAAGTCTTCTGCGTATGACTCTCCGAGCAGATACATCTGAACCGAGGCGAAGTGCATGTCGTTACAGGCCGAGCGAACGATGTCCCAACAATCTTCAGTGGTGTGGGCACGCGTGAGGGAGCTTTGCAATTCCTGCAGGTAAATCTCTTCTTTCACGATGCGAAGAATCATCTTTCGTGAGAGAGTTCGGCGTGCCGCGCTGAGTTCGACATAGCCGAGATAATTGACGCCAGCGAAGACGAGCGAGCAAAAGACCAGGATGGTGAGTCCACGAAGTCTATAGCTAGCGAAACTTTGAAGCAATGAGAGGAAGGCCGCGATACCGCAGACTCCGTAGAGAATAAGGGCCGTGTCGCGGGGCTTGAATCCGCGGGCCAGGACCATGTGATGGATGTGCCCGCGATCGCCGCTGAAGATGGGAGCATTGCGCAAAAAACGGCGACCTATGGAGAGTGTTACGTCCAAAAGCGGCAATGCAAGTGCCATGAGGGGCGCGGCCAACCCGACAAACGTCCCGCTGTTCTGGCTCCAGATGAGGCCAAAGCAGCCAAGCATAAAACCCATCGTGAGACTGCCGCAATCGCCGAGAAAGATGGATGCAGGGCTGAAGTTATAGCGGAGAAAGGCTAGTAGACAACCGAACAGGGGAACGGTTGCCATGGCCAGACCCATGTTGCCGTGCAGAATGGCAGCAAGCAGCGTGGTTCCCATTGCGAAGATGCCGACCCCGGAGGCGAGGCCATCGAGACCGTCGATCAGATTGAGCGCGTTGCTGCACCCGATCAGCCATAAGAGGCTAAAAGGGAGGGAGATCCACGGGGAAGAAAAGATTCCGTGAGCGATGGTCAGACGCGCTCCGAAGGCCACAGCAAGGGCGGCTGCAGCGAACTGACCTGCAAGCTTATGCCTGGGCTTGAGACCAACGATGTCATCGATGAGACCGGTAAAGAAGATGACCGCGGTCGCTGGGAGGAGCGACCAAGCTAAACGCGAGTGTTGGATCGAGATAGTGGCACCGTGCGGTGCCACCATCAGAATGAGGCAAATCGCGCCTGCATACGAGAGCATGATTGGTAGCCCACCTATGCGCGGAATAGGTTTGAGATGAAATCGCCGTTCCGTGTCTGGGCGATCCACGATATTCAGGCGCAGGAATAAGTCACGACAGAGCGGCGTGAGAATCAGACAGAGGAGAAATGCAGTAAAGCCAAGTATCAAGATGGCGTACATGCGACGTGTCTCCGTATGGCGGTTGCCGGCCTAAGGCCGGGATATGGCTTCTTCTTGCCGATGCGAGCTTAAAGGGTTTGTGGAGTTCTCACGAGATGCTGATGGTCTACGTTCTGCCCCGAGAACCTTGATAATCCTCGCTACACCGATCGGAAGATCGTAATGATTGACCGATGCTTGGCGAGCCTGTACCCCAGCCCTGACCACGACCTGGGGATTATCGGCGAGATATCGGAGCAACGTTGTGAGTGCACCGTGATCGTTGCAGTCGATCTGCCAACCACATGCGAATCGCTTGACGATCCTGGCGGGAGTCGAATTGGCAGGGCCGATGAAGAGGATGGGTCGGCCTGCCGCGAGTAATCCGTAGACTTTGCTGGGAACGACAGAGCCAACGCAGTTCTCGCGTTGGGTTACCAGGCCTATGTCGCCGGCTGACAGGCTGTGGCTAAGGTTATCCCGAGGCACATAGGGCCGAAGCTCAGCCGAAGTAATCTGATGGGCGTCGCAAAAGCCCTTGAGCTCCTCACGACGGCCGCCGCTTCCAACGAAAAGGAATCGGAAGCGATCATCCATACGAAGATCCAGCATAGATGCCGTGATTGTGTGGAGATCATGTGCAAGGCCAAGATTACCGGAGTAGAGGAGAACTAACTGCGTATTGTCGCTAGCGCCTCGGGGTAGAGGTTGTATAGCGGTAGCATCCGCCCAATTTTCGGCGACCGTGATGCGGAAGGGATCGATGCCACGCTTCACGAGCCGTTCCTTCATGCATTCGCCCAGAGCAATGATGCCCTCGGAACGGCGACGCGAGAGATCGGCGAGGAACCCTGCCAGGCGATCGACCAGACCACCCGACTTTATGTAATTGAGGTCAATCGCGACATCTGGATACACGTCCATCTCCCAGATGAAATGCCGTGAACCTCGGAGAGTACCGATCAGTGTTCCGAGGAGCGAGAGCAGCGGAGGTGTCGTCAGGGTGAGGACAATATCGGCACGCGGCAGCGTGAGACTGCGCACGGCGCCGAAGACGTAAAAGGACAGATATGAGAGCAGGCGGCCGATTTTGCCGCGAGTGAATGCGAGACTCCGTACGCGATGGATCTCGACGGGCGGAGGCGTACCAATATCTGAGACGGCGTAGCCCGAATTCGCAGCGACGACGTAGACGCTGTGGCCCTCTTTGGCCAGACCAACCGCTAAATCAGTTAGTAGCTGACTCGTAGCTGCCGTATCCGGCCAGAAGAATTGGTTGAGAAGCAGGATTCTCAAAGCGCCACCTCGTGGTGCGGCACCCTGCTCGATAAGGGCTGAAGCACGCGCTTCTTCAGAAAGACGGCGGGGTTCCCGGCGTAGATCTCAAAGTCAGGGACGGTGCCCGAGATGACACTCCCCGCAGCCGCGACTGCGCCCGTGCCGAGAACCGCACCGGGAGTCAGAATGGACATGGCGCCGGCCCACGATCCGTCGTTCAGCTGGATGGGAGCGATCAAGAGACCGAAGCCAGGATCGCTCCAATTGTGGTTGCCAGTGCAAAGGTATGCACCTTGCGAGATGCAGACATCGCTTCCGACACGAACGGAAGTAAGACAGTCTATCCAGACACGCTCGCCGATCCAGGTGTCGTTGCCAATAGAGAGATGCCATGGATACTTCACGTTGACACCTGGGCGGATCACGACACGTTCGCCTATCCGCGCACCGAAGAGGCGAAGCACGGCGACTCGCAGGGCTGATGAGGGAAGCACCTGGGCACGGATGATGGGGGCACCGACAAAAAACCATGCGCCGCGCCAGAGGGCGGATCGGCCGGGGCTGTACCACGAGTTATCGTAGGTGCGGAGTTTTACCTGTGCCATGATCTTATGCGGTGATGATCTCAAGAGTCTGGGGGCGCGGTCCGCCTCCGACCCACCGGTAGAGTTCGGCCATATGTTTGGAGACGGTGGCCCAGTCGTAGCGAGTTCGAACGAGAGTTCGCCCACGAGTGCCGATGTGAATATTCGAAGCAATGGAGTTGGACAAGAACTCCTGAATGGCTGACGTAAGCTGACCTCTTTCGGATTGAATCTGCCAACCGGCGCCAACCTCTCTTACTTCGGGCAGATTGCACTGCTCAGTAACGATGACGGGAAGGCCGACTCCCATCGCTTCAAGAACGGACACGCTAAGCCCTTCGGAGTACGAGGGCAGCACGAAGCACTGCGCGGCGGCGAGAGCGCTCCACTTGAGTTCCTGCCGGAGCATGCCGGTAAAGGTGATGCTTTCAGCGAGCTTGCGCTCCGCAACGAGCTTCTCTATGCCAGCTCGTGTTCCTTCGAAGTCGGGCCCTGCGAGAACGAGATGGGCCTCGGGGTGACGGGATGCAACCTCGGACCAAGACTCAACGAGGAGTTCAAGCCCTTTCTTGAAATGAAGCCTGCCTAGGAAGAGAAGGATTCGTTTTCCCCGAAGTAATGGAAAATGCTGAAAGAAATCGTCGGGCGCGCAGGACGTGGGCACAGTGACTCCATTGGGGATAATGGCAATGGGACCAGTGGAGCCAAAGCGACGATAATCCCGCGCCTCAGCGTGCGTAAGTGCGTGAAGACAGGCGGCGCCGCAGACGTTTGCACGCTCAAAGAGTGCCGCGTACAGTTGCTTTTTCAGGCGTTTGTTAGACAAAGCCCAGGGCTCAAGCATGCCGTGGGCAGAGAGAATGTAGGGCTTACGCAGCGCTCGTGCGGTAGTGACACCCGTCGCCGTACTCTGTTCCCACAATCCGTGGATATGCACCCCATCCACGTCCTTCAAAAGACTTCTGAATCGATCTCGAAGCGATCGATCACTGATCCACCGTCTGCGGCTCGCTGGCCACTCCGTTATTGTAATTTCCGGATGATTGCCAGGGTGGTAAAGTTCTCCCTCTCCGCAGAAAGCAGCAAGGTCCAGTTCGAAATTGTGAGCATTTGCTAAACGGGAATTGAGCTGCGGCACAACCGAACTGAGGCCACCATAACGCGGGTCGAGATGTGAGACAACCGAGAGCCAATGTCCGCCGGAGAGCTCTCCTGCAGAGGCTCTATGGCTATGATCCGGCCCTAGGTGGGATGAGAGAAGCACTTGATCCATAGCTCCGTGGCGAAAAATGATGAAGTGGATTAAGCCTTAATTCTGAGGCTAGTGTCCGACCAACTTAAGAAAAGCGGGAGACGGCTCAGTTACGGAAGACTCGCAGCCAGATTACCTAGGGAAAGGGACGGTTTGCGTCGGGCGCCATGTTCGCGAGCCGTGCAACCTCCTCCCCAAAATGTTCCGGCGAAAAGCGAGCGATGCGAGCCGCGGAGCGTTCGCCCATGGAGGCGCGTGATTCTGGTGAGAGGCTGCCGATCGCGGTCAAACTTTGTGCGAGATCGCCCGCGACCGAAGGATCGAATGTCAAGCCATTCTTGGAATCGACGAGGTCTACGGCGCAGCCACAGCGCTGGGAGACGATAACCGGCAGACTGGAAGCCATGGCCTCGTTTACGACGAGCCCCCAAGGTTCGCGGGTGCTGGGAAGGACGAAGCACCCAGCAAACGCATAAAAGACGGGCAGATCGCTTGAGCTCTTGTGACCGGCGAAATGGATGTCGGCTGCAAACCTGGACTTCGAGCCGAGCTCGCGAAGGCCGGCACCTTCGGGGCCGTCGCCAACAATGACTAGTGGCCAGGTGCCCCCGTTCTCGCGGTATGTCACCCATGCTTGCACAAGGCTGCGGACGTTCTTCTCTGGTGCGAGGCGGCCCACGTAAAGGAAGTATGTCTCGGGAAGCCCGAAGTCGCGAGCTGGCCGGCTGCGGAGCTCGCGTATGCGAGTCGCGATTGCCAGGTTGTCGACAACGTCATAGAACCGTCCAGTGCATGCTGAAGGGAACCCGAGCTGACTGAGGTAGTGCTGATGCGCGGCACCACCGGTGATCGCTGAGTCAAAGAGAGCGCGGATAAGCAGCGATTTCACACCCTCCTTCCAAGCTACGCGTGTGTGATCACCCGCTGTGCTTTCGGTCATAAGAATGCTGCGGCGACCATGCAGTCGAGCCCAGACAGCAGCCGCGATCGACGGGATCGTATAGTAGCCGGGTGCCAGAACGACGTCGGGATCGAGCAGAGAGAGGTAGTGCCAGAGCTTGTGTGCGAGACGAAGCTGACCTGCTTCGGCCCAGCTTTTTTTTGGCATGAGAGTATCAATGGGCAAGTCAGGGGAGTGATCCTCGCGGAATTTCAGTCCCGCGTGAACGCCCACGCCACCGACCAGCTCAACCCCACGAACACGGCCCGCAAGCGATGGCACAGACATCAGACCACGCAGACGCGCCACGTGATACGCATACCAATCGATCCAAATCACTGCGACTTTACAGGGCTGAGCTGCAGTCGAGCGAGCCAGGGCTGGAAGGTCCGCCGAGCTATGCACGGCGGACATCCTCGAGAGCCATTGTCCGACTCGGTCGTCTTGGAAGCGACCGAAGGGAAGTCACAGGGGCACGAAGCGCCCAGCGCCAACTAATCCAGCAGGGAATAGAGAGCAGGAGAGTACGGAAGATGACGGCTTCCATCGTTTGCATCACGAGATAGATCGAAAGCGCGGAAAGGATGACGTATTGGGAAGACCATGGACCACCGCGGGTGACCGCCTTCTTCCAGACCGATCCGTAGAGCCACCCGAGGAGTGCCATGGCCGGAATCGCGAGCCACCAAAGTTCTACAAACAGATCGGCGATGATTCCGGGAGCCGAACCTGGAGCGCCGTTCCAGCCGAGTGCATCGCCGATGCCTTCGCCAGTTCCCGCATTGTGCAGCAGTTCCGGAACCCCGAAATCTTCATACTTGGTGGGCCATATAGCACTGGGAATGGGGCGAACAAGAACTTGGGCAAGATAGCGCCGCATCCAAAAGTAATGATCGCGGCGCTCGGCGGAGAGTACGGTGCCGGAGCCGTAGATGTACTCGTTTCCGGCATCGGGCTTCTCGACGATGCCGCTTACATCCGTGGAGACGTTGAAGGACGAACCGAGGTAGATGTTGCTCCTGTTTGTAACGAGAAAGAGCACAGTCCAGCCGAGGCAGAAGCCAAGGGCCGCCATGGCAAGGATGGGAGGGCGTTTTCTTCGATTCAGGTACCAGCCCATGAGCATAACGATCGCGAAGGCGAAGGTAGGTCCGCGCCGCGCCATGAGTACTGCTTGAGAGAGCCAGGGAACTCCGAAGGCTATTGTGACAAGAATGCTGGGTAGGCGAGGTCCGCCTGAAGAGAGTGAGGTGACCGCGAGAAGTACCCCCGTTAGGAGCAGGAGGCTGCCATCGCGTATATAGCCGCTGTCATCCCATCCCCCTGAGTAGGACGAACTGTAAGCGTTGACGAACCCTCCGACGTTGACAATGGTGATGGCCCAACACGAGAGTCCTATTGCTCCGGCGACAGAAGCGCCAAAGAGCAGGCGACGGCAAGCCAGAGTTGAAAGATGGCAGACCTCCGCGCGGCGCTCGCCCCGGAGCCGGAGACCAGCGGCACAGCAGCTAAGCACGAAGGCAAGGATGCCCAGAAGATTCAAGGTCTGAACATGAATGAGCTGCTCGTTATCCAAGAACTGCGCGAGACCTCCGTTGGAGTGGAGCTTCCAGGGCATCCAGCCATAAAGAAACCCCAGCATGGGGCCGATGAAAATGATCGGGTGAAAGACGTCGCGAGTTCCGTCAAGCGCGCATATGACGGCTAGGACGATAGTCGCGACTGAGAGAAAGAGGAGGAGTTCAAACACGAGAAATCTCCTCTGCCCGCCCTTGATCGGACTCAAAGAACGCTTTGACGGCACATACAACAGCTGCTCGAAACCGGTCCCATGTGAACTCCTCTGCCCTGAGGCGCGCATGATGGCCCATGGCCGCGATGTCGTTACGATGATTGAGGGCCCACTCGATGTGTTGGGCCAAGAGTTCGGGTCGGCCGGGGGCGACTATGAAGCCCTCGAGCTCATTCTGAATGAGATCTGGTGCCGCGGTGCGGGTAGTTGAGAGTATCGGCAGACCGCACGCGAGGGCCTCGAGAAGGACTTGCCCGAATCCTTCCGCAACGGAAGGAAAGACAAATAGGTCGGCTTTCTGATATTGCAGCAGAAGCTCCGCGGCACTGACATCAGGACGAATGTCGACCCGATTGGCGAACGGTTTGAAGAGATCGAGCGAATCCACAACCCGGCCGCAAACTGTAAGGTGAACCTCCGGAGTGTTGAGGAGACGGAGAGCTTCGAGGAGGTACTTGATGCCCTTACGCTGGTTGATTCGACCGACAAAGAGGAGCCTTAATGGACCGCCCTTAGAGCGGGACTCCAGCGACGGCCTGAAGTGGTCTGAATCGACGCCATAAGGTATCACCGTCACCGCGGATGCGGGTGTGCCGTGGTCAACCAGCGTGGAGCGGGTGAACGAAGACGCGACCAGGAAGTGCGCAGCCATGCTGGTCTCGCGGACGAGGTGCTGGAAATCGTCCTCGGGAAGAGCGAGTTCCCACTCCTGTTGAAGAGATGCGGCACAATCCGGATGTGCGTGAAGCTCGTCTGTGAGGATGCGCCGCATGCTGGCAGGATGTGGGTGGATTTGGAAGAGCATACCCGGGTGCGGGTACTGTGAAAAGGCGTCGTAGCCGTAGTAGCTGTAACTGAGGAGTCCTGCCCCCGTGCTGGTGGCGAGGCGGCCCGCGGTGCGGCCGAGCTTGGCATCGGTAGATCGGGTGACTCGACGGCGGAGCGAAAGGGGCGCGAACGGCAGCTTATCGAGCATCAGAGTCAACAAGCCATGCAGCAGGCAGAGGCGGACGCGCGAAGAAGGCAGATTTGGTTCGCTGCGCTGGTGTAAGATCGCGCGAACCGCGTGGGGTAAACGCCGCTCGAGCAACCGTGCCCAGACGCGGCCGGCGGGCCAGAAGAGATCGGTAACAAGAGCTTCGAGCATACCCGCGTCAGCAAGTGCACGAGCCACCTGGTAAGCGTCCCGGGCGCCGCTTTGGACGACAACGGCTTTGCGGGTCTCTTTGGAGACGAGTAAGCGGTTCTCGACGGTTTGTGGAAGTGTGGTGGCCATGACGGCTGATCTCTGGGCTTGCGGGTCAGGCTTGGGTGATGGATCGGCGATGAAGCAGACGTTGAACTCCGGAGTGAATGAGTTGACCACCCTTCCGGAGCGCTACAGAGGTCGGAAGCCAGCGGTGCCGTTTGCCGAGTAGAAGCAAGGCCGAAAGGGCGAGCCCCGAGACCGCCACCATGCCGAGGGTTGCTGCTGACGCGAACAGGGGATTGGAGGCACGATAATAGGCGAGCGCCACAAGTGCGCCGGTTGCAATAGCGCTCAGCGACAAGATAGATGGCATCCCGGAGGGTACCGTATCCCTGCGCGCGAGCATCGCGAGCACGAGGATGGCAGAGAGCATGTGTGCGAAGAAGTAGATCAGCATTCCTATCTCGGCGGTTCCGTTGTGAAGGAGGAATACGCTTGCAGCCAAGGCGACGACAAGCGCCCAGACCGTATTCAGAATGCCTGTGATCCGGATAGACACGATCGACAGCCTTGCGGCTGCTGGAGCGTTGCCCATGTGCATGACCGCGATGGCGAGACCGATCGAGGCTGTGACCGCGCCACCACTGTAGCTGCGACCCCAGATTAGTGAGAGGGCCCACGGCATGACGATGATTCCGATTGAGGCGAGCAGGAGCGACGCAAAGGTCGCTGCGTACGTGCAGGCAGCCATTACCTTATGTGGTGTTCGGGCCGCCTCGCCTTCTGGGTCGGCCATGATGGCATAGCTGCCTTCGGTCAAAAGGCCGGGTGCCAAGCCAACGATGTTACGAAGCTGGCTGGCGACTGCGAAAAAGCTTATCTGGATAAGAGAACTGTCTGCCCGGGCCACAAGCGTTGTAAGCCACCAACCGGCTAGGTTGGCCCCGGCCAGGCCAGCAAGCTGCACCAGCCCGAAGGACCAGACCTCCCGCAGGACAGGGCCGAGCGGAACTGGGGCATCTGTCGTACGCTTTGCGAGTAGGCCTAAGGGCCGAGCTAACAGAAGACAAGTGACCACTGCACCGATGGTGATCAGACCCTGAGAGAAGATCATGCGGATGGGGCTGTGCAGGAAAGCCCCAAAAGGCAGAAGAGTGATCAGGCCCACACCAACGAAGACTGAAAGCAGGATGAGAGCAGCGAGCCGGCGCTGGCCGACAAAGAAACCTCTGGCGCACTCTAGAAGGATCATCCCCGCAGCGGAGAGCGCTGCCCATCGGAGAAGCTCAGTGAGGCTCTGCTTGCCGAGCAGACGAGCGAGGGGACCTGCGGCGAACCAGAGGACGAGAGCCCCCATGACCGCTGACACGACAGAGACTATTGCGAGTGCGCGAGCGAGAGTTCTGTATCCAGGTGTGCCGTGCTGGTACTTCCCAGAGAAACGGGCGGCTGTGGAGCCGATCTGTCCTGCTGCGTAGGTGGATATGTTGTTGGCTGTGCTGATCGCGAGGGAGTAGGCCCCAAAGGTCGCAAGACCGCCAAACCGAGCAGCGAGCACATTTGCAGCAAAGCCCATCCCCCGTTCCAACACGACTCCGAGGCCGAGAGCAGAGGTTCCACTCACGAGCTTCCGGGTGACATGGCCTGGGACGCCATCAGGGTACGGCCCGCGGCTAGCGGTCGAAGGCTCTTGGATCAGTGAGTCCCCGATTTCCGGGTCGGAGAAGGTGGCCGAGTTCATGAGCCGGCCATGGCCTTTTCTTTTGCTTCGATCTGCTCCTTGTAACGATAGTAGGAGCTGTAGTAGCCGCCTCGTCCCTCCGCGACGGGATCAAAGCGGTTAAGGATGGTGCCGACCAAACGTACGCCATCGTGATCGAAGAGATCACGTGCATTTTCGGCCTGCTCGCGACCGGTACTCGAAGCACGGAGCACAAGGATGGCGCCATCGGCCTGGCGAGCCATGATCCGCGCATCCGCCATGTGGAGCATGGGAGGCGTATCGATCAGGATCATATCGAACTCTCGGGAGAGAGTAGCGAGCAGATCGCCCACAACGGGCGAATGAAGTAGCTCAACGACCTCCTCCGACCCGGTGCCCGCTGTAAGGACATACAGGTTCGGTACACGGGTCGGATGGCAGAACTCCATCAGCGGAGCCTTGTTGACGTCGATCTCTTCGCGAAGGATATTGCGGAGTCCGAGCCCATTGGGCATGTGAAGGGCCAGGTGAAGTCCCGGCTTTCGGAGGTCTGCGTCGATAAGCAGCACGCGCCGTTTTGACTGGCTCAAAGCTACGCCGAGGTTGGAGGTGACAGAGGTCTTACCCTCACTCGCATTCGGACTGGAAACAACGTACACGCGAGCCCGCCTGGTGTTTGCTTCCGAGAGGAGGATCGAGAATGTCGTGTTCCGATAAGCCTCAGCCACGATTGAGAAATGATCCTGCCAGCGGACAAGCGCCAACGCGTTCGTCTGCGAGTTGTCCCCTACGAGTTCGCGGTCCAGCGCGCGACCGGCGTTGATCGAAGCTCTGAGAGATCTGCGCCTGCGATCATCGGCGTCTGGGATCACGCCGAGCTCTTGAACATGGAGATAACGCGGAGCTTCCCCTGGAAGCCGAAAGACGTCGGAGTTGCGGTCCTTGAAAAAGGCGAACCCGATGCCAAAGGCACAGCCCACAAGGATGCCAAATCCTGCTGCAGGAACACGGCGAGGGGAGACCGGCACACGCGGAACCCGGGCAGTGTCTACCACCCGAATCGTGGTCGCTTGCATCGCCGAAGCGAAGCCCGCTTCCTTCGCACGACTGAGAAGTGTCTGGTACAGCTGCTGCTCGCTCTCTACTTCCCGGCGGAGCAGGTTGACCTTGGCGGCCTGACCCATATCCGACGAAACACTCTGGACCTGAGCGTTATAGGCAATGCGAAGGAGAGCCTCGCGGTGCCGCGCTGCCCGCAGCTCGTTATCCATGCGGCTGGTGCTCGTGCTGCGCTCAGATGCGAGCTCACTCTGCACCTCTTTGATCTGAGAGCGGAGATGGATGACCTTCGGGTTCTCTTCGGTGAGCGGAGGAACAAGCTCCGCAACCTTGTTCTGGAGTTCGGCCAGCTGTTCTTGCAAACGGCGATAGTTCGGGTTGTCAAGCACACTGGGCAGGGTTGTTGCGGCGGCCGAGTCGGCGACTCCCGTCTGAGCCTCCTTCTCCATGCGATCGGCTTGCGCTTTGACGAGCTCTCCTTGCATCTGTCGAAGACGGTCTTCATCTACGCTGTTGTCTTGAGCGTAAGCCAGACCGTTTCCGCCCGTGGCAGCCTCCAGCTTCTTCTGAGACTCTTCGGCCTTGAGGCGAACGTCCGCCACCTGACGCGTGAGCCACTCGCTCGTGCGCTGAGCCTCGGTGCTGCGGACTTCAAGATCCTCGTCCTTGAACTCCTGGGTGAGCGTGTTACAGAATTTTGCTGCGAAGGCTGCGTTCCAAGAGTTGCATGTCACCTCCACCAGTCGTGTCAGACCGAGCGGCTTTACCTTGACCTGTCGTGCCGTCTCTTCGATGAGGACCTCGTACGCGAGTGGTTCACCGGCATTTACGTGCAGCGTCCGTTTTAGCTGAGAGACAAGGTCATCGCGTTCGATGGATTCCGGGTGAGGCTCAGCCCGAAGCCGGGTTACCGTACGCTCAAGCAATGTGTCGCTCTGCAGGAGTTTGATCTGGGTCTGGACATAGGCCTCGCTCGAGGAACTATCGGTCCCGCCGGTTGGCGAAAGCGTGTTCATATTCATGAAGTTGCCGTTGAGACTCTGGATGTCCAGCGAAGTTCGGGCTTGGTAGACGGGCAAAGTGGTGAGGTTCAAGAGAAAGCTCGAAAGGAGCCCGACAACAGCACAGAGTCCGATGATCCAGCGGAAACGGGTCAAGGTGCGAATGTAGTCCAGAAGCACGCTAGACTTGCGATCGCCGACATCCGTAGATGGTGGTAGCAGGGCGCTCGACTTGCCGACGAAATCGACGGGAGAGGCGATCTTTCTTGCGGGTACCTGGTGATCCATTCGATCAAACATGCAATGATCCTTCCGCAGTGGTATTCGAAGAGTGTTCCTATTCGCGATCAGCGACGATAGATAACGACGCCGGTGGCGACCTGAAGGATCGCCTCCGCGGCTCTTCGAGATCCGGCCTTTAAAGCGCTGTTAGGGATGAACAGAACATCATTGGCAAAGAGGGGAACGTCGGGGTTCTGCCCCGCTAGAATGCGGGAGATATCGACGGGGATCTCCTTGGGCTTACCGTCACCGCCTGGAACGGGGCGGAAGATACGGGCGCGCCCAGGCGAGGCGTCATGATCGAGACCTTCTGCAAGCGAGAGCGCCTGCAAAATGGATACGCTTGGGTGAGAAGAGAGTGGAAATCCGCCCGCCTTCTTCACATCGCCAACTACGTAGACGATTTCTGCTTTCGGAATCGAAACCACGTCACCCGGCCTCAGAAAGATGTTCTCGGCCGGAAGAGTGGCGTTGAGAAGGTCGTCAAGCGGAAGGGACACTGTGCTGAAGTTGCCCGTCGGGTCAACCTTAGCGCCGGTTACGGGCAGAGGTCCCCATTTCATCTGGCGGGTCAGGATGACTTTTGAGCCTGCCTCGGGCCTAACTCCACCAGCAGTCGAAAGAACATCGAGCACACGCCTAGGGCCGGGCAGCGGATGAATTCCTGGCGTATTCACCGACCCAAGGACGGAGACGGTCTGGTTCTGATTGTCCGAAAGATTAAGCGTAACCTGCGGTGCGTTGATGTACCGGCTGAGCTTGGAACAGACCAGGTCTTTTACCTGATCCAAGGTAAGCCCGCTGATCTGTATACGGCCGATCATTGGAAGATCGACAAATCCGTTCGGATCTACCCGAACGGTTCTATCTGTGTATTCTTCCATGTCGACGACCCTAAGGGTTATCTGGTCTCCAGGACCGAGCATGTACTCCGACGTACTCGGAGCCTCGCGTGGGATCAACGCCTTCTGTGCAGGCGCCTGCCCGAGTGCAATCAGCGATAGCACAAACAGAGTGGCGGCACGGATTGTCAACAGACTGGACATAATCCTCGAGAGAACGGGCGTGCTTGACAGCCAAATAGAACCACAGTCCTCTCGTGAAGATCTCCGAGAGGATGAAAGCGAATCATAGGAAGTTTTGAGGCGTGCGAGAACGATGTTCAACTGCAGCTACAATCGATAGCTTCAAGAACCTGGTTACCGAGCGTAGTCAAGCGTGTCGGGGAACCATGAATACGATCGCGGAGTTTCGGCCGCATCGGATCCAGATACACCGAAGAAGTAGCCCGGAGTTGGTCCTCGTCCTTGAACACAAGGCCGTGTTCCGGAACACTCTCTTGCCTAGTGACTGATCATTTCAGCGTCATTTAGGAGACGAAACATGAACATGTTCGGATCTTGAACCTTAGTAACTCGCGGATGCGTGAGGGTTACCATCGCTCTGACGCGATTACTCGCCCGATTCTCTCCAGGCGAGACGGCCCCAAAGGTAAAGCCGCTCCCGAGGGAGCGGCATAGGAACACTCGATTCGTATTGCGCTTATTGCGAGGATGCATTTGCTGCTCGGAGAGACGGCACCGTTCCACTCGCGAAGGTGCTGGCTACCCTCTTCCGCTCAACAGGATAGGGACCCGCCGCAACTTGCGATGCAGGTGTTTCCCCCAGGATCTTCCGCGCGGTGCTCAAGGCTTGAGCCACAACCTGATCCATGTTGTAGTAACGATACGTCGCAAGGCGGCCGACAAAGTGCACACCCTCGGTCTTCTCCGCTAATTCCTTGTAACGGGAGTAAATAGCAGCATTTTCTGGTCGAGGAATGGGATAGTACGGGTCACCCTCAGCTTTGGGGTATTCGAAGACAACGCTCGTACGTGAACTCTTCTGGCTGGTGAGGTACTTGAATTCGGTTACCCTTGTGTATGCGTTGTCGTTCGGATAGTTGATCACCGGAGCAATCTGGTATTGCTCGCGGTCGAAGGTCTGATGATCGAACGAAAGTGAGCGATACGGCAGCTTTCCAAAGCGGTGGTCGAAGAACTCATCTACGGGCCCACTGAAGATCGTCTTCAAGCCTGGATACAGCCGCCTCACCTCACGATAATCAATTCCAAGAGCCTGCTCAATGTTTGGGTGATCGAGCATGCTTTCGAAGAGGCGTGTGTAGCCGTCCCTCGGCATGGCCTGGTATGTGTCTGAGAAGTAACGGTCGTCTCGGTTGAAGCGTATCGGAATACGACCCGCTACGCTGGCGTCAAGCTCCGAGGGGTCGAGACCCCACTGCTTTCGGGTGTAACCCTGGAAAAACTTCTGGTAGAGGTCGCGTCCAACGCGGCTGACCACGATATCTTCCGAAGTTCGGATCAACCCGGGCCGTTCGACTCGTTCTTCCAGAAATGCCTGCATCCCGTTTGCGTCAAGGGACAAGTTATAAAGGCGGTTGATGGTATCGAGGTTGATCGGAATGGGAAGGAGCTGGCCATCGACGCTGGCGAGCACCCGGTGCTCGTAATTCGACCAAGCCGTGAATTGAGAAAGGTACTCCATCACCTCCGCACTATTTGTATGGAAGATGTGGGGCCCATAGCGATGGACGAGGATACCCGCCTGATCAAAGTAGTCGTATGCGTTTCCGCCTACGTGATCGCGCTTGTCAATCAGAAGAATGCGCTTGCCTCCGACACTTGCAAGGCGTTCCGCGAGAACACTTCCAGCAAACCCAGCGCCAACGACGAGATAATCGTACGAATTCCGCCTGAGCGCGCTGACGTAGAGTGAAGATGCAGGATTCGCCAAAGTTGAGTCAGCGAGGCGGGTAGCGCGGGAACTCAGTGCCTGGTTTTCATCCCGTTGCCTCATCACGCTTTCGACCTCTGCCCACATTGCGCTCCAAGTCTTGTCCCAAGAGGTCATCTCAAGCTTCGCCTGGACTTTCTTCCTCCAAAGATCCGAAGGCGGTTCCAGCGCGGTTCGAACGCCCTGAGCAAAGGAGGCGGCGTCCTTTGCGATCGTGACCAATCCCTTCTGCCCATATCCCCGCACAACATCAAAGATCGCCGTAGACACCACGGGTTTTCCGCCGGCGAGATACTCGGGAGTTTTGGTGGGACTGATGAAGTAGGTCGAGTCATTCAATGCGAACGGGATCAGCGCGACATCCCATCCCGCAAGGTAATCAGGAAGCTCGTCGTAAGTCTTAGAGCCAAGGTAGTGGATGTTTGCAGCCCGCGGAAGAGCAGCCGCTTCGATCTTAACCACCGGCCCAATGAGAACGTACTGGATCTCTGGAGTAAGACTAGCGACTTCGGCGATCAAGTTATGGTCAAACCGTTCATCGAGAACGCCGTAAAAACCCGCACGGGGACGTGGGATGTTGGCCTGGTCAGCAGGATCCCTGACAACCGTGCGAGCGAAGTGATCCGCGTCGATGGAACTCGGAAATGCTTTCACGTTGTGATGGCGCTCGCTCTTGGCCTCGTACAGCCGTAAGCCCCCGGTAAAGACAACGTCGGCCACGGAGAGTAGCTTCGCTTCCCGCTCGAGAAGCTGCGGCGGCGCTCCGAGAAAGCCGCTCAATTCGTCCATACAGTCGTACACAACAGCGATGGCCGGCAGATCATCGGAAAAGCCGAGCGCCATAGGAGTGTAGTACCACCGGACGGGCCGGTGGATCTCCTGCTGTGCGGCGAAGTCAAGCAGCAGAGCGCGCTGCTCGAGTTCAACATCGGCTTCAGCTGGCAAGTGGGGGCGGAGAACCCAGAGGCGCTCTCCCCTCTGGACCACCTCAAGATACGAGGTCCTTACGCTCTCGACCACAGGCTCTTCCCAGAAGTACACACGCCGCTCCTTAGCGGCCCGAGTGAGCAGATGTTGCGGCCGCTGGAAGACGAAGTCCCAGCGTAGATGACTGAAGCAGAACAGATCCGCTGACGAGGGTTCGTTCGCGGCGTTATTCAGAGATTGAGTCTTTCCAGATGTCTGCAAAGGAAGATCCCGGAGCGATGAGATTTTTTGTTCATAGAGCCTTACCGATCCTTG
This sequence comes from uncultured Acidobacteriaceae bacterium, assembly GCA_963850375.1. Classification (GTDB taxonomy): domain Bacteria; phylum Acidobacteriota; class Terriglobia; order Terriglobales; family Acidobacteriaceae; genus Edaphobacter. Next base: position 632,657 of record CAWKKV010000001.1, on the reverse strand, counting down.
GTCTATAGGTGGATAGATGTGTAATTTGGCAAACACGTTGGGTGGAGCTCGCCGGTAACGGCGACAGCAAATGGTCCCGTGCGTGTTTTTACCTCAGAGTTGTTCAAACGAAGCGGGTTGTATGCACATATCAGAAAACAGCATCGTGTGGGAACGGCCTTCACCGATCCTCCGTTCCTTCCACACCTGCCGATCCAGTGCCATCCTCAGGCAGTTCGAGTGTCCCCTGATGACGCAACGGAACTCAGTTCGCGCTCTGTGTCTGTTTCGACGTTGACTGTACGGTAGCACCGGAAACAGTCTCTGCTGACAGCTCAACTCCGCCACAAAGTCGAGCCGGAGAGATCGGCTTTGCCACTCAGCATCGACTTCGATGAGTCCGCATGCACAGTGACGATTATCGTCCCAACCCGGGTAATCCATTACGGGATAAAGACAGATGCCAATGATCTCTGCGCCTTCGCGCTGCGCCTGACGCACTTCCGCGCAGATGTAAGCCAGCCAGCTCGCACCAGCCATACTCTCCATACCGGTTTCGCTGATCAGGATCGGTCGCTGATAACGGTTCCAGACATCCAGAAGCATCAGGTGAAAGGGCCGATGTTGCGCGTGTCCCAGTGAGACTCGTTCGCCCTGATGAACCCATTGATTGTTCCAATAGTAGTTGACCCCGATGATGTCGAGAGCACGCCTCTCAGGATCGGCTGCGAGCCAATCCCACGCCTGATATTGCCCCGCCGTGTGACACCTCGCCTCTGCTCGGTGTTCCGGCTTTTGCTGGTCGGAGACGACGTTTATCAACGGCTCAGGCTGGATGAACCGAGCTCTGGGATTCACTGTACGGATCGCCTGGATAGCAGCCAGCGACGCTCGCACGAGCTGCCGTTTCACGTCATCCGCCCGATCGGTCAGGTGAGGGTGAAACGCACCCACACCACCTCCAACCCAGGACCAAAATGAGATCTCATTCACGGGGCAGAAGAGTGGAACGTCTCCGCTATGTTCGGCGATCAAGGACGCGGACGCATATGCAAATGCTGCGAAGCGCTCGACGAAATCGAGGGAAAACAGATCGAGGTCAGCAGGTATGCCCCAATGGCAGAGGTCCCAGATGACCTGCGTCTTGGTCGCAATGCTGGCGCGCAACATGGGCAGAAAGCTAGACCAGTCGTATACGCCGGACCGACTCTCGATCAAGTGCCAGCGAAGGCCATCACGCACTGTGCGGATGCCCGCGCGCCGAAGCAGCCGGTAATCGGTTTCGGCGTACAGATCATGGTTAGAGTCTCGGATGAGGTCCAGCTGTAAACGGTCTGCACGTCGATGCGCTGCGGTTTCGAAGCCGCCGGCGAAAAAGCTTGCGAGTGGGCTAGCCATGGATGATGACTGACCTTTTGCGATGTAGGTGAGCGAAGTCAATAGTCTTTCGCGCGGGTACCTGACTCTGATGCGCAAAACGGCTTAGAGGGAGGGTAGATCGCAGGGCTATTGAGGCGTCCAAGTTGGATGATGGGTGAAGAGGCCGCGAACAAAACCCATCTGATAGATAATGAACAGCCCAAACGCGAGACTGATGAATCCTGAAGCGGTTCCCAGATAAGTGTTCAGCCATTGTGACCTGCTGCTCGTGAAGTTGAGAGCCGATGCGAGGGCGAGAGTGATCACCATCATTCCGGCGATCGTTCCAAGACCGAAGATAAGGAGGTAGGCCACCGCCCAATGCGTATTGTGAAGGGTGGTCAAGACGAGCAGTGCGACCGCAGCCGAACCAGCCAACCCGTGCACCAGCCCAACCACAAGCGGACGACACCACTGATAAAAGCTCCACCGGTCCCAGGCACGATCGAGAGGGAGGGCGGGGACATGGGATTCTCCGTGATCGTGCGTGTGACGTGGTCGGATCTCGGAGATCCTCCTTCCGAAGCCGCGAAGATTGACGATGCCAAGCAGTACCAGCATCACACCGACAGAAAACTCCATCGTGAGCCCAAGTCGAGTCGGGATGACGAGCGTGAAGAGAATGATGGCAGCGCCCACAGCAAGGATTGTGACTGTATGGCCTGCTCCCCAGAGAGCGCCGATCAGCGCGGCGCTTGAGAGGCGCTTCTCGCGCGCCACGATCGTTGAGACGGCGACGACATGGTCCGCGTCCGTAGCATGCCGCATTCCCAAGAAGAATCCCAAAGAGAGGATGGCAATCAGGCTTATGCCTGACTCCTGGTTCGGCAGGGCCGCCAGCAACAGATTAGGCACGGAAACCATAGGGAAGCTCCGTTCTTGAGATGCAAGAGCACACAACTTCATTCCCGGACTCTCGCCGAAAGATGGTTACGATGTAAGTGATCTTTGCCATCGGGCACAGTGGTGTGGTACGAACCATCACATTCAAGCGGCAGGGTGAATGAAATAGACAGCGCCATTTACATCATCACTCAGAAGGAAGCTGTCGGGGCCGACGCGGAGCAGACCGCACGGCCGGCCTCTCACTGATGCTCTGCCATTGTGTTCTGTGACGAAGCCAGTGATGAAGTTCTCCGGGCGGCGGTGCGTCCCGGAGAAGCGTACGACGCGGTATCCGCTCCCGATGCGTAGATGGCTTGCCCCATGGAGAGCGACAAGGAAGGTGTTTGCGAGAAGTGTGTTCTGAGCTCCGAAGAACTCCAGCCCCAGCGGGGAACTGTGTGCCGCAAAGGTTGTGTACGGAGGTGAGACTCGGGAGCAATCCAGTTGCGGCGGTGCCGGACCAGGCTGCGCATTTACCATTCGCTCGCCGAGTTTAGGGTTTGAGATAGTTCCGTCGGGGTGAGCCATGCCGCCCAAGAAGTAGCACGTTGGCCATCCATAACTCGTGATCTCGAGTCCGTTTGCCGGGCCGGGATGGCCGTTGGAATCGAACTCGAAGAAGGTATCCTCCGGAGATCGGTCGCCGAGATGGTCGGCACCCATGTTCGTGCCGAAGAGAGCACCTCCATCTACTTCGGGGATATAGCGAAGGTCGACCGCGTTGCGGAGGCCTGTTGCCAAGATCTGCTGATTGCTGCCATCAGGGTCCATCACGCTGAGAGAGGCGCGAATTGGCTCCTTCTCTAAGCACGCGTTGCAGGAGGAGCCGACAGTAATGAAAATGCGCGTCTTTCCATGTAATTGGGCTACAGCGACCGTTCGGGTAAGGTGCCAGCCGCCGTATTTGTAGCTAAGGCCGTAATCCGGGTAGTGAGCCAGAACCTCGGGGGCGGAGCCTGGATGGGTGTCTCCGAGTTGGTAACGAAAGCGGATCAGTTTATCCGTAAGAGCCGTGTAGAGCCAGGTTTGGGCCGGTCTGCCTTCCTTCGCCGGTTCTGTGTAGAAGGCGAGGTTATTGGGGTTACGAAGGTTCTGGAGGTAGGGGATCACGCGGAGGAAGCGGTGGGTCGCTGGATCCCAGTTATCGAGGATGTAGAGTGCACCCTTGGTGTTGTCGCTGCGGTCATACAAATCCGCGACGAAGATGCGGTGGTCAGGCGAGACCGCGAAGAACCGCGGGCAGTGAAGACCCGTTGCCGCGAGATCGATGGTCAGGCGAGGCGGCAGCGAGAGCGTGATCTGTTTTTGCTTAGAGAGGGCAAGAGTGTGCGGATGCAGTTGCTGAGCTTGCAGAATGCCGGAGCAGAAGGTGAGCAACAGCGCGGCGCGAACCATCGATCCCGATTCTGACACTTGGGGAATCGGGGCCGCAGAATCGTAACGAGAGAAGGCCCGGCGCACGCGCCGGGCCTGTAAGAGGCAACCGCTACGGCTAGAACGGAATATCGTCATCCGTGATTCCTGTGTCGCCGTAGTCGGGGGCGGATGCCGGAGAAGCGGGCTGCCGGTCGTAGCTGGTGGTATTAGATTTCGAGTAACCGCCGGAGCTGCGCGAGCCTCCTTCTTCCGCTCCGCGTCCCTGTCCACTACCGAGCAGAGACATTTCATTGACGAGGATTTCGGTCCTGTAGCGCTTGGCGCCGGACTCCTTGTCGTCCCAGGAGCGCGTCTGAATCTTGCCTTCAATGAAGAGCTGCGTGCCTTTCTTGACATAATCGCGCACGATCTCTGCGGTGCGTGCAAAGGCGACGAGGTTGTGCCACTCGGTTTTGTCGACCCAGTTTCCGGTCTGATCTTTTTGTCGATCGGCGGTTGCGAGGGTGAACGTAGCGATGGTCATGCCGCCCTGGGTGGCGCGGATCTCAGGGTCTTTGCCGACGTTGCCGAGGAGGAGAACTTTGTTGACGCCTTTTGCCATGATAAGTCGCTTTCCTGCTGTGATTTCTCGTGCTTGAGGATAGCAGAGTGCGGCGTCAGGAGGACGCCCCTGAACGCCTGCGGAGGCATGTTCTTCTGCATTGCCAGCACGGCCTCTCCTTGCAATCCGCGGAGTCGTTGCAGGTGGGGTCGGTATTGCGCCAATGCTGGATTACTTTTGACGGTCGGCGAAGAGCTTGGCCACGGCGAGTGCTAGGGTCAGGGTTCCGGTCGGAAGACAGCCGATCGCGAGCATCAGAGCGAGCCAGCCGAGGTTTGTATGCGGCCCCTGGCGGGAGATGCCCCCGAAGAGAAGGTTGATCGACAGAGCTGCCGCGACTCCGGTGGAGAAGATCGCGGTGCCGGTCGTGAGGAGCTTGCGGGTGTCTGGCTGCATGGAGAGCGCGGGGCCATTGAAGCGTCGGGTGGTGTGGGGTCGGTGCGAAGGTTGATCCACGATTACCGATAGGCTGCGAGCATGGCGTAGACGACCACGCCGGTGACGGAGACGTAGAGCCAAATGGGATAGGTGAAGCGGGCGACGCGGCGGTGGAGTGGAAATCGCCCGGAGAGCGACAGGAAGAAGGTGATGAGGATAAGGGGAAGGGCGACGACCGAGAGGAGGATGTGTGAGATGAGGAGGGAGAAATAGACAGGCCGGACAGCGCCGTACCCGTGAAACCGCGCATCGCCGTGAAGCGCGTGGTTGGTGATGTACGACACGAGAAAGAGGGTGGAGAAGAGGAAGGCGGTGAACATGGCGTTGCGGTGGGCGCTGATGCGACGGCGACGGATGAAGGCAAGACCGAAGAGAAGGGCGACCGTGCAGCAGGTGTTGAGAACGGCATTGAGTGCCGGGAGAAAGGCAAGCTGCGTTCCGGCTACGTCGGTCGGCTGGTGATAGTAGACGAGCCAGGCGAGAAAGAGCGAGGCGAGGGCGCTGACGCCGATGATGCCGACGACGATGCGTCCGGGCGTGCGAAAGGAGGATGGAGCAGGTGCGGCGATCGTAGGCATGGTCTCTTCTCGATTCTACGGACGTCGCTCGCGACGAGTGTGCCATAGCGCGGCTATGTTTTGACTGTGGTGAAGGTTTGCGGGGGTGAGCGCGGGGGATATCTCGGGAGCGTGCTTCAGGCTACTCAAAAGAGAAGGCGTCCCCGGGCGTTGAGGATCATGGCCCCGAGCAGCAGGGGGAGGTAGATTACGGATGCCTTGAGGAGGCCGCGTGCGAGGCCGCGGGCTTCGGGGCCGGAGGGGGAGCGGATGATTCCCGTGAGGCGGATGGTGTACCAGAGGTATCCGAGCCCGAGGAGGCTGGCGATGACGGCGTAGGGGATGCCGGTGATGCCGAGCCACGTGGGCCACAGGCTGACGGGGATCATGAGGACGGCGTAGAAGAGGGCCTGGATGACGGTGGAGCGGGCGGCGTCCTCGATGGGCTGCTGGGTGGCGGTGACCCGGATTCCGCCGCTGCGGTAGTCGTCGCGATAGAGCCAGCCGATGGCCATGAAGTGGGGGAACTGCCAGACGAAGAGTATGGCGAAGAGGGCGACGCCGGGCCACTCGATGAGGCCGCGGGCGGCGGTCCAGCCGATAAGAGGTGGGAGGGCGCCGGGGAAGGCGCCGATGAAGGTGTTGAGCGTGGTGATGCGTTTGAGCGGGGTGTAGATGGCGACGTAGCCGACGGCGGTGAGGATGGTGAGGGTGCCGGTGATGAGGTTGGTGACCACTGCGAGGTAGACGGTGCCGAGGAAGACGGCGGCAAATCCGAGGAGGAGGCCGTGGGCGAACGAGATGCGGTGGGCGGCCATGGGGCGGTTGGCGGTGCGGCGCATGTGGGCGTCCGAACGTCGCTCAAGCGTCTGGTTGAGGGCTGAGGAGCCGCAGGTGACGGCAGCGATTCCGGCCAGGGCCTGGAAGAGGCCGGCGTGAAAGGGGCTGATGCCGCTCTGGAGGGATCCGAGGTAGAAGCCTGCGCCCGCGGTGATGATGACCATGAGCGAGACGCGCGGCTTGAAGAGAGTGACGTAGTCAGCGAGGAGGGTGGGCTGCGCGATGGTCAGCGCGCCGGGTGTTGCGGGTTGCGGAGAGGTGGTTGCAGATACGGCCACAGTCTCAGTTTAGCGCGTTGCAGATAGGCTGGCGGGAACGCTGGAAAAAGCAGATCCTCCGCCTTCGGCGAAGGATGGCAATGTTGGGGAGGGTGCTGGGGTTAGCCGATTGGGGAGGGTGGTGGGGGTTACCAGTCGGTGAGAGTGCCGTCCAGCTTGCGGGCTACGGGGAGATAGGCGCGCTGGTAGGGGTGCTTGGCGGCGAGGGCTTCGTCGATGTCGACGCCGAGGCCGGGGGCGTCGCCGGGGTGCATGTAGCCGGCGTTGAAGGTGTAGTTGTGGGGGAAGACCTCGTCGGTGAGGGGGGAGTGGTGCATGTGCTCCTGGATGCCGAAGTTGTGGATGGCGAGGCCGAAGTGAAGGGCGGCGGCCATGGTGATGGGGGACAGGTCGGTGGCTCCGTGGAAGCCGGTGCGGACGTGGTAGAGGGAGGCGAAGTCGGCGGTCTTCTTGAGGTGGGTGATGCCGCCGCCGTGGACGACGGTCATGCGGATGTAGTCGATCCACTGGTTGCGGATGAGGTCGTGGGCGTCCCAGAGGGAGTTGAAGACTTCGCCGGTGGCAATGGGTGTGGTGGTGTGTTTGCGTATGAGGGCGAAGCCCTCCTGGAGCTCGGCGGGGCAGGGGTCTTCGAGCCAGAAGAGGTGGTAGGGTTCCAGGCTCTTTCCCAGGCGGGCGGCTTCGATGGGAGTGAGGCGGTGGTGGACGTCATGGAGGAGGTGGACGTCAGGACCGAGCTCGAGGCGGAGTTTCTCGAAGAGGGTGGGGACGAAGTTGAGGTAGCGCTCGGTGGACCAGAGGGATTCGGAGGGGAGGCCCCGTTCGGCGGGCTCGTAGGGCTTGCCGGCTTTAGGGACGCCGTAGCTGGAGCTGACGCCGGGGACGCCGGCCTGGGCGCGGACGGCGAGGTAGCCCTCGGCCATGTGGCGCTGGACGGAGTCGAGGGCTTCGGGGATGTCGGCTCCGTTGGCGTGGGTGTAGACGAGGACGCCTTCGCGGCTCTTGCCGCCGAGGAGGTTGTAGACGGGGGTATTGAGGGCCTTGCCCTTGATGTCCCAGAGGGCGACGTCGACCGCGGCGATGGCGGACATGGTGACGGGCCCGCGGCGCCAGTAGGCTCCGCGGTAGAGGTACTGCCAGATGTCCTCGGTCTGGAAGGGGTCGCGGCCGATGAGGCAGGGGAGGACGTGGTCGGTGAGGTAGCTAGCTACGGCGAGCTCGCGGCCGTTGAGGGTGGCGTCGCCGAGCCCGTAGATGCCTTCGTCGGTGTCGATGCGCAAGGTGACGAAGTTGCGGTCGGGGGAGCAGATGATGAGGCGGGCGGCGGTGATCTTCATAGGCTGGTGTCCTTTGGGGGTGGGGTACCCTCCCCCCCTGGGGTACTTAGTCCTAAAGTCTAGCAATGATGTGGGTTGAGTCTGGACTGTATGGGTTCTGTTGGTGTGGCTTTGGAGCGTGGGCTGGGCGGAATACTAAGGTTCTCGGTTTGCTCAGAAGGACGGGCGGGGAACTGGCGAAAGTTGGGTGTTTCCAGTGTAGAGGTTGCGGTGGGGCGTTTGCGCCACGGCCAAGGTGCTTGGTTGACGTAAGTTACGGGATCTGCTGCTTGACGGCTGCCGGTCGGCTCGGAGATTGCGGTTGGGTTTGGGCGGGGGGAAATACTGAGTTTCTTCGCTTCGCTCAGAATGACGGCCGTAACGGGGACGGCTGTGAGGGTGACGGCGGTGAGGGGTGGCGGGGATGAGGGTGAGGGCCTTGCGGGTCACGGGTTGCGAGAAGAGGGGTTGGGGATGGAGGGGTGGGGATGGGGGGTGGGGGTGAGTTGGAGGTAGTCGATGGCGGCGGGCTCGGTGGGGTCGGGGGTGGCGCGGAGGGTGAGGTGGTCTCCGGAGGCCAGGATGAGGTTGTGGAGGGTGAAGCGGGTGCTTGTCTGGCCTCCGAGGCGTTTGTCGGGGCGGTCCGGGGGGAGGGTGTTGTTGGCGGTCCAGTGGGCGATGACGGTGCCGTTCTGGAGGAGCTCATAGCGGGCGTTGCCGGGGTGGAGATCGAAGTACTGGACGGCGAGATCGAAGGTGCCGGGGGTGGTGGTGGGGGGAAGGGCGAGGGTGCAGGGGGCGGTGGTGCAGAGGGCGAGGTGATTGCCGGAGGCGTCTTCGACGGGATCGCCCGGTGCCGAGACGAAGCCCTCCGAGCCGGGGGTGGAGAGGAGGGATTCGGCTTCGATGCGACCGGGTTGGCGGCCGATGCGGTTGTGGATGTCGGGAATGCCTGAGATCGCGAGGAACCACTGATCGATGCTGTCGCGCCAGACCTCGGCGTGAGCGGCCTGGAACTCGAAGAGGGCGAGGACCTCGCCGTAGCGTTGGGCGTCGATGTGTGGCGCGAGGGTGCGCCAAAAGACGGGGTAGGTGGCGGCGGTGGCGGCTCCCTCGTAGTGGGCGTCGTAGACGTGCTGGATGACGGTTTTACCGGAGTGGAGGACGTGGGTGTAGGGGACGTGGTGCATGAAGAGGAGGAGGTCGTCGGGACAGGTGGCGAGGGACTCGTAGATGGCGGCGAGCTCGGGCGGGTACTGGCCGATGTAGCCGGTGCCGGTGGCGACGGTGCGGTCCATGCCGATGCCGAGGTGATCGGCGCGGATCCACTGGCCCCAGCCGTTGCGCTCGGCGGACTCGATGCCGGGGCCGAAGTGGACGCCGAGGATGTCGGTGAGGGTGCCGACGCCGAGGGGGCCGGTGTAGCTCTCGTAGGCGTGCCAGGACTCGAGCTGGAGCTTGCTGATGGTCCCGACGAGCTCGGGGTTGTTGCCCCAGGTGAGGCGGGTCCAGGTGTCGACGATCTCCTTGGAGGGGAGATCCGGGTTCCAGGCGAGTCTGCCGAAGCCGTAGAGGTTGGCCAAGGCCATGGGGTGATGGAGCCAGTCGGTGTCCAGGCCGACGTTGACGACCGAGACGAAGCCGCCGGGGCGCGGGGCGCCGTCGGGTTGGGGGAAGCTGCGGCCCTCGACGATCTGCTTCAGCGGCGTGCTGCGATTGTCTGCGCGTAGGTCGGTGTCGAGCATGGTCTTCCACATGGGGACGAGGAAGACCATGTGGCGCTGCTGGCCGGTGTACTCCTGCGTGGTCTGGAGCTCGATGGCCTGCGAGGTGTGCCGGAGGGCGGCGAAGAGCGGGGAGACGGGCTCGCGGGCCTGGAAGTCGATGGGGCCGTGCTTGATCTGGATGATGACGTTGGGTTCGAATTTGCCGTCGAGGGCGGCGAAGTTGTCGAAGCCGGCGCGGGCGCGGTCGGCCTTGAGATCGTGCCAGTCGAGGTGGTGGTTGTAGACGAAGCCGCGGTAGAGGACGACGCCGTGGTGGGGGGCGAGCGCGCGGGCGAGGACGTTGGCGGCCTCGGCGGGGGTGCGGCCGTACTGGGAGGGGCCGGCGCGGCCTTCGGAGTCGGCCTTGACGACGAAGCCGGCGAAGTCGGGGATGAGGGCGTAGATCTCGTCGGTCTTCTTCTGCCACCACTTCGCGACGGTGGGATCGAGGGGATCGAAGGTGGGGAGGCCGCCAACGACTTGCGGACTTGAAAGATCGACGGAGAGGGAGAGGCGCACACCCCAGGGACGGAAGGCCTGGGCGATGCGGGAGAACTCGCGGAGCATGCCGGGCGAGAGGGTGTGGAGGTCGGCGTTGACGTTGTTGACGGTGCAGCCGTTGATGCCGACGGAGGCGAGAAGGCGGGCGTAGCTGTAGGCGCGGGTCCGGGTGAGGTCGCCACCGGCGCGCAGCTCGGGGCGGATGTGGCCCTGGTCGAAGAAGATGGAGCGGCCGGCGTAGCCGCGTTCGACCGAGCCGTCGAGGTTGTCCCACTGGTTGACCCAGCGGATGGGGGCGGCGGGGGTATCGCTGACATCGGCGAGAGGGCGCTGGGCGGCAATCTCCGCGAGGACGTGAAAGACGCCGTAGAGCTCGCCTCGGGGGTCTGCGCCGAGGATGAGGAGGCGGTGGTCGGAGCTGCTGCTGCGGAGGGTGAAGGACTCTGGCGCGAGGGTGTCGCCGGTGAGGCTGAAGGTGTTTTTGAGGGTGGCAAGGTTGGCGATGACGATGGCATCGGCGGTGTCGGCTTCCTTGGGGGCGAGGGTGAAGGGGCGGCCGAGGATGGAGGTGAGGCCGCGCTGGAGCTCGTTGGCGGCGGCCTGGTCGGTGGGGGTGTCGCCGAGGACGACGATGCGGCTGGGGAGGGTGTTGTACTGGGCGGGGTTGGGGATGGGGGCGTAGCGGAGCCAGCCGGCGGAGCCGTCTTCGGCGCGGAGGAGAGGGCCCAGGAGGAGGAGAAGGGCAGTGAGTTGGAGGAGGCGTTTGCGGGTCTGCACTCCGCCGTTTTCACCGCGATTGGCGGGAAGACGGCGGGGTGTGGGGCACCCGCGCTGTCCCTCCCTGGGTACAGCACGGGTGGCGTTGGGCATCAGTGCGGGAGCTCTTGCGAGCCGGTGATGGTGAAGTCGGCGGTTTGGGTGGCGGTGGTTTCGGTGGGCTGGGCGCCGCCGACCGTGATGCGGTAGCTGCCGGGGGTTACGGCGCGGGTGCCCTTTTCGTCGACCTGCGAGAGGGTGCGGGGGTCGAGGGTGAAGGTGACGTGTTTGGTTTCGCCCGGGGCGAGGTGGACGCGGGAGAAGCCGGCGAGGGAGAGGGCGGGGGAGACGGGGGTCTGCGGTGGCGTGAGGTAGAGCTCGGCGACCTCATCGCCGGGCTGCTTGCCGGTATTGCGGATGTCGGCCTCGACGGTGAGGGGGTCGCCGGCTTTGAGCGCGTTGGTGGAGAGCTTGAGGCCGGAGTAGCTGAAGGTGGTGTAGCTGAGGCCGAAGCCGAATCCGAAGAGGGGCTTGCCTTTGAAGTAGCGGTAGGTGCGGCCGGCCATGGCGTAGTTGTCGAAGGCGGGGAGCTGGTCGATGGAGCTGTAGAAGGTGATGGGGAGGCGGCCGGCGGGATTGTTCTTGCCGTTGAGGGTTTGGGCGATGGCGGTGCCGCCGGACTCGCCGGGGTACCAGGCTTCGAGGACGGCGCGGGCGTGCTCGTGGGCCCAGTTGACGGAGAGGGCGCTGCCGTTGAGGAGGACGACGACGAGGGGCTTGCCGGTGGCGGCGAGAGCTTCAAGGAGCTGTTGCTGGGCGGCGGGAAGCTTGATGTCGGTGCGGTCTCCGCCGGAGAAGCCCTCGATGTGGACGGGCATCTCTTCGCCTTCGAGCTCGGGGGAGAGGCCGACGAAGGCGAGGACGACGTCGGACTTCGCGGCTGCGGCTACGGCTTCTTTTTGGAGCGCGTTGGCCGCCGGAGCCCAGTCGAGGGAGATGCCGGCGCCGAAGAGCTTGGCCTTGTGGAGGTACTCGAGCTTGAACTGGTGGGGTTTGGTGTCGGCGAAGGCGATCTTGAAGGAGGGTGTGTTGCTGTTGCGGGATTCGGCCTCTTCGGAGGAGGCGAATCCGGCGATCTGCTTGCCGTCGAGGTAGACGGCGAACTTCTCGTGATCGGCGCAGGGATAGCAGTGAGCCAGGCGGACGGTGAAGTTGTAGTCGCCGGGTTCGGGGGCGGTGATGACGCCGGTCCAGCGCACGGCGAAGTGATCGGCGGGGGCTCCGGGGACGGGACTGGCGGAGTTCCAGTCGAAGTCGATCTGCTTGTCGGTTCGGGTGGTGAGGGGAGCGCCGGTGAGGTCGTTTGTGGCGAAGTACTCGGCCTTGAGGCCGTTGGTGGACGAGGCTGCGTCCGGGTGGAACATGGTGCGGGGGACGGGAAGGGCGACGCCTTCGGCGTAGGGGGAGCCCTGGGCGTAGAGGATCCGGGCGTTGGGGAACTCTGAGGCGATGCCGTCGACGGGGAAGACAGGGTTTCGGGGGACGGCGTTGTAGTTGCCTTCGATGGCTGAGAGCGAAGCGGCGTTGGGGCCGACAACGGCGATGGTGCGGACGCCGGGTTTGAGGGGGAGGAAGCCGCCCTCGTTTTTGAGGAGGACCATGGACTTATTGGCGACCTCGAGAGCGAGGGCCTGGTGAGCGGGGGAGTTGACTTCGGAGAAGGGGATGGCGGCGTAGGGGACCCTGGCCGCGGGATCGAAGAGGCCGAGGCGGAAGCGCGCCACAAAGAGGCGTTTGAGCGAGGTGTCGAGCTCGGACTCCTGGATGAGGCCCTTCTTTACGGCGCTGGTCAGGGTGAGGTAGGTGTTGCCGCAGTTGGTGTCGGTGCCGGCGCGGATGCCGGCGACGGAGGCGTTTTCGGCATCGGGGGAGAAGCCGTGACCGTTCTTCTCGAAGAAGTCGTCGATGGCACCGCAATCCGAGGTGACGAAGCCTTTGAAGGCCCAGTCGCCGCGGAGGATGTCGCCGAGGAGCATCTTGCTGGCGCAGGCGGGTGACTTATCGATCGAGTTGTAGGCGCACATGATGGAGTCGGCCTTCGCTTCGGTGATGGTGGCTCGGAAGGCGGGCAGGTAGGTGTCCCAGAGATCGTGCGGGGAGGGTTCGACGTCGGCGCTATGGCGGGTGGACTCGGGGCCGGAGTGAACGGCGAAGTGCTTGGGGGTGGCGATGACCTTGAAGTAGTCGGGGTTGTCGCCCTGGAGGCCCCGGACGAAGGAGACGCCGAGGCGGCGGTGAGGAAGGGGTCTTCGCCGTAGGTCTCCTGTCCGCGTCCCCAGCGTGGGTCGCGGAAGATGTTGATGTTGGGGGACCAGATGGTGAGGCCGTAGTAGATGGAGTGGATGTCGTGGCGGAGGGCCTCATTGTTTTTGGCGCGGGCCTCGGTGGAGATAGTGGTGGCGATCTGCCCGAGGAGGGGGGCATCCCAGGTGGCGGCCATGCCGATGGCCTGCGGGAACATCGTGGCGTAGCCGGAGCGGGCGATGCCGTGGAGGCCTTCGTTCCACCAGTCGTAGGCGGGGACGCCGAGGCGTGGGATGGCGGGTGTGGTGTTGATGAGCTGCGTGGCCTTTTCTTCGAGGGTCATGCGGGAGACGAGGTCTTCGGCGCGCTGCTGGGCGGGGAGGGAGGGGTCCTGATAGGGGAGCGGCTTTCCGTTCTGCGCGAGCGTGCCGGCGGTGAAGGCGAGGGGGAGGAGCCCGAGTGCGAGACGTGCGGCAGCGGCGCGGCGAGATGGCATAGAAGCGGAGACCTCCGAGGGTGTGGTGCGGGCGAATCAGTGTGTCGTGGGCGGGGCGGATTTGGTATCAGACGCGAACGTTATGCGTCCCGGGGGAGCGCTGTCAAGCAGAACGGACTGAAATTATCGGGGATGCCCGGGGGCTGAGGGATTGTTCGAGCCGTGAAGTATTGATGATCTGCGGAATGCGGAATGCGGAATGCGGAACTAGGCCTGTGGTTGCGCTTGTCCCCTGAGGAGGGTTGCTGATTCCATGCGTTCCATTCCAAGAGGCCGGCGATGGCGCTTGCCGGCGGGCGTCCCGTGGGTGGACTTGTGGTAACCGGAGTGGCGCTGGAGGACGACGGCAGCGGCTCCGCGGAGACGGGAGAGCTCGCTGTCGCTGGTGATGCGGAGCTGTGGTGGGGCGCCGGAGAGCATGGTGCTTTGGAGCTCCGACTGGATGATGGGACCGAAGCGTGACCAAGAGCTGGTGAGATCGCCGGTGACGAGGATGACCTCCGGGGCGAGAGCGGCGGTGATGAGGCGCAGCCCACGGCCGAGGTGGGTGGCCTGTCGCGAGACGGCGGTGACGGCGTCCGGGTCGCCTTCTTCGGCCATCTGGAGCAGCTCGTGGATGGTGAGGGGGCGGCTCTGCGGGTTGGCTTCCGCGTAGAAGCGGAGGGCGGCGGAGGAGGAGGCGAAGACCTCCCAGCAGCCGCGCTGTCCGCAGGCGCAGAGGGGGCCTGTGGGATCGATGGGGCTGTGGCCGAACTCGCCGGCGAGGCCGCTACGGCTGGTGATGATCTGGCCGTTGGCGAGGATGGCAGCGCCAAGACCTTCGGAGACGGTGATGAGGACGGCGTCGCGAACACCGTCGAGGCGGCCGGACCAGAGCTCGGAGAGGAGGCAGGCGTTGGCGGCGTTGGCGAGCTCGACCTGGAGCTGCATCTTGTTCTCGATGGCACCCTTGATATCGAAGCTGCCCCACTTGAGGTTGGGGGCGAGGAGGAGGCGCTGAGACTCGGGGTCGACGCGCCCGGGCATGCTGATGCCGATGCCTTCGAATGAGCGATCGCTGTGAGCGGTGCGCATGGAACGCATGCAGTCGATGATCTTCTCGACGGAACGCTCGGGCTCGGAGACGAGAGGGACGGCTTCGCGGGCGAGGAAGCGGCCGTTGAGATCGACGATGGCGACGATGGTCTGAGTGGGTCGCACATCGGCGACGAGGATGACGAGATCGTCGTTGAGCGAGAGGAGGGTGGGGCGACGGCCGCGGGGGCGGCGGGCGACGGCGCCTTCGGAGATCCATTTTTCGCGGATGAGCTGCTCGACGATGGCGGAGATGGTGCTTGGCTGGAGACCGGAGGAGCGGGCGAGGTCGGCACGGGCGACGGGCTGACGTGACCGGATGATCTCGAGGACGATGTCGCGATTGATGTCTCGCGCGTTTTCGCTGGAGGCGAGTTCGACGTAGGCGAGATCGATGCGGTTGATGCCACGTGCTGTGATTTCTGGAGCTGTGTATCTTTCCATGGCTTACTGGTTGACTCCACTTGCGAGGTAACCACCATCGACGGCAAGGATCTGCCCGGTTGTAAAGGTGCTTTGGTCGGAGGCGAGGTAGAGGGCAGCGCCGACGACCTCGCCCACATCACCGAAGCGACCCATGGGTGTGCGAATCAGGAGTTCTTTACCACGAGGGGAGTCTAGCAGGCCCCGATTAAGGTCGGTTGGAAAGATGCCGGGCGCGATGGCGTTGACGGTGACGCCGGAGGTGGCCCACTCGACGGCCAGCGACCGGGTGAGCGCACCGACGGCAGCCTTGCTGGCGCCGTAGGCGGCGACCTCGTGGAAGGCGACGGAGGTGGCGAGCGAGGCGATATTGACGATGCGGCCGTAGTTTTGGGCGAGCATGGTTTTGCCGAAGATCTGGCAGGCGCGAAGGGTTCCGGTGAGATTGACCGCCATGATGTTGCGCCAGATCTCTTCGGGGAGGTCGAGGGTGGGAAGCCGGCGGGTGATGCCGGCGGAATTGACGAGGATATCGACCCGGCCAAAGGAGGAGAGGACCTCCTTATGGAGGCGCTCGAGGGAGGAGCGGTCGAGGACGTCGGAGGTGACGCGTAGGGTTTGGCGGCCGAGTGCTTTGATGGCGGTGGCGGCGGACTCGACCATGCCCTCTGATCGGGAGGACGCGACGACGTCGGCGCCTGCGGTGGCGAGGCCGAGCGCGATTGCGAGTCCTATGCCGGACGTGCCGCCGATGACGACGGCGCATTTTCCTGCGAGATCAAGCATCGTGAAGACCGGGGGGCCTCGAGGGGTCGCTGAGAGGCCCCGGGAAGACATTAGGACTTTTACTACACGGAAGTTCCGATGTCACTGATTTTTGCCAGGGACGCCAAGAGGGCTGGGGCGGGTTACGCAAGTGGTTTGTATATGGGACTTGCGAGCACTGACCGGGGCGGATAGTGATGGTGATCGGCTCGGGTGGGCGAGCGGAGGCGGCGTGAGTGCGTGTTTAGTTCACCCAGGAAAGAAAGTGAACCGGGCCCAATCGTGAGAGTAGTTCGGGGTGGCTGAGGCGGGTTAAGACGTCTCCTGAAAGATACCCACGCAGGTCAATCGGGGGCTCCTGTCCAACCATCCAGTGTCTCTGTCCATCCAAATGTTGTTCATGCCCGGAGAACGTCCTGTGCTCGATGCGATTGGTTTTGGGATTACGGAAGGGGACCTCTGCCGCTCGGTCGCGTCCCGGAGGTCAGGGTATCGAAGGCGCGTGGCGAGGGCGGTTGGAGTCGAGCTGAGCCGGTCGAGAAGCGGGAGGGTCAGATGCACATCGTCATCTTTGGCCTGAGCATCTCCTCTTCGTGGGGTAATGGGCACGCGACGCTTTGGCGATCGCTGGTGAAGTCGATGCTTCGGCGCGGGCACACTGTGGTGTTTTATGAGCGGGACGTGCCGTACTACGCGAACACCCGCGATCTGTGGGAGCTGCCGACGGGTGGGAAGTTGAGGCTTTATGAAGGGCTGGACGAGATACGCGCGGAGGTCCGGATGGAGCTCGACCATGCGGACCTGGCGCTGTGCACGAGCTATTGCGCGGATGGGCCTGCCGCGTGCGACCTGATCTTGGAATCGCGGGCCGAGGTGAAGGCGTTCTACGACCTGGATACGCCGGTGACGCTGGACGGGCTGAGCTCGGGCAAGGCGGTCGACTACATCCCGCGACGCGGGCTGGGGGATTTTGACCTGGTGCTGAGCTTTACGGGCGGGCGTGCCCTGGACGAGCTGCGCAGCCGCCTGGGAGCGAGGTTTGTCGCGCCTCTCTACGGTTCGGTGGATCCGGAGACACATGTCAGGGTTCCGGGGATGGAAGAGTTTCGGGCGGCGCTTTCGTACCTGGGGACGTATGCGGCGGACAGGCAGGACGGAGTAAACGAGCTGCTGTTAGAGCCGGCGCGAAGGATGCCACGGGATCGCTTTCTGATTGGCGGGGCGCAGTATCCGGAGGGGTTTCCGTGGGCGGAGAATATTGCGTTTGTGCGGCATTTGCCGCCGTCGCTCCATGCGGCATTTTTCTGTTCGGCGCGGGCGACGCTGAATGTGACGAGGCGGGCGATGGCAAGCTATGGCTACTGCCCTTCCGGGCGGCTGTTTGAGGCGGCGGCCTGCGGTGTGCCTATCCTGACGGACTGCTGGGCCGGGCTGGGCGAGTTCTTTGCATTGGGATCAGAGGTGATTCCCGTTCGGTCTGCGAGCGACGTGGTGGAGGCGCTTGCGCTTTCGGACGACGAGCTGCGATCGATCGGGGAAGCTGCGCGGGAGCGGACGATGGCAGAGCACACGGGAGAGCACCGGGTGATGCAGCTCGAGGGTTTGTGCGAGTCGGTCCGGCATATGGGCGGACGGGAGGCGGTGGCTTAGGTTTTGGAAGAGCGACGTGGCGTTTGGGGCATCATTCCCGCGGCGGGGGAGGGAAGCAGGATTCAGCCGCTGGCGTTCTCGAAGGAGCTGTTGCCGGTAGGAAGCCGAGTGGAGGATGGCAAGGAACGTCCGCGCGCGGTGAGCGAATACCTGGTTGAGCGGATGATCCAGGGCGGGGCCAACAAGCTCTGCTTCGTGATCTCGCCGGGGAAGACGGACATTCTGGAGTACTACGGGTCGCGGCTGTGGGGAGCCGATATTGCGTACGTGGTGCAGCCTCGTGCCGGCGGGCTTTGCGACGCGGTGTTTCGTGCGCTGCCGCTGATCCATGATGATGAGTTGGTGATGATCGGGCTGCCGGATACGTTGTGGGCGCCTGCGGATGGATTTCTAAAACTGCCGGACGACTTGCTTTCCTTTCTGCTGTTTCCTGTGCAGCGGCCGGAGCTCTTCGATGCGGTGGTGACGAATGAAGACGGTTGGGTGGAAGAGATCGAGGTAAAGAAGGTCGGGGCACGCTCGAACTGGATATGGGGTGCGATCAAGATGCCGGGCAACGTGCTTCGCGAGCTCCATGCGCTGTGGTGCAGGCCGGAGCGCGGGGATGAGTATCTCGGGACGCTGGTCAATGCATGGATGGCAGGGGGAGGACGAGCCCTGGGTGTGAAGGCTGGGGAGGGCTATGTGGACGTTGGTACGCTCGATGGGTACCGCTCTGCGATACGGCTGCTGGAGGAGAAGGGTGAGCACGGCCTCCGTGGAACACCGGGTGAGAGAGGAGAACGATGAAGGGTGCAGGGATGTTGAAGTCGGCTGGGAGTGAGGGTCTTGAGGAGCGTATCGCGGAGCTTGGGCCGTGGTTTCATAACCTGCGATTCGGGGAGATACAGACTGCGCCCGATCACTTCCTGGGGAACTATCCCGAGGTAAAGTTTGAGCGATTTCGGGATGCTCTACCGGCGGATATGTCGGGCTGGAGTGTGCTGGATATAGGGTGCAATGCGGGGTTTTATTCGTTTGAGATGAAGCGGCGCGGGGCGGCGAGGGTGTTGGGAATCGACACGGATGAGCACTACCTGCGGCAGGCTCGATTTGCGGCAGAGGTGAGTGGATCGGAGGTGGAGTTTCGGCAGCTGCCGGTGTGGGATGTGGCTTCGCTGGGCGAGAAGTTCGATCTGGTGATCTTTATGGGCGTGCTGTATCACCTCCGGCATCCGCTGCTGGCGCTGGACCTGATTCACGAGCATGTGGCGAAGGACGTGTTGCTGTTCCAGAGCATGCAGCGTGGGAGTCGCGAGGTCGCGGAGCTGGCGGAGGATTACGAGTTCAACGCGCCGGCGCCGTTTGATGAGCCGGGCTATCCGAAGATGCACTTCATCGAGCGCCGGTATGCGCATGACGAGACGAACTGGTGGGTGCCGAACCGCGCGTGCGCGGAGGCGATGCTGCGGTCGTCGGGATTTGAGATCGAGGCGCAGCCGGAGGAGGAGGTCTACGTCTGCCGATGGCGTCCGGTGGAGATTCCTCCGGATGGTCCGCACTGCGTGTATCCGCCGACGGGAGCCAAGGGAAGCGCGAGGTGAAGCTGGCCGCAGAGCAGCAGGGGGCGCTTGAAGAGCAGATCGCGCTCGCGGAGGGGCTGCTGAACCAGAGGCGGATTCGGGAGGCTTTGAGCGCGTTTGACGTTGCGGAGGCGATGGGGGCCGACCCGGACGGATGCTCCGCTGCGCGGTGGATGGGGGCGATGCTGCTGGGCGACTTTGAAGCAGCGTGGAGGGAGAACGATGCGATCCGGCGGCGGGGCGGCCCTGACCCACACCGGTTCTGGATGGGAGAGGAGATCCGTGGGCGGCGGGTGATGGTGCGGTGCCTCCATGGGTTTGGGGACGCGATACAGTTTCTGCGATTTCTGCCGCGCCTGCGTGCGCTGGCGAGCGAAGTCGATCGTTGAGGTTGCGCCCCGGCTGCTGCCTTTGATGCCTTACCTGGACGGTGTGGGGGAGGTGATCTCGTGGGGCGAGCTTGCGCCGGTGCGGGCTCCCGAGTGGGATGTTCAGATTGAGGTGATGGAGCTGCCGTATGTATTTCGGGTGACGGAGCGTGAGCTGCCGGTGGCCAGGGACTATCTCAGAGTGCCGCAGGAATGCGTGGCTGATGCGGCGAGGGCGATGGGAGTCCGGCGCAGACGACGGGTCGGGATTGTGTGGGCGGCGGGTGAGTGGAACCCGCGAGAGGTCGCTGCCACTTGGAACTCTTGATGGCCTGTTGCGAAGCGATGACGTGGAGTTCTGGAGTTTGCAGGGTGGATCGGCGAACGAGGATGCGGCGGAGTACGTGCGCGAAGGCTTGCTTCGGGATGCGGCGATCTGCGGCGATGGTCTGCCGGTGCTGGCGGGGGTGATCGCTAATCTCGATCTTGTGATCACGGTGGACACGCTGGCGGCGCACATGGCGGGCGCATTGGGAGTTCCGGCGTGGGTGATGCTGCAGCGCTCGGCGGACTGGCGGTGGATGGCGGAGCGCTCGGACTCGCCGTGGTATCCGGAGATGAGGCTGTTTCGGCAGGGGTGCGAGGGAGACTGGAAGGAACTCGTGGAGCGGGTGCGGTCGGAATTGGTTACATATTGCGGGAGGCAGGCGAGTTGAAGGCAGAACGTCGTTGGGACGAGTATGACGCGTACCTGTTCGATATCGACGGGACGCTGATGAACTGCACGGATGCGGTGCACTACTTCGCGTTTTGCGAGGCGCTGGGGTCGCTGGCGGGGCGGCCGTTGAACCTGGATGGAGTGACTGCGCACGGGAACACGGACGTGGGGATTCTGCGGGACGCGCTGCCGTTGGCGGGGGTGAAGGACGAGGAGTGGCGGCCGCGGCTGGCGGAGACACGCGCGGGGATGTGCCGCTTCGTTGAGGAGCGAAAGGGCGACCTGTGCGCGACGGTGCTTCCAGAGGTGCCGGAGGTGCTGCGGCATCTCCGTGACAAGGGGCGGGTCCTCGGCGTGGCCACGGGAAATCTTGCGGGCATTGGGCGGCTGAAGCTTGCACATTGCGGGTTGCTCGAATACTTCGACTTCGGCGGCTTCAGCGATGAGTTCGAGTATCGGCGCGATGTGTTTCGAGGAGCCCTGGAGAAGGCTCGGGCGCTTGCAGGTGACGACGCGGCGGTGTGCGTGGTGGGCGATACGCCGGAGGATATCCGGGCGGCGCGGGCCAACGGCCTGGACGTGATTGCGGTGGCGACGGGGATCTACAGCTTCGAGGAGCTATCCAAGGAGCAGCCTGACTGGTGCATCCGGTCTATGAGTGAGTTGCCGATGGGTGAGTTGGCGAAGGCTGAGTTGCCGAGGAGCTGATCGTGAGAGAGGTCAGCGGGAGCTGCAGTCGGAGACGATCTGCTCGAACTCGAGGGCACGGTGTTCGGAGGTGTGTTCGGCGAGGATCCGTTCGCGTGCTTGGAGGCCGATGCGGCTGGACTGTTCGATGGAGCAATCGCGAAGGATGGTGACGACCTCGTCTGCATCTTTGGGGAGGAGGACTTCGGCTCCGGGGGTGAGGAACTGATCGAGGCCGGGCCAGGAGTCGGAGAGGATCGCGGCTCCGCAGGCGGAGGCTTCGAAGAGACGCACGGAGGGGGAGTAGCCGGCGCGCACCATGTCGTCACGGGTGAGGTTGAGGGTGAAGCGCGAGGAGGAGTAGAAGGCGGGGTGGTCCGGTGGGGAGACGTGGATGAGCCGGCGCACGTTGGGTTGCCAGGTGAGGTGCTCGGGGTACTGTGGGCCGGCGACGAGGAAGTGCAGGTTGGGCAGGGCGGCGGCGGGGTTATCGAGGAAGGTCGCGAGTTTGGGCTGGCGGTCGGCGGCGTAGGTTCCGAGATAGCTGAGGTCGGCTTGGAATTCCGGCGCGCGTCGGTGTGGGGTGGTAGAGATCTGGATCGACCGAGCAGAAGAAGGGGATCGCGCGCGGGGAGCCGAAGCTGTCTTCGAGTTCGCGGAGAGCGGGTCCGCCGGTGAAGCTGAGGTAGGCGGCGAAGTGC
Source organism: uncultured Acidobacteriaceae bacterium (assembly GCA_963850375.1). Taxonomy (GTDB): domain Bacteria; phylum Acidobacteriota; class Terriglobia; order Terriglobales; family Acidobacteriaceae; genus Edaphobacter. The sequence goes on along the minus strand of CAWKKV010000001.1, from coordinate 611,196 downwards.
GGGATCGAGGACGCCTGCGAGGTACTCCGTCTCGCCGGTTGAGCGGAGCTGGGCGAGGGTGATGGGGGTGTCGATGTCGTAGAAGAGGATGGGGCAGTGGCGATGATTGAAGAGGCTGCCTGCGGCTGAGATTGCGTCGGGGAAGTAGGAGCCGATGACGACGACATCGGCGTCTCGGGCGAGCTGAAGGAGCGGATGGTGGTCTGCGGCCCAGTCGTCGTAGAGGTGTACGGTGCAGAAGGCGGGCTCGGGAAGATCGCGATTGCTGCGATACCACTCGACGTCCTTTTCGACGAAGTGGATTTGATGGCCGCGGCGAGCGAGGGCCTTGCAAAGCGAGCGATAGGTTGTGGCGTGACCGTTACCCCACGAAGAGGTGATGGTGAGGCCGTAGATGACGATCTTCACCGGAGCGCTGCTCCGGTCGGGCGGGCGGCGAGGCAGAACTCAAAGGCTTGCTCGGCCTGCGCGGCTCGTTGGGCGTAGGTGTGATCGCGAAGGGCTCGTGCGTGAAAGGCGAGGCCGATGCGCTTGCGAGCTGCGTCGTCGTATTGCGTGAGAGCCGCGTTTACGTCTTCGGCCCTGCGAATGACGAGGATCTCTTTTTCGGGCTCGAAGCAATCGTCGATGCCGGGCCAGTCGTCGCAGAGCAGGCAGGTGCCTGCACCGGCGACTTCGAAGACGCGCGTGGGAGGCGAGAAGCCGGACTGCGCCATGGAGGCGCGGTTGATGTTCATGACCATGCTGGCTGAGCAGTTGACTCGATTGTGATCGGCGGTGGGGACGTGGCCGATCCAGCGGACGTTGGCGGGCATTGGCTTGTCGCCCCAGCCTTCGCCGCCGAGGATGAAGGTCTTGTCGGGGGCGAGCTCGGCGGCGCGCAGGAAGAGCTCTTCGACGCGGGCTTCACGGTCCGGGAGACGGTTGCCGAGGAAGGCGACGTCGCAGGCGAGCGATGGATCGGGAGGAACGGGGAAGTGTGTCTCGGGATCGAGGCCGTTGTACATGCTGAAGTAGGCGCGGGCGCCGAGAGCGAGGTACTGCTCGCGGCACCAGGGGCCGCCACCGTAGGTGAGGACGGCGTCGTACTGCGGCATGGAGATGCGGAAGGGGTCTTCGGGGTCGGCGTGCATGCGCGCGATGGTGGCCGGCGCGTCGACGTCCCAGAAGGTGATGGCGCAGGTGGATTGCAGCTCGAGGATGCGGCGCTCGAGTGTGATGTCGTCGACGCCGATGCCGCTGTGCTTGACGATGACGTCGGCCGAGGACGCGAGGGCGAGCATCTCGTCGATGCCGGAGCCGGGTTGGTAGACGAGCGATTGGACGTAGGAGAAGTCGTCGGAGTCGCGATGCTGCTGACGCCCGTAGGCGTCGGGTTCGGCGAAGGTGATCGTATGGCCGAGGCGCGCGAGATATTTGTAACAGCCGCGGTAGTATGTTGCGGCGCCGTTCCAGTACGAGGAGACGATGCTGGAGCCGAAGGCGAAGATCTTCACGAGAGCACTTCCTCACAGATGGATGTAAGCTGCGCGGCGCGATGGTCGCAGGTGTGACGGCTGAGAACAGTTTCGAGACCGCGGGCCGCCTGCTCCTGCGCGAGCGCGGGATCAGCAAGCAGATCGCGCATGGCTTGCCATCATCTCGTTCGCCGTTGTCTACGAAGCGGAGGTCGCCGGGACGGAAGAGCTGCTCGGTATCCTGCCAGGGTGCGGAGACGAGAGGGATGCCGCAGGCGAGGGCTTCGAAGACGCGGATGGTGGGGATGCCGACCATGGCGGAGGCGTACTGCTGGCGTGGGACGTGCACGGTGAGCCGGGCTCGGCCGTAGACGGCGGGTGCGTCGAGGTTGGGGAGATATCCGCCGTAGCGGATGCCGGCGGACCGAAGTGCGGCAAGTCCGTCCTCGGGGTAGCGGACGCCGTAGATGGTGGCGCGTGTGCCGGGGAGAGCGGAGATCGGGTCGACAAGGAACTCGCGGATCTCTGCCGAGCGCTCGCCGTCGCCCCAGTTGCCGACCCAGACGATGTCGTCGTGTTTCTCGACGTCATTCTGGGGCTTGAAGAGGGTTGTGTCGGCGGCTTCGTGGAGGGTCCAGACGTCGTGGATACCGAAGCGTTCGCGGTAGATGGTTTCGAGCACCTTCCCGAAGGCGAGGATTCCGTCGAAGCGGTCGAGCTCGAAGAGACGGATCTGCTCGGGCGTGGAGGAGGCGCGGTGATGTGTGTCGTGGAAGAGCAGTCGGTATCCGGTCTGCTCGCGAATGTCGACGAGGTGAGATGCCAGCGCAGGCGGGTTCCACTCGTGGAGGATGACGATGTCCGTTTGCTGGAGGCGCTCGGGCCAGCCGTGGTCGGCGTGTTCGCGCGTCGTAGGTTTCGATCATCAGCTCGGAGTAGGTTTGTGAGAAGTCTGCCAAGGACCTGCTGCCGAGGGTCTCGGTCCGGAGGTTCTCGATCGACCACTCGGTAAGGGGCTCGAAGACTGTGACCGCATGACCCATGGCGGCGAGCGAGCGCAGGAGACCGCGCAGAAAGTGCGCGTTTCCATTGTTCCAGTCGGAGCGCACGGAGTGAGCGATGTAGGCGATGCGCAGGCTACGCGACATCGGACCGCACCTCCAGTGGCCCAGGATGGGAGGTCTGCCGAGAGCTGGCGAGGTCTTTGTAGACCTCGATGTAATTCTGGGTCATCCGATGGCGGTTCAAGGTCCGGGCGCGCGTGAGTGAGCGGCTTTGAAAGTCTGCGAGGACGGCGGGTGTCGATGCAAGTCGACGGAGCAGAGCCTCGAGCGATGGTGCGTCGTTGAAGTAGAGCGCGGCGTCCCCCCACACTTCGCGGAAGGAGGCGAGGTCGCGGGCGACGACGGCGCAGCCGCAGAGGGCTGCTTCGAGCGGGGCGAGACCGAATGGTTCGTACTGAGAGGCGGCCAGGTAGATGGAGCTCGCGTGGAGGAGTTCCAGCAGAGATCTGTCGTCGAGAGGTCCGAGGAGCTGTGCTTCCCCGAGAGCCGAGGGTGCATGCTGAGAGGCGTGCTGCGTCTCACCAGCGACGTAGATGGGAATGGGCGAGGTGAATTGGGAGAGGAGCGAGAGGCCCTTGGCGGGATCCCAGAGGCGGCCGACGGTGACGGCCTGCAGACTTCGCGCCGGTGGGCTTGGGAGCCTGGGGAGATCGCGTCCGTTGAGGATGACGCTGCTGCGCCGGGGGAGCTCGAAGTGTTGGGCGAGGGCGGTGAGCATCCAGAGGGTGGGAGCGACGACTGCGTCTGCGCCGGAGAGTCCCTCTTGTACGAGCGCCTGGTAGGTTTCGAGCCAAGGCGAGGCTTCGAGACCTCCGGGGACGCAGGCTTTGGCCCAGCTAAGGACGTCGCTGTGAGCGACGACGAGTTTTGGGATGGCGACGGGGAGTCTGCCGAAGCAGAACTGGTTCGAGTGAAAGACGTCGGCGGGAAAGTTTTGGAGGGTTTCGAGGAGAAGCTGCTCGGCGCCGGAGTAGGCCGACTGATTTGCGTCCATCCATTCGAGCGGGAGCGCGGAGGGGGTGTAGTGAAATTTGCTCCCGAAGCGGGAGCTCGCGTCCAGGCACCATGCGCTCTGGTCAGCAGAGGGGAGGCGGCCGAAGCTGATGAGCGAGACGGAGTGGGACTGTGCCAGCAGACCTTCTGTGAGTTCCTTTGTGTAGGTCCAGACGCCACCGATTGTGTCGGTGGTCAGCAGGACACGCATTCGAGTTCCTGCAACGAGCGGGGCTGCTGCTCCTGTATGTCGCTGTAGCCTTTGTCCGCGAAGAGCTGGAGATAGAACGAGTGGGCGCGCTCCCAGGCCTGCTCATCCGGCTGCGCGCCAAAGGTGGTTACATATTGCGGGCTGCCAGGGAAGGGGAACATGGGCACCGGCTCGCTGACCCAGACGCCTTTGGATTTGAGATTTTCCTGCCAGGCAGTGACGAGTGCGGCGTCATCTTCGGGAGTCTTGATGAGATTCGCCTGGACCCAGGGGATGTGCCGTCGAGCGTAGAGGAGGAGCTCCGTGATGCGGTCGGTGGTGAAGCGGCAGTTTTTGTTCATGGCGTCGCGACCTTCTTCGGTGATGGACTCGACGCCGCACTCGAAGGAGACGCAGTGGGCGCGGCCGAGCAGCTCGAGGAGGTCTTCGTTCCAGAGATCGATACGTGACTGGAAGCCGATGGATATGGGCCGCTTGCTGATCTCTTCGAGCAGCGTGCGGACCTGCTTGCCGACACCGAAGATCTCGTCGATGAAGTAGATGTAGTCGACGCCGCGAGCGATGAGCTGATCGATCTCAGCGAGGACGGACGAGAGTTCGCGCTCACGGAACTTGTTCCGGAACAGAGTCTTGTTGCAGAAGGTGCAGGAGTAAGGGCAGCCGCGTGCGAACTCGACCTCGGCACCGAGCGTGAGGTGGTCGGCTCCGTTGCCGGGAAAGATGTGGTGCTTGTGCGCGTGACGCTCGACGGGGTAGTCGGAGTAGTCGAGCGGGCCGAGTGCGCGCATGTCCGTGACGCCGAGACCGGGGCTGGTCCGGATGGCTCCGTTGGGATCGCGCCAGACGCAGCCAGCGATCATCTCCCAGGGAAGGGAGGCGAGCTGGGGGAGGGTCTGGTCGGGCTCGCCTCGGAGAACGATGTCGGCTCCGGTCTTTTCGAGCGTGGCGAGAGGGGTGACGGAGCCGTGTGGACCGATGACGACGACGCGGGAGTCGCGGTGGAGGGAAGAGATCCAGGTGGCGGGTACGCGGAGCTCGGGCTGGGGACAGCGCCAGAAGAGATAGGAGGGAGCGGTGGGGATGACCAGGAAGTCTTCGCCGAAGGAGTTGAGGCGATCGATGACCTCTGCCGGCGCGAGCCCTTCCATGTTTGCGTCGACAAGCAAGACCTCATGGCCGGCGGAACGGAGGAACTCGCGTGCGGAGAGCAGCTCCAGAGGAAAGTGCGGGTCGGGGCAGCCGAAGTATGTTGAGCCGCCGAAGGTCCAGTGTGGGTTGACGAGAGCGAACTTCATGCGACCTCCTCGGCGACGAGATCGACAGGAACTTCGGGGGCGCGTTGCGAGGAGACGAGTTCGCGGTTGCTCTCCCAGAAGCGACTGATCGACTCGAGTGTGCTGGCAAGCGTGTGGCGTGCGTGCCAGCCGGTGACGGCGGAGAGCTTGGAGGTGTCCGAGACGTAGAGCGGCTGATCACCGGGGCGAACTTCGCTGTAGCGGAGGTGCGCTTCTCTGCCGGTCTGACGTTCGATGGCACGGATCATCTCGATGACGGAGACGGCGCGCTCGGGTCCACCTCCGAGATTGAAGACCTGCCCTGAGGCGTGCGGGGCGTTCTTGCAGGCTGCCTCCATGGCGTCGAGCAGATCGTGTACGTGGAGGACGTCGCGGACCTGGAATCCGTCGCCGTAGACCGTGATGGGCTTGTCTTCGAGGACGCTGTAGAGGAAGTGCGCGACCCATCCCTGATCTTCGTTTCCGAACTGGCGCGGACCTGCGATGCAGGACATCCGAAAGACAACGGACGGGAGATCGTAGATGCGGGCGTAGTCGCGGACGTACTGATCGGCCGAGCCTTTGGAGCAACCGTAGGGAGAGTGGAAGTCGAGAAGCTGCGACTCGTTAACCCCGCGAAAGCCGGGATCGGAGGCGCGATAGCGTGTGTCGTGAACTTCGACAGGAACGCTTTCGAGCGATCCGTAAACCTTGTTGGTCGAGGTGAAGAGGAGAAAAGGATGACGTGAGGAACGACGGGCAGCTTCGAGGACGTTGAGGGTTCCGAGCGCGTTGATCTCGAAATCGGTACGCGGATCGGAGACAGAGGTGGTGACGGCGACCTGTGCCGCGAGGTGGTAGATCTCGGAGGCGTCGCGCGCCGCTTCGGAGACAGCTGCAGCATTGCGAACATCGGCCTTCACGAACTCGAGCCGATTATGGCCAGGCAGTGAGCGCAGCCAGTCCAGGTTGTGCTGAACGCCGGAGCGCGACAGGTCATCGAAGATACGCACATGCGTGCCCGGTTGCGAGAGCATGCGTTCGGCCAGATTGGAACCGATGAAACCAGCTCCGCCAGTGATGAGAATGTTGCGAGCTCGACCACTCCTCATCTTGCGAGATCCTTTCTTTCCTCGGTGGTGCGCTGCGCTAGTTTCAAGCGGACAGACCGTACGAGTTTAGCTCTCGAAGCATTGTCTCGACCTTGTCTTTGGCTTGCTGTTTGGCGAGCCACGCAGCGAGCTCCCGGAACCCCTCCTCGTGCGTGACCTGTGGCTCGTAGGCGAGGAGTTTACGGGCCTTGGTGAGATCGGCGTAGCAGTGCCGGATGTCTCCAGCCCTGTACTTCTGCGTGATCACGGGCTCAATCGTCTGCCCGAGGGAGGAGGCGAGGATCTCGGCGACGCGCCGGATGGTGATGGGCTTGCCGCAGCCGACGTTGATGACCTCGCCATCAGATTCAGGGCGCTCCATCGCGAGGAGATTGGCACGAACGATGTCATGAATGCTGACGAAGTCGCGCATCTGTTCGCCGTCCTCGAAGACCAGGGGTGCCTGCCCGTTGATGAGGCGGGCGGCGAAGATGGCGGCGACACCGGTGTAGGGATTTGAGAGCGCCTGGCGCGTGCCGTAGATGTTGAAGAAGCGGAGTGCGGTGACGGGGATTCCGTAGGTTCTGCCGTAGATGAGGCAGAGCTCCTCCTGATCTCGCTTGGAGAGTGCGTAGACGGAGTTGATCTCGGACGGCTTGTCTTCACCGGTTGGCGTGGGCTTGAGGACGCCCTGGCAGGTGCCGCAGTGGAGCTCCCATTGACCGGCCTTGAGCTGGGATACGGGCCGGACGGGCGGGGAGGCGGTTCTGCCGCACTTCGAGCAGACGTAGCGGCCTTCGCCGTAGATCGACATCGACGAGGCGACGATGAGCTTCTCAGGCGTGTGCTTTGCATCGAGCATTGCCTGGAGCAGCTCTGCCGTGCCCTGGGTGTTGACGCTCATGTAGCGGCTGATCTCGTACATGGACTGGCCGACGCCGACGGTGGCGGCGAAGTGAAAGATGATGTCCACGCCGGAGAGGACGTCGCGCAGGCGGTTGGGATCGCGGACGTCGCCGACGACAAGTTCTACTTCGGGCGAGAGATAGTCGGGCGGCCCGTCGCTATGCACCTGCGGTGTGAGGTCGTCGAGGACGCGCACGGAGTGACCTGCCTGGAGCAGTCCGTCGGCGAGATGGGACCCGACAAAACCGGCTCCTCCGGTGATGAGAATCTGTTTCGATCGTCTCTTTTCAGCGTTCATAGCCTCTCGCGTGTTCGTCCAAACGGTGAGGAGGTGGATGGAGTCGGGGAGACGGTGGCCAGAGCCGGGGCGTAACGGGATACAGCCCAGGACGCGAACTCCGCGAATTGCTGCGGATCTTTTGGAGGGCTGGTGTGATGTTGCTCAAGCCCGAGATGCTCTGGGGTGAAACAGAGGGTGAGCGAGACGCGGAACGGTTCGAGCGCTTCCATCTGACGATCGAACCATTTGGTGGCGTCCGGGCGAAAGGAGTCGGCCCAGCTGAGTCCGGTTCGGAGGTACTCGACGTGGTGCGCCTTCATCCAGTCGACCGCCTGGTCGAGACGGGGGTCTTCATAGTGGAACCATTGGCAGAACCCGACGCTGCCGTCGGTGGGGAACATGTCCGCGGCCAGCTTGGGTGTGCCGTCTGCCTTTACAAGACCGAGATAGTAGTGCCGGTAGTACGAGGAGCCTTCCGCTTCCTTGTGCCGTGTCTCGGCAGGCCATGTGGGCGGGAGGTCGAAGAGACTGTACCAGTGAATGCGATCGACGCGGCCACGGAGAAGATCGAGTGTCCGTTCGAGCCCGAAACCCTGAACCTCTTCGGCCCCGAAGGAGGAGACGCCGACCTCCGTAACCCAGACGGGCTTTTGCGCGACAGCCTGAGCTTCCGCGACGCGGTCGGGCCATTCCGAGAGCTGCCAGTGATTCCAATCCAGTGGGAAGCCGTGAACGCCAACTGCGTCGACGTGCTCCATGACCCCGTAGGAAGCCATCAGCCGCAGGAAGTCGCAGTCACAGGAGGAGACTCCTCCGAGGACGATTGCAAGATCAGGGTTGACGGATCGGATCGACCTGGAAGCCAGCTTTACCATCTCCGCGAATCGCTTCCAATCCGGGTCGAGGTGGAAGTTCCAGTGAGACAGGTTGTTTGGTTCGTTCCAAAGTACGATTGCTTCTACCATTCAGTACGTCCCTTAAGGCTCACCTGGAACCCCCTCGCGATGACTGCAGGGGGCGACAGAACTGTGATGCGTGAACTCGAGGGCTTACAAGGAGCTGTGCTCCTCCCACGACCTTCTTTATACCTGTAACAGAAGTATGAAGGAATGTTGAAGACCTGAGTTGCCCCGAGACGCAAATGCTTTGAGGATCTTGCGCGGAGATATTGATCAACAGGATGCAGCCGAGTAAGTTATGTGCTGACGCGGGCGAGGCTTAGGGCATGTTCCGGGAGCGCAAACCCCCGTATAGGACAGTGCGGCGTCACACGCCGGTGAGGGCGAGATGAGATCTGGAGGCTGGCTTTTCGGGCTGCGATTGCTTGTCGCGCTTTGCGCTGTAATCACCTCGTGTGCCGCGGCTGAGATCCGGCTGCCGCACATCCTGAGCGAGCACGCAGTACTGCAACGAGATAAGCCGATCCACATCTGGGGCTGGAGTGGCGTGGGTGAGCTGGTCACGGTCCGGTTTCATGACCAGATGCTGCGCCTGAAAGCGAGCGACCTAGGCATGTTCTCCGGCTGGCTGGCGCCGGAGAAGGCTGGCGGGCCATACTCTCTCGCAATCAGCGGTGACACGAGTGGGTTCGAGGTGCGGGTGGGCGACCTTCTGGTCGGTGACGTATGGTTCGCGTCGGGGCAGTCGAATATGGAGATGCCGCTTCAGGGGTTTCCACCGGGTGCAGTTGTGAAGGACGCCGAGCACGAGATCGCCGGGGCGACCCAGCCGCAGATCCGTCTTCTTCGATTCGAGCGTACGGCCAGCGATGTCCCGGTGGTGGATCAGAGCGCCGTTTGGACCAAGTGCGAGCCGGGAACGGCTGCCCAGTTTTCGGCGGTGGCCTACTTCTTCGGAAGGGAGCTCTCGGAGAAGGAGCATGTGCCGGTCGGCCTGATTGACTCCACCTGGGGTGGAACTCCCATTGACTCCTGGATGAGCCTTGACGCGATCGCTTCCGACGCTTCGCTGATGCCGGTGTTTACGGCGAGGGCACATTTTGCGGCGCACCTGGGCGAGCTCTCGGAGATTGTTGCAAGGGAGAAGCGTGAAGACGCAGAGGCGAAGGAGAAGAATGAAACGCCCCCACAGCACCCGTGGCACCCGGACCAGCGTTCGTGGACGCCGAGCCTGCTCTACAACGGGATGATCGCGCCGGCGACACCGTATACAATTCGCGGGTTTCTTTGGTACCAGGGCGAGACGGACAGCAGCGTGGAACGCTCGCCCATGTACGGCAAGCTGCTTCCGGTGATGATCGAGGACTGGCGGGCGAAGTGGTCTGAGGGCGCGTTGCCGTTCCTGTATGTGCAGATTTCGAGCTTCGATTCTCCGCCGGAGATGTGGGGAGCGGTTCGCGATGCGCAGCGGAGGACGCTTTCGGTAGCGAATACCGCGATGGCTGTGAGCCTGGATGTGGGGCTGGAGAAGAATGTGCATCCGCCGGACAAGCAGACGGTCGCCCACCGGTTGGCACTGGGGGCGAGGGCACTGAGCTATGGCGAGCCGGTGGAGTGGAGCGGGCCGCTGTTCCGCCAGGCGACGGCGGACGGTGGCGATGTGCGTGTGTGGTTCGACCATACGGGGACCGGACTGAAGAGTGGCGGCAGCATTACGGGGTTTGAGCTTGCGGGTGAGGACGGGCATTTCGCTCCGGCGCAGGCGACGGTCGAGGACCGGACCGTGGTGGTGCGTGCGAGTGGTGTGGACCATCCGAAGATGGTGCGCTATGGGTGGGCAAACGTCCCTGGGGCGAACCTGTACAACAATGAGGGCTTGCCGGCGTCGACGTTTGCGGGACGGATTCCGTGAGTCGCCAGCTGGTGGTTCGTGATCTTGCGTGCGCTTAGTGCTGCTCCTGGAAGGTTTACTGGTGCGGTTCGTTCGACGGTGAGCGTTAGAGCGGGGGTGCGGAACTCGTAGACTGACAGTGGCGGAGGTCGCGATGCAGGGGAGACGGTGGGGTGCATTTTGGCTGATGTGCGGTGTCGTCGGGCTGGCGGCGGCGAGCGCATGCAGAGCGCAGACGGGAGTTTACGGCGAGTTCACGGGCGGGAAGGTCAGTGCTGCCAATACGCCCTGGATGTATGGGCCTACTGTCGGGCTGTACCACGATGACGGGCTGGGGCTGATCGCGGTGGGGCTGGATGTGCGCGGGTCGTTTTTGCGGCGAGGCGATACAAATGGGTCGGATACCAACCAGTCTTTGAACACCTTGATGGCGGGTGGCCGGGTGGCGGTGACGCCGCATGTGCTGCCGATCAAGCCGTACGTCGAGGCGATCGGCGGGTATGGGGGGCTGACGACAGGGCAGGGGGCCTCGCGGACCAGTGCGAGTCACTTCGCGTACCAGTTCCTGGGCGGGGTGGATTTCACGTTCTTCCCGCGGCTGGACTGGCGAGTGGTGGAGTTCAGCTATGGGCGGCTTTCCGGGCTGGGGGACAGTTATGCGCCGAAGACGCTCAGCACGGGGCTCGTGCTGCGGCTTCCATAGCGGGCCGGGTGGATGCGCGAGAGCTTGCATGCTACCGTTTTAAGTACCCGTTATGAGTGAAGAGACCCTAGTAGAGACCCCGGCGCCGGCGAGTGGCCACGCCTCGAAGTACACGCGCAACAACCCTTTCCTGTCGACTGTGAAGGAGAACTATCTGCTGACCGCGGAGGGCTCCGAGAAGGAGACGCGGCATATCGAGCTGACGCTTGAGGAGGGGATGGCGTACACGCCGGGGGATGCGGTGGGGATTATCCCGGAGAACCGGCGCGAGGCGGTGGATGAGGTGCTAGAGGGCGCTGAAGTTTACGGGCTCGGAGCGCGTGCTGGATCACTACAAGGTCGAGATCTCACTCGATGAGGCGCTGCGGACGCGGCTGGGGATCGGGAAGCTGGCGCGCGGGAGCGTGAACCAGTTTGCGAAGCTGGCGCCGGGGCTGCGACCGCTTGAAGGACGCTGGTGGGGCCGGAGAACAAGGCGCGGGCGGAGGAGTACTGCTGGGGGCGCGAGTTTGTGGATCTGGCGCTGGATTTCCCGGGCGTGGTGACGGAGCCGCAGCAGCTGTTCAACGTGCTGCCAGCGGCTGACGCCGCGGATGTATTCGATTGCGTCAAGCCAGGCGATGCATCCGGACAATGTGCAGACGACGGTGCGGGTGGTGCGGTACGAGGCGCACGGGCGGGAGCGGCAGGGGCTGGCGAGCGGGCACATGGGCGATCGTGCGCCGGTGGGATCGACGTTGCCGATCTTTCTGCATGCGAACGCGAACTTCCGGCTGCCGGAGGATACGTCGACGCCGGTGATCATGATCGGGCCGGGGACGGGGATTGCGCCGTTTCGGGCGTTTCTGGAGGAGCGGCAGGCGACGGGGCAGACAGGCGACAACTGGCTGTTCTTCGGGGAGCAGCGGAGGTCGCTGGACTTCCTGTACCAGGAGCAGTTTGAGGCGATGCACCGGGACGGGCTCCTGACGCGGCTCGATACGGCGTTCTCGCGGGACCAGGCGAAGAAGGTTTATGTGCAGGACCGGATGGCAGGAGAACTGCGGCCGAGCTGTATGCGTGGCTGGAGCGTGGGGCCTACTTCTATGTGTGCGGCGATGCGACGCGTATGGCGAAGGACGTGGAGCTGGCGCTGCTGGATGCGATCGCTCGCGGGTCGAACGGGACGCTGGACCATGCGAATGAGTACCTGGCGAACGATGAAGAAGCAGAAGCGGTATCAGCGGGACGTTTACTAAGTTTAGGGGTTGGTCGCTTCGGTTCCCGGGGGTACCCCCTCCCCCCGGGGGACTTGGACCTAAGATCTTTATTTTGATGTGGGTGCGGGGTTCGCTCCGCCCAAAGTCTTCTATCTGTTGAGTTTGCGGGCAAAGTCTTGTTTCGGCTGGACTTAGCGGCTGGTCTGAACGTCCTCCTAGTAGTGTGCGATCTGTCCTATTCAGGGTACTGAATTGGGTGGGGTTATTGCGCCAGCTTTATTTGGTGCTGTTGCAGCGGTTACGTGAGCTTGTGGGTTGACACGACGGGAGACCTCGTCCGAGTGGTCAGATGAGCCGTTGTGGAGTGCGAGCGAAGTGCTCGAATCCTCCTCACCTCGCTTTTGCTCAACAGACATATAAATGTGTGGGCGGTGGGTCGGGTGTGTGGGTCCTCCCCTGGGGCAGCAGTTCGCTTGCGTGGCGTCCGGGGTTCAGACACGGAAGTGGTCGGGGCGCCAGGTCTGGATGGATTCTTTGATCTGCCTGGGAGTGAGGTGCTGGTGTGCGGCGCGGGTGGCGAGGGCGGGGAGTTCATCGTCGGAGGCGAAGCGGAGGGCGATGAGCTGGGATTCCGTGAGGGTGTAGATGAGGGGGTGCTCGGAGGCGGGGAGGAGTGCTGTGAGGCGGAGGCGCTCTTCGAGCCGGATGAGGCGGTCCTGCGCCTTGAGCGCGGAAGTGCGGGCGACACCGGCGAGGACAAAGAGGGCGAGGGACATGACGATCCACCAGAGGAAGAGGGGGGAGTGGCGGGGCCACTCGTGAATGGTGGCGTAGATGGAGGCGATGAGATTAAGGAGGAGAAGGGGTATGAGGATGAAGTGAAACGGGGGATGGTAGCGGGCGTGGCTTTTGAAGCTTTGCGAGTCGGGCATGCAAAGGTCCTTTCTGTGACGGGTTGGGAGAGGAGGGTGACCGGTGGGTCGGGGGAAGTCCGGGGCCGCCTTGCGGGGTTCCCTCCCTCCTGGAGGCATGGCCTTGCGCGCGGATGTGCTCCGCTAGCGACCTCGCTTTTCGTGCTGGCCGGAGTCGTGGGGGTGCGCGGCGAGGGCGGCTTTGACCTTGGTGACGCCGGTTCCATGGACGCGGATGGCTTCGTGGAGAGCTTCCCCGGTGACGCCGAACTGCTGGCTCCAGTAGTGGATATCGCTTGCGATCTTGGGTTGATCTCGTCGGGACTGCTGGGGCCGTGTTCGACATTTTGTGACATAAGTTGATTGTTTTCCTTTTTCTAGGTGGATGTGGAAGTGCGGGCCGGAGATGGCTGGCGGCGCATTTGAGTGGGGCCGAAGTGGACAGTTAGGCTAGAGGGATGGCCAAGACGAAGAAGCGGATCGGTGTGCACCTGGGCACATCGGGTGGGTGCTGGACGGCGGTGCAGCGGGCGGTGGATGCGGGGGCGAATACATTTCAGATCTTCAGCTCGAGCCCGCGGATGTGGAAGGCGGGGACGGTGAAGCCGGAGGAGGGGGCGAAGATGCGGGCGCTGCGGGCGGAGCATGATGTGAGCCCGCTGGTGATCCATGCGAGCTACCTGATCAACCTGTGCAGCAAGACGGAGAGTGTGCGGGTGAACTCGGTGGCGGCGTTTCGGGGTGAGGTGGAGCGCGGGCTGGCGTGGGGAGCGGAGTTCCTGGTGCTGCATCCGGGGAGCTGGAATGGGTTGACGCGGGAGGAGGGGCTGCGGCTCGCGGCGCGAGGGGATTGAACGGGCGGTGGATGGGCTGAGGCTGGAGGAGGGTGGGCTGCGGGTGCTGATCGAGAATACGGCGGGAGCGGAGTTCTCGCTGGGCGGGAGCTTTGAGCAGGTGGCGGAGCTGGTGGAGCGGCTGCGGGAGTGTGTTCCGGTGGGGGTGTGCCTGGATACGTGCCACTGCCACGTGAAGGGCTACGACCTCGTTTCGGCGGAGGGATACGAGGAGACGATGGCGCTGGTGGGGGAGACGGTGGGATTTGAGACGGTAAAGGTGTGGCATTGCAACGATGCCAAGGCGGAGCGGGGGTCGAAGCTGGACCGGCACGAGCATATTGGCGAGGGAACGATTGGTGCGGGGGCGTTTCGGCGGCTGCTGCACGACGCGCCGTTTCGGGAATGCGGCGTTTGTCGCAGAGACGCCGGTGGATCAGCCGGGGGACGAGGCGAGGAATGTTGGGGTGCTGCGGACGTTGTCCGTGGATTGAGGTGTGCGATTCATCAGTAATTTCTGTCATGACAGAAATTACTGATACGATTGCTGCATGACGTTGACCGGATCGATGAAGGACTTCATTCTCCACTGGGGTGAGATGGGAACGCGGTGGGGCGTGAACCGCACGGTGGCTCAGGTACATGCGCTCTTGTACCTGTCGTCTGAGCCGCTGACCGCAGAGGAGATCGCGGAGACGCTGACGGTGGCGCGATCGAACGTGAGCACGAGCCTGAAGGAGCTACAGAACTGGCGGCTGGTGCAGGTGGTTCACCCGATGGGGGAGCGCAGGGATCATTTCACGACGTCGAAGGATGTTTGGGAGCTGTTCCTGACGGTGATGGAGCAGAGGGTGGAGCGCGAGATCCTGCCGACGCTCCTGATGCTGCGGCGATGCCGAGCGGAGGCGGAGAAGGAGCGACCGCAGCGGCCGGAGGTGGTGGGCAGGATTGCGGGGATGGAGGCGTTTCTGGGGGAGATCCACGGCTGGTATGGCGAGATGAAGACGCTGCCGGTGGCGACGCTGCGTGGGCTGATGCGGGTGGGGACGGGGATCACGAGGTTTTTGCCGGGAAGCCGGAGACGGAGCACAGCATGATGACTGGCGAGGCAGAGCGGCTGGACGTCGCGGCGGTTGCGGCGGGTGACCAGGCGGAGCAGCGCGTTGGGCTGGAGCAGTACTACTCGGAGGCGGGGCCAGACTATGCGGCGTGGAGCCCGGAGTTCAACATGCACTTCGGCTATTGCGCCTGGGGGATGAATCCGCTGCGGCGGGAGCGGATGCTGGAGCGGATGAATGCGGAGGTGCTCCGGCGGCTGCGGATCGATAAGAATGCGGCGTCGCGGGTGCTGGACATGGGGTGCGGGCTGGGGGCGACGCTGCGGAGCTTTGCGCGGCGGCTGCCGCGGGCGGAGCTGATGGGGATCACGCCGGTGAGCTGGCAGATCGAGCGTGGGGCGGAGCTGAACGGGGCGAGCGCGGGCGGGGAGAGGATCCGGATGATTCGGGGGAGGTATGAGGAGGTGCCGCTGGCTTCGGGCTCGCTGGACGGGGCGTATGCACTGGAGAGCTCGTGCCATGCGCAGGGGGCGGACAAGGCGGCCCTGCTGCGGGAGGCGTACCGGCTGTTGCGGCCGGGCGGGCGGTTTGTGATGGCGGATGGGTTCCTGGGTGCCGGCGGGCGATTGCGCGGATGGCAGCAGGGGATCTACGCGAAGCTGTGCGAGTGCTGGGTGATCGAGACGCTGGGAGAGATCGACGCGGTGGTGGGGGAGATGGAGCGGATGGGGTTCTGCGATGTGCGGCTGGAGCGGTTTCAGTTCAGGGTTGCGCCATCGGTATTTCACATACCGTGGGTGACGGCGAAGTTTCTGCTGACGGACGTGGTGCTTGGTGATGTCCCTATGACGAAGGCGCGATGGAACAATGTCGTTGCGCCGGCGCTGCTGCCCCTGGTGAGCTGGCCGCTGGGTCCGATGGTGTACTGCATGGTGAGTGCGACGAAGGCTTGAACTGTTGAGCGCGGGTCAGGGCTTCGGCTGGTCGTGCGTGACTTCGACCTTGTGCTCGTCTTCGAAGGCGTCGAGGCGAGCGGATTTGGTTTCGGCATCGGATTTGGCGGCGCGGGCCTGGTCTACGAGGTTATCTCCCGCTTCCTTGACGTTGCCCCAGGCCTGCCGGGCTTGTCCTTTGAGCTGATCTTCCTTGCCGGCGACTTTCTCGTTGGGGTCGTTGAAGAGAGCACCTGCGGCCTCTTCGAGGCGACCGCCGAGCTCTTGAAGTTTGCCTTTCACGTTGTCCTGGTTCATGCGTTCTCCTTGATCTGGTGAGTTGGGTGCGCCAGTGGCGCGTGGGGTTGGCCTTGAGGGGCGGGATCGGGCTGTTTCGCCGCTTCTTTACAATGGATGGTGAGATGGCAGAGACGATGACGAACGAGAGTGAGCGCGGGGCGGAGCAGGGGCAGCCGCAGCGGTATAGCCCGGCGGAGATTGAGCCGAAGTGGCAGGCGCGGTGGGATGCGGATCCGGCGCTGTATGCGGCCGAAGGGCATGAGAGCGGGAAGCCGAAGTTTTACTGCCTGGAGATGCTGCCGTATCCGAGCGGGCAGCTGCACATGGGGCATGTGCGGAACTATGCGATCGGCGATGCGCTGGCGCGGTACATGTGGATGACGGGGCATAACGTGCTGCACCCGATGGGGTGGGATGCGTTTGGTCTGCCGGCGGAGAATGCGGCGTTGAAGAACAACACGCCTCCGCGGGAGTGGACGCTCAGCGAACATTGCGGCGATGCGCAAGCAGATGCGGCGGATGGGGCTGAGCTACGACTGGGCGACCGAGGTGACGACGTGTCTGCCGGATTATTACCGGTGGAACCAGTGGTTCTTTCTGAAGATGTACGAGCGCGGGCTGGCGTATCGGAAGAAGAGCAAGGTGAACTGGTGCCCGAAGTGCCAGACGGTGCTGGCGAATGAGCAGGTGATTGGCGGCTACTGCTGGCGGCATGAGGACACGCTGGTCGAGCAGCGGGACCTGACGCAGTGGTTTCTGCGGATTACGAAGTATGCGGACGAGCTGCTGGATGGGCTGAAGAAGATGGAGGGCTGGCCGGAGAAGGTTCGCACGATGCAGGCGAACTGGATCGGGCGGAGCGAGGGTGCGTTTGTTGACTTTCGGGTGGCGGGAGAGGTTGGGGGTAGAGAAGCGGATCCTCCGCCTGCGGCGAAGGATGACAACCAGAGCGGCTCCGCTCAGGGCGACCGTTCCGAGTTGAAGATTACGGTGTTTACGACGCGGGTGGACACGATCTTTGGGGCGACCAGTGTGCAGCTGGCTCCGGAGCATCCGGTGGCGAAGGGATTTGCGGAGAGGGATGCGAGCCTGGCGGGCGAGATCGAGGCGATGATCGCGCAGCAGAAGCTGGCGCGCGAGGCGGGGGACATCGGCGGGATCGAGAAGCACGGGGTGGCGACGGGCCGGTTTGCGGTGAACCCGTTCAACGGCGAGCGGGTGCCGATCTGGATTGCGAACTACATCCTGGCCGACTACGGGACGGGCGCGATTATGAGCGTGCCGGCGCATGACGAGCGGGACTTCGAGTTTGCGACGAAGTATGGGCTCGAGATCAAGCGGGTGGTGGCGCCGAACGTGGACGAGAGCGAGGCCGGGCTTCAGCTGCCTTACCTGGGTGAGGACGAGGGCGTGCTGGTGGACTCGGGCGAGTGGACGGGTGAGAGCTGCCTCGAGGCGCAGGAGAAGATGGCGGCGTTTGCGAAGGCGGGGGGATTTGGAACGCCTACGGTTACGTATCGGCTGAAGGACTGGGGCGTGAGCCGGCAGAGGTATTGGGGCACGCCGATCCCGATGGTGTACTGCGAGCGCGGGCATGAGGGCGTCGAGGCTGGCGGGGTGGTGCCGCTGCCGGAGAGTGCGCTGCCGGTGATTCTGCCGGAGCAGGTGGAGATCACGCAGGAGGGCGGATCCCCGCTGGGACGGGTGCCGGAGTTTCGTGAACACGACGTGCCCGGTGTGCGGCGGGCCGGCGCGGCGTGAGACGGACACGATGGACACGTTTGTGGACTCGAGCTGGTACTTCTACCGGTATACGGATGCGAAGAACGACCGCGCGCCGTTCGATTCAGAGAAGGCGAACTACTGGTTTCCGATCGACCAGTACATCGGCGGGGTGGAGCACGCGATTCTGCACTTGATCTATTCGCGGTTCTGGACGAAGGTGATGCGGGATCTGGGGTTGATCAAGAACGATGAGCCGGCGGCGCGGCTGTTTACGCAGGGCATGGTGATCAAGGACGGCGCGAAGATGTCGAAGTCCAAGGGCAACGTGGTGAGCCCGGACCTGATGATCGAGCGCTATGGGGCGGATGCGACGCGGATGTATGCGCTGTTTGCGGCGCCGCCGGATCGCGACCTGGACTGGCAGGAGGATGGGGTTGCGGGGGTGAGCCGGTTTCTGTCGCGCGTGTACCGGCTTTCGTCGACTGGCCGGGGCGAAGGTGGAGGCGCGACCGAGTAGAGATGCGGCGGAGACTAACGGAGCGGAACGGGCGCTGCTGCGGACGCTGCACCAGACGATTGCGAAGATCACGCAGGACTTCAGCGGGCGCTGGCACTTCAACACGTGTATTGCGTCGATCATGATCCTGGTGAACGAGATTGCGGCGAAGGAGTCGGCGATCGCGTCGGGGGAGATCTCGGCGGGTGTGTCGGGTGAGGTGTTTCGGACGCTGACGCTGCTGCTGGCGCCGTTTGCGCCGTTTCTGGCGGCGGAGCTTTGGGAGCATGCAGGGAGGGCAGGGTGCGGTGTTTCGGCAGGCCTGGCCGGTGGCGGATGCGGAGCTGGCGCGCGAGAGCGAGATCGAGGTGCCGGTGCAGGTGAACGGAAAGCTGGTGAGCGTCGTGACCGGTGCCGGCGGAGAGCGATGAGGAGACGATGAAGACGGCGGCGCTGGCGGATGAAAAGGTGAAGACGCGGCTGGCAGGGAAGACGCCGGTGAAGACGATCGTGGTGAAGGGCAAGCTTGTGAATCTTGTGGTGCGGTAGTGCAGATGGCGGGAGTGAGCGACGACCGGCAGAGGGAGCGGCGCAGGCGGTGCCAGGGGCTGCGCCGGTGCGGGGGACGCAGTCGTTTGTGCACACGATGTCGTGGTGCTGGCGGCATCCTTCGGTGGTGGGGCTGGAGGTGCTGTGGCGGTGGGTGTTTGGGGCGGGCGCGCTGTGGCTGATCGGAGCGTACGCGCTGCGGATCTTCTCTGCGGCGACGGGGGGCACGAACGATCCGTGGCCGACTGGGACTGAACGGATTGACGATCACGGATCCGATCGGGGCGGCGACGAAGCTGGCGGGAGCTGGGGATGGTGCTGACGCCGATGGTGGTCCATGTGGCGCGATGGATGGCGCCGTTGCTGCTGGCGGTGTGGGTGGTGGTGTCGTCTGTGGGGCGGACGGCGGTGTTGCGGAGGGCGGACCCGGGTTTACGGGCGCGGCCGTTCACGCTGATGGCGCTGCAGCTGATCCGTGTGTTGGCGCTGGCGGGGAGTCTGCTGATCTGGTTTGGGCTGATGGTCTGGGCGGGAGCGACGGCGGTGACGGGGCCGTTGGCGCGGGGCCAGGAGCCGGAGCTGGTGAAGTATTTCGCGCTGGTGATTGTGGGGACGCTGGGGCTGTTTGTGTTGTGGGCGGTGGTGAGCTGGGTGCTGTCGATTGCGCCGCTGCTGGCGATGCTGCGCGGGTTTGGGGTGGGGCGGAGTCTGCGGGCGGGGTTTCAGCTGGGTCCGCTGAAGATGAAGCTGGTGGAGATCAACCTGGTGATGGGGATTGTGAAGATCGCGCTGCTGGTGCTGGCGCTGGTGTTTTCGGCGTGTCCGCTGCCGTTTGAGAGTGTGGCGACGCAGGAGTTTCTGACGTGGTGGTGGGTGGGCGTCGGGATCTGGTATGCGGTGGCTTCGGATTTTTTCCATGTGGCGCGGCAGATTGGGTATCTCGAGCTTTGGCGGGCGTACACACCGAAGCTGGCGGACCGGGGCTAATTCCGGCGAAGATTGTGCATCTCAAACGCAAGATCCTCCCCGTATATTTGAGTTCGGAGAACGACCATGTCCTTTGCGATCTACGCCATTGGTTATCTGATTTTGATTGCGGGTGTTGCTTACCTGGCGCACCTGATGCGGATTCCGCAGCATTACATCATTGCGGTGGTGGTGATTCTGCTGGGTGTGGGCGTGGTGACGGGCGTGACGAGCACGCGGCGCAGGGATCCGAGCTAGGGCTGCGGCCCGGATTTCGCGCGCATTTAGACTGGCCGTGTGGACACACTTTCAAGCTCAACGATTGTCATCCTGGACTTTGGGTCGCAGTACACGCAGCTGATTGCGCGGCGGATACGCGAGTTCAACGTGTTTTCGGTTGTTCTGCCGTGCACGGTGGGGCTTGACCAGGTGCGGGCGTATGCGCCGAAGGGCGTGATTCTTTCGGGTGGGCCGAGCTCGGTGTATGACGCAGACGCGCCGGCTGCGGACGTCCGGCGTGCTTGAGATGGGGGTGCCGATGCTTGGCATCTGCTACGGGCTGCAGTTCATGGTGCACCACCTGGGGGGCAAGGTGGTACCGGCGCCGCGACGCGAGTATGGGCATGCGGAGGTCGAGATCATTGCGCGAGACGCCGCTTGTTTCGGGGGCTTGCCGGGCGAGATCAACGTGTGGATGTCGCACGGGGACGAGGCGAAGGAGTTGCCGGCTGGGTTCACGCTGACGGCGCAGTCGGGCGAGACGATTGCGGCGATTGCGGATGAGTCGCGAGCGATGTGGGCGGTGCAGTTTCATCCGGAGGTGGCGCATACGCCGCAGGGGATGGAGCTGCTGAAGAACTTCGTAGTGGAGGTGTGCGGGGCGGAGGCGAACTGGACGCCGGAGCACTTTATCGAATCGACGGTGGCGCGGGTGCGCGAGCAGGTGGGGGACGGGCACGCGATCTGCGGGTTGAGCGGGGGCGTGGACTCGAGTGTGGCGGCGGTGCTGGTGGCGCGGGCGATCGGGGATCGGCTGACGTGCATTTTTGTGAATAACGGCGTGCTGCGCAAGGATGAGTTTGAGAAGGTGCAGCGGACGATGACGGAGGATCTGGGTCTGAACGTGGTGGGGGTGGATTCGAGCGAGCGATTTCTGACGAAGCTGGCGGGTGTGGTGGATCCGGAGCAGAAGCGAAAGGTGATCGGGAACGAGTTCATCGCGGTATTTGACGATGAGGCGAAGAAGATCTTTGAGAGCGAGCGGCACGAGGGCGAGGAGATTGCGTGGCTGGTGCAGGGGACGCTGTATCCGGACGTGATCGAGAGCTCGAGTGTGCATGGGCCGAGTCACACGATCAAGAGCCACCACAATGTGGGCGGGCTTCCGGCGGATATGAAGCTGAAGCTGATTGAGCCGCTGCGTGACCTGTTCAAAGACGAGGTGCGGCGGATTGGGCGCGACCTCGGGATGCCGGCGGATGTGATCGAGCGGCAGCCGTTTCCCGGGCCGGGGCTGGCGGTGCGGATCCTGGGTGAGGTGACGGCGGAGCGGGTGGCGATCCTGCAGGCTGCGGACGAGATTGTGGTGGACGAGATACGGCGAGCGGGGCTGTACCGCAAGGTGTGGCAGAGCTTTGCGGTGCTGCTGCCGGTGAAGAGTGTGGGGGTGATGGGGGATCAGCGGACCTATGCGAACACGTGCGCGATCCGAGCGGTGGAGAGCGAGGACGGGATGACGGCGGACTGGGCGGCGCTGCCGTACGAGGTGCTGCGGACGATCTCGAGCCGTATCGTGAGCGAGGTGCGGGGGATCAATCGCGTGGTGTATGACATCACGTCGAAGCCGCCGGGGACGATTGAGTGGGAGTAGGCGATGAACGGCGAGTTCTTCAGGTTAGCTTCAGATTGGAAGCGTAGGCTCAGCTGAGATGCTTCGGGTCTGTCTGATTTTGGGCGTGCTACAGCTTGCGGCGGGAACGCAGTTCGCCGAGGTCCGTGTTCCTCCGGGGACACCGCTGGTGGCGAGTGTTGGGGAGCATCTTCCGTTGCGGGTGGGGCAGGCGATCGATGCGGAGCTTGTGTACGCGATTTACTTGAACAATCAGGTGGCCTTGCCTGCCGGGACGCATGTGCGAGGCAAGGTGACGGGGCTGACGGCGGATCGTGACCGTCGTCTCTCGGCGCGGCTGCGCGGAGACTTTACGCCCTTCAGCAAGCCGGTTGTGCAGTTTGACGGGATCGTGTTGCCGAATGGAACGGTGCTTCCGATGCAGACCAGCGCGGCGGTTGAAGGTGCGCCAATTTTTCGCCTGCTCGCGCCGCCGCCGCGTAAGGGCGGTTTTCTCCGTCAGCAGATCGATACCGGTGTGCAGATGGCGAAGGACCGGATCGCCGTGGTGACCGGGCCGGAGAAGAAGGATCGGCTGATCCAACTCGCGTATAGCCAACTGCCATACCATCCACAGCGAATCGCGAAGGGAACGGCGTGGACGATCGAGACTACGGCCCCGTTTGAGCTGCCGGCCGATGGCGTTGGCGGGGCGAAAGTGGACCTGGAGCCCGGGACGGCGGCGGCTGCGTCCGGGATGAGCGGCGGAGGCTCGCCGGCGACCTGGACCGTTAACGCCTATCTCGATGAACGGTTGACCTCATCGTCGGCGAAGCTGGGGCAGCTGATCCATGCGACGGTGGCGGAGCCGATCTTGAACGCCGATCATACGATTGCGGTTCCGCAAGGAGCGATTCTGGACGGGGCTGTGACGCAGGTGCGGCCTGCGCGCCGATTTGGGCGAGCCGGTGTGCTGCGGTTCGATTTCCGGCAGATCACGCTGCCGACAGGCGAATCGGAGAACGTGCAAACGTCCCTGACGGGTATCGATGCTGCGGGTGGTGGAAACCTGGCGATGGACTCTGAAGGCAAGGTCAAGCCGAAGCCGCAGGACAAGCTCCTGGTGCCGCTGATTCTGTTTTCGCTGGCGGCGCGGCCGCTGGACCGCGACGGCCGGAGTGGTGGGGATGGTCAGTTTGGGAAGGATGCGGTCGCATCGAATGCGCTCGGGCTGGCCGGTTTTCTTGCAGGGACAGCAGCGAGAGCGCCGAACTTCGCTTCGGGTATCGGCTACTACGGTACGGCGCTGTCACTTTACAACCGCTGGATCAAGCGGGGAGCAGAGATCGAGTTCGCGAAGGATACACGGATCGTGGTGCAAACGACGGCACGGCGATCCACGGTGTTGCGTCCGGCTGCACGGTGATGTTGCCCTGAACGACGTGCCAGGGCGCGAATCGTTTTGAATCGCGAGATCCGGTCGAGTCAGGTCTTTGCTCCATTGCCATTTGCGGTTGAGTGCGACATGATGGAGGGAGCTTCCCGTAAGACGCCCGGCTCGATCGGATGACTGGTCGATGCGTAAGGGCGGGAGTAGTTCAGTGGCAGAACGTCAGCTTCCCAAGCTGAATGTCGCCGGTTCGATCCCGGTCTCCCGCTCCAAATCTTTTGCTTGCGCGTCTGGCTGCGGCTTGGCGTAGTTGCCGGCCGAGGTTGGTAGACTTGAAGTAAGGTCCGGCGTGTGTACGGACTTCGACGTGCTTGATGCTGACCCCGCCTAATCGCGGGGTCTTTCTGTTTGTGGCGGCTCTCCCAGGGGAGCCGTTTTTGCGTTTGGTGGAGGTGATATGCAATTGACGACACGCGAGGGCAGCAGCAGGACGGATACGATCGCGTTCCTGCTGCTGGTGATCGCGGTGATGACGGCGGTGCTGGCGTTTGCACTGGGGAGAAACGACCCCACGGTGCGGACGGCGGTGCTGCTGTGTGTGACGAACCTGGTGACGGCTTTGACGAGCATTGCGGCGACGCTGCTGGTGGGGAAGCCGAGCACGACGCACCAGGTGGATACGAAGGATGCGACCAAGGTGACGACGCAGGATAGCCAGACGACCTCCGTTCAACCGATTGGCAGCGATGCAGATGGGGAGAAGACGATATGAGCAGTGGCGCGAATGTTTTTGCCGTGCCCGGGATGATGGCGGCGAGCGGCTTGCAGCAGACGGCGAGTGCGCCGGCGGCAGAGGTCACGGGCGCGACGGCTCAGCCGGCTTCGGCCAAGGCGGGCAAGCTGGTGGCGTTTGAGAGCTTCCTGAAGAAGGCAGGAAAGATGGCGGGGGTGGTGCTGGCGGACGTCGTGAAGTACGTGGTGCCGATTGCGGCGATCGTTTCGGTCGCGGAGCCTGAGACGGCTCCGGTGATTGGAGTGTTTGTGGCTTCGGTGAAGCTGGTGCAGTCGACGGTGATTGCGGCACAGCAGAGGTGGATTGCGGAGGGACCGGCGGCGAACGAACACAAGCTCGCAGATGTCCTGGCGATTGTGGAGCAGCCGATTGTGACGATGTTTGCGCAGGCCGGGATCGAGGTGGATACCGGGTATGTGGTGAACCTGGTGAACGGCGTGGTGGCGATCCTGAATGCGCAGCCTGCGACGATGCTGCCCAGCCGAGGCGTTTAAAGCAGGCAGCCCGGCGCGTGGGACGCCGGGCTGTCGGATGCTGGTGTGGAGCTAGCGCGAGGCGACGTTGGTCTTGTTGCCGGACTTCAGGCGATCCTCGAGGGCCTGGGCCTGGGGCATGTAGGTGAGGGCTTTGCCGATCTGCGGATCCCACTGAGCGCGGACCTTGAGACCTTCCATTTGACCGAACTGCGAGGTGAAGAGCTCGGCCTTGATGCTGGCCTTGACCCAGTCGCTGACGCCGGCGATGTCCCCGTCGGTGTACTCGATGTTGTTGGTCTTGAGGAAGTCCTTGAACTGCTGGAGGACGGCATCGTCGACGACGAAGTCCTTGGTGACGGAGCGATCGGCGAGGTAGTGCTTGGCGAAGTTGAAGAAGGCGTAGTGGACGAGGAGATTGGTTTGAAAGGCGTTGGAGGTGGGGTTCTCGATCTTCTCGTCGGGGGTGATGCCGCCGCCGCCGTAGACGGTGCGGCCGGAGTCGGTGAGCTTGACCTCGCGGTTGGCGTTGTCCTTGGGTGCGTTGCCCGGGTCGCGGACGTAGTAGTAGTCGTAGAGCGAGACGTGGTCGTAGGGGCGCTGGATGAGGCGGCCTGAGGGCGTGTAGTAGTGATAGGTGGTGAGGGCGAGGCCGGTGTCTTCGGTGATCTGGAAGACGGTCTGAACGAGGCCCTTGCCGAAGGTGGTTTCGCCGACGATGAGGGCGCGGTCGTGATCCTGGAGGGCGCCGGAGACGATCTCGGCGGCGGACGCGGTGTTGCGGTTGACGAGGACGACGATGGGGAACTTGGGTCCCTGCTCGCCGTGCGAGGCGCGGTAGACCTGGTCAGGGAAGGCGCGGCCGCGTTGCGAGACGACGATCTGTCCCTTGTCGAGGAACTTGTCGCTCATGTTGACGGCTTCATTGAGGAGGCCGCCGGGATTGCCGCGGAGATCGATGAGGAGGCCGTGGAGCTCACCCTGTTTCTGGAACCGCTCGACTGCCTCGCCGACCTCGCGGCTGGTGGTCTCCATGAACTGGGTGACGTGGATGTAGCCGATGCCGGGGCGCGCGATGTAGGAGAGATCGACGGAGGGCCGGGGGATCTCGTCGCGGACGAGGTCAAAGCTGAGCGGCTTGGCCGAGCCTTCGCGGGCCATGGTGACGATGACGTGGGTTCCGCGGGCGCCCTTGAGGATGGTGGCGACGGCGGCGGAGTCCATGCCGTCGGTGGATTTGCCGTCGACGGTGAGGATGACGTCGCCGGGGCGGATGCCGGCCTTGAAGGAGGGTGTGCCCTCAAAGGGATAGAGGACGACGATCTTGGTTTTGCCGTTGGGCGTCGGCTGCGGCTGGATGGTCATGCCCACGCCGTAGTACTTGCCGTGCTGATCCTCGCGCATCTGCGCGTAGGCCTTGGGATCGTAGAAGTTCGAGTGGGGATCGAGGACGTGGAGCATGGCCGGGATGGCGCCGTCGTAGATGGCCTTGTCGGGCTTGTCGCCGGAGAGCTTTTCGGCGTAGTTCTGCTCGACGATGGAGTAGACGTCGGTGAAGCTGTGGAGCGAGTCGCGAAGGGTGGACTCATCGCTGGCGGACTGGGCGGCGACGCGCTGGCTGATGAAGGTGCCGAGCGTGGCGCAGGTTGCGAGGAAGAGGGTGGCGGAAAAGAGGGCGCGACGGGTGCGGGGTGCCATGTTCGTTAGATGTCCTCGGGAAGCGCGGTGACTCGGAGAGGCGCGAGGGGCCTCAGATTGGACGGAGTATAGCATCGCGGGTAAGCGCAACCCCCCGAACGAAGGTGGGATGGGGTGAGTGGCGGGGGTGGGCGCGTTGGCGTGCATGGCGGGCCGGCGGGTAGAATATCGGGACCGGCTATCGACAGAATCTTGCCGTGAGTCCAACCGGTGGAGGTGGTGAGCCTTGTGAGGCGAGACCACCGGATATGAGCGAGAGAGCGAACTTGACGACGATTTTCTGGACTTCGAGCAGGATGTGGGCTTCGTTGGCGCGGCTGGTTGCCCGCGGGGCGGTAGCGGGCGGTATCGGGACGGCGATGGTGGCGGGTGTGGCGTGGGGCCAGGCGACGGGGGCACCGCGATACCAGAGTCCGTTCGGCGCCCAGCCGGCGGCCACTCCGACGCTGCCGACACCGGCGGCGATTACACCGAACGGGACGGTGGTCGAGGATGTGGTCGTGCGGGTGAATGACCAGATCATCAACCGAAGCGACGTGGAGCGGAGCGAGCAGCAGTTGCAGCAGGAGCTGCAGCAGCAGAGCAACCTGTCACCTTCGGAGCGCGAGCAGCGGCAAAAGGACATGCTGCGCGACATGATCGACCAGCAGCTGCTGCTTTCCAAGGGCAAGGAGCTCGGTCTGAACGCGGACGCGGAGGTGATCCGGCGGCTGGACGAGATCCGCAAGCAAAATCACCTGGACGCGATCGAAGACAAGGACTGCCCGACAGCAGGTTGCACGTCGCTCGAGAAGGCTGCCCGGCAGCAGGGTGTGAGCTTTGAGGACTTCAGAGCAAATATCAAGAACAATGTGATTACGCAGCAGGTTGTGCGGGACGAGGTTGGCCGACGGCTGCAGATGACGCAGGCGCAGGAGCAGACCTACTACGACGCGCACAAGCAGGAGTTTGCAGAGCCGGAGCAGGTGCGGCTGAGCGAGATCCTGGTACCGCTCGCGGCCGATGCGGACCCGGCAGCGGTTGAGCAGGCCCAGAAGAAGGCCGACGAGATCGCGGCCAAGGTGAAGGCGGGTGGCAAGTTCGACGCGCTTGCGAAGCAGTACTCCGGCGGACCGACGGCGGCGCAGGGGGGCGACCTGGGTGATTTCAAGCGCGGGAGCCCTGGCCAAGGTGCTGGAGGACCAGACGTTTGGCTTGAAGGCGGGAGAGACGACGGCGCCGATCCGCACGCGGCAGGGGTTTGTGATTCTGCAGGTGACCGAGCATCGGCAGGCGGGTGTCCCGCCGTTGAAGAACGTCGAGCAGCAGGTGCAGGAGGCGATCTACATGCAGCAGATGCAGCCTGCGCTCCGCGCGTACCTGACGAAGCTTCGGGAAGAGGCGTACATCGATATCAAGCCGGGCTTTGTGGACACCGGCGCCAGCGCCAAGGAGACGAAGCCGGTGTTTAGCGCGTATGCGGCGCCGACACCGAAGAAGAAGAAGGTGCAGCAGAAGGCGCGGTTCGACCGGTCGCGAGGCTCGAGTGCCGGTGCTGCTGCTGGCGCGGTGGCTTCGACGGGATCGGCTGCGAAGACGACGCCGGGCGGCGTCCCGGCGCTGCCGGCGGAGAGTGCCGCGACGGGAGCGACGGCTGCTGGAACGGCGACCGCTGCAACGACGACGACTACGAATACGGCGTCGGCTGACATCCCGCCTGGGCCGGTTACGCCGGTCTCGAGCGGAAAGACGCGGGCGAGTGCGAAGACGGTTGCAGGCGAACCGAAGCGCAAGAAGATCAAGCGCGAGAAGATCCGGTATGGGCAGGCGCCGCGGAACTCGCTTCCTGCAGGGACGCTCGATACGGCGACGGGATCGGACGTTGGTGAGGGTGCGACTTCGGCGGCGGTGACTCCCGGCGGCGTGATGGCGGAGGGTGCGGCAGCGAATACGGCTCCGGGCGCAGCGATTGCACCGGTCGGGACCGGCACTGAGGTGTCTTCGGCGTCGCCGGATTCGGATCCGCTTGGACCGAAGACGGTGAGCTCGGGCAAGACGCGTTTTGCGGCCAAGGACAAGGAGTTCCGGGCGCAGAAGGCGGCGGTGAAGCAGGCCAAGGTGCAGGAGAAGATTGCGGCGACACCGGCGGGACCGGATGCGCAGGAGACGGCGACGCGCAAGACACAAGCGGCTCCGCTGGGCTTGAACGGCGACACCGCGACGAAGAAGAAGAAGGTCAAGGTGAAGGGAGCTCCGAAGGAGCGGCTGCAGGAGAAGAAGCCGGATGAGACGCCGGCGACTCCGATCGCACCGACGGTGAACCCGACGGCTCTGGGCGCGGACACGGGAGGCACGGCACCGGCCGCACCGACGGCTGACAGAACGACGCTGCCACCGGTGACGGCTCCGGCGCCGGGTGCGCCGCCGCAAGGGCAGCCGCTATCGCCGACGGGTACTCCGCAGACCACACCGAACGGGACACCGGCACCGCCGCAGTAAGCCCTGTTTGACGATGCAGCGCGGGAGCTTCGGCTTCCGCGTTTTGCTTTGGTGGTGAGGTTATCCTGATGGCGATGAAAGACTTTTTTATTGCGGATGCGAGCCGGTTTGAGAATGCGACTGTGACGTCTTACTTCGCGCTGGCGTCAGTGCAGGTTCGGGATCGGAAGCAGGGCGGTGGGCAGTACCTGGCGCTGGTGCTGGCGGACAAGACGGGCGTGATGGAGGCCCGGATGTGGGAGGAGTTCGCCGAGGCGATCACGAATTGTAGCGAAGGCTGTTACGTAAAGGTGCAGGGGCAGATCTCGAAGTACAACGGCAAGTTTCAGATCACGCTCCAGAAGATGCGGCATGCGGCGCTGAGCGAGGTGGAAGCCGCGGATTACATGCCGACGACGCAGTTCGATGTCCAGGAGATGTGGACCGAGCTTTGCGGGTACGTGTCGGGGTTTGCCAATGAGGAGTTGCGAAGGCTGGTGTTTGCGTTTCTGGAGGATCCGGAGATCGGACCGGCGTTTCGGGATGCACCGGCGGCGAAGCGCTTGCACCATGCGTGGCTGGGCGGACTGCTGGAGCATGTGCTGACGCTGGTGCGGGTATGCCGGGCGGCGGCGCCGTTCTATCCGGAGGTGGATCCCGACCTGCTGGTGACGGGGGCGATCCTGCATGACATCGGAAAGGTGAGGGAGCTGAGCTGGAAGAACTCGTTCGGGTACACGCTGGAGGGGCAGCTGATCGGGCATATCTCGATAGCACAGGGGATGCTGCGGGAGAAGGTTTCGGGGCTGCCTGGATTTCCGGAGCGGCTGCGGGTGCTGGTGGAGCACATGATCCTGAGCCACCACGGGAGATACGAGTTTGGATCGCCGAAGCTGCCGATGACTCCCGAGGCGATGCTGCTGAGCGCGCTGGATGACCTTGAGGCGAAGATGCAGGCGATGCGCAACGAGTTTGCGGCTTCGGCGGCCGCGGGTAAGGCGGCGGACGAGGTGACGGAGTGGGTGCGGAGCATGGAGCGTCCGCTGTTGAACTCGCGGGAGTACCTCAAGGGCTGACGTGAGGGGACTAGGGTGCAGCGGCCCGGTTGTTACAATCGACGTTGCTGCGTCTGACCGATTGTGCGCAGATTGAGCGAGGACGATGCTTCGATTTTCGACTGCGGGAGAGAGCCACGGGGAGGCTCTGGTGGCGCTGGTGAGCGGGCTGCCGGCGGGTGTGCCGGTGGACCAGGCGTTTCTGGACCACGAGCTGTGGCGGCGGCAGCAGGGGTATGGGCGCGGCGGTCGGATGCGGATCGAGAAGGATACGGCGCACATCCTGAGCGGGGTTCGGCATGGCAAGACGATCGGGTCGCCGGTCGCGATGACGCTTGCGAACCGCGACTGGAAGAACTGGGAGGAGATCCTGCCGGTGGGCGTGGGTGATGCGGAGAAGCATAAGGCGGTGGCGTCGCCGCGGCCAGGGCATGCGGACCTGGCGGGGTCGCTGAAGTACGACTTCACGGATGCGCGGTATGTGCTGGAGCGGGCGAGCGCGCGGGAGAGTGCAGCGCGGGTGGCGTGCGGCGCGTTGGCGAAGATGCTGCTGCGGGAGCTTGGGGTGGAGGTGGCGAGCCATGTGGTTCGCGTGGGCCGGGCGGAGCTGGGGCGCGATGCGGCGTGGGGGGAGATCGCGGCGCTGGCGGCGAGGGAAGAGGTCCTGCTGAGTTGCGTGGATGCCGAGGCTGAGGCGCGGATGAAGGCCGAGGTGGATACGGCGCTGCGGACGGGCGACACGATTGGCGGGGTGTTCGAGGTGGTGGTGCATGGTCTGCCGCCGGGCGTGGGGACGCATGTGAACTGGGATGAGCGGCATGGACGGGCTGCTGGCGCAGGCGGTGATGAGTCTGCAGGCGGTGAAGGCGGTGGAGCTTGGGCGGGGGGTGACGGCGGCGGAGTCGCTGGGCTCGGCGGTGCATGACGCGATTGGGTACGCGGAGGGACAGGTCGCTGCGGGTGAGGACGGTGGGCAGAGGTTTACGCGGTTTTCGCGAGAGCGGAACAACGCAGGCGGGATCGAGGGCGGGATCTCGAATGGCGAGGATGTGGTGGTGCGCGGGTATCTGAAGCCGATTTCGACGCTGCGGCGGCCGCTGGGGTCGGTGAGTTTCGAGACGCGGGAGCCGGTGAAGGCTGCGTATGAGCGGAGCGATGTGTGTGTGGTGCCGGCGGCGGGCGTGGCGGCGGAGGCGATGGTGGCGCTGACGATCGCGCGGCTGGTGATGGATAAGTTTGGCGGGGATTCGCTGCGGGAGTTGCGAGCGGAACTTCGACGGGTACTGCGGAGCAGATTCGGGCCTTCTGAGGGCGGGCGCGAGGGTACTCGAGATGGGCGACTCCCTGGCGATGCATCATGTGCCGGGAGCTGACATCAAACAACTGACGAGGTAGATGAGCTGACGTGGCGAAGACGTTGAAAATTCACGAGGTGGTGAAGTATCCGGACCCGGTGCTGGCGAAGCGGGGCGAGGCGGTGACGGAGTTTGAGCCGGAGTTGAAGCAGCTGGTGGAAGAGATGTTTGAGAGCATGTACGAGGCGCAGGGGATTGGGCTGGCGGCGCCGCAGATCTCGATCTCGAAGCGGATTACGGTGATCGATGTCAGCTTCAAGAAGAACGCGGAGGACAAGATTGCGCTGATCAATCCGGAGATCATAGAACGCGAGGGCAAGCAGTTGGAGGAGGAGGGATGTCTGAGCCTGCCCGAGATTCGCGAGAAGGTCCAGCGGGCGGCGTGGGTGAAGGTGCGGGCGCAGGATGTATCCGGCAAGTGGTTCGAGGTGGAGGGCGAGGAGCTGCTGTCGCGTGCGCTGCAGCATGAGATCGACCACCTGGATGGCGTGCTGTTTATCGATCGGATCAGCCGGCTGAAGCGAGACCTGGTGCTGCGCAAGATCAAGAAGATGCAGAAGAACGGGGAGTGGTAGTTGAGGCTGGTCTTTTGCGGGACGCCAGCGTTTGCGGTGCCGACGCTGCGGGCGGTGCTCGAGGCCGGGCATGAGGTTGCGCTGGTGGTGACGCAGCCGGACCGGGCGGCGGGGCGAGGGATGGAGATGCAGGTGCCGGCGGTGAAGCTGCTGGCGATTGAGCGTGGGCTTGCCGGTAGTGCAGCCGGAGCGGATCAAGAAGAACGAGGAGTTCCGGGCGCGGCTTGAGAGGATTCAGCCGGATGCGATCGTGGTGGTCGCGTACGGACGGATCATTCCGGAGTGGATGCTGAGCCTCCCACGGCACGGAAACATCAATCTGCATGGAAGTCTGCTGCCGAAGTACCGGGGGGCAGCGCCGGTGCAGTGGGCGGTGGCGAATGGTGAGACGGTGACGGGTGTCACGACGATGCTACTGGACGCCGGGCTGGATACGGGGGATATGCTGCTGGCGCGGGCAGTGCCGATCGGGGAGGAGATGGGCTCGCCGGAGGTGTTTGACGTGCTGTCGGAGATCGGGTCGACGTTGATGGTGGAGACGTTGGAGGGTCTTGAGGCGGGGAGCATTGTGCCGGTGAAGCAGGACCATGCAAGGGCGACGCTGGCACCGATCCTGACGCGGGAGGATGGGCGGGTGGACTTCCGGCACTCGGCGAAGGTGATTCACGATCGATGGAGAGGGTTCTATCCGTGGCCGGGGGCGCACACTTTATTTCGAGGCAAGAAGCTGATTCTGCATGGACTGAAGCGCGCTGCGTTCGAAGGGATTGGGGAGGGTGCGGAGGCGACGCGCGAGGGTGAGATGGTCGTGAACGGTGAGTCGTTGATGGTCGTGTGCGGCGGCTTGACGACTCTGCAGATCGACGAGCTGCAGGTGGAGGGGAAGCGGCGGATGTCGGCGGCGGAGTTTGTGCGGGGATACCAGGTGAAGACGGGTGAGAGGCTGGGCGAGTGAGGCGTCCGGACGGTGTGGCCGGTGGGGGGACGAGACGTTCGGGCGAGGTGAATCGTGGGGGTGCGCGGCCGGTGGCCGGGGGAGGTGGGTGGGACGGGGTAGCGCCGGCCCGGCGGGCGGCGTTTGAGGTGCTGCTCGAGGTTGGGGCGGGACGGGGCCACAGTGATGAGCTGCTGCATTCGGTTCGGCTGAGCGGGTTGAGCGGGCAGGACCGCAACCTGGCGACGGCCCTGGTGATGGGCGTGCTGCGGTGGCAGATTGCGCTCGATGCGCGGCTGCGAGGACTGCTGGCGCGGCCGGATCAGAGGATGTCGGATGAGGTTGCGGTGGCGCTGCGCATGGGGGCGTTTCAGCTGTTGCACATGGACGGATTCCGGCGCATGCGGCGTTGAGCGAGAGTGTCGCGATCGCGAAGGCGGTGGGGCAGGAGCATGCGGCGGGGATGGTGAATGCGATTCTGCGGAGGCTGACGCGTGAGCCGGCGACCTGGGGTGAAGCTGTTTGAGACGCCTGCGGCGTTTGCGGAGCGGCTGGGGCATCCGGCATGGATCGTGGAGCGGTGGGTGACGGCGTACGGGCGAGCGGCGGCGCTGCGGATCTGCGAGGCGGACCAGAGGGAGCCGGGTGCGGCTGAGATGTTTGTGATCGAGGGAGGGGCGCCAGGGGATGGGGAGGGTGTCGGCGGCGACGATGCGGCGGATGCGGAGTTTGCGGATACACCAGCTATGAGCGGCGGGGTGCCGGTGATGGATGATGGGTCGCGACTGGTGGCGGAGTTGGCTGCGGCGGCGATGCCGGGTGCGGGAAGGGTGTGGGACTGCTGCGCGGCTCCGGGTGGAAAGACGATCGTGTTGGCGCGGCGGCTGGAGGAGGCGGAGATCTTAGCGAGCGACGTGAGCGCGAAGCGGCTGAAGGCGATGGAGGCTCGGATGGGTGCGCTGGCAGCCTCGGCTGGAGATGGGGGGCGGGTGCGGTGCGTGACGGCGGATGCCGAGGGCCTGTCGGCGTCTGAGGGAATGTTCGACCTGGTGCTGTGTGATGTGCCTTGCAGCGGGACGGGAACGCTGGCGCGAAATCCGGAGATCCGGCATCGGCTGGTGCCTGAAGAGATGGGAAGGCAGGCGGAGCGGCAGAAGAGGATCCTGGCCGCGGCGATGGGGCGTGTGGCTGAGGGTGGGCGGCTGGTGTACTCGACGTGCTCGCTGGAGCCGGAGGAGTGCGAGCGAGTGGTGGAGGCGGTTGCGGGTGAGTGGCGCGGGTTGATGTGGGCGGATTGATCAGGAGGATGCTGGGCGGGGATCTGCTGCGGGCGGATGTGCCGTGGGAGTCGATGGTGCGGGATGGGCAGTTGCGAACGCTGCCGGGAGTGCATCCTTGCGACGGGTTCTATGCGGTCGTTTTGGAGCGTTGAAGGGTGGGTCTACGCGGGGTTCGTGGGCTCGGCTAGTGAGTGATGGTGAGGCGGACGGACTCGCCCCGGACGACGCGGTGGCCCGCGGGTAGGGACTGGCCGGTGACGATTCCGGGGGTGGAGGCGGTTGCGGGTGTGGGGATCGGTTGAGTGTAGGTCGAGGCCTTTGGGGTGGAGCGCCTACGAAGAAGGAGTCGTGGTACGTGTTGGCCGGAGGCGCTGTGCCGGTTGAAGCGCCCGAGGCTGAAGGGGCGGCTTCTTCCGCAGCGGCGATGCGAAGACCGGCGGCGCTGGCACGGGCGATGGCCGTCGAAAGGCTCAGGCCGGTGAGCTGTGGCATGACGAAGGCCTCGGGCGAGGCGGAGACGGGCTCGCTGAGCAGGAGGCTGACACGGGGACGGTCGACGCCGGAGGCGTTTGGCGGGGGGGTCTGGGCGAGGACGACGCCGGGATCGCCGGGGGCGGCGATGGAGGCGAGGGTGCCGAGCTCGAGCGAGGCGCGACGGAGGGCGAGCGAGGCGGGACGCTCCGGCTGGCCGGTGACGTCGGGAATGGAGACTTCCTGGGCGCCGATGCTTTCGGTGACGCGGATGGGCCACTCGCTGCGGACGGTGGCGCCGGGGGCGGGGAACTGCCCGAGGATGTGACCTGAAGGGACGTCGGTGGAGTAGAACTTGTTTTCGAGGCGGAGGCTGAGGCCGAGATGACTGGTCCTGGCGCTGGCCTCCTGCAGGGTGAGGCCGGCGAGGTTGGGGACTTCGACCTCGCGGCCGTGGATGGCGAGGCGCATGGCGGCGAATGCGGAGAAGAGAAAGACGGCGAGCATGGCCATGGCGGTGAGGAGGATGTTGAAGAAACGCTTCATTGGCTCCAGGTGAGGATACAAGGTTGGCGCTTGCGGGAGGGCCTTCGACTTCGCTTAGGACGGCAGGTTGGATGCGGCGTGGGATCCGAGATACCGAGATCCTTCGCTTTGCTCAGGATGACAGGTGTTACTAGCCTTCGCTCACGAGGGCAGAAGTTGCATGACTTTGTTGCTGATGGAGGTAGGTCCCTTTATGGGGAGTACTTTCCTTCGGCTTCGCTTCAAGGGAGAGCGACGGTGCTCTATCGGCGGTTGTCGGTGGCGGGTTCGGGGTGGATGAGGAGGCGGACGACCTCGGGGCAGGCGGCTTTGAAGGCGGTCTCGAGAGCGGTGATGGTGGCGTGGACGTCCGCCATGGGGAGGTCGTCGGGCAGGGTGCAGTGGCAGGCGACCTGGATGCGTTCGGGGGGAAGCTGGGGCTGTTGGGTGGACTTCTGGCTGGGCTCGATTCGGCGGGACGGGCGAGGATGCTGCTGGTGCCTGGGATGGGGGCTGAGGGCTGCGCCGAGCTCTGGACCTGCGGCAGTGAGTTGAGATTGGCGGAGTCGTGGGAGGCCACGTGGATCGCGGCGCGGGTTCGTGCGATCAGGGCTTCGAGGTTGCGACCGGACTCGGAGGCGGCGGGAAGGAGACGGGTGACGAGGACGTCGTGGATGTCGAGGATGCCGGGGATGGTGGAGGCGACTTCGCGCAGGCGGCGCTCGATCTGGCGGTCTCGAGCGAGCGAGGCGGGCTGCTCGATGGTGGCGGGCTCGCTCTCGATATGGGTGAGGATGGAGCCGATCTCGGGAACATCCCGGCGGATGTCGGACTCGAGCTGGGTGACGAGCTCGTGGGCGGTGCGAAGGGGCATATGTTCGTTGACCTCGAGATGCTGCTCGAGGTGAAGACGATCGCCATGCTGCTGGAGGGTGACGTCGTGGATGGAGAGGTTGGAGCGAGCGGCGACGGCGCGGATGCGGTCGTGGAGGCTTTCAGCCTCGGAGGCGGTGGGAACGGAGTGGATGACGACGTCGGCGTCGGGAAGATGGCGCTGGACGGCGCCGGTTGCCGCCGCGGTGACCTGCTCGGTGCGTTGAAAGGTGAGGTTGCGAGGCATGCCGAGGCTGATGTCGGCGAAGTATCGGGCACCGGACTGGCGAATGCGAAGGCGGTCGACGGAGAGAACGCCGTCGATGCCGTTGAGATCGCGGACGATGTTGCGGCGAGTGTCGGTGGGAGTTCCGTCCGGGGTGTGGGTTGGCGTGGCGTCCAGGAGGTTGTCGACGGTGCGGCGGGCGAGGCGGATAGTGACACGGAGGATGATGCCGGCGACGAGGATGGCGGCGAGGGGGTCGGCGACCTCGAGGGCTTTGATGTGGAGGCGCTCGCCGAGCCAGGTCGCGGTGAGGCCGAGAAGAACGGCGGTGGACGACCAGATGTCGGTCGAGAAGTGAATGGCATCGGCTTCGAGGGCGAGGGAGTGGAAGCGCTCGGCGGTGCGGTGGAGATTGCGGGCGCGGGTGAAGTCGACGGTAATGGACAGGAGAAGTACGAGAAAGGGCCAGATGGAGACAGCAATGGAGAGGCCGGCGTGAAAGAAGAGACGGCGGATCGCCTCGGTGACGATCCAGATGCAAGAGGCGAGCATGAGGCCGGTTTCGACGAAGGCGGATAGGCTTTCGATCTTGCCGTGGCCGTAGTTGTGTTCTTCGTCGGCGGGGCGGTCGGCGACCTGGACGGAGAAGAGGGTGATTGCGGAGGCGACGAGGTCGATGGTGGAGTGTGCGGCCTCGGAGAGCATGCCGAGCGAACCGGTGAGGATGCCGGTGATGAGCTTGAGCGCGGTGATGACCAGGGCGGCGAGGACCGAGAAGAGCGCGGCGGAGCGCTTGGAGGAGTGCTCCTCACCTTTGGCGCGACTGGCCGGGTCGTGAGTGGCCGTGGAGCTCATGGGTGAGATGGTATCGCGTTGTGCTGGACGATGCAGTGGAGGCGAGCGTTCAGGGCGCTTCGGCTGGGGCGACGGAGGTAAAGACGACCTGCCACCGACCGTTGCGGCGGGCCCAGGTGTCGGCGAAGCGGAGCTTCTGGGAGAAGGGCTTGCCGTTCTCTGTGCCGGACAGCTCGGCCCATCCGCCGAGGATGGCGGAGTCCGGCGAGAGGATGCGGGTAAAGGGCTTCTGGACGGTGAACGGATTGTTGTGGGTGCCTGCGGCACAGAAGCTTTCGATGAGCCAGGCCCGATCACGGAGCTTGCCGGTGCTCGAGAAGATCAGGTAGTCGTGGGCGAGCAGGGACTCAAGCGCGGCGCGATCGCCGGTGGCCTGGGCGTGATCGTATGCAAGGCGAGCTTCGTCGAGGCCGCCTGGGAGGGAGCTCTGGGCGCGGACGGGGGCGAGGAGTGTGAGTACGGCGAACAGAAGGACGAGGCAGCGCATGGGCATGTGGTTGTTCTAGAGACGGTCAGGGTTTGGTGGCGCGGTAGAGGCCGGAGGTGCCGAAGGTGTACCCGGTCCAGGACCGGTCGACGAAGCCGGCCTGGCTCAGGAGATCGAGCATCTGGGGCGGGCGCGGGAAGCGTTCGACGGAGGCTGGGAGGTAGCGATAGGCAGAGGGCTGGCCGGAGATGAGGCCGCCGAGCAGGGGGAGGATGCGCTTGAAGTAGAGCGAGTAGAGGAGGCCGACCAGGCCGGCGGGCTGGTTGCACTCCAGGATGCCGATCTGGCCGCCGGGCGCGAGGACGCGGTAGATCTCGGCTAAGCCGCCGGCGTAGCTAGAGAGGTTGCGAAAGCCGAAGGCGGAGGTGACGAGGTGGAAGGAGTTGTCGGGGTAGCGGAGGTGCATGGCATCTCCTTCGACGAAGACGACGTCTCTGCGGCGAAACTTCGCTCGGGCGCGGACGAGCATCTTTGAGGAGAAGTCGAGTCCGATGACGGGAGCGGATCCTGGAACAGAGGGACGAAGGCTGAGGAGCGCGCCGGTCATGTCGCCGGTGCCACAGCACAGATCGAGGACGCGGGTATCCGGGAGGGCGAGGAGCGGCTGGAACTGTCGGGCGGCACGGCGCCACCAGCGGCGATCGAGGCCAAGCGAGAGAAGATGGTTCGCGCGATCGTAGGTGGGCGCGATGTCGTCGAACATGTGCTGCACGGCGACGGCAGCGGTGGCCTCCGTGGCTCCTTCGGGGCGCGCGCCCGGGTTGATCCGGAGTTCGGTCATGCGGTGGGACTCAGCGGTTGGCGACGCATGAGGGCGAGCATGGATTCCGCGGCTTGCAGGAGCTCGTCGCCGGTGACGTCGCGAACGATGTCTACCTTGCCGATGGAGGTGGGGAGGATGAAAGAGCGGGTGCCGCTGCGATTCTTCTTATCGGAGGCGGTGAGCTCGACGAGCTTGCCGGCGTTGGCGCGGAAGCGAGGAAGCGGGCCGTAGCGGAGGATGGTGCTTACGATGCGATCCGCATCGGTGGCCGGGAGGATGCCGCGGGCTAGGGCGAGCTGGGTGGCGGCGATTGAGCCCCAGGCGATGGCTTCCCCGTGAAGAAGCTGTTTGTAACCAGTAGCGGCCTCTATTGCGTGGCCGAGGGTGTGGCCGAAGTTGAGGATCATGCGGAGGCCGGACTCACGCTCGTCTGCTGCGACGACCTCGGCCTTGATGCGGATGCTCTCGACAACGACGCGGGTGATGGCGGAGATGTGGCCGGGGTGATGAGGATCGAGGAGGATGTCGGCTTCGCGCTCGAGCTGACGGAAGAGACGGGGGGAGCGGATGATGCCGGCCTTGATGGATTCGTGGAGGCCGGCGCGGAGCTCGCGCAGGGGAAGTGTCCCGAGGGTGTCGGTGTCGGCGAAGACGGCGAGTGGGTGGTGAAAGCTGCCGATGAGGTTTTTGCCGGAGCGGAGATTGACGCCGGTCTTGCCGCCGACCGAAGAGTCGACCTGTGCCAGGAGCGTGGTGGGGAGCTGGACGTAGCGGATGCCTCGCATGTAGATGGCGGCGACAAAGCCGGTGATGTCGCCGATGATGCCCCCGCCAAGGGCGAGCAGGAGGGAGTCGCGGTCGGCGCCCGAGGCGGCGAGCTGGTCGGCGACGCGCTCGACCGAGGCAAGTCGTTTGTGGGTCTCGCCCGCGGGGAGGAGGATGGGGGTGGGTGCGTGGGCGCCGGGGAAGGAGGCGAGGAGAGGCTTGGACCAGAGGCTCCAGATCTCAGGCGAGCTGATGACGAAGAGGCGCGGTGGGGTGGGGGCAGGAGTGAGAGCGGCGAGGCGGCGCGAGAGGGTGGGGAGGAGGCCGGCGCCTACGGTGATGTCGTAGGTAGCGGACGGAGTGCTTAGCGGGATGCGGACCGCGCGAGTGCGTGCGGCGGATGCCGACCGGCGAGGCGATTTTTGGGTGGGGAGTTGGGCCACGACGTCCTCATCTTAACGTATGACCGTCTGACGGGGGTCATTGTGGTGCGACTCGCGGCTGACTAGACGAAGACGAGGGCTATGGGGATCAGTGCTCCGGCGATGAGGAGAGCTGTGATGAGCGCGGGACTGCGGTGGTAGCGGTAGCTCATGTAGATGCCGGTGAGAGTGGACGTGAAGAGACCGATGGACACGAGGAGGAAGAAGATCTTGAGAGGAAGCGGGTGACGTTTGGGACCTTCCGGTGGAGGTGCGGAAGAGGGCGTTGGAGCGGTAGGGGCGGCCCCGGACAGCCTGGGGTTAAGCGGGTCGCCCTGGGAGTCGGAGGGCCTGCTGGCGCGGGTTCTGGCTTCGGGCGCTTTGGCTTCAGGCGGAGGCTGCCTGCGATTT
This sequence comes from uncultured Acidobacteriaceae bacterium, assembly GCA_963850375.1. GTDB lineage: Bacteria > Acidobacteriota > Terriglobia > Terriglobales > Acidobacteriaceae > Edaphobacter. The sequence continues at coordinate 571,822 of CAWKKV010000001.1, read as the reverse complement.
GGAACGATGTCGGTCTGCTTTTTATGGATCTGCCCGAGAACGACGGCCCAGCGTGGGGGGACGTAGCTGCTGCCACGGGTGGTCTCGTGAAGGCTAAAGGTCTGGAGGGCCCCGGTAAAGGCGAAGAAGAGAAGTGCGGGCGAGATAAAGGTCCCAATGTAGAGGTGCAGCTGGCGTACGGAACGAAGCAGGGCGGCAGAGGCGGGCATATCAGATTGTAGCGAAGGAGGTCGATGCAGACAGGAAGGCCGGGACATCTGTCCCGGCCTCGAGTTTTTGTGTGAGGATCGTCTTTCAGGCGAGGAATCGACGACGGACGGCTCCGACTGCACCGAGCAGGCCGGTGCCAAGGAGGGCCAGCGTGCCGGGCTCAGGGGTGGGAGCAACGTCGCCGAAGCGGAAGACTGCGACCGCATTGCCGTGCTTTACCTTGCCGCCATCGAAGTCGACGGTGAGGACGTCGCCGTCGAGGCTGTAGGTGATCCCGAGACTGTCCTTGAGCAGCGTGACAGTGTAGAAGGCGGGATCGGTGAAGGTCATGATGAAGGGAGCGTTTCCTTCGCAGTTGGTGCCATCGAGGCATTTATCGCGAACGGTGAGCTTGTGGTTGGTGAAGTTCGCCGTATCGCGGTTGACGCCGTCACGAAAGCCGAACTCGATCCCTTTTCCGATGGTCACGTCGTCCGCGCCGGCGTGGTTACCATATTTCTTGGGTACGTAGCCGTTCGCTGGATCGAAGAAGTTGCCGCTCGCGGTGCCGAAGCTGAGCGTTCCGCTTACTTGTGTGCCGAGCAGATCGGCTCGGAGCGATGTGGCAGGGAGAGAGAGTGCGCCTAGGGCAAGGGCTGCAAGGAAAGGTTTCATGGGGGCTCCGAGACAGGTATAAGCAATTTCGTCCCCAACCCTTCCTTACGAGGGCTACGCTCTAATCCGCCCTCCCGCTTAGTTTACGAGTCTTCGAACGTGAGAGCGGTCGGGCGAATGCTGGTCGTTATGCAAATGCTTGCGAATATTGGGAAAGGGAATCCCCGCCATACGAAGTGCGCTCTGGTGCCTCATCGGGTGGGCAGAGGTGATCGAGCGACAGATCCCTCCACGGGCTATGAAGGCCTGGGTGCGCTGCGGAGGGAGAGGAAAACGGTGACCGCGAGTACGGCGACGATGACGCCGAGCGAGAGGATGGGACCGATCTCGATCCAGGCGGCGGCGAGCATCTTGAAGGCGGCGAAGGCGAGTACACCGGCCAGGCCAAGGTGAAGATAGCGGAGCCGGGTGAGCAGGGTGGAGAGGAGGAAGAAGAGCGAGCGGAGGCCCATGACGGCCATGATGTTGGACGTGTAGGCGAGAAAGGGGTGCCGGGTGATGGAGAGGACGGCGGGGATCGAGTCGAGCGCGAAGACGACGTCGGTGAGCTCGATGGCGATAAGCGCAAGCAGGAGCATGGTCGCCATCCGCCGACCGTTTTCCTGAACGAAAAAGGCGTCTTGACGGAGGCTGACCGGGTGGATGCGGGAGACCCACCGGATCCAGCCTGGGGTCTGGTTGGCTTTGGCGTGGTCTTCGGGTTTGAGAAGGCGGATGGCTGCGACGAGGAGAATGACTCCGAAGACGTAGCTGACCCAGTGAAAGCGGTCGAGCAGGCCGATGCCGGCGGCGATGAAGAGGCCACGCATGACGATGGCGCCGGCGACGCCCCAGAAGAGAACGCGAGGCTGGTTGGCGGGTTCGATGCGGAAGATGCCGAACAGCAGAAGAAAGAGGAAGAGGTTATCGATCGAGAGCGACTCTTCAATTGCGTAGCCGGCGAGGTACTCGGTGGCGGAGTGTGAGCCGAGGGTGGCGTAGATGAAGGCGGAGAAGCCGAGGGCGGCGGCGACCCAGACGATGGTGGCAACGAGTGCGGTGCGGTGGGCGGAGGCTTCGGAGCGGAGGGGCGGGCGATTGCTCCGGCGGCGAGCGTAGAGGAGCTCGATGCCGAGCAGGAAGACGATGAGCACATGGAAGCCAATCCAATGGGCGATCGGGCTGTTGGTTGGCATGGGTGCTTGGATGCCGGGTTGGAGGCCCCGGACTGAGAGATTGCGGGTGCAATCGAGAGTAGATGCAGGTGCGCAGCGCGGACTTGGGCGGGGTGCGGAGGTCAGCCGTGCTGGTTGACGAGACGGATCATCTCGAGGAAGAGATCGCCAGAGATTTGGAGCGAGCGAGGGCTGATCTTGTCGAGGGTGTCCTGATCGGTGTGATGAAAGCCGCCTTCCGGATGTTCGCGGGTGGGCGGTCCATAGTCGAGGTCGATGATGTCGAGGACGGGTACCCCACGTTGCTTGAATGGGAGGTGATCGTCCTCTACCTGCGTGCTGTTTTTGAAGACAAAGGAGGTGTGGCCGGTGTTTTTAGCGGCGACTTCGAGCATGTCCAGCAGCCATCGGGTGGAGTTTAGATCGCGATCCACGTTCAGGTCTTTGTCGCCGATCATGTCGGCGAGGAGGAAGGCCTTGATCTTCGGGAGGGTGCCATCGGCAGACCACTTTGCGGCGAGGTGACGGCTGCCATAGAGAGAGTCGGAGTTGGACCAGGCGGGCCTGATGGACTCTTCCCCGTCGAAGAAGACGAGCCATACGCTGTAGCCCTCGGGCGGATGCGCACGGAGGTAGTTGCCGATCTCCATGAGAAGAGCGCTGGTGGCCGCGCCATCGTTGGCGCCGACGAAGCTGGTCTCTTTGAGCCAGTAGTTTGTCTCGTAGTGGCTGCCCAGGACGATGACGCCGTCCTTTTTGCCGGGGTAGCGCACGATGTAGTTGCGCATGGAGAGGAGACCGGCGGGAGTGGTGGCGGAGAAGGTATCGGTCTCGAAGTTACCCTTGGCGGCTTCCTGGCTGAAGTGCTGCTTGATGAAGGTCTCGGCCCTGGCGTGATCTTCCGAGCCGATCCAGCGGTGAGGGGCGGCGGCGAGGAGTTGCTGGGTGAGGTTGAAGGCGGCCTGTCCGCTGAAGTGGGCGGCGCTGTGCTGCTGGGCGATGGCGGAGCGGGTGGCTGGGCTGACGAGCAGGACGAGGAAGAGGAACGGAACACTAAGTTTCTTCGCTGCACTCAGAATGACGGTGTTGGGGGTGCAAGCGCCGGGGGTGACGGTCGGAATTGTTGGCATGAGTGCGTTAGGCGGCGTTCTTGAGCTCTTTCGCTTTGCGACGTGCGGGGTGAACGAGGAAGGCGACGCCGACGCCGATGAAGTATAGGGCGAGCATGGGCGTTGCGAAGAGGGTCATGCCGACGGGGTCCGGGGTGGGGCAAATGACAGCGGCGATGACGAAGATGATGAGGATGGCATAGCGGATGTGTCTGAGGAGAAACCTGGCGTCAACGATACCGAAGAGCGCGAGGAAGAAGATGAGGATGGGCAGCTCAAAGGTGATGCCGAGACCGAGGATGACGGCCATGAAGAAGCCGGTGTAGTCGTCGATCGTGAGGATGGGATGGAAGCGCTTGCCGAAGTCGAGAACGAGCACCTTGATGGCGCCGACGATGACGTAGTGATAGCCGAACCAGGCGCCAGCGAGAAAGAGGCCGATGGTGGCAGACATGAAGGGCCAGACGTAGCGCTTCTCGTTGGCGTAGAGGCCGGGGGAGATAAAGAGCCAGATCTGATAGAGGATGAAGGGGGAGGCGAGGATGGCGCCCCCGACAAAGGAGGTCTTCAGGTAGAGGTTGAGGCCGTCGGTGGGGTGGGTGAAGTTGAGCTGGATGCCGAGCTTATCGAGCGGCGCCTGGACGATACCGTAGAGCCGCTCATGAAAGGCGTAGGCGATGGCGAAGCCGACGAGGAGATAGGCGACGGAGTGGATGAGGCGCTTGCGGAGCTCGGTAAGGTGCTCCATCAGGCTCATGCCTGGGAGTTCGGCGCGATCGGAGACCGCGGCTCGAACGTTGTCGATGACGTCAGCCATGGGTCATGGCCTCGTCGGAGGTGATCGGGGTGTGTGGTGTGGGGTTTGGGGCGGGCTCTGGGCTAAAGGTCTGGGGGATGGAGTCGAACACGGGCGTAAGGACTGTGGTCTCCGAGATGGTGGCGGAACGGCCGATCGGCAGGCCGGTGGCTGGGGGCATGAGGCTGAGGTCGCCTGAGGTGGCGATAGGGAGGGGAGCAGGGGCGGGCTCCGGTTGGGCGGCGACCCCGGTATGGCGGTCGGGGGGGCGGAGGTGCGGGTGTTCGTCGAGCGGGTCGGGGATGGCGTCGATGGGGCGAGGCGCTTCGGCGGCGATGGTGTTCGTCTCACCCCCGGTGATGGCCGGGGTGACGGGGGCGGCGGCCTCCATGGCGGCGATCTGCTTCTGCTTTTCGGCCTGCTCGCTGGCGCGGAGCTCATCTTCCATCTGCATGCGGAACTCGTTGGAGGCGCGACGGAACTCGCCCATCAGCTTGCCGAGCTGGCGTGCGAGTTCGGGCAGCTTTTTGGGGCCGAAGAGGAGCAGAGCGAGGAAGAAGATGACAGCGCTGTCCTGAAAGCTCGGCATACGTGCCCCCATGATACGGTGTGGCTTTCGGTTGAACAAATAGCGCCCGACTTCGGGTGCGGTACTGCGGTGCGTGACGGAGGGGCTGTGAGGATGAGACGCGGGGGTGCGATTCCGTCATCCAAGGGTCTGCGGAGAGAGAATTCGGAATGGGAAAGACATTTACGTTGAGCGAGGCGCAGACGCTGCTTCCGTTGCTGGAGGCGCTGGTCATGCGGGCACAGAGGACGGCAGTGCGTGGGGCGGAGCTGGAGCTCGAGATGGAGGCGCTGAGCCGGCAGATCTTCCTATCGGGGGGCCTCCATGTGGATGTCCCTTCGGCGGCGCGGCGGAGGGCGGAGCGGGACAAGGCGATCCAGGAGACGGGGACGACGGTTGCAGAAATTGAGGAGATCGGGGCAAAGGTGCATGATCTGCAGGCGGGGCTGCTGGACCTGCCGTGCGCTGTTGAAGGCGGGGTGGTAATGCTGTGCTGGAAGCCGGGGGAGCCGGCTATTGAGCACTGGCATGAGGAGAGCGACGAGCCGCCGACCGATCGGAGACCTTTGGACTGGAGGTTTGGGCGGGGGGAGCGGGAACGGCTGAACTGAGGACGTGCGGGTGGGTGGTCCTAAATCTCAGGGGTGGGTCGGTGCCGGGGTGTCTTGGGGAGGAGGCGGCGTGGGCTGACCGCCAGGGTGCCAGGTGGGCTTCCAGGTAGTGGAGCTGAGCCAGCGGATGGGACCAACCATGGAGTCGACAGCTTCTGTCAGGTGGTGGAAGTCGATGGTGCCAAGCTCGTCGGAGGGGTGGTGATAGTCCTTGTGGAGGCCGAAGCTGGAGACGGTTTGGGCGACAACGCCATGGGTGGCGAGGGCATAGTTGTCGGAGCGTCGGAAGAACTGCTCTTTAGGGTGGGGATCGGCGACGAGGCGGGCTCCGTGGCGGGCGAGAGTGGGGCCGAGGTCCGAGCGCTCGAAGCCGGTGAGCCAGAGGGTTCCGGCCGGAACGGCAGGGTCGGGTCGGCCGATCATCTCGAACTCCAGGTTGGCGACGATGGAAGTGAGGGGGACGGGCGGGTGGGCCAGAAAGGCTCGATTGCCGAAGCCGCCGAGTTCTTCGGAGCCGAAGAGGGCGAAGATGACGGACCGCCGGGGCCGTGGGCCGGAGGAGAGTACGTGGGCAAGAGCGAGTACGGCAGCTGTTCCGGAGGCGTCGTCGTCGGCACCGTTATAAATGAGATCGGCGCCGGAGTTGGCGGCGTCCGGCTTCCCCATGCCGAGGTGGTCGAGGTGCGCGGTGAGGAGGATGGCTTCGCCGTCGGTTGCGGTGCCGGGGAGGATGGCGATGGCGTTCCAGGTTTCCGTCCGAGGGGTATCGGCGAACCTGGACAAGCGCTGCTGGATGCGAGGCGGGAGAGGTGAGGGCAAGGCGCTGCGCTGGATGAATGTCTGATTGTCGCCGGCAGGGGAGAGGCCAAGTGCCTGGAACTGCGCGGCCGCGAAGTTGGCTGCGAGGTGCTCGTCCCGAGTTGCGGAGCCGCGCCCATGGAGCTCGTCATCGGCGAGGAAGTTGAGGTCAGCGCGGAGGTCGCGTTCAATTTGAGGGTGTTTCGAAGCGGATGGGACGGGATGCTCGTCCAAGGGGTAGACGGGCCGGGAGGGCGCCAGGACCAGGAAAAGGAAGAGTGCGGTTGAGCCGAGGGCTCGTTTCTGCAGACGCGGGGCGCTCACTGAGTGGATTATAGAGTGGCTACACTGGAGTTCGTTTCGGCGCGGCGGAGACTGCTTGAGCTGCCACGAGAGTTCCGTAAGGGGAGAACGATGACGGGCACGCTGGAACGAAGAAAGAGTTGGCTGGTGTGGGTTGCTCTGGTGGGTGTGCTGCCGGTCCTGAGCGGATGTTCCAATTTCTTTACGGACGAGACGAACACGGGTGGGGGCGGCAGCGGCGGTGGGACGACGATCGGGGGTTCGGGGTCGAACTATGTGTACGTCGTGAATACGGTCTCCGGCAGTGTGAGCGGGTTTCTGCTGGGAACGGGGACGCTGACAGCGACGCCCGGGTCCCCTTACTCGCTGGGATACGTGCCACAGAGCGCGGTGGTGACACGTGCGAATAACTTCCTATACGTGGCTGGGACAGGCGCGCTGTACTCGTACGCGATCAACACGAATGGATCGATCTCGGCTTCGACGCTGGCGGCGGGGGTGGCGATTGGCAGTGAGCTATCGCTGGCGGTATCGCCTGACGGCCAGTGGTTGTTTGGACTGAATAGCCTGAGTGCGACTGTTGACGAATGGAAGATCAACTCGAGCACGGGCGCGCTGATGGCGATGCCGGGCGCGACGTACACGGTTACGGATGCGACGCCGGTGCCCTTGATGCTCCGAGTTTCGCCGGGTGGAAGCTACCTGTTCGCGGCGCTGGGGACGGGTGGAGACGAGGTGTTTACGCTGGACACGACGACGGGATCGATCCTGGCCAGCCAGCACCTTTCGCTGGGATCAAACCTGTCGAGCGATAACTCCCTGGTGACGGATCCGACAGGGTCGACCTTGTACATTGCACGGAGCGGGAAGAACGGCGGCCTGGCGGTTTATACGATCGGCTCTGCGGGACTGCTGACATCGATAGCCGGTTCCCCGTTCGCGACGGGACAAGGGACGTTTGACGTGGCGGTCGATGGTGCGGGCAAGTATGTGTATGCCGCCAATCGCACGGACGGAACGGTCTCGGGGTTTTCGATCGGGACGAGTGGAGCGTTGACGGCGCTTAGCGGATCGCCTTACGCGAGTGGAACCTTGCCGACGTCGCTGGTCTTCGACCGAAGCGGCAGCTTTCTGCTGGCGGCTGCAGCAGGCGGTGGACCTGACCTGACGATGTATAGCCTGGATGCGACGGTGGGGGGCAAGCTGAACACGGCGGTGAAGATTGCGAGCGGCACCGACCCGGCGGGGTCGACTGTTGTAGCGATCACGCACTGAGGGCGAGAGTGGGAGTGGCGAGACGCTATGATGAGGCGTATCGCCCTGCCCTGGAGTGGACTGATCCTTTGAGATGGTTGAAGACGTGTGGCGTTTGCCGGAGCCTGCAGCTCCTTGTTCTTTCTACCTGTGTCGCGGTGAGTGGGTGTGCGCGACTCCGTCCCAAGCTCCAGAGCGAGTATGTGTATGTGACGGCCAAGCAGACCTTTCTCCGTGATCGGGTGGCGGCTGTTTCAAACCGGACGGGGACGGTGGAGAACGGCGACAAGCTGGAGGTGCTGGAGCGTGGGCGCCGGTTTCTGCGGGTGAAGACGAGCAAGGGAGAGACTGGCTGGATCGATGAGAAGGTGGTCGCGCCGCAGGCGGTCGAGGACGGGTTCAGCCAACTCAAGTCTGAGCATGCCAAGGACGCGACCGTGGCTTCTGCGGTGGTCCATGACGATGTGTATATGCACCTGAAGCCGGGCCGGGACACCGAGAGACTGTTTCGGCTGGCGGAGGGAGAAAAGCTGAAGCTCTTGCGGCGAGCGACGCTGTTGAAGCCTTTGCCGCCCGGGCAGAAGGCAGCGCCAGTGGCGGCGCCGGTCCCAAAGGCTGGAAAGCGAAGGTCTGGCGAGGGCCGGGCGGCGGCGGCAGAGGTGCCAGCCGGGCCGGCGATGGAGGACTGGTGGCTGGTGCGTGACTCGCAGGGACGCACAGGGTGGCTGTTGAGCAGGATGATGGATGTGGATGCGCCGGACTCGCTGACGCGGTATGCGGAGGGGCAGCGGATTGTAGGGGCCTACCTCCTGACCAGGGTGAACGACCCGGAGGCGCCGATGGACGACAAGGATGTGCCCGAGTTTGTGACGGTGCTGAGCCCACCGAAGGCTGGGTTGCCGTATGACTTCGACCAGGTGCGGGTGTTTACATGGAACGCGAAGAAGCACAGGTATGAGACTGGGTTTCGGGAGAGGAATATCGAAGGGTATCTCCCGGTCCAGGTGAGCCAGGAGCTCGACCCTTACGCGAAAGGACCGGCCGCGGCGGTAAGTGCGCCGACGTTTCGGTACCGGCTGCTGACGGCAGACGCTCCGCCGGTGACGCCTGACCCTGTTACGGGTGCGGTCGTGCCTTCGAAGACGATGACGAAGACGTACCGGCTGGAGGGGAACCTGGTGCGGCGGGTGATTGCACCGGGAACAACGGCACCTGAGCCTGCGCACCCTGAACCGGTCGAGGAGAAGAAGGGCAGGCGGCGCAGGTAAAGGGATTTGCGATCAGCCGTAGAAGGCGCGGATCGCGTCGACGACGATCTCCTGCTCGTCGTAGCGGAGTTCAGGGTAGATGGGCAGAGCGAGGACTTCGGCAGCGGCGGCTTCGCTTTGGGGGAAGTCTCCGGTGTGATAGCCGAGGTGTGTGAGGGCGGTCTGCTGGTGAAGTGAGAGCGGGTAGTAGATCTCGCTGCCGATGTTCTCGTGCGCGAGGTGCTCGCGTAGCTGGTCGCGGCGGGGTGCCCGGATGACGTACTGGTGAAAGACGTGAGTGGCGCGGGGATCGGTGAAGGGAAGAGTGATGGTACCGCCGACTGGCCGAGCGAGTTCTGCGGCATGGAAGAGCTGGTCGTAATGTGCGGCGAGATCGCGCCGCTGCTGGTTCCAGCGAGGGAGGTGCCGGAGCTTGATCTCGAGGATGGCCGCCTGGATGGTGTCGAGGCGCGAGTTCCAACCGACCTCGTCGTGAAAGTAGCTGCGGCGCATGCCGTGGGCGCGGAGAGAGCGGCAGTGCTCGTCGATGGCGGGGGAGTTCGTGGTGACGAGGCCAGCGTCGCCCATGGCGCTGAGGTTCTTGGTGGGGTAGAAGCTGAACGCTGCGGCATCGCCAAGGGCTCCAGCGGGAGTTTCGCGCCAGGAAGCCCCAAAGGCCTGGGCTGCGTCTTCAAACAGGAGGAGGTTGTGATTACGGGCGAGATCGGCGAAGGCGTCCATATCCGCGCACTGGCCGTAGAGATGGACGGGGAGGATGGCGCGGATTTGGACGTCCCCTTGGCGGTGCTGCTCGATGAGGGATTGAACGGCGGCAGGCGAGAGGTTGAACGTGGCCGGATCAATATCGGCCAGCAGGGGTTGCGCTCCACAGCGAAGGATGGCACTGACGGTGGCGAAGAAGCTGAACGGCGAGGTGATGACGGCGTCGCCGGGACCAATGCCGGCGGCGGCCATAGCCAGCCAGAGGGCGTCGGTGCCGCTCGCACAACCGATACCGTGAGAGGTGCCGCAGGTGGTTGCTGCGGCAGATTCGAAGGAGTCGACCTCGGGCCCGAGGATGAACTTTTGGGAGCTGCAGACCGTATCGATAGCGGCGAGGATCTCGTCACGGATCTGGGCGAACTGCCGGGAGAGATCAAGCATCACAATAGGTTCGTGGTTGCGGTGGTCCATTTCTAAGATGATAAACATGTTAGGACGCGGAGTACCGGTCACGTTTCCAGGTTTGGCGGTCGGTTCTGTGATGCTTCAGGGGCGAGGGTTGAAAGTAGGAACAGATGGTCGTATCGTGAAGAGCCTTGGCCTTTTGAATCCAAGAGGCGATCCGATAGCTTGCTGAGAAGGCTTTGAGGCACGGCAGAGCTTGCACGCAGGAAAACAGAAGAAGATGAGGAGATCGGCCCCATGGAATCGAAGCCGGCGCAGAACATCCAAGACACCTTTCTGAACACGGTGCGGAAGGATAAAAGTCCGATCACGATCTACCTGGTAAGCGGTGTGAAGCTGACGGGGAGAATTCGTTCCTTTGACAAGTACTCGGTACTTCTTGAGAACAACAGCCAGGAGCAGCTGATCTTCAAGCACGCGATATCGACGGTGGTGAGCGGGCGCGGGGGCGCACATGGTGAGGCCCGGCCGGAGATGCGCGGTGAGGCTCGAGCCGAGCAGCACAGGCCGGTGAGCGCTGTCACAACGGGAACGAGCGAACCGGCGGGAACCCAGGGCGGTCATTAGGGCTTTGGCGACAAGCAAAAAAACTGCACGGAAGAGAACACCCGCAGACGAGCGAGGTGAGGGCGGGGTTGCGCCGGAGGGCAACGCCGGAGCTGGAGCGGTTACCGGGACTGGCGCGAGTGCGGAGCGCGCCGTTCTCGTCACGGTGCAGTTCACGGGCGAGCGACGGCGACTCGGGCAGGCTGCGCGTCTAGCGCGGAGCGCTGCGGCAACAGTCCGGGAGCAGCAGAGTGAATTGCCGGAGACAGGTGGGGAGTCCGAGGCTACCGATTACGATAGCGAGGCCGTGGCGGAGTTCGAGGAGCTCGCCCGGAGCGCCGGCGCCCAGGTGACCGCGACCTTGCACCAGAGACGAGCGCGGCCGGACGCGGCGACATTGGTCGGGCAGGGCAAGGTGGACGAGATCGAGGGCGTGGTGGCCTCGATGAGCGCGAACCTTGTGCTGTTTGATCACGACCTGACTCCATCTCAATTGCGGAACCTCGAGGACCGGCTGCCCTGCCGGGTGATCGACCGGACGCAATTGATCCTGGACATCTTTGCGCGGCATGCGCGCACCCGGGAGGGCCAGCTGCAAGTGGAGCTGGCGCAGCTTGAATACCAGCTTCCCAGGCTGGCCGGCAAGGGAAAGGCAATGAGCCAGCTCGGCGGCGGCATCGGGACGCGTGGTCCGGGCGAGACGAAGCTTGAGACTGACCGACGCAAGATCAACCTGAGGATCGACCACGTCAAGGAACAGCTCGAATCAGTGAGACGGATCCGGCGACAGCAGAGACAGCGACGCGAGGCCGTGCCGGTACCAGTGGTGGCACTCGTGGGGTACACCAACGCGGGCAAGAGCACGCTGTTCAATGCGCTGACTGAGGCGGGTGTGCTTGAGTCTTCGCGGATGTTTGCGACGCTTGATACCAAGCTGCGGCAGTTGAAGCTGCCTTCCCGACGGAAGATCCTGCTCTCGGATACGGTGGGGTTTATTCGCGATCTGCCGCATACCCTGGTGACGAGCTTTCGCGCGACGCTGGAGGAGGTTGAGCGCGCGGAGCTCCTGCTGCATGTCCAAGATGCGTCGAGCCCCACTCGAGACGAGCAGCGAAGGCAGGTCCTGGAGGTGCTGAGCGAACTCGAGGTGTCTGTGACGCCGGTGCTCGAGGTCCTGAACAAGGTCGACCTCCTGCCGGAGCATGAGCATGCCGCTTTGGAGAGGAGTGGGGTTGCTGTTTCAGGCTTGAGGCGCACGGGCCTGGACGAGCTGCTCCGGCAGATAGACGCGAGTCTGACAGAGGATCCGCTGCTGGAGGTACGTTTTCGCATACCGCAGGCAGAGGGGCGCGCGATCGCTGCGATCGAGGCCGGGGCAACGATTGAGAAGAAGAGGTTCGAGGGGAATCTGGCGTATTTCCAGGCTGTGGGTCCGGCATCGCTGCTGAACCGGTACCGCCGCTTTCAGCTTCGGGAGCAGGGTCCGGACGCAGCATAGGCCGCCTGAGGGGGAGCGGAGGTGGTGTCCCCGGTCACGCGGCCCATGTTGACCCAGAACTGGGTCGGGGTGGTGATTACGATTGTAATCGGCGGCGCCTGAGGAGTGCAGAAAAAGTTTTGGTAGGGCCGTGCAGCAGACGCGGATCGATCATCGGACACGCTGGCCGTTTATCGGGCGGCTTTGGTTGACACTCGCGAGAGCGCTTTGCTAGAAAATAGGTGTACCTCCTCGCATGTGTGTTTGCTTCCGGGCTGCTATTCGGCAGAGTCTGCGAAGGCGTGGTTGAGGGGGCATCTCCGACGCGGCGCCCGCCGCAGCCCAATACTGCATGGATTCTGATTCTTCACCAACTCGGCGAACTTGTGCTCGGCTCTGTGCCGACGATGATCCTTTTCGTGGTGCTTGTCCTGGCGTACGGGATGTTGGTGCGGGGTCCGCTTGAAAAGATATTGGCCGAGCGCCGTGCGCGGACGACAGGTGCGGTGGAACAGGCCCGGGGCGCATTGACTGCCGCCGAGGCCGAGACGACGGTCTATGAAGACAAGCTGCGAGGGGCGAAGGCTGAACTCTTTGCGGCGCGTGAACAGCGGCAGAAGCGCTGGAATGAGGAGCGCGAGGCGGCACTCGGAGAGGTCCGCAGCTCGACGCAGGAGCGCATCGGTGCGGCTCGGCGAGAGATTGAAGAGAGCGCGGTCGCTGCGCGAGCGCAGATCGAGGCGATCAGCGGCGAGCTCAGCTCGAAGATTCTGCGGGCCGTGTTGCCTCCGGGCACCTCGCTTCCGGAGGCTGGACAGTGAAGAGATCGAGCAGCATAGCTCCGCTCTGGTTGCGCAAGGTTCTAGGCGCGTGCGCTCTTGCCGGTGTTCTCGTTCTGGTGCCTGCCCCCATGCTGGTAGCGCAGGAAGCTCCTGCTGCGACGACAAACGATGCGGGTCAGAAGAGCACACCTGCGGCTAACTCCCCTCAGGTCAACCAGGAGGAACTGGACGCGAACGATGCTTACAGGCATTCCGCGGTGGTAAAGGCTCTCGGCGCGAAGCTTGGGATGAATCCGGAGCAGGCATCTACCGCCTTTGAAATCGTGAACTTCGCCGTGCTTGCCGTGTTGATCGGGCTGTTTCTTGCGAAGGCTCTCCCGAAGACCTTTCGTGCGCGGACTGGCGCGATCCAGAAGGACCTGGTGCAGGCCAGGATGGCAACCGAAGAGGCGAACGCACGCATGAACAGCGTGGAAGATCGGCTTTCCAAACTGGACGAGCAGATTGCCGCGATGCGCTCGCAGGCGGAGAAGGACTGGGCTCTCGAGGAGCAACGGGTCAAGGCGACTGTGGAAGAGGAAAAGGGCAAGATCCTTGCGGCTGCGGAGCAGGAGATTGCGTCGGCGACGACGCAGGCACGACGGCAGATTCAGCAGTTTGCGGCGGACCTGGCGATCGAGCAGGCGGCCAAGAAGCTGGTGGTGACGGCTGAAACGGACCGGTTACTGGTGCAGAGCTTTGCGCGGCGGCTGGGCGGCGACGATGAAAGGAACGGGCAGAACTGATGTCGGTCTTTTCTTCGAGGTACGCTCGTGCGTTTAGCCAAGTGGTCGTGGCGGCTCATCTGGATTCGGGTGCAGCGCAGCAGCAACTGGCGGATTTTGCGGCGACAGTGACGGGAAGTCGAGAGCTTCGCGAGGTCCTGATGGACCCTTCGATCCCGCAGGAGCAAAAAGTCCGCATTCTGGATGCAATCTCCGGACGCATTGGGATGCTGCCTCAGGTACGCAACTTCGTCGCGGTCATCGTCGGCCACGACAGGCTGGGCGATCTGCAGGACATCCTGACGGACTACGCCAGGATCGCCGACGAGCAGTCGGGCCTGGTCGAAGCGGAGATCATCAGCGCGCATCCGCTGAACGAGGCAGACCGTGCACAGCTGGAGCAGCAGGTCTCGGCAAAAGCTGGCGGCACAGCACGTGTCAGCTATAGCCAGGATGCTTCGCTACTGGGCGGGGTGGTGGTGAAGATCGGATCGACGGTGTATGACGGATCGCTCAAGGCGCAGTTGATGGATATGAAGCGGAGATTGGCAGACGCGCAGGTCGTCTGAGATTCGCGGGTGGGTCGAGTAGAGTCAGAGTTTTAGAGCTTTCAAAGAACAAAGTTTGCAGGATCAGGACAACGCACAATGGCACAGGGTAACGCGATCAAGGCGGATGAGATTACCGAGCTGCTTCGCCAGCAGATCGAGAATTACGAGCAGCGGATTCAGGTCGACGAGGTTGGAACGGTCATTTCGCTGGGCGACGGCATCGCTCGCGTGCATGGACTGGACAAGGTCATGGCGGGCGAACTGATCGAGTTCCCGCATGGCGTCGCTGGTCTCGCGATGAATCTCGACGAAGACCAGGTAGGCGCTGTGCTGCTCGGGGACTACACGGAGATCAGCGAGGGCGACCAGGTGAAGCGCACCGGAAAGATCATGTCCGTGCCTGTGGGCGAGGAGATGATTGGCCGGGTGGTGAACGCGCTCGGGCAGCCGATCGACGACAAGGGGCCGATCAATACCGACAAGACGCTTCCGGTGGAGCGCCTGGCCCCTGGAGTCATCGACAGGCAGGGTGTTCGCGAGCCGATGGCGACGGGCATTAAGGCGATCGACACGATGATCCCGATCGGCCGTGGACAACGCGAGCTGATCATCGGCGACCGGCAGACCGGCAAGACTGCGATTCTGCTCGACACGATCATCAATTCTGCGAAGAACAACCTGATCTGCATCTATTGCGCAATCGGGCAAAAGCGGTCGTCGGTCGCGCAGGTAGTGCAGACGCTGGAGCAGTTTGGCGCGATGGCGTACACGGTGGTGGTTGCCGCGACGGCTTCAGAACCCGCGCCTATGCAGTACCTTGCTCCTTTTGCGGCGACCGCGATCGGCGAGTACTTCCGTGACAACGGTAAGCATGCCCTGGTGATCTACGACGATCTTTCCAAGCACGCGGCAAGCTATCGCGAGATCTCGCTGCTGTTGCGCCGTCCGCCGGGACGTGAGGCCTACCCGGGCGATGTGTTCTATCTCCACTCGCGTCTGTTGGAGCGCTCGGCCAAGCTCTCGGACAAGCTGGGCGGTGGATCCTTGACAGCGCTGCCAGTGATCGAGACGCAGGCCGGCGACGTCTCGGCCTACATCCCAACTAACGTGATCTCGATTACAGACGGCCAGATCTTTCTTGAGACGGATCTGTTCAACTCGGGCGTTCGGCCTGCGGTAAACGTTGGGCTTTCGGTTTCGCGCGTCGGATTCGCGGCGGCGACCAAGGCGACCAAGCAGGTGGGAGCGACGTTGAAGTTGGACCTCGCGCAGTACCGCGAGCTGGCGGCCTTTGCGCAGTTCGGATCGGACCTGGACAAGGTGACGCAGCAGCAGTTGAGCCGTGGGCAGCGTTTGACGGAGCTCTTGAAGCAGCCGCAGTTCCAGCCGCTGACCTTTGAGAAGCAGGTTGCGATTCTGTTCGCCGGCACGAACGGTTTGCTGGATGATGTCGAAGTATCAGACCTCAGGGCGTTTGAGGACGGCTTCTACAAGTACCTTGAAGGTTCGTCCGGATCGGTGCTGACGGATATCGCGACGAAGAAGGCGCTCGACGACGATCTCAAGGGACGTTTGACCGCGGCGATCAAGGAGTACAAGGCCGGCTTTCTCGCGGATCTGAAGAGCCGTAAGGATCAGAACCAGCCAAAGGCGCCCACTGCTGGCGTCCCCAGAGAGGTCGCGGAAGAGGCGAGCCCCGCAAAGGCATAGACAATGGCAAACGTTCTCGATCTCCGGCGCCGCATCCGCAGTGTGAAGAACACGCGGCAGATCACCAAGGCCATGAAGATGGTTTCGGCGGCGAAGCTGCGGCGTGCGCAGGAGCATACGATGCAGGCACGTCCGTATGCGCAGATGCTGACCAACGTCCTTGAGTCGCTGGTGCGGCGCACCGATCTCTACAACGAAGAGAACGGCGACATCATGCATCCGCTGCTGGTGGAGCGTGAGGAGAAGAACGTCCTTGTGATCGTGGTTGCGGGAGACAAGGGCTTCGCCGGTGCCTTCAACTCGAACATCGTGAAGGCGGCTCAGGGCTTTATCGAGGATCGCCGGCAGAAGGGGCAAAACCTCGACATCGAGCCGATCGGCCGAAAGGCTCGCGATCTTTATCGGAAGCGTTATCCGGAGGCGCGATACGAGCGCACGGAAGAACGCTACGACAACGATCTGTCGACGCACTATGAGACGATCCGGCATCGCGCGGATCCGATCGAGGTGACGGGCGATCACACTGGCCTGCTGGCTAATCCGAGCTTCGCTGAGGTGACCAAGATCAGTCAGTCGATCGTGGAGCGTTATGAGCGGGCCGAGATCGACTCCGTGTACCTGGTGTTCAACGAGTTCAGGTCGGTGATCGCGCAGAGAGTTGTTGTGGAGCGTCTGCTTCCGATCAAGAAGCTCGGCACGCATGATGTCACTTCATCGCAGGAGATGACGGACGACGAGCGCGAGGCGGCAGTGCGAGCCGCCCAGACCTCCGGCATTCATGTCGATCAGGCGGAAGAGAACGAGATGGATGCGGAGTCGAAGAAGTTCGGAACTGCAGAGGTTGATTACATCTTCGACCAGGATCCGGAGCGTCTGTTCCGTCACCTGATGCCGCGCTATGTGGCGACCCAGATCTTCCATGCACTCCTTGAGAGTGTGGCTGCTGAGCATGCGGCGCGCATGACTGCGATGGACTCGGCGACAAACAATGCCGGCGACATGATCGACGCGTTGTCATTGACGATGAATCGCGTGCGCCAGGCGGCGATCACCAAAGAGATTATTGAGATCGTAAGCGGCGCTGCGGCGCTGTAAAGAGAGAGATATGGCAGAGAACATTGGAAAAGTGATATCGATCAGCGGGCCAGCCGTTGACGTGCAGTTTGAAGAGAAACACATGCCGCCGATCTTCCAGGCGCTGCGGATTTCGAGCGAAGGCTTCGATATTCCCAAACCGCTCGACGTCGTTGTTGAGGTGCAGCAGCATCTTGGCGAGGGACGCGTTCGCTGCATCGCCATGGAGGCGACCGAGGGCATGGTGCGGGGCATGAAGGCGATCGACACGGGCGCGGGCATCACGGTTCCTGTGGGGCGCGAGACCCTTGGAAGGGTGCTCAACGTTCTCGGCCAGCCGGTGGACGAGCTTGGGCCGGTCAACGCAAAGGTGCATCTGCCGATTCATCGCCAGGCACCCTCCTTTGAGGAGCAGTCGACTTCTGAGGAGATGTTTGAGACCGGTGTAAAGGTCATCGACCTGATCCAGCCGTTCTTGAAGGGCGGCAAGATCGGCCTGTTCGGCGGTGCAGGTGTTGGCAAGACGGTCGTCATTCAGGAGCTGATCAACAACGTCGCCTCGAAGCACGGCGGGTTCTCGGTCTTCGCGGGCGTGGGTGAGCGGACGCGTGAGGGCAACGACCTTTGGGTCGAGTTCCAGGAGTCGGGCGTTATCGATCTGAAGGACTTCTCGAAGAGTAAAGCAACGCTGATCTACGGGCAGATGACGGAGCCGCCGGGAGCTCGCCTTCGAGTGGCGCTGACGGGCCTCACGGTTGCCGAGTACTTCCGCGACCAGGAAGGCGCCGACACGCTGCTCTTCATCGACAATATCTTCCGGTTTACGCAGGCGGGGTCCGAGGTTTCGACACTGCTGGGACGTATGCCTTCTGCCGTGGGCTACCAGCCAAACCTTGCAACGGAGATGGGTGAGCTGCAGGAGCGGATTACGTCGACCAAGAAGGGGTCGGTCACGTCCGTGCAGGCGGTTTACGTACCGGCGGATGATCTTACGGATCCGGCGCCAGCGACGACTTTCGCTCACCTGGATGCGACTACCGTGCTTTCGCGGCCGCTGTCTGAGCTTGGCATTTATCCGGCTGTGGATCCGTTGGCCTCGACCTCACGCATTCTGTCCCCCCGCATCGTTGGGCAAGAGCACTATGACGTTGCGCAGGGTGTGAAGCGCATCCTGCAGCGCTACAAGGATCTGCAGGACATCATCGCCATTCTGGGCATCGACGAACTTTCGGAAGAGGACAAGATCACGGTGGCACGGGCTCGAAAGGTGCAGCGCTTCCTGTCGCAGCCTTTCCACGTCGCCGAGATCTTTACCGGCATCCCGGGCGCGTACGTCAAGGTTGCCGACACGGTTCGCAGCTTCAAAGAGATCATCGACGGCAAACACGATGACATCCCTGAGCAGGCGTTTTACCTGAAGGGCGGCATTGAGGACGTTCTTGCGGCCGCCGAAAAGATGAAGCAGACGGCATAGCGATGGCAGAGACGACCAACAATCCGGGAAGTGGGACTCTCGCGGTTCGGCTGGTAACGCCGGATCGCGTCGTGGTAGATGCCACTGCGGACGCCGTTGAGCTTCCTAGCGCCTCCGGGTATCTTGAGGCGCTATACGGGCATGCGCCTCTGCTGGCGGAGCTTGGCGCAGGTGAGGTCAGGCTGCATGGCGGCACTTCGGGAGACCAGAAGTTTTTCGTTGCCTGGGGCTTCGTCGAGGTGCTTCCTGAGCGTGTGACCATTCTTGCCGAAGAGGCGCTGCGCCCCGACGAGATCGACCGTGCTGAAGCAGAGACCGAACTGCAGACTGGGGAGCGGCTTTGGACTGAAGCCGGAGACGATGGTCAGAAGTACGACGACGCGAATGCAATTACTCGTAAAGCGGAGGAGAAGCTGGCTTCCGCAGAGGGCCGTAGTACCTAAGGCGCCGCCCAGGTTTGATCCAGCTAAATGGCCGCTGAGGCGCTTATGTTCAAGCGCGGGAGGCGGCCTTCTTCTTTGGCGGAACCGGCGCCTTTCTGGCTGGGCGAGCTGGGGGGGCAGAGTCCTGATCAGCGATCTCGGCGGGCTTTTTAGGGGTGACGGACTGAAGCGCTGATGCTTCGGCCTGCTGCTTGAGAGCGTGGAGAACGACTCGCAGCATCTCCTCTTCGGGAGCGGGTTTTCCGGTCCAAATCTCGAACTGCCTGGCCCCTTGCTGCACAAACATCTCGACCCCCGTGATGATGGGGATGTTCGCTTGACGTGCCATACGGATGAGCGGCGTCTCCAGGGGTGAGTAGACCAGATCGAAGACAAGTTTGGTGTTGAGGTCGCCCGCATCGAGAAGCGGAGCTCCTTTGAAGCCGGTCATGCCGATAGGCGTGGCGTTCAGGATGACGTCGAACTGGCTCTTAGCGATGGCTTCCTTCTTGATGGCTTTGGACTGCGACTGACGGGCGAGCTTCTGGGCTGTCTCGGGTGTGCGGTTGAGGATGAAGACGTCGGCGCCTTTTTCGCGAAGGCCGAAGACGGCTGCGCGGGCCGCTCCGCCGGCACCGAGCACGAGGATCCTGGATCCTTTGAGACTCATGCGCTTCTCGAGCGGAGCGAGAATTCCGGCCACGTCGGTGTTGAAGCCATAGAGTTTACCGTCTTGCGCGCGCAATACGGTGTTGCAGGCACCGATCTTGGCAGAGAGGGGATCGGTGCGCTCGAGATGAGGCATGATCTCCTGCTTGAAAGGCATCGTGATGCTGAGACCCTGGATGGGGATTTCCTGTACCAGCTTGAGAAGATCGTCGATCTTGTTCGTTTGGAGCCCTAAGTACACTGAATTCAACGTTTCGCGACGAAAGGCGGCGTTGAGCATGACCGGGGACAGGGAGTGCCGGACGGGATTACCAGCGACGCCGTAGACCTTTGTGGCGGCATCGAGCTCCTCGATACGGTAGGTGTCGGAGAGGGTGCGGGCGGCGATCTGTCCGGGCGCGGTCTCTTCTCCAGCGGTGGCCGCGGCGAAGGTGAAGGCTGAGCCGGCACGGACGCCGAGAACGCGGGAGATGATCCCAGCCTCTCCCATGCTGATTCCAATGATGTTAGACGACTCGTTCTTTCGCTCAATGAAATCCAGGAGCGTGAGGTTGTCGGAGAGTGTCTTGGCGGTCGGGACGATCTTGATGAAGTCGGGGGAGAAGCGGAGGATGCGGTCGTAGATGCCGTCGAGGTCCTTGGTGACGGCGAAGTCGTGGTGGCTAATGATCAGAGAGACGCCGGTATCGCGGAGCTTGCTGAGCTCGGCGGGCTTGAGAGCTTCTGCCGACTCGAGGGATAAGTCGATGATTTGAAAGCCGGATAACGCTGCCTTGCACAGGAAAGTGAGCTCATCCGATGGGGTGCCAGTGAAGCGGCCGCCGGTCTCTTTGCGGCGGAGGGTGGCTATGGCGGTGGCAGTCGGGTTTTCGGAGAGCAGGGTCTTGAGCCCGGGCAAGGCGAGCATGGGTTTATCGAGGTAGTCGAAACGGACCTCGATGAACGTGTGCTCCTTGATGACAGACGTTGCCTTTTCAATGACTTCGGCGGTTGTGGCACCGGTGACGGCGACGCAGACCTTGCCGATGCGCGAGCGGAGGAGTTGTGGGCTCAGGGTTGGCACGGAATCTCAGTTCTCCACGATGCGCGGTATCTTACAGACGGACCCAACCGCGATGCAAATGCTGGAGGTTGGATGCTGGCTGGATGTGGATGACGCGGTAAGCTCCACTTTTCTCGCAAGTTACACAGGTAGACGGATTGGCAAGGGGCCGGTGAGCGATTGACAGGATGAACAGTGCGAGCGTGGTGCAGGTTGCGGGTTGGGAGCGGTTCGGGTGGCTCCGGGCAGGATTCAGTGCGCGTCGTGGTGGTGTTTCTTCCGCTTTCGGCGGCATGTCGCTGAATCTGGGGTGGAAGCCCGAGGACGACGATCGAAACGTCCGCGAAAACAGACGGCGTTTCCTGGCGGTGATCTGTGGTGATGAGCGTGGTGGAGACGCGTTTCCGCTGGTCACGGTACGGCAGGTTCACGGAGATGTGATCCAGGTGGTCGGCAAGGGGGCGGGATCGCTCGCGTCGGAGACGGGAAGGGCGGTGCTCGAGGGGGATGGGCTGCTTACGGACGTCGCGGGGGTGGTGCTTGGGATCCAGGTGGCGGACTGTGTGCCGGTGCTGGTGGCGGATACGCGACTGAGGGTGGTGGGTGGATTCCATGCGGGGTGGAGGGGAACGCTGGCGGGGATCGCGGGGAAGGGGGTCGCGCGGATGGGTGAGGTGTACGGGACGAGGCCGGAGGATGTGGTGGCGGCAATCGGGCCATCGATCGGGCCGTGCTGTTACTCGGTGGGCGAGGAGGTGCGGGCGGGGTTCCTGGCGGGGTTTGGATATGGGGCGGAGTTGTTCCGTGAGGTCCGGGGTGAGGACGGAGCGGGTGCGATGCACCTTGACCTTTGGGAGGCGAACCGGCGGCAGCTTGCGGACGCGGGGGTGCCTCCGGGGAGGGTGACGGTATTGGGTGAGTGCACGGCGTGCGCGCGGGATGAGGCAGGCGAGCGGAGGTACTTCTCACACCGGGCAGAGAAGGGTAGGGCGGGAAGGATGATGGGGGCGATCGGCGTGGTGGAGGGGCTCGGGGCAGTGGAATAATCGGCGAAATAGCGCGAGATCTTTGGTGCGGCGTGGCGCGGGGAGATTAGACTCTCTGGACGGAGCTGGCTGGGAGAGCCGGCTTCGGATGCAGTCGACTGGCATACTCTGCCAGCCGGCTTTCTCCCCACGGACGCAGAATCTTCCTAAGCGGGTTCGAGGTTGCGGGGGCGGTGAACGATGCTTCGGGGGCGTAGCTGAGACCTCTGAAGCCTGAACGCACAACTTGATGGGTGTGGTGTCACCTGGGCGGCTTTCCGGATTCGACTCGAGAGCCGACTCTTGTGGGCGGGGTCTTTTTTCAGTGGCTTGGATCTTTGGGCCAGCACATTCCCGTTCCATGCTGAGGCGTGTTGGGGCCGAAGTTTCTTCCCCGTTCGAGATGGGACTTCATATCAGATAGGAGAAGGGAGCAGGTCTGGTGAAATTTCACCGGAAGCTCGCAGCCGTTCCCGACGGTCGATCATTTTTCGACCGATCCCTCCATGCTGCCCATCCGTTGACGCCGCTGCTGTGGGTTGCCATCAGCCTCGTGTGCGTTACGTTGCTGGGGAGGCATGCTCATGACCTGAGCGGGAAGGGTCATTTCCAGTATGCCGGGGAGAGCCATGGATCGGCCGGGCGAGCGCTCCTTCACGACCAGGTGGGGAAGAGGGGTGGGCCGGGCGGGCCGATTCTTGTGCTGGCGAGCGAGGCGAATCCGTTCAGCCGGTACTACTCGGAGATCCTCCTGACGGAGGGATTGAACGAGTTCGCGGTCAAGGATGTTGCCGAGGTCACGGCGGACTCGCTGAGTGGATATGACGTAGCGATCGTTGGAGAGATCCCGGTGAGCGCCGCCCAAAGAGAGATGCTCCATGCGTGGGTGAGCGGGGGTGGGGAACTGATTGCGATGCGACCCGACGAGGCGCTTGCGCAGGCGTTTGGATTCACTCGAGCAAAGGGCACACTGACGGACGCGTACCTGGCGATCGACGGTGCGACGGCGGCGGGCAAGGGACTGGTGAGGGAGACGATCCAGTTTCACGGGACGGCGGATATCTATGCGCCGGGTGAAGGCGAGACAGTGGCGGGACTCTACCGGGACGCGGTATCGCCGGCTGGGTCGCCAGCGGTAGCCACGCGACGAGTGGGGCAGGGCCAGGTGACGGTGTTTGCGTACGACCTGGCGCGTTCGGTGGTGTACACGAGGCAGGGTAATCCGGCGTGGTCTGGAAGGGAACGCGACGGGATACCGCCGGTACGGAGCGACGACCTGTTCTTTGGTGCCGCGAGCAACGACCCGAAGCCGGACTGGGTGGATCTGAACAAGGTTGCCATACCGCAGGCGGATGAGCAGCAGAGGCTGCTGGCGAACCTCATTCTGGTGATGAGCAGAGGGAGGCGGGCGCTTCCCCGCTTCTGGTATCTGCCCGATGGCGTGAGAGCGGTGGTGGTGATGACCGGGGACGACCATGGGCATGGGGGAACGGTGGGACGCTTCCGGAGGTTTGAGGAGGAGAGTCCGAAGAACTGTTCTGTGGAGGATTGGCAGTGCGTGCGCGCCACGTCCAACGTGTTTCCCGGCACGATCAGCAATGAAGAGGGTTTGTCGCTGGTGAGCAAGGGCTTCGAGATCGGTCTGCATGAGTACACGCGGTGCGAGGACTGGCCGCAGCAGGGGGTGCGCGATGACCAGAGAAGAAGCGCGACGGAGATCTCAGCGGCGGGGGTGGACCGGCTGTACACGGCCCAGCTTGCCGAGTTTGCGCGCCGGTATCCGGATCTCCCCGCGCCCACGACAAGCCGGACGGATTGCGTGACCTGGGGAGATTACGATACGCAGCCGGTGGTGGAGCTGCGGCATGGGATTCGGCTGGATACGAACTACTACTACTGGCCCGCGAAGTGGGTGCAGGATCGGCCAGGGATGTTTACGGGATCGGGGATGCCGATGCGATTTGCAAAGCGCGACGGGAGTCTTGTGGATGTGTATCAGGCGGCGACGCAGATGACGGATGAGTCGGGACAGAGCTACCCGATGACAGTGGATGCGCTGCTGAGCAATGCTCTTGGGCCGAGAGAGTACGTGGGGGTATTTACGGCCAATATGCATACGGACGCGGTCGTCTCCCCGGGGGCGGATGCGATTGTGGCGTCGGCGAAGGCCCGGGGAGTTCCGATCGTGGCGGCGGTGCAGATGCTGCGATGGCTGGATGCGCGAGACGGATCATCATTCCAGGAGATTCGCTGGGATGGGGCGGATCTGCGGTTCCGGATTGCCGGGGAGGAAGGCAGCAGGGGACTGGAGGCGATGCTGCCGGCGAGCTGGTCGAGCAGAGCCTTGACGGAGGTGAGACTGAACGGGGCGTCAGTGAGTTTTGCGGGGAGGACGTTTGCGGGGCAGGAGTATGCCACGTTCCCGGCGTTGCCTGGGCAGTATGACGTGCGGTATGGGGGACAGTAAGAGCGCTTGCTTAGCGGTAAGGCTTGGAGCGCAGCTGCCCACCCACCGTTTGCAGGGCAGGTGAGTGGGCAGTTGAAGACTCAGGGGCGGGCTTCGTAGACGATGTTGAACGGCGTTTCAGTGGCGCGGCGGAAGCGGGTGAAGCCGGCGGAGGTGACGACCTCGCGCATGCGGGCTTCGCCGGATTGGGCGCCGAGGCAAAGGCCGACCTCCTGCGAGCGGGAGCAGGGGGTGCAGAGCAGGGTGGAGAAGGAGTAGTAGACGCGGCCGACGGGGTT
This sequence comes from uncultured Acidobacteriaceae bacterium, assembly GCA_963850375.1. GTDB lineage: Bacteria > Acidobacteriota > Terriglobia > Terriglobales > Acidobacteriaceae > Edaphobacter. Next base: position 547,649 of record CAWKKV010000001.1, on the reverse strand, counting down.
GAGATTGTCTTTGAGGGCGTCGTTGGCGAAGGGCTCGACGATCATCCAGGTGCCGTCTTTGCGAAGGGAGTTGTGGACGTGTTTTGCGGCGCCGACGGGATCGCCCATGTCATGGAGAGAGTCAAAGACGGCGACGAAATCGAATTCGTTTCCGGGGTACTCCTTGGCCCTGGTGATCTCAAAGGTGGCGCGGTCGGAGAGACCCTGGCGTTCGGCTGAGGCGCGTGCGCCTGCGATGGATCCGTCGTGGTAGTCGAAGCCGAAGAACTTCGAGTTGGGGAAGGCCTTGGCCATGAGGAGAGTGGAGGCGCCTTTGCCGCAGCCGACGTCGGCGACGCGGGCACCGGCTTCGAGCTTTTCCTTTACGCCGGTGAGAGCAGGGATCCAGGAGCTGACGAGGTTTGCGGCGTAGCCGGGGCGGAAGAAGTTTTCGCAGCCGTGGAAGACGCCTTCGTTGTGCTCATGCCAGCCCATGCCCGCGCCGGAGCGGAAAGACTCCGTTATGCGGGGAACGGCGGCGAGGGAGCCCAGGGCGAGCTCAAACGCGCCAGGGAGATAGGCGGGGCTGTCCGGGTCGGCGAGGGTGAAGGCCTGTTCTTCGGAGAGGCTGAACTTGTCGGCCTGGCTGTCGTAGGTGACGTAACCTCCGGCGGCCTGGGAGGAGAGCCACTCGCGGATGTAGCGCGGATCGGTGGAGGTGGCCGCGGCGAGTTCTTCGGAGGTCATGGGGTGCTGGGCCAGTGCCTTGTAGAGACCGAGTTTTTCGCCGATAACGACCATGCCCGCGTGTACGGCTGCGCCGAGGTCTCCGACGAAGCCGCCGACAAAGGCGTTGAGCTTGTCCATATCGAGTGCCATAGGGTCACTCCTTGCTTTGGAATATAGGGAGGCGACCATAGTAGCCCTTTGTGCGCTTTCGTGTGGGGACGCCTGGGGCGGTCGATGCGGCTCGGTCCTGAAATAGGAGGGGCCTTACTGGCAGCGGTAGTAGGAGGAGAGGATCTTCTCCACGAGAGCGTAGGGGGCGAGACGCTTGAGCCAGACTGCGGCACGCTGAGGGGCAGGGCCGACGGTGTAGCGAAGACGTGGGTGGGGCGTGTCGATGATCTGGAGGACGAGACGGGCGAGGCGATCGGGGTTGGGGCCGGCCCGCTCGTCGGCGGACATGCGGCCGATGGCACGGGCGAGCTTGTCGCGATAGGCGGGGTTGTGGGCGGAGGCTTGCGTGAAGGTGCGGCGATCGGTGAAGGCGGTGCGATGGTCGCCGGGCTCGAGGAGGACGACGCGGATGCCGAAGGAGCTGACCTCGAGGCGTAGAGCTTCGGTGAGGCCTTCGAGGGCGAACTTGGAGGCGCTGTAGAGGCCCTGGAAGGGGATGGCGAGAAGGCCGCCGATGGAGCCGATGTTGAGGATGTACCCGCGGCCCCGGGCGCGCATTGCGGGGAGGACGGCGGAGCAGAGACGGAGCGTGCCGAGGAGGTTGACGTCGAGCTGCGCGCGGGCTTCTTCGGCGGAGGTGTCTTCGATCGCTCCGGCGAGGCCGTATCCGGCGTTGTTGATGAGGACGTCGATGCGACCGGCTTCGCGATCGAGGATTTCTCCGATGGCGCGGGAGACGGAGAGGTCGTCGGTGACGTCGATCGTGAGGAAGATGACTCCAGGAATTGGCGGCTCTGGGGCGCGGCGGGAGAGCCCGTAAACGCGGAGGCCGTGACCGGCGAGGAGGGCGGCGCAGCTGAAGCCTATGCCGGAGGAGGCTCCGGTGACCACGGCGACTCTGTGCGAGGGGGGTGAGTTGGGGCCGTGCATGCGTGAGCTTCCCTGATGGTACGCCGGGAGACTTCGGGGGCAGTGGGCGGGAGCTACATTGCAGGCGGGTGGTGCGGGTCGATGGCTTCTTCGATTTCCCTTTCGACCTTGGGGGAGAGTTGGACGTCGATCTCGCCGCCGTGGGTGCGGGTGTTGACGGTGTCGCGGAGCTCCTTGGAGGGCTTGAAGAAGGGAACTCGTTTGGCGGGGACCTCGACCTTGTCGCCGGTCTTCGGATTGCGACCGACACGGGCGTTTCGCTGGCGCGTGCGGAAGCTACCGAAGCCGCGGATCTCGATCTTGTCGCCAGATCTGAGGGCGCCGATGACCGCCTCGAAGAGGGTGTCAACGATGATCTCGCCGTCGCGCCGGGTAAGGTCACCGAGCGCGGTGACCTTGTCGACGAGGTCGGCTTTGGTCATCGTTGGATTCCTTTCACGTGCGGAGTTCTGGGAGGGCATTGGGGGTTCCCCTTGGTCTGGACAGACAGGATCAGGCAGTGAGATGGCGCTGGGGGGAGAAACGGCTGCCTGTGGGGAGAAAGTGTTGTGTGTTGTGTGAGATGCGGGCTGGGGAAGAGAGCCGAAGCTAAATCTGATAGGGCTGCGTTGAGGAGGGTGGAGGCGCCAAGGAAGGCGGGGGGCAATCGTGGATTTGCCCAGAGTGACTGGAGACGCATTGGGCCGAGAGCAGGCCCGACCGGGCGGTTACTTCCACATGAAGTAGAAGCCGGGGGCGCGGTTGAGTAGCTGGGTGGGGTTGGGGAAGAGGTCTTCGCCGTCGGAGGTGAGGAGGGAGAGGAGGCCTCGCTTTGGGCTGGCCGGGCGGACAACAGTGGGTTCGCCGGAGATGCCGACCGAGCGGGCGGTGTCGATGAGGGCGACGCGGAAGCCGCCGACCTTGTCGATGAGGCCGAGCGGGAGGGACTGTTGTCCGGTCCAGACCTGTCCGGTGGCGAGGGGGCGGATCTTGTCGTCGGAGGTGTGGCGGCCGGTGGCGACGTCGTGAACGAACTGGCCGTACATGTTGTCGACGAGAGACTGGAAGTAGGCCTGCTCCTTGGGGGTGACGTCGCGGCTGGGGTCGCCGGCATCCTTGAGCTCACCGGCATGAATGATGACGCTTTTGAGCTTGGCCCAGCGCATAAGGTCGCCGTAGTTGGTCCACTCCATGATTACGCCGATGGAGCCGACGACGGAGGCGTCGTTGGCGTAGATCCTGTCGCAGCCGGACGCGATGTAATAGGCGCCGGAGGCCCCGACGGACTCAACGGAAGCGATGATCTTTTTGTGGTTCTCTTCGCGGACGCGGAGGACCTCATGGTAAATCTCCTGGGAGGCCGCTGCGCCGCCGCCGGGGGAGTTGATGTGGAGGATGATGGCTTTGACGGAGGAGTCTTCCCCGAACTGACGGAGCTGGGTGTCGACCTTGTCGGCATCGGTAATGACGCCGTCGAGGTCGATGACAGCGATGTTGCTGGTGGAGAACGCGGAGGCGCCATCGCGGGTGGCGGAGCGCATGGCGAGCCAGACGAAGAAAGAGAAGATGAGGGCGATGCCAAGGAGGCTTCCGCCGATGGTGCCGATCCAGAACCAGGGGGAGCGGTTTCTTGGTGGGATGGGGGAAGCGCCGTAATAAGGAGGACGAAAGGACGCCTGTGGGGAGTAGGGGGCGTACGGGGCAGCTGAGGGGGGCGGGTACGAGGGCCCGGGGTGCGGAGGCGGGGTGCTTGGCGACGGCGGTGGGACGAACTCTTCCGGCATGGCTGGAGTTTAGCAGGATGGTGCGGGGAGGGCAGCTACGGATTCCGTGCAAGTGGAAGGTTGGGGCCGGCGGTTTACTTGACGCCCTTCTCGGGGTTCCAGGAGCCCTGGAGCTTGCGGATCTCGATGATCTGGCCGGTGTGGTAGGCGTTGTGGGTGCCGACGTGGGCGAGCTGTGAGGCCCATTTCTGGAGGTGGTCATTGTCGGCGGTTTCGACGAGCGCCTCGATGTCGGTGAGAACCTGATCGAGCTTCTGGCAGGTGGAGGTCCAGGAGGCGGCGTCGAACTTGTTGAAGGTTTCCTCGTTGCTGCCGTTGAATTGCGGCGCCTTGGGATCCTTCATGCGTGCGAGGACCTGGGAGTTCCAGAAGAGCAGGTGATTAGTGAGCATGCCGACGGAGTGATCAGCCGGTGCGGGGTTGTGAGCGCCCTCGGAGTGTGGGATCCACCTGGCCTGATCGGGGGTGAGGCCGGCGACCGCAGTGTTGACGGGGACGAACCACTCGGCTTTGTTGTGGGTGGAGCGGAGCTGCTCGAGGAGGATGGATCTGAGCGTGGGCGCGGGTTTGGACGGAGTGGCCTGGCCGAGGGAGCGATAGGCGACGGAGAAGGGCGTGAGAGCGAGGGCGAGAAGGGCGAGACGTCGGCGCATGCCGGGGATTTTAGGCTTGAGCGCCGGGTGCGGGGCAAAAAAGGGATGAGTGGAGGACGGGGGTTCCTCGGAACGGTATCCCCGGGCGCTGTTCTGACGTCCAATGATTACAGTATGATGATCGGCGGCGCGCGAGCGTCTTCCCACATCAGGGCGGCAAGACGGATCGAGGCGTGACGACTGAGATGGCACACCCACAGCTAAGTATCGTGATACCGGCGTATAACGAGAGCGCTCGTATCGGGGCTGCGCTCGAGCGCGTAATGGAGTGCGTGACCGAGCGCGGGTGGGATGCCGAGGTGCTGGTGGTCGATGACGGGTCGACAGATGCGACGCCGGAGATCGTGACGAGGTGGATGGACGCCCATCCGAGGGTGCACCTGGTGCAGAACCCGGGGAATCGCGGCAAGGGCTACTCGGTGCGGAATGGGCTGCTGCAGGCGGCGGGCGACGTGGTGATGTTTACGGACGCGGATCTTTCGGCGCCTATGGAAGAGGCGGAGCTGCTTATCGCTGCAATCGACGAGGGTGCGGATGTGGCGATCGGGTCGAGGTGGCTGGACCGGACGCGGCAGACGATCCACCAACCGCTGTACCGGCAGTTCTTCGGGCGTTGCTTCAATTGGATTACGCGGACAGTGATGGGGCTGCCGTTCAAGGACACGCAGTGCGGCTTTAAGGCGTTCAAGCGTGAGGCGGCGCAGGTGATCTTTCGGCTGCAGACGATCGAACGCTGGGGCTTTGACCCGGAGATACTGTTTATCGCGCGAAAGCTGAAGTACACGATTCGCGAGGTGCCGGTAACGTGGGGGCATGACGAGCGGAGCCGGATGAGCTATCTCAAGGACGGCATGAAGATGCTGGAAGAGATGGCGGTGATTCGGGGGAACTCGGTGGCGGGGCGATATGACGAGGCGATCGCTGCGATAAAAGACACGAGCAAGATGGTGACGCCACAGGTGGAACACGGGGCGAAGCCGGTGGTGCAGGTCAGGAACTGAGCAGGGCGTTGTTCCTGTCGGCGGCGTTCTGCCCGGGAACTCGATCCTATGCGGGCTGTGCACACATCCCGGGGGTGTTGTTGCTGAGCCGGTAGGCGGCGGTGGGTGAGCGTGGGCCTTGCGTGGGAGAATGAAACGTCCGGAGTTTCTGCCTGGAGCGGATGCCGGAGCGAGGACTCCCGGGTGTTGCGATCGTTGTTTATCGGGCTAAGCCAGAACAGGCAGATGCGAGCGTTTTCAGAGCGCTCGACCGTAGGTAAGAGGCTTTCAGGGCGTTTTGTGGCGGGGATGTCTGTCCCCGAGGCGCTGCGGGCATGCGAGCAGCTCAACCGGGAAGGGATCTCGGTGACGCTGGACTCATTGGGCGAGAGCGTGACGGAGGAGCGGCAGGCGAGGGCGAGCGCGGAGGTTTACCACGAGCTGCTGGATGCGATCGAATCGCGTCGGCTCAATGCCAATGTGAGTGTGAAGCTGACGCAGGTGGGGATGGATATCGACCCGGCGCTGGCCGAGGCAGTGGTGGGAGAGATGGTGGCGCACGCCGCGGCGGTGGACTCGTTCGTGCGAATCGATATGGAGGGCTCGCCGTATACGGAGGCGACGATCGCGATGACGGAGCGTCTGCATGCGCGGCCGGGGATGCAGGGACGGGTGGGGACGGTGCTGCAGGCATATCTGTACCGGACGGCGGACGATGCGAAGCGACTGGCCGAGCAGGGGATCCGAATCCGCTTGTGCAAGGGGGCGTACAAGGAGCCGGCAGAGATTGCGTTTCCGAACAAGCGTGACGTGGACGCGAACTACGTGGCGCTGATGACCTATCTCTCGTCCAGCGGGGTGTTCTGCGGGATGGCGACGCACGACGAGGCGATTGTGAACCGGATGCGAGAGTTTGTTCGAACGACGGGGCTGCCGAAGGAGATGTTTGAGTTCCAGATGCTGTACGGGATCCGGCGGGACCTCCAGCGGGAGCTGGTGCAGGAGGGATACGGGGTGCGAGTGTATCTGCCGTTTGGGGCGGAGTGGTATCCGTACTTTATGCGGAGGCTCGCGGAACGGCCGGCCAACGTGCTGTTCCTGGCGAAGAACTTCCTGAAGAGCTAGACGACGCGGGAAGATGGGCTCTTCGGGCGGAGGCTTGATAGGGGTGGCTCAGGTTCTAACGCGGGGCTGGGGCGGAGGGGGGCGGGAGCAGGGGCTCCACCGAGATGAGGTTGGATAGGGTGGAGCGCTCACCATCGGTGAAGCTGGAGCGGATGCGGTCGGAGTTGAGGGCCGCCTGGCGCTGGTTGGGTGGAAGGTTGCGGATGTCGCGGAAGGCGTGGGCTACGGCACGGCGGCGCTCTGGAGGAAGACTGGAGAGCTGAGACATGGCTCCGCGGACCTGCTGGCGCTGATCAGGTGCCAGGCGCTCCATGGCTTCGGTGCGGGCGAGGACACGTTGACGCTGGGCGGGGGACATGCGGTTGAGTTCCGTGAGGCGGTCGAGCATCCGCTGCTGGACCTGTGGGGAGAGATCGCGGAAGCCGGGCTCACGCTGGAGGGCGCGCTGTTGGTCAGGAAGGGTGAGGCTGCTGTGCCGATCCATCCATTCGGCGAGGTGCTCGTGACGCTGCGTATCGGCGGAAGGATAGGTAGGCGCGGTGGGGCCGCGACGCAGGCCGGGCTGGGCGACGGCGGAGAGAGTGAGGGCGAGCGTCAACAGAGCGCCCGAGAGGGCGCGTTGCAGGTGCCGGGATGTGTGGCGGGACTGCATAAAGCTAACCTTGATATTGCGGGAGCCGCGGTGGGAACTGCGGTGAGCGGTCCTGATGAGAGTACCGGGTCTCTGGTTCTTTTTCCTCTCCTTTGATCTCCATCGCGAGTAGGCGACGGGAGTTGTCAGCTGGTTGGGGCGTCGGCTGTGCCGTCGTCGGCGGGCCCATCGTCCTGCAAGAGGTCCATATCCTGAAATGCCTGGTCGTTGCGATCAAGTATCTGGAGATCCTGTACGGTGGCCGAGACATCGGCGTGGTGCGATCGGAGAACACCCGAGATGCTGGCCGCAGTTCCCCCACCGATCAAGAGAGCGAGAGCGAGAGCGCCGGCGAGTGCGGGCCGGAGCTGGCGGCCGGTGTTGAAGAGCAGGCGAGAGCGAAGGCGCTCCAGCCAGCTCTCGGGAGCGTTGGCCTGCTCTTCGCGCAGACGTGCGGCGAGACGACCATCGAACCACGGAGAGGGTTCCGGGACGTCCCAGGTATCGAGCAGATGGAAGGTCGCCTCCAGCGACTGAAACTCCTTCAAGCATTCAGGGCAGCCGGCGAGATGATTCTTGGCTCGCGCAGCGGCGACCGATGCGGGATCAAGGAGGAGATCCGGCAGAGCGGATTGGCAATCTTTGCAGTTCATGGCACCCTTTCTGTAGTTTGCCGGGCTTTGTACCTGTCTTTTGCACGTGCGTTGCTGCGATGCGAGCGACAGCTAGATGAAGTCTTTGAGCTTTTCACGCAGTGTCTGGTAGGCGCGAAAGAGCAGTGATTTGGTTGCGGACTCGGAGAGCTTGAGGACGTCGCCGATCTGCTTGTAATCCATCTCCTCATACTTGTGCATGAGAACGGCCATTCGCTGTCGCTCGGGCAGGGACAGGACGACTTCACGGATGGCGTTCATGCGCTCCTGCCGGAGCAGGGTGGACTCGATGTCAGGAGTGGCGTCGGCGATGTCGGGCGTTGTGCCGGTCTCGGAGTCCGTCTCGTCGAGATAGATGGTGGAGGCGGAGCGCTCCTGCTTGGTATCGCGGGCGCGGTTGACACCAAGGTTAGTGGCGATGCGGTAGAGCCAAGTGCTAAAGCGCGCCTCGGCGCGGTAGGTTTCGCGTGAGCGGTAGACGCGGAGGAAGACCTCCTGGGCGAGCTCCTCGGCAACGGCCTGGTTGTGGACCATGCGGAACATGAAATGAATGATAGGTTTGCGATACTTCTGAAGCAGGAAGTCGAAGGCGGCCATGTTGCCGGCGCGCAGCTCGAGCATCACGGCGGCGTCGTCGAGCTCGCTAAAATCACCGTCCGTATGGAGGCGTTCGGGATCAGCGGCGGCGGGTCTCTCGAAAGGGCCGGAATGGCTGCCTGCGAGGTGTCTCGGATTGATCGCCAGGGTGCCCATATCTTCCGTAACACCGTTCTTGACCGGAGGTTGCGGTGATTCCGCGCCTTCGTCTGAGGGAGCTGGCGCGTCGTTGTTCGCGGAGCTTGCAGGGTCGGGGTTGCCGGGGTTGTGAGGCGTTCGGGGCATCAGGCTTGGCTATTCTAATCTTTGTGTGAGGGGCGGGGAGGGCGGTGGGATGCCTGATTGCCCAGCGCGGGGGAGGGAATGGTATGCTGAATGGGCGATGCGGGCAGGTCTTCTGGACCGGCCGGCAGAGGCCCTTGGGGCGCATAACTCAGCGGTAGAGTGCCACCTTCACACGGTGGAAGTCGTAGGTTCGAATCCTGCTGTGCCCACCATATAAATGCCTGTACATGAAGTGCTTAGAAGAGATCTTCCGGTTGCTACCGTGCTGTCAGCATGTGGGACGCCGAGGTGGATAGCCGATCATGACTTTGGGGCGAGGGGAAGGTGGAGCGCCGCCACTCGCAGAGGCAATCTTCATATCCCGGGAGGTCTCATCGTGGATGCAGACTTCCTCGCGCCAGATAGGTAGCAATCCGATCTGAGCGTGGGACGGGTCTCACTGTGGGGTCGCGGTTAGCTAAGGGGACCAGAAAACCACTCATCCACATAGTGGAAGAGGAGTGAGGTCGAGGTTTGCCCCTCGGGGAGACGGTCGCGCGAGTGAGGGACGTAGCAGCCACGGTAGACGAGCCCGTCCCCGAGAGACTGCCAGATCTTGAGCGCGCCATCAGAGGTCTCGATCTGGATAGGCCAGGGGGACTGCGCTTCGGGCTCGGGCGTTGCGTCGATGCAGAGCGTGACGCTGTACTCGCATTGGGCGCGGTCGGTGTGGCGGGTGAGCTCGGCTCCGCTCTGGTAAGCGACCATGTACGCATAGGAGGGGCGGACGGTGGTTCGGGCGATGTCGCCGACGACGGTCTCGAGCTGGTGATGAAAGAAGCGGGCTACGGGCTCGCCGTGGGCGGCGAAGCGGTGCGGAACCTGGACATCGCCGAGCGTGTACGCGCCGGCGCGGACCTGATGACGGTAGTACCGGCGAAGAGCGCCAAGGTGTAACGGGGGGATCAGGCCGGCGGTGTTGACGTAGCCGCGCTCGAAGCAGGTTGCCCAGGAGGCCAACTGGTCCAGCCAGCGGCGTCGGCGCCAAGCCGCATAGGTCGGGGGAACCAGGATACCTGCGGTCATCAGAATGTAGCGCATCTCGGGCGCAAGGTTCGGAGGTGCAGGGTAGCCCGGCGCCAACGCGGAAAGGAGATCAAAGAACTCCGGCCCGACCCAGTAGGGCCACATGGTCAGGGTCGCCGGATCATCCACCCAGACGATCCAGTTGCTGGGACAGAGTTGATCGGCGAAGGTGGTGCGCATGGCTTTGTCCGCCGGCAGCGGGGCCTGCCAGGAGAATGAGCACGCGGGGTTGACGATGAGGTCCTCACGTTCGTCAAGGGGGGCGAGGAGCCGCTGCGGTACAAGGTAGTAAGGCTGCTCATCAAGCAGGCAGTGGTACTGGTCGGCGGGATATCCATGAGGTGTCATCGGTGGAACCATCCGTTCACGGTGAAGCGGCTATCGGCAAAATCCTGTGAGGGGCAGTGGATGGGAAGGATCTCGTGCAGCAGATCACTTTCGAAGAACACAATCTGGTTCTGCGCGGGCTCGATAGTGCAAAAGGAGGTCTCGTCCACTGGCTGGCCCGCCGGTGGTCGATTGAAGATGCGGAGCTCTCCCCCGGTGAAGGGCTTGGGCTCGCGATAGAAGAAGTAGACAAAGGTGAGCGTACGGCTCTGCACGGCAGCCGAACCGCTGTCCGTATGCCGCTTGAAGTACTCGCCGTGGTTGGAGGCGGTTAGCTGAATCTCAGCGCGGGAGATGGGGAAGTATGGAAACCTCAGGCGCGAAAGGATGTAAGGGAAGAAGGTAAGGAGACGGGCCGCGAACAGAGCATCGAAGTAGCCGATGTGAAACAGGACGCGAGAGCGGCGGTGCTGCTGATCGAGTTGATCATGGCCGGCGGCGTCGAGAACGCGAGTGGTCTGAAACGTCGCCGCGTTCTCGAGCGTGTACCGCATGAGGCTGTTCCATTCCTGCGCGACGAGGAACTCGTCTAGGACGAGGACCGAGGTCGGGAGGGATGTCTGGATCGGCGAGATGGCGCTCTCGGAATTGAGATCTTGCGGTGTGAGTACGGCTGTTTGCATGGATCTCCTTAGTCGTAGTCGTACGCAAGGATGGCCGCGTAGATGAGGCGATCACCGAGGCTAAGTTCCCTGTCGATGTATGGTCCCTCATCGACGAGAATGTGTTCGAACTCGCGGACGACCACGCGGTACTGGTGGTTGGGTGGCTGATGGGCAAACGAGATCTTGCCGGACCAGAGGACAGCGTTTGATTCTGATGGTGTGGGCGTGTCCTCTGTGACAGTAACGACGGTGGTGGGCGCGATCCGCCAGGCGAGGTCGCTGTCGATATTGGCCACCCGCTCTTCGACTGACACGATGATTGTGGACAGGTTGGGACCGGCAGGACCAAGACCGCCGATGAAGACACGAGCATTGCGCGGATCGGAGGGCTGGATGCTGACGACCGCGGAACGGTCCGGGGTGAGCTGGGCGAAGTCGGCGAGAACCACCTTGGAGAGCTCGACACCCTGGATGGAGTGGGGCTGATAGCGGGCTAACGCAAGTCTGACAAAGGGGGTGTAAGCGGAGGCGTTGCTGAGTACGATGTCCGCGAACCAGAGCCGACGCGTCTCGTCGAAGGTGACGGGGAAGGCGGCGACATCGAAGGTGTAGTCGCTGGTTTCCTGCAGGGTCAGTCCGGTGGCGGTGATGGCTCCAGGGAACTGGTAGATATCTGGCGTAGGCTCGTTTACTGCCCCGCTCTGCCAGATCGGATCGGCTCCCCACTGCGTGAAGAAGGGCTTGTATCTTTCGCGCGTTTGATAGTCCGGCGGTGCGTTGGACGTGGACCAGAGGACGACCCCGAGCAGTTCGTTGTCGCCCGAACTGTACCAGGGCCGGTCGAGGTAGACGCGAAGCGTGTTGCCCAGGCGGATGCTCGACTTCAACGTGGTGGTCTCCTGCCGCTCCCAGCCGAAGGCGGGCAGAACGCAGGAGATGCCGGGAACGGTGGGCCGCGCGGAGCTGGGGACATCGACGAGAAGGACCTCGCTTGCGCGGGTAAAGATGAGACCGGGTTCGGAGAAGTAGTCTTCGAAGCGCGAGGTGGCTATGGCCTGGTAACTCACCCAGCGGTGCCGCGTGTCATTGAATCGATGCAGCGGAGCGGCGACGAGGTACGGTGTGTCGACACCGTCCAATTCGTCGAACGGCGCGCCGAACCAGAGGCTATCGACCTCGGGAATGTAGACTGCGACACCACGAGTCTCGGAGGAATCGAAGAAGAGGATGCCGGGGTCGAGGGACTTCAGCGCGATGGTCTCGACGTGGTCCGCGCTCCAGTTCTCGACCGGCTTCGGCGTGGTGCTATCGTCGGTGATCTCGGGCCAGCGCGCCTCGATATCGATTTTCTCGGAGCTCGCGCCATGGATCTTAAGACCGCCGAGCAGCGTCGCGGTATGCGAGCCAACCGCGCGCCAAGCAGTGATCGGCGTGAAGGAGTTTCGCAGCGCGGACGCGAAGATAGGCGCGCTGGGCTGGTGGACGACAGGAAGCTGGTAGAAGACGGGTCGGCCGAGCGGCTGCTGCACGGCATGCACAAGATTGAGGCTGCGCGAGGGCGTGATCATCTCGTGGCCGCCTTCCAGCACAAGCCGAGTTAGCAGAGCGATGAGATCGGAAAGAAAGGTCAAGGCGGTCGAGGCGCTCGCGTTTTGCGTGGTCTCGAGTTCGAGTGCCTCGAAATACTCCCGGAGCCAGCCCCAGATGCCCATGAGGTTGAGGTCGGTTTCGAACAGATAGCTGCTGAGCGGTACGGTTGCGACGGCGGATTTCGGCAGAGCGACCGTTAGAACGCGGTCCGCGGCGTTCCAGGCAGGCAAGCCCTTTCCTTCTACGATCGCGAGGCGAAACGTCGTTCGCGCGGGCCAGTCGGCTCCAAAGTCGATATACGTAACCGAACCAGATCGCGGCTGCGCGTCGGCAAGCATGGCGTACTGAAGTGTGCCGGTACTGTCGATCCATCCGGTGGTGTTGGTTGCGGTGTTGGGAAGATCGCGGAAGACCGCGCCGCGTGAGAGCGGGTCGGGCAGATAGAGCGGAGCAAGATCCGCAGCGGGCTCCATCGGCACGCCCGCCTGCGTGGGCAGCTCGTAGTTGTCGCGGGCGACGATCTCGTTGTACAGGCTGGCGTCTCCGCGCAGGCGTCCGGAGCTGTCGTCAAGGAGGCCGTGCTGCTCGGCCAGGCGAACAGAGGTGCGCGGCGGGGCGATATGACGGTCGTCCGTATCGTTGACCGGCACGGCATCGAGCGAGGGGTCACTGTTATAGGTGCGGATGACGAGCTGCTCGAGTGCTCCACCAGCGAGCGTTGGACTGCGCAGGATCACTAGCGGTGGACTGACCGGTTCGAAGCGGAGATAGGGCAGTAGATCACCGGCGGCCGGGACGGCAAAGAGGTCGGCGGCGTCTGTGGAGACCGGGACACTGTTGCCGGCGAGATCGACGGCGCGGGCGCGGAGCCGATACGTATCGCCGAAGCGCAAAAGGGGAAGCGAGCCGGGGTGGGCGGCGAAGCTGGCGGCCATCTTGAACGGCGTGATAGGGGCGTTTGCGGTGGGGTCCTGCACCGTGTCGATAGCAGGATCGTCGCTGCGGTTGATAACTCCACCGGGACGAGTTGCGCTCAGACTCCAGCCATCCCAGTGCGCGATCCGCTCGTGCAGGAAGAGATCCGTGCCTGGCTGCGGGATGTTGTTGACTGTGGCCACTGGATCCGTGGGTCGGGTGGGGTCATCGGCAGGCTGAGCCACGGCGAGCTGGATGAAGCCCTCCTCGTCGGGTGCAGAGAGCGTCAGCGCGCCAGTGTCGCCGAAGCGATAGGTGCTGTCGCGGCGATGCAGCGACAGCCACTGACCGGCGCGGCTCGACCAGATATCGACGCGATAGCCGCGAACAAGATCCTGTGCATTGAAGGGACGTGGGTACTGATTGCTCTGCAGGCCCTGATCAAAGCTGACGTTGTTTTGAATGGTTTTGAGCAGTTGCAGCGCACGATCGCTGGCCATGAGCGAGATGCCGGCAGAGCGAAGCGAGGGAAGGACGTCTTCGATCTCGGATTGTCGAGTGGGAAGGAAGACGTTGCTCGCGAGACCGAGCGCCTTGAGCATGCCGCCATCGAGATCGACTTCGGTGAGATTGAAGGAGAGCGGATCGAGCTCGAGCAGCCCTTCGGCGATGTCCCCGGTCTGGTACTGGCCTGCTGCGGCCTGCGCCGGCGCCGTGACCGGTGCGGCAGCGAAGCTCGTTGCGTCGCGGGTGTAGAGCGTCGAGGGGAAGCTGAACACGGGCGTGATCTGCCAAGCTGTTCCTAGTGTGGCGCCGGTGACCGAAACGTTGAGATACGCTGAAACGGCCGGAGAAGCAGGACACGAGCTCGTCGGAACCTCCAGATCAAAGACCAAGCCGAGGGCGCGCAGCAGCGCCGGATAGGAGTTGAGTGCTGTGAGTGCCCGGTGAAAATCGAGGGTCTTAACGAAGTCAGCGGGCGTGGAGGGAAGAGGCGGGCTGTTAGGAGCCGGAGGCATGTTGTGAAAGAGCGCAAACCGGGTGGCGGTGTCGTGTACGTTTGCGGGCATCGAGAGGGCGGTAGCGGTGCCGTCGAGAGAAGAGCGTAGTGAGGCGCGATTCGAGGCGGTGCGGCTAATTGAGGGTCCTACAACCGGGTGTTGTTCATTCCAGAGCGTGACGCGCATCTGCGCTATCTCGTCAAACAAAGTCGACCCTAGATTTCCCTCGAAGGAGAGCTCCTCTAAGACGGACGAGATGCCGCTGCGCTGCCGCGAGGTTTGAGTCTGCACGGCGAGCGTCTGATAGGCGTATTTGACGTAGGTGAGGACGGCGCGCGTGGGATACGAGACGATCAGCCGCTGATCAAACGGAGGGAGCGTGAAGGCTTCGACGAATGCTTCAGGGGGGAAGATCGCATCCCAGATATCCGGACGCAGCGCTGTGGTGTCAGCCGTTGCGGTGGTGGACTGATCGCCGCAGGTGATCTGGAATTGGAGACCGTTCCGCTGCAGCAGAGCCGTCCAGTGGAGCAGATCGGGGAAGTCCGCGAGCGTGGCGGCGCCGCTGAGTCGAGGCGACAGGTAGACCGAGAGGACCGGATTGCCTCGCGAGTTGAGGCCGTTGGGAAGGGCCACAAATACAAAAGTCTGACTTGGCATAAACCAACTTCCCCTTCTAAGCGAATGCGGCGGCGTACGTGGCCCATTGCGGTGCGTCGATGAGTTGCTCAACGCGCGGGTCTCCATTGCCGCTGCTGAAGCTGCGCTCGACCGAGAGCTGTACGGAGACGCTGAAGAAGATGACGTGGACCGAAATGGTGAGCGTCGCCTTCCCTTGAATCGTCTTTTTGCCGCCCGCGACCGTGAAGCTGAGGCTAAGGTTGAGATCGATCGAGACGGAGATGATTCCGAGTACGGAGACCTCTCCGCCAATATCGACGAAGCCGCTTACCGTGGTGGATTTATTTGTGACCTGGAAGTAGATTCCCGCAAGGATGTGAACGCCGCCTGAGGCGACACCGAGATTGAGGGAGAACTCGCCGCCGAATTCGAGCGCGCCCTCTACCATCTGCACGCCATCCGCGGTCACGATGAGGTGCACAAATCCACCCCCGCCCAGGCACTCGATGGTGAGGAGAAAGGGAGAGCTGCGCTTTGCGAAGGCAAACTCGAAGCCAGGCTTGCCGTCGATGTAGGGCAGGTCGAGCCCGGTCATGACGGTGATGTTTTCGAGAGAGAAGACTCCGATGGAGAGTGGCGGAAGACCGATGGTGAGCGAGACGACGATCTTGTCCGGATCCAGCTTGACTGACAGGCCCGCGCTGAAGATGCCCTTGGGGAGGATCTCTGCGAGCGTTTGAACGAAGGAGAGTGCTGCCTGAAACGCGATCGCCTGACTTTCGGGGAGCTGCGCCTTGACCTTGGTCTTTTCGCCATCCTTAGAGGCAAAGGCGAGCGAGATGATTTGCAGCTGTACGACGTCGAGGATCAGCAGGGTGAAGTCTGTGAGCTCGCCATTGACGACTGTGACGGGCGGGCCGCCCTGGAGATCACGGGTGATGACGGCCTCCAGAGTGAGGGCTGCCGTCGGACCGAAGGTGACCTCAACGGGCGGCCCGGGGTAGTCCTGCAGCTCCGGCGCCCACTGGATTTTGGTGACGGATTTTGTGGGGTTCTTACTGTTGGGCTTGAGCTTGGTACTGATCTCCGGTGCATTCGGTCCGGCGTCGGCCGTGCTTCCGCTCGTTTTGATGAGCTTCTTAATGGGAACAGTGCCAAAGAGCATTGCTCCATCGGTAAAGAACATGTCGGGATTGATCACGCCGGCAGCAGCGTCGTCCAGGCTGCCGGAGGTGACGCCCTTGCGCGCGGACAGGCCCTGTACCGAGAGCGCGGGCGTGGAGAGACCGCCGGACTTCTCGGCGGTAAACGCGATCTGCGGGACAGCGCTTGTGATGGTGGCGAAGACCCCGGCCTGACCGTCCAGATCGTGGGCAAGATATGGCTGGTAGAAGGCGATGGTAACGGGAGTAGTGGTGCCGAGCAGGATATCGAGCGAAGAGACGTGGACGTCGGCCTGGTGAAGGAGAGGTTGGAAGGGTGCCACCGGGTAGGGTGGCCCGGAGCCGGGATGACCGGGGCTAACTGACTGTGTGTCGAAGTAGAGATTGGTGGTTGCGTGGATTGTGTCTCCTGCTGACGGCGCGGCATAGGCGACCTTCTGTCCGGCGACACTGCAGGCCCGGCGCTCTCCGGAGCCAGCGTATTCGGTCCGGATGAAGTCAGGCTGCGTCTCACCCATGCCAAAGAAGATGACTGACGCGAGGAAGTTCACTTTGGCGCCGGCGAGATCGATAGCGGAGAGATGGAACTGAAAGTCCTCCTTGTCCACCTGGACCCAGAAGGAGTCGAGGGTACCGCCTGAGAGATACGCCGGAGGATCGATGCTAGGCGTGACTTTGGTCTCTACGGTGACCTTTTGCCAGAGGGGCATCTCTCGACCCTGGTTGGCAAAGGTGCCGGGAGGGTAGGTTTTTTCACGTTCCCGGACGACGATATACATGTGCTGCATCATGTACGCAACGGGCAAGCCACCATCCGCCGGCACAAACTTCCGTTCTGTGACCTTGATCAGCGACGCGCGATGGCCGAAGGGATAGAGAAATCCGTCATAGACGATGCGGACATACTGATCGCGGCCCTGCGCCGCCTGATGCACCCACTCGGCGAGGTCGAGAGCCTGGGTGGGGAGCTCTACCGTCCGCAGTCCGGGGATGCGATAGAAGGGTTGGGGCTCCCAAGCGCCGCGCGAGTCAAGCCAGCCGCCGAGGGAGGAGAGAAAGAGCCGGCTTGCCTGAACGGGTTGAGGCACCCATGGCGTGGGGGGAGTACCGGGAGTCGCCTGTTCGAGATATCCGCTAACGCCGGAGGTCAGGATGACAATCTGTGAACGATCCCTCTCGGACATAGCGGACAGAAACGGTCTGCTGTCTGTGTTGTGGTCTGGCAGAGCAAGGTGATCGCGGAAGCCTGGGGTCCAGAGAGCGCGAAGCGGCACGGGATCCTGCTCGCTGGCCTCTAGAGGAACCAGCACTGTGTCGGTTCCTTCGACTTCGGAGTGCAGCGAGGCGAGGCGCGTATGCCAGAGTTCGGTGCGGCCCCGATATGTTACCGGATCGGTGGCATGATTCCAGGTCACATTGCTCGACGGAGAGAGAGCAAGCCTCCAAGGAATTTCGAGCGACGTCTGGAGAGCCGTTGGAGCGACAAGCGGCGCGGGAAGCACCTTTCCGCGGGCGATGGGCGAGACGATCAGCTCAAGACCTGACCAGTCCAGTAGGGAAGCCATCTCGAAGGGGATGGACGCAACGGTCTGGGGCAGCCGAAATACGAGGCGGCTGGGACTCGCCATTCTTGCGCCGACCTGCCCGGGCGGAAGGAGGGGATCGGCCGTAGCGGGCAACCCAGGAGCCGCCGGGGGCAGAACACCGGCTTTGGGATTTGTCTGAATGTGTGGATCGACTTCGAAGAAGGCCTGCTCAGCGATGCTTTGTGGAGGAAAGTGAACGATCAGGTAAGCGGCGTTGGCGGGAACTTCGCGAACAAGCTTTGGATCCCCCGCGGTAGTGACATCGACGCGCAGGTTGATCGCTTCGATCACCAGCGCGAGCAGGTCCTCCGGCCGAAGGAGTTCAATCAACAGCGCCAATCGTTGCCTCCTCTCGGAACAGGTTTAAAGGACCATCCCGCCCACCTGGTCGTGGAGATCGAAGTGCTGGACGAACCACTCGAATGGTCGAAGTCTCTGTCCTTCCAGCTCGGCGCGCCGTTGCCACACATCGCTCCGATTGATCATGCCCAGCACCTTGGCGAACAGAGCGGATTCTTTGAGTGCGAAGTAACGTAGGAGTTGCAGGCAGCCGGGTTCGCTGAGGTAGAGGAGTCCGAAGCGGATGCTGTTGTGCACGCGAACGAGCCGTACCTGCTCCATGAAAGGAAGGAGCTGTTCCTCGGACTTGAACTCGTGCTGGACCTCGAGCCCGCGGATGGCGTGCACTTCAGCACCGTGCAGCCATGCGCGGACGCTGAACTCGGCCTCACCGCCGCCGTAGAGAATCATCCCCGTGTCGTAGCCGCCGAGACGGAAGAAGAGATCGCGGGACAGAACGGTAGCGCTGCACGCGGCGATCTGAACCGGCGCTGTGTCCGTCCCCAGATCGTTGTTCCACCATGTGTCCATGAGCGGGATCAGCAGCTGACAACCGAAGCCCTTGAATGAGGTCCCTTTTTGCGTGGTGGTTCCGGCGAGGATGCGATCCGGATCGAGGTGCTCAAAGACAAGTTCGTCCCAGCCAAGCGAGAACTCCACATGAGCGTCCGTGGTGAAAAGGATGGGAGCGGAAGAGAGCTCGGCCGCCTCGTTGCGAGCGAAGTAATTGCCGAGGTTTTGTTCCATTCGGCAAACCCGGACATCGATGTTTTTCTCGTCCAGAAGCAGCGGCAGCGCGGCCGTGAGCCGGTCGAGAGAGTCGTCTGTCGAGCCGTCGTCGACCACAATAAACTCCAGGCGCGCGCCAGTTGTCCTGGCGCGCGCGATGGAGAGAATCGTGGAGCCGATCCTTGCTCCCTCGTTCCGTGCGGGAATCAAAATACTGATGTCCGGTCGAGGCACGATCAGCACTTCCTTGAGCCCATGGACGCGATCGCGGTGATCGCGGCTATCGCCGCTGTGGCCGTGGTGGCCACTGTTGAAACGATTCCGACGATGGCCGCAGAGCAGCAGGCGTCGCATCCACAGTTGCTATGTGAGGCAACCGGCGGTTGCGGCGTGGGAGGTTGTGGGGTTGGCGGCTGCGGCGTGGGAGGTTGTGGGGTCGGCGGCTGTGGCGTGGGAGGTTGCGGAGTTGGTGGATACGGAGTTGGCGGATATGGGGTAGGAGGTTGCGGGGTTGGTGGCCTAGGTGTTGGCGGGTAAGGCGTGGGGGGATAGGGTGTGGGTGGTTGCGGGGTGGGCGGCTGTGGCGTGGGCGGCTGGGGGGTCGGCGGATATGGCGTGGGCGGCTGTGGGGTGGGCGGCTGCGGCGTGGGTGGCCTGGGGGGTGTTGGTGGTTGCGGGGTAGGCGGCTGTGGTGTTGGGGGCTGTGGGGAGGGCGGCACGGGAGGATAGGGATTGCCCGAGCCGTAGCGTTCCGCGGCGAAGGCCCGCGGCTGCACACCGCTTCTGCCAACAAACCCGAAGGTGCTTCCCGTGTTGGGTCGGGAGATCTTGAGTGGCGGCTGCGGAGGTTTGACCGTGGTCTGAGCCTTTCGCGGCGAAATGGTCGAGGTGTCTTTTCCCTTGTGTGGCGGCATGGTCGCCCTCTCTTCTGAGTGGTGGTGAACTGGGGTGTTCAGCTGAACCTGGTTGCATCAGGCTTGTAGGCGGCCCGAGGAGGTGTAGAGCCCTACCCGCTCTGAACGCCGCAGATGGCCGCGATCGCGGCAAGCGAGGTGATGGCGGTCTCTGAAACGACGGCACAGATTGCCGCAATCTGCACGGCACAGGTGCAACCGCACTGCCCCCCGGGAACAGCTGGTGAGATGGGCGGTAGCGGTAAGGGTAGGGGTGGTATGGGCGGCTGCGGTGGAACGGGTGGTTGCGGTGGAACGGGTGGTTGCGGCACCGGCGGCTGCGGTGTCGGTGGCTGCGGTGTCGGTGGAACGGGCGGCTGGGGTGTTGGTGGGGATGGTGGCTGCGGAGTGGGCGGACCGGGCGGAACGGGATCTGGCAGAGGCTCGATTGGGGTAAAGGCTCCTGCGGCGGTGAGAAAGAAGCCCGACCCGTGTGGAGGCAGCAGGGTGCCCGCCGAAGCTATCTGGGGCACGACGGCAGCTTGCCTGCCATTGTTCTGCAGCCCGGCTGGAGCGAGAGGTTTCGCCACGAGCGATGCACTACTCTCGAGAGCGTCAACATGATCCTGCGAGAGCTTGAGCATGGCCGCGAGACGCGCGGGATCATCCCGAAGTGCCTGGAGGATGCCGCTGTCGCGGACGGCCTGCTGAACGAGTTCTGCCACTCGGGGGAGTGTCATTGATCACTCGGATGGATCAGAATGTTTGCGCTTGGCGCTGCTGCTGGTGCTGCCAGAGAAGGGAGAGATTTAGTAGGAGGCCCAACCGCCCTCAGGCGCAGCGCTTCTGCGCAGCGCGAGTACGGGTAAATCGAGACTCGCCATCTCGCGGTCAGGCGTGTGTCTCAGAAGATATCGAATGGGGGGCCGGGTGACGCGAGCGATCATAGCATCGGCCGACAGGCTCCGCAAGCGCAACAGGTAAGCAAGATGGAGGCTTCTCTGGACGGCCGCAGTCCGCTCAGGACAGAGCCATATTGCGCGCCTATCAGGGTTGATCCACGAAGGCGAAGGCCTTGTCGTCCATGGTCACGTCCAGCTTGAAGCCGGGAGCAAGCTTGCGACACACCTCGAGGCATTCGAATACACCGGTGGGGTCAAGCTCCAGCGCACGCTCGCTGAAGCGCGCGACCAGCGCCCGAAAGCGCAGATCGGCGACCTCCTGGGTGAGTTGACGCAAGAGCAGCCCTCCGGAGGGATCGTCGACCGTGAAGAGAACGCGGTCATGCTGAAACCCGACGTGCTCGAAGAATGCGCACAGTTGACGCATGCGCTGAGCAGCCTCCGCAGGCGAGCAACGTCCGATCACAATTTCAATGGAGCGGATCAGGCTGTCGTCGCTCTCCCGCAACGATGCGAAGAGCGACTCTACGCGATCCCAATCCAAGCGAAGGCAGCTCTCGGTTTCACTTTGTTTGCGAAGAGCTGCGAGCAGTTTGCGAGTCGACGAGAAATGGACAGCCGATGTGAACCCAGCCGAATCGCGGCTGCAGATCAGCTTACGGGGTGCGGCCGAGATGCCGAGTATCTCTGCGGCTGCGTTGGCAGCGCCCGGGCACGGCTCGGGCGGCGGTGCCGGCATGTCCAGCACGGAGCGCATGGTATCGCGGATCTCTGCGATTCCGGCCGATGGACTAAGCGAGGCAGCGCGTCCCCGCGCGACCAGTTCCGCGACCCTATCCTCCTGGTCTTCCTGTTGGCGAGGCATGGGCAGCAGGATGGTCCGCGCTCCTGTGTGCAGGATCTCTTGCACGGTGTTGTATCCGGGAATGGCGATGACGAGAGCTGCACGAGCCATAAGCTGCTGCATCTCCGACTCTTCATGAATAAAGAGACATCCATCCGGCACCTTGGAGGCGTTGGCAAGTGGTCCCCCGATGTACACACACCGCAGCTTGGGCCGTTCGCGGCGGAGCTCCGAAGCTGCGTGGCACGCGCGCCGGAATATCGCTCGATTAACTACGTCCAGCCCGCCACCCCCGCCTACGATCAGGACCAGCTCGTCGCCGGGTTCGACAGAGAGGCGCGGCGCAACATCCAGGCTTGCTGGAAATACGACAGGACCGACGAAACGTACGGTGCCCAAGCCGACCAGATGCCGATATGTGCTGTTGGGGAGGTTTCGGCGAAATTGCACTTCTGTGTGCGGGATCAGGATGCGATGCATCCGCGCCAGCAGGCCCTCGCGGAGGTGCCGCAGGATGATCTGCTCGCGACAACGCCGATAGACCAGTACAGCCTGTCGCCCGCTGTTTACCGTTCTGCGCACTAAATGCGGGCCAACATGCGTGTCGAAGACGACGACCTGGGGGTCGTAGTCCGAGATGACGTCGTCCAGGATCTGTGTGGAAAGCCGGGAGGAGATGGTTCGAGAACGCCGGTCAAGATCGGTTGCTGAGCCGGCGTCGCTGGAGGGGAGCACAATGACGGGTATCGCCATGCGACGGAAGTGCTGCGGGTAATTGGCACTGCTGGCAAAGAGCTGGTGCACATCCGGGGAATTGGATCGAACGGCGCAGGCGATCGCCGATAACCGCATCAGGTGACCGAGACCGATACCGTTGATGGCGTGGTAGAGGATTCGCATGGGAGACGGCGTCCTGAAAACGAAAGGTGCGACGTAGTATAAGGCAGCGTTGGTGGACGCCTTCGCGGCGGATCGAGGTCTTACATGCACGGCACCGTGACTCAGGGCATGGCCCCGGCGAAGGACTTGGTGAGCTGCACGATGATCAGCCAGCCACCGCGGCTCAGTCAGATGGCAGCGTCCGTCCACGACTTCCTCGCGCAGACCTACCCCGAGAAAGAACTCGTGATTGTGGTGGATGACGAGGCGTATGCGCGCGAGGTCAACGAGTTCGTGAAAGGCTTATCGGCGCACATCTACGTTGTCGAGCTCGCGTCACGTCATACGCTGGGAGCGCTACGCAACGTCGCCGTTCAGCAGTCCCACGGTCAGTGGATATGCCAGTGGGATGATGACGATCGTTACTCTCCTGAACGCCTTGCACTACAGAGTGCCGCGGCACTGGCTGCTGGTGCGGCGTCGTGTTTTCTGCATGAGCAGCTTCACTTCTTTGAGGACACGCGCGAGATGTTCTGGACCGACTGGCGGCTTTTCCATGGCGAACCAACGGTGGGGCCGCCCGAATTCTGTATACCCGGGACCGTCTTCTTTCAGCGAGGAATCGCGTGCTATCCGGAGCGCGGTGCGCTGTCCGCGCGGGGTGAGGATACGGTTCTGGCGGCCGAGCTTTGGCAAGGGTGTGCGACGGCCATCGAGTCCCCGCCTGGAACCTATCTGCGGACCTACACGGGGCAAAATACCTGGCATCGCCAGCATCACCAGGCGCTTGCTCTGGCGCGATCCCATAGTGCCCAGACCATCTTGCGCAGGCGGAGCGAACTGGAGCAGTGTCTCTCGGCATTCGGCCTCCAAGCGCCGATCTGCTTCAGGTCACAGCATGGGATCGTGTTTACGTATTAGTAAATCGCTGATGCCGTGACGCGGCTCAAGAGGCGGTCGCGGGGGTTGGCCTACATCCCAATCCCGCGGTAAGTCGGAAACGACTGGAGCCAGGGGCGCGTGCTGGTGATGAAGCCGGCCGATTGACTTGGATCGCTTTCCAAGTGCGAGACATGTCTGAATCGCGGTATCCGAGATGCTGAAGTGTCTCGCTGTGCGAGAATGGCTCGACTTTGCACTTGGGCCTCTACGTTTCACCAGGAGAGAGCTGATGACTGGGACTGCGGCACCGCCGATTTTGACAACCGAGATCAGATACCCTGCCCCCAACATCGTGGTCGTGCTCTGTCACGGGAGGCTGATCTCCGGAGTGCAGGACATTTTGTATGACACTGTGAAGCCCCTGCTTTTGACGCACCGGAGGGTGGTTCTGGACCTTTCGGACCTCAAGCATACGGATAGCATGGGGCTTGGCGCGCTGGTGCGACTGTATGTTGCGGCCAAAGGAGCGGACTGCAGCCTGGAGTTGATGCACCTTAGCAAGCAGATTCGACATCTTCTCGGACTCACGAACCTCTTCGACGTATTTGCGATTATTGGCGAGCGGGGCGTGAAGTTCATGTGAGGACCTGGTCGGGGGAACACCTTGGGCCGAGGGTCGTTCTCCGTCCGGAGCCGCAGTTATTCTTTACCGCCGGAAATCGGGCAACAACATACCCGGGTGCAGCTCGATGGCGAGATAACGCCTGTCGAAACGGTCCAAGCTCCGGGATGCTGAGTTTCGGACCTCATACCGGGCTAGTGGACGGTTTTGGCGCGCCGGCTCATGAAATCCATGAGGAGATAGGAGCCGAGACGTTCGGGGCTGGTGAAGTAGGCCTTGCCGCGGCACATGGCGGAGACCTTCTGCACGAACTGCATGAGTGCGAAGTCCTCGGCGAGCATGAAGGTGTTGATCATGATGTTGGAGCGCTTGCAGCGGGCGACCTCTTCGAGGGTCTCGGAGATGACGAGGGGATCGAGGCCGAAGGCGTTTTTGTAGATGCGGCCGTCGGGGAGGGTGAGTGCGGAGGGCTTGCCGTCAGTGATCATGACGATCTGCTTCATGTCCTTGGTCTGACGGGAGAGGATGCGCTGGGCGACGCGGAGGCCTTCGCGAGTGTTGGTGTAGTGGGGGCCGACTTTAACTCGGGGGAGCTGGCCGATGGGGATCTCTTCGGCGGTGTCGTGAAAGAGGACGAGGTTG
The DNA here is from genome assembly GCA_963850375.1 of uncultured Acidobacteriaceae bacterium. Classification (GTDB taxonomy): domain Bacteria; phylum Acidobacteriota; class Terriglobia; order Terriglobales; family Acidobacteriaceae; genus Edaphobacter. The sequence goes on along the minus strand of CAWKKV010000001.1, from coordinate 523,488 downwards.
AGGGTGTCGCCGGGGAACTGGGTGCGGATGAGGTGCGAGAGCGCCATGGCGACGCGCTTGGCGGGGGTGAAGCGGTCTTCGCCGTAGAGGATCATGGAGTGCGAGCAGTCGAGCAGGACGACGGTTGCGCAGGAGCTTTGAAAATCGGCCTGGTGGACGTGGAGGTCGGAATACTCGATATTGAGGGTGCCGGGGTGCTCGGCGTCGTGGTGGTGGGCGACGTCGACGGGGAGGCCTTCGCGGGCGAAGACGGAGGAGAGGGTGGCGGTGATATCGAGGTTGAGGGTGTCGCCGAACTCGTAGAGCTTGGAGGAGCCGTTGGTCTCGACGCCAGCGGCTTCGTAGCGGGTGTCGTGGCGGCCGAGATTGGAGCGGCCGAGTGGGCCGAGGAGCTCGCGCAGGGCCTTGTAGCCGAGGAAGTCCATGGCTTTGTCGGTGACTTCGAAGCGGGCCTCGCCGTTGCCTTCGCCGCCCTGCCCCTGTTGCTGCTCCTCCGGCTGCTCGGCGTTGATGAAGTTCTGTTCCTGCATCTTCTGGATGATCTGGTCGATGAGCTCTTCGACCTGGTCTTCGGAGAGGGCTTCGAATTTTTCCTGAGCCTCTTCGTCGAAGAGCTCGCCGGACTCGAGTGCCTGCCGGATGGCGTCGCGGAGATTTTCCATGGTCTGCTCGCCGTCGAACTGCTGGAAGCGGGACATGGGGTCCTGGAAGCCGGAGTCGAGGAGGAAGTCGGAGAGGGCCTGCATGAGGTCTTCGAGACCGAAGGAGGAGGAGAGGTCGCCGGTGAACTTGGTGTAGCGGATGCGCTTCATGAGATGGGCCCCGTTCCCAGTTTAGCCGAGATACCGTTGGACTCCCTGACCCCTCCCCCACCCCGGTCAAAAGTGTGCAAAGTCTTTGAAGGAGAGAGTTTAAGTCCGGACCCAGGTGCCTCTGAAATGGCAGAGGCACGGTCGCCCAGCCGGGTCTCCGGAGTTGTCTGTGTCTTCAGCGTACCGCTCGTGTCAAGCAGGGGGACTTCGGGAAAGGTGAGGACTATGCTGATCCCAACGGAAGGTGAGGATCACGATGAACAAGAAGATTTCGGCGAGGAATCAGTTGCGTGGCGTGGTCGAGGAGATTGTTCTTGGGGTGGTGACAGCGAAGGTGAGCGTTCGCGTGGGGGAGAACCTGATCGAGAGTGTGATTACGAAGCAGAGCGTGGAGGAGATGGGGTTGAAGGTGGGTGAGCCGGCGACGGTGGTGATCAAGTCGACCGAGGTGATGGTGATGGTCGACTGAATGCGGAAGCGAGACCCTCACGGTGAGAGGGATCAGGTCACTTTCGCCTGATCGCTTCGAGCTCCTCGAGGGTGCGGGGCCAGTCGGAGCCGAGGAGACGGGAGAGGCTGCGGTCGGCGAGGACTTTGCCGCCGGTCTGGCAGGTGGGGCAGTAGTTGGTCTCGTTGTCGGCGTAGCGGATGCGCTGGATGGGTGCGGCGCAGCGGGGACAGGGGAGGTTGAAGCGGCCGTGGACGGCCATGTCGGGGCGGAAGGCGGTGACCTTCTCGGGGAAGGTGCCGTTGGCTTCGGCGTTGAAGCGGTCGATCCAGGTCTGGAGGGTGGTGCGGGTGGCGGTGTAGAGGCGCTGCATCTCTTCGGCGGTGAGCTTGCGCGTTTGCGCGAGGGGTGAGAGCTGGGCGGCGTGGAGGATCTCGTCGGAGTAGGCGTTGCCGATGCCGGAGAGGACGCGGGGGTCGGTGAGGGCGCGCTTGAGGGTGTGGTTCTCGGCGGTGAGGGCCTGCCGGAAGTCTTCGAAGGTGATGGCGAGGACGTCGAGGCCGCCGGGGTCGAGCTGGGCGAGGGCGGCTTCGCCTTGGACGAGGTGGAGGGAGGCGCGGCGTTTTGCACCGGCTTCGGTGAGGACGAGGGAGCCGTGGGGGAAGTCGAAGGCGGCGAGATTGTTGCGACCGCCGAGCTTGGGTGGCTGTCCCGTTTTGCTCCCGGCTGTCGCTCGCCAGTGGAGGCGGCCGGCGATCATGAGGTGGAGGACGAGGAAGAGGTCGCTCGTCAAAGACGAAGACGATGCGCTTGCCGATGCGGCGGAGGGCGCGGACCTGCTTGCCTTCGACGGAGGTGATGGGAGGGACGGCGGTGCGGAGGAGGAGAGGGCTGGCGATGCGGAGGTGTTCGAGCGGCTGGCCGATGACGCGGGGCTCGAGGGCGGTGAGGTAGGCGGTGATGTCGGGGAGCTCGGGCATGTGAGATCTGCGATCCCGCAGGAACGATCGAACGAGTTGTCGGCGCAAAAGCCTGACGCAGGTCCTTCGGATCCGCCCCGCCGTGAAGCTGCGGGGGGGGGGCGCTCAGGGTGACAGCATTTTGTGTTGTCCCCGACCTGTTCAGGTTCTCTCTTGTCGCTTCGAAACGCTAGCTCCAGGCTGTGTGTCGCTGGGGGCTAGTTGAAGCCGCGGCGGGTGCGGTTGCGGGCGGAGAAGTCTTCCTGTCTCGCGTTCGCGCATCCTTTCGGCGTATTGGGCGGCCTGGTCGTTGCGGGATTTCTTTTCGGCGGCGGAGAAGCTGCGTTCTTCGGAGCGGCGAGATGCGCTTGTGGGCGTACATGCCTTCGAGGAGGAACTCGGCGGCGGAGACGGCGACCTCGGGCTCGGATCTTGGCGTTGATCTGTAGCGGCGAGAGTTTTTCGAAGAGGCCCTGGATCTGCTTGAGCTCTTCGAGCGAGGCGGCGGAGGGCTGGGCGTCGTTGAGCTGGACGGTGCCGCCGAGGTTGAACCACTGCTCGATCTGCTGGGTGTTGGTGGCGGCGAAGTAGCTGTCGAAGACGCTGGCGACGGACTGGCCGGATGATCTCGCGGATGACGGTGTCGGCGCCGCGCATCTCGCCTTCGTACTCGAGCTCGATCTTGCCGGTGATGCCGGGGAGTGCGGCGTAGATGTCGCCGACGCGGGGGACGACGATGGACTCGCCGTGGATGAGGGCGCGGCGTTCGGCGTTCGAGACGACGAGCTCCATGGTGGAGATGGGCAGGCGCTGCGAGACGCCGGAGCGCTTGTCGACCTTCTTGTCTTCGCGGGCGGAGAAGGCGATCTGCTCGACGATCTGGCGGATGTAGTGCGGGATCTCGATGGTCTGGATGGTGTCGTTGTCGGGGGCGTAGGAGCGGGCGGTCCAGGCTTCCTGCTCGGTGATGGCGATGGCCTCGTCGATGGACTCGGGGTAGTGGGTGCGGATCTCGGAGCCGATGCGGTCTTTGAGCGGGGTGACGATCTTGCCGCGGGCGGTGTAGTCCTCGGGGTTGGCGGAGAAGACGATGGCGACGTCGAGCGGGAGGCGGACGGGGTAGCCCTTAATCTGGACGTCGCCTTCCTGCATGATGTTGAAGAGCGCGACCTGGATTTTGCCGGCGAGGTCGGGGATCTCGTTGATGGCGAAGATGCCGCGGTTGGCGCGGGGGAGAAGGCCGTAGTGCATGGTGAGCTCGGAGCCGAGCTCCTGGCCGGAGCGCGCGGCCTTGATGGGGTCGACGTCGCCGACGAGGTCGGCTACGGTGACGTCGGGGGTGGCGAGCTTTTCGACGTAGCGGTCTTCGGGGGTGAGCCAGGCGATGGGGGTGTCGTCGCCCATCTTGGCGATGAGGTCGCGGGAGTAGCGGGAGAGCGGGGCGTAGGGGTTGTCGCGGAGCTCGGAGCCGGCGACGTAGGGGGTGTGCGGGATCGAGCAGGGTGGTGAGGGCGCGGAGGATGCGCGACTTGGCCTGTCCGCGGAGGCCGAGCAGGATGAAGTTGTGGCGGGAGAGGACGGCGTTGACGATCTGCGGGATGACGGTGTCGTCGTAGCCGACGATGCCGGGGAAGAGCGGCTCGTCCGTGGCGCCGTTGGCGCGGAGGCGGGCGATGAGGTTGTCGCGGAGTTCGTCCTTGACGCTGCGGGCGACGCGCTGGGAGGTGTATTCACTGTTGCGGAGAGCGCCGAGAGTTGCGGGGAGTGCTGTGGTCGCCATAGATCAAGTATAGATGTCCGGCGGAAGGGTTGGGGAGGAGCGCGCGGGTCGGCCTGCGTGAGGCGGAACGTTTGGGCGTGGGATTTGCAAGCGGTCAGGCGAGTGAAAGCGCTTCAGGGGGCGGGAAATCTCTCGAGAGGAAGGTGTGTGGTTCAGGATCTCCAGACGAGGCTCGCCAGACCGGGAGTGGAGGCGAGCTTTTCGACGCTGTCCGGTGTGGAGGGTTGGTGGTGCCCTTTGCGGAACCAGCGGACGTCGCACTGAATGGAGTGGAGGTGGAGGGCGTGGAAGCGGACGTTCCACGAGGTGATGTGGAAGCCGGCCTCGTGGAGTGTTTGGCGGAGTGCATCTTCCGTGAGCGACGGGTTGCTGAAGGCGGGATCGAACTGAAGGCGGAGGGTGCCGTTGCGGACGGAGGGGATGCGATCTTCGAGCGCCTTGAGGAGAGCGAGTATGAGGAAGACGAGGATGGTGGCTGCGGTGCCAAGGGCAAGGAGGCCGGCGCCGAAGAGCAGGCCGAGGACGGTGACGATCCACAGGGTGGCGGCGGTGGTGAGGCCGCGGACGAGCTCTCCGCGGCGGACGATGGCGCCCGCGCCGATGAAGCCGATGCCGGAGAGGATGCCGAGGGGAGGCGCATCATGTCGAGCTGGACGAAGGAGGTGGACGTCTTGCCCACCGTGGTGATGAGGAGGTTGGCCTCGATCATCGCGAGGGTGGCGGCGAGGCAGACGAGCATGGTGGTACGCATGCCGGCGGTCTTGCCGTGGCGATCGCGATCGAGGCCGATGAAGAAGCTGGCGATAGCGGCGAGAGCGAGGCGGAGCGCGATGTGCTGCCAGGTGACGTCCAGGGTCATGCGTACCTCGTGAGCAATTATGCCCCGAGGTCGTCGAGCATGGCCTGCAGTTCAGATTGCGCGTGGGCGTTGCCGGTGCGCTGTGCGGCGGCGAGCCGGTGGTGAGGCGGGTGCGGGCTTCGTCGGTGCGGGAGAGCTTGAGCAGGAGCTGCGCGGACATCTGGTAGGCGGGGACGTAGTCGGGTGTGTGCTCGAGGATGGTGGCGTACTCGGCGAGGGCCTGGTCGTTTTGTCCTTGGGCGGTGTAGGCCATGGCGAGGCCGTAGCGGGTGAAGGCGTCGGTGGGGTTCTGTTGAAGGATCTCGGTGAGGAGGCGATCTTGTCCATGAGAGGTATGGTGCGCGTGCGTGGTGCGGGTTTGCAAGCGAGGGTGGGCCGGTACACTGGAGGGTATGAGTGAAGAGGCATTGACGCGAAAGGTCGTGGAGTCGCAGTCGGAGCGGAGTGAGATTGTGCTGCCGGCGGATACAAATGCGATCGGCAACCTGTTTGGCGGACGGCTGATGCAGTACATCGACCTGGTGGGGGCGATGGCGGCGAGCCGGCATGCGCGGGCGTTTACGGTGACGGCGAGCATGGATCACCTGGATTTTGTTGCACCGGTGAAGCTGGGCGAGCTGCTGATCCTGAAGGCCAGTGTGAACCGGGCGTTTCGGACGTGCATGGAGGTAGGGGTCCGGGTGATGGTGGAGGATATCCGGAATCAGCTGATGGCGGCATGTTTCGACGGCATACCTGACGTTTGTGGCGGTGGAGCGGGACGGGACGCGGATCGTGGTGCCGCAGGTGGTGCCGGAGACGGAGCATCAGAAGCGGCGGTATGAGGATGCGGGGAGGCGGCGAGAGATGCGGGCGGGAGAGACGCAGCGGAAGAAGGAGATCCGGGCGCTGCTGGGCAATGAGTGGCACGTTTAGGAGAGCTGGTAGGGCGGGTCTTTCGCGTGGGTAGGCTCATAGTAGGAAGGCGAGCCGGTGAAAGCAGATCCTTCGTTTTGCGAGGGATGACAGAACAGTAGAGCTTTGAGGAGGTTTGATGGGACACATGGGAGCTGGAGCGGGACAGCAGGGGCCGCAGCCTTTGCCGGGGTGGACGCGGTGATTGCGGTGGGCAGCGGAAAAGGTGGGGTGGGGAAGACGACGGTGGCGGTGAACCTGGCGGTGTCGCTGGGCAAGCTGGGGTACAAGGTGGGGCTGATCGACGCGGACATCTATGGGCCGAATGTGCCGACGATGATGGGGGTGAGCCGGCAGCCGAACGTTGTGGGGGAGAACCGGATCGAGCCGATCCTGAGCCACGGGGTGAAGTTCATCTCCGTGGGGCTGATCTCGCCGGGCGACAAGCCGATGGTGATGCGCGGGCCGATGCTGCACCAGATCATCCGGCAGTTTCTGATGCAGGTGGAGTGGGGCGAGCTGGATTTCCTGATCGTGGACCTGCCGCCGGGGACGGGGGATGTGGTGATCTCGCTGGTGCAGACGGTGCCGCTGACGGGGGCGGTGGTGGTGTCGACGCCTAGCGATGTGGCGCTTGAGGATGCGCGGAAGGCGCTCGAGATGTTTCACCAGGTGCGGGTCGAGGTGCTGGGCATTGTGGAGAACATGAGCACGTTTCACTGCCCGCACTGCGGTGAGGAGATCGACATCTTCTCGAAGGGCGGGGCGGAGCGAACAGCGGCGCGGTTTGGGGTGGAGTTCCTGGGATCGTTGGAGCTGGATCCGTCGATTCGCAAGGGCGGTGACCGGGGTATGCCGGTGTCGCTGGCGGGGCCGGAGAGTGACTCGGGGGCGGGATTCTATGCGGTGGCGAAGAAGGTGGTGATCGCGGCGGAGCGAGTGGCGGCACAAGGCGGCGGTGTGCTGGAGATCGAGTAGGGGGTTGACGAGTTCGATAGACTATATGAGCAGGGTTCGCTTAGGTCTGTGAGTCGTTCGGGAGGTGTGGCATGGCGGATACGGAGCGTGTGACAGCGCGACAGAGGGCGATTTTGTCGGCCATTGTGGAGAGCTATGTCGAGACCGGAGAGCCAGTCGGGTCGCAGACGATCGCGCGTATGGTGGGCGAAACGGGCGGAGTGAGTGCGGCGACGGTGCGGAACGAGATGATGGCTTTGGCAGAGATGGGGCTGCTGGAGCAGCCCCATACGTCGGCGGGGCGGGTGCCCACGGCGCGGGCGTTTCGGATGTATGTGGACGGGCTGAGCGGAAGTGCGGCAAAGAATGGACTTGCGGCGGTTTCGCGGGAGGAGATCGACCTCCGGTTTCGCGGGCGTCTCGGGGACCCAGGCGTTGCTGGAGCGGACGAGCCATGTTTTGGCCACACTTTCGAGTGGTGTTGGTGTGGCGATTGCGACGGTAGCGGATGGTGATTTGCTGGAGCATGTCCATTTTTCGCGGCTGGCTCCGGCGCGGGTGCTGGCGGTGGTGGTGACGCGAAGCGGGATGGTGCGGGACCGGGTGCTGGCGCTGGACCGGGATTTTGAGCTCCGGGAGCTGGAGTCGGCGGCGGCGTTTTTGAACGAGAGCTTTCGCGGGTGGAGCGTGGAGCGGGTACGGGCGGAGCTGGCGCGGAGGGTGGAGCAGGAGCGAAGCGAGTACCAGAGGATGCTGACGGCGGTCGAGCAGCTGTGGGCGGGGGCGGTTCCGGAGGCGCGAACCGCAGGCGGTGTATGTGGGCGGGGTGGGCAATCTTGTTGTGGGTGTGGGGAATGAAGCGGATCGGGAGCGGCTGCGCGAGGTCCTGCAGGCGCTGGAGGCGAAGCAGCGGCTGGTGGAGCTGCTGAACGCGTACATCGATGCGCGGCAGGAGAGTGTGCGGGTGGTGTTTGACCTTGAGGAGCAGGCTCCGGAGATGGCGGGGCTGGTGCTGATTGCGGCGCCGGCGCGGGTGGCGGGCGAGCAGAGGGGGACGGTCGGCGTGATCGGGACCGAAGCGGATGGATTACGAGAGGACGATGAATGCGGTGAGCTATATTGCGGGGGTGTTTGACCGGATGCTGCACCCGAGTGGGTGAGTGGGTTGGTGGTTTCAGCGGGGTAGCGGGGTAGCGATCAGCGAGTTTAGGACCGCGGTGAGTGGTTGTTTCTCTCTTAGGCTGCTTGGGTCGAGAGGGTTTGTTGTGACATCTAATGAAGCTGGCTCAGGTTTGCGGATGGGGTAGCGATGGAGACGCAGTGGGACAGGGTCGCGCGATGGGCGCGGATGGGCAACAATAAAAGGGCGAGCGAATCGATGGGGACGAGTGAGGAAACGATGCAGGACGAGATGAGGGAGCAGGGCGGAGTGGATGTGCAGGAGCCGGAGTTCGTGGGATCTCCGGAGACGGAGCAGTCAACGGCGGCGAGCGAGGCGACGGGTGACGCGTCCTCTGTTGAGATGGAGCAGCTGCGGGGCGAGCGGGACCAGCTGAGGGACCGGCTGGCGCGTCTGCAGGCGGAGTTCGACAACGCCCGGAAGCGCGAGGCAAAGGAGCGGCAGGACGCGCGGGACTATGCGATCCAGGGAGCCGTGGAGCCGTTTCTGGGGGTGATGGATAACTTTCAACCTGGCGCTTAAGGCGGAGGGCTCGGCCGAGCAGCTGAAGTCGGGCGTGGAGATGATTCTGAAGCAGATGGACGACGCGCTGAAGGGGCTGAACGTGCAGCCGGTGGAGTCGGTGGGGGCGCAGTTCGATCCGCGGGTCCATGAGGCGCTGGGATCGATCGAGACGAAGGAGTTTCCGGACCACCAGGTGCTGGAGGAGATCCGGCGGGGGTACAGGCTGCGGGACAAGCTGCTGCGGCCGGCGCTGGTGAGGATTGCGAGCAATCCGGACCAGGTGAGTGATTAGCGAGCTGATGGGGGTGTTCTGGGCGACGCGGACGAGATGCGGGGGTTCTGCTTACGCTCAGAATGAAAGGGTGATAGCGGTTCCGGGCGATTTCCCAAGGGATCCAGCTGGACAAGCAGAATTGGACAAGAGACTACGAGATGAGTGCGACGGCGAACGTGACGAAGACTGATTACTACGAAGTTTTGAGTGTTTCGCAGGACGGCCAGCGATGCGGAGCTGAAGACGGCTTACCGGAAGCTGGCGATGCAGTACCACCCGGACCGCAATCCGAACAATCCGGAGGCCGAAGAGCAGTTCAAGGCGTGCAGCGAGGCGTACCAGGTGCTGAGCGACCCGGAGAAGCGGGCGGCGTATGACCGGTATGGGCATGCGGCGTTCCAGGGTGGCGGGCCGGGTGCGGGCGGGCCGTTCAGCGGCGGGTTCACGGGCAATGCGCAGGATCTGGGGGACATCTTCGGCGACCTGTTTGGGGAGATGTTCTACAGGCGGCGGCGGTGGCGGGCGGAGGGCTTCGCGGGTGCAGCGTGGGCGCGATGTGCGGTACGACCTGACGCTGGAGTTTGAAGAGGCGGTCTTCGGCAAGGAGAGGGAGATCACGATTCGGCGGCTGGACGTGTGCGCGGACTGCAAGGGCACGGGCGCGGCGAAGGGCAAGGCTCCGGTGACGTGCACGCAGTGCGGCGGGCGTGGGCAGCAGAGATTTCAGCAGGGGTTCTTCTCGGTGGCGCGGACGTGCTCCGTCTGCCAGGGGACGGGCACGCTGATCGTGGATCCGTGCAAGGTGTGCCACGGGGAGACGCGGGTGCAGGCGCGAGCACAAGATCAACGTCAAGGTGCCGGCGGGCGTGGAGCAGGATACGCGGATCCGATATCGGCGGCGAGGGCGAGGCGGGAAGTTTGGCGGACCGGCGGGCGACCTGTACGTGGTGCTGAATGTGAAGGCGCACAAGTTCTTTGAGCGGGATGGCGACGATCTGCACTGCGTGATGCCGGTGAGCTTTCCGCAGGCGGCGCTGGGGACGGAGCTTGAGATCCAGACGCTGGAAGGAGCGGAGACGATCAAGGTGCCGGAGGGAACGCAGAGCGGGAAGGAGTTCCGGCTGCGCGGCAAGGGCGTGCCGCACCTGAATGAGCGCGGCAAGGGCGACTTGATTGTGGAGGTACGGGTGCAGACGCCGAACAAGATGACGAAGCAGCAGAAGGAGCTGATGCGGCAGCTGGCGGAGACGATGACGGTGGAGAATGCGCCGCACTCGCGGGGCTTGTTTGAGAAGGTGAAGGAGATGTTTAACTAAGAGGTGTCGTGGGACGGGAGGGCCTGGGCTTTTTGCCTGGGCCCTTTTTGTTTGTGGGAGCGAACCGTGGGTAGTGAGAAGCGGATCCTCCGCCTTCGGCGAAGGATGACAAGCAAAGGAAGGGCAACGGCAAAAACAAGAGCAGGGGTGTGGCGGCTTCAGGCGAGGTGGGCGCCCGCGATGGCGATAGCGGCTATTGCGGCGGTTTCGGCGCGGAGGATGCGGGGGCCGAGGGTGACGGGCTGCCAGGCGTGATCGGTGAAGAGCTGGAGCTCTTCGGGGGTCCAACCGCCTTCGGGGCCGATGGCGAGGGCGTGGGTGATCTCGGGGGTTGGGGTTGAGTTCGGACTGTCCTGCAGCTGCTCGGCGACGAATGCGGCCCTGGGTGTGGGCTGTGCTGGTGAGTCCCGGCGGACGGAGGAGAGAGTGCATCGACGGGGGGGTGGATTGTTCGATCTCGCTGAGGAGGATGCGGGTGGGGCGTTCGGTCGCTGGTGAGGAGGGCTTGCTTGAGGGAAGTGGGGTCGGCGATCTCGGGGATGGAGGTGCGGCGGGACTGCTTGGAGGCTTCGAGGGCGATGCGGCGCCAGCGGTCGACACGTTTGGCGGAGGCTTGGGCGAGGTGTTTTTCGGTGCGGCGGGCGAGGATGGGGGTGATGCGGGCGATGCCGAGTTCGGTGGCTTTTTCGATGCCCCACTCGAGATGGTCGAACTTGAAGACGGCGATGAGGAGATGGAGGGGGAGGGCGGTGTCGGACTCGAGCTCTTCGTGGAGGGTGAAGTGGACGGCCTCAGGAGTGACGGAGGTGACCGAGGCGCGGTGGAGGAAGCCGTTGGCGACGACGTCATAGACCTGGCCGGGCTCGGCGCGGAGGACGCGGCTGAGGTGGGCGGCCTGATCGCCGGTGAGGGTGGCAGTGGAGGTCGTCCAGGTGTCGGCGATGAAGCGGCGGCGGGTCATGGGCGAGTTGTCAGATGCGCGCTTGCTCGCGGGGGACGTCAGGGCTGGGGCGGCGTTTTAGGGATTCCGACGACGAGCGAGGGCTGGTGGTAGAGGTCGATCGAGACGGTGGCGTCCTGGCGCTGATCCCATACGGCCTGCGCGCCGGGGAAGTGGAGCAGAATGTAGCCTTCGACGGTTTGGCCGGGGTCGATGCGGGTTTCGCGATAGAGGGGTGGGACGCCCTGGGCGTCGGCGAGTTTTTTGAGCACGGGAAAGGTGGTGAGTAGATTGGCGAGATCGGGCTTCTCGACGGCGCTGTCGGTAAGTGGGAGGCCGCCGGTCTCGGCGGAGGGGATGAGGGAGGCGTTGAAGTCTTTGAGGAAGAGGGGGAGGCGGAGGTGGTCGGTGATGCGGAGGGTGACGAGGATGTAGAGGTCGTCCTGGGTCTGGTCGCTATTGAGGACGATGGAGTTGGATTTGAAGACGATATGAGAGGGATAGACGGCGGTGCGAGTGACGGCGACGTCGGCAGTGGTGTGCGGGGTGAAGTGGATGACAGCGAAGATGACAGCGGCGAGGACAGCGAGGGCGATGACGACGGGGAGGAGGAAGTTGCGGCGTTCGGGCTGGGAGAAGTTGAGGTCGGCCACGAGTTTGAGAATAGCAGCGGTGGGTGGGGGGCCGGGATCGGCCCGCTTCGCGGCGAGGGGCGGCGCAGGAGAAGCAGATCCTCCAGCTTCGGCGAAGGATGACAACTAGGAGAAGGGTGAGCCAGGTGGCCGCGGGATGGGTTAGTCGGGGATGTGGGCTTCGGCCTCGATCTCGACGCGCCAGGTGGGGTTGAGGAGGGCGGCGACGACGACCATGGTGGCTGCGGGACGGGTGATGGAGAAGAACTTGCCGTGAATGCGGCCGACCTCTTCCCAGTCTTCGGTGCGGGTGAGGTAAACGCGGGTGCGGGTGACGTGCTCGATGGAGGAGCCTGCTTCCTTGAGAGCCGCGGCGATGATGGTGAGGACCTGCTCGGTCTGGGTGGCGGGGTCGGCGTCATCGGCGCCGACGGGGCCGGTTCCGGAGACGTGGACGACGGAGCCAATGCGGACGGCGCGAGAGAAGCCGATGATGGGCTCGTAGGGGCTGGTGCCGGGGATGTTGGTGCGGGTGGGCATGTGATTTGGATGTCCCGGTGCGCAGGTGGGTGCGGTTTTGATGCCGTGGTGGGACGGGGAGCGGGCGAGTTGGGTGCGGCATCGGATTAGCAGGAGATGAGTAGTGGCGATCGCGGAAGAGACGGCGCGAGAAGTCCGGCCGGCTGCGGAGGGCGGAGGTCCGAGGGTGGGGACTGGCCGGCTGTGGCGGCCGAGGCGGGTGATGATCACACCGGATGCCTATGCGCTGCCGCATGGGCGGGCGATGCTCGAGCGGGCGGAGGGGATGGGAGCGGAGGTGATCCGTTTGCGGAGCAATCGGCTGACGGGGTTGACGGCTGAGGGTGGTTCGGAGCGGGAGAGCTATGCGTTAGCGAAGACGACGTTTGCCATCGTGGTGTCGCCGCCGGGGCAACGGAGATTGCAGCCGATTCCACCGTCGGCGGACTGGCAGTTCCATATTGCGCAGGGGTGTCCGGCGCACTGCCAGTACTGCTACCTGGCGGGGTCGCTGAGCGGGCCGCCGGTGACGCGGGCGTATGCGAATTTGCCGGAGATCCTGGAAGGTTTGCGGCCGTATGCGGGGGAGGGCCGAGTGACGTCGAAATCCAAGGCACGGGCGCATGAGGGGACGACGTTTGAGGCGTCGTGCTACACGGATCCGCTGGGGATCGAGCACCTGACGGGGGCGCTGGCGGAGTGTATCCGGTTCTTTGGGCATTGGGATGCGGACGTGCAGCTTCGTTGGACGACAAAGTTCGATGCGGTCGATGAGCTGCTGGGGCTCGAGCACAGGGGGCGGACGCGGGTGCGGTTTTCGGTCAACGCGGCGAGTGTGTCGCGGGATTTTGAGGGTGGGACGGCGAGTGTTGGGCAGCGGCTGCGGGCGCTCGGGGCGATGGCTCGGGCAGGGTATCCGGTGGGGCTGACGGTGGCGCCGATTATGCCGGTCGAGAACTGGAAGGAGGAGTACCGGGCTTTGTTTGCGGCGGTGGCTGAGGAACTGCAGGGAGTGGAGCGGGTGGACCTGACGGCGGAGCTGATTACGCACCGGTTTACGCCGAGCTCAAAGGAGGTGCTGGTGGGGTGGTATCCGAAGACAACGCTGGATCTGCGCGAGGAGGGACGGACGGAGAAGCGGACGAAGTTTGGCGGGTTCAAGTACGTGTATCCGAAGGACTCGATGAACGAGATGCGGAGGTTCTTCGAGGAGACGATCGGGGAGCTGCTGCCGGGGGCGCGGATCCTCTACTGGACGTAACGGTACAGAGGATTGAGTTCGGTCTCGGGAAAGACTGGGGCCGTGGGGGATGGGGGTCTACGACTGGAATGGATGAGCATTCCCTAATTGGGGCATATGCGTGCGCTATTTCGGCCTGTCACTATCCGGTTTATGCGGATCAGTCTTGAGGCCAAAGCTCCCCTTCCGATGTCCCTTTCACGCACCAACAACGTATCGCTTTCGGTGACGATCAAGCCGGCCAACAATGTTGTCGGCAGCTTTGAGTTCCAGACTGACAGCGAAGCCCTGATGCAGCTGTTGAAGAAGAAGACGGACCTGAGTGGATACGTGCTGGACGCGTTTCGCTCGGACCTCGAGATCTCGACGCTGGGGCGGATCCGGGCGCTGAACCTTAAGGATGAGGTGCTTGAGGAGATCGGCTATTTCATCGACTGACACCGGGGTTCGGTGGTGGGCCGGGCGATGCAGGCCGGGTGCGACCTGGTGGCTCTCCCAAAGCACGATCAGCTCCCCGATGGGGAGCTGAGGTGATGGAGCGGGTGGGACGGTGACGCCGCGGACTAGAGGCCCTTCTGAACGAGGAAGCCGATGAGGTCCTTGACGCGGTTGGAGTAGCCCCATTCGTTGTCGTACCAGCTGATGACCTTGCCGGTCTGGCCGACGACCTTGGTGAGCTTGGAGTCGACGATCGACGACAGGGGGTTGCCCTTGAAGTCGGACGAGACGAGCTCTTCGTCGGTGAAGCCGAGGTAGGCCTTGAGGGGGCCGTCGGCGGCGGACTTGAGGGCGTCGTTGATGCTGGCGACGGAGATGGGCTTTTCGGCGACAAAGGTGAGGTCGACGACGGAGACGTTGGGTGTGGGGACGCGGATGGCGAAGCCGTCGAGCTTGCCGTCCATCTCAGGGATGACGAGCTTGAGGGCCTTGGCGGCGCCGGTGGAGCTCGGGATCATGGAGAGGGCTGCGGCGCGGGCGCGGCGGAGGTCCTTGTGTGGGGTATCGAGGATGACCTGATCGTTGGTGTAGGAGTGGATCGTGGTCATGATGCCGGACTGGATGCCGAAGGTTTCGTGAATGACTTTTACGACGGGGGCGAGGCAGTTAGTGGTGCAGCTCGCGTTGGAGATGATGTTGTGCTTCGCGGGGTCGTATTTGTTTTCGTTGACGCCGAGGACGACGGTGAGGTCCTCGTTGGTGGCGGGGGCGGAGATGATGACCTTCTTTACGGTGGTGCCGAGGTGGGCCTTGGCCTTGGTGGCATCGGTGAAGAAGCCGGTGGATTCGACGACGATCTCTGCGCCGACGGAGGCCCAGTCGAGCTGAGCGGGGTCGCGCTGAGCGAAGACCTTGATCTTTTTGCCGTCGACGGTGATGGAGTCGGCGTCGGCGGAGATCTCCTGCTTGAGGTTTCCAAGGATGGAGTCGTACTTGAGGAGGTGCGCGAGGGTCGCGGGCGTGGTGAGGTCGTTGACGGCGACGAACTCGATATCGGGATTTCCGATTGCGGTACGGAAGACGTTGCGACCGATGCGGCCGAAGCCGTTGATGCCTACCTTAACTGCCATAGCTAGCGATTGCTCCTATCGATGCTTCTTGACGTTCGTATCTGATTGTAACGGTCTGAGGACGGGAGCGGTGGGTTCGACGGGGGGTCCAGGGATGTTGGCGGGTTGTGGTCCGGTGTTTTGCGGGCGGTATGAGGCGGTGTTACAAGTGAGGGATGCGCGACCTGCGCGAATGGATCAGCGACAAGATGAGAAGACGCTCCAGACGTGGACCAAACGATTCAGAGTCCACCGGCAAGATCGGGCAGGAGATCCCTGCCAATCAGCCGGCGCCGCTGCGACCCTCGTACCCTGATCCGCTGCCGAAGCGGGCGGCGGAGTCTGAGGCGACGCCGGTGAGTGAGACGCCGCTGGCGGGCAGTGCCTCTTCGCAGGCGAACAGTGCTGCGCCCCAGACGCTGAATGCCGGGGAGCGGGAGGGGCGCGTGCCCGAGGCGCCTGCTCCGAGAGCTGCGGCCCCCCGTGCGGAGCCGGCACAAGCGGCAACGGAGAAGAAGGTGGAGGTGGAGACGCAGCCCGAGTACCTGGGCACTCCGCCGGCGGAGAACACGGCGATCAAGTCGCCGAAGGGATATGTGGTGCTGGCGATTGGTCTGCCGGGCTCAGGCAAGACGACGTGGTACAAGCGGCGCGGGGTGCAGCCGCTGTCCAGCGATCTCCTGCGGACGTTGCTGTTTGACGACATTACAGACCAGCGATATCAGGGGCTGGTGTTTTCTACGCTGCGAAGCCTCCTGCGCGCGCGGCTGATCGCGAAGATGCCGTGGAACTACGTGGATGCGACGAACCTGAGCCCGCACGAGCGGCGGCAGTGGATCAAGATGGCGAAGAGCTTTGGGTACGAGGTGCAGGCGGTGTTCTTTGATGTGCCGCTGTCGGTGTGCATGGAGCGGAACTCGAAGCGGGACCGGGTGGTGACCGACGAGGTGATGCAAAAGATGGCGGAGAGGCTGAAGCCACCGACGTTCAAGGAAGGTTTCGACAAGATCACGGTAGTGCGGGTGAAGGGTGCGCCGGGGACGGAGCCCGCGAGCGAGGCAAGTGCGGCGTCGACGCCGGTCGAGATGCAGCCCGAGGGGGAGTAGGACGTCGCTTCCGGGCCAGGGCTAGTCGGGGGAAAACAGATCCCTTCGGCGGGCTCAGGGCAGACTCTCCGCCTGCGGCGAAGGATGATGATTCTTGAGCGGCGGTGAGCGGAATGGCTGAGGCGGGGGTCGTGTTTTCGGACGTGCGATTCCGACTGCCGGATGGGCGTGAGCTGCTCCGTGGGGTGTCGCTCGAACTGGGCGCGGGGACGACGACGGCGCTGCTGGGTCGGAGCGGATCGGGAAAGACGACGCTGCTGCGGACCGTGAATGCGCTGGTTACGCCGAGCTCGGGTGAGGTGCGGGTCGCGGGGCGGCGGAGTGGGGAGGGCGACCTCGTGGGGCTGCGGCGGGGTATCGGGTACGTGATCCAGGAGACGGGGCTGTTTCCGCATATGACGGTGGAGCGAAATGTGGGGCTGGCGCTGGAGCTGGCGGGACAGTCGCGGGAGGAGCGAAGGTCGCGGGTCGACGAGCTGCTCGGACTGGTGGGGCTGGAGGCAGGGCAATTTCGGGAGAGGTATCCCTGGCAGCTTTCGGGCGGACAGAGACAGAGGGTGGGACTGGCGCGGGCGCTTGCGACGGATCCGGCGGTGCTGCTGATGGATGAGCCGTTTGGGGCGCTGGATCCGATTACGCGGGCGGAGATGCAGACGATGTTGCGGGATCTGCTGGCGCGTGTGCGGAAGACGGTGCTGATGGTGACGCATGATCTGCCGGAGGCACTGTTTGTGGCAACGAGGCTTGTGTTTCTGCAGGATGGCGCGGTGGTGGCGGATCTTCCCGCGGGCGAGGTGATGGGGAGCGAGCAGGGTGCGGTGCGGGAGTTTGTGCGCGCGGTGCAACGGACGGATCCTCTCCATTCTGAGGGGACGCGATGAATGGGTTGATGGAGTTCGTTCGCGGGCATGGGTGGGAGATTGCGCGGCTGACTTTTGAGCATCTTTGGCTGACAGTGTTTGCGATGGTGCTGGCGGCGGGGATCGCGCTGCCGCTGGGGGTGCTGCTGACGCGGCGCAAGGGGCTGGCGAAGCCGGTGATTGCGTTTGCAAACGTGGTGCAGACGGTGCCGAGCCTGGCGCTGTTCGGGTTGCTGCTGCCGGTGCCGTGGCTGGGGGAGAATGCGGCGCGGCTGGCGATCCTGGCGCTGACGGGGTACGCGCTGCTGCCGATTCTGCGCAATACGTATGCGGGGATTGGGAGTGTGGACCCGGCGCTCGAGGATGTGGCGAATGCTCTGGGGATGACGGGGATGCAGCGGCTGTGGAAGGTGGAGCTGCCGCTGGCGGCGAGCGTGATCCTGGCGGGGCTGCGGACCGCGACGGTAACGTGTGTGGGAGTGGCGACGATTGCGGCGGCGATCGGGGCGGGTGGTTTGGGTGAGCTGATCTTTCGGGGGGTGGCTTCGGTCGACAATGGGCTGGTGCTGGCCGGGGCGATTCCGGCGGCGTTGCTCGCATTGGGGGCGGATGCGGGGCTGGGCTTGCTCGAGAAGCGACTTGCGGTGCGGGAGCGGTGAGACCTAGTACTGACACGGAGCCCACCCTTCACGAGAAGAGTGCGAAGGATGGAGCACCAAGCCTAGCTGCCCGGCGGGGGAGCTGGGTATCGGCTCTGCTGCTGTGTGCGGGGTGTCTGATGCTGGGTGCGTGTGCGCCGCCCCGTTCTTCGCGGGTGACGGTGGGGGCGAAGAACTTCACGGAGCAGGTAATTGCGGGGGAACTGCTGGCTCAGGAGATCGAGGCGGTGGGGCACCGGCGGGTGGAGCGGCGGTTCTACCTGGCGGGAAGTTATATCTGTCACCAAGCCCTGATTGGTGGGCGGATCGACGCGTATGTGGAGTACACGGGGACGGCACTGACGGCGGTTCTGAAGCAACCTGTGGATCGGGATCGGGAGCGGGTGCTGGCGACGGTGCGGGAGCTGTATGCGCAGAGGTATGAGGTGAGGGTGGAGCCGCCGCTGGGCTTTGAAAATACGTTTGCGATGGTGATGCGGGGCGAGGATGCCCGGCGGCTGAAAGTGCGGACGTTGAGCGAGGCGGCGAGGTATGCGCCGGAGTGGCGGCTGGGGGTGGGCTATGAGTTCCAGGAGAGGCCCGACGGTCTGAGGGGGTTGGAGGCGGCGTACGGACTTAGGTTTGCGGGGGCTCCGCGGGTGATGGACCTGGGGCTGCTGTACCGATCGCTTGCGGCGCGGCAGGTGGACCTGGTGGCCGGAAATTCGACAGATGGGCCGATTCGGGCGATGGGGTTTGCGGTGCTGGCGGATGACCGCCACTATTTTCCACCGTATGAGGCGGTGCCGCTGGTGCGCGAGGATGCGATCCGGGCGCATCCTGAGATACAGGCCGCGATGGAGCGCTTGGCGGGGAAGGTCTCGGCAGAGGAGATGAGGGCGATGAACGAAGCGGTCGATGGGCAGCATCGGAATCCGGGTGATGTGGTGCGGGAGTTTCGGGCGGGGAAGGGATTGTGATGACCGAGGAGCGATTGCCGGAGCCCTGGCTGCGAGGAACCCTGCGGGAGGTGGATGCGGTGCGGCGGCAGGTACTGCATGCGCTGGAGCTGGCGAGGGAGGATGGGGAGCGGTGGTGTCGCGATCTCAGCGATGACGAGGTACATGCGCGGCCATTCGGAGTGGCGTCGGTGGCATTTCATCTACGGCACGTGGCGAGGTCGCTTGACCGGCTGCTGACGTATGCGGAGGGACGGGGGTTGTCGGAGGAGCAGATGGGCGAGCTGGCTGCGGAGATGTCAGGGACGGGGACTTCGGCGGAGGTGCTGGAGGAGTTTCGAGCGGGGCTGGACGATGCGGGGCGGCGGGTGATGGCGATGGAACCGAGGACTTTCGAGGAAGCACGTGGGGTTGGGCGTAAGATGCTGCCGACGACAGTTGGCGGCCTGCTTGTACACTGCGCGGAGCATACGCAGCGGCACATTGGGCAGGCGATAACGACGGCGAAGGTGGTTGTGGGGCTGCGGGAGGGTTGATGGGATCAGAGGCGGGGGGACAAGAGGATGTACCTCGTACGGGGGATGCCGAGGCGCGGGCCGACGACCTAAGGTTAGGAGGAGAAAAGATTGAGGATCGAGATATGGTCGAGGCTCCACGGGTAGCGTTTTTTCCGGATTCGTTTCACGAGGTGAACGGTGTGGCGCACACCAGCCGAAACTTCGTGGCGTATGCGCAGCGGAATCATCTGCCGTTTCTCTGTGTGCGGGCGGGCAAGGGGAAGGGCGTGGTCCGGGAGCGGAACGGTGAGGTGGAGTCGCTGGAGCTGGGGCGAAGCCGGGTGGCTATCCAGATGGAGCGCGACCTTGATTTCGACCTACTGTTTCCGAGGCACGCGGGGGCGGTGAGGGAGGCGCTCGAGCAGTTTCGGCCGGATGTAATTCACATTACGGGGCCGAGCGAGCTGGGGATGCTGGGGGCGTACTTCGCGCACAAGATGGGCGTACCACTCGCCTCGGCTTGGCAGACGAATCTCCATGAGTATGTGCCGCAGCGGCTTGGACGGATCACGCGGTTCATTCCGTTTGGTCAACGGCGGGCTGCGGATCAGGCGATTGAGAATCTCAGCCTGAAGGCGCTGCTGCGGTTCTATCGGCAGGCTAAGGTGATCTTTGCGCCGAACGCCGAGTTGTGCGAGTTTCTGACGTCCAGCCTGGGACTGCCCTGCCGATTGATGCACCGCGGGATCGACACACGGCAGTTCTCACCGGCTTTGCGGACGAGGCGTCGCGGCGATGGCGAGCTGGTGATCGGGTATGTGGGGCGGCTGTCGCTCGAGAAGAATGTGGGCGTGCTGCCGGACATGGCAGAGGCGCTGGAGCGGATGGGTGTGGACAACGCACGGTTCCTGGTTGTGGGGCAGGGAGCGGAGGAGCCTTACCTGCGGGAGCATCTGCGAGATGCGACCTTTGCGGGCGTGTTACGCGGGCAGGAGCTGGCCCGGGCGTATGCAGAGATGGACGTGCTGGTGTTTCCTTCGCACACGGACACATTTGGGAACGTGGTTCTGGAGGCGCTGGGATCGGGCGTACCGGCTGTGGTTACGGCGCATGGCGGGCCGAAGCACATTGTTCGGGACGGGGTGACTGGTGTTGTGGTGCCGTCGGAGCATGAGGCGGGTTCGGCGGGTGAGGCGGCCCTGTTCGCCGAGGCAATTCGGTCGCTGACGGCCGATCCGCAGCGAATGATCGAGATGGGTGAGGCGGCGAGACAGTATGCGCTGGGCTGCTCGTGGGACTCGGTGTTTGACGGGGTGTACTCGGCGTACGAGGCGATTATGCCGAGGGTTTCGGTGACCGTCGGCTAGGTGACGAGGTGCCCCATTTTCTCGCGCTTGGTCTCGAGGTAGTGCGCATTGTGCGTCGACTCGGGGACCACGGCTGAGATGCGCTCGACGACCTCGATACCGGCCTCGACGAGTGCGTCGACTTTTTCGGGGTTGTTGGTGATGAGGCGGACGGCGGGAACCTTGAGCTGCTTGAGAATTTGAGCGGGCAGCTCGAAGACGCGGCAGTCGGCCTTGTAGCCGAGTTCGAGGTTCGCTTCGATGGTGTCGCGGCCGTGGTCCTGAAGCTCGTAGGCGCGGAGCTTGGCCATGAGGCCGATTCCGCGGCCTTCCTGTTGCTCGTAAAGAAGGATGCCGGCGCCGGCTTCAGCGATGGTGGCCAGGGCGAGCTCGAGCTGCTGGCGGCAGTCGCAGCGGAGCGAGTGGAATACGTCTCCGGTCATGCACTGCGAGTGGATGCGGACGATGGGGGGAGCGGCGTGGATGTCGCCCATGACGAGAGCGACGGCCGACTCGACGCGGCGAGTGGGTGCAGGGATGGAGGAATTGCAGGGTTCGGGGTGGTCCGGCTCGCCTTCACGGCCTTGCTGGACGCCCTCGAAGCCGAGGATACGGAAGTGGCCCCAGATGGTAGGGAAGTCGGCGTCCGCGACCTTGTTGACGCTGGTAAAGGGCATATGGCTGGATTATATGATTCGCGGGTGGGCGGAACGGTGCGCGGATCGCTGCAGATGAATCGCCACGCGAGTGCAAGACTGAGATTCTCCGCTCAGGATGACGCGGGTGGATAAGGGACATCAGGGCGAGGTGGTCCGGCGTAGACTTGGGGTGTGACGCAGCCTGATCCGAAGCTGATCCTGATAACGCTGCTGGTGGAGCTGGGCGTGGCGGCGGCGTTTTCGAGCTCGCTCGCGCGATCGAAGACGTTCAAAGATCTGCTCCTGAAGACGGATCGTACGCCGGGCGAGACGGTAGGCCTGCTGGCGATGATCACGATACCGATGACGCTTGGGGTGTGGATCCGCGTCTCCGTGCCGAACTTCCTGGCAGCGGACCTTTCGTTTGAGACGACGATCCTGCTGGGAATTTTGATGGGACCACTGGCCGCGATGGCGGGGGGAGCGATCCTGGCGGTACCTGCGCTGCTGCATCACGAGTTCTGGGCTTTGCCTGCGAACTTGCTGGTGGCGGGGATGGCGAGCACGTTTGGGCGCTTTGCGGATCTTGAGGATGTTTGGTCCTTTTCGCCGCTGATTGATCTGAGTATTTACCGTTGGGTGACGCGTAATCTCCGGCGGCCGCACCTGGACCGGCAGATCCTGCTGCTGCTGATGATTACTGCCCTGCAGTTTTGTACGAGCTTTATGTCGAGCCTGTATCCGCGCCGGCTGTTTGAGCTCCATTCGAGCTCATGGCTGGTTGAACTGGCGATCTGCGCGTGTGCGCCGGTAGTGGTGGGCATTCCGCTGAAGATCTGGAACGCGATCCGGATCGAGCGAAAGCTGGAGGAACAGGGAAGGCTGCTGCTGGAGGCGAAGCTGGACGCGCTGCAGCGACAGATCAATCCGCACTTTCTCTTTAACACCCTGAACTCGATCACCTCCCTGATCCGCTCGAAGCCGGACCTGGCGCGGGAGATGATCGGCAAACTGGCGAGCATCCTGCGGGCGCTGCTGAAGGATCGCGAGGCGTTTGTGCCGTTTCGCGATGAGCTCGAGTTTACGGACAACTACCTGGCTATCGAGGTGGTGCGATTTGGAGAGAAGCTGCGCGTGGTGAAGGAGATCTCCGAGGAGACACTGGATATCGTGGTGCCGAGCATGCTGCTGCAGCCCTTGATCGAGAACAGCATCAAGCATGGGTTGGAGCCGCGGATCAGCGGAGGTACGGTGACGTTGCGGAGCCGGGTGACCGCGGAGGGGATGCTGATGCTGGAGGTGGAGGATGACGGGGTTGGCATGGCTCCGGAGCGGGATGCGGCCTCGCCGGTGAGTGGGCTGGTGCGTCCGGGCACGGGGATCGGCATGCGTAATGTCCGGGAGCGGATGAAGGTACTGTATGGGGAGCTGGCGGCGGTGGAGATCAACAGCCGGCCGGGGCGCGGAACGCAGGTCAAGCTGCTGATGCCGATCCTGGAGACGGGGGCTGAGGTGTGGTCAAGCTTTCCGGGTGCGGAGGCGGGCGGCTATGCAGGTGTGGACGCGGTGCGGGCGGCGACACGCTCGTAGTACTGCTCGTAGAGCGGGATGATGCGTGAGGCGCAGAAGTGATCCTGGGCGGTCTTTCGCGCGGCGACGGCCATTGCGGTGAGGCGAGGCTGATCGTTTAGGAGCTTGATCGCGGCTGCGCTCATGCCTTCGATATCGCCGACACCGAAGAGAAGCCCGTTGCGATCGTGCTCGACCAGTTCCGGGACGCCGCCAACGCGGGTGGCGATGGTTGGGACGCTGCAGGCCATGGCTTCGAGGGCGGCGAGGCCGAAGGACTCCATCTCGCTGGGCATGAGCATGAGATCGGCGAGCGGAAGGAGCTCGTTGACGTTGTCCTGCTTGCCTAGGAAGTGGACGCGATCCTGCACGCCGTGCCGGGCGGCGAGGTACTCGGCGGTGGAACGATCGGGACCGTCGCCTATAAGCATCAGGCGGGCGGGCATGGATCGGGCCACGCGAGCGAAGACCTCGACGACATCGATGACGCGCTTGACGGGGCGGAAGTTGGAGAGGTGGACGAGGAGGCGCTCCTCGGGTCTGGCGAAGCGTGGTCGCATGGAGGCGACGAGCTCGGGCTTGCGGACGTAGACATCGCAGTTGACGAAGTTACGGATGACCTCGATCTCTGAAGTGATGTTGAAGGCTTCGCGGGTGCGGTCGCGAAGATAGGAGGAGATGGCGGTAACGCCATCGGACTCCTCGATGCCGAAGCGAGTGATGGGGAGGTAGGAGCGGTCGAGGCCGACGAGGGTGATGTCGGTGCCGTGAAGCGTGGTGATGAAGGGGAGATAGCGGCCGCGTGACGCGAGCGAATGGCTTTGAACCATCTGGCGGGCAAGGTAGGCGCTGACCGAATGGGGTATGGCGTAGTGGACGTGGAGAAGATCGAGGGCGTAGAACTCTGCGACCTCCGCCATGCGTGTGGCGAGGGCGAGGTCGTAGGGAGGGTGCTCGAAGAGCGGGTAGTTCGAGACGGCGACTTCGTGAAAGTGGATGTTGGCTTCGCGTCCGGTGAGGCGAAAGGGCTGCGAGTACGTGATGAAGTGAATCTCGTGACCTCGGTCGGCGAGCTCGATGCCGAGCTCGGTGGCGACAACGCCTGAGCCCCCGTAGGTGGGATAGCACGTGATGCCGATCTTCATTTGCGTGAGCCTTTCGTGCTCGGGACTACGGGATGTGGACGGTGGATTTAGGAAAGCCGGCCTCCGTGAGCTCTCCGTAGTGGATGAGCGAAGGGGCGCCGGGTTGCGAAAGTGCTTGGGGGAGGATAAGGAGGAGGGCATCGCGCTCGACCTCGCGGTGGGCTCGGAGGCGCGTGGTGATGTGATCGAGGCTGGTGTCGTTGCGACCAGGGTGGCAGACGAGCTCCCATGTGCCGGTGGTGGGGAGGTGCGTGAGCAGCTGGCGGAGGGTGGTGGCGTTGAGGTGCCCGGTGGCGGAGATGCCGAGCGTGCCGTCGGTGGTCTGGATCGAATGTTCGCGGAGATTGTCGTTGAAGCGGCGCTCAAAGCTCCGGAGGAGACGGACCTGTGCGCGACGGAGGGTGGAACCATGGCCGAGTGCGAGGCTCCAGGGCTGCTCGAAGGGGTTACGTATCGCTTGGACGCCGGTTTGGCGAGCAGCCTCGAGCAGGGGCCGGCTTACGGCAGGGAAGAGGTGGGAATGCTTGTGCGTGTCGACGTGAGTGACGCGTATGCCTGCTGCTTGAAGCTTGCGGATCTGTGCGAGGGCCTCGGTGAGGATGTCGGCTGGGCCAAGTTGCCGGCGAACTACGGCGGTAACAAAGGAGAGGAGGGAGCTGCGGAAGCTGCGGCCATCGGGGCCGAGGAGCGAAGGAATCGATGCGGGCGGTGAGACGGGCGTGCCATCGGTGAGGACGATGTGGCAGCCGACGCCCAGGGAGGGGTTGCGATGGGCGATCTCGACGGCGTCGTTGAAGGCGGCGCCTGAAGCCATGAGGGTTGCGGAGGTGAGGACGCCGGCGCGGTGCA
The DNA here is from genome assembly GCA_963850375.1 of uncultured Acidobacteriaceae bacterium. GTDB lineage: Bacteria > Acidobacteriota > Terriglobia > Terriglobales > Acidobacteriaceae > Edaphobacter. Next base: position 499,020 of record CAWKKV010000001.1, on the reverse strand, counting down.
GACTTTCGACGGTGCTGTTGACGCCCGGAGTGAGGCCGAAGTCATCCGCGTTGATGATGAGCCGGGCGGGCATGAGTGGAGGTGAAGGCGAGGCACGCGCGAGTGAGGTGGTGGGCAGTGAGGGACTCGAACCCCCGACATCCTGCTTGTAAGGCAGGCGCTCTAACCAACTGAGCTAACCGCCCACTCGGGCATGCCTCAGTCTATGGGAGCTGGATATAGGTTGCAATGATGGTGGGCGAGGTGACACGTATTTACGTGCGCAGTTTCTGGACCGGCTGGATCTCCTCCGGGCCGGATTTCTACGCCTCGAAGGGGAATGGAAGGTGAGGAGATGTCTGATAGACTCTTATCAACATGGACGTCGCGGCGCTGCTCTCGAGCTCGGGCGAAACGGCATGGTGGCTTCTGGACAGCAGGTCTCCGGAGTCATGGAAGGGGACGTAGCTCAGTTGGTTAGAGCGCTGCCCTGTCACGGCAGAGGTCGCGGGTTCGAGCCCCGTCGTCCCCGCCATAAACCACTTATTATCAATGGTTTACGGCTTACCAAATGTGACAGCACCTAGGTCTACGGTACGCAACGGTACGGAACAATTTCCGCCGTTTACGAACCCCCGATCAACAGCTCAACCTGCCTCTTACTTGCGCTCCGCTTTTCGGCCGAGACGGCGTGCGGGTAGAGGTCCATTGTCGTTCGTGAATTAGCGTGCCTCAAGAGCTCCTGGGCTGCTTTAATATCCACACCCAGGGTCCGGAGGTTGGTCGCCAGACTCGGGGTATGCCCGCTCGCTCATCCGTCGCTGGCTCGTCGAGAAAACCTTGGCTTGCTTAAACGGACCGGTCCGTTGCGCCAGGTGAAGCTGCGCGGTCTGCATAAGGTGAACTGGACTTTCGTCTTCAGCTGCGCCGCGAACCTGGTCCGCCTGCTGCGGTTGTTTGCCGCACCAGTGCTGCAAGTCCCTCAACTGCAGTGCTCCTGAAACACAGGTGAGTGTTGCAGAACACCGCTCCGCCACACAGCAACCTTCGAATCCCTCCCAATCCAGCCAGAAATAACCCGGATCGAACAAACGCACAGCGACACGAGAGCTATTCAACAAGCTCCAAGGGTTGGAACCGGCAATGGTTCTTATTGAACCTCGCCTGCAGCGCTCTCAAGCACGACGTTTGTGAGCACCCCTGTGTCCACCGTGGCGGGGTAATGCGAGCAGAAGCCTATGCCTACGTAGAAGGGGCCGTTCAAATGGATGTCGATGGCCGGACCAAACTGATGCATGGGCTCTCCCTTCACGCTCATGAAAAGCGCAAACGCATCGCCGTGTTTTTCAAGCCCGATGCGCTTCGGCTTGGCGCCACCGAGCAGTGTTCCGCCGATACGGTATTGCATGTCTTCCATCATGCGGCCCTTCTCGGCTCGTTCCGCCAGATGGACCATGCCGGTCGCATGCTCGCCCGTCATGATCTCCTTGGAGTCGTCATCGAGATCCTGGCGCACAATCAGAACGATCTTTCGGTCGTACTCCGGAGTCTTGGGGATGGGGAAGCTGCTGTCCGCGGCGATCGAGAAATCCCCAGACATCTTCTTCCAAAGGAAGCGGAACTCGTCCCGCTGGTACCAGATGTTGTAACCCGCGGAGTTGATCGTGTACTGCCTAGTGCTGGCGTTGTAGGACGCGCTGCCCGATACCAACGCGCCGCCAACATCGGACTGCCCTTGAAAAATCCCGACCGGCGTATCGAAGTTACGGCTAGGGCGATGAAAGTCAGGCGGCGGCGGCACCTGTTTGTGCGTTGCGGAGCCGGGTAGCGCCCAAGCCGGGACCTCAGGCGTTACAGGGGCAGTCGTTTGGCCCCCTAGGCCGTGCGAGATCGCGCACAGCATAGGTATGAGCAGAACGGTTCGGCAACCGCGTTTCAGCGCAGAGCATAGCAGGTCCGAATGCATTGCAGAGCACTCTACCAGCCCCGGCAGTTACCGAGCCACTAGTTGCATCTCCGTCGAACTTCGTTCGCTAAGCTTGCATCTGGGGTCGCTCACGTATAGAGCAACTGAACAAGAGGCTCGAGTGCGTATTCCGCAGGGCAGACGAATCTTCTACTCGCGAGGCACCCGACAGCTTAGAGCAGGGGCTCGTACGTCACATACGCGAAGGGCATGGAGTCCGCCCAGGAACTGACGTTCCTACCGACGCGGATGCTTGTGCAACACAGAGGTGTTCTATTTAGACTCCGGCGGATAGAAGGTGAGGCGGGGATCGACACGGGGTTGGTGGGTCGTTGCAGCAGCGCCAGTGTTGTTGATGATATGGGTGACTTGGCCGAGGTTGTCGAGGGCGACGGTGACCATGTGCTCGAACTGGACGGTTGGGCGTTCGGGAGCGGCAATGGCTGAGCGGAGGATGACGTCGGGGTGGCGAAAGACACTGTAAATGCCGAGGCCGAATGCGTGATGCGTCTGCACCGAATCGGCTACCTTGTAGGAAGCGTAGCCGTCGGTGTGGGACTGGCTATCTGTCCAGGCCGCCTGGGTGGGCGGGTCGTAGGGGATCTCGGACTGGTAGAAGTAGGTACGTCCGCGCTCGCCGTTCCAAAGCACCTGATATTTCTGGTGGTGCTCGACGAAGAGGCCATAGATCGTCACGTCGCTGCCGTTGACGACTAGTCCGTTGGCACTGGTGTTCGAAGTCCAGCTGACCCCGGCACCGTGGTCGGCGCGCCAGATCCAGGTGTGGTCGACGATGACGTCGTTAGAGTTGATGGTGAGGTTGGCGAGGGTCTTCCCTACAGCGGCACCGCCTACTCGAAAGAAGATGTCGTGCAGGGAGATTGGGTCAGCGAGGTGGCGGGTGGATGAAGTGCGGTCACCTACCTGGAGCAGAACCGGTGATTCGATCTCCCCGGCGTCGAAGAGAAGGCCGGCGACGATGATGCCGTCGGTGTCGGCAAGGGTGAGAGCGGCGGTGCCCGCAATGGCATGGAGGGTAGCGTAGCCGAGGCCGAGGACGACGGTGTCCTTGTGCGTCACGCGGAGTGGCTGGTCGAGATCATACGTGCCAGGTGTAAGCAGGAGATGCTTGCCCGCGGCGAGCGCGGCATTGAGAGTGGCAGCCGAATCTTTTTCCGGATGCGCGATGTAGAAGCGGCTTAGCGGGATGTCGTGTCCAGGAGTGTTGCCGGCACGCCAGGTCACACCGGAAGTGTCATGTCTAAGAACGGGAACACGCACCGCGAGATTGCCGCGGGCATCCGAGATGAGGAAGGGCTTTTCACGGATGACGGGAGTAGTGGCGATCTTGGTATAGGCAGGTTTGGGCCACTCCCCGGCCGGTGGGTTGGGAACTCCGACGAAGACCATGTTCCAGTTAGAGCCGGTCCAGCTTTTCCACTCGGCGTTGCGGGAGATCCACTGCTGCTGCGGTCCGGAGTCAACATTGCCGTCGATGAGTGAGTCGGAGAGCCAGCCGCCACTTGCCCAGCCGCCCTGATGCAGGACCATGTTGCCGAGAACGTGCATGCGCCGGAACGAGACGGCCTGCGACGTGGCCCAGCGGAGGGTGCCATTGTCCGTCGGGCTGACGGAGAAGCCTTCAGCGGCGCGCCAGAAGGTGGTGGTGGCGTTGTTGTTTCGTAGGGCGGCATCGACATGGACGTTGCCGGTTATGTGAGTGTCGTTGGGGCTGGCGCCGAGGCCGGCGACTTCCGTGTAGAAGCCGATGGGGATATCGAGCTTGTACTCGCCGGGCAAAAGCAGGAAGGCGTAGCGGCCGGGGCCGAACTCGCTGTGCTGCTGCTCAGCGTAGACGCGATCGATCGTGGCCTGCATCTGGGCTGAAGGGAGCTTGGGGTTGAATACGAAGACACTGGGGCCGAGGTCAGACTGAGCGGCGGCTAGAGCAGGAAGAAAGAGCGCGGCGAGAAGTGCACGCAAGAGCATGAGCTACAGGGTAGTGCTTTCTGGAGCTCCAGACAAAGTGGTCGTTCGAACTTAGCGTGCGGAGGCGCTTTGCCGCTCGCCGAGGTGAGCCGCAGCTTCACTTCTGGATGGTGGGGGCGGCGCCTTCTTTGAGGTGGTAGAAGCGATCCGCGGGGAGATTGGGGAATGTTTGTTGTCTGCCATCTGGCCAGAGAACGCGGAGTTCGTCGATCTGTGTGGCGGCGGCGAGGCCGAAGTGGAGGCGGAGGTCACTCTGCGATAGATAGCTGCCGCCGCTGAGGACCTCGGCGGACTGGGTTATGGTGCCGGTGCGGACAAAGGCGCGGGCGTTTAGCGCGAGGCGATTCGAGGTTGTGCCCTCAAGCTGCAAGCCAACCCAGTGGTTGGCGGGATCTGGCCTGGTCTCGAGGATCATGGGCTGTCCGGTGAGGTTTTCAACCACGATGTCGAGGGCACCTCTGTTGAAGAGGTCGCCGATCGCGAGGCCGCGGCTGACTTGAGGAACTGCGAGCGCAGCGCCAGCCTGTTTGCTGACATCGGTGAAGGTGCCGTCGCCGTTGTTCCAGAAGAGAAGTTTGGGCTCCCTATAGCTGGTGCCTAGTTTGGCGTTGTCGACCTGGGGGTAGACGTGGCCGTTGACGAGAATGAGATCGAGTAGCCCGCGATTGCCTGTATCGAGGAAGGCGTCGCCCCAGCCGACGTAGGGCAGGGTGGGGGAGGCGATCTTGGCTGCGTGCGCAACGTCAGTGAAGTTGAGCAAGCCGTCATTGCGGTAGAGGACGGCGTAGTCCTCACTGAAGTGGGATATGGCGATGCTCTGGCGACCGGAACGGGTGTAATCGCCAAGCGCGACGCCCATGTTGGCCTGCTCCTCACCATTCTCGCTGAGAGCGACGCCGGCATCGTTGGCGATCTCCTTGAAGTGGCCGCCTCCTTCGTTGCGGTACAGGAAGTTGGGCTCCCCGTCGTTCGCGACGAAGAGATCGAGCTTGCCGTCACCGTCGAAGTCTGACCAGACTGCCTGCAATCCGAAGAAGCCCTGAGGATCGTTGACGCCGGCAGAGCGGCTCACCTCCGTAAAGGTGCCGTCGTGATTGTTGTGGTAGAGGGTGTCTGGTGCGCCCTTGAGACCACGGGGACCGCATTGCACCTCAACCTGGTGGTAGGTGCAGGTCTTCTGCGAACCAAAGACGGGGAGGTGTTCGAGATCGAGCGCGACGTAGTGGGGGACGAAGAGATCGACGTAGCCGTCGCCGTCGTAGTCGCCGAAGGCGAGGCCAGTGGCCCACCCCTTGTCAACCCCTAGGCCAGAGGACCTGGTGACGTCGGCGAAGGTGCCGTCGTGGTTGTTGCGGTATAGGACGACGCCACCGAAGCAGGAGACGGCGAGGTCGGGCCAGCCGTCGTTGTCGATATCGCCGACGGCGGCGCCCATCGCCCAGCAGGGGGTAGCTACGCCGGCTTTCTCGCTAACGTCGGTAAAGGTGCCGTCGTGGTTGTTGCGATAGAGGGCGCTGTGGGCCTTCTGGGCTGGCGAACTGCCGCCCTGAGCCATGCTGACGCTGGGGGCGTTTGTGAAGTAGATGTCGAGCCATCCGTCATTGTCGAAGTCGATAAGGGCAACGCCGCCGGACATGGATTCGACGATGAACTTCTGCTCAGGGCTGGCGAGGTGGTTGAAGTGGATGCCGGTCGAGGAGGTGATGTCGACAAGCTGGGGTACCTTCTGTGCGAGAACTGCTCCGGGGAGCATGGAGAAAAGTGCGGCAAGCTTAGTTGTGGGCTTCATCGGGAAGGGGAGTGTTGGCGCGGAGGGCGTCGTAGACGCCGCGGAGCTTCTCGCGGGTGGTTTTGAGACGCTCGTACTCGGCGACCTCGCGTTTTGCGTCTTCGGGGTGGTGGAGCCGGCGGTAAAGGGCGGAGAGACGGAAGTGGGCAAGGAGGTTGGAGGGATCAGACTTGATGACGGCGAGGAGCAGGGGGAGTGCGGCTTCGGGCTGATTGGTTTCGACGAGCTCATGCGCGAGGCCGATGGCCGCGTCGGCGCTGTCGGGCTGGAGGGCCAGGGCCTCCCGGTAGCGGGCCATGGCGGCGGTGTGGTCGGCGGAAGCAGCGGCGAGATCGCCGAGGCGGGTGAGAGTCTTGTCGTCGCGCGGGTTGTCGGTGAGGGCGGCCTGGTACTGGCCGAGGGCCTCGGCTTTGAGCTCGGGTGAGGAGGAGGCGGCGAGGAGTTCGGCGAGCTCGAAGTGGGCGCCGGGGAGGTGGGGGTCGGCGGCGAGCGCCTGGCGGAGGTTCGCGAGTGCGGCGGCGTTGTCGCGGGCTTTGACGAGCTCGTGGGCGATGGCCTGGTGCATCTGGGGGGAGGCGGGGTGGGCAAGGGAGAGGTCGAGGAGGGATTCGCCGGCGAGATCGGTGAAGGTGCGGTAAGCGGCGTAGAGGACCTCGGGGTCCGTGGGGAGGGAGGCTTTGAGCGTGTTGACCGTGATGGCGGCCGCGGCGAGGTCGTTGGCGGCGGTCTGGAGTTCGACGAGCTCGAGGCCAGCCTGTTTGAGGACCTTGTCGTTGCCGAGGTGAGGGAGTGCGGCCTGGAGGTCGGCGCGGGCGGCGGGGAGATCGCCGTTACGGCGCTCGGAAAAACCAAGCAGCGCCTGGAGCTTGGCCTGCGACGGGTCGAGTGCGAGGGCGGCGTGGAGGTGGGGTTCGGCCCCGCGGGTGTCGCCGGCGAAGTAGAGGAGGACACCGAGGTTGGCCTGGGCGTCGAGATTTGCGGGGTCGGCGGCGGCGGCGGCGGCGAACTCGGCACGGGCGAGGTCAGGCTGACGGGCCTGGAGGTATGCGTGAGCTTTTTCTAGATGCTGGATGGCGGCGGCGGGGGACTGAGCGTGGAGGTGAGGTTGAAGCAGGCTCGAGAGGCAAAGGAGACCCGGGCCGAGGGTGTGGAGGGAACGCATTGCAGGCTTCATCATAGTGCGTCCTAAGGAGGTTTAGCCGAGCCGCTTTCCCGGAGGGGTGATGCCCTCCCCCCTCCCCCTTCCGTGCGCAAAATATTCAAAACAGGAGATCTAGGTGTGGACTTCGCTCCTCTCGATCCCCTGAGTCGGACGGGCCTGAATGTCCGCGGATCGATCCAGCCTTTTCAGGATACGTGACGGCGGGGGTGGGTTGCGCCAGTTTGAGCATCTTCGGTCAGCGGCTCGGTGGCTCCCGAGATGGGATCTCAACGAGGAATCGGCGGCCGAGGCCGCCGATTCGGTTGAGGATCAGGTTCAGGTTTAGAAGTCGAGGTGAGCCGCGAGCTGCATGGTGCGTCCACCGTTGGTGGTGCCGGTGATCTGGTTGGTGTTCTCGTCGACGCGGTAGGCCTGACCGGGCTGTTGACCGGTGAAGGAGGTGAGGCCGTAGACACCGCCACCGGGGAGTCCGAAGTTGGCGTGATTGAAGGCGTTGACGGCGTCGGCACGGACCTGGAGTTTGACGGACTCGTGGAGGTCGAAGGTCTTGCCAACGGAGAGGTTGACGGCCTCAACTCCCGGACCGTAGAGCGAGTTGCGACGCACGTTGCCGAAGGAGCCCGGGGCAACGAGCGAGAAGGCGGCGGGGTTGAACCAGACGGTGTGATTTCTGCCGCTGACGTAGAGCGGGGCACCGGTGTAGTTGGGGAACTGGCTCCCAGCCTGCTGGTAGGTGTTGCCACCGCTGACGGTGACGCTGAAGGGATTGCCGCTCTGGAAGATGTTGGTGGTGGAAGCCTGCCAGCCGCCAAGGATCTCATCGAGAAGGAAGCTCTTGTTCATGAACTGACGGCCTTTTCCAAAGGGGAGCTGGTAGACCAGGCGATTCTTGAAGGCGTTATGGATGTCGAAGTTGGAGTTGGAGTAGTTGAGCGGGGCGTTGTTGGCGTACTGGTAGTTCTGGTTTCCGGAGCGGCTCCCCCAACCGGAAGAGTCCTGGGAATCGATGAAGTGTGACCAGGTGTAATTGGACTCGAAGCTGAGACCCTGGGCCAGCCGGCGACGGAGGGTGACCTGGAGAGAGTTGTAGTTGGAGATGCCGTCGTTGGTACTGCCTGCGATGCCCTGGAAGAGCGGATACGGACGGTACTTGGTGTTGTTGGAGCTGAGGTGATTGAGAGGAATGGCGTTGAGGTCGGTGGGGTAGTTGAGATTTTTGCCGTGACTGCCGACGTAGGCAAGCTCAAACACCATGTTGGAGCCGAGGGCGTTCTGCATGGCCAGGTTGTACTGGAAGATCTGCGGCGTCGGGGTGTGGTACTGGTTGTAGGTCGCGCCCTGCCCATTGAAGCGGGCGGGGTCGGCTGATGCGGCAGTGTACGGCAACGGAGCACCGGTCTGGAAGTTGGTGCCGGTGCCTGAGAACTGCGTGATGGGAAGAACGCCGTTGGTCTGGTCCGCGATGCCGCCGGAGGAGCTGACCTCTCCGCCCATACCGCCGCCGTAGGTGTCGAGGCTGAGATTGTAGGCGTACATGCCGAAGCCGCCGCGGATGGTGGTGGTGGGATGGGGGAGCCAGGAGAAGCCGACGCGGGGAAGGATGGTCTTGTACTCGGGCGCCTGCAGGGAGTTTCTTCCGTTGGCCTTGGTGGTGCCATACCAGTAGGCACCCGGCGTCCCATCTACGGGGTTGGTCACGGTGGGATCGAAGGCGGCCATGTTGCCGTGGACTTCGGTCCAGCCGCGGCGAATCTGGTAGCGGAGGCCGAGGTTGATGGTCAGGTTGGGACGCAGCTTGTAGTCATCCTGGACAAACACCTGGGGGCTCTTGAGCCGGGCACCGTACTCGGGCGAGACGCTGGCGTACCAGTTATTGGCATCTCCGAGCAGGAAGTCCGCGTAGTCAAGACCTGTGCTGGTATCGGGGCTGGCGACGCCTGCGGCATTGAGCGTCCAGTTGCGGGTATAGGAACCGTTGAACTGGAGGGTTCCGGCATTGGTGTTGCCCCAGGCGGTGGAGTTGTCCTGGTATATGAGGAACTCGCCACCGAAGTGAAGGACATGCTTGCCGCGGACCATGGTGACGACGTCCGAGGGATCAAAGACATGCTCCTTGTAGACGGCATTGGAGCTGGGGTTGATCCAGGCGTACGGGTAAGAGCCGACGAACTGAACGGCGGGCAGACTGTCGGCCGCGGCGAACTGCCAGCCCAGCTTGCCTGGATAGCCGCCCCCGAGAGTCAGGTCGGCGTAGAAGTTACCCTGGTAGGTGTAGCCGAGGCGAACCTCGTTGATGGTGTTGGTGGTGATGTTGGTGACGAGGGTGATCTGGGCGTTGTTGCTGTCGACATCGCCGCTCTGGCAGCCGACCGGGCAGGCGCTGACGGAGTTGGGGTAGATGACCGGGGTATCGCGCTGCTGGTCGGTCATCGAGAGGCGGTTGCGGGCGTTGATGTTGTAGTCGAAGCGACCGAAGTAGCGGCGGTACGGCGTTGACTGAGGCAGGCTCGAGTACCAGTTGTTCTGGAGCAGGCCCGCGCCGTTGAGCTGTCCGGCGAGAAACTTGCCGCCAGCGATGTGGTTGTCGGGTGTCGGGTAGAGCTGCTGGAAGGCGTTGGACACCTTGTCGATGAGCGCGACGGGGACGGCGTTGGTGCCGTACTCGCTGAGAAAGGACCGCCGGACGGGATAGGGGTTTCCGGCCGAGTCGTGCGCGATGACCTGGGTGGTGGGGTCATAGATAAGGTGCTGGCCGGAGAAGTCGCCTGCCTTGACGGTTTCCGTCGGTACGGTCTGGGTGGAGTTGCTGGCGGAGCCGTGGCTCACGATCTGGTCGTAGTTGAAGTAGAAGAAGGCTTTGTCGCGACCATTGAAGACGTGTGGGATCAGCAAGGGGCCGCCGATCGAACCTCCGAAATCGTTATAGCGAAGGAAGGGAACCGAGGGCTTGCTGTTGAAGCCGTACTGGGCAGCGTTGAGAGCGTTGTTCTGCCAGTAATCGTAGGCGGATCCGTGGAACTGGTTGGTTCCGCCCTTGCTGATCTGGTTAAAGACGACGCCGCCGATGCCGTACTGGGCGGAGAAGGCGGAGGTATTGACCTGGAGCTCGCCGACGGTTTCAAAGGTGTTCACATCGGAGTTCTGGGAGTGGGAGAGGGTGGTCGAGGCGCCGTCGGCAAGGACGTTGTTGTACGGAAGATTGCCGTTGATGGCGGCAACCTGCCCTGGGTTGGAGCCACCGTTGGACTGCTGCGGGGTTCCGGCGCTACCGGGCAGGAGGATGACGAAGTTCTGCCAGTCGGGGCCGGTGCCGCCGCCGACGTTGGGCAGCTGGGCCATGCTCCTGGCTTCAAAGGTGGTGGACTGCTCGCCGCTCTCGGTGGTGAGCAGGGGGATATCTGTCGAGACGACGACCTCCTGCGAGACGGACCCGATCTTCATGACGGCGTTGACGGTCGAAAAGCCGACGTTGATCGTCACGCCCGAGCGCTCAAAGGTCTGGAAGCCTTCCTTTTCGAACTTGATGCTGTAGGTGCCGGGGACGATCGAGGAGGTGTCGTAGAGCCCGTCACTATTGGTAAGGAGACTCTTGACGACGCCGGTGTTGACGTTGGTGACGGTGACGGTGACGCCCGGTACCAGAGCTCCACTCGCGTCTGTGGCAGTGCCGCGGACGTCTCCGGAGTTGATGGCCTGACCGTGCAGGTGGCCGACCGCACAGCAAAAAATCGCCGCAAGGGCGATGGTTTTGAGCAGGGACTTCATGTGGAACTCCTCCTGAAAAGAGCCTGGTCCGGACGGGGGACGGGCTCATAAGCCGTTGTTGATTGAGACGTGCTTTCTTTCCACTGGGCCTGATTCAAGCGAATTTCGGCGACGTCTGTCAACCTCTCGGTTCGCACCGACTTGACCGTGCGACAAGGGTTTATTCTCTCCTGGTTCCCTGGCGGATTCAGGGCTGCGTGTTGGAAGGGGTTGTGCAATGAGATTGCGGAGAGTGATGGCGTCGGGATGGTTGCTGCTGAGCGTGGGAGCGGCCGCGGGACAGGCAGGGCCGAGAGTGGATGTGTGGCGGACAAACGCGGACCGCACGAAGCTGCTGTCACACGAGCGGCTGGAAACAGCGGCGGGTATGTCTGAGGCGAAGACAGCCTCAGCTACGGGCGCGGGTGTGGAGACGATTGTGGTGGACGCGGCACAGCGCTTTCAGAGCGTGGACGGGTTCGGGTTTGCGATGACGGGGGGCAGCGCGCAGCTGCTGCACGCGATGTCGGCGGCGAAGCGGCATGTACTGCTGCGCGAGCTGTTCGGACACGGACCGGGGGAGCTGGGCATAAGCTACCTCCGGGTAAGCATCGGCGCCAGCGACATGAACGAGCGGGTGTACACGTATGACGATCAGCCGGCGGGTGGGGCTGACAAGATGCTCGCGCACTTTACGCTGGCGGAGGATGAGAAGGACGTTATCCCGGTGTTGAAGGAAGTGCGGGAGATTGCGCCGGAGATAGAGATACTGGCGTCGCCGTGGACGGCACCCGCCTGGATGAAAACGAATGATGCGGTCAAGGGGGGGACGCTGAAGCCAGAGCTGTACGGGGTGTATGCGGCGTACCTGGTGAAGTATCTGCGCGGCATGGCGTCAGAGGGGGTGCCGATTGCGGCGCTGACGATACAAAATGAGCCGTTGAACCCGAAGAATACGCCGAGCATGGTGCTGGAAGCAGCGCAGGAGGAGGCGTTTCTGCGCGATGCGCTGGGCCCGGCGCTGCGGGGGACGGGGCTGAAAACGAAGGTGGTGCTGTACGACCACAACTGCGACCGACCGGACTACCCCGAGACGATTCTGAGAGACGCGCAGGCGGCGCAGTATGCCGACGGGTCCGGGTTCCACCTGTATGGAGGGGAGATCTCTGCGATGTCGGAGGTGCATGATGCGTTTCCGGCGAAGCATCTTTACTTCACCGAGCAGATGGTGGTGGAGCACACAGTAGATGGGGTGCTCGAGCCGGTTGCCAGGCCGGTGGCGCGGGTTGTGATTGGGGCGATGCGGAACTGGAGCCGGACGGTGCTGCTCTGGAACCTGGCGGCGGATGCGAACTTTGGGCCGCATACGCTCGATGGCGGATGTCCGGTGTGCCAGGGGGCGATCACGATCAACGGGGATACGGTGACGCGGAATATTGCGTTGTATACGGTGGCGCATGCTTCGGAGTTTGTGCCGGCGGGCTCGGTGCGGATTGGCTCGACGGCGATGGCCGAGGGATTGAGCAACGTGGCGTGGAAGACGCCGGCTGGCAGGTATGTGCTGCTGGTGGCGAACACGGGTGCGGAGAGCAGGTCGTTCGGAGTGGAGGCAGAGGGAAGGCGGTTCAGGGCGTCAGTGGCGGCCGGCGAAGTGGCAACGTTTGTCTGGTGAACCTGGGCCCGGGGTGGCCATCTTTTCCTAGGTTACCGTCATGCTCTCGAAAACGGCGTTGACACCGCTGTGGGCGAAGTAGCGTTTGTCAGAACGTGGAGGCCTTACGACTCGGAAAGCACCCAGCTGTCCCCTCGTGCCGGACTTTCCGAACTGCGATTCGGATGGAGCACGTCTATGGCAATCCGTGGCGTTCCGTCGCAGCGAGCCTTCTGTCCCACGTGAAAACCGCGCATAGGGAGCAGGGGGGCACTTAGCAATACGAGTCGTGGTCGTCAGATCGTGCGGGGCCATGACGCCGGAGTTTAGTCGAGGACCACAGGACAACGGTCGATAAGAGCTAAAGGGGCTTCCTCCGAAACCGATCACCGAAGACCTCGACCAGGTGGCAGCGCTCACTGCGCACGGTCCAGGTCTGCGCACCGTTTCTTCGTCCCCGAGATGGTAGGGTTTCTGCATGTGCGGACGCTATCTCCGACGGTCAGACAAGCAGCGTATCGCTGAGGCTTTCCGCCTGGGCACTTTACCGGACGACTTTGTGCTCCCACCGGACTATAACGTCGCGCCGACATCGATGCAGCCCGTGATTCGCATGAATCGAGATACCGGCGAGCGCGAGATTGTGCTGATGCGATGGGGCCTGATTCCATACTTCGCGAAATCGGCGGCCGACTTCAAGGGTTTCTCCACGATAAACGCGAAGGCAGAGACGGTAACAGAGCGGGCCATGTGGCGCCGACCCTTTGAGAAGCGACGCTGCCTGGTGCCGGCGGACGGATTCTACGAATGGCAGAAGATCGACCCGAAGACGAAGAAGCCATTTGCGTACACGCTCAGCAACGGTGAGCCATTCGCGTTTGCGGGGCTCTGGGACGCCTGGAAAGACCCAGCCAATGGTGAGTGGCTTCAGACCTTTGCCATTATCACGACGGACGCGAATGAGCTAACCTCCAAGGTCCATGACCGGATGCCAGTCATTCTCCATGCCAGGGACTACGATCGATGGCTCGAGCGCGGCGAGGCTGAGCAACTACCAATCGATCTGCTGAGGCCCTATGAGGCCGAGGAGATGAAAGCGGACGCCTGCAATCCGGCGGTCGGCAACGTGAAGAACAATGGTCCACAGATGCTGACCTGTCCCAACCCTCCTGAATCTCCGGAGTCACTGAACAGCGCCTAGCGGTCAATTCTTTTTGCAGCCGATCGGAAAGGTCTCTATGCCAGGGGTCTGTCTGGCCTGTGCCCCAGGGTATTGTGTTGTGCCTCGCTAGTTCCGTTGGTAGAGTGAACCGCACGCTTCCAATCACAATCAGTAAGTGCGACTCGGCATAGGGGAGAAGCAGATGTTATCAGTTCGAATTATTCCGAATAACCGGACTCCGGCTCCAGGCTGGAAAGGTGGGTTCTCGACTTCAAATGCCGCCTTTGCATACCCCGATCCCAACCTGTCCTCCCTGCCCATGACGGGCAACATGGACAATTTCAACAAGCTGGGGCGGCAGATCCACGTGCTTTGGCCAGAGTTCACCTGGCTTACCGTTCAAGGTGATGCGAACTCCCGGTGTTTCCAGATGTTCGCACCGGACATCTCGCGCGGCGGCTATGACGAGACTGGCCGGTTCTGGTCCATTATCTGCCCGCAGCAGGGGTCATATTCGCCCACGCTGGGCAGCCTCAATATCGAGGTGACGGTGACCGGGCAGCGCGGCTGGATCAATGAGTCCGTGCCGGAGAATGAGCGCGACTCCAAACTGCTAGCCGCCGACATGACGGTGACGGGAAAGGTCTGGTTCGCTCCCAGCGCGAAGGACAGCTTCGTTTACAGGCTGCTGAAACTGCTGGTGGAGAGCCAGAACCTCCCATTTCCGCTGGACAAGGCGCACGCCATCGAAGTCGAGCTGTCCAACGCCGCTGACTCCACCATGCCGATCCTTCCGGTGCGTTCGGGCGAGGCTGTCGGGATCGACATTCCCGACTTCGCCAAGCACGATGACGAAGCTTGGGGCGTGGCGAACGTGGCAGTCAGGATCGGAGCTATACGCAAGCTCAACAATCCGATTGTCGACGAGTTCAACAGGATGGTCTTGGAGATTCTGAATCTCGCGTCAGGGAACATGCTGCAGGAGGGTAACGTGTTGACCTGGAATGTGTGGTTCGACGCGCCGGCGATTGTGGACCAGTGCGAGTGGGCGGCTCACGCCAAGTATTGGCGCGAATCCATCGACACTGGACATGGCTCACCCGACGGGCCGGGCACTTCGCCACGCTACTTCAACGGCACCTACTTTCGGCCGATCGACGCGGTGATCGAGGCAGAATGGGACAAGATCAGCGCGTGGGTGAAGAAGCACTTCGGCATCACGTTGCCCGGGATTCCACCAGCCAATCTCGTGAAACCTCTTACCCCGATAGGAGACTGTACCCAACTACTCCTTTAAAACGAGCGGAGTGACGAGGCAAAGATCAAGGGCGTGAGGCTGCTTACTCTCAAAGTGACACCGTCTCACGCCGCCTCGGCCAAAGCTGACGAGCAGTGAAGTTCGAAAGATGGTGGAAGGGGCATGGTTCGTCCCGTTCGCCAATCCAGAACGTGAGTGACGTTGAAGCGCGTTCAGCGCGGACGGCGCGCTTGACGCATGTGCGTCTAGTACACCACTTTGAGGGAAAATTGGATCTGCCGTGAGCTGCCTGCCGTTCGATTGATCAAGCCGAACCCCGAGCCCAGAATCGTGTTCGATGGCAGCCCCATGTTCACGATGTTGAGGATATTGAAGAACTCCGCCCGGAACTGCACCACGGCCAGTTCGCTGCCCGACCTGCGCCGTCCCACAGGGGTGTCCTTCACCGCGGAAAGATCGAGGTTGTAGAACGCCGGTCCACGAAACGTGTTGCGCCCCAGCGTACCGAACCGCCCGGAGTTCGGCCCTGTACCGCCAGGCAGGTTCACAGGGATAAAGAAGAATGATGCGTTAGCATCGCCGCGGCCGAAGTAGTCTTCGCGCCGGGGCCGCGCGGTTGAAAGTACGGGCTCTGAGATCTGGTCGGGCCGGTCCGAATTCGCCGAGCCAAACCCTGTTTGTTGAATGCCCGAGTACACGGTGAACGGCAACCCACTGCTGATCGTCGCAACGCTGATCACCTGCCAGCCGTCTGTGAGCTTGCGATTGATTCCGCTCAGAAAAGCGGCGCGCGCAAACGGCAGTTGCTGCGACAGACTCAAGGTGAACGAGTGCGTCAGATCGAACGCCGAAGGCCCGCGCTCCGGGTGTGTGTCAAATGGATTCTGCGGCGCCGCCTGCGAGACTGCCCCCACCGTGCTTGTGACCGAGGTCCCTGCCACGGTGCTTGTGTCGTCGATCGACTTTGACCACGTATAGCTTGCCTGCATGCCTGGACCGCCATGCCCCGTCTGTCCTGCCGCTGAGAGTTGCAGCGCGTTGTAACTCGAATGAGAGTTTGCGGTCAGCAGGGTTTCCGTGCCAAAGCCGCCCACGGGCGTTCCCGCCGCGTTGAAGGTGGTGAATGGTGCAAACTGCGACGTTGCCCCAGGGTATGCATTTGGGAACGAGATCCGCGCCAACTTGTATGCTGCCGTCCCGACATAGCTGGCCGAGGTCGTCACGCTGCCGATCGACTTTTCGAGCCCCAGCATCCACGTCGCCAGCATCCCGTTCCCAAAGTCACGACTGATGGCCTGCGCGTTGAGCGGGGACGGCTGCCCCGACACGGCGCCGAGATCCGCCTCCAACCGGTTCACATCCAGCACCGTATTCGGCGCCACACCCTTGGGTCCGTTGGCGAAGATGTTCTGTCCTGTTGTCGAGTACGACTGCGGAATCTGCGCGGGCGTGATCTGAAAGCCATAGGGAATCTGCCGCTCGGGCGTCGCCGTGATGCGCGGATAGAAGACAAAGGGCAATGCGCCCGTCAGCAGATTTGTTTGCCAGATGTTCTGTGGAATTGTCATCAGTCCCGCACCCACATGCCCGCGGAATGTCTCCGTAAAGCGTGTGTCCACCGAAAATCGCGGTCCCCAGTCGTTTGCATACAGCTTTGACACCGGTGACGGATTCACTAGATACTTCTGCCCCCCAGCTGCGTCCGGATAGAATCCCGACCCACGATCGCCGCGCTCTCGCAACGGCGTGTACAGTTCAAAGCGCAATCCATAGTTCAGCACCACGCGCGAACCCAGCTTCCACGCATCCTGGACGAACCACTCGTAGGATTCGCGGCTATCTGCTGCCGGCCCAATCCGCTCGCCGTTGGAGAAGTAGGACGGCGCCACAGCCCGCGTATACGCGAACGGACTCCCCGTGAGAAACGCCGACAATGTATCGGGGAGCGGATCTCCAACGTGCACATCATGCGTTCCGCTCGCCGAGCGGATCTCCACGGGGGAGTACGCCCTGCCACCGCCGAAATCATATTCTCCATTGGGAGACTGCCCGAAGTAGCTCGAATCCACCCAGAGCCGCACCTCGCCGCCCGCTTTGAACGCATGCGACGCCGTCGTAAAGCTCGCATTTTCGCGGAACTGGAAGAGGTTCGTGAAGGACTTTACGACCGACCCACCTGGCGCATTAAGGGGTTCAAACAGCGAATCGTTGAACTTCACGGCCGGATCCGTCGTATTCGGCGTATTGAACGAGGGGGTTGTGCGAATCCCGCCAACCGTGCTCTCCAGCACCAGCCTGGGCGAGGCGGTATGCGACCACGAGATCACCGCGTTGCGCTGCCGGTCCGCGTACTGCACCCCAAAGCTTGGGTCCAGCACTGTCTGGTCAGGGTTGGTCGTCGGTCCATCAAGATTGTCGAACGTCACCCGCGCGAAAAAGTGATCCTTCGTCCCGCGCTGGTAGTCAAGGCGGAACGAAAACTGGTCGGCATTCGTGACCACCTTCGAGGATGTCGCGTAGGTGTTCGCGCCAAATGTTCCCGCTGGGTAGTTTGGCAGAGGATATCGTGCCAGCACCTCTTCGATGCCCGGGTTCACCGGTACCGTAAGCACATCGCCCGCATACGCCGTGGTATTGGTGCCGGCTCGTTGGTTCGCCGTCGGTACGCTGAACACCTGTGTGGTCCCCAGGACCTGCCGGAATCCCTGGTACTCGCCGTAGTAGAAAGTCTTGCCGAGCCCGTTATACAGGAACGGCACATAGATGGGCCCACCGTTCGTGAAGCCGAACTCATTGCGCCGAAACGGCGGGATCCGCCCCGGATTCGCCGGTGAGCTGAAGTCAAAATAGTTGCGCGCATCCAGCGCCGAGTTCCGCAGGAACTCAAACACGGACCCATGCAGCCCCTCGGCGCCGGTCCGCGTAAGAATGTTCGTGAATCCTGAGGACCCGCGACCCACCTCCGCCGGCATAACGCCTGAGAGCGACTGGATCTCGAGCACCGCATCTACGTTGAAGTTCGTAAAGGTGCCACCACCCTGCTCCGGATCGCTGATGTCCTGTCCATCCATGGCGAACGTGGCCTCCACGCCGCGCTGCCCGTTGATCGCAAACTGCTGGGTAAAGTTTGCCGCCCCGCTCGGGTCTGCTGCGGTGCCGGCTGCCAGCAGCAGCAGCTGACTGAAGTCCCGCTTGTTGAGCGGGATCTCACTTACCGCTTTGCTGCTTAACTGCTCCCCACCACCCGTACCGACTTTTTCCTCTGCGACGCTGAGATCCACCGTTCCGTCACTCTTCAGCATCAAGACCACGGCTGCCGTGACCGCCGGAATCTTCACCTCCGTTGCGGTGCGGTACACGCGTCCGCCGGCTTCGATGGAAAGCTTGTAGGTATTGGGAACCAAGGTTGGAAAACGAAAGTCGCCACCCACGGCCGTCACTGCTACCGGATGCTCTTCCCCGGCCACAAGGCGCACCTGCGCCGCCCCTAATCTTCGCGCCTGCTCATCCTCCACGACCCCCCGCCAGGCCGGCGCTAGGGTCTGCCCTACACTCGAGACGTAACACACGCACATCATGCCAGCCCCAACAAGCCGGTTCAGCCAACGTCTTTTCTCAGCGACCATCCTTGCTCTTCGTCCTCTCCGAAGAAACGATACTTCATTCACTTTCCGCTGAGCCAGCCGGGGATGCAGAGTGCGGCGATTTGGCTTTAACAAAGGCGTGCGAACACCGGCGCAGAGGTGAAGCTCATCGGCCGCGGTAGAAGCCGACCAGCACCGCATAGAAGCCGTGAATACCAGGTGTATCGCCTCCAATGACAAGCTCTTGTGAAAGCTCGACGCGCACCTTTGTCGATGCCCGGTTCGCTTCCACTTTTCATAGGTGCCGTAAAAGCCGCTTCGCAACCATAGCTTCAAGTCCATGAACCCGAAGTAGCTCAAGCATCTTCTGCGCTGCTCGTCGGACCTCAACTTTCGTATCCAAACGCGCGCATCTTTGGTCTGCTCAATCAGCTTCAGGTTCGGATGGGCGTACCGCAAAGAGATCATCGGACTTCTGTTGAAGGGAGCACGCTAGGAATGGTCCGCGATGCGAATAGCCGACGTGTTGTACGCTGGGCGCCATGGCAGAGAATCCGATTCCTGTATTTCGCACCATGGAGGAGCTGCTGCTGAGCGGCACGATGGCTATCTACGAGTCGCAGGCGGAGCTTTCCGAGCTTGTCCCGCGTCAATGGCGTCAGTTTCGGTTAGTCATCCGGAGTTAAGTAGCAACGCCGAGTTCTATGGCGCATCGCCCTGCACTAACGACCGGAAGATCCACTATCTCACCGGTGTTGCACGGGGAAGCTCCGAGGGACCGGTCCGGGATGAGTTGCTGTCCCTCGAAGCCGGAGAGTATGCGGTGGTTCGAGTAGAGGATACAGCTCTGCTTCGCGACACATGGACATGGTTGCTGGGTGGGTGGCTGCCCACGTCTGGACGCCGGGAAAAGCGCGCACCAGAGTTTGAGAGATATACCGGCATTTCGGAGGCAGGGCTTCCCGTCGGACCGGTCGAGATCTGGATTCCTCTCGAACCACTTGCAACCCCGATTAGGTAGGTCGCACTAAACGCCTGCCGCCAAACCAAACCGTGGGGAACTTCGGCCAGTCGACGAGCTTGGCGGGAAACGGAATGGTGCTGGTAATCCTCGTAATCTCCAGGTGCCCTACGCCTCTGCTTCTAAAACTCCGGGACAGCAGGTTTGATGCCCGCTATCTCGGAGCTCCACATTCAAGTCGACAACCAATCGCGCGAGTGAGCATTTGCTTTCAGGAGAAGGCATTTCGCTCTGGTCAGCAAACGCACTCACGCAGTTCGATTCGAGGCCGGGGCGGCTGTTGGTCAGTAATTGAGGGGTGTGCAGGTGCCGAAACGGCGTTGCTTGGCGTAGTACCTTAATTGGTTGGGTAGAATTGGAAGTGGAGTTCATCTCGTGCTGTAGTGGGTGGCCGGCGGGATGTTCTTCCAAGGTGCAAGACGTTGAGTGACTCCCAGCTGATGTCTCTCTTACCGGAGAAGGCGTTGGCGGGATGTGACTGGACGTTTGCTCATGGTAACGTGGGCCTTCTCCGTTTGTTTGGTTAGGCTTGTGCGCCAGCTTCCTGTTTTTGAGGGCTGCCGAGCTCCACTGCCTGAACAGCGTAGTTTGACACCGGCCCCCACCGTCGAACATAGAGGAGTCGTGAACATGGACGTGATCTTTAGCGCACTTTACCGGATGGTGAAGGATGACGCGTTGCAGGTGATGCCTGCGCCTTGCGACCGCGACACACCGCATGCGCTATGGGAGGCGGAGCGGGTTGTGGAGTGGGCTCCGCACCTGGGGAGGGCGGGGTTTACACATTTTCTCTGGCCTCCGCTGACGATGTCACAGGGTGGTTCGGCGGCGAACGCGGACGGGTATGGAAAACAGTACGACCTGAACGTGGGACAGTGGCGACCGACGCGCTGGGGGACCGCGGAACAGGTGTTGGCGGCGAACCAAGCACTTCACAAAGCAGGGCTGAAGGTGCTTGAGGACGCCGTGATTCACCAGTATGCCGGGAGCGTTCCGTTCTTCGAGCTTGGGTCCGACGGAAGGGTAGACAAGACGCTGTTTCCGAAGCTGGCCGGGTGCTTTGTGCCGAACGTGCCAGCGGATGACGTGTTCGATGCTGAAGGAAACCAGGCCTTCGGGCTTATGGTGAGCTATCAAAACTCAACACCCCCAGGTTACATGCTTCACGGTGTGACGGAGGCATGTGCTTGGAGAAGGGATCGACTGGCGCTGGACGGCGGCAGACTCGACGACACAAAGGGAGAGAACGCGAATGTCTCGCAAAGGTTGATGGAGCGTGTCGGCGGGTACTGGTTCGGTGAATGCTTTACGGGGAGCCCGGACGAGCTGGAGGCGTGGGTCGAGGCTTCGGGCGGGAAGAGGACGCTCGACTTCACATTTCACTGGGCGGCGAAGGAGGCGTGCGAGGGTGGCAGCTTTCGAAGATGGGTGAATAACGGATTGTGGGCACGCGACCCTGAGCATTCCGTGCTGTTTGTCGATACCGCGGACACGGACGGGAACAACGACGAGAACGTCCGTTTCAACAAGCTTTGGGCCTATTTCAGAGGTCTAATGATTCCGGCAACGGCGATGTTGATCTATTCGGGTGACTACCTCCCAGAGCGTTACGGTCTCCGGAGGTGGATTGACAACATGATATGGATATCGCGGATGTTTGCGTTTGGAGCGATGAGCGAGCTGTATGTCGATGACACCTTTATCGTCTGGAGTCGGGATGGAGAAGGCGGCGAATATGGCTGGTCCGGCGGGCTGCTCTGCGCGATGAATGCGGACCCGATGAACCGGCGGGGCACATGGGTCCCGACGCCGTTCGGGCCCAACCGACACCTCCATAACTACGCCTCGACGTGGGGACCTGATATCTGGACTAATAGCGATGGATGGGCGTATGTGGAGGCCGGCCCGAACGTGAACGGAGCTGCGACGAGCTACGTGGCTTATTCGCCAGCGGGGGTGGATCAACAGATCCCGGTCACTCCTGTAGTGCACAGGCCGAAGGGAAGTCTCACCGATTTCAGCAACATCACGGCACGAGGTTGAGAGGTCTTTATGAGCGAGACAGCCGATCTCCGCGATTGGTGCGAAAGCGCGAGCATGCGATTGATGGTGCCTGTGCTAGCAACTTTGTTAACGGGATGCCACGTACCGCATGCGGTGCGGCTGGCACTCTGTCTTGAACCGACGCAGAGCTGTAACGGGAGTGGAGGGGCGGGTATGCCGGAGACGCCTCCAGCTCCCGCTTCGGCAAGCGTCCAGACTGTTCCTGCGGTTCTGCCCTGTCCTGAGTGTTGCGACCCGACGGATGCTGATGGCGATCCTTCTGACGATGAGTGCGGAGAGTGAACGATGAATTCCAGACTTTTATTTGTCTTGCTGATTGGGAGCTCTTGCCCTGCCCAAACTCCCGGGATTTATACCCGGGCATATACAAACGACAGAGCCGGAGCCCAGACCAACGAGACGGTGTTGACGCGTGATGCGGTCGCGGCTAAGGGCATCGAACGGCAGACGACGATCCCGGTGATGGGGGACGCGCGGGGCATGGAGGCGCAGCCGCTGATATTGCCCGGTGTGAAACTGCGGGACGGGTCGAAGCAGGACGTGATGGTGCTGCCGAGTATGGCAAATATCGTGCGCGGCGTGAATGCGGAGAGTGGCGCCGGTATCTGGCAGGTGACGCTCTGCATGCCGGTCCAGGGGAGCCGGGCGATTGACTCTCACGGAATCAACGACAAGTGGGGCGTGCTCTCGACGGGTGTTATCGATCCGGAGACGGAGCGGACCTACATGGTGGCGTGGTGTTCGGATGACGGTTCGGGGCGACCGCAGACGGCGAAGCACCATATGTTTGTTTTGAATTTGAAGGATGGCTCGCAGGTGGCGAGTGTTCCGGTCGATGGGGTTTCCGGGAGGCAGCGCTACACGGCTTCTATGCGGAAGCAACGCAGTTCGCTGCTGATGACTGAGGTTGCGGGGAAGAAGACGGTCTTCTGGGCGTCAGGGACGGTGCTGGAGACGAGCAATGGGGCTGCGGGCTGGGTGTTTGCTTTCGACGTGGACACGAATCAGATTTCCGCGGCGCTTGCGCTTTCTCAAGGGCTCGGGGCTGGTATCTGGATGGGCGGGCAGGGGTTGGCGGCTGACGCGAAGGGCTATCTTTATGCGATCACGGGCAATGGCAGCTTCGATGGCGGGCAGGATTTTGGCGAGTCGTTTGTGAAGATCCAATATGAGCCGCGAACGGGTGGAGGGGCGGCGTGGCTGAGGGTGGTCGATTGGTGGACGCCGTACTCCGATGCGGGACGTATCGGCGAGAATCCCCAGCTCTCAGCTCCCACGGCGAAGTTGCCGGCGGCGAAGCTGGCCGGAGTGAGCCAGCCTTCGGAAGAGATGGCGATGCCCGTCGGCGGCGGAATGAGTCTTGCGGGGGTGAGGACGAAGACGGTTATGAGTCCGAACGGGACTCCGCTGCTTTATCCGGCGAAGCCGACCGAACCTGCGTGGTCGGATGAGGACTTAGGCTCGGCCGGTGGGACACTGGTCGAGAGGTATGGCGTGTACCTGGGCGGCGGAAAGGACGGCATCTTGTATCCGGTGAAGAGCTCGGCGATGGGGAAGACGCAGCCGTCGGACTTCGCCGGCATCGCGGCGAACTGCGCCAAGCTGGCGGGACCTCCGGTGTGGGCGGCGTATTCTCCTGGGCCGGTTTCGACCTGTCCACAGGATGAGACGACTCTGGATTTCATGCCCTGGGGTAAGACGCGCCACCTCCACTCGACGCCGGTCCAATATTGGAGCTCGACGGGGCTGAGGGTGTTTGTGTGGGGCGAGAACTCGCAGCTACACGCGTGGGCGATGAGCCCGACCGGAAGCCTGAGCTACGTTGCGCAGGGAAATGAAGTGGCATCGGCGACGGTGGCGAACTCGCCGGGTGGGATGCCGGGGGGCTTCTGTACGCTCTCAAGTCACAACGGTGCGGGGGCGGTGTTGTGGTGTTCCATACCTGTTGGGGACGGGAATGCGACGGTGACTCCAGGGAGGTTTCTGGTGTACGACGCGAACACATTGCAGCTGCTTTGGGATTCACAGCGGTGGGGCATCCAGTATACGTTCAACAAGTTTATGCCCCCGACCGTTTGGAATGGTCGCGTGTATCTCCCCAACTACAACGGCGGCGTGGACGTGTATGGGCTGACGGGCAATTGACACTGTTGATTCTGTGATCCGGAGGCCGTGCATCACGGCCCCCGGAGGTCAGATCGAAGGCTGCCCTACTTCACCTGGTGACACAGTGTCTGGGCGTGGCCTGCGAGAGAGTCGGAGGATAGAAAGGAACCGCGCGAGCCTCCGTCCGACCAAGTGTATCGATCAGCGGCGTAGCGAGCGCCGGAACCCGAGAGGACGCTAGCGAAGATCAGCTTCCTGCCGCCGATCGGAAGTACGGCCAGACTGTTGCCAGCGCCGTTGATGTATTCGACGGGGAACGTCCCAATGGGCAGGCCAAGTTTGTTGGCGCTGCTATCGCAGGAGAACGTCGCTGATATGCGAGAGAGCGGCTCGTTTCCGCTGAGCTGGATGTGGAGATCCGATGCTTGACCTTTGACTGAAGCCGTCATTGCAGCGATGACCATCAAGTTCCTGAAATTGGTTTGCATCATCAGCTCCTCGGGAGCGCAGCGATAGGTTCCTGGACAGCAGGGTACTGGAACGCATAATACGCCTCGACATTTTGCCCGAACTCGCTGGATGGGTGTTCCCGTTCTTACTTGGGAGGGCTCTGTTCCTCTTCGCTGGCGAGGGCGCATCTGTGCAGGGGTCGGATAGATCTGGTTTCCTGTTGCTTCCCGTAGTGGTCTTTCCGCCAAATCTGTGATGAGATGAACCCCTTTCGGGTCTGGGAGCAAAGGGTGCGTTCGCACGTGCCTGGGCTGCAAAGTGCGTCCTATACTGACCTCCGGGTTCCCGCTGCGCTGCGCTGTGCTGCGCAGAGCGCAGCCGTGACGGCAGCGCCGTGCTCCTCGTCGTACCGGAAGCCCTCCCTTGGCGCGTTCGACTTCGCCACGCAGAAGTCGAAAGTGACGTCTGCGTTCGTCATTTCATTTCTGTTCTTGATGGCTACGCACGTACCAGGAGTGACCTCATGCTCGCTTTCCCCCGCAGATTCATCTTCCTTTTGTTCCTCTTTGGTTCTGGCCTTACTTCGTCTGAGGTGGCAATGGCGCAATCAACGCTGGCCTCGATTGATGGTGTTGTCCGGATAACCGGTGCCCTCGCGGCCCCCGGCGCGAAAGTTGTGCTTCATCGGCTTGAATCGAACACGGATGCAACTGTGAGCTCGTCCAATGACGGAAGTTATACAGCGTTGAACCTCGAGCCGGGAACCTACAACGTGACGTTTTCGCTTGAAGGCTTCGCCACGGCCAGGAGAGATAACGTCCATCTGGCTGCTCGGCAGCAGCTTCGCTTGGAGATAGAGCTCGGGGTTGCAAGTGTCGCGCAGTCGATCACGGTGGATGCCTCGAATGCGGGGGCAATCACGACGGAGGACGCGTCGATTCACGATACGCTCAGTGCGCGGGATGTGTTGGATCTCCCAGCGAATTACCGGGGTGCGGGGTCCACGTCTCCGCTGAACGTGATCCAGACGCTGCCGGGCGTGCAGCCCGATTCCGGGACCTATCCTCCGCAGCCTTCCGCCTCGCCGAATCCGGGAATCAAATTTTCGATTCAGGGTGGTTTGCCTTCGCAATCCGAGACCACGGTGGACGGGATCTCCGCGCAGAACCAAACTTCGAACAACATTCTCGGTGACGCGTTCCCTTCGGCCGAATCGATCGCGGAGGTTCGAGTGGACGGTGTAAACAACAATGCCGAGTACGGGCAACCGGGCGAGATCACGACGGTCACGAGGTCCGGAACAAACCACCCGCACGGGTCGGTGTTCTGGTACTTCCAGAACCAGGCGCTTGATGCTATCCCATATGGATCGGACGCAGCGAATAAGCCGCACAAAGTGGCCAACGATTTCGGGGGATCGGCTGGTGGCCCGGTCCTGATACCGCGAATCTATGATGGACGCAACAAGACTTTCTTCTTCGGCACCTACGAGGGGCTCCGGTATCCGCAGACAGCGATCATTCACGATGTTGTCCCGACGGTCCGGATGAAACAGGGAGATTTCTCCCAGGAGGTTGGTGCGGGGGGCGTTCTGACCGATCCTTCCAATGGGCAGCCATACCCTGATGCGAAGCTCCCATCCATCAATGCGAGCGCTGCGGCGCTGCTTTCGTTGTTTCCGGATCCTAACGTCAACGCCGAGGAATCTGTTCAGGCTGCTCTCGGAGGCCTGGGCTATAACTACCTGACCAATCGCAGGAACGATATCGATTCAGACCAGTATGATCTGCGCTTGGACCAGAACTTCGGGGCTCGTGGCACTGCTTTCGCCCGATACACGAACAAGAGCATCGACCAGGTGAACCCTGGTCAGCTTGCGCTTCCGAACGGATCGTCCTTCGCTCGTTACTCCATCTTTGCGGCCGCGTTCAACTATGCCTTCACATCACGTTTGAACAATGAATTCCGCTTCGGCTTTACTCTTGAGGAGGACGGGAACAGTAACCAGTTCGACGGGGCCGCGCTGACGAACGCTGCGAATTTCAGCGGGATCAGCCGAAGCTTTCCGTTCAACGGCATACCCTATCTGGGCTTTGATCAGCTGACCACGGTTGGTGGGAGACTAAACTCGACCGAGCGCTCGCGGATCTTTCAGTACGTTGACAACCTGACATTGCAGCGTGGAACGCACACTGTCCGCATCGGGACGGACCTGCGGCATCTCACCGCATTTACCCCCCTGTCCTTTGCGCCTGCCGACAACTACGGCAACTTCGCCTTCCACGTCGCGAACAGCTTCACGGGGCAGGAGTTTGCGGATTTTCTGATCGGTGCACCCCAGCTTTCGCAAACTGACAACGTGACACATGACAACAATGGGTCGGCGAATGCGTATGCGGTATACGTCCAGGACAACTGGAAGACGACGCCGAATCTGAACCTCACGTTTGGCCTCCGATATGAGCTTCACCCCGCCTTTGCGACCTCGAACGGAACCCTGGGCAACTTCGACCCTTCTGTGCCGAAGTCGGGTCGCATCATCTATAACGCTGGGCAGGCCGCAGGGCTCAGCGTGCAGGAGCTCGCGAGCGTAAACGCATGCATTACAGCCGGAGTGAATAATCCGTATGCGAATAATCTGCCGGTAAATGGCGCTCCGTGTACGCCAGTGCTTTCGAACGTCAAGGCGGGTTTGCCTTCCGGGCTGCGTACCCTGCCCAAGCTGCGCTTTGAGCCGCGCGTGGGGTTTGCTTATAGACCATTCGGAAACGATCGAACGGCCATTCGCGGTGGGGCGGGTTACTACAACATCACCACGACCGGAGCGCTTTTCTACGCGCTTACAGGAACGGTAAGCGCGAACCTCCAGAGCTTCTACAATTCAGAGACTGCGAGCGGTCCGGCGTTTGTGTTTCCCAACGTTTCCCCTGGCGGGGATACTTTTACGCCGAGCCCGGGCTCGGTGGTTTTTTACTCGGCCGTGGATATTAAGTGGCACGATCCGTATTCGTTGCAGACCAACCTTTCAGTCGACCAGGATCTTGGGCATGGCTTCGGGCTGCGAGCCTCGTATATCGGTCTCAAGACCTGGCACTTGGTCTGGCAGGCAGAGAACAATATGCTGCCGTACTCGAGTACGACTCCGGCAACGAGCCAGCCGCGAAGCGCGTTCAATTTTCCCAACTTCGCGAGCATTCCGGTTCGGTCCAGCTCTGCGCAGGCGACCTACCACGCGGGTCAGGTTGAGCTGTCGCACCGCATCTCGCACGGACTATCTCTCAATTCGGCGTACACCCTTGCTAAGAACCTAGCTGATAACCAGGGTACCTATGGTGCGGCGGGAGCATCGCAGAGCTTTGTTGACGAGCAAGGAGGCTACAACGCGACCTATACGTACGACCGTCACCTTGATTACGGAAATGTAACCGGGACCAGGCGTCATCGCTTCCTGAGCAGCGGCATATACGAGCTTCCTGTGGGCCGGAGCAAGCCGATCGGAGCCTCGATGAACCGTTTTGCCGAGCTCGCGTTGGGAGAGTGGCAGGTCTCTGGCATTTTTCTGCTTCAAAGCGGACCGTTTCTTACGCCCTTTATTCCGGGCGGTACTGCGGATCCTTCCGGGACCGGTTCGGGGTCGCTGTTCTTTTCCCAGCAACGGCCTGACCGCCTCGGAAACGGGAACCTGCGACGGCACACGAGGCAGCAATGGTTCAACAACGATGCCTTCGCCTGCCCAGGTTCGATTGGCTTCTCGTCGCTTCAGAACAACTCCTGTATTGTCGGTGGCGTAGATGGGAACGGCGTAGCCCACGCCCCCATAGGACGATTTGGAACATCTTCGGTCGGGGATGTTACCGGTCCGGGGACGGCGAGCCTCTCAATGGGTCTGAGCAAGTCGTTTCTGGTGACCGAGGGAGTTCGCCTGCGCGCAGAGGGAACATTCACCAACGTGCTGAACCATACGAATCTCGCCGATCCGATTCTTGACACAACGAGCCCGGCATTTGGCACGATCACGCAGGCGCGGGGTTCCGACTTCGGAGGAAATCGTACTGGACAGATATCCGTAAAGCTCGACTTTTAGGATGGGGAGCAAGCGATCCAAGCGCGGCATGCGGGAGGCACTGAGCCTTGCGTCCAGACTCGTGCAGTTCCGCTTACCGCGACATATTGCCGAGAGAGAACAGCTGGAACTCGCGTATGCGGGCCTCACCGGCGCTGCTGAGAATCCGGAGACGAACGCGCTGCGCAGTGACCGGAGCGAAACTGTCGATCTTCTTGTGCCCAATTGCGAAGCTGCTGGTTACGGTCTGCCATCGTCCGTTGGACCAGATGTCAATGCTGTACTTCTGGATTTGTTGCCCTTCAATGAGCCACTCCATAATCATCGCGTGATCGAAGGTCACGGGTTTTGCAAGCTGGAGTTCGAGGACTGCAGTATGTGAGCCTCCCGGAGCGCTCCAGAAAGTGTCGAAATCTCCGTCCAGCGCGTTGGCCACGTTGGGATCGTTTGCCATCTCCGGACGCAGCAGGCCGTGACCGTAGCGAGACGCAAGTGCTTCACCGAGCTCCTGCAGGCGGTTGACGTCCACCTCTGGAAGAAGGCCGCGGGTATCCGGTGCCACGCCCAACATCCATTGTCCGCCGTGCCCGACTGCATCCTCGTAGCTTTCGAGCAGCTCCTTGAGGGTCTTGAGCGAGGCTTCGTCGTTGGGGTGCCAGAACCAGTGCAGCTTGCGGAGAGGTGTGTCGACTTCCACAGGGCGCCAGCGCAAGTACCCATGCCGGTCGATGACGTTCCAGTTCTGATATTCGATCTTTCCGGATTCGTCGCCCGCCCAACGGGCATCACCGTATTGCAACAGGCCGGTGTCGGCGAAGACGATGGTGTTGGGTTGGTAGGTGCGCAGCGTCTCGATGATCTTCGGAAAGTCATAGGTGTGGCCGGCGCTGCCTGCACCATCCAACCAGAACTCGACGAGATCGCCATACTTTGAGGCGAGCTCGGATAGCTGCGCGTTGTAGTAAGCGTCGTAAGCGATTGCGTCTTTGTATTTCGGCTCGTGTCGGTCCCATGGAGAGAGATAGATGCCGAACTTCAAACCGTTTGCGCGAGCCGCTCCGGCAATCTCTCGGATCATGTCTCCTCTGCCACTCTTCCAAGGGCTTGCCTTGATGCTGTAGTCGGTCTGCGCGGTAGGCCAGAGACAAAAGCCGTCGTGGTGCTTCGCGACCATTACGACATACTTCGCTCCTGAGGCTTTGATCGCGCGCATCCATTGATCAGGATCAAATTGACTGGGATTGAATATCTTTGGATTCGCCGTTCCGTCTCCCCACTCTCGATCGAGGAAGGTATTCGTGCCAAAGTGGAGAATGACGCCGAACTCAAGATCTTGCCATTCGGTCTGCTGTGGTGTGGGCTTGATATCCACCGCATTCTGCGCCCACGCACTGCCAACGACTAAGTACAAGAGGCAGGGCAGAAGTGTGACGATCAGCTTCCCGCGACCGCGCGTCAGATGAGGCACAAGGCTGATCCTTTCTTGATTCAGCGCTGAGACTGCTCCGCTTGACTGGATGTCGATTCTTTCTCGAACTGGAGAAATCCCCAGCGCTCAGGTACATGCATGTCGACGATGCCCTGCGGAGACCAGACCCAATTGTCTTCTTTTGCCTGGCCGGCCTTCCACTCAACACGGCTGAAGTTGATGCGCCATACTGTGCCGACATCGGGTGGGGCAATCTGCTGGCGGGATCTGAAGGCGTTGAGTGGATAGGCGATCTCGAGAGTCCAGCCGCGGTCCCTGTCTGAGGAGTTATTGAGCGTGCCCTGGATTGAGACCGCGGTCTGCAGACCATCAATATCCCAGCTGTTGTCGGCTGATCCACCCATCTTGTAGGGCTTAGGCAGAAAGAGATCCCAGCCGGTGTTGAGCGCGTTCATCTCAAACTCGTAGTAGCTCGGGCTCGACGGGAGCGGCTTGAGGAACACTTCGAAGTCGTTGTCATGAAAGATCACTGAATCGTGTTCAGTCAGTTTGGCCTTAACGTCGGGTTCCTCGAGCTGGGCGCCGATATAAAGGTACCGGTGGTCCCAGAGCATCTTCGTGCGGGTGCGGAATCTTGGCTTGGGTCGCTCTTCGCCTTCGATATCGACGAAGTCGCTGGTCCATGGAGCCTGCTTCCATTCGGGATCGTCCAGTTTCCCGTCGATCTTCGGGGCGGAACTTGTGAAGTGGCACGGGTACATTAGTGGCCTGGTGTCCTTGAACCCTGCGCAGTGAACAGACAGGCCAAGTAGCCCAAGCAACAGAGATCCGCGGATGATCAAGAGATCGCTCCTCCATTTGTGATGCTCTAGAACCTGTAGTTTGCCGAGAACTGCAGGCGTCGTTCCGTGGAGCGGACCGTTTGCGTGGAGACGTTTCCGAAGTTGCTGTCGGAGACGCCCGTGTCGGGGTTGCCGTAGCTGGTGATGTTGAAGGTATTGAAGGCGTCGAAGCGGAAGCCGAGAGTCTGTTCGCGGAAGGTGTGGAAGTCCTTGAACGCCGACATGTCCACATTGAGGTATCCGGGGCCGCGTACGTTGCCGTTTCTGGCGGTGCCGAAGGTATTCGGAGCCGCAACACCGAAGGCACAGGTTCCGTTGTCGACGCCCGGGGTGGTGCAGAGCGTTGCTGAGGGGTCGGTACCGAACCAGTTGTCCAGGGTGCGATGGACGACTTTGAGCCTGCGGTATTGATTGGGCCGAGAGTTTCCGTAGCTGTTGGCGTTGTTGCTCGACCCACCAGTCGTCGTCTGGGCGAAGCCGCTGTAAGCGACCGCCGCTGCGGCGACGCGCCAGCCGCCGATCACCTCATCTACGAGATGATTGACCCCGGAGAGAAACTCTTTGCCTTGCCCAACAGGAAGGGAATAGACGCCCGTGCCGCTGAAGTTATGCCGGACGTCGTAACCGGCCGGACCCCAGTCTGCAGCGCTGTCGTAGTAGTTCTGGAAGGCACCTGAGAATCCGTTGACGTTGAGCCCGTAATTACCGAGGCTGTTCGTAAGTGCCTTCGAGTAGGTGTAGTTCAGCGTGAACTCGAGACCATGACTGTAGCGCTGCCGAAGGACGGCCTGGAGGGCGTTGTAGTTCATCGCGGCGCGTGACTCCGTAATAAGCAGGGAGTTTGAGCCGATGCTGACGCTGGGATCTATTGCATTAATACCGAGATATTTATTGTTGTAGAAGGGCGCGGAGGTAGGATCTCCGTTGACCCGGTACTGATTCAGGTTGCCGTAGTCTTCGATGTGCTGACCCTGCTCGCCGAGGTAGCCGATCTGAAGTGACAGAGCGTGGTTGACGGCGTATTCGGTGGTGAGGCTCCACTCCTGGACGTAGGCCGGCTGGATGTTCTGGGGATAGACGTTGAAGGTGCCGCCGTATTGGGTGGTGCCGCCGGTGAAGCCGTCTTCCGCCCTTCGGGGAGTTCCGCCGCTGTCCTCCGATGGCGCGAGCGCGGTGACGTTGACGGCCTGGATGAAAGGAGTGATGGAGGTGAGGCGCTGGTTGGAGGAGTTGCCTTCATAGAAGCTGGTCGCGCCATAGCCTCCACGAAGGACGAAGCGGTCCGTGGCCTGGTACGCAAAGCCAAGGCGTGGCATGATCTGGCGGAAGTTGCTCTGATAGCAGCCGCGATTGCTGCAGACTCCGGAACCGGCCGGGGCACCGGCGGGCACTTTACCCGCGTAGATGACCTGACCCGTGCTGGTATCGATGTTGCCTGTCTTGTTGTTTTCTTCGATCCAGGGCTCGTCCCACTCGTAACGCACTCCGAAGTTGAGCGTGAGGCGTGGCGTGGCTTTGAAGTCGTCACTGAGGAACCCGGCGGTGCGCCACTGCCGCTGTCCAACATTGACGCTGCCGAGGGTGACGGCTGCCGAGCTGACGCGATCGAGCAGGAAGTCAGCGCCACCGAAGCCTCCCACACTGCCCAGGGCGGGATTGCTCGTGAAGCTGCCGTTGTATCTCAGAACTCCGAGATAGCCGTTGTTGTTGCTCGTCGGGTAATTGTTCTGGTAGCGCAGCGCCTGGACGCCAGTGGTGACGGTATGTCTGCCGAGCACCCATGTGAGGTTGTCGATGTAGCTGTAGGTGTTGTCAATGATGCCGCCATCGAAAGCAGGTGTGCCGACACCGCTCAATCCGGCGCCAAGATCCTGGTAGGTGAAGCCGTTGAATGCCTGGTTGGGGAAGGTGATGCCCACCTTCGAGTTACCGGAGGTCCCAAACTGTCCACTGGGATCTTGCGGCAGACCCTGATTCCAAACGGTTCGCGTGAAGCCGATGCGTGCGGAGTTGACGATCGAAGGCGAGAAGATGTGCACCCAATTAACGCCCATGACCTTGCTGGGATAGAGGCTGACGCCCGGAAAGCTGATGGCAAGCAGTGCGGTTTGCCCGTCGTATGCGGTGGACATTGAATAGAAGCCTGTGACCTTGTCCGAGAGCCGAGGGTCGTACTCAATCTTGATGTCGCCCTGGTTATTGGCTTTGAAGTTGCGGGACGGACCCTGAAAGTTGTTGGCTGCGATACCGTCGGTCGGTTCGGCGTTGGGCAAAGGGTAAAGGGACGGATTTGCGAGGAGGAATTTCGCGACGGGATTGATGATGGGAACACCCTTGTCTCCGACGAAAGGCGCGAAGCCATTCTCCGAGTCATAGAGCTGGATTGGGTTAGAGGCTGTCAGCAGAGCCGAGAAGTCACCCGCGCGCATGGCCTGCGTCAATACGCTGGCGGACGTGGTTCCGCCCTTATGGAAGCGAGATCCCAAGTAGTCGACGAAGAAGAATAGCTTATCGCGCTTGATCGGTCCGCCGAAGGTTCCGCCGAACTGTGCCTGGGAGAAGGGATTGATCGGGGTGACAGGAGATTGTTGCTTGTTGTTGTACGAGTTCGCGTTCAGGCGGTAGTCCTGCAGGTAGCCGTAGGCGGAGCCGTGAAAAGTGTTCGTTCCACTCTTGATGACGCTGATAATGCCGCCGCCGTTGACATTCCCGTAGTCGGCGGGCGAGTTCGCGGTGAGGACCTTGATCTCTTGTAAGGCCTCGGGCGCGGGACTGTAGGAGATCAGGTTGTTAAAGGTCTCATTTATGTCGATACCGTCCAGCGTGTAATTATTCGCCTGAGCGCGGTTTCCGTTCACGTTGACGGTGTCGGTGTAATAGGTGCTGCGCTCGATGCTGGTAGTGCCACCGGTGCCGGCCGTGCTCACCGCGCCGGGCACGTATAAGGTCAAGGAAGAAAAGTCTAGTCCGTTGAGTGGGAAGTTCTGGATGGTGTTGGCGGTGAACGTGCCGCTAAGTGTCGCGTCGCTGGTGTTCAGAATGGGCGCAGCATCGGAGACGTTTACGGTCACCGACTCGCGTCCAACCTGAAGCTTCACGTTGAAGGTCGCGGTCTGCAGAGATTCCAACTGGAAGGGTGGAACCGTATCCTTGCCGAAGCCGCTCGCTTCCACGGTCAGCTGATACCGGCCTATTGGAAGAAAAGCTATGCGATAAAGTCCCGCGGCATCTGAGGTCGCGACCGAGTCCACACCCGTTTCAATATTGTGCGCTATGACGTGAGCCCCTGGGATGACGGAGCCAGTCGGATCTGTAATCGTGCCTGTCACGGCGCCTGTGATTGTCTGGGCTCTGCCCGGCGGGACGAGAAGGGACACGCACAACAAACATCCGAGGCTAAATCTGGGCAGGTACCTTCTCATTCACTTCTCCGAGCGTGGTTGTTGTGGATCATCGTTTGATTGGGCCTGAAAGGCGGCCAGATTGCGTGTCTCCCGACAAAGGCGCCGGGCTTTGCCGCAAGCTCATGTGTGATTCGGCTTCGATCTCTGGTGGAGCAACGATACGCCGAAGACCGGTGAACCGAAAGACAATTGACGCAAGGTCCAGCAGGACCAGCATTCTCCGCCCTTTATCGGCTTGCGGCAGGCTGAGACACTCGAGTTCAAACAGAGGCCAGGTTTGCTCGGACCAAGGTAATCCTAGGGAGGGGTGCCACCTCACAGACCCTCGTTACGGAAAACGCTGCCGGATCCGTTGGTCAAGCGAGCAGCTCCTTGCGCTAGGCAACGCGTGATTTTATCTGACCCTTAGGGATCATCCGTTCACTTCGAGGCAACTCATGCTGTGACGTGAAACCGATTTCGATCACGCGAGAGCTCCGTTGTTGGCTGAAGTAACTCTCGTGTTCTCGGCAACCTTCGCGAAGGCTTCCGCTTCTTGTTAAGAAGTGGCGGTGAGCCGTTTCGTTTATGGGGGGGTAATGGACGCATCGGATGTGTTGGTTGAACGGCTTATCGCGTGGGGAGTGGACACGATCTTTGGGCTTCCGGGTGACGGCATTAACGGTGTGATCGAGGCCCTTCGGAAGCAACAAGAAAAGATCCGTTTCATACATGTTCGACACGAAGAATCGGCCGCGTTCATGGCTTGTGCGTACGCGAAGTTTACTGGGCGGTTGGGTGTGTGCCTGTCTACCTCCGGTCCCGGGGGGATCCACCTGCTCAATGGTCTCTACGATGCGAAGCTGGACCAGCAGCCGGTGCTCGCGATCACGGGCATGCAGTTCAACGACGTGACGGGGACGTTCTCGCAGCAGGATGTTGAGCTGGACAAGCTGTTCATGGATGTTTGCTGCTATAACGAGCGCGTGATGAGCGCGCCTCACATGGAACCTGTCGCGGATCTGGCGATCCGCTCAGCAATTATGAAGCGCTCTGTCGCGCACATCACGATTCCAATCGACGTGCAGCAGCAAAAGGTGGGAAAGAAGGACAGGTCGCAGCGCAATGTGGCCCACCACACTTCGACACATCCTGCGATCAGCGGGAACTTTCCTACCCAAGGCGACATTGAGCAGGCGATTCAGATCATCAACAATGGCAAGCGCATCGCAATTCTCGCGGGTCAGGGCGCACTCCACGCCACGGATGAGTTGCTGGAGCTTGCCGAGCTGCTGGGCGCCCCAATCGTCAAACCGTTGCTTGGAAAAGCGGCCGTTCCTGATGATTCGCCTTACACGACGGGCGGCGTAGGACTGCTGGGGACGAAGCCGTCGCAGGACGTATTGGAAAAGTGTGACACGCTGATCATGATCGGCACATCGTATCCATACATCGAGTTTCTCCCCGCACCAGGCGATTGCAAGGCGGTGCAGATCGATTCGAATGCTCAGCGTATTGGATTACGTTACCCAGTGGACGTTGGCCTAGTAGGAGATTCGAAGAAATCCTTGCGGACGCTTCTCCCGCGCCTGAGGCGCAACCGGTACCGCGCCTTTCTTGAGGATGCGCAGAAGGGAATGCGCGAGTGGAACAAGGGGTTGGAAAAGGAAGGAACAAACAAGAGCACGCCCATGAAGCCGCAGGTGATCGGTTGGGAGCTAGGGAAGCGCACCCGAGAGAATGCCATCATCGTCTCGGACTCTGGCACGAATACGACGGTGTGGGCGAGGTATATGCCGGCGAAGCGGGGGCAGATGCACTCCTGTTCGGGCAATCTCGCGACGATGGCCTGCGGTCTGCCTTACGCTATCGCGGCGCAGGTCGCTTACCCGGATCGCCAGGTGATCGCGGTGGTTGGAGATGGCGGATTCACGATGTTGATGGGAGAGATCATCACAGCCGTGGCTTACAAGCTGCCCATCAAGCTGGTCGTTATCAAGAACAACACGCTGGGGCAGATTAAGTGGGAGCAGATGGTATTCCAGGGAAACCCAGAGTACCAGTGCGAACTCTTTCCCATAGATTTCGTTGCACTGGCCCGAGCCGTGGGAGCGGAGGGTGTGCGGATCGACGACCCGAAGAGCTGCGGGGCTCAGCTCGATCGGGCTTTGGCCATGCCTGGTCCCGTCATCATAGAAGCTGTCGTGGATCCTTTGACAGCGATGCTCCCTGCGAAGATCAAGCCGGATCAGGCCATCAAGTTTTCCGAGGCGCTCGCGCGTGGCGAACCGAATCGCATACAGATCGCCCTTACGGCGGCAAGCGACACCGTCCGTCAGATTATCTGAAGCCACACTCAGCTGCAGGGAAGCTTTGCGTATGCTCGTGGTGAACTGTTGATGAGTTCCGGTCCTCTGATTGGTGGCGGCACAGCGGCTGCCTTTACGATCCCGACGGACGCTCCTGAGGCGGATGGAACGTTTGCGTGGCAGCAGACGACCATGATCGTGGTCACGGTACAAGCAGGTGATGCTGAAGGACTCGGGTACTCCTATACTCACGCAACGGCCGCACCATTGGCGCGTGATCTCCTGAAACATGCTGTGACAGGCTATGACGCGCTTGACGTGGGTGCGGCGTTCGATCGGATGCGCTACTTCCAGCGGAACTATGGGCGAGAGGGAATCGGAGCCGCTGCGCTCTCCGCGATCGATGTGGCTTTGTGGGATCTTAAGGCGAAGCTGCTTGGCCAACCACTAGCGGGTCTCCTAGGCAAGGTGCGGGAGGCTGCACCTGTTTATGGCTCGGGTGGGTTCACCTCCTATTCCGACGCACAGTTGACTGATCAGTTTACGAAGTGGGTGGAGCAGGGGATCTCAAGAGTCAAGATGAAAGTAGGCTCCGATCCTTCGAATGATCTAGCCCGGGTAAGGAGCGCGCGAAAGGCGATCGGGAAGTCGGTGGAGTTATTCGTAGACGCGAATGGCGCATACTCCCGAAAACAGGCCCTCAGATTCGCAGAGCAGTTTGCAGCGGAGTACAACGTGACGTGGTTCGAAGAGCCGGTGTCTTCGGATGATCTCTCCGGGCTACATCTTCTTCGCGAGCGATCCCCCGCCGGTATGGACATAGCTGCTGGGGAGTATGGATGGACCGATCTTTATTTCAAGCGAATGCTTGCGGCCGAGGCGGTGGATGTGATCCAGGCCGATGCTACGCGGTGTGGCGGCGTGACTGGGTTCATGAAGGCTGCGGGTCTCGCGGATGTACATCCGCTTCCGTTTTCGGCGCACTGTGCGCCGAGCGTTCATGTTCAGCTGGCATGTGCCGCTCCATCTCTTCGACATGTGGAGTACTTCCACGACCACGTCCGAATCGAAGAGATGTTGTTTGACGGATTCTGTGCTGCACGGGACGGGATGATGAAGCCTGATCTTTCGCGGCCGGGGCTCGGCCTGATCTTCAAGCATCAGGATGCAGAGAGGTATCGCGATGATCTATGACCTTAGCCAGCCTCTCTTCAACAATGCTCCGCAATTTCCGGGACAGCCACCATGCGCGGTCCGCTTTGCCCAGCTCTCGGTTGTAGCGGCCGCGACGGTAGAACACGTGGAGCTCATGACACATACGGGCACACATATTGACGCTCCTTTTCACTTCTTTCCCCGAGCTCCCCTCGGTGAGTGAGCTTCCGCTTTCCCACTTCTATGGTGCGTGCGTCGCTCTCGACTTGCGGGGCTTGGAGCCTGGACATGGCATCACGTCTGATGACCTGGCGCGGCATGAAGACCTGATCACAGACGGGATATTCGTCCTGCTCAAGACCGGCTGGGGAGATCACAGGCAGAACAGCAAGAGGTTCCTGACGCAATGGCCATGGATGACGGGTGATGGTGCGCGGTATCTTGTGAGCCGTGGTGTCAAAGGCATGGGAATCGACGGCCTGTCTGTCGGTGGGTATGGCGACGAGCACGTCGAAGGCGACGCGCACAAAGAGCTGCTATCGCGCAGCAAACTTTTGCTCGAAGACATTCACATTCCGAACGAATTGCTCGATGGAAAGGTGCGCAGGTTTCAGGCGTTTCCGATCCTGATTGCAAACGCAAGTGGCGGGTGGGCACGTTGTATCGTCTGGGACGCCGGTGACCTGGACGGCGATATGCCAGCGCCTGAGCGCCCGTCGTCAGTACCCGCAAGTGTCAGCTCTTTGCTGACTGAGGAGCGTGCAACGTGAAGAGGGAGTTCCGCTCTTCGCCGACGAAGCTCGCGAGCACTTTACCTCCCTCGCTGTCGGTCCCGGCCGAAATGGTGCTGGACCACATTCGCAACGGCACGTTTCAGCGTTCGATGTCGTTGCTGGTGTGTGGCACGAGCTTGATCAGCGGAATGGAGGTCTCCTATGAACACTATCGCGGAAGTTACTCAAATCCAGTTATGTACACGCCCGTTATCCTCTCAGGCGTGCTGGCGGCGGCAGGTGCAGCTGGTTTCCGGAGCCGAAGAATGGCCAAGACCTGGATGCGCTGGGCGAGCTACCTGACGCTGCTGGATGGTGTGATTGGATTCGGTTTTCATATCCGGGGCGTAGCTCGAAAGCCGGGGGGCTGGCGTCTTCCGATCTTCAATCTAGTGATGGGACCTCCCGTGTTTGCACCGCTCCTCTTCGGCACAAGTGCTTACCTCGGCGTGATCGCCTCGTACCTCCGACGGGAGGAGGATCATGGCTCGATCGGCGGAGAGACCGCATTACCGGGGCGCGACTTCCGAGAGGATATCCGTACCGGCCGGTTTCAGAGGCATCTCTGCCTTGTCACCGCTGTTGGTACGTTGTGCTCGGGAGGTGAGGCCTGGTACTCGCATTACAAGGACAATTTCAAATACAAGGTCCAGTGGTCGCCGATCTTGCTAACTCCGATCCTGGCAGGTGCGGCGCTTGCCTCCCTGTGGTCCGAACGAGTGGCGAACACGGCACTTCCACTGGCTTCGGCTGCTGCGATGCTGAACGGTGTCGTAGGAACGGGGTATCACGTCCGCGGCATCTTGCGTCGCCCTGGCGGGCGTAAGAAGCCGTTTTACAACACGCTCTATGGCCCACCGATCTTTGCTCCCATGCTGTTTGCGGCGTGCGGTCTGCTTGGGATGCTGGCGTACCTGATGCGCAGGGAAGAGAGGTGAGTTCCGATGCAGCAACGGTTGAAGATTTCTCCACTAAAACGCGAACCGCTTCACGATGCGAAGACAGGAGAGGCGATACCACCGCGCGATCAGCCCGGCTACTACCCGGGCTATTCGACGCTTCGTCAGCAGGCGTACTGGGACGCGGCAACTCGAAAGCTCGTGTTGGAGCGGTTGGCGCCACCAACAGATCTTCGGTTCTTCGAAGCTGAGGAGGCGATGACGATGGCTGCGATTGTGGACCGGGTGTTGCCCCAGGAAGACCGTATACCTGAACGACGGATACCGATCCTTCCCAGTGTCGATGAGCGCCTTTTCACGAATCGCATTGACGGCTACCGTTATGAGGATATGCCGACCGACCAAGATGCCTACCGGATTGGTGTCAAGGCTTTCGACGAGATGGCGCGAACGCTCCACGGACGTCCCTTCCACGAGCTCGAGACTCTGCAGCAGGAGGAGATCCTCAAGTCCGTGCACGACGCTGAACCGCTTGCCGCCCGTGAGCTGTGGTCACGGATGAATATCGAGCGGTTCTGGACACTTCTGGTCGGTGACTGCATCGGGGCTTATTACGCACATCCCTGGGCCTGGGATGAGATCGGATTTGGCGGTCCCGCTTATCCACGCGGGTATATGCGCCTCGAAGAAGGGCAGCCGGAGCCCTGGGAGGTCGAGGAGGTTCGGTACGAGTGGGATGCTCCGGCGGACACACTTTCTGACAGGTCTGAGCTACACGGGTCCGGCGCGTCGCACCAGTCCACGCAAGGACAGGGAGGAACCCATTGAGTCTTTTCGACGGGAACTCGCCTCTGCTCGGGGCGTTCCGCGAGCCGAAAGACCTGGAGAACGAGCGCAGGCTTGGCCCGATGCAGAAGATCAAGATTCCGAGGCGCCGGTTCAAGGATACCGACGTTGTGGACTTTGCGATCGTGGGTGTCGGATCAGCCGGGGGAGTGCTGCTACAGCGACTGGCTCGCGCTGGCTTTGATGTGGTGGGGTTTGAGGCTGGGCCATTCTGGGATACGGAGCGCGACTGGGTCTCGGACGAGGCCGGATCGCACAAGCTCTACTGGAACGATCTACGGATTATCGGTGGCGAACATCCACTTGCTTTAGGGGCGAATAACTCTGGCCGCGGGGTTGGTGGAGGATCGGTGCACTGGGCGGCGTTTACGCCCCGGTTCCACCCTTCGGACTTCGAGGTATACACGCGGGATGGAGTTGGAGCGGACTGGCCTATCACGTACGAGGAGATTGAGCCGTACTACGAGCTTCTGGAGCAAGAGATGCCGGTCGCCGGACCGGCATGGTATCCGTGGGGCAAGCCCCATGGACACCCTTATGCGCCGCACCCTCTGGGCGGGGTAGGCGACACGCTGATCAAGGGATGCACCAAGCTTGGAATCCGTGTCTCAGCCGGTGGCCCGGTGGCGATCCTCTCGGCCTCGCATGGTGATCGTCCACACTGCATCTATAGAGGGTTCTGTATACAGGCGTGCAAGGTGGGAGCCAAGGCGTCCACCTTGATTACGCATGTTCCGAATGCCCTTGAGCATGGCGCGGAGATCCGCGATCTGTCGATGGTCTCACGGATCTCCCTCGACAAGGCCGGGCGCGCCGAGGGCGTCTTCTACTTCGACGAGGAGGGCAGAGAACACTTTCAGCGCGCTCGTTGCGTGATCGTTTCCGGTTACGCCATCGAGACGCCCAGACTGCTGCTGAACTCTGCATGCCCAGGCCACGAGCGAGGATTAGCCAACTCTTCGGGAACTCTCGGGCGGTACTTGATGGCGCAAGCGGGCAATGTAATCCTGGGTCGTTTCGACGAACTCGTCCGGATGTATAAAGCGCCACCTGCGCACGCGCTCACGGAGGAGTTCTACGAGACGGATCCGAAGCGGGATTTTGCGCGTGGGTTCGCTGTTCAGACCGTGGGTCCGTTGCCGATCGCGTTCGCGAAGCAGATGATGGCCGCGAAAGGGCAATGGGGATGGGGGCTGAGGCGCAGCATGATGGACTATAACCACTGGTCTGCCCTTGGACTGCTGGGAGAGATCCTGCCCTGGGCGGAGAACCGGGTGGAGCTCGCTACAGGTCCAAACGAACGGGATCGCTTCGGTCTGCCAGTAGCAAAGGTCACATTCACCCTGCACGAGAACGACAAGAGGTTGATCGAGTTCGGCAAAAACAAGACGATCGAGATCATGCGGGCGGCCGGCGCGCAGGAGGTCGTGCAAGAGTCACGCTTCGCACATCTAGTGGGTGCATCGAGGATGAGCGCCACTCCGGAGGCTGGCGTTTGCGACAAGTTTGGCCGGACCTGGGACGTCGAGAATCTCTTTGTGATGGACGGCTCGGTGATGCCGACGCAGGGATCGGCAAATCCTGGCCTCACAATTCAGGCCCTTGCGGCGCGCACGGCGGACTACCTCATCTCGCAGAGTGATGCGATCTTCCGCGGATTAAAAACGGGACCTTACCGCACCTCCGGTCCGAAAGACACTCTCGCCCCCGGGTACCTTTAGCAAGGGAGCTCCGCATCTGAGGTGACGGCCTCCCGGGTTGAGTGCAAGGAGCTAATTACAACCCTCGCCAAGCCGTGAGCTCTGAACATGTAGCCCTGCTCGGCTTGGCTACTAAGCGCGCCGTTGCAATACTTTCAGCGGAAGCCGCGCTCCGATGCTTCGTCGGAAGTGCAAAGGTCGTCGTGCCTGTAAAATGCGAAACGGCTGGTATCTCCTAAGGCGACTGGAGCCCCAGGCTGAGGTTCGTCTGTATGAGGGTAGCGGTACGTCGGCAGCATGCAGAGCGCCAAGTTTTTGAGATCGCGGCGGCTGGACTATGGAATGGGTGAAGTGCAAGCAGATGACACGCCGCTTTCCGGTGGAGTGTCTCGGGTGCATCGGATGCCGTTTGGTGCCGAGACAAGCGAAGAGGGCACACATTTCCGCATCTTTGCACCCGCGGTGGACGGTGTAGCTCTGCAGATTGATGGAAGGGAAGAGCCCCTTCCGATGCGCAAGGAACCCGGCGGTTGGTTCGCACTCACGATGACTGATGTACGCGCCGGCGCGCGATACCGTTACGTGCTACCGAACGGGGAGCGAGTGCCGGATTTCGTATCGCGCTTTCAACCTGAGGACGTGAGCGGGCCGAGTGAGGTTGTGGATCCGGCAGAGTTCGTCTGGAACGATCAGAGCTGGAAAGGCCGGCCATGGCATGAGGCCGTTCTCTATGAACTCCATGTGGGAACGTTCACTGCGGAGGGTACCTTTCGGGGCGCGATTGAGAGGCTAGAACATCTGCAGCAGTTGGGAATCACTGGGATCGAGTTGATGTGTGTGGCGGATTTTGCGGGTACTCGCAATTGGGGATACGACGGTGTGCTTTTGTACGCGCCGGATTCGGCGTACGGGCGACCGGAGGATCTCAAGGCCCTCGTTGACGCCGCACATGCACGCGGACTTATGGTCTTGCTGGACGTGGTTTATAACCACCTCGGGCCGGAAGGGAATTACTTACCTGACTATTTCCCCCAGTTCTCCAAATCGAGTGAGCAGACGCCCTGGGGGCGGGCTCTGAACTTCGAAGGCGAGTTCTGTGCGGTTGTGCGAGAGCTCATCATTCACAACGCGCTTTATTGGATTGAGGAGTTTCATGTGGATGGCTTGCGACTGGATGCGGCGCACGCCATGATCGACGAAGGCCCGAGGCACATTCTTGAAGAGCTCGCGTCCAGGGCGAGACGGACGGCGGGAGATCGTCACCTGCACCTAATACTTGAAGACGAGTTCTACGCTGCGGAGCGGCTGGGCCGCAGTGCCGATGGAAAACCGACAGAATACACCGCGCAATGGAACCACGACATGACGCATTTGCTCGGGGCGTCCCTGGC
Organism: uncultured Acidobacteriaceae bacterium; assembly: GCA_963850375.1. Classification (GTDB taxonomy): domain Bacteria; phylum Acidobacteriota; class Terriglobia; order Terriglobales; family Acidobacteriaceae; genus Edaphobacter. The sequence goes on along the minus strand of CAWKKV010000001.1, from coordinate 456,305 downwards.
GACTTCCTCGCCCTCGCCGGACCTGGAACGATCGAACATGGAACGACTGGGGCAGGCACTTGCACGAGGGTTTGTGATCAAAGCGGAGGCGGACGCAGGCGAGCCACAGAATGTGCTACCTCCTTGCGCGTTTGTCGCCTTTCTCCAGACGCACGATCTGATCGGAAACCGGATCTTCGGCGAACGGATCTTTGCGATTGCGGGGGCGGATGCGATACGAGCGGCTTACGCGATCCTTTTACTTCTGCCACAGATCCCAATGATCTTTATGGGCGACGAGTTCGGTTCATCGTCGCCCTTTCCTTACTTCTGCGACTTTCATGGGGAGCTTGCGGATGCAGTGCGAAAGGGCCGCTGCGATCAGCTTGCAGAGCTACAGGATGTACCCGACCCGGAGGTGTTGAAGCGAGCTCCCGATCCCGAGGCGGACGCAACTTTTCTCTCGGGGAAGCTGCACTGGGATGAACTCGCCGACGAGCCGCATGCGAGCTGGCTCACCTGGTTCAAACGTGTACTCCAAATTCGACACAAATCGATCGTTCCCTTGCTCCGCACGGTAGCAAGTGGCGTCGGGAGCTATGAGGTTCAGGCTCCCGGATGTCTTATCTGCGAGTGGGCAATGGCCGGAGGGGTCAGGCTTCGGCTTGAAGCGAATCTCTGCGGAAGATCGAATGGGGGTTTTGGGGTCGCCGATCCCGCCAACCTCCTCTTGGTCGAAGGCGCGGTCCCAGGCGACGGAGTGCTGGGGCCCTGGACGATCCGTTGGTTGAGGTTAGATCCGGAGAGATGAAACAGAGCAGGTGTTCGCACTTTGAACATCTTCACAGGCCGGACATCCTCACGTTCTCACATGTCCCCTGTTCTTGCGCAAATTCCATTGGAAGCACTGCTGACCGCAGAAGCGCATCCCGAACGCTTCTTTGGAGTTTTGGGGTCTCAGAAAAATAAAGGTTGCATTCACTCAAGACCTCAATTAGGTTTGCAACACCTCTTTCCTTAAAAACGCTTCTTAACGGTCTTCTAACCTTTCATCGCCGCATCAGAACGCTGTTCGGCCCTGAATCCTCAGATTGACTCATTCGCAAAACTACGTGTTTGCGAACGTGGCGAAGCTACATCGATTTCAAAATGCCGTCCTGGAGATGGCGCTAGATCCGTATTGCCTGGAGGCTAAATGCACTGGAACTACCGTCGTTTGCAGGTCCTGTCGAGCATCACATTTCTGATTCTTCTCGTGATGGCGCAAAGCCTCTTAGCCCAGACGTTTCGCGGGGGCATCAACGGCATAATTACCGATAACACCGGCGCTGCGATCGCGAATGCTTCTGTTACAGCGATCAATGACGGCACGGCCGTCACCATCTCATCGGTGAGCTCTTCTGCAGGCGAATATCTCTTCAGCGACTTGCCTCTTGGAACTTATACGGTAACGGCATCCGCATCTGGCTTTGCAACGACCAAGGTAGATAAAGTCGCGGTTTCTGCGGGAGCTATCTATACGCTGCCCATCAAACTTTCTGTTTCAAGCAATGCGCAAACGGTCGAGGTTGACGCGGCAGCGATTTCGCTAGACACCACAACGCAGACCCAGACAACAGTTCTCGACGCGAAAGAGGTTGCCAATCTTCCTCTAAATGGACGGGATTTCACGCAGATGATTGGTCTGACGCCGGGCTACTCTGGATACGTCGGTGGTGGGTATGGATCCATGAACGGAACCCGTGCGAACCAGATGAACTGGCAGATCGACGGGGTCGACAATAACGATCTTTGGCACAACATCCCCGCTGTGAACCAAGGCGGTGTTTCCGGAATCGCCGGGATCATCCTTCCGCTGGATGCGGTGGATCAGTTTTCAGCGCAGACACAGGCCGGACCAGAGGGCGGTCGCAACCCCGGCGGCACCGTGAATCTGACACTTCGTTCCGGGAGCAACTCCCTTCACGGAACCGCCTATTACTTCAACCGCAATGAGCTTTTCGGCGCGAAGAGCCCCTTCTCCGATACCAAGCAAAAGGTCAGGAACTATAACGCCGGGTTCTCAGTGGGCGGTCCTTTTCTCAAGGACAAGCTCTTTGGCTTTATGACCTTCGAGCATCAGCGCTTTGTGATCGGCCAATCGGGTAACGCGACGGAACCTTCGGTGGGTTGGCAGAACCAGGCGACCGCGCTGCTCTCGCAGTACGGGGTCGCACGGCCTGCTGTTATGCAGGACACTCTCAACGCGCTGTACGGCAGCAATGTGCTGGCGGGTGATGCCGCCGGGACCGTGAATAATTATCACTCCAGCGATCCCGAATACGGCTATAGCTGGAACGGTCTCGGAAAGATCGATTGGCACCTGAGCGCAAAAGACAATCTTTCCGTGCACTGGTTTGTCGGTCAGGGTAACCAGGTTGCGCCAGTAGGCTCTCAGCTACTCAGCTACTACGAAGTCGCGCCGATACACGTTCAGAACATTGCGATCGTCTACAACCGCCTGATTAGTACGCACATCTCCAACCAGATTCTCGCCGGTGTGAATTACTTCAATCAGGTGTTCAACGACTTCAACACCGGGTACGACGTTCAGAGCCTAGGCTTCGTCACAGGTGCTTCCTACACGAACGCACCGAACGTGAACATTGGTTCCTTCGATCCGGTTGGGCTCACACCGCCTGAGGGGCGCAATGACATCACCGGTCACCTTACGGATCAGCTCTCGTGGGTGAAGGGAGCGCACCAGATGCGGTTCGGCGGAGAGTATCGCCAAGCGCAACTTGATGAGTTTTATCACCGCCATGCAGTTGGCTCATTTACGTTTGACGGAAGCCAGATCTCCAAGACGATCAACGCGACCATTCCTGGTTGCACCGGGACGACTCAGACTGGAGCAAACTGCTATTCGCCCGATTCGTATATCGCTCCGCTCGCCGATTACCTATCCGGGAAGACCTCGGACGCGTCAATTGCGATCGGCGACCCAGAGCGCCAAGTCTTTGTAAACACTTTCTTTCTGAACGCGGGCGATTCATGGCAGGCCACGCCAAAGCTCAATCTCAACTACGGCATTCGCTACGACTACACCGGCCCCCTTCATAACAATCAGCAGAACATGTCCGTTTTCCGGCCTGAGCTTACGAACAGCGCCGGCTTGGGGATCCAAGGTTCGCAGATCAAATCTCTCTTTCAGCAGTACTGGACCTCCTTCAGCCCCCGCCTAGGAATCAGCTACGCTCTTGATGACAAGACGGTTCTCCGTGCAGCGTACGGCTGGTACTTCGATAGCCCAAACCTGAACCCATTCCTGGACAATCGCCCAGGCAACGCGGCCCCGAACGGGGTAGAAGGGAATCCCACTGGCCCGAGTCCTGTATACACGGTCGATGTGGGTGAAGTGCAGATCGTGCCTGGCGAGGCTATCTTCCCGACCGCGCTTGACGGCTCACCCTGCGCGGCGGCCACACCGTGCGGTGTCTTCTCGGTGAATCGAAACTTCCGGCCTTCGTACAACGAGAACTATAGCTTCAACATTGAGCGCACCCTCTCGCCGAATATCATCGCGCAGATTGGTTATGTCGGGAGCCAGGGACGTCACCTCCTGAGTCTTCTGGATATCAATCAATCAGCTCCTGGAGTCTACGCCGATGCGGCGGCTCGTCAGATTGCCCGCCCCTACTACTCCTCCTACCCTCAGTACGGAAACATCAATCAACTTGAAAGCATCGGCACATCGAACTACAACTCGCTTCAGACGCAACTGCGGTTTCAAAACTTTCACGGCCTCACCTCTCAGATCGTTTACACCTGGGCCCACACACTCGATGAAGTCACCGCTTATCGTGGTGCCCTGCCACAGGACTCCTTCAACTTCAAAGGGGATTACAGTAACTCCGATTTCGATTCTCGGAATAACTTCGTCGCCTTCTTCAGCTACGCGCTTCCTGGCTCTTCGCACGGCCCACGCGAGCTGACACATGGGTGGAACGTGGGCAGTCTACTGAGCTTCCATGGTGGCCAACCCTTCACGGTAACCGCGTCTGGCGATCGAAGTGGAACCAATGAGGGCAACGACCGCGCAGTGCTCGTTGGAGATCCTCAGAAGGGATTCCAAGGGCAGAAGCCGAATGCAGCATGGCTCAACCCTGCGGCATTTGCTGACCCGGCACTTGGCAGCTTCGGCACCACTCGCCGCAACGAGTTCTACGGGCCGGGCTACTCGGACGTCGACCTATCGTTCTTCAAGGACACTCACCTGAAGGAGCGCCTCACCCTTCAACTGCGAGCCGAAATGTTCAACCTCCTTAACCGAACCAACTTTGCTCCCCCGCACGATGCAACAGCGGGTGGCAGCTTTACCTTGAACGACACCATCGGCGATTACAACGGCGCTCCTGGTATCGGCGCGGGTGAGCCTTTCAACACTCAGTTCGTCGCGAAGATTATCTTCTAAACGCTTCATCGATGCAGCACCGGGGGGGTTGCGAGAGCAGCCCTCTCGTCAGGAGTCTCTGATGGTCCTTTCCAAGCTTTCATCCTCAGTATCTCGACGCCGTTTTCTACACTTCGCGGGAGTCGCGGCGGCTGCGCCGATTCTCACAGAAGCAAACCTTGCGTGGGCGGCTCAGCAGGCCACGACCCAGGCCGCTCCACGCGCTCGGAGGCAACGCCCGGTTCTTCCCGAGGATGCTGTACTGATCAATGCGAATGAAAATCCCCTCGGTCCGTGCGAGGCAGCCTGCCAAGCGATCGCATCGATTGCCCCCAAAGGGGGACGCTACGACATTGACGGCGAGACGGCGAAGCTGACCAAGACCTTTGCGTCGCAGAACGGTCTCAGGGAAGATTACGTCGCCGTGTATGCCGGATCTTCCGAGCCTCTGCACTACACCGTGCTGGCGTTTACCTCGCCGACTCGCGGCTTCATCACAGCCGACCCCTCGTACGAGGCGGGGATGATGGCTGCCATGGCTTCGAAGGCGAAGATCTACAAGGTCCCGCTCAAGGCTGACTATTCACATGACCTCAAGGCTATGGTGGCGGCGGACCCCAAAGCAGGCGTTATTTACGTCTGTAATCCGAACAATCCCACCGGCACCCTCACTGCGAAAGAAGAGATCGTCTGGGCGCTTGAGAACAAGCCCGCCGGGTCGATTCTGCTGGTTGACGAGGCGTACATCCATCTATCTGATGCACCGCACGTGTTGGACATGGTCGCGGCAGACAAGGACCTCATTGTCCTGCGAACCTTCTCGAAGGTTTACGGCATGGCAGGCATTCGCTGCGGTCTCGCACTCGGCCGCCCTGACCTGCTGGCGAGGTTGCAGCCATACGGGATGAATGCGATGCCGATCACCGGCTCGGCCGCCGCAAACGTGAGTCTCCTCGATCCAGATCTCGTGCCAAAGCGGAAGAAGATTATCGCCGACACACGCAACGACACATTCGCGTTCCTCGAGACCAAGGGCTACAAGTTCGTTCCGTCACACTCGAACTGCTTCATGATCGACACCGGGCGTGAGGGAAAGGCGGTGATCGCCGCAATGCAGGAGAAGAACGTATATATCGGCAGGACTTGGCCAGTTTGGCCCAACTATGTGCGGGTCTCAGTGGGTACCCCTGCCGAGATGGCGAAGTTCAAGATAGCGTTCGCTGAGGTGATGAGCGAACCACCCATGGCTGCGCGTCTCGCAAATCCCTTCGCAGATGTGGCTTATCCCCATCTTTCCTGATCCGTGCTTACCCGATCTCCTAGTCGGCCAGCTTGAGTTCGATGCTCCCCGATTCGGCTTGCAAGCTTGTGATCGTGAAGCTGCGGATCTGCCCCGGTGCGGGTTGGGGCTTGCTCGTAGCTGCCCCGCTGCCCCCCGTCTTCCAGCGCGCGTTTAGCATTGAGGTCAGGGAAGAGAGATCGATCTCCCCTGCGACGGGAGAGCTTTTCTCAGGAGCCGGTGTCGTCTGCAGATTGCACCTGGCGACGATGCCTTCACCGAGTTCAATGCGTGCATCGGAGCCTTCTACGCCTAGAATGCGGCCAGTGACTAGATCCCCCACTTTGTGCTCGGCCAGGAAGTCCTCCATGCCGGTAGGTTGCATTTGCTTGATGCTGAGCCGGAGCTGGCGCTTCTCCCTGTCAAGTTCAAGGACCTTGGCTTTGACATGTTCTCCTACACGAAGGATGTCGCTCGGATGATTCAGCCGCCGGTCTGGAACGATCTCGCTGATGTGAACCAGCCCCTGCACGCCTTCCGAGAGCTGGACGAAAGCTCCAAAGGTCGTGAAACTCGTGACCTCACCTTCCACGACCGATCCTGGCGCGAGGCGATGGGCCATCTCCACCCAAGGATCACCAAGTGCCTGCTTAAGTCCGAGCGAGAGGCGATGCTCGGGAACGTTGATCGCCAGAATCACTGTTTCCGCGGTGTCACCTGTATTTAGAACGTCCGAGGTCTTGCGGATCTTCTTACCCCAAGACATCTCTGAGATATGAATGAGTCCTTCCACTCCGGGTTCGATCTCCAAAAAGGCACCGAAGTCGGAGAGCCGCGTTACTGTTCCACGAACGCGGTCACCGACTTTATACCGCTCCGGTACCGTCTCCCATGGGTGTGGTTGCAGCTGCTTCATGCTTAGCGAGATTCGCCGGCTGTCAGGGTCGATCTTGATGACCTTGACTTCGATCTCCTGTCCGAGAGAGAGGACATCCTCAGCCCTGTTCACGCGGGTCCAAGCAATCTCCCCGATGTGAAGCAAACCGTCAACGCCGCCCAAGTCAACGAACGCACCGAAATCTGTCATGCTGCGCACTGTTCCATTGAGCACGTCCCCGGTTTTGACCTCGGCGTAGCGCTGTTCTTTAGAGGTGCGGTCCTCTTCATCGGAGACAGCGCGGCGATCCACGACGACATCCTCAGTGACCGAGTCGAGCTTTGTGATGCGGCATCGGATCTCCTGTCCTACCAACTTCTCCATTTCGATTGCCTCGCGGGCGCCGCTGCGGGAGGCGGGCATAAAGGCACGCACACCGATGTCGACGGTGAGGCCGCCCTTCACCGCTGCAGTGACTGTGCCGGTGATCACGGCCTTTGCGGCGAAGGCTTGTTCGAGCGCATTCCAATCTTTCGGCTGTTCGATCCGGCGTCTTGAGAGCTCGTAGTAGCCCTCTGAATTCCGTCCCTTGCTTGATACCGACAGCCTGTCGCCGACCTTGATTGGCTCCCTGTCTCTGTCGAAGGTGGACAGAGGAAGCACGCCCTCCGTTTTGTAGCCGATGTCGACAAATACCGTATCTGCCGAGATGGCGACCACAGTGCCGGCCAGGTGTCGATCTCCGTTGGACGGGCGCACACGGGTCCGTTCAAAGGCGGAGAGGAGATCACCAAAGGTTTCGTTGTCTTCGGGGGAGTGTTCTGCCTGAGGATCGTTGAGAGTGGACAAGGGGAGCAGCCTTCTTGAGACGAGAGTTCGAGACGATGATATCGCGGAGACGCAGGCGCTGATCACCAGGGGCATATGTGACGCGCGAGACTTGCCCGCTCTGTGATGTATAAGGTGACGTGCACACCTCAATCCCTGAGCCATCACGATGATCGCAAGCGCCTTGAGCCCCGCCCGGTACGGGACATTTCTGATCGTCATCGCCGGATTCGGCGGTCTCCTCTACGGAATCGACATCGGCATCATCGCGGCGGCGCTCCTGTACCTCAGCAAGACAGTTCAGCTCACGGTGGAGCAGACGTCCATCATTGTGGCAGCCGTGCTGGGCGGGAGCATGGTCTCCTCCCTGATCGCGGGTGTCTTAGCGGATTGGTTTGGCCGTCGCAGAATGATGATCGCCAGCGGATTTCTTTTTGTGGCGAGCGTTGGGCTTATCGTTCTATCGCAAAGCTTTACGATGTTGTTCCTGGGACGTCTGCTGCAAGGGGTTAGCGGAGGTGTCATCGCGGTGGTTGTGCCGCTCTACCTTGCGGAGTGCCTCAGCGCGAACTATCGCGGCAGGGGGACGGCGATCTTCCAGCTGATGCTCACCGTCGGGATCGTGATCGCGGCGACCGCGGGTTGGTTCTACACACAGCAGGCTGAGCATGCAATTACCGCCGCGAACGGCGACGTGGCGCTGATTCGGGTTGCCGAGAACCATGCTTGGCGAGGCATGTTCCTGTCGGTGATTTACCCGGGGCTGATCTTCTTTGCAGGAACTTTCTTCCTTACCGAGACGCCTCGCTGGTTGTTCCGGAAGGGGAGGACGGCCCAGGCGCGGTCGGCGATGCTGAGGCTGCTACCCACGGCTGAGGCAGATCTCCAGATGCGTGAGATGGAGGCGGTGGCTGTTGAGTCACGAGCCGCGGCGACCGATACTGCCGGGGGCTCTCTGCTGCGGAGGAAGTATGTCGTACCGTTTGTTCTGGCTTGCGTCATCCTTGCGTGCAACCAGGCTACAGGTATCAATTCGATCCTAGGATTTCTGGTCATCATCCTGAAGCAGGCCGGCATGACTGCCAGCCATGCGACCCAGGGCGACGTCGTCGTCAAGGTCTTGAACTGCGTGATGACGATCGTCGCTGTTGCGCTGGTCGACAAGAAGGGACGAAGGTTTCTGCTGCGGATCGGCACAGGTGGGGTCATTGTGTCTCTTGTGACGGGCGGCCTCCTCTTTCATAGCTTTGAGTCGAGGCGCGTTGATTTGCGGGAACGGGTGCAGCAGGGGGTGGAGGGGAACACGCTCACGCTGCCGGTGAACGAGGGGACGCTTGGCTCGGACCAGGGTGGGCGGCCCATGTCGATGACGGTGCTTTACAGCTACGGGTCGGGGGATCATGTAGCGACGGCGCTCACCTCTGATCGCGACCCTGTTCTGAGGATCAAGCCTGAGGACAAGGAAGGGAGCTCGCCGATCACGATCAAGCATGCCTTCTACGGCCCGGTGCCGAGCGAGAGGACAGGGTGGCTGATCACCTTATGCCTGGGGTCGTTTATCTCGTTCTTCGCCATAGGGCCGGGGGTGGTGGTGTGGCTGACGCTGTCGGAGCTGATGCCGACGCGGATCCGGTCTACGGGGATGGGGATTGCGCTGCTGCTGAACCAGGGTGTTTCGACCCTGATCGCGGCGGTCTTTCTTCCGATGGTCGGGAACTACGGCTACTATGCGATGTTTGCGTTCTGGGCGGCGTGCACGGTGATTTACTTCGTGACTGCGACCTTTTTCCTGCCGGAGACGAAGGGCCGAACCCTGGAAGAGATCGAAGAGCACTTCGAGGGGAAGAGGGGACTTGCCGGGGAGGGGTTCTAAGGCCTGGCGACGGAGCCTACCGCTCGGGGCGGCAGGTGCGTGCCGGCCTCGGTCCGGGGGTACCCGCCCCCCCCCGGGGTACTAGCTCGCTAAGTACCCTGTTTGCAATACTTACAAGAGGTGGTTCCGGTAAAGTCTTCCAATCTAAAGAGTTATGGCTAAAGTCTTCATTTCACGTACGAAAGCGGCTGATGGAGACGAGGCCTTGGTACGGATGTGGAGCATCTTCTGTTCTAAGGATAGCCGCCGGCGATGGGTGGGTACGCCAGCGGTATGTCATTCGTAGGCGGGGCGTTGCGGCGGCCTGGGGGTTGACGACCGTATGGGGTTGGGTCCGGACCTCCCCCTCGTGCTTTGAACGCGCGAGTTCAGCTCGGGATATTCGGTGGGATATCAACCTCCCGTGATCAGGACGTGGCCTCCCCATCTCACGTGGGAAGTCAGGAGTTCGCCATTTCCGCGATGAGGTTGTTCGAGAGGCGGTCAGGTCAGGGCTTCGGGCGGAGGCTTTGAAGCAGCGTCCCAGCATCGGGAAGCGTGTTCACGACGTCCGCGGCTCCCAGCCATGCGCGGCGGAGCTGGGTGATGCCATAGCGCATCTGACCGAGCTCGTCGGTTGAGTGGGCGTCCGTGTTGACCGTGATCCTGCAGCCGTGCTGTTTTGCGAGCCGGAGGTGCAGGTCGTTGAGATCCGCACGAGCGGGGCTGGCGTTGTGCTCTACGGCGACGCCGAGCTCTGCCGCACGCTTGAGGACGGCATCGATGTGGAGAGCGTATGGGTCGCGCCGCAACACCTTGCGGCCGGTGGGGTGGCCGAGGATCCGAACGTGAGGGTTCTCAAGCGCGCGCAGGACGCGATCGGTCATCTGCTCGATCGGCTGGTCGAAGCGCGAGTGGACGCTGGCGACGATGACGTCCATCTGAGCGAGTGTGCTGTCGTCGAGATCGATCTGTCCTTCGGCGAGGATGTCGACCTCGATGCCCGGCAGAACGCGGATGCGGCCATCGTGCTCCCCTTGCAGTTGGTCGTTGATCTCGCGGATGCGCCGGACGTGCGCGAGTGCGCGCCGGTCATCCATGCCGTTGGTCATGGCGAGATTTTTGGAGTGATCGGTGATGGCGATGTAGCGCAGGCCGCGGGCGAAGGCAGCTTCGGCCATCTCGCGAATGGAGTTGCCGCCATCGGTCTCGGTGGTGTGCATGTGGAGATCGCCACGGATGTCATCGAGGGTGATGAGCTGCGGCAGGGTATGGGCTGCGGCGGCCTCGAGCTCGCCGCAGTTCTCGCGGAGCTCGGGAGGGATGTAGTCGAGCCCAAGCGCGTTGTAGATCTGCTTCCTCAGTTTCAGCGGCCACGATGGCATTGTCTTCGAGGCGGAGCAGAGCATACTCGGAGAGGGTGAGGCCCCGCTTGATGGCTCGCTGACGCAGCGCCACGTTGTGCATCTTGGAGCCGGTGAAGTATTGGAGGGCGGCGCCGTAGCTGGCGCGAGGGAGAAGGCGGACGTCTACCTGGAGATTGTTGCGCAGGGTGAAGGAGACCTTGTTCGCGCCCCTGGCGAGCAGCTTGTCGATGAGCGGGAGCTGCGCGACGTGTTCGACGGCAGCGGAGACGACGTCGGGCTCGCATGCAGGACCTGTGACCAGGAGGTCGAGATCGCCTACGGTCTCTCTCCCACGGCGCAGGGACCCAGCCGGCGTGATGGTCTCGATGCCAGGGAAGGCGCGAATGAGATCGATGATGCGATCTGCCTGCGCCAGTGCCTGATCGATTCGAAAGCGTGCGGAGTTCTTGCGATGGTCTTCAATGCCCTTGAGCAGCTTGTCGGTAAACTTCTGTCCCATGCGGGGGAGCTTGAGCAGATGACCAGCCTTTGCGGCCTCTTCGAGCTTGTCGATATCGCCGATCTCCAGCGCGGACCAGAGGAGAGCAACGGTCTTCGGACCCATGCCAGGCAGACGAAGCAGTTCCAGCATTGTGGGACGATATTTTTCGAGGAGCTCCGTTCGCAGCGGCATGGTGCCCGTTGCGACAAGATCACGGATGTTCGCCGCCATACCCTTGCCGATGCCTGCGATTGCGAGGAGCGCTTTCGGGTCAGCATCCGGCCCGGTGAGGCTGGCGAGTTGCGTTGTCTGCTGTTCCACTGCTTCAGCGGCCCGACGGTAGGAACGGACGCGAAACGGATCCTGCCCGTCGATCTCGAGAAGCGCCGCCGTCTCATCCAGCAGGCGGGCGATGGTGATGTTGTCCATGACACGAGCCTAGTCGGGTTTCGCCCTGGCGGAAAGAGCACCAGACCGGCCGCGGACGTAGAGGGGAGTCCACGAAATTCTGAGCGAGTTGAAGCACATCCGCCGGGAGCGGGCGCCGAAACCCCGCCGCTAGGGCTGCATCGGCTCCTTGATGCGGATGACCTGATCGGCCTGGGGACCTTTGTCTCCCTGGACCACGTCGAATTCCACCTCTTCGCCCTCTTTCAACGACTTGTAGCCATCGTGCTGGATGGAGCTGTAGTGCACGAAGACGTCGGCTCCGTCGTTTCTACCGAGAAAGCCGTATCCCTTCGCGTTGTTGAACCATTTCACGACACCCTTGTAACTTGCCATCGACCTTGTCTCCTGGGTTCGCGCACGTTGCCGTACGCAAACAAATAGACGCGGTGTGTCGTTCTGAGGTTTTTTTAAAGTGTCTTCGACGGCATGAAATTGGTGCGCATGAAATCGCAAATTGTCCGTGTTGAACGGATTGAAAAGTCGGGGCAGTCTCGCTCCGCCTTAGAGCCGCCCTGCCTCCCGTGCGCGCGTTGAGGAGCGAAAGGCCGATCAGCGTTTTCCCATCGTGGATCTGATTTCCTGCGACGAGATCCATGGCCTCCGAGAGAGGCGTCCGGACGATCTCGATGTGCTCGTCTTCTTCCGGAGTGGCCTCCCCTTGCTTGAGGTCGCGGGCGAGATAGATCTGCATCCACTCCCCTAAGAATCCGGGACTGGCGAAGTACTTCGTGAGCAGGGTCCACTTGCGGGCGCGGAAGCCGGTCTCTTCGATCATCTCGCGTTTGGCGGCGGCGAGGGGCGGCTCACCGGGCTCGATGCGACCTGCCGGCAGCTCCAGCAGAAACTGACCGGCTGCGTGGCGGTACTGACGGATCAGGATGACGTCCGGGTCAGCGGGATTGGTGGACTCGTCGATCGCCAGGATGACGACGGAGCCGCTATGCCGGATGACGTCCCGCGTGTTGGGGTGGTCGTACCCGGGCTCGATTACGGTGTCGGTGTAGACGGAGAAGACCTTGCCCTTGTAGGAGAGCTCGGAAGAGACCAGCTGCGCCTTGGCCTTGAGCCTGGTGGCGCGTGGCTTCTCGGCTGGAGAGGACTTCGGAGGGATGGGGACCTGGTCGTCTGGCCTGGCTTTCCTGGTTCCGGAGGGCTGTGATGTGCGGGAGGCGGGTCGTTTCGAGGCGGCCATAGGGCTACGGTAACATCCTGCATCGGCTCAGAGATCCTTGGCATCCAACGAGATGCACGGAAAGCTAAAGATGCCCTGGTAGGAGTGCGTTCGACGGGCGCGCCCCTGGGGTCAAGGACTGCGATGAGCACTGAGTGTTTCCCGATCACGGTTTTGCCTCACGTCTCTGCTCTGTATCGCGACTACTTGAGTCTCGCGGAGAGCGCTCCGGATGCCGGTGTACGGCGCTGGTTTGGGGCGGAGCCGTTTGGGGGAGCGTGGTTTCGGAGTGCGCCTTCGGAGCTGGGAGCACGGGCGGCGGCACTTGCGGCGGCACTTGAGAGTCAGAGCCGGGAGTTCGGTGCCGGTGACGCGGCTTTGAGGAACATTGCGAAGCTTCGTGACGGTGCGCGGGCTGTTGTGACGGGACAGCAGGTTGGGCTGTTTGGCGGGCCTCTGCTGACGTTGTTGAAGGCAGCGACGGCTGTTGCGCGGGCGAACGAGGCGACCAAGGCGACGGGGCTCGAGCATGTCCCGGTGTTCTGGCTGGCGACGGAGGACCATGACCTTGCCGAGGTCAACCAGGTCTCGCTGCTGACCAAGACGAGTGTCGAGACGCTCCATGCTGACCTGAGAGTGAAGGCGGCGACGCCGGTGGGGGAGATCGGGCTGGGCGAGGAGATGGAAGGGGTGCTGGAGCGGGCGACTGAACTTCTGAGCTGGGCGCCGATCTCCGAGCTGCTGCGGAAGTTTTATGTTCCGCGAGACGGGTATGCGCCGACGCTGGGCGGAGCGTTTGGGAGGCTGATGGCTGCGGTGTTCGCGGAGCAGGGGCTCGTGGTGATGGATGCGGCCGGCAGGGAGTTCCATGCGCTGGGTGCGACGTCGCTGCGATATGCGATTGAGCATGCTGACGAGTTGGAAGAGGCGCTGCTGCAACGGAGCGCGGAGCTTGAGGCGGCGGGGTATCACGCGCAGGTCAAGGTCGCGACGGAGATGAGCCTGCTGTTTCTGGTGTCCGATGTGGATGGGGTACGGGATCGGCAGGCGCTGCGGAGGACATCGGATGGCGGGTGGAAGGCTGGGCGGCAGGCGTATTCCACGGCCGATCTGCTCGGGATTCTTGGAAGAGGCACCGGAGCGGCTGAGCCCGAATGCGCTGCTGCGGCCGGTGTTTCAGGACACGATTCTGCCGACGGCGGCGTATGTTGGCGGGCCAGCGGAGGTGGCGTACTTCGCGCAGAGTGCGGTGCTCTACGAGCGGATACTGGGGCGAATTACGCCTGTGCTGCCTCGGCTAACGGCAACCCTGCTGGAGCCGGCGGTGGCTACGGTGATGGGAAAAGATGAGGTGCAGCTGCCGGACGCGATGACCACGGCGGACGGGCTGGCGCAGAGACTGGGTGCGCGGGCGATGCCGATTGCGTTGAAGAGACGGCTGGCGGCGCTGGGGAATGCGGTGGACGTGGAGATGGGACTTCTGACGGAGTATATGGCGGGGATGGATGCTTCGCTGGGGCGTTCGGCGGAGGTAGCGGGGTCGAAGATCCTGTATCAGATGAACAGGTTGCGGCGGATGGCCGCGACGCATGAGGTCCAGAAAGAGGCGAGTCTGCGGAAGCACGCGGAGGCGATCACGCTGAATGTGTTTCCGGAGGGGCAGCCGCAGGAACGGGTGGTTGCGGGGGCGTGGTATCTGGCTCGCTATGAGGGACTTATTGACCGGCTGGTGGCGGAGGCAGGGACGATGTGCGGGGGGCACTCGGTGATCCGGCTCTGAGTTGACCACGATAGCTTTGCTGAAAACGTGTGGTGTTTGTGTGGTCAGCGTGTGGTCTTGGGTGGTGTCGACGTGGTGTCTCGCTGAGCTCGCATCGGCAGCGGCTGCGAACCCGGGAGCCGTTGGGCGAAATACCAAAGGTCTGTCCTGCCCCGAGGAAGGATCCTGGGCGAGATGAGTTCGTGGGTGGAGCGAGCTCTAACGGAGGTACGTGGGCGCTTTAGAATGGACACCGACGAGGTGATGGTCTGATGGGGATGAGCGATGCGCCGTTTGAGGTGATGTGTCCTGATTGTGGGGGGATGCTGAAGGTGGACCCGGTGACGCGGAGCGTGATTGCGCATACTCCGGCTCCTCGGAAGAAGACGTTTGAGGATTTCGGGGAGGCGGCGCGTGCGCTTCGCGAGCAGGACGCGCGGCGGGACTCGATCTTTGCGCAGAGTGTGGAGGCGCAGAAGAACAAGGATGATGTGCTGGCGAAGAAGTTCGCGGAGGCGGTGAAGAAGGCGAAAGAGAGCCCTCTGACGGAGAAGCCGCTGCGGGAGTTCGACCTGGACTGAGCTGGATTCTTGCCAAGCGCGTTCGGGCGAGAACACTCTAGGCGCCGGTGTAGATGATGCGCCAGATGGAGTTGGAAGCGTCATCGGCGACGTAGAGAGCACCATCTGTGCCGACGGCGACGCCGGCTGGCCGGCCCCAGACGGTGCCGTCGGCGTTGACGAATCCCGTCATGAAGTCTTCGTACTCGCCGGTTGCGTTGCCGTCGGAGATCCGCACCCGGAGGAGTTCGTAGCCGCCGCGGACGGATTTGTTCCAGGAACCGTGCGACGCGACGAAGAGATCGCCGCGATACGGGGTGGGGAACTGCGTGCCGTTGTAGAAGTTGATCTGCAGGGGCGCGAAGTGTGGCTGAAGGAGAGTATCCCCGATGACCGTGGACGGCCCAAGCTCGGGATGAGCCGACGCGGAGGGTAGGCGAGGGTCTGCGTTGGCGCCGTTGTAGTACCACGGCCAGCCGTAGAAGGCATCTTCCTGGACGTGAGTGACGTAGTCAGCCGGGACGTTGTCGCCGAGTCCGTCCCGTTCGTTGACGGAGGTCCATGGCCGGCCGGCTGTGTCGATTACGAGCCCGACCGGGTTGCGGAGTCCGGAGGCGTAGATCTTCTCGAAGACGCCATCGACCGAGTACGCGAGGATGTCGGCGCGGTGGAACTCCGAGGTGTCCGTGTCTGTATTGGTGATGTTGCTGGCGGATCCGACCGAGACGAGCAGGCGAGGCGTGGGCTCTGGGGTGAAGGCGAGCGCGCGTGTCGTGTGATTGCCGCTGTTGGGAATATCCGTCGCAAGCGTTGTTGGGGCGGAGCTGGCGGAGGTGTCGCCCAAGGTGTAGGCGAAGCGCACGATTGATGATGTGTTTGCGACGTAGAGGAAGTGCGGGTCCGCTGCGGAAGGATAGAACGCCATGCCGTAGGGGGAGGTCAGTCCGGTGGCGTAGGTGAACTGGCTGACAGCGGCGCCGTTGCTATCCACCCCGCGCAGGACAGTGATGTTTCCTGCGCCTGGTTGTGAGAGCAGCAGGTCACCGTTCGCTGCGGTCAGGAGGTAGCGGGCGTTGGCGAAACCCGAGGCGTAGAGGGTGACCTTGAAGCCGGGTGGGACGACGGGCATCTGTCCGGGCGCGCGCGCAACCTGCGGTGGAGTAGTTCGTCGTTGAGGCTGCCGTGTCTGGAGCCGGAAGATCGACCGGCGACGAGCTTGCGGCAGATCTGCGGCTGCTGAAGCTTGAAGTTGGTGAAGGCACCGGCGCCGGTGAGATCCACATCCGAGCAGCCGTTCGGCACAGGGGCGGGAGCGCCGGTGCCGGAGAGAGCGACTGTCCAGTCAGCAGGTGCGGTCGCGAGCTGCGGTTCGAACGGAGCAGAGGAGTTCGTCAGGCCGAAGAGGGTCGCGGCGTTTGAACGGGATCGCGCATGATGTTGAGCGCCGCGGAGGCAGTGTTGCCGGGAGGTATCTGGCCCACGGCGGCGCTGGCTGCGAAGAGCTTGCCGCAGGCCGTGGCGTCGCCGGCCGTGCCTCCGGGGGAGTTGACGCAGGCTGCAAGGATGTTTGCGAGCGAGTTGATCGTCGTCTGCGGTGCGGTTGCATTTGGGGGCAGAGCCGGACCAGGTATCTGACCTGTTGCCGGGTTGGCGAGTGATGTCGCGAGCGTGAACGCGGAGGCGAGTCCCCCGGCATCGATCGAGGATGAGCCTACGGCATCGATGGCCGACATGAAAGGCATCAGTGCGCGGACGGCAGCGACGGTGGTCCGCTCGTCGATGGTGATGGCGGTTGAGGTGTTCAGAGATCCGCAGGGCCCGACGGCGGTCATAAGCGCGAGGGCAGGATTGGTTGTGCTTGCGCCTGAACGGCCGGCAGTCGCGGCAAAGTACACGAGGGTGCCTGCGGAGGGGCAGGTGTAGGCTCCGCTGAAGGAGAAGCCGCCATTGCTGTCGGTGGTGATCGCGGGGGCGAAGAGTGGGGTTGCGGCGGTTCCGTCGCCAGAGCTGCCCGCGGCATAGAGCTGAACGGAGGCACCAATGACGGGCTGCCCACCGCTGCTTGAGACGTGACCCTGCGCCGTGGTGGGTGTGGGAGTGGGGGTGGGCGTGGGAACTCCGGTCGAGTGAACGGCGGAGCCGCAGCCAACGAGAAGGAGCGAAAGGAAGAGAACGGAGGGAGCAGAAGGGAGGGAACGGGGAGACACGGCGGACCTCTGTTTGGACGGGACTGCCGCAATGACTTCCTGCTTGCGAGGGGCCCGTTGTTGGTGTGCCCGCGGAGGAAAGGTGAGTCGGGGCAGACGCCGCAATGATACCGCGAGGCGGCCATGAACTCGACGCCTCGTACGCCGAGATTTTCGGTGTGGCGAAAGAGATCCGAGACGGTTACATGTACTGAAGTGCCGTGAGCCGGCGCTCGATCGTGTCCTCGCGGTCCATTGACTTAGGAGTGGATCGTCCCTATTCTCAGGAGTATGCCCAAGCTTCCAGCATTGTGTTGTCGCTGCTCTTCGCAGGCCTGTCCTGTTGAATCGAGCGGCTGTACAAGCACGAGCTGTTGTTAGTCTTCCGGCGCACTTCTGACCTCGCAGCTTAGCCGTCTCGGTTTGTAAGGACACCCAAGCCTCCGGCTTCACACGGGATGTCCAGGAAATCCCACATCGCATTTTTGCATCGCTTCCACTACCCAGGAGAACCCCCATGTTTCTGAAGCGTGGCCTTGTCTCGTACGTCCTGATCTCTGCCCTGAGTCTCGGTGCGGCAGTTCCTGCGCTGGCACAGACCTACAACGGAGGTCTGCGGGGTGTTGTCCAGGATCCCAGTGGAGCGCTGGTGACGAATGCGAGGGTTACGTTGTCGGATGACGCGACGCACCAGGTGCGTGAGACGCAGACGGATGGTGCCGGCTTGTATGTGTTCAACGCGCTGCGGCCGGCGACGTACTCGCTCCATGTGAGTGCGGGGAGCTTTACGGCGGCGGATCGCACGGACATCAAGGTGGCGACGCAAGACTTCCTGACGCTGGATGTGCAGCTCGGTGTGGGATCGCGAGGCGATGTGGTTGAAGTCTCGGCGGAGGCGCCGCTGGTGGATAGCTCGACTGCTTCGATCAGCACGGAGTTCGATCAGCGTCGACTGGAAGATCTTCCGGTGCTGGGGCGCAATCCGTACATCACGGCGAGGCTGTCCGGAGTTTTTGTGAATACGGGCAATCCGCAGTTTATCCGGTTCGCGGATCAGAACGGGACGTCGACGACCTCGGTTGCGGGCGGCCCTGTTGCCTCGAATCTTTACCTGGTCGACGGCGTTCCGATCACGGACACCAACAATCGACCGATCGTGATTCCGACGATTGAGTCGATCCAGGACGTGAGGCTGCAGGCGTTGACCTATGACGCGCAGGTGGGCCGCACTGGCGGCGGTGTCTTCAACACGCTGCTGAGGTCCGGATCGAACCAGCTGCATGGATCGATCTTTGGGGAGACACGGCAGACCTCATGGCTGGCGAATGACTTCTTTGCGAAGCGAAGCGGCACTCCGCGTCCGGACAGCCCGTACTACAACTGGGGCGCGTCGCTCGGCGGTCCGATCGTGATCCCGCATGTGTACGACGGGCGAGGGAGGAGCTTTTTCTGGATCGGCTCGGAGGGCTACATCCAGACGTCGCCGTATACTGCGACGTTTGTGGTTCCGACGGCGGCCGAGAAGACGGGCGATTTCTCGAAGACCCTGAATCCGGACGGCAGCCTCCACGTGATCTACAACCCGTATGACACGTACACGGATGCGGCGGGTATCCATCGGCGGCCCTTTGCCAACAACACGATCACGACACCGAATGCGGTCGGGAAGGCGATTGCGTCTTACTACCCGTCGGCGGGTCCAGATGGGACGTTTACGGGGACGGATAATGTTCGTGACCACGCGCAGGAGGTCACGGCGAAGCTCGATCAGCAGATCAAGCCGTGGTGGAACGTGAGCGGCTCGTACATCTTCTACGAGGCGCTGCAGCCACTCGGGAATCCGCTGCATACGCTGCCCGGAAGCTACTCGTACACGTATCACCGGCAGGTCGACGCGGTGCAGGTGAACAGTACGTGGATCGTGAATCCGACCACGGTGATCACGGCGCGGTATGGGAATAATCGATTCCCGAACCTGATTGCCGAGGTGAGCCAGGGATTTGATCCTGCGACGCTGGGCTTTCCGACGTCGCTGAGCAGCCAGCTGCAGGCGAAGTTCTTCCCGACGATCTTTCTTGCGAATCATGACCAGCTCGGGCAGAACACGAGCCAGCTGGATAACTGGAAGTCGCAGCAGATCAGCGGCACGCTTGCGAAGACGGCGGGGCGTCACAACCTGACGTTTGGCAGTGAGTATCGCCGCATTCGGATGAACTACCAGGATTTCGGCAACGCACCTGGGACCTATACCTTTTCCGGTGCCTTTACGCAGGCCGATCCGAACTCATCGAGCGGCACCTCTGGGTCTGATGTTGCGGACCTCCTGCTCGGTCTGCCGATCTCCGGGCAGATCGACATCACCACACAGCTGAATACCTACCTGGATTACAACGCGCTGTTTGCGCAGGACGACTGGCGGTTGAGCTCGCGGCTGACGCTGAACCTGGGTCTGCGGTGGGAGTCAGAGACCGGCCTCAAGGAGGACCACAACCAGCTGGCGGTGGGTTTCGATCGCACGGCGAAGTCGACGCTCGGGAACGGAGCTACCGTGACCGGCGGCATCCTTTTTGCGGGCGTGGACGGGAACCGGCGTGATACGGGCGACCTGTCGCGGGCGAAGTTTGCGCCGCGCCTGGGAGCGTCGTTTCAACTGACGCCGAAGACGGTGCTGCGCGGAGGTTATGGCATCCTGTACGCGCCGCTGCGGTACGACCCTGTCGCGGCACTCGCGCCTGGCTATACCCAGGGCAACTCTTATGTGGCAAGCGCGGACAATAACCAGACCCCGGCGAATACGCTGAGCGATCCGTTTCCGACGGGCCTGGCGAAGCCTGCCGGCAACTCGGCTGGATTGCTGACGGGCACCGGCAACTCGGTGACGAGCTACGACCAGAATCTCCATGCTCCTCGCGTGCAGCAGTTCTCGTTCGGCGTGGAGCGCGAGCTTCCCGGGCATGTCGCTCTCGAGGCCTCTTACATCGGCACTCGCGGCGCGAATCTTTCGCCCTCGCCGACGGGGAGCAATGCGGTCAATATCAACCAGCTGGATCCTGCGAATTTCACCCTGGGCAGTGCGCTGAGCGATCAGGTCGCGAACCCCTACTACGTCGCGGGGGGCGCGGGCATCCTGGGCCAGACGACGATTGCGCGCTCCCAGGCGTTACGGCCGTTTCCGCAGTTCACTGCAGTCAATCTCTTCCTGAGCTCGGCGCATTCGGACTATAACGCGCTTCTGCTGAAGGCGGAGAAGCGGGCCGGGCACGGTCTGAACCTAGTGACTTCATTCACCTGGTCGCGCAATCGTGATTCGTCCTTTGGGACGGCGAACAGTATCCAGAGTCCGGGCGTCGTTGCGCCGCAGAATGCTTACGACCTTGAGGCTGAATACTCCTACGCGGTGAACGACGTGCCGTACCGCTTTGTTGCCGGCGTTCTGTACGACCTGCCGTTTGGGGCCGGAGAGCGCTTCAAGACCGGCTCGCGCTGGGGCGATCAAATCATTGCGCATTGGCAGCTCAACGTGCTGCCGACTTTTCAGAGCGGATTTCCGGTTGCGATTCATCAGACCAGCAACCCGAACAGCTCGATCGCGGGAAACGGAGTCGAGCGGCCCAATCTCAATCGCGGTGTAGCGCTCGGAACAAGCGGAAGCTTGTATGAGCGGCTGAACGGCTACATCAACCCCGCGGCGTTCACGGCATCGGGTGCGTATAGCTTTGGCGATGCACCACGAACCCTTTCGCTCCGCGGTCCGGGGTATGAGAACTGGGACATCTCGCTCTTCAAGAGTGTTCCAATCCGTGATCGAGCCAATGTCCAGTTCCGGGCGCAGGCATTCAACGCCTTCAATACACCGCAGTTCGGTGGTCCGAACACGGCCTTTGGCAGTTCGAACTTCGGCAAGATCACCGCGCAGGCAAACTTTCCGCGATACCTGCAACTGGGTTTGCACATCACCTATTGAGCCCGCAGGTGAGTCCTGAGCACATTCAGAGCTGACCCACATGAGAAGAGTTCATCCATGCTAGAAGACCTGACGCGACGATCCATCCTGAAGCTCTCCTCGGTCGCCCTTGCTGCGCAAGCCCTGCCTCGAGAGGCGCGGGCCATTCCTCACGGGCAGAGTGCTCCGGATCTCATCCATCTGAATCTCAACGAGAACGCCTTTGGTCCGTCTCCGAAGGTGGAGGGAGCTATCCGACGCGAGCTGCCGAATGTTGCGCGTTACGCGGATGCTGCGTCGGCGGGAGCACTGGCGGAGCAGATCGCAGCTTATGAACACGTCGCTGTTGAGCAGGTCGTGCTTGGGGAGATACTTGTGGCTCTGGGGCTTTACCTGGGTGCGACCGGCGGCCCGGGCGGGGAGTTTATCTACTCCACTCCCGGGTATCTTGCGCTGATCGATGCAGCTTCGCATGTGGGCGGGATTGGGGTACCGGTGCCGTTGAATGCGCGATACGAGAACGATCTGCCGGCGTTGCTCTCCAGCATTCATCCAAAGACGCGCGCTCTTTATCTCATCAATCCGCACAATCCGACGGGAACGCTGAACGAGGATGCGAGCTTCAAGAAGTTTCTGCGGGAGGCGTCGCAACATGCTCCCACTATCGTGGACGAGGCGTATCTCGAGTACAGCCCGGACTTCCGTTCGCGATCGGCCGTATCGCTGGTCCGCGACGGCGCTGACGTCCTGGTGTTTCGGACGTTCGACAAGATCCATGGGCTGGCTGGTCTGCCAATCGGATACACCCTGACGCCGTTGCATCTGGCAAAGGTTCTACGAGCGCAGGGGCTGGGGGATGCGGAGGAACTAGGCAGGCTGAACATCGCGGCGGCGAGCGCGGCGCTGAGTGATACGGACCATGTGCTCAGGGTGCGATCCTCGGTCGCCTCTGAGAGGTCGAAGTGGAACGCCGTGCTCGATGAGTTGAAGCTGCCACATACGAAATCGGCGACCGACTTCGTGTTTTTCGATGCAGGGAGACCACAGACGGAGATCGCCGCTCGCATGCGTGCGCAGGGAGTGGATGTAGGGCGGACGTTTGCCCCTTACGTGTCGTGGGTGCGGATCACGATCGGCCTGCCGGAGGAGAATCTTCGGGCGCAGAGGGCACTTCGTGTTGCGCTTCAGAGCTGAGAGTGAGAGCTCTAGTCGTTCTGCCAGACGAAGGCGTTCGGCTGTGCGAGACCGATGTGCGCCAGCACTCGATGGACGAAGTTGCGAGCCATCTCCTCGGTGGATTGCGGGTGGTTGTAGAGGGTGGGGATTGCCGGGAAGATGGTCGCGCCTGCTTCGCACGCGAGCTGCATGTTGCGCAGATGGATGAGATTGAAGGGCGTCTCGCGAACGCAGAGAACAAGCGGCCGGCGTTCCTTGAGGCAGACATCGGCTGCGCGCTCGATGAGATTGGATGCCATCCCATGCGCGATGCCGGCGAGCGTGCCCATGGAGCAGGGCAGGACGATCATGCCGGTGGAGGGATAACTGCCGCTCGCGATGCTGGCGCCGACGTCGGACTCGTTGTGTTGCCTGGTCTTTTCGGAGTCGCGGCCGAGCAGCTTGTGCACGAGTTCATGGCGGCCGCTGATGTGCAGTTCTTCGGCGAAGACCCGGAGCGCGCTTTCGGAGGCGACGAGATTCACCTTGGCGACTCGAGCGTCGGCTTCAAGAGCCTGAAGCATCTCGACCGCGTACACGGCACCGCTGGCTCCAGTGATTGCAAGCGTGATGGCGTGCGCGGAGGCTCCGGTAGGCATGCCCTCATTATGGACGTTCAGGGATAGTGCCGTCGCAACTTTTCGAGTTGAAGTCGCTCTAACTTAGTGAGGGGCAATCGTTGCGATTATTTATTGAGCGAAGAGCAGCGCCGTGTCTCGCGGGAATATTTCGCTTTGCTCTGCTGATCGCGAGTCTCGTGGCTGCGCCGGCTGCCTGGTGCTCGGCATCGTTGCTTGTTGAAGAGCCGTTCGGTCATTTTGGCGGGATGAATCCTACGGGACACGCGGCGGTGTACCTCGATCACGTGTGTGCGGAGACACCGTTGAAGCTGCGGGTTTGCGGCCCAGGGGAGCTGGGTGCGGTTATCAGCCGATATCACAAGGTCGGAGGGTATGACTGGCTCGCCATACCGCTGGTTCCTTATCTTTACGCGGTTGACTCGCCGAAGGATGTGCCCCCGTTCGCGACAGAGGAGATCGAAGCGAATCTGCGGGATGCGTATCGTCGAGAACATCTCCGAGATCTTGCTCCGGACACCGAAGATGGCCGTGCGCCTGGAGGGGAGTGGATCCAGCTTGTGGGCTCTGCTTACGACCGCACGATACATGGATACACGGTAGCGACAACGCCCGAACAGGATCTGCGTTTCATTGCTGAGTTTAACGATCGGAAGAACGTCAGTCACTTCAATCTTTTCTTCAACAACTGCGCGGATCTTTCCCGGGTGATCTTGGGGTTTTATTATCCGCATTCGACCCATCGCAACTTCGTTGCAGATGTTGGCTTCACCACGCCGAAGCAGCTGGCGCGGACCTTGACCAAGTACAACAGGCGTCACCCGGAGATGGGGTTGGCGTTGTTTCTGATTCCGCAGGTCCCGGGCACGATCGACCGCAGCAGACCGGTGCGGGGGGTACTGGAGTCTCTGGTGAAATCGAAGCGATACCTGGTGCCGCTCGGCTATCTGCAGCCGGAGCTGACGGGCGGAATGGCACTTGCTTACCTAACGACGGGAAGGTACCGGTTCCCCGAAGACGTCCCGACGATCACGGCGTCAACCTTGATCAGCTCGGATGTCCTTATGGGCGATCTGGCCGTGTCCTCGTTGCCCGGGCTGGATCTGGAGCGCTTAGCCGGTATCTCTCCACTCGAGGAAGGCATGGATTCCTCTCCCTCTTCCCTGGTGAGTGACTCCGTGGCGAGTTCGGGCTCAGAGGAGTAGATGGGCTTGTCGTTCCGGGCGCGGGGATGTATCGATAGCTAGGCCTGTTGACCGAGAACGCGCTCGAAGATGGCGTCGACGTTTGCGAGCTGGCGCGTGTAGTCGAAGGCTCGCGAAAGCTGCTCCGGGCGAGAGTCTGCCAGTGATCTCGGGATCCTTGGCGATCTCATCCTTGAAGGTCAGCTCGTTCTTCCAGCTGCGCATGGCATGCTGCTGAACGAGTTTGTAGGCGTCTTCACGGCTCATACCAGACTCCGCGAGATCAAGCAGGAGTTGGCCTGAGAAGATGAGGCCTCCTGTGCTCTCGAGGTTCTTGAGCATTCGAGCGGGATAGACCAGGAGCTTGTCGATCAGGCTGCTTGTCTTGCCCAGGAGGTAGTCGGCAAGGATGGTCGAATCGGGCAGGATGACACGTTCCGCGGAGGAGTGCGATATGTCCCGCTCATGCCACAGTGCAACGTTTTCAAAGGCCGTCTGGGCATTCGCGCGCACGACGCGGGCGAGGCCGCTGATCTGCTCGGAGGTGATCGGATTGCGCTTGTGCGGCATCGCGCTTGAGCCCTTCTGCTTTTCAGAGAAGAACTCTTCGGCTTCGCGGACCTCGGTTCGCTGGAGGTGCCTGATTTCCGTGGCGATCTTGTCGAGCGTTGAGCAGAGTACGGCTAGGGTGGCGACGTAGGCAGCATGGCGATCACGCTGCACGACCTGCGTTGCCACCGCGACAGGTTTGAGGCCGAGCTCAGAGCAGATAGCCTCTTCGTGCTCAGGCTTGAGATGACCGAAGGTGCCTACGGCGCCTGAGAGTTTTCCGACCCGGAGATCTTCCGCGGCGGCGTCGAAGCGGACGAGGTTTCGCTGCATCTCGGCGTACCAGAGCAGCAGCTTCAGGCCGAAGGTGGTCGGCTCCGCATGGACCCCGTGGGTGCGTCCAACGGTCGGTGTGTGCTGGAACTCGAGAGCCCGCCGGCGGAGCACCTCGGAGAAGTTGATGATGCCCGCTCGAATGATGGACGAGGCTGCCTTTAACTGCAGGGCCTGTGCGGTGTCGACGACATCCGTAGAGGTGAGTCCGTAGTGCAGCCATCGCGCCTCGGGACCGACGAACTCCGCCACAGTGGTTGTGAAGGCGATTACATCGTGCCGAACCTCAGCCTCGATCTCATCGATCCGTTTCACGGTGAAGTCGCCGCGGTCCCGGATTGCGTCGGCAGCTTCCTGCGGGACGATTCCGGCCCGAGCCAGCGCCTGTGACGCTGCGACCTCCACGGCCAGCCAGCAGCGATACTTGTTTTCGTCGGACCAGATTCGGCCCATCTCTGGACGGGTATAGCGTGCGATCAATGGTCTTCCTTATGCGGCGGAGCGGGGCCCATTGCAATCGTTTCAGGAATACAGCATCGGTGAGTCTCGAGTGGGATCAGGCCTTTGAGACACCGAGAAGCTGCGACATCTCGTCGTAGAGGAAGCCTCGGCCGGGGCGATAAGGCTGTACCCATGTTCCATCGACCACAAACTGTGGGATGGCACGCTTGCCGACGTGCCGAATGACCTCCTCCGCAGCACCGGGAGTCTTCTCGATGTCGATCTCTTTGAAGTCGATCTTGTGCTCGGTCAGAAAACGCTTGGCTTCGCGACAATCGCGACACCAGGAGGCGGAGTAGAGGGTCAAATCCATGGCTCTAGTGTACCCAAATCGGGTGCGACGAGCGGCTAAGCTTCGCACCGTGGCGGGATGGCGGCTTACTGCTCGTGGTAGTTGCGGATGAGACCACCATCGATGAAGTAGGTGGATCCTGTGACATAGGCGGCGTCGTCGGAGGCAAGGAAGGCTGCGACCCCTGCGACCTCCTCGGATGTGCCCATTCGTCCGAGGGGGATGTTTTTGAGCAGGGGATCGAGCTTGGATTTGTCATCCAGGAGAGACTTGTTGATGGGCGTGATGATGGCACCGGGAGCGATGTTGTTGACGGTGATCCCCAGGGGGCCGAGTTCGACGGCGAGGTTTCGCATGAGCATGCGCATGGCGCCTTTGGAGGCGGCGTAGGTGTCGAAGTGCGGGAAGACCATGTCCTCGTGGACGGAGGAGATGTTGATGACACGACCGGGCTGCTTCCCATCGCGAAGCCGGCGGACAAAGGCCTGCGTGAGGAAGAAGGCGCCTTTGAGATTGACGTCGAGCACGGCGTCGTAGTCCTGTTCGGTGACGTCCCAGAAGTCGGCGCCCTTTTCGATGCCCGCGTTGTTGACGAGGAGTTGGCAACCACCGAGCTGGTCGTAGGCCTGATTGACGAGGTTTTGGACGTCAGCAAGCTTGGAGACATCGGCCTGGACGACGACCGCCTTTTGTCCAGCCTTTTCGACAGCTTTCTTTGTGTCATCTGCGCCTTCGGGATGGCTGCGGTAGTCGATGACGATGTCGGCCCCCTCCTGCGCGAAGCGAGTGGCGATGGCCTGCCCGATGCCGGAGGAGGATCCTGTGACGATGGCGACTTTGCCTGCGAGGCGACCTGGCATTGGGTACTTCCTTTTCGTGGTTTGTCGGTGCTCAGGAGGATAGATGCAGGGCAGACGGCCGGGGTGTTTGGAGCTTAGCGGCGCCGGGAGCGGAAGAAGCCGGAGAGGAGAGCGCTGCACTCTTCGGCGAGGATCCCACTCGAGACTTCGAGCTGGTGGTTTAGGGCGGGGTGGTTGATGACAGAGAGGACGGAGCCGCAGGCGCCGGCCTTGGGGTCGGGGGTGGCGTAGACGAGTCGAGTGAGGCGGGCGTGGAGGATGGCGCCAGCGCACATGGCACAGGGCTCGAGGGTGCAGAAGAGCGTGCACCCGAGGAGCCGGTAGTTGCCGAGCGCGAGACCGGCCTCCCTGAGGGCGACGATCTCGGCGTGGGCGGTGGGGTCGGAGGTGCGGAGGACCTGGTTGTTGCCGCGACCGACGAGGTCACCGGTGGCGGAGAGGATGACGGCGCCGACGGGCACCTCGCCGGCGGCCTCGGCGCTTCGGGCCTCGGTGATGGCAAGGAGCATGGCATCGAGGTCGGACATGGTGTGGGTCAGACGAGCGGCGCGCTGTTGGAGTTGCGGGTTTGGGGCTGGGCCTCGGGGCCGAAGAAGCGGGCGATCTGGCCGGCGAGGGCTTCGATGGCGGTACGGCGCGAGGCGATAGCGGTGTCGTCGAGCTCAAAGGATTTGCGCCAGATGTCTTCGATCAGCGGGGCGATGTTGTGCTGGGTGAGGTCGGGAGTGGAGAGGTTTTCGATGGTGGCGAAGAGGAGCTCGGACTCGGTCTCGTACTCATCGGCGGGCGCCCCGTCGGCGATGAAGTTCTCGATGTCGGCGGTGGCGACGAGTTCCTGGATGGAGTCGATGTCGGGAGGGGGTGGCCAGGGGGTTGTGGTGGTGCTCATGGTCAGGCGGGCTCCTGCTGGGTGAGGCAGTGGAGGGTGCCGAGGCCCCAGACGAGATCGACGGCGTGGATGCCGACGATGCTGCGGTCGGGGAAGCAGCCGGCGATGATGTTGAGCGCGTGGCGGTCGTTGGGGTCGTTGAAGGTGGGCACGAGCACGAGACCGTTGGCGATGTAGAAGTTGGCGTAGCTGGCGGGGAGGCGCTGGTTTTCGAAGAGGACGGGGGCCGGCATGGGGAGGGAGAGGATGTCGAAGGGCTGGCCGTCGCGGTTGCGGGCCTCGTGAAGGCGCTGGAGGTTCTCGGCGAGCGGGAGGTGGTTCTCGTCGGCGGTGTTGGGCTCGACGGCGGTGAGGATGGTGTTGGGTCCGACGAAGCGGGTGATGTCGTCGACGTGACCGTGGGTGTCGTCGCCGGCGCAGCCGCGGTTGAGCCAGATGGTCTGGTCGATGCCGAGGTATTGCTGGAAGGCGTGCTCGAGCTGCTCGCGCGAGACGCCTGGGTTGCGCTGCTGGACTTCGGAGAGGAGGCACTCTTCGGTGGTGAGGAGGGTGCCGGCCCCGTCGGTGTCGATGGAGCCGCCTTCGAGGACCAGACGGTGGAGGGTGCCGTCGGGAAGGGGCACGGTCGGCTCGAAGCTCTGCATGGCGTAGAGCTCGGCGACGTGGGCGGGGATCTGGTCGTCGTTGAGGTGGTTGGGGTATTTGGCCCAGGCGTTGAAGCGCCAGTTGGTGAGGGCGATGTCGCCGGCGGGGTTGCGGAGGAAGATGGGGCCGGAGTCGCGGAGCCAGACGCGGTCGGTGCGCCAGTGGTGGAAGTGGAGGCGGGCAAGGTTGGCGCCGGCGCGGAGGAGCATGCGGCGGACGCGGGTTTCGGTGGCGAGGTCGTTGACCAGGATGTGGACGTCTTCGGCACGCGAGAGGTGGCGGACGATCTCGGAGTAGACCCAGGCGATGGGCTGGAACTTCCCGGGCCAGTCTTCGGCGTTGTGGGGCCAGGCGATCCAGGTGGCGGCGTGCGGCTCCCACTCGGCGGGCATGCGGTAGCGGCCGTCGCGGGGAGTGGCTCCGGGCTGCGGGGAGGTACCCTCCCCCCCCTGTACTTCCGTACTAAAGTCTTCCATTCAGGTTGGTTAGATCGGGGGTACCCGGGGCCGCATTGCCGGCCGGGGTCCGTTATCTTTTGTTGCTGCTTTCAGTATAGCCAGCGGGTGAGGGTGATTACGCCATGGCTGGGAAGGGTTTTTGTTTTCGGCGCGGAGTGATCTGGTGGTTCGGTGGGGTGTCTGTTCTGGGCCTTCGGGCAGAGCGGAGGCGCTGGCGCGCGGCCTTTCTCTCCGGCACGGCGAAAGCCGTGCCATTCATTGGGGCTTCTGGGCTGGTTTGGCGATTCCGGGGCGCGGAGCGATCTGGCCTGGGCCGGGTGGTTTGCCTCGGGCAGAGAGGTGCCCGGGCATGACACGGTGAGGCTGCGTCATGCCCTGGGGCACCGGATTCACGGATTGTTTGCGGTCTGGGCTCTGAGCGATTTGGGTCTTTTGGCTTAAGGGAGGCTGGATTTGCCTTCAGCAGGTCGCAGCCCACCCATGACGGGGCTGGGCCGCGTCATGGGTGGGTCACCCGGCTGAATGCCGCTAACCTGGACACTCTCTGGAGCTAGTGGACCTTCTCAATGCGCGGGGGTACGTATGTGCCTTCCGCGACATTTCCGAGTGGACCGTAATCACGGAGCATCACGTTGAAAGGTCCGCGCGGAATCGGAAGCCAGTTAGCCGCGGGAACGCCTGGAGGAAGCTGCCTCGCCATGTAAATCGTGACAGATCCGTCTTTATTTTTGTGCAGGTCTGGGGTGTAACTCGCGACGAGGTATTTGTCCGCCGAGTTAGGCACCAGTTCGATCGCGTTTGGAGTGTAAGCGGTGAGAGACCAGAAGCGGGAGGTCGCGGGAAGTTTCTTAGGGGAGAAGGTCAGGACATAGCCATCGGGATCGGTTCCGTTCAACGGCACATCGTCGCCATCCTTGAAGGCGTGGAAGTAGGCCGCCGCATCGTGATCGTTGGCATACTGGATATATTCCGTTATCGAGGACCGCTGGATGGCTAAGGAGCCTCCTGGATCGGGGTTGGTGCAAGCGTAAAAGTTATCTGGGTTGTGACACCATTGCCCAATGTTCTTGTAAGTGATCCAGTTTGTCCTACCTATATGGGTGAGGTAATCCCCTGTAATCAGATCGTGCGCAGCCTGCGCGCCGCTTGCAAATTCTGATCTGTTATTTAGCGTGCTCGTTGCAAACAGCGAGTCGAAGCGGTCCGACAGGCTTTTCACCTCTGGCGACATTGGCGGGGTCGCAGGAGAGTTGACCGCCCTTTGAAGCTGTCGCAAGAAGGCGATTGGGTCCAGCGCGATCAGGTTGTCGGCGATCGTCTTGAACGGGAGAGCGAATGCAATTTCCGGCACGATCCTAGTAGGGCCCCCAGGAGGCACTCCGGCCGGGCAGTTCTGGTCCAGATAGGCGCACAGCGGTACCATCGTCATCCCGCGCCTGAAGGCATCGGCCTCCGAAGTCAGGTCCTGTTCAGCACCGTCGATGAGCTTGAATTTATCCGCCCGGAAGATGAGCGTCATGTAGTTGAAAGGCAATGAAACAGGGGTAACTGTCAAAGGAAGACTGCTCGGGTCGAATCCGGGTCCGTAGAGGGCGTAGGTTCCTCCTTTGTTAGCAGGGAGCCCAGAATGGAATATGTCGTTGTAGCGATCAAGCGTGAGCACCGAGTAGTTGGCAGGTGTCGACGGGAGCGTCAGGACGACTGGCCCCATCGATAGGTCAAGAAACGAGCTTGCGTAAATCGTGTCGTTATTGATGGCAACTACGTAGTGGTAGATGGGCGAGATTTTGTCGGGCCCGGCCAGGCGATTGGGGCTACCAAACGAAGTCTGATAGTAGGTGAACCACAGCGGATAGAACTGCGAAACGTAGTCCCGCGTGGTCGTGAATGCGTCCTGTGCCTGGACGGCGGCCGGAGATACGGCCAATGAGAGCGAGAGAAGTAGAAACCCTAAGAAACGTTGCACACTAACCTCCGTTGAGTTGAGTGGTACGTTATGGGCCCATTTTTGGTCGCACGATCGTAGCATCAAAAGAAAATGCGGGGTTTTTTATTAACACGGAGAGCTGGGGGCTGGCTTTGCGGGTGGGCTTTAGCGGGAAGGCGAGATGAATGAGGCACTGCGGCAGGTGCTCAGTTGGAGCTCCGGGGTGGAGAGGCAGATCCTCCGCTGCGCGAAGAATGACAAGCCGGTAAGGTGAGGCTGGACGCGACTAGCGGCTAATCGATGAAGCGGCTGGTGATGCCGGTGTAGGCGTCGATGCGGCGGTCGCGGAGGAAGGGCCAGTGCTGGCGGGTGATCTCGACTTCGCGGGGGTCGAGGTCGGCGGTGAGGATCTCTTCCTGATCGTGGGAGGCCTGGGCGAGGATGCGGCCGAAGGGGTCGGCGATAAAGGAGCCGCCCCAGAACTCGAGGCCGGGGTTGGGGCCGACGGTGAAGTCTCCGGTCATGCCGACGACTTCGTTGGCGGTGGGTGGGACGCGGTTGAGCTGTTCGGTGGTGGTGCCGTCGGGTTGGGGTGTGCGGAGGAGGACGTCGCCGAGCTCGTGGCCGACGCGGTTGACGGCGCAGACGAAGACGCCGTTGGCGATGGCGTGGGCGCGCTGGATGGTCTGCCAGGCGTCGTATTGCCTTTCGCCGAACTCGGCTTTTTCGGCGGGGTGCCAGCCGATGGCGGTGGGGTAGAAGAGGGTGGTGGCGCCGCGGAGGGCGGTCTCGCGGGCGGCTTCGGGGTACCACTGGTCCCAGCAGACGAGGGTGCCGATGGGGCCGTGGCTGGTGACGGGAGCTTTGAAGCCGAGGTCGCCGGGGGTGAAGTAGAACTTCTCGTAGTAGAGGGGGTCGTCGGGGATGTGCATCTTGCGGTAGACGCTGGCGACGTTGTCTGGGGCGGGGCTCCCGGGGTCGATGGTGACGGCGGTGTTGTGGTAGAGGCCGGGGGCGCGGCGCTCGAAGAGGGAGGCGATGATGACGACATTATGGTCGCGGCTGACGGCGGAGAGGGCGGCGGTGGAGGGGCCGGGGATGGGCTCGGTGAGGGCGAAGAGGGCGTGGTCTTCGCGCTGGCAGAAGTACTGTGCGCGGAAGAGCTCGGGGAGGCAGATGATGTGGGCGCCGGCTCGGCGGCTTCTGTGCAGCGGGTGACGGCCTTGGCGAGGTTGGCGTCGGGGTCGGCGGACATGGACATCTGGATGAGGGCGACGCGGGTGGGCTTGGGTGGAGGCATGACTTCCTCGTTGGATGAATTCGGTGCGGGCCGCGGCTCAGGCTCTTGCGGCAGAGCCGGCGTGACCACGATGGAGAGCGGCGGCTCAGCTCGTGTTAGCGGCCTGCCTCATGTTAACAGTGATCAGGGGCGGATTGGCTGAGCGGACCGAGGGGACAGAGTCTGAGGGAAGAGCTGTTTTTTCCGGCGCGGGAATCTGTTACGTTTGAGTGACAGAGTTGCCAGTTCACCTTTGTTTCCCAACCTAAGACAGCAGATTCGGACGTTCCCCGGGACGACCGCAGCCGTGTATCTCAGACCAGCTTGAAGGAGTGTCATGAAAGAGTTTCGCGATTTCCTCGAACTGTCGTATGCCGAGCTTGAGGACCTGAACCTCGAGGCCAAGGATAAGCGTAAGAAGCGGGTGGCGGCGGATGTGCTGCAGGAGGAGCGGCTGCGGTACCTGACGGACACGCGCGGGGTGAAGGCTGTGACGGTGATGTTCAGCGACCTCGAAGGCCGGCTGCACATGCTGGACTACGACGCGAAGTTCCTGGTGAAGAGCTACGACAACCTGACGTTTGACGGGTCGTCGATTCGCGGGTTTACGGCGCAGAGGGAGAGCGATCTGCGGCTGGGGATCGACTGGAGCGCGTTTTACTGGGTGCCGGCGGACATCTTCGGGCCGGGCAAGGTGATTGTGTTTGGCGAGGTGGTGGATAAGAACGGCGGGACGTATTCGGCGGATATCCGCGGGGTGCTGAAGCAGTTTTCGCAGAGCATGTTTGACACGCAGGGCTACACGCTGAATGCGGCGAACGAGATCGAAGGATTTCTGTTTGAGGGCGTGGATGCGGAGCGGACTTTCCATGAGACGGGCGAGTTCGAGTACGTGAACAAGGGCGGGTATTACCACTCGCTGCCGGGCGATCCGCTGCGGGACTTCATCGACGTTGCGGCGGAGGTGCAGCGGGCGATGGGGTTTGAGAACGAGAAGGACCATCCCGAGGTGGCGCCGAGCCAGTTCGAGATCAACTACACGTATGGCGAGGTGGTGGCGGCGGCGGACCAGATTCAGCTGTACAAGCTGATCTGCCGGCAGGTAGCGACGCAGATGGGGATGACGGCGAGCTTTCTGCCGAAGCCGGTGACGGGCGTGAACGGCTCGGGCATGCACACGAACATCTCGATCACGAAGGGCGGGAAGAACCTGTTCTGGGATCCGAACGGGCAGGAGAAGATCTCGAAGATGGCGTGGGCTTTTACGGACCGCATCCTGACGCATGGCAACGATCTTTGCCTGCTGCTGAATGCGAGTGTGAATGCGTACCGGCGGCTGGATCCGCACTTTGAGGCGCCGAACCAGATCAAGGCATCGGCGACGGATCGCGGGTCGATGGTGCGGATTCCGATCGGCAACGAGAAGTCGGCGCGGGTGGAGGTCCGGTCGGTCGGACCGGATGCGAATCCTTACCTGGTGCTGTACTCGATCTTTCGCTCCGGGCTTGAGGGCGAGACGTCGAAGATCAAGAACCTCCGGCAGGCGGAGCGGTATCTGCCGGACAACATCTACTCTGCGCTTGAGAACTTCCGCAATGCGGATTGGACGACCAAGCTGCTGGGCGAGGATGTGAAGGGGCGCTACGCGGATCTGAAGCAGGCTTCGGCGGATCGTTGCCCGCGGCTGCTGGGGACGATCGTGAAGGCACCCGAGGTGCAGTTCCACCACGATGTCTACAACCAGCTGCTTTGGGGACAGTTTTAGGGACAGGTTTTGTCAGTTCTTAGTTCTCAGTTGTGAGTTCCATGCGGAAAGGCCGGCGAGGTTGCCGGCCTTTTCGCTGTTTGCCTGCGGGTTAGTGGACTGCGAGGGCAAGGGCGGCGAAGACGACGCCGACGGCGCCGACGACCATGCCGAGGATCCAGTAGGTCTGCTTCTTGGTGAGGAGCGTGATGGAGCAGAGGACGATGGAGATCTGGAGGAGGGCTTCGCCGAGGTCGTAGCGGGCGGCCTTCCGTTCGGCGATCGCAACTTCGTGCTCGTACTCGCGCGCCTGCTTCTGCTCTTCGGCGAGGTCCTCGCTCCACTTGGCGATGTGGGCTTTGTAGTCGGCGATTTTGGCGGAGGTTGCGGCGGCGTTGGCGGAGGGCTGGAGCCCGAGGAGGTCGATGGCGGTGGCGGTGCTTTCGCTGCGGATTTTCTTTGCCTGGTACTCGTTCCAGACGTCGCTTGCCCTGGCCTGCATGAGGACGGCGTCGGTGTGATCGCGATGGCTCATGACGGTGACGAGGGCGAGGAGGGCGGCGAGGATGGAGATGAAGAGCGCGATGTGGGTGAACGCGGACTCGCCTGCTTCTTTCATGTGTTCGGAGAACTCGTGAACTTCGGTCGGTTCCATGATGGGATTTTAGCGGGCCTGGGTTGCAGGGCGGGAAGCGCGAGGGGTCAGCGGGATTGAATCTTTCTTGCAAATGCTCTTCGAGTAAGGGATGCTGGGGCGACTTTCAGGAGGTCTGACGATGGATTCGCCGCAGTCGCAAGGGAATGTTGTACCAGCTTCCGTGCTTGGCGTGTGTCTGCTGCTGGGGCTGCTGCTTGGAGGGTGGGTGCTTGGCGCCGAGATCAAGGCGATGAAGATGGCGGATCGATATGTGACGGTGAAGGGGCTGGTGGAACGCACGGTGAAATCGGACCGTGCGGTGTGGGCGGTGAGCTTCAAGACGGCGGGAAACGATCTGCCGAGCGTGTTTGCGAAGAGTGAAGCGGACAAGAACATCGTGCTGAAGTTCTTCGCGGAGCAGGCGATCGCCGGAGACGAGGTGAGCGTGGGGCAGATCCGGGTGGTCGATCGGCAGACCAACGAGTATGGCGGAAACATGGACAAGGGGAGCCGCTACATCCTGACGCAGACGGTGACGGTCAGCTCCGGGGATGTGGACAAGGTTTCGCGCGCGGGAGGGAAGGCATCGGCACTGGTGCAGGAGGGCGTGGTGCTGGCGAGCGGGGAGAATGGGCAGCAGAGCGGGATCGTGTATCAGTTTGGCGGGTTGAACGCGCTGAAGCCCGACATGATCACAGAGGCGACGCGGAATGCGCGTGCTTCAGCTGACCGGTTTGCGGCGGACTCCGGGAGCAAGGTAGGGGCGATCCGGTCGGCGAACCAGGGAGTGTTTTCCATCGCGGCGAACGAGCCTGGAAATGCCGCAAGTGCGGGCGGAGAGGGTGGGGGAGGGGATGCGCAGGCTGACGCAAGCATCCTGAAGAAGGTCCGCGTGGTTTCGACGATCGAATACTACCTTGAAAACTAGAACCGAGGTCGAGGGCGCGGCTGCGAAATACCGGGTTCGGCGTGCGATTGCCAGTGGTTTGAACGCGATGGTAGCCTTGCCTGACTTCACCAATCGAGGATAGACAAGCGATGCAGGAGAGCTACAACGGACTGAGTGTGCCGAAGGATGGACAGGGGATCGAGTACAGCGACGGGAAGTACACGGTGCCGGATCACCCGGTGATTCCGTTTATCGAGGGGGACGGGACGGGGCGGGATATCTGGAAGGCTTCGCAGCGGGTGTTCGATGCGGCGGTGGAGAAGGCGTATGGCGGCAAGCGCTCGGTGAAGTGGTTCGAGGTGCTGGCGGGGGAGAAGGCGTTTCGGCAGACGCAGAACTGGCTTCCGGATGACACGGTGAAGGCGACGGTGGACTTCCGGGTGTCGATCAAGGGACCGCTGACGACGCCGGTGGGCGGAGGGATCCGGAGTTTGAATGTGGCGCTGCGGCAGCTGATGGATCTGTACCAGTGCGTGCGTCCGGTGAAGTACTACGCGGGCGTGCCGAGCCCGGTGAAGTCGCCGGAGAAGCTGGACGTGGTGATCTTCCGCGAGAACACGGAGGACATTTACGCGGGGATTGAGTTTCGCGAGGGGACACCGGAGGCGGCGAAGTTTATCTCGTTTGTGAATGACGAGATGCTGAAGGGTGGCAAGAAGAAGATCCGGCAGGACTCGGGTGTGGGGGTAAAGCCGATCTCGATTACGGGATCGAAGCGGCTGGTGCGTGCGGCGATTGCGTTTGCGATCAAGGAGGGCCGCAAGACGGTGACGCTGGTGCACAAGGGCAACATCCAGAAGTTTACGGAGGGAGCGTTTCGCGAGTGGGGCTACGAGGTGGCGACGGAGGAGTTTCGCGATCAGACCATCACGGAGCGGGAGAGCTGGATCCTGGGCAACGTGGAGGACAATCCGCAGATTACGCCGGAGGAGAATGCTCGGCTGATTGAGCCGGGGATGGAGTTTGCTCCGCCGGAGTTTGGGGCTGGGGTGGTGGCCGAGGTGCGCGAGGTGATCTCGACGATTGGCGAGAGTCATGGGAACGGCGCGTGGAAGAAGAAGATCCTGGTGAACGACCGGATTGCGGACTCGATCTTTCAGCAGATCATTATCCGGCCGAGCGACTACAGCGTGCTGGCGACGACGAACCTGAATGGCGATTACATTTCGGACGCGGCGGCGGCACAGGTGGGTGGGCTGGGGATTGCCCCGGGCGCGAACATCGGCGATGGGTTTGCGGTGTTTGAGGCGACGCATGGGACGGCGCCGAAGTATGCGGACAAGGACGTGATCAATCCGGGATCGGTGATGCTGTCGGGCGTGATGCTGTTCGACTTTATCGGATGGCCGGAGGCAGCGCGACTGATTGAGAGCTCGCTTGAGAAGACGATCGGGCAGAAGTATGTGACGTACGACTTCGAGCGGCAGATGCAGGGTGCGACCAAGGCGAAGACGAGTGAGTTCGCGACTCGTATGATTGAGAACATGGGGTCCTAGCCGGACGGGCGGGAGCGCCTGTCGGCGCGGGTATCGGCAGGATCGGATAGCTTGCCTCAAGCGGGATTTGAGGCAGCTTTGATGCTGTGTGACAACAGAATTGAGGAGAGGGAATGCGGAAGAAGGTCACGATTGTTGGGGCGGGAAATGTGGGAGCTACGGCGGCGCATTGGATTGCGTCGAAGGAGCTGGCGGACGTGGTGCTGCTGGATGTGATGGAGGGTGTGCCGCAGGGCAAGGGCCTGGATCTGCAGGAGGCGATGCCGATTGAGAAGCGGGACTGCTCGATCATCGGAACGAATGACTACGCCGACACCAAAGGATCGGACGTGGTGGTGATTACGGCGGGCATTGCGCGTAAGCCGGGGATGAGCCGGGACGACCTGCTCCATACGAACTTCAAGATCATGTCGGACGTGGTGGGCAAGGTGGTGGAGGCGTCGCCTGAGACGATCATTATCGTGGTGTCGAACCCGCTGGATGCGATGGCACAGACGGCGTTTCGGAAGGCGGGTCTGCCGCGGGAGCGGGTGATCGGGATGGCGGGGGTGCTGGATTCGGCGCGCTTCCGGACGTTTATCGCGGAGGAGCTGAAGGTGTCGGTCGAGAATGTAACTGCTTTTGTTCTGGGCGGGCATGGCGACACGATGGTTCCGCTGAGCCGCTACTCGACCGTGGCGGGGATCCCGATTACGGAGTTGATCGAGCCTGCGCGGCTGAAGGAGCTGGAGACGCGGACGGCGAATGGCGGCGCGGAGATTGTGAAGTACCTGAAGACGGGTTCGGCGTATTATGCGCCGAGCGCGGCGGCGGTCGAGATGGTCGAGGCGATCCTGAAGGACAAGAAGAAGATCCTGCCGTGTGCGGCGTATCTCGAGGGCGAGTACGGGATCTCGGGGCTGTATGTGGGGGTGCCGTGCAAGCTGGGGTCGAAGGGCCTGGAGCAGATTATCCAGATCAAGCTGACGCCGGAGGAGCAGGCGGCTTTACAGAAGAGCGCGGATGCGGTGAAGGAGCTTTGCGGTGTGATCGGGGTGGCTTAGCTGCTGTTTGTTTTTGTGAGTGGAGGGGCTGGCCTTTTTGGCTGGCCCCTTTTGCTTTCGAGGTGGCGTGGGAGGAGCGAGACGCAGGTCCTTCGACTTCGCTGAGCTTCGCTCAGGATGACAGGTTTGTCGGGCCGGAAGGCTGCGCTCAGGAGAGTTGCTCAGGGGCGGAGGACGTCGGCTGCCTGGAAGATGCCTACGGAGACGCCGTCTTCGGTGTGCTGGGCGAGGGGCTGGGCGCAGATGCGGCCGGGGAGGTGGGGGGAGTGGGGGCCGGCCTGGGCGGGCTCGTGGGTGAGGAAGCAGGGCTCGCCGTTGCGCTCGATCTGGAGAGCGACGTAGTAGGTGGCGTGGTAGCGGTGGAGGACGTCGGCGAGCGGGGTGCGTTGGCGGAGGACCTGGAGGTAGGGCGCGTCCATCATGAGGCCTTCGAGCTGGATGAAGGGCTGGTCGGAGCGGAAGGCGGTGCTGCCGGCGTCGTCTCCCATGGCGTAGATGCCGGGATGCGCGCGGGAGAAGTCGGCGACGAAGACCGCGAGCTGCGAGGTCTTAGCGGGCTTTTTGAAGAGGGCGTATGTCACGAGGTAGGTGGTGTAGAAGCCGACCAGCGAAAGCAGGATGACGAGCGGAAACGGGTTGGGGCGAGAGGCGGGAGGGAGATGGCGTGAGGTGCGAGGCCAAGAGGACGGCGGAGGCGAGGACGGCGTAGATGAGGGAGTAGAAGTACCAGGGCCAGACGGTCCAGTCGCTGAGGAGCGAGAGTGAGCCGAGGTGGAGGACGGGGAAGGCGAAGAGGGCGATGAGGAGGTTGCGATGGAGCGGCGGCATTGCGGGGGTGGCGCGACGGAAGACGATGAGGCCAGAGAGGATGGCGAGCAGCGCGGGGTAGACGAAGGCGGCCTTGTTGCGGTCGAAGGGGAGGATGAGGCTGTGGAGGGTGTTGAGCGAGGGTGGGAGGAGGGGCTTGAGCTGCTTGGCCTGGCCGGAGACGGGCAGGAGCGTGTGGAAGAAGTGGAGGTTGACCGCGAGGTAGGCGAGGAAGGGGAGGAAGCAGAGGAGGAAGAGGGCGAAAGGAAGATACTGAGATCCTTCGCGGTGCTCAGGATGACGTTGGGTGGAGGTGGGGTGTTTGGGTGAGGCGGTGGGGTTGAGAGGAGCGTCGGGGAAGGACGTGGATTGTTCTATGCGGGCTGCGGCTGCTTGAGCGAGGAGGAGGGCGGCGATGAGGAATAGGCCGTCGAGGCGGGCGAGGATGGTGGCGCAGGCGAGCAGGCCGTAGCGGAGGCTTTGCGAGGGGGTCCAGCGGAAGGCTGGATCGAGGAGGGTGGCGAGGGTCCAGATGCCGAGGGGGAGGGCGAGGGTGACCTCCATTCCGTAGCGGAAGAGAAGGAGGGCATGGAGGGAGAGGACGAGGGCGGTGAGGTGGATGAGGCGTGCGGGGACTCCGACCGGGGCGAGGAGATAGCGGAGCGATCGGAGGAGGCCGAAGAAGAAGGCGAGGATGGCTCCGAAGCTGACGGCCTCCACCGCGACAAAGAAGGCGGTGCCGGGGAAGAGCTTGTAGAGGAGGAGGATGACGAGCATCCAGAGCGGGTGGTAGCCGTTGGTGAGGTGGATGCCGTCGAAGGTGGAGCCGTGGCCGGCGGCGAGGTTGCGGGCGACCTCTGCGTAGTAGAAGAAGTCGTCTTCGAAGTAGCCGAAGAGGTTGGGATGGAAGAAGCGGGAGAAGAGGGTGAGGAGGGCCACGAGCGAGAGGAGGACGACGGGAGCCAGAGGCCACGACCGATGTTGCAAGGATGGATCGGTCGTGCCTGAGGTCATCGTGTCCACTCTCTCTCCGGGCTTCCGTGGAGTGGTTCGGTTTCTGCGTGTCAGAGCTTTAGGGCACGCAGAGATTGAAAGTTCGGCGCGGTTTAGACGCGTTCGATGGTGACGGACTCGAGGACGACGGGAGTCTTGGGTCGGTCCATGCCGTCGCGGGAGACCTTGCTGATCTTCTCGACGACGTCCATGCCTTCGACGACCTCACCGAAGATGGTGTGCTTGCCGGTGAGCCAGCTGGTGTCGGCGACGGTGATGAAGAATTGCGAGCCGTTGGTGTTGGGTCCGGAGTTGGCCATGGCGAGCTTGCCCTTCTGCTGGAAGCCGTGCTTGGAGCCCTTGGTCTCGTCGGCGAACTTGTAGCCTGGGCCGCCCATGCCGGTGCCTTCGGGGTCGCCGCCCTGGATCATGAACTGGGGGATGACGCGGTGGAAGATGGTTCCGTCGTAGAGCTTTGCGCCCTTTTTGGAGCGGGAGTTCCAATCCTTTGAGCCTTCGGCGAGGCCGATGAAGTTCTTGACGGTCTCGGGGGCGTCCTGCTCGAAGAGCTCGCAGACGATGGAGCCCTCGGAGGTCTTGAAGGTGGCGTAGGTTCCTGGTTTGTTTGGCATGGTTCTGGTTTCTCCTTCTGGATGAACTTGGGTGTGTTGTGGCGAGCCGGCTAGCGCGGGGTTGGGGCAGCGGGCGCGGGCTGGGCGGCAGATGGTGGGATCATCGGATCGGGTGGGATGGGCTGCCCTTCGCGAACGACGGTGATCTTTTTGATGACGACGGGGGTGACGGGCTTGTCGTCGGAGTTCCGCTCGACGCGGGCGATGGAGGCTTCGAGAAGGACGGAGTGGGCGTCGCACTGGCCGAAGATGGTGTGCTTGCCGGTGAGCTCGGGGACGGCGGTCTCTGTGATGAAGAACTGTGAGCCGTTGGTGCCGGGACCGGAGTTGGCCATGGCGAGGCGGCCGGGCGTGTCGAAGGCGAGGGTTGGATCGAACTCGTCTTCGAAGAAGTAGCCCGGGTCTCCGGTGCCGTTGCCGACACGATCGCCGCCCTGAATCATGAAGTTGGGGATGACGCGGTGAAAGGTGGTGCCGTTGTAGAAGGGCTGGCCGTGGACCTTTTTCTGGGTGGTGGGGTCGGTCCAGTCCTTGGTGCCTTCGGCGAGGCCGATGAAGTTCGCGGAGGTGACGGGGGCCTGCTTGTCATAGAGCTTGCAGGTGAGGCGGCCCATGGAGGTGTCGATCAGGACGGTGGGTCCGGTGGGGATGACGGGCGCGTGGATCTGCGCGGAGGTGCTGGGAGTGTCGGGGAGATCGGAGGTGGAGGATGCGGGAGGAGGGGTCGTCTGCTGGGTGGTGGGAGCCTGAGCTCCGAGCGATGAGGTAAGCAGAAGAACGAGAGACAAGCGAAGGATCATGCAGTGAGGAAAACTCCGTCTCCTAGTGTACGCAGGAGGGTGTGTGCGGGGCAAAGGATGGGAGACGGGCGAGCGAGTTCCGGGCGGGGGTTGAGCGGACGTGCACTCCTTTGGCAGAGAGTCTCTTTGTGCGGGTTGGGAGTGGTTAGGATAGGCGCATGGTGAATTTGCGAGCGCTGCTGCTTGCCTCCTCCCTCCTGATGGTCCAGCAATCGTTACCTTGCGAGGCGCAGAGCGCTGTGGGGCAGACGGCGCGTGAGCCGGGCGCTATGCCGGCGTCAGAAGCAGCGATTGCGAAGCGGCGAGCGGAGCTCGTTGCGCAAAACGGAGCTGGAACGGACGCAGCGTTGGCGGAACGGCTGCTGAAGATGCGGGTGCGGGACCAGACTGCCCGAGGTTTGATGAGGCGTGCGGCGGGGGAGCCAGTGGGCGAGGCGAAGCCGCTTTCGGAGACTGACCGCGAGCTTACGACGGAGCTGAAGCAGATTGTTGCCGAGCGCGGCTGGCCGACGATTGCGCTGGTGGGGATCGATGGCTCGGATGCGGCGATGCTCGTGCTGACGCATACGCCTGATCACGAGTGGCAGGTGAGCTTGCTGCCGGAGCTCGAGAGGCTGGCGGATTCGGGCAAGATCGATCCGGCTCCGCTGGCGTTGGCGATCGATAAGCAGCTGGTGGCGGCGGGGCTGCCACAGCGGTACGGATCGCAGTTCAAGAACGTGAACGGCCACATGGCGATGTTTGCGGTCGAAGATCCGGGGAACCTGGACCGAATTCGCGAGCGCGCGATGCTGCCGCCGATGGCGGAGTACAAGGCGCTGCTGGCGAAGATGTACGGGTTGCGGGTGACGAACGAGATTGTGACGGCGACGCGGGCGTCGCAGGCGGGTCCTGCGCGGTAGTGAGACTTGTGCGGCGCGGTTGGACGAGGAGGCTCGTGTGAGATGAGGCCTCCTCGGGCCTGAGGAGGCATTAGGCCAGGCTGGCGAAGAGGCTTCGCGTGAGCTCCAGGGCGCCGCCGTAGACGATGTGCGCGGCCCAGTGCTGGAGGTGGTCGGTGGGAGCGGTCTCAGTCGGCGGCGGGGCGAGGTGGAGAGCGGGGACGGCGACCTCGTCGGCGCCGAGGAAGAGGAGGGTGCCGAAGGCGGTTCCGCCGGCGGTTCCTACTTCGGGGAGGTACTCGGCTGCGACACCGTAGACGACGCCCATGAGGGTGCCGAAGGTGTAATGGACGGCGTTGCCGGCCTTCTTCTTCTTGTCGGGGGGAATCTGTGCGCCTGCGGCTTCGGCGAGGTTGCGGGCGACGATCTCGGTGGAGCCTTCCTGCGAGGCTTCCTTCTGCTCCTGCATGACGTTTTCGTGCGCGATGGTCCAGGGCGACTCGCCTTCGGCGAGTTTGCGATGCTTCTCGACGCTTTTCTGGCCGGCGGTGGAGAGCTTCTGAAACTGATCCATGACCAGGGTTGCGGTGACTCCGGCGGCGGCGCCGACGAGGAGGCCGCGGAGAATGGAGGGTGATTTTGCTTTGGATGCCATAGGTGTCCTCGCGTGGTTGGATGCGCCCGGCTGGCCACCTTGTTTCCGGCATCGAAGAAGACAGGAGATCGAACGACCATGGCAAAGTACGCGTTGTATGCCTCGCTGAAGGCGAAGCCGGGCAAGGAGAGTGATGTGGAGGCGTTTCTGAAGCAGGGCGCCGAGATGTCAAAGAGTGAGAACGGAACGGTGACCTGGTATGGGCTGAAGGAGGGCGAAGGGCAGTACGCCGTCTTCGACACCTTTGACGACGAGCAGGGCAGGGAGGCGCACCTGACGGGAGCCATTGCAAAGGCGCTGATGGCCAAGGCGGATGAGCTCTTCTCCGAGGCACCGAAGATCCACAAGATCGACGTGCTGGCGACGAAGTCGTAAGAGCCGAGACAGAGCTTCAGGGCTTAGCAGTTGAGGGATCGGCGGCGGCCTCGGTTTCGCGCAGGACGCGAAGGAGGTTGCCGCCGAGGATTTTTTCGAGGTCGCCGGTGCTGTAGCCGCGGGTCCTGGAGAGCGGCGGTGACTTTGGGGAGGTCGGCGGCGGAGTCGATGCCCTCGGGGAGGGCGGAGACACCGTCGAAGTCGGTGCCGATGCCGACGTGGTCGATGCCCGCGGTACGGGCGATGTGATCGATGTGGTCGACGAGTGCGCTGAGCGGGGGGCGGGGGAGCCGCTGGGCGAAGTCGCGATCGATGGCGTTCGAGAGCTTGTAGGGAACGGGTAGGCCGAGGGAGCCGCAGGTGGTTTCGAGGGCTCGTTGGGCAGCGTGTCGCTCGTCGGTGAAGGCGTTCCATGCGGTGCGCCAACCCTCGTGGATGAAGGCGGGGTAGAAGTTGACCATGACGGCTCCGCCCTTGTCCGCGATGGCGCGTAGCTGGTCGTCGGTGAGATTGCGCGGAGCGGCGGTGAGTGCGCGGGCGCTGGAGTGGGTGGCGAGTACGGGGGCGCTCGAGATAGCGAGGACCTGGGCGAGCGTGGGGTCGGAGACGTGCGAGACGTCGACCATCATGCCGAGGCGGTTCATCTCGTGGACGACCTCTTCTCCGAAGGGGGTGAGGCCGTTGTGGTGGGGGACGGCGGGGTCGAGGAGGTCGCCGGAGGAGTCGGCCCAATCGTTGGAGTTGGCCCAGGTGAGGGTCATGTAGCGGACGCCGAGGCCGAAGAACTCGCGGAGGAGGTCGAGCGAGTTCTCGATGGCGTGGCCGCCTTCGATGCCCATCATGACGGCGAAGCGGCCGGAGTTGTGGGCGGCGAGGATCTCGTCGGCGGAGGTGCAGAGCTCGAGCTTATCGGGGGCGCGGCGGACCTGGTCGAGGACGGAGTGGATGAGCTGCCGGGTGCGCTGGGCGTAGCGGCCGCGCCACTGCGTTGGCTCGGGCCAGATGGCGAAGAACTCGCCGGCGAGGTTGGCCTGGCGGGCGGTATCGAGGTTGAGG
This sequence comes from uncultured Acidobacteriaceae bacterium, assembly GCA_963850375.1. GTDB lineage: Bacteria > Acidobacteriota > Terriglobia > Terriglobales > Acidobacteriaceae > Edaphobacter. The sequence continues at coordinate 412,363 of CAWKKV010000001.1, read as the reverse complement.
TGCCCGCCGTAGAGTGGATCGGTGAAGCTCCAGCCCTCGTCGGCGAAGCGCTGGGGCGTGTCGGCGTGGGTATCGAGGAAGAGGGGAGGAAGCTTTGGAGGGGTTTCCGCGTCGGGGAGGTGGGGCATCGCCCTGATCTTACAGGGGTGAGGAGGGGGGTGGGTGCAACCTCGGAGCGAGGGGAGCGAATCTTACGGGACTGAGGTGAAGTATGAGTTCCAATGACAGCTCGACCAACTTGAATCTCAACTCGACCAAGAGCGGCGCACGTCCATCGCATGAGGCTATAGAGCAGCACACGGGCGATGCTACGGATGCGGCGAAGACGGAGCAGGAGAAGATCGATCGCGTGGCGATGGAGAGCGCGAAGCGGTCGCAGAACCGGATTCATGCTGATGAACAGAGGAATCCTGAGGACACGATATTTACGAAGTAAATCGCAGAGGTTCTCCCCGAAAAGGCCCGCCTGATTGGCGGGCCTTGTTGCGTGCGCGCGGGAGTGATGGGAGGTGTTAGAAGGCGGCGGCAGCGGCCTCGGCGACGGACTGATCCTGTTCGCCTGAGCCGCCTGAGATGCCGACGGCACCGACGACCTTGCCATCCTTTTTGAGCGGGATGCCGCCAGCGAAGATCATGATGCGGCCGTGATTGGAGGCGTGGATGCCGAAGAACTGCTGACCGGGCTGGGAGTTGTTGCCGAGGTCCTTGGTGGTGATGTCGAAGGCGCGTGAGGTGAAGGCCTTGTTGATGGAGATGTCGATGGAGCCGCGCCAGGCGTTTTCCATGCGTTCAAAGGCGAGGAGGTTTCCTCCCTCGTCGACGACGGCGACGTTCATGGGCTGGCCGATCTCTTCGGCTTTCTTTTGGGCCGCGGCGATGATGCGGCGAGCGTCTGCGAGTTGAATCATGAGTCTTCCTTTCGGGGTTGCAGGGAGTGAGATGCTTGATCGAGTTTGGGGGAGTCCGCGCGGCTTAGAGTTGGGCGGGAGCGGGGCCGAGTGGAGCGGCGCGGGGATCGGAGATCGGGGAGAGTGGGTCGGGCTCGGGCGCAGCGCTCTTCCAGCCGTAGGTCTCGTAGCGCCAGTGGACGGTTCCCGCTGAGAGCTCGAGGAGGGTGAAGCCCTCGGGGGTTCCCCAGCGAGAGCCGTGCCACCAGTTGCCGCAGACGGCGCCGGAGGTGATGTAAGGTGTGTCGCGCCAGTAGACGGTCTCGTTGATGTGCGTGTGGCCCTGGAGGACGGCGATGACGTTGTGACCCTGAAAGAGCTCCGTGACCTCGCGTGAGTTGCCGAGGAGAAAGCCGTGGAGACCGGTGACGGCCTGGTAGGCCGCGGCTTTTGCCGCCTTGTCGCCCGGCGGAGTGTACTGCGGAGCGGCCGAGACGAGGGGGACGTGAGTGGCGACGATGATGGGGGTTCCTGCGGGTGTTCGGGCGAGATCGCCTTTGAGCCAGGCGAGCTGCTCGGGATCGATCATGGCGTCGAAGTCGCGCTGCGAGGTGATCTGGATGGAGTCGAGGAGGATGAAGTGGTAGCCGCTGCGATCGAAGGAGCGGTAGGTCTTTGTGTTGAAGCGCTGCTCGAAGGCTTTTTTGCCGTAGAGGGGATCGGAGGGTTCGACACCGGAGTCGGGCGAGCGGCCGAAGACGTCGTGGTTGCCGATGACGTGCTGGATGGGGATGCCGTCGAGGATGTGCTCGGTCTTCTGGTACTGGTCGAGGAGCATGAGCGAGCGGGCGCGGGGGACGGAGGTCATGTCCATGACGTGGTCGCCGCCCTGGATGCAGAGGTCGGGCTTGAGGGATTTGATCTTTGCAAGGGCGAGGGCGGTGCCTTCATTGGCACGGAGCTCGGGCTGGTTGTGGGTGTCGGTGAAGAAGACGAGGCGGAGATTGCCGGCGCGGGAGGCGGGCGTGGGCTCGGCGATGGACGGAACGGCTGCTGCGGCTGCGGCTGCGGCGGAGAGGGTGAGGAAGCGGCGGCGGTCGAGGCGGTGCATGGGTTGGATGGTACAGGAGGGCTGTTGCGTTCAGGCGAGGCGGATATGGGCGGAGTAGACGCTGTCGCCGACGGCGGTGAAGGGGCGGAGGCGGAGGGTAGAGGATGGTGTTTCGATCGACCACTCCGTCGCAGCGGTTCGTTTGGCGGAGAGGAGCTGGTCGCGGGTGAGGGTGGGCATGGGGGCGAGGGGCATGAGAACGAGCGGGCCGTAGAGGAGGGAGACGATCTCGGGGTGAGGCGTGCCGCCGTCGGTGCGGAGGGGCTCGAGGCGGAGGTTCATGGGGAGGTGGAGCTCGACGAGGTCACCATCGCGCCAGTGGCGATTGACGGGGGCGAAGCCGTTGTGAGGGTCGAGTGACTGTGGCTGGCCGTTGACGAGGAGCTGGGGGCCGGCGGTCCACTCGGGAATGCGGAGGTGGAGGGTGAAGGTGGAGGGGCGGGAGGCGTGGATGCGGAGTCGGACGGTGTCGGGCTCTCTGTCACCAAGGGTACGTGGTCCTGCGCGAGGGCGAGCTGGGCATTGCGCGCTCGTCCAGCGGAGGGTGGAGGGGAGATAGAGGTTGACCCAGACGGAAGGGTCGTCGGCGGGGCCGAGGAGGTAGGTGTTGATGCCGTAGTCGGCCGCGAGCTGCGGGAGGGTGCCGGAGCAGCAGGGCCAGCGATGGGTGGAGTCGACGCGGTGGGCGGTGGTGTTGTAGTCGGCGTAGTAGAAGGAGTGGCCGTCGCCTCCGAGGGGACGGGCGCCGAGGGCGGCGTTGAGCATGATGCGCTCCATCGAATCTCCGTAGTGGCCGTTGCGGGTGGCCTGGAGGAGATAGCGGGTGAGCTTCATGTGGGCGTAGGAGCCGCAGGGGGTTTCGAAGGAGTTGTGGGTTTTGGTGAGGCTGAGGAAGAGCTTGTTAGAGCCGGGCTTTTCGAGCTGCTCGTCGGGAGCCCAGCCGCCGGTGGAGTAGCTTTGGGCTTCGAGCATGCTGAAGGCGTTGACGGCGGCCTGGAGGTGGAGGGCGCTTCCGGCGACGAACCAGGCCTGCATGGCGGAGCAGAGGGCATTGACGTGGCTGTAGCCGTGGAGGCCGCCGAGGACGTTTTCGTTGCGGGCGAGCGGGTGGAAGTAGGCGTCGAGGAGGTAGTCCTCGGCCATGGGGCGGTAGGCGGGACCGGCGCCCATGGCGGAGACGAGGAAGAGGTTTTCGGGGAGGATATAGATCTCGTCCCAGGTGAAGGATTTGTCGCGGTTGCCTTTGCGCCAGGCGATCTCTCGGGGGAGTGCGTAGCCGGGAAGAGTGGAGCTGGCAGCCTCGCGGACGGTGTCGAGGGTGGGGAAGGCGGCGGGGTCGTGGAGCAGGGCGTGGGCGTCCATGAGGCCGCAGACGAACTTGTCGAAGGTGTAGGCGGGAAAGCGGGTCTTGTCGAAGAAGTCTGGCGAGATGGCGGCGCGGAGCTGGGCGTGAAGGCCACGGACGCGGGCGCTGATGGCCCCGTCGTTGTTGGCTGCGGAGAGGCGGGCGAGGGCGGAGGTCCACTGGCCGAAGCAGTGTCCGGGGGCGAAGCCGGCGTCGCCTCCGTGCTGCCAGTCGTAGGTGGGGAGGTACCCGTACCAGCCGCCGATGTCGACGCCGGGGGCGGGCTGTCCACCCATGAGACGGAAGGGCATGAGGAGCGAGTCGTCGGAGAGGCCCATGAGGATGGCCTCGGCGTTACGCTGCTGGGCGAGGTGCGGTTCGGAGTGGAGGGTGACCTGGTGGTACGCGGGGGAGCGGAGGGGGGCGGTAACGGATGGGGGCTGGGCGAGGGCGCGGAGGCGGGTGGCTGCGGTGGCGCCGGCGGCGAGAGTGAGGAAGCGGCGGCGGTCGAGCTTGCGCATGGAGGAGATGCTACAGGAGCTTGGGAAGAGTAGAGGGAGGGGTCATCCGGTTGACCCGGAAGTGGAATGGGAACGCGGCGGTGGGGACGCTATACGTCTCGACAGACCATGTTCGACCGCTCTCGAGTTCCTGGGATATCCCCGATCAGACACGTTTCTCGTGTTTCTCTTGGGCTGACGCGCCGGGTTTCGCTATGGCTGCTGATGTTGACGCTGCCGATTGCCTACGGATCTTCGCTGCGGGATAACAAGGGTGACGGCGGTGTTTCGCCTCGCTACGGGGGAGCGGCTCCGGGCGGAGCTCTTGCGGGGGCCACGGAGGAGGACTACTCGACCTATCAGATGGTGGGCGATGGGGACCTTTGGCCGACGTGCTGGGCTGACGATGACAACCTGTATACGGCGAACGGGGATGGAGCGGGGTTCAGCGGATCTGCGGTGCGGCCGGACATTGTGGTGAGCAGGATCAGTGGATTGCCTCCGCAGCTTGCGGGGCGCTCGCTGGCGACGGACGTCGGCACGAACTGGAGCGGGCTGGGTTTCAACCGGAAGCCGACGGGGATGCTGTGCGTCCACTCGACACTGTACCTTGCGTTTCAGAACCTGGATGCGGTGGGCTTCAACAGTGCGCCGGCGGCCTCGATCGCGAAGTCGACGGATCATGGGGTGACGTGGACGTGGGACCGCGAGGCTCCGATGTTTGGCGGCCCGGGCAATGCGCCCCTGTTTACGACGGTGTTCTTCCTGGACTTCGGCAAGAACTCAAACGGGGCGGTTGACGGGTACGTGTACGCCTATGGCCTGGACCATAACTGGCGTTCGCAGCAGGCGCTCTATCTTGCGAGGGTGCGAGCGGACCGGGTCCAGCGGAGGCGTTCCTGGCAGTTTTATGCGGGCACGGACGCGCGAGGCGCTGCCCGATGGTCGAAGGAGATCGAGAGAAAGGTGCCGGTGCTGGTGGATACGAGGCTGACGCACCCGCATGAGGCCGGGACGGGGTGCCCGGAGAGCGATTCGGTGATTGCGCAGGGCGGGGTGGTGTATGACAGGCCGTTGAAGCGGTACCTGTTTACGTCATGGTCCTGCACGACGCACGAGTTGTATGAGGCGCCGGCACAGTGGGGACCGTGGACGCATGTTCTTTCGAACGACTTCGGATCGCCGCTGTCGCCGAGGCATCGCGGCCAGTACGGGACGACAATCCCGTCGAAGTTCATCAGCGCGGACGGGACGAGGCTCTCGTTGCAGAGCAATGTGTGCTGCGCTGGGGACTCGTATACGTTTTCGCTGCGGGAGCTGCGGCTGGATTTGGCTGCCGCCAGGTAGATGGTCGAGGGAGGGCCGCGTCGCGGGCGGACCCTCCACGGCGACGCGGCAGCCTCAGCGGGTGAAGAAGTCTTTGACCTGCTGGACGATGACGTCGCGGCTGACGTCGGAGATGGCTTCGGTGAGGGGGAGCTGCTTGGGGCAGGCTTCGACGCAGTTCTGGGCGAAGCCGCACTCCTGGACGCCGCCGTCTCCGGCGAGGGCGCGGAGGCGTTCTTCCTTGAGGACCTTGCCGGTGGGGTTGTTGTTGAAGAGCTTGACCTGGGCGATGGTGGCGGCGCCGACGAAGTTGGTCTGCTCGTTGAACTGGGGACAGACCTCCATGCAGATGGTGCAGGAGATGCAGTTCGAGAGCGGGTAGAGCTGCTCCTGAAGCTGCGGGAACTGGCGGGGGCCTTCGCCGAGGTCGTAGGAGCCGTCGACGGGGACCCAGGCCTGGACGCGCTTGAGGTTTTCAAAGAGGACGGAGCGGTCTACAGCGAGGTCGCGGACGACGGGGAACTTCGAGAGCGGGGCGAGGGTGATGGTGCCGGAGCCGTTGTCTCCGGTGAGCTTGTCGACGAGGGCGGAGCAGGCCATGCGGGCGCGCCCGTTGATCAGCATGGCGCAGCTTCCGCAGATCTCTTCGAGGCAGTTGGCGTCGTAGGCGATGGGAGTGGTGGGTGTGCCTGAGCTGGTGACGGGGTCGCAGGCGATCTCACCGAGCAGCGACGTGATGTTCATGTTCGGGCGGTAGGGAATCTCGAACTTTTCAGTGCGCGCGGGGGCGTCGGGGGTGGCCTGGCGCTTGATCTCGACCTTGATGGTGCGGCCGGAGTGCTGCGCTGCGGTCGCGGACTGGGCGACGGGGGTGTGGGTGGAGCTGGGGGTCTGGACGGCGGTGGCCATGATGTCCTCGCGTTGCTAGCTTTTTGACTGAAGAAGCTCGTGAATGTGTTGGTCGAAATCGTTGCGATCGAGAACGCCGGCGTGGGCGATGGCTACGCGCCCTTCCCGATCGATCAGGAGGGTGAAGGGCATGCCCTTGAGACCCAGGCTGTTCGCGAGAGCTTCATTACCGACGACCGTGGGATAGGGCATGTGCTTCTGCGTCCAGAATGGCTTGACGACTGGGAAGGCCCCATCGTCCATCGCAATGCCGAGGGTGATTAGACCCTGCGAGCGGTATTTCTGATCGTAGCCGACGAAGTAGGGGAGCTCGAACTTGCAGCCGCCGCACCAGGTAGCCCAGAAGTTCAGAACGACCACTTTGCCCTTTGTGTTGCTGAGAGTGAAGGTGCTTCCGTCGTTGTCGGTGAGGGTAAAGCTGCGGGCAAGCTTTCGCTGGGCGGGAGGCGTGAGCGTGTCGCGCGATGTCCGCGGATCAGTGGGCAGTGGGTGCTCGGTCGAAGTCTGCGCCGCCAGTGGAAGGGTGGCGAGGAGAGCGAAAGCGAGGAGGGTTCTCCAAGGACGAGTTGTTGGACGAGTTCTGATGGTCATCTCGCTACGATTTCTTCCGTCTCTCAACTTCCACGTCTGCTGGAGAAAGCTTCCCTGGTGTCGTGCCAACCATTGGTGCGGCTACTCCTGAGTGCGCCTGCCTAACTCTTCTTCCGCCACGACGGTTCCCTGGTCGGTGGTGATCGGGTGCTTACCCGCTTCAAGAACTTTTTGCCGCCTGCCGTCGATCCAGGCTCCGAGGAGGACAAAGGCGCCGAAGAGGGCGACGGCGATGACGGTGATGGCGATGCCGAAGGTGGTCATCGCGGGTTAGGTGATGGAACCGCCGCGGCCGGAGCGTTCTTTTTCTTCGGTGGCGATGGCGATGCCTTCCTGTTTGCTGATGGGCATGCGGCCCTTCTCGTTGAGGGTCTCCTGCTTGGACCGGACGCTGCGGTTGTAGAGGATCATGTAGGCGACGACGGCGAGGAAGACGACGGCGATGATGATGTAGACGGCGGTGGTGAGTGTCGGGTGTCCGCTCATAGTGATCTGTTGGATGGTGGAAGTTGGTTACGGGTGAAGGTGCCGGCGCGGAACTGATGGAGGAGGCGCGCGGCGGTGGCGACGGCAACGAAGAGGATCAGGATGGTTTCGGTTGGCCGGGTCATCGCTGGTGGCTTCCTTTTTGGTTCCGGTGGAGGGGAGAAGCAGATCCTCCGCCTCTGGCGAAGGATGACAACACAAGGACAGGGTGACGGAGCGAACGGCGCTCAGGTGGCGGTGTAGACGCGTGGGCGTGGTTTGATGTGGGAGATGTCGACGTCCTCGAAGGAGATCTGCGGGGCGCCGTCGTGGAAGGCAGCCTTGGTGGTTTTGAGGAACTGCTCGTCGTTGCGGGTGGGGAAGTCGGGCTTGTAGTGGGCTCCGCGGCTTTCGTCGCGAAGACGGGCGCCGTGAACGACCACGCGGGCGAGCTCGAGCATGTTGTAGAGCTGGCGGGCGAAGGCGAAGCTGGTGTTGGCCCACTGGCTCTTGTCAGAGAGATTGATGTTCCGGTAGCGGGCGAGGAGCTCGACGATCTTGGCGTCCGCCTCTTCGAGGCCAGCGTTGTAGCGAACGATGGTGGCGTGCTTGGTCATGGTTTCGCCGAGCTCGCGCCACATCTTGAAGGGATTTTCGGTGCCCTCGTTGGTGAGGATCTGCTGGTTCTTCTCCTGCTGGCGCTGAAGCTCGGCGGCGTGGCCGCCATCGCCGGGCTGCGGCGCTAGGGATTTGGCGTACTCCATGGCGCAGGGGCCGGCGACGAAGCCGCCGTAGATGCAGGAGAGGAGCGAGTTTGCGCCGAGGCGGTTGGCGCCGTGGATGGAGTAGTCGGCCTCGCCGGCGGCGAAGATGCCGGGGATGTTGGTCTGCTGGTTGAAGTCGACCCAGAGACCGCCCATGGTGTAGTGCATGCCGGGGAAGATCTTCATGGGGACGTCGCGGGGGTCGTCGCCGACGAACTTCTCGTAGATCTCGAGGATGCCTTCGAGCTTGCGGTTAAGGGTGGCGCGGTCGATGTGGGTGAGGTCGAGGTAGACCATGGGCTGGCCGTCGATGCCCATGTTGTCTTCGTAGACGACCTTGAAGATCTCGCGGGTGGCGATGTCGCGGGGGACGAGGTTGCCGTACTTGGGGTAGCGCTCTTCGAGGAAGTACCAGCGCTCGCCCTCGGGGATGGATTTGGCGACGCGCTTGTCGTTGCGGTCTTTCGGGACCCAGACGCGGCCGCCTTCGCCGCGGGCGGACTCGGACATGAGGCGGAGCTTGTCTTCGCCGGGGATAGCGGTGGGGTGGACCTGGATGAACTCGCCGTTGGCGTAGAAGGCGCCCTGCTGGTAGAGCGCGGACTGGGCGGAGCCGGTGCAGACGACGGAGTTGGTGGATTTGCCGAAGATGGCGCCGATGCCGCCGGTGCAGATGATGAGCGCGTCGGCGGGGAAGGTGCGGGTTTCCATGGAGCGGAGGTCCATGGCGGCGATGCCGCGGGCGGCGCCGTTTGCGTCGAGGACGGCGGAGAGGAACTCCCAGCCCTCGTACTTGGTGACCTTGCCTTCGGACTCGTAGCGGCGGACCTGCTCGTCGAGCGCGTAGAGGAGCTGCTGGCCGGTGGTGGCTCCGGCGAAGGCGGTGCGGTGGTAGAGCGTGCCGCCGAACCGGCGGAAGTCGAGCAGGCCTTCGGGGGTGCGGTTGAAGGGGACGCCGTAGCGATCGAGGAGATCGATGATGGCGGGGCCCTGCGCGGTCATGTTCTTGACGGGGGTCTGGTTGGCGAGGAAGTCGCCGCCGTAGATGGTGTCGTCGAAGTGCTTGAGGACGTTGTCGCCCTCGCCCTTGAGGTTTTTGGCGGCGTTGATGCCGCCCTGGGCGCAGACGGAGTGCGAGCGCTTGACGGGGACGATGGAGAAGAGGTCGACCTTGCCGCCGGCTTCGGCGATCTTGATGACGGCGGAGAGGCCGGCGAGGCCTCCGCCTACGACGATGATGCGGGGTGTTGCTGCCATGGTGCTACCGTGCCCCTATCTGTTGCGGACGTCAAAGAGAATAGCGATGAAGTCCAGTACGCGATCAGAACAAGTACCGAGACTCCGATGGACGAGGTGCGAGTATGTCGCTGAGTGAGCTCGCTTATAAGCCCGGTAAACCTGGAGATCAGTTCGTCTCGCCTTACTTCGAGACGTTCGACCTTCCGAGCGTGTACGGTTCACTTTCCAAGCCATCCAGTGACCGACGATTAGCCGCATCACAAGAATGAAGCCCCCGAAAACTGCGAAGCAGTTCCGGAGGCCATTGGTGGCAGATGCCACACTGTCACCGGACCTCGCCGGGCTGAGTGGGATTGGTGGTGTTCGGGTGGTGCGGTTGCGGGCGCGGGTTGAACGATGCCGGCGGGTTGGGCGGGCATGACGTCGGCGGGGGCGTTGGGGTACTTCCAGATGACGGCGTAGATGGAGATGAAGCCCATGAGACAGAGGGCGGTGCCGACGGCTCCGCAGACGTAGCCGAAGCGTTTGCGGGCGCGGTTGCCGGGGGTGATGCCCCACTTGGCGGCGAAGAGCCAGATGCCATAGGCGAAGTGCCAGGTGGTGGCGATCATGGCGATGACGTAGATGGCGAGCATCCAGGGGTTCGAGAGCTCGTGCTGGACCTTGGCGAAGGCGGCGCCGGGGTGCTCGGGGAGCGAGACGCCGGAGAAGCGCTGGCGCCAGACGTGCTGGATGATGTAGGCGAGCGCGATGACCCCGGTGACGCGCTGGGAGATGTACATCCAGTTCGAGGCCCAGGGGTAGACGTTGACGTTGGCGCGTCCGCGAAAGGTGATGAAGAGGCCGTAGAGGGCGTGGAAGGCGAGGGGGAGGAAGATGAGGCCCCACTCGAGGATGCGGACGAGCGGGAGGGCGTTGAGGAACTTGACCTGCTGGGCGTAGGCGAGGGGGCCGTTCCAGGTTTCGAAGTTGGAGACGATGTGCTCGACGAGGAAGGCGCCGATGGGGATGATGCCGGAGAGCGAGTGGAGCTTGCGCCAGAGAAAGGAGTGACCTTCGCCGGCTCGGAGGGGCTGGACGCCACGGCGGGAGCCATGTTGCGAGCCGGAGGGCTGGGCGTTGTCGGCGGGTGCGACGGGTGCGGCTGCGGCCATGAGGGACCTCTGAGAGCGCGGGAAGCCTTTCTGGTGGGGCAACTTGAAAGGCAGCAGGGTGATTATTCCGCTGTGCTCGAACGAGCGTCAAGGAGTTGCGGGCTTTCTGCGCGATTATCAGACGGATTGTGCGAATTTCAGTTCCCGCAGGAGAGCAGGTGCCTGGCGGCGCTCAAGATGACGGCGAGGCCGGCCGAGTACGGCTGCGGGGCTAGGTGGCTGGGGTGAGGCTCTGAAGGAGGGCGGCGAGGGCGCGGCCGCGGTGGGTGAAGTCGTGGCGCTCTTCGGGGGCGAGCTCGGCCATGGTCCGGCCTTCGTCGGGAAGGAGGAAAAGGGGGTCGTAGCCGAAGCCGCCGTTGCCGCGGGGGACGGCGAGGATCTCGCCTTCGACGGAGCCCGAGGCGGTGGCGAGGAGTTCGCCATCGCGGACGAGGGCGAGGACGCAGCGGTAGCGGGCGGTGCGGTCGGACTCGCGGGTGCTGGCAAGGGCGTCGAGGAGGCAGAGGTTGTTGCGCTGGTCGGGAGGGAGGGGGCGGCGGGTGGTGTAGTTCTGGTCGTCGGCGTAGCGTGCGGAGCGGACGCCGGGTGCGCCTGAGAGGGCGTCGACCTCCAGGCCGGAGTCGTCAGCGAGGACGGTGAGGCCGGGGCTGAGGGCGGAGTAGAAGAGGGCTTTCGAGGTGGCGTTGCCAAGGAAGGTGGGTTCGTCTTCGGGGGCTTCGGGCATGGAGGCGAGGCCGGGGAGCGGGAGAAGAGTGATGCCGGGGGTGAGTGCGGAGGCGAAGTCGCGGAGCTTGCCGGGATTGGTGGTGGCGACGTAGAGGGTGGTTTCGGGCACGTCTTCTATTGTGAGGCTTGAGGGCAGGGTGCGGTGCCGGATGCATCTCAGCACTGGAAGTTCAGAAGCAGATCCTCCGCTGCTGCGAAGGATGACAGCCAGAGAGGCGTGAGGAGGCAGGAATGGGGGAGATGAAGGCGCATACGGAGTACCTGGAGCTGAAGACGGCCGAGCGGTACGAGATGGTGCACCTGACGCCGCAGGTGGAGGAGATTGTGCGGCGGAGTGGAGTGGAGGACGGGCTGTGTTTTGTGTCGCCGATGCATATAACGGCGGCGATCTATGTGAACGACAACGAGGATGGGCTGATCGAGGACATCGGGACGTGGCTGGAGAAGCTGGCTCCGCGGTGGCCGGGGTATAAGCATCACCAGACGGGCGAGGATAACGCCGATGCGCACCTGAAGGCGCTGCTGCTGCACCACGAGACGACGCTGCCGGTGACCAAGGGTCGGCTCGACCTCGGGCGATGGCAGAGGGTGTTTTATGCGGAGTTCGATGGGCAGCGGCGCAAGCGGGTGATTGTGAAGGTGCTGGGCGTGGGCAGGTGAAGCGGTGTGTCCGAAGATCGCCAGGGCCGGACGAGGGCGATTTTGAGCGGCTGAAACGGGGTGCGGCTCTGAAGGCAACGTGTCTCGGCAGCTTGCGTTCCTAGAAGAAAGCAGTGCGGATTGCACGGTGTCCTCCTGTTGCAAGGCCAAATCAGTTCAGGAGAGAGCACCGATGAGTTCCGAGAAGGTATCGCGACGCGATTTGATGGCACAGCTTGGGGCGGGGATCGCAACGACGGCGATTACGGCGGGGGTTGCCGAGGCGCAGACAGGCGGGTCTACGGGCGGAGGGTCGACGGCGGCGCCGTTTGTTGACCCGAAGACGAAGTATCCGAAGCCGCCGTATCCGGGGCAGTCGCAGCCGTGGCCGGGGCTGGCGAGCAGGATGAATCCGCGGCCGGACCATGGTGAGACGAGCTACAAAGGCTCGGGCAGGCTGGCGGGGCGAAAGGCGCTGATCACGGGCGGGGACTCCGGCATGGGACGCGGGGCGGCGATTGCGTATGCGCGGGAGGGCGCGGATGTGGCGATCAGCTACTACCCGACGGAGGAGCCGGATGCGCAGGAGGTGGTGCAGCTGATCAAGGCAGCGGGCCGAAAGGTGATCACGATTCCGGGCGATCTTCGACAGGAGAGCTATTGCACCGAGCTGGTGTCGAAGGCGGTCGCCGGGCTTGGAGGGCTGGACATCGTTGTTTCGAATGCCGGGCGACAGCAGCAGTGCGAGGATCTGCTGCAGCTGACGACAGAGGCGTTTGACGCGACGATGAAGACCAACATCTATGCGCCTTTCTGGATCATCAAGGCAGCGCTGCCGCACCTGCAGCCGGGGTCGTGCATTATTGCCACGACGTCGGAGCAGGCCTATGACCCGGCGGCCAACCTGTACGACTACGCGCAGACGAAGGCGGCGACGATGAACTATGTAAAGTCGCTGGCGAAGCAGCTTGGACCGAAGGGCATTCGTGTGAACGGCGTTGCTCCCGGCCCCATCTGGACGCCGCTGCAGGTATCCGGAGGCGCGACACAGGAGCACCTCATTCACTTCGGCCAGGATTATCCGCTGGCGCGAGCGGGTCAGCCAGCTGAGCTGGCGAGCATATATGTGCAGCTGGCGGCGAATGACGCGAGCTATACGACGGGAAACATCTATGGGGCGGGCGGTGGGAAGGGTCAGCCGTAGCGGGCTGGCGGGCGCTGCTCGTTTGCTCCCAGTGTCACGCTGCAGGCCCACGGTTCGCGCGCTCAGTTATGGTCGATGTGCGAATGCGGCGGACGGGCCTGCGGTGGAGACGGCCTCATCTCCGAGCTCCATCGCGGCGATCAGGTCGTTACTCATGGTGAAGATGTGAACGACCTCAGTGTCGGAGAGTAGCTTTCCGTCAAGAGTTCTGACGAGCTGGCGTACCCTGACGCGCAGCTTGCCGGTACCTTCCGCGGTGATTGCAAGCGGTTCGACATGGGGATCGAACTCGTTCCATTGTCGCGTCCAGTAGGCGCGGATCTCCTGCTTTCCAACAACGGTGCCGCCCTCCGAAGCCCTGGGCCAGCTGACATCCTGCGTCATCAGGGCTAGTGCATCGTCGATGTTCCGCTTGTTGAATGCGGAGTATGCCTCCTTAACGATGTCTTCGACCTGGGCCATTTGCTGCTCCTACGATTGGAAGAGTCCTCAGGCGGTGACGGAGAGCTCTTCTTCGAGTTGTTGCTTTTCGGCGAGGGCGGTGTAGTAGCCGTTGCGGGTGATGAGTTCGTCGTGGGTGCCGAGCTCGGCGATGCGGCCTTCGACGAGGACGGCGATCTGGTCGGCGTTGCGGGCGGTGGAGACGCGGTGGGAGATGAGGACGGTGGTGCGACCCTCCATCTCCTTGCGGAGGCCGGAGAGGATCTGCTCTTCGGTGAAGGTGTCTACGCTTGCGAGGGCGTCGTCGAGGATGAGGATGCGGGGATTGCGGAGCAGGGCGCGGGCGATGGCGGTGCGCTGTTTCTGACCGCCGGAGAGTGTGACGCCGCGCTCGCCGACTACGGTGGCGAAGCCGCGCGGGAACTCGAGGATCTCGGTGGCGATGTGAGCGGTGCGGGCGGCGGATTCGATCTCGGGCTCGGTCGCGGTAGGGACGCCGAGGGCGATGTTGTCGGCGATGGTGGAGGAGAAGAGAAAGGTCTCCTGGGGGACGAAGCCGATGCTTCCGCGGAGCTCTGCGAGGGAGATCTCGCGGATAGGGCGGTTGTCGATGAGGACCTCGCCTTCGGGGGCGTCGTGGAGGCGCGGGATGAGGGAGACGAGGGTGGATTTGCCGGAGCCTGTGGGGCCGACGATGGCGAGCGAGGAGCCGGCGGGGATGTGGAGGGTGATGTCGCGGAGGACGGGGGTGTCGGGGAGGTAGGAGAAGTTGAGGTGCCGGAAGGTGATGGCGCCCTGAATGGGGGCTGAGCGGTTGCGGGCGTTTGCGGCAGAGAAGCGGATCCTCCGCCTTCGGCGAAGGATGACAACGAGGGGGTGGGTGTAGAAGCGGATCCGTCCGCCTTTGGCGAAGGATGACATCTTCTGGGGGGACGTGACGGTTGTTGCCGGGTCGCGTTTCGGAGGTGCTGCGGGGGAGGAGACGGCGTTTTGGAAGGCGGGGGTGGAGGAGGCGAGCGAGGGGTCGTCGGCGATGGTGGGCTGCTGCTTGAGGAGCTCGTCGATGCGGACGACGGAGGCGGTGCCTCGCTGGAAGAGGTTGACGACCCAGCCGATGGCGATCATGGGCCAGGTGAGCTGGACCATGTAGACGTTGAAGCTGGTGAACTGGCCGACGGTGATGTGGTGGAGCAGGACCTCGTGACCACCGACGAAGAGGGTGATCATGAGCGAAAGGCCGAGGACGAACTCGAGGGTGGGCCAGAGCATGGCCATGAGGCGGACGAGGTGGAGGGAGCGGCGGATGTACTCGAGGTTGGCGGTCTCAAAGGAGGCGATCTCGGCCTCTTCCTGGGCGAAGGCGCGGACGAGGCGGGCTCCGGAGAAGTTCTCCTGGGCCTTGGCGGAGATGTCGGAGAACATGGCCTGGATGCGCTCGAAGCGGGTGTGGATGCGAGCGCCGAAGTACTGGACGAGGACGGAGGCGATGGGGAGGGGGACAAAGGCAAAGAGGGTGAGCCGCGGGCTGATGCGGTACATGAAAGGGAGGGCGGCGGCGGTGAAGACGACGGTATTGGCCGAGTACATGATGGCCGGTCCGAGGAGCTGGCGGACGGCGTTGAGATCGTTGGTGGTGCGGGCCATGATGTCGCCGGTGCGATGGGTGTGGTAGAAGCCGGCGGACTGTCGCTCGAGATTGCGGAAGAGGTCGTTGCGGAGGTCGAACTCGATCTCGCGGGAGGCGCCGATGATGACCTGGCGGGTGATGTAGAGGAAGAGCGCGGAGAGGGCGGCGATGAGGAGGAGGAGGGCGGCGTGGTGGAAGATCTTGGTTTCGGTGAGGCCGCGGCGCATGTCGTCGATGGCATCGCCGATGACGAGCGGGATGAGGACCTTGATGGTGTTGTAGAGGAGGACCGCGACCCCGCCCCAGGCGAGCGACTTCCAGTAGCGCCGGAGGTAGGGTGCGAGGGGTCGGAGTCGATTGGATTTGCTCAGCGGATGGACCTATTTCGAGGGATTCGGTTGCGGCTTCGTGAGATTGGATGACGGTGGAGGTGTTGTGGATGTGGGTTTTGTCGGGTCTGCGGGCGGGGTGGCCGGTTTCGCCGGATTGGTGGATGGGGCTGACGGCTGCGAGGGATTTGCGGGCGGGGCGGCGGGATCGGCGGGCGGGGTATCGGACTGGCTTACGAGCTCGAGGTCGAAGATGAGGTTGGCCTTGGCGGGGATGACTGGCGGCCGGCCGGCCTCGCCGTAGGCGAGCTGGTAGGGGATGTAGAGGCGACGCTTGCCACCGACGTGCATGCCTTCGAAGCCGGTGTCCCAACCGGGGATGACGCGGCGGGCGCCGTAGGGGAAGGTGATGGGCTCCTTGCCGGGGTGGTCGTCGGAGGAGTCGAACTTGGTGCCGTCGGTGAGCCAGCCGGTGTAGCGGACGGTGTAGTACTTCTGCGGCGCGGCAGGGTCGCCGGTGCCGATGACGGTGTCGACGTAGCGGAGGGCGTAGAGGGGCTTGGGGTTGCCGACGATTTTGGGGACGCCGGGAGGGTTGTCGGCCGGGTCGGCTACCGGCGGTTTCGCGGCGCTTGATGTCGCGGTGCTGGTGCGGTGGGTGGCTGGTCTGTGTGCGGTGGTTTGTGCGGTTGCTGCGGTGGCGAGCAGGGTGGCGAGAGCGATGCCGACGGGCGCTTTGATCATCGTGCTTCCAGTTTAGGACAAGGGAGCGGGCGCGGGAGGAGTGGTTCCGGGTGGAGAAGGTCTGTGTATCAAAACGGAGCGGTCTCATCGGATTGGGCAGGTGGCCGATAGGTGGTGTGGACGCGAGCGCCTGGAGGCGAGTCTCTGGGGTCTCCCGGCGCGAGTGTCTGTGTGAGTTTCTGGACGAGAGATCGGGAGGTTTTATGGGCAGGATCTGGATGTGGATGGCGCTGGTGGCCGGAGCTGGATGCGGGCCGGCGCTGGCTTCGACGTTGAACTTCGAGCAGTACGCGACCGGAACGCTGATCACGACGCAGTATGCGGGTGTGACGTTTACGGGCGCAGTGGAGCAGACCTCGGCGGGTGTTGCGTCGATGCTGCTGTATGCGCCGCACTCGGGGACGGGTTTCATCTCCAACGTTGCGACTTCGACGTCGACCTCAACGCTGTCGATGACGTTTGCTTCGCCGCAGAGTGCGGTGAGCGGGTACTACACCGCGTACCTAGGGATGACGGTGACGGCGTATGCAGCGAACGGCAACGTGCTTTTGACGGAGATGCTGGCGCCGAACATGGGGTCGAATACCGCGTGGGCGATCCAACAGACGGGGATCTCGAAGGTGACGTTTTCCGCGGCACCCGGGACGATTGCGCTCGATGACGTGAGTTATGGGACGGCGGCGGCGGTAACACCGGAGCCGCAGTCTTTGCTGCTGCTAGGAACGGGGCTATTTGCGGGCGCGGGATTCTGCGTGTACCAGGCGGCGAGGGCGAAGCGGGATGCGGCGGCGCTGTTGCCGATCGGAGGTGTGTGAGGGCGGCTAGTTTCGTTGGGCGAATGCTGGTCGCCCTGCGTTTCTATAGCGCTGCGTGTGACGCACGCGGTCGGGATCAGGTTGGTGTGCGCAGGAGGAGGTAGGCGCCGGCCATGCCGAAGAGGAGGTCGGGCGACCAGGCGGCGAGGACGGCGGGCAGCGTGTTGACGTTGCCCATGGCCTCAAAGAGGCCGGCGACGACCCAGTAGGCGATGGCGAGGCCGATGGCGGTGGCGATACCGGCGAGGCCGCCGCGCTTGCCCATGGAGAGGGCGAAGGGGATGGCGAGCATGGCCATGACGAGGGTGATGACGGGGTAGGCGATCTTGCGATTGAGCTGCACGCGGAGACGCATGGTGTCGAAGCCGGACTGGGAGAGGTCGGTGATGTAGCGGGAGAGCTCGCCGTAGCTCATCTCCTGCGAGGGGCGGTCTTCTTTTTTGAAGTAGGAGGGCTGCTCGCGGATCTCGGGGAAGGTGGAGAGGGCGAAGGTGTGGAAGGAGGTGGTGGACTCGCCGGCGAAGGTGCGCTGCCAGCCGTTCTCAAAGATCCACTGGCCGGCGTGCTCGTCCCAGTGGGCGGAGGCGGCGAAGATGCGGCGCTGGAGGTTGAAGGTGCCGGGGGTGAACTCGAAGACGGTGAGGTTGGCGAAGACGTTTTTGTCCGGGTCGAAGAACTGGTAGTAGAAGATGCGCGTGGGCTCGCCGGCGTGAACGGGCCGGGCGAGGACGGAGTGGGGATCGGAGGCCGGGGGCTGAAGATCGGGGACGTTAGAGGTGCTGCCGGCGGTGGTCTGGCCGGAGATCCATTTGCGGTCGGGGCGGAGAAAGGTCTGGGCGGGCTTGCCCTTGATGATGGAGCGGAGGGACTCCTGGCGGCGGTTGGCGGCGGGGAGATAGAACTCGTCGAAGGCGAAGAGACCGGCGGCGATGGCGGCGCAGAGTACGAGGACGGGGATGACGACGCGGTAGAGGCTGATGCCGGTGGCCTTCATGGCGGTGAGCTCGGAGGAGCGGTTGAGCGCGCCGAAGGTGATGAGGACGGCGACGAGGACGCAGAGCGGGGTGGTGTTGTAGAGGATGTAGGGGAGGAGGTTGAGGAGGTAGTCGCCGACGGTGACGAGCGGCGTGCGATTGCGGATGATGTCGCCGATGAGCTCGAAGAAGGTGAAGATGACGAAGAGCACGGCGAAGGTGGAGAGGACGAGGCCGAGGTTGGTGGAGAACTCGCGGAGGACGTAGTCGTCGAGGAGGAGAGGGAAGCGGAGGCCGAAGACGGAGCGGAGGCGGCGGAGGATGGTAGCGGCGGTGAAACGGGAGCTCTGCGACGTGTCGGGGTCGGGGTCCTGGCCTGGGAGGAGCCGGCCGGAGGTTCGTTTGAGCCAGTCGCCTGCGGCGGCGAAGACGCTGAGGGCGATGCCGCCGCGGGAGAGCTGGTAGAGAAGAAAGGCGCCGGCGGCGGCGAAGATGAGGTTGGCTCCCCAGACGCCGAGGAAGGGGGAGAGCTTGCCGGTCTTGGCGAAGGCGACGCCGACCGAGGAGAGGAAGTAGTAGATGAAGACGAGGAGGATGGTGAGGACGAAGCCGGTGGATTTGCCGCCGCGTTTGGAGGAGAGGCCGAGGGGGACGCCGACGAGCATGAGGACGAGGCAGGCGAAGGGATAGGAGAAGCGCTTGTTGAACTCGATGCGGTAGATGTCGGCGCCGTGCTTTCCGGGGACTGCGGCGTCGCCGCGACGGATGAGCTCGGGGAGCGAGAGGGCGAGGATGGGCGTGTCGGAGCGGCCGACGTGGGTGTCTTCCTGGGCGCCGGTCTCGATGGGGAGGTCGGTCGAGGAGAAGGTGGAGATGTTGTATTGGTTGGGGTCGGTGGCGGAGGTCTGGTGCTGGCTGCCGTTGATGAGGTGGAGGCGGATGGTTCCCGCGTCTCCGGTGGCGGCGGAGCCGTTGACGACGACGGCCTGGTCGGCGGTGGTGATGCGGGGATCGCCGGGTTGCGAGAGGTCGGCGAGGAAGACGTGGTGCCAGAGGGCGGCGCCGGCGGCGGGTCGGACGTCCTGGATGTAGAGGACGTAGTTCTTGAAGTCCTCGTAGAAGACGCGGGGCTGGACCTCGAAGGAGGCCTGCGAGGATTTGAGGGAGTCTTCGAGGGCGAGCAGGGCGGAGGCGGAGCGCGGGGCGAGGTAGAGGGAGTTGACGAGGCCGAGGGCGAGGGCGAAGGCGGAGATGAGGGAGACGATGCGGACGAAGTCGAGGGCGCCCATGCCGGCGGCGCGCATGGCGGTGATCTCGGAGTCGGCGGCGAGGCGGGAGAGGCCGAGGAGGATGCCGACGAGCACGGCCATGGGGATGGTGACGGTGAGGGCGTTGGGCAGGGTGTAGAGGAAGATGCGGGCGGCGTCGGCGAGGGAGGCGGAGTCGCGGACGACGAGCTCGAGGATGCTGCCGAGGTCGCGCATGAAGAGGACGAAGGTGAAGAGCACGCCGCCGAGGAGGGCGTGGGAGGTGACTTCGCGGAGGATGTAGCGGGTGAGGATGCGCATCGAGCGTGACGGTTTCGAGCTAAGTGCAAGTGTAGCGCGGGAGTTGCAGGGACCGGCGAGCGCCTGCGTGGGATGATGGGGGCGAGATGAATCTGCTTTCGTATGTCCATCTGCGAAATATCTACCGCTCGACCGGCGTGGGCCGGGTTGCGCGGGAGCTGACGGAGCAGATGGCGCTGAAGCCGGGCGTGAACCTGAAGGTGCTGGCGGATCGCGAAGATCATGCGCGCGTGATCGACAAGGTGGGCGGGCCCTGGCCGGGGTATGACTACCGATTCATGGAGCGGTCGACGTCCAGGCAGCAGCTCGTGTGGTTTCTGCGGGATGCGCCGGTGGCGGAGAGCTACTGGCCGGAGTGCGAGGTGGTGCACTGCTCGGCGGAGTCATATGTGCCGGTGCGGCGGGCGAAGCTGGCGGTGACGTGCCATGACATGCAGCTGTTTGAGCCGGGGGCGCATGCGATGAGCCGATGGCTGCTGCAACAGAGGGCGAAGTGGTGGCTGTTGTATCGGCGGCTGGAGGCGAAGGCGGACATGCTCCATGCGATCTCGGAGTTTACGGCGGAGCGGATGGCGCACTACTTCCCGGGTGTGCGGGACCGGATACGGGTGGTGCCGAATGCGGTCTCTGAGAGCTTTTTTGCCGAGCCGACGGATGCGGGGGTGCGACTGCTGGAAGCGTTGGGAGTCGGGGGACGGCCGTATGTGCTGTTGCCCGGGGGGCTGCACCATCGGAAGAATGCGGAGCTGGTGTTGCGGGCGTGGCCGCTGATCCAGGAGAGGGCGCCGGAGGTGGTGCTGGTGGTGGCGGGGCACAATGCGCGGGAGTATGTCGAACGGGCGAGGATGGTGGGGGCGTCGCTCGTCCGGACGGGGTTTATCGACGAGGCGCAGCTGGTGGGGCTGTATCACGGGGCGGAGCTGGTGTGGTTTCCGTCGCTGTATGAGGGGTTCGGGATGCCGGTGCTGGAGGCGATGGCATGCGGGGCTCCGCTGGTGACGAGCAGTACGACATCCATTCCGGAGGTGGCTGGCGGAGCGGCGGCGGCGCTGGTGGATCCGGGGCGGGCGGGGGACCACGTGGAGGCGATCGTGGGCTTGCTGGGGGATGCGGCGGCTCGGGCACGGGCGCGGGAGCTGGGGCTCGAGCGGGCGAAGAACTTCCGGTGGAGCCGGTCGGCGGGGATGCTGGTCGAGGCGTTTCGGGAGATGTTGTAGGGCGTGCTAGCGGGTGAAGAGGGTGAGGGGGACGGCGTCGGACATCTTCTCGTAGCCGGCGGGTGAGGGGTGGAGGTGGTCGCCGGAGTCAAAGGCGGGGAGGATGCGCGCGGGCTGGGCGGGGTCGCGGATGGCCTGATCGAAGTCGATCACCGCGTCGAAGTGTCCGGGGGTGCGGATCCACTTGTTGAGGGCCTGGCGGTCGGCCTCGTTCTCGGGGGCGGGGTGGTAGTAGTCGGAGCCGAGCCAGGGGGTGACTGTGCCGCCGATGACGGTGATGTTGTGGGCGTGGGCGCGGCTGATGATCTGGTCGTAGGCGGCGAGGAGGCGGTGAACGAGCAGGGTGTGGTCGGCGGGCGTGGAGGTAGGTTCGCGGGAGAGCGCGCCGAGGTCGTTGATGGCTTCGAGGAGGATGACGTAGCGGACGCCGGGCTGGGCGAGGACGTCACGGTCGAAGCGGGCGAGGGCGTTGGGGCCGAGGCCATCGGTGAGGATGTGGTTGCCGCCGATGCCCTGGTTGAGGACGCCGAGGGTACGGGTGGAGGGCTGGCCCTGAAGGCGGCGGGCGAGGTCGTCGGGCCAGCGGTCGTTGCCGCCGGTGGTGGCCCCGTGGCCGTCGGTGATGGAGTCGCCGAGGGCGACGATGCTGCGGGCGGGGGCGGCGGTTGAGACGTCGACGCCGGAGATCTGGTACCAGTGCTCGACGGATTTAGCGGCGGGGAGGTCGGGGGCGGAGACGGCGTTGCCGTGAACGAGGAACGAGGCCTGGCGGGAGCCGGGGTGACCGGTTTCACGCGCGGGCGGGTCGTCGAAGTGGATGGTGATGGCCAGGTCGGTGAGGGCTCCGGCGGTGAAGGCGATGGGGTCGGAGATGTACTCGGCTGCGGCGGGGATGGTGACATCTTCGGCCCCGCTGAAGAGCAGGGGGCGGTCGGTCGCGGGGTCGATGCGGGGGCTGGTGGTGGAGAGGGGCCGGGCGATGTGGACGGATGAGAGATGGAGCGGCGAGGTGCCGAAGGCGTTTGAGAGATGGACGCGGAGGGTGCTGCCGCCGATGGAGAGGTGGACGATCTCGCGGAGGGTGGCGTCGTGGAGGTCGTCGGGAGGGAGAGTGTTGGCGGGTTCGGGGATCTGCTGCGAGGCGGCCCAGGAGCCGGTCCATTGCTGTGACCTGTGGGATATCTGGGCGGGAGAGATGGCGATGAGTACAGCGCTGAGGAGGAGGCCGCGATGGAGCATGGGAGTTCGATGCTGAAAGCTTTCGGGTTTGCTCCGAACGGCGGAAGCAGATCCTCCGCCTGCGGCGAAGGATGACAAGCTCAAACAGATCCTCCGCCTTTGGCGAAGGATGACAACATGTGGGGGGGCTGGCAGGCTCGGCGGGAGGGTGGGCGGTGGGTAGACGGTGGTGGGCGGGAGGTTAGTGGCCGAGGATGGAGCGGAGCTCGTCGATGGTGTGGGCTAGCTCGGCGTCGCTGGTGTAGAAGTGCGGGGCGATGCGGATGCCGGCACCGGGGCGGAAGTCGACGATGACCTCGCGGCGGAGGAGCTCGGCGGTGACGCGGGCGCCGTCGGGGACGTCGAGGATGATGACGCCGCCGCGCTCCCTGGGATCGCGGACGGAGCGGACGGGGATTCCGGCCGCGTCGGCGAGGGCGATGAGGTGTTGTGTCTGGCGCTGGGATTTTGCGCGGATGGCGGGGACGCCGATCTGGTTGATGATCTCGTAGCCGGCTCTGGCGGCGTAGAGGGCGGGGATGTTGGGGGTGCCGTTGAGGAAGCGGAAGGCGTCGTCGGCGAAATCGATGGGGCCGCCCTCGAAGTCGAAGGGGGCGCGGTGGGCCTGCCAGCCGGTGGCGGCGGGAGAGAGGGTGGGCCAAAGATCGCGGCGGACGTAGAGGTATCCGGCGCCGGGGCCGCCGAGGAGCCACTTGACCGAGCCGCCGGTGGCGAAGTCGAGGTCGAGTGCGCGGACATCGACGGGGAGGATGCCGGCGGACTGGTAGAGGTCCGCGATGACGAGGGCGCCGACCTCGTGGGCACGGCGGGTGATGGCGGCGAGGTCCTGGACGAAGGAGGAGCGGAAGGCGACGTGCGAGACGGAGACGAGCTGGGTCTGCTCGTCGATGGCGGCGAGGATGGGCTCGAGCGGGACGGTGAGGCCGTCGGGCGAGGGGACGGAGACGACGCGGGCGCCCTGCCGTTCGAGACCGTGGTAGATGTAGTCGTTTGAAGGGAAGTTGAGGCCGTCGGTGACGATCTTGTTGCGGGGGCCGGACCAGTTGAAGCAGCTGGTGACGATGTTCTGGCAGACGGAGACGTTCTGGTGCATGGCGACTTCACCTTCGCCGGCACCGATGATGGAGGCGATGAGGTTGCCGACGGTGACGGGCATCTCCCACCAGCCCTCGTGCCAGGCGCGCACGCCGCGGGTGGCCCAGGTCTCGGTGAACTCGGAGAGGGAGCTGATGGCTTCGCGGGGCATTGCGCCGAGCGAGTGGCTGACCATGTAGGTGGTGTGGGCGAGGATGGGGAAGTGGGGGCGCCAGGCGAGGAGCGGGTCGGCTTCGCTCGTGTCGGGGTTTGTTGCTGCCGGGAGGTCGCGACCTGGGATGACTGAACTCATGCGGTGCTCCGTCGCGAGGGGGGTACCCTACTATTCTTGCGCAAAATATTCTGAATGCTGAAGTTAGGTCTGGACCTGGACGAGTGCTGGGTGCAGCCTTTGGTTTCCGATCTCTCCTTCCATTGTAGAGGCCCGTCCCAAGGATTGCGCCACGCCCACAAGCGATGGGGAGGGCGTAAGCGGTACGTTTGGGTTGGTGCGGTTCACCTGGAGTTCAAAAGAGACAAGGGCGGAGAGGCGGGTGCTCCGATTTGGCTGCCTTCGCTCAGGATGGCAGCGAGGGTGTGGTCGTGAGGGCGGGGGGCGAGAGGAGGGGTTTCTTCGATCGCTTTTGTGATGGAGGTCAGGGCTTGGCGAAGAAGCCTTTGCGGGCTTCGACGGTGAGCTTTTTGTCTTTGGCCCGGAGTTCGAGCTTGTGGTAGCTGTTGGGTGGGAGGCCTGGGGGTGGGGTGTAGCCGAGCTCGTACTGGAGGCGGAGGTCCTGGCTGATCTCGGCGAAGATCTCGCGGAGGCCAAGGGTGCGGGAGACGGTGAAGACGTGGCCGCCGGTGCTATCGGAGAGCTTCTGGAGGAGGCCGACGCCGGGGTCTGGTGTGGGGGCGCGGCCGTTGGCGAGGCCGCCTAGGCTTCCGGCCATGCTGTAGAGGATCGAGAAGACCTGCACGTCGGCACGCTGCGCCTGCTCGATGGCGTCGGCGATGGATTTCTGGCTTCCGTTGTCGCCGCCGTCGGAGAGGATGACCATGGCTTTGCGGCCGGTTTCGTGGGCGAGGTATCCGGTGCTGACGGCGCAGACCGCATCGTTGAGAAGTGTCTTTCCGACCCTGGACTGATCCGGGGTAAGGCTGAGAAGGGCGAGATGGAGGGCGTCGGGGGAGCTGGTCATGCCCCTGAGCAGGCGGATGTGGGTGTCGAACTGGACGAGCATGGCGCGGTCTTCCTTGCGGCCGAGCATGGTCTCGAAGAAGACGTCGGAGGCGAGCGACTCATCGCCGATAAAGGTGCGCTGGCTCCCGCTGGTGTCGACCATGAGGGCGATGGTGAGGGGGAGCTCGGAGCCCTGCGAGAAGTAGCGGATGGGCTCATCTTCCCCGTCCTGCTTGAGGACGAAGTCGTCGCGGGTGAGGCCGGCCCGGGGCTCGCCGTTTTTGCTTTTGACGACGGCGGAGATGGCGACGACGCGGGTGGCGATCTTGAGAGTGGTGACGGGCTGCTGGTCGGTGTCGGGAGCTGCCGGAGAGGGTGCGGGGGCTGCCGGAGAAGGTGCAGGGGCTGCCGGAGAGGGTGCGGGGGTTTGGGCGGCGAGGGCGGTTCCGAGCAGGAGAGTGTAGAGGGCCGGGAGATATTTGCGCATGGGAAGTTCGCTGCTCTCCGTGAAGCATCGCTCCTCTTCGCGGAGATGGGAGTTATTAAGGACCAGAGGAGGGCGCTAAAGCAAGTGGGTTTTGTGGTGGAGGGTGGCTGCCCGGAAACGGACGCGGCGAAGCTGGGGAGCGGCGAAGGCTGCGTTTGCGCTTAGGCATGGACGAGCACGCGACCGAGCTAGCTGCTCGGCTTGCCTGTGGCCGGCCGGGGTTTTGGCTTGCTCTTGCCCTGAACGTTCAGGGCGACCGCGGCTCGGATAAGAGCCTTCAGTGCTGGCTCTTTGAGCTTCTCGCCTTCCCTGATGTCGATGGCGCGCCGGACGTTTCCATCGAGGCTGGAGTTGAAGAGGCGGGCCGGGTCGTCCAAGGAAGCTCCCTTGGCGAAGGTCAGCTTGACGACCTGCTTGTAGGTTTCGCCGGTGCAGATGATGCCCGCGTGGGAGAAGACGGGAGTGCCCATCCACTTCCATTCTTCGACGATCTCGGGGTCTGCCTCGTGGATGAGCTTGCGCACCCTGGCGAGGGTCTCGCCGCGCCAGTCACCGAGGTCGCGGATCTTGTTGTCGATGAGTGCGGCTGCTGGTTCCGCGGCGGCGGATGTTTTCATGGAGAGCTCCAAAGGTGGGATCCATTCTCGCTGCGGCCTCCGCAGCCTGCAAGCTCCGCGTGACGGGATGCGGCGGCAAGCGCTTCGGGCTTGGTGGATTAGAGGGACGGGGTGTCTGTAGCGGGGATGGGCTCGCGAGATGGTGTCGCGGAGCGGCGGTGGCGGGTAAGAAAGATCGTGGTGAGGATGAGGAGGAAGGGGAGGCCGTAGACGAGGGTCATGCGGAAGGCGGCGGTGAAGGGGGTGGTGAGGAGGATGGCGGTGAGCAGGAGGATGCCGGCGTAGGTGGTGAGGGGGAATCCGGGCATGCGGAAGGCGAGCGAGGCGACGGCGTGGGTGCGGCGGAATTGGAGATGGGTGACGAAGATCATGAGCCAGGTGAACAGGGCTCCGAACATGGAGATGGACATCATGAGGGTGAAGGCGGCGGCGGGGTAGAGGGCGTTGACGACGGTGGCGAGGGCGATGCCGATGGTGGAGAGGAGGAGTGCGGGGAGGGGGACTCCGCGGGTGTTGAGGGTGCCGAAGGGGCGGGGGGCGAAGCCGGCGCGGGAGAGCGAGAACATCATGCGGGTGGTGATGTAGATCTGGCTGTTCATGGCGGAGAGCGCGGCGATGAGGATGACGAGGTTGATGACGCCGGCGGCGTGCCGGAGGTGGGTGGCGGAGGCGACGCGGACAAAGGGGCTTTCGCCGGTGCCGGCGGTCTGCCAGGGCACGATGGCGAGCATGACGGCGAGCGAGAGGAGGTAGACGAAGATGAGGCGGAGGACCGTGGCGCGGAAGGCTCGGGTAATGGCGCGCTCGGGGTCGGCGGCCTCGCCGGCGGCGACGGCAACCATCTCGATTGAGAAGTAGCTGAAGATGGCGACGATGACGGCGACCCAGGTTCCGCGGAGGCCGTGAGGGAAGAAGCCTCCGTGGCTGCTGTAGTTGGCGAGGCCGAGACCGGAGCCGGCGGGAGCGGTGAGGAGGACGTAAGAGCCGAGGAGGATAAAGGCGGCGATGGCGAGGATCTTGAAGAGGGAGAAGGCGTACTCGACCGAGCCGAAGACTTTGACGTTGGCGGCGTTGACGGCGATGAGGGCGGCGGAGAAGGTGAGGACCCAGACGTAGCCGGGGACGGCGGGGTACCAGAAGCGCATGTAGACGGCGATGGCGGTGACCTCGGTGCCAACGGCGAAGACGACGGCGGACCAGTAGCTGTAGCGGACGAGGAAGCCGGCGAGTGGGGAGAGGTAGTGTTCGGCGTAGGCTCCGAAGGATCCGGAGGTGGGGTGGGCTACGGTCATCTCGGCGAGCGCGCCCATGAGGAGGAGGGCGATGACGGCGCCGATGGTGTAGGAGAGGAGGACGGAGGGGCCGGCGAAGCCGATGGCGAAGGCGCTGCCGAGGAAGAGGCCGGTGCCGATGGCTCCGCCGATGGCGATCATGGAGAGCTGGGCGGAGGAGAGGCCGCGGTGGAGGCCTTTTTCGCGCTCGGTGATTGTGGCGAAGCTACGGGGTGACTCCGGCATCTGGGAGGTTCAGTGTAGCTTGCGGGTGCTGCGGAGTTTGTGGGGGGCTACGCGAGCTCCCCTTTTACGAGGCCCAGCTGTGAGCTGTGAGCGAGGTGCTAGACGTTGAATTTGAAGAAGAGGATGTCGCCGTCTTTGACGGTGTACTCCTTGCCTTCGGAGCGGAGGAGGCCGGCTTCTTTGACGGCCTGTTCGGAGCCGAGGCGGAAGAGGTCGTCGGAGCTGTAGGTGTCGGCCTTGATGAAGCCTTTTTCGAAGTCGGAGTGGATGACGCCGGCGGCTCCGGGGGCCTTGGTGCCGCGGCGGATGGTCCAGGCGCGGACCTCCTGGACGCCGGCGGTGAAGTAGGTGATGAGGTCGAGGAGGCGGTAGGCGGAGTGGATGAGGCGGTCGAGGCCGGGCTCGGCGAGGCCGAGGTCCTTGAGGAACTCGGTGCGTTCTTCGGGGTCGAGCTGGGCGATCTCGGCCTCCATGGCACCGCAGATGGCGACCATCTGGGCGCCTTCTTCGTCGGCGCGCTTTTGGACGGCGGCGGTGTGGGCGTTGCCGGTGCCGAGGGCGGCCTCGTCGACGTTGGCGACGTAGAGCTGGGGCTTGGCGGTGATGAGGAAGAGCTCGCGGGAGAGGAGGCGCTCGTCGTCGGTGAGGTCGGCCGTGCGGGCGGGCCTGCCGGCGTTGAGGACGGCGAGGAGCTTTTGCAGCATGGCGTGCTCGGCTTTGATTTTGCCGTCGGAGGAGGCCTTGGCGGCGCGCTCGACCTTGGTGTTGCGCTTTTCGACGGAGTCGAGGTCGGCGAGGAGGAGCTCGGTGTTGATGATGTCGATGTCGTGGAGGGGGTTGACGCCGCCGGCGACGTGGACGACTTCGGGGTCGTCGAAGCAGCGGACGACGTGGCAGATGGCGTCGGTGGCGCGGATGTGGCCGAGGAACTGGTTGCCGAGGCCTTCGCCCTTGCTGGCGCCCTCGACGAGGCCGGCGATGTCGATGAACTCCATGGTGGTGGGGACGAGGGACTTGGGGTGGATGAGGTCGGAGATTTTGCCGAGGCGGGGGTCGGGGACGGGGACGATGCCGGTGTTGGGCTCGATGGTGCAGAAGGGGTAGTTGGCGGCCTGGGCTTTGGCGCTGGTGAGGGCGTTGAAGATGGTCGATTTGCCGACGTTTGGGAGGCCGACGATTCCGCAGTTCAGGGGCATTGCTTTGGGGTTCCTCTTTTTGGGCGCTGATGGGCAGGGTTTTTCGAGAGGATACCTCCCCCCTTCCCTCTACTTCTTGCGCAAAGTCTCGGAAAGATTCGGCTTAGGTCTGGACCTCGGGCGACGTGATGAGGAAGTCGCGTGGGAGCGTCCGGTGTTTGCCCGGGCTTTCCCTTTCTATTCTATCGAGATGGAGAGAGCGGGTGCGCCACCGGCGGCCTGCCTTGTCTCTGAGCGGTGTCGAGCGGGTCGCGACGAGATCGTCGCGCAGGCGGTCGTGAGCGGCCCGAGACCATAGGAGGTGTGTGGTGTGACAGGGCTGCGCCGTGGTCCCGATCCGTCGTCTTTCAGCGGCACAGTGTTCCTTCGAGCGCTGGGGTCCAGTTCGTGAGACCGACCTGTCAGGAACCAAGAGTACCGGGATGCGGACGCCGCACTTCCTCCATTCCACCGCTCCCGGCATAGTGATTGCGACGCCATACAATTGCTCCGTCGCACCAACTTCCGGTGAAAGGCGACCTCGTGCCCAATCAGGTGGACCTGTATGACAATGCATACGCGAAGGTGCAGGAAGATATCTACCGGGAGATCCGGACCGAGACCTACGGGCAGGACTTCGGCCAAACCAGCTGGGTCACGAGTCGAGAGTCAGATCTGATCCCATCGATTCTGAATCTGAAGGGTGACTCGGACGTGCTTGAGGTAGGCTGTGGATCGGGCATGTACGCGATCTACATGGCGAAGCGTGTCTCGTGCCGGATCACCGGCCTCGATATCAATCCGAACGCTATTGCAAGCGCTACTCAGCTCGCCGATACCTCCCTGGTAGGGGACATCGCTCGCTTCGAGCAGTGCGATGTGTCGAACGAGCTTCACTTCGCGAACGCCAGCTTCGATGCAGCTTTTGCCAATGATGCACTCTGCCACATCCCTAACCGCGCGCGCGTTCTCCAGGAGCTTCTGCGGGTCCTGCGACCGGGAGGCCGTCTGCTGTTCAGCGATGCCCTTGTGATCGGCGGTCTGATCTCGCATGTCGAGCTCGCCACCCGGAGCTCCATCGGCCCTTACTTCTTTAGCCCGCCCGGAGAGAACGAGCGCCTCCTGGCTTCGACCGGCTTCTCCCTCCTGTCCGTGACCGACACCACGGAGGATGCGGCGGAGATCGCCGAGCGTTGGCACGACGCGCGGGAACGCCGTCGCGAACGACTTGTCGCACTCGAGGGTCTCGACCGCTACGAAGGTCTGCAGAAGTTCCTGGCCTGTGTTCACGAGGTCAGCTCGCAAGGTCGGCTGCTGCGGAAGGTTTATCTAGCCGAGAAGTCTCTGCCCGAATCAGCCGAAGACGTTATCGCGCAGTGACTGGCCTGGGGCTGTCGCCAAGTGGCTGGTGTGTCCCGCTGCCAGAAGCGTGCTGGCCCATCAGGCTGAAGCTGTGAGACTCCTTTTCGTCTGTAGCCGGAACCGCTTGCGAAGTCCTCGAGACCGCCAGCGATTGTTGCGCGGGATCTGATTGCAAGAGAGCAGTGGCGACCACAAGAGCAGGGCACTTGTGGGCTGCCGAGCGGACCAGAGCTTCTGGAGGTTTGGGCGTCGGCCGGCTTGGGTCTTTGGTGACGGGCCTGTCGCGTGGTGGGATGCTGCTCGCCACAGGCTGAGTCAATCCGAGAGCTGCTGTGAGCGGGCAGGAGCCGCGGGTGCGGCGTTTCGCGGGAAAGGGGTGGTGGAGCATCCTGTGGGACGGGGATGTGCTCTCAGGGAGTGTGCCTGGCGGTGTGGGGTGCGGGAAGAGGTCGGGATGGCGAGCAAGGTAGTGGTGGTGACGGGAGCTTCGGCGGGGCTTGGGCGGGCGATTGCGCATGGGTTTGCGAGACGCGGGGCAAAGGTGGCGCTGCTGGCGCGGAACCCGGAGGCGCTGGACGCGGCGGTGACGGAGTGCCTGATGCTGCGGGGGGAGACGGGTGGGGATGCGATTGCGATTCCGACCGATGTGTCGGACGCGGAGGCGGTGGAGCGGGCGGCGGAGGAGGTGGAGCGCCGGCTGGGGCCGATCGAGGTTTGGGTGAACGACGCGATGGTGAGCGTGTTTTCGCCGGTGAAGGAGATGACGGCGGCGGACTACAGGCGGGTGACGGATGTGACGTACCTGGGGTATGTCCACGGGACGCTTTCGGCGCTGAAGCGGATGCTGCCGCGGGATGGGGGCCGGGGGAGGGGGACCATTGTGCAGATCGGGTCGGCGCTGAGCTACCGGTCGATCCCCTTGCAGTCGGCGTATTGCGCGTCGAAGCATGCGATCAATGGATTTACGGATTCCCTGCGGTGCGAGCTGCAGCATGACAGGAGCAAGGTCCAGGTGACGACGGTGCAGATGCCCGCGATGAACACGATGCAGTTCGACTGGGTGAAGAATCGGCTGCCGCACAAGACGCAGCCGGTGCCGCCGATCTACGAGCCGGAGGTGTGTGCGGAGGTGGTGGTGGCGGCGGGGTATGCGAGGCGGCCACGGAGGGAGTACTGGGTGGGGCTGCCGACGGTGGAGGCGATTGTGGGGCAGAGGGTTATCCCGGGGCTGCTGGACGTGTACCTGGGCAGGACGGGGTACCGGTCACAACAGGTGGAGAGCGAGCCCAAGGACCCCGGTGCGCCGGACAACCTGTACGAGTATGTGCCGGGGGTGCATAGCGCGCGGGGGAGGTTTGACGACCGGTCGAAGGATTCGAGTCTGCAGGTGACGGCGTCGCTCCATCGCGGATGGGTGGCGGCAGGTGCGGCGCTGGTGGGTGCAGGGGCGGCGCTGCTGCTGCGAAGGAGGAGCGCATGAGCGGGCGAAGGGACGCGGTGATGATGGCGGCGTGCGGGGCGGCGATCGGGACGCTGGTACCGGTGCTGCTGCACCAGACAGGGGTGCTCGGGCACCTGCCGGATCCTCCGGGGAGGGTGTTCGATTCGGACGGGGTGACGGAGTCGGCGATGGCGCACCCGATGGGGGTTCCGGATGCGGTGCTGGGCCTGGCAAGTTATGGGGTGACGATGGGGTTGATGGTGGCGGCGCGCCGGGGTGGGGTTGCACGGCGGCTGCTGGGGTGGAAGCTGGCGGGGGATGGGACGTTGGCGGTGGTGAACGTGGTGCGGCAGGTCGCGGTGCTGGGTAAGGTGTGCTCGTGGTGCACGGGGACGGCGGTGGCGACCGGAGTGATGGTTTGGGCTGGGCGTGAGGTGGTGCGGGGTGAGGTGGTGCGGGTCCGGGGGTGAGTGGGGCTCCGGGGGGCGTGGGTGGGGAAGGGTGCGGTTGGTCTTCCCCTTCGCAAACTCAGGGTCAGAATGACAGTGCCTGGAGGACGGGCGGCTGCTCTCTCTGTGAGGCGGGTCAGGGTCGGGGCGGAAGCGGTAGCCTACTCTGCAACGACGAAAATTGGTCGGATCCTGACCTGAGATGGAGTGAAAGGCCCGGCGGCGCCGGGCCTTTTCACTCACCTGGATTCAGCAGTGTTGATCGGAAGGTTGCGTCACAACGATGACCGAAGCGCTGCGGTGTGCGGGTCGGTTTAGGGGGAGACCTCGTCGTCATGATCTCCGCCGTGATCTCGCCGCCTGGGTTCGAAGTAGTGATTGGTGACGTGGTGGGATACCTTGTGGCCCAGCTCAAACCCCTGGACCAGCGAGTGGTGATAGTGGAAGCCGGCGTAGATCCGCGCGCCCTCCACCTCGCGCTCCAGCTCATGGACGTTGTTGAAGTGGTGGGTCGTGCCGGTGACGGCACTGGAGACGGTGAGATGGATCTCCGGTCTCCCGAAGTATGCCTCGAGGGTGTCGGCGAGCGAACCGGTGAGGCAGGCGTGCGCGGCGGGGTACTCGGGATGGCCCGGAGTGGGGGCGAGAGGAGTCCACGAGGGGTCGGCGACGGTGTTGGGATTGCCATCGATATCGCCGTTTTGAATCGCCGTCACCGGACGCCAGAAGCTGAAGTGGTATTTTCCGTTGAAGCAGCCGATGATGCCGTCTGCGAGTGAAGAGAATGACATGGCCATGAGGCGAGAGGTATCGAGGACGTTGAGGTTCTCCTGCATTGCGAGCAGCTGCAGCATATGCCCATATTGCGCGGTGGTGTGGTCGGTCCAGAAGAGGCCTATCTCGGTTTGCGCCGGGGTGCGTACGGTGCTGTCTTTGGCTCCGAGGGTCTTGGTTTCGTTGTAGTCGTGCGTCCACACGGGGCTGTTGAGTGCGGGGGGACCCTCTTCGGGCAGGAACCGGGCCGGGTCGTCAAAGGTGAAGGGCCTCATGTGGCCGAGCCAAGGGGTTGCCGGCGCGGTGACGCCTGGCGTGAGGATCCAGACACCGGGAACGGGCGTAGACGGGTAGCTATAGGGCCAGGGGCCTCCGCGTCCGTCGCCGGACCGGAGAGACAGGAGGACATTGGCCGAGAGCAGGCCGACCTGCTGACCGGCGGATTTGGCGGAGCCATCGGGGATGGCGGCCATGGAGAGATTGTAGGAGGCAGTCAGCGGATCCGTTCGATCCGGGAGCAGATACAGGAGTACGCGATAGGCGGCCTCTACGGCGGCGGCATCCGAAGAGGCGCCGGCCGGGGCGGGGATGGTGTATTTGTAGGGCCTGAAGCGACCCTCAATGGCGACGACCGAGTTGTAGACGGCGAGCTCGACGTAGGCGACGTAGACGCTGGTGCCACCTGGGGAGCTGGCGCCGGGGGCGGTACTGGCGCGTGCCTGTGTGATGGCGATGTTGTTCCAGTCCGTCACGACGTTTTGGGCGGCGGCGGGAAGGGGCAGGAGACACGTCGCCGCGATCGCCAGGGCAAGGGTAGTGCGGAAGACCAGGCGCACGATGTTGCACTTTTTCATGATGAGTATCCTCAGATCTCCGGTATGGAGGCAGTCACCATGCGGGAACCGGCGAGGCGGGTCAATCCCGGGAAGCTCTCCGAGATCTCTCCAAACTCTCACCGGGTAAGTTCCTGCGTTTTGAGGAGTTTGGGATTTAGTTGCGGCGAAAGTGCGGGGTGGGCTATGCTCGTTTCCACTCAACGGAAACCTGAGGATTGCTTGTGGCCAGCTCCGCGCAACCAGCCAGAGTGGTACGCTTTGGCCCGTTCGAGCTGGATCTCCGGACGAGCTGGCTGACGCGCCAGGGACGGCCAGAGCGACTTGGTCTGCAGCCATCCCGGCTGCTCGCGCTGATGGTGGAGCGGCGTGGTGAGCTGGTGACGCGCGAGGAGCTGCGCTCGCAGCTTTGGCCGGTAGAGACCTTTGTCGACTTTGATCACGGCCTTAACAATGCGGTGAATCGTGTTCGGGAGGTCCTGCGGGATTCCGCGGCGTCACCACGGTATATCCAGACGGTGCCGCGACGGGGCTACCGCTTTATTGCTGAGGTGGAAGCTTTGGAGGTGGGGGAGCTGGTCGAGGGGGAGGCTGGGCTCGGGCACGACCTGGAGACGGTTGAAGCGAGCGAGACTGTGCCCGGATCGCCGGTCGCGGATCCGGTCGAACCCCTGGCTCTCGAGGAGGGAGACACCCCAGCTGCCGATGCGAGTTCATGGCGACGGAGCCGCGGGTGGCTCGTGCTGTTTGCGGGGCTCGTTGCGATCGGGGGTATCGCGGTGTCGTTCAGGAGCCGCAGTGTTGGACCGGCTGGTCCCATCCGGTCGCTGGCGGTGCTTCCCCTCCAGAATTTGTCGGGCGATGCCGGGCAGGAGTATTTCGTGGACGGCATGACGGATGCGCTGATCACGGAGCTGGCGCACATCCCGAATCTGCGGGTCATTTCCCGGACTTCGGTGATGCAGGTGAAGGGGAGTGCAAAGCCGCTGCGGCAGATCGCCTCCGAGCTGAATGTCGATGCGATTGTGGAGGGCTCGGCCGTTCGTTCGGGTGATCGGGTTCGGATCAGCGTGCAGTTGATCGATGCCCGGAGTGACCGGCACCTGTGGGCGCGGAGCTTTGAAGAGCCGATCGGCGACGTGCTTACGCTTCAGGACAAGATTGTCAGCGAGATCGGGTCGGAGACCAAGACGGCGCTTGCACCGCCTCCGAGCGAGAGCACGCAGGCGCGACGGATCGACCCGGCGGCCTATGATGCCTACCTCCGTGGGTTGTATTTTCTGCATGTCCGCGATGTTTCCAAGAGCGCGGTGTACTTCCAACAGGCGATCTCGCTGGACCCCTCCTATCCGGCCCCGTATGCGGGACTGGCGGAGGCACTGGCCGGCACGAGCGTGCTGGCTATCAGTGCTCCTGCGAACACAGAGGCGCAGGCCTTTGCGGCCGCGAGACGCGCGGTCTCGCTGAATCCGGAGAGTGGCGAGGCCTACGGGGCCCTGGGATTTGTCGAGCTGGTGTACCGGAGGGACTGGCCCGCGGCGGGGCGCGATCTCGAAAAGGGTCTTGCGCTGAATCCGAACAACTCGATCGCGGAGCTGCAGTATTCGATCTACCTGGATGCGGTGGGGCGGCCGGAAGATGCTGTTACCGAGATGCGCAAGGCGCTCAGACTGGATCCGCTTTCGTTCACCATCAACCGGCATCTCGGATCGGTCTTGTACTTTGCGCGTCACTACGACGAGGCACTTTTATATCTGCACCGGGCAGACGAGATGGAGCCGCATAACTTCCGCCTGGTCGAAAACTGGAGGAGCCGGACGTACGAGATGCTTGGGCGAGCTGATGAGGCCCAGCGTGCCGACCTGCTGGTTCTCGGAGGGTGGTTTCCTGAGCCGGAACTTGTGCCGTTGCGCCTGGCGTATGAGCGCGGTGGATGGAAGGAGTACCAGAGGGCCCGGGTCAGATTTCTGAGCGCGAGAACACAGTTGGTTTGCGGGGCGATCGAGATCGGCGAGAGTTACATTCGCCTAGGCGACAACGACCAGGCGTTCTCCTGGTTAGGTCGCGGGGTGGAGACAAGCTGCTTCTGGACGAACTCGCTGGCCGTCGATCCGGTGCTGGACGGGCTGCGCAGTGATCCGCGGTTTGCCGCTCTCCTGCGGCGGGCGCAGGCGCCCCCGTCCAGCAGCCTCGTTTCGAGGCGCTAGGGTTCGGGGCGGAATTTGTAGCCTACGCCTCGGACGGTGGTGAGGTGCTGGGGGTTGGCGGGGTCGTCTTCGATGTAGCGACGGAGGCGGACGATGAAGTTGTCGATGGCGCGGGTGTCGGTGTCTTCGTGGACGCGCCAGACCTGTTCGAGGATGTCTTTACGGGAGACGACCTGGTTTGGGCGGTCGGTGAGGTGGCGGAGGAGGTCGGCCTCCATGAGGGTGAGGTGGGTGGTGCGGTTGGGGGCGATGAGCTCGAGCTGGTCGAAGCGGATGGTGCGGTGGTTGAAGGCGTACTCGGGGGTGGGGAGGGGCGGGGGTGGGGTGTTGGTGGTGTCTTCGGACCCGGGAGAGGGTGCGCCGGCAGGTGCGGGGGTGGAGGTCTGCCACGACATGCGGCGGAGGAGGGACTTGAGGCGGGCGAGGAGGATGTTGAGGTCGAAGGGCTTGGGGAGGTAGTCGTCGGCTCCGGCGTTGATGCCTTCGAGGATGTCCTGGGGCTGGGAGCGGGCGGTGAGCATGAGGATGGGGGTGTAGCGTTCGGCGTCGCGGAGGGTGCGGGCGATGGTGAAGCCGTCGGCGCCGGGGAGCATGCAGTCGAGGAGGATGGCGGAGGGGGCGTTGGGGCCGTGGGTGGGGGTGGCGAGGAGGTGGGCGAGGGCGAGGTCGCCGTCGGCGAAGTGCTCGGTGCGGTAGCCCTCGGCCTGGAGGTTGAAGAGGAGGCCCTGGGCGAGGTGGTCTTCGTCTTCGACGAGGGTGATGAGGGGAGCTGGGGAGTCCCGAGGCATGGTTCAAGGATGCGGTCGGAGGGGACTGTGTGGCAATGGCGGAGAGGGTGCGCGAGGTGCGGGCAGCGGTCTAGTAGCTGATGGGGTTGGTTACGGCCTCCGTGGCGGCTTCGGGAAGTGGCTTGTCGGCGGCGGCGAGCAGAAGGGCGATCTGCCACATCTGCTGGTCTGACAGGAGGGTCTTGTAGGCGGGCATGCCGGAGAGGCGAATGCCGTTCTGGATCTTCCAAAAGGTTTCGCCGGCGGGGTCGTCGCTGACGCCGACTACGGTCGAACCTTTGTGCTGGGCCCAGAGCTGTGGGGTCCGGGGGAACATGGTGGCGCCAAAGGTGGAGGGGTGGTCCTTGAGGCCGTGGCAGGAGGCGCACTGTTCGCGGTAGAGATGGGCGCCGGCAAGCAGGGTGTCCGGGGTGGCTTCGAAGGGAGCCTGTTTGGGCATTTCGCGGTGGATGCGCGCGTTCAGGGGGATCTTAACGATCTGAGCTTCGAGCGGAAAGGGGTTGTCGGCGGTGGCTACAGGCGGGTTGCCGAACTGGAAGTAGAGGAAAGCGATGACCGGGATGACAAGGAGGCCGAGGACAAAGGCGAGCAGGGCTGCGGAATTACGGTTCATGGAAGAGGAGATCCTCGAGCGCGGTTATGGTGCGCTTTCTTTATACCTCTGAGCTGCTGCGACCGAAGGGGATTTCGGCGATGGAGGTTGCAGGTGGGGATGACCTTGGGGGAGGAACTCGTGACTTTGGAGACGGCGGTCTGGCGTTTCAACGTAGACGAGGCGTCTAGAGGTCGCCTGGGATGGTGGTCGCGAGGGGGAGGGTGAGGGTGATGGTGGTGCCTTGTCCGGGGCCGGGACTTTGGGCGGTGGCGTCTCCGCCGTGCTGGCGGAGGATGGCGCGGACGAGGAAGAGGCCGAGTCCGGTGCCTTTGACGCGGACCATGGTGCGGCCGGGGACGCGGTAGAAGCGCTTGAAGATGCGTTTCTGGTGGCCGGGTGGGAGGCCAAGGCCCTGGTCGGTGATGCGGAGGGCGACAAAGGTGTAGCGCTCGATGGCCAGGGAGCAGCGGATGTGGACGTTTGCCGCAGTGCCCGCTGGTGGGGTGGACAGTTGCTGCGGTGCCCGTCGCGGTGGTGTGAACGTTTGCCGCGGGGGTGTGGGCGGGGGTGGGGTGAGTGGCGGCTTCCGGGGCGGAGTATTTGACGGCGTTGTCGAGGACGTTGAGGACGGCGGTGCGGAGGTCTTCGGCGAGGCCGAGGGTGCGGAGGCGGACGGCGCCGGGGACGGGCTCGAGCTCGATGGCTTCGGGGGGTAGGTGGTGGCGCAGGAGGGTGATGCTGATGCACTCGCCGACGAGCTGCTCGAGATCGATGAGGGTGCGGTTCTGCTGGCGGTAGCGCTGGCCGAGCTGGCCAGCCTTGAGGACCTGCTCGACGGTGCCGAGGAGGCGGTCGGAGTCGGCGAGCATGATGCGGTAGAACTCCTGGCGCTGGGCCTCGTCGACGGGACGGCGCTGGAGGGTTTCGAGGTAGAGGCGGATGGAGGCGATGGGGGTTTTGAGCTCGTGGGTGACGGTGTTGAGAAAGGTGTCCTGGCGCTCGTTGCGGCGGATCTCGCGAAGAAGGAAGACGGTGATGAGGACGACGCCGGCGATGAGGATGGCGAAGAAGACGATGCCGAGGACGAGCGTGGCGATGCGGCGCTCGTTGGCGGTGACGATGATCCAGCCGATATTGAGGGTGACGGCGACGCCGATGAGCAGGA
Source organism: uncultured Acidobacteriaceae bacterium (assembly GCA_963850375.1). GTDB lineage: Bacteria > Acidobacteriota > Terriglobia > Terriglobales > Acidobacteriaceae > Edaphobacter. Next base: position 374,885 of record CAWKKV010000001.1, on the reverse strand, counting down.
TGCCGAGCGCAACAAAGAGGGCGATGGCTCCGCGGCGTCGGGTGAAGTTCATGGGCTGGGGGGAGTATAGCGGCAGCTGCCTGGTTTCAGCGGGTCAGGCGAGCGTGTGTCAGCGGGTCAGCTTATGAGCGGCGGGTCTTACTCGTAGTGGTAGAGGGTCATCTTTTCGGTGCGGACGAGGCGGGGGTCGAAGCGCCAGAAGTTTCCCTGGTCGTTTTCATCGCCATTGAGGCGGCGAGCGGAGATCCATTTCCCGTCTTCGAAGCGGCCTTCGTCGATCGAGGCGATGCCGACGTGTTTGCCGGGGGTGCGGGTGGTGAAGCTGAGACGGAAGCCTTTGCCGACGCCGAGGAACTGGTCGGGTGCGGTCATCATGACGAGGCCGTAGCCGGTGTCGGAGCCGTGACCGAAGATCGCATCGAGGGAGACCTGGACGGTGTAGGACGCGAGCTGGAAATCGACGGAGGGGTGATCTTTGGAGAGGGTGAAGCCGTGGACGTCGCCCTTTGCCTGCGCTTCAAGCAGGAGGGGTGCGATGCCGGCAATGGCGGTGTAGCTGGCGCCAAGGTCGTCGACGCCGCTGAGGAGGCTGAGGACGTTGGGATCGGCGCCCTGACTTTTGAGGTGTGCGTTTTCGGGGGCGAAGGGGGCGTCGATGGCGAACGGGGAGAAGCCGATGGCGGCGTGTTCGCCGACAGCGTAGAAGACGTTGGCTGCGCCGTTGGCGCCACCGACGGTTTCAGGGAGGAAGAGGGGGTTGTCGGGGCGATGGTAGCGCCTGGCCCAGTCGTAGAAGTCGGGCTTGTAGAGATCGGGCGCGAGGATGTCGAGGGCGGAGCCGGCGGCCTTCCAGACGTCGATGACGCGGGGCTGGGGGCCTCCGCTGGGGTAGTCGCCGGGGGTGGTGTCGTCGCCGCCGAGCCAGGCGTTGACGTACATGGGGAGGTCGTAGGCGGCTTTGCCGGCGGCTGCGACGGCCTGGACGTAGCGGGCGTAGTTCCAGGCCATGAAGATCTCGTCGGCGCGGGGGGACTCGCCGAAGATCTCTCCCCAGGTGCCGGAGGTCTTCTCGCCGTTTGCCAGCCAGAGATCGCGGAGCTCGGAGTTGAGGGTGTCGCGATGGGTCTTGAGGTAGCGGGTGAGCTCGGAAGGTACGGGTGAGGCGAAGGCCTTGTCTGCGGCGGGGGAGTGGTCGCGGCTGTCGCCGAGGATACCGACCTCATTTTCGACCTGCATCATCAGGACGGTGTGGTCGGTGTCTGCCTGTTTGAGGTGAGTCATCAGGGCGGCGAAGGCGTGCGCGTCCCGGTCGCGGGTGGCCCTGCTGGGGCCGTCGAGGGTAGAGAGAATGGGGGCTTCGGTGTTGTGGAGCATAACGCGTGGGAAGCGGCGGGTGTCTTGCTTGACCCAGGCGGGCGGGTAGCTGGACATGCCGTTCTTCCAGGCGGCGAGCCAGAGGAAGACGAGCTTGAGGTGCTGCTCACGGGCCTGGGCGATGAGGCCATCGACGAGGGTGTAGTCGAAGCGGTTTTCCTCCGGCTCGATGAGCTCCCAGGAGACGGGCGTGAGGACGGTGTTGAGGGGGATGGCGGCGAGCTTCGGCCACAGGGGCTTCATGTAGTCGAGCGAGGAGGAGCTGGAGTTGTGGAGCTCGCCGGCGAGCATGAGGAAGGGCTTGCCGTCGACGATGAGCTCGGTCGCTTCGCCGCGGCGCTCGAGGTGGGGTGCGGGGTTCTGGGCCAGGAGGGGGAGGCTGAAGGAGAGGAGAAGGGCGGAGAGGAGGCGTTCTTGGGTTCGCATGAGCGGACGGCCATTATGCCCTGCCGCGGTATGCGTTGTCAGGCCCGGCCATGCAGAAGGCGCAGAGCATATGCTCTGCGCCTCGGGTGATGCGGGGTGGGGTGTGAGGTTCTAGACGCCGGCAGGTTTGGGGTCGGCGGGGTCGAACCTGGCGATCTGGACCTTTTTGGCGAGGCCGAGTTTTTCGAGGAGCCAGATGCCGTAGTAGTTGACGTCGAACTCGTACCAGGCGAGGCCGTGGCGAGCGCTGACGGGGTGGGCGTGGTGGTTGTTGTGCCAGCCTTCGCCTCCGGTGAGGATGGCGACCCACCAGTTGTTGCGGGAGTCGTCCTTGGTTTCGAAGCGGCGCTTGCCCCAGAGGTGGGTGGCGGAGTTGACGAGCCAGGTGGCGTGGAGGCCGACGGTGACGCGAAGGAAGGTTCCCCAGAGGACCATGCCGAGGGCGCCGACGACGCGATGGCCGGGTGCGAGGGCTGCGCCGAGTGCGACCTGGAGGAGGCCGGTGATGACGAGCGGGAGGTAGTGGTACTTCGAGAGCCAGACGTGGACCTTGTCGCGGGTGAGGTCGGGGGCGTAGCGGCCGAGGAGCGCGGTCTCGGAGTGGAGGGCGCGGCCGGAGAGGATCCAGCCGGCGTGGGCCCACCAGGTGCCGTCGTGCGGGGTGTGCGGGTCGCCTTCGTGGTCGGAGTTCTGGTGGTGGACGCGGTGGGTGGCGACCCAGAAGATAGGTCCGCCCTCAAGCGCGAGGCAGCCGCAGGCGGTGACGAAGTACTCGAGCCACTTGGGGGTGCGATAGCCGCGGTGGGTGAGCAGGCGGTGGTAGGCCATGCCGATGCCGACGTTGATCGCGAAGAAGTACATGACAAAGAAGCAGAGGAGGTTCTTCCAGGAGAAGAAGAAGAGGGCGGCGATGGCGCCGACGTGGAAGGCACCCATGGCGATGGTGGTGATCCAGTTGATGCGGCCCTGCTGGTGCTCGCGGCCCATGCGGAGGTCCTGCTTGACCTTGCGGACGACTTCCTCGACGGGAACGGGGCGGGTGGCCAGGTCGCCGGTGAGCGCGGCCTCGTAGGCGGCCTGGTCGGCGCGCTGGTGCTGGGCGTGATCCTGCGTCTGATCCTGGACTGAGTCGGGGGAGAGAGTTTGAGGCGTCATGTCTTTGGTCGGGTCCTTTGGACTTCTTAGATAACGCTAGCAGGGGCTGGGGGAGGGGTGGTGTAAGAGTTTTGTAATGCCCCCTAACAGTGGGAGTTGGTACCGTATCGAGATGAGATTGATGAGGGTTGTGGCGGGTGTGGCGTTCGTGGCGGCGGGTGCGGGCGTGTGCGTGGGGCAGGAGGTTGGGACGGGGCAGAAGGCGATCGACCTGCCGACGAGCAAGCAGATCTCGCGGCCGGTGCCGGGGCAGCCGCAGCGACTGAACAGCCTGCCGATCTCGATGGCGGTGAGCCCGGATGGGCGGTGGGTGGTGACGGTGAATGCGGGGTACGGGACGTGGGAGTCCGGGTATATGCAGTCGCTGGCGGTGGTGGATACGCGGACCGGGGCGGTGACGGACTCGCCGGACGAGCGGACGATGGTGGAGGCGGGGCAGACGCTTTACTCGGGGCTGGCGTTCAGCGCGGACGGACGGCACCTGTATGGGACGGTTGGGAGCCTGACGGATCCGGAGGGGAAGAAGAAAGGCGACACGGGGAACGGGATTGTGGTATACGGGTTTGCCGACGGGCGGCTGACGCGGGAGCGGGTGCTGAAGATCGGTTTGCAGGCGCTTGCCGGCGGGCGGCGAACGAGTCTGGTTGGGGATGTGAGTGGAGCGCTGGGGGTCCCGTTTCCGGCGGGGGTGGCAGTGGTGCCGGGTGCGGGGCCGGAGCGGCTGCTGGTCGCAGACAATCTTTCGGACGATGTGCTGCTGATGAATGCGGGGACGGGAGAGGTTGTCACGAGGTTTGATCTTTCGGAGAGCGACGCGGTTCCGGGGACGTATCCGCTGGCCGTGGCAGTGTCGAAGGATGGGAGGCGGGGGTTTGCAACGCTGTGGAATGCGAGCGAGGTCGTGGAGCTGGATCTCGAGAAGGGGGTGGTGGGGCGGAGGCTGCCGCTGCTGAAGCCGCAGGGGCTGACGGTGGCGGGGACGCATCCGTGTGCGATGGAGTTCTCGCCGGATGGGAAGACACTGTATGTTGCGCTGGCGAACCGGGATGCTGTGGCGGCGGTGGACGTGGCGGCGGGGAAGGGTGGGCGGGCGGCGGAGTTTGCGGTGAAGGGGTACTTCGATACGCGGCTGCCGGGTCAGAGCTACTTTGGGGCGGAGCCGGAGGCGCTGGCGGTGAGTGCGGATGGCCGGCGGCTTTACGTGGGAAATGGCGCACAGGACGCCATAGCGGTGATGGACACGGCGAGGCTGACGGCGAAGGCGGCGAAGAAGGGTTTCGTGGAGCCGATCGGGTTTGTGCCGACGGAGTGGATGCCGATGTCGATGGGGATGGCGGGCGGTCGGCTGTATGTGGCGACCGCGAAGGGGAAGGGCACGGGGCCGAACAACTATCCGCTGCGGCAGACGGAGAGGACGAGGGGGAAGAGGGCGTTTCAGCTGACGTCGACGTATATCGGGACGCTGCTGTATGGGTCGGTGGCGACGCTGGATGTCGGGGCGATGGAGCGGGAGCTGCCACGGTGGACGGCGGAGGTGCTCGAGGATAACCGGATGCGGGCGGCGGCGGAGGTGATCCGGTTTGCGGGGGGCGGTGGGGGAGCGGCGGTCGGGGGAGGTGGGAGAGAAGCAGATCCTCCGCCTGTGGCGAAGGATGACAAGCGAAGTGTTGGGAGTGGTGGTGTGGGGTTTCCGGGGCCGATACGGCATGTGATCTACATCATCAAGGAGAACCGGACGTACGATCAGCTGTTTGGGGATCTCGAGCAGGGTGGGCATCCGGTGGGGAACGGGGACAAGAGCCTGACGATGTACGGGGCGGCGATTACGCCGAACCAGCACAAGCTGGCGCTGCAGTTTGGGGTGCTGGACAACTTCTTCGACTCGGGTGAGGTGTCGGGTGACGGGCATGTCTGGTCGACGGCGGCGATCGGGACGGACTACCTCGAGAAGACGTGGGAGCAGAACTATCGTGGGGGGCAGCGGACGTATGACTTCGAGGGAGTGGTGTCGGAAGGGTATCCGATCGACCAGCACATCCCGGATGTGAATGAGCCGGCGAGCGGGTACCTGTGGGGCAATCTCCAGCGGCATGGGCGGACGCTGTACCACTTTGGTGAGTACATCTCGACGAGCTTCTGCGATGAGAAGAAGAGCGGGAGCTCCCAGGAGGGACCGATGCTCGAGGGGGTGGCGTGCGAGCGGCCGACGATCAAACCGGGCGGGGCGATACCGGCGGAGTGGGGTGGAGGGGTGAGTCCGTTTCAGTGGGAGATTCCGCTGATTGCGAAGAACGTAGCGACGAAGCCGGAGCTCGTGGGGCACTTCGCGGTGGAGGGGCCGGACTTCAACGTCAAGGTGCCGGACCAGATCCGGGTGGAGGTGTTTCTGCGGCACTTCGCGGAGTGGAAGCGGGACAAGGAGGCGGGGCGGGACACGATGCCGAACTTCGTGATGCTGCGTCTGCCGAGCGATCATACGGCGGGAACGAGGGCCGGGTCGCCGATGCCGAAGGCTTCGATTGCGGACAACGACCTGGCGATCGGGCGGGCGGTGGAGGCGGTGTCGCACTCGGGGTATTGGGATGACACGGCGTTCTTCATCCTGGAGGACGATGCGCAGAATGGGGCGGACCACGTGGATGCGCATCGGAGCCTGGCGCTGGTGATAAGCAAGTATGCGCAGCGAGGGAAGGATGGCGGGGCGTATGTGGACAGCCGGTTCTATTCGACGGTGTCGATGATCCGGACGATGGAGGCGGTGCTCGGGCTGCCGCCGATGAACAACAATGATGCATTCAGCTCGCTGATGGCGCCGGAGTTTGAGGGGCCGGGGGACCAGCCGCCGTTTGTGGCGGACGTGAGCAACCGGGAGAACGGGCTGATTTACAGGGCCAATCCGAAGGTGACGGCGGCGATGGATCCGGTGACGGCGGAGGGCGAGCGGGAGTCGGCGAAGATGGACTTCCGGCATGCGGACCGTGCGGATGCGCGAAAGCTGAACGTGATTCTGTGGCGAGATGCGATGGGGGAAGCGCCGGTGCCGGCGCTGGTGACGGAGAAGCGGAAGAAGGCGAAGAAGGATGATGATGATTGAGGATGTCTCTTCTTCTGGGTAGTGGTGGTGAGAGGTTTACGTTTTTGGGTATCGGGTATTGGGGTCTGTGTTGAGTTGTGGATTGGTGGTCGGGGGAGGTTTTGTGGAGCCGTTTCGGTTGAAGCCGTTTTTCAGTGAGAGGCCCTGGGGCCGGGGGAGTCTCGAGCCCTGGTTTGCGGACAAGGGGACGACGGAGCTGGTGGGGGAGGCCTGGCTGACGGGGCCGCAGTGCGTCGCGGAGACGGGCCCCTATGCAGGGCGGTCGCTGACCGAGATCGCGAAGGAGGCCGGGGCGGAGCTGCTGGGGCCGAGCAATGATGGGGAGTTCCCGCTGCTGGTGAAGGTGTTGTTTCCGAACGACAAGCTATCGGTGCAGGTGCATCCGGATGATGCGCGGGCGCAGACGATGGGGCAGCCGCGGGGAAAGACGGAGTGCTGGTATGTGCTGGCCGCGGAGCCGGGGGCGGCGGTGGCCCTGGGGCTGAAGGAGGGATCGGATGCGGCGGGGGTGGAGCGCGCGATCGCGGAGGGGACGATCGAGGAGATGCTGGTCCAGGTGCCGGTGAGCGTTGGGGACATGGTGTTTGTGGATGCGGGGACGGTGCATGCGATTGGGCCGGGGGTGACGCTGCTCGAGACGCAGCAGACGAGCGACACGACGTTCAGGATGTGGGATTACGGGCGGCCCCGGGAGCTCCATGTAAAGCAGGGGATCGCGGCGACGAAGTTCAAGACGCGGGCGGGGCTGGTGACGGCGCGGCGGGTGGATGGGTTTACACGGCTGATTGAGGAGCAGTACTTCACGGTGGACCGGTTCGATGCGGGCAGGGGAGAGCTGCGGGTGGAGATGCCGGGTGCGGGGTGCCTGGTGGGACTGGAGGGATCGTGCTTGGTGCGAGGCGGAGGGGGCGAGGTGGAGATGCCGAAGGGTGCGGCGGTGGTGGTGCCGGCTGGGACGGAGGTCCGGGTGGAGAGCGCGGGGGCAGTGCAGTTTGCGCGGTGCTTTGCGCCGAAGCGTTAGGGGCGCATTGAGCAAGAGGAGAGGGATTGATGACAGGGGTTGAACTTTCGCGGAGAGAGCTGTTGAAGGCTGGTGGAAGCGTGGCGCTTGGGGCTGGACTGCCGGCGATGTTGCGGGGAGAGGTGACGGCGTTTGCGGCTTCGAAGCGACCGGCGCCGGGGGAGCGGCGGTTTAGGAGCGAGGCGGTGGAGCAGTTCCTCCTCGAGACGGAGCGGAGGATTGGCGACCGGGAGCTGGCGTGGATCTTTACGAACTGCTTTCCGAACACGCTGGACACCACGGTCGAGCCGGGGGAGTTCGAGGGCAAGCCGGACACGGTGGTGATCACGGGCGATATCCCGGCGATGTGGCTGCGCGACTCTTCGGCGCAGGTGTGGCCGTATCTGCCCCTGGCGGCGAAGGATGGGCGGCTGCGGGCACTGCTTGAAGGGGTGATCCGGCGGCAGACGCGGTGTCTGCTGATCGACACGTATGCGAATGCCTTTATGGCGGATCTCCAGGCGAAGCCGCTGGAGTGGAGCAGGGAAGATAAGACGGAGATGCGGCAGGGCGTTGGCGAGCGGAAGTACGAGCTCGACTCGATCTGCTACCCGATACGGCTGGCGCACGGGTTCTGGAAGGCTACGGGGGAGACGTCGGCGTTTGGCAGCGCATGGGCCGAGGCGATGCGACGTGTGCTCGGGACGATGCGCGTGCAGCAGCGGAGGCATGGGGAGGGGCCGTACCGGTTTCAACGCATGGCGGCGAATCCGACCGATACGCTGGTGAACGGGATCGGCAATCCGGCGCGGGCTACGGGGATGATCGCGTCGTGCTTTCGGCCTTCGGATGATGCGTGCGTGCTTCCGTTCCTGGTGCCTTCGAACCTGTTTGCGGTGACTTCGCTGCGGCAGCTGGCGGAGATGGCAGGTGCGATTCTGCACGACGCGACGATGGCCAACGAAGCGACGGCGCTGGCGGGGGAGGTGGAGGCGGGGCTGCGGCAGTATGCGCGGGCAAAGGGGCCGGAGGGCGAGATCTGGGCGTACGAGGTGGACGGGTTTGGCGGGCAGGTGCTGATGGACGACGCGAATGTGCCGAGCCTGCTGGGGCTGCCGTATCTCCTGAGCTCACCGGATGCGGCGATCTATGCGCGGACGCGGGCGTTCTGCTGGAGCGAGCGGAATCCGTGGTTCTTTCGAGGGACGGCGGGCGAGGGCATTGGCGGACCGCACATTGGGCGCGACAGTATCTGGCCGATGTCGCAGATTGTGTATGCGCTGACGAGCGAGTCGGATGCGGAGATTGCGCGGGCGTTGCGGATGCTAAAGGCGGCGTCTGCGGGTACGGGGTTTATGCACGAGAGCTACGAGAAGGACGATGTCAGGAAGTTCACGCGCGCGTGGTTTGCGTGGGCGAATACTTTATTTGGGGAGCTGATTGGGGAGGTGGCGCGGCGGAGGCCGGAGTTGCTGCGCGGGTGATGTCGTGACGGGCCGGGCGAGGGGATTCTTCGCTGTGCTCAGAATGACAGGGTTGCGGTTTGCGGGATGCTCGTGCCTGCCCCGTGTTTGTGCGTCCGGGTGGCGGATCAGAACTGGAAGTAGAGGAAGGACGTCGTGCTGTCGAGATTGGCGAGGACGGCGAAGAAGAGGACGGCCATGACGACGGCCCAGCCCATGTTGGGGTGCCAGCGGAGGCGGGCGAGGAGGGGCGTGGGGGCGGCGGGGTCCTCGGGCTCTGAGGTCGGGGAGTGGTGGCCGGGTTCGGGGAGCGCGGGGGTGGGCTCCTGGCCGAGGATCTGCTGGGAGTTGGGGAAGAACCAGACGATGGGGAAGAGGGCAAAGGCGAGGGCGCCGTCGAGAAGTGAGCTGGTGCTGCCGAGGCCGTGCCGGCCGGCCATGTCGTGGAGGAGGGCGAAGGCGGCGTGGAGGGAGTCCGAGCGGAAGAAGATGAGGGCAAAGCTGACCTGGGCGTAGACGCCGAGCATCATGAGGAGGCGGGGGAGACCGGCGACGGGAGCGGAGTCGGCCGGGCGCTTGCGGAAGTGGCGCCAGGCCTGGTTGGCGGTGAGATAGAGGCCGTGGAGTGCTCCAAAGATGAGGAACTGGATGCCGGCTCCGTGCCATATGCCGGTGAGGAGCATAGTGACGACTGTGGGGTAGGCGACCATGGTGAGGAAGCCTTCGGGGGTGGCGAGGGCCTTGCGCGAGGTCTTCTTGCCGGCGGCGAGGCGGCGGCGCTGCACGGCGAGGAGCAGGGGATTGTAGAGGTAGAGGGTGATGTAGCGGGTGAGGGTGATGTGCCAGCGCTGCCAGTACTCGGTGACGCTGGTGGCCTTGTAGGGGGAGTCGAAATTGATTGGAAAGCGGATGGAGAAGATGCGGGCGAGGCCGAGCGCCATGTCGGAGTAGCCGGAGAAGTCGAAGTAGAGCTGCATGGAGTAGACGATGAGGCCGGTCCAGGCGTGGGTGGCGGTGAGGGTGCCGGCGTTGCGGAAGGCGAGGTCGGCCCCGGGCGAGAGTTTGTCGGCGACGAGGACTTTTTTCGCAAGGCCGAGCAGGAACCAGGTGAGGCCGAGCGAGACGTCCGAGGGGTTCAGGCGGAAGCGGCGGTGGGAGGTGGCGGGCGGCGGCGGCTGGATGCTGTCGGGGAGGTTGTTGGGGTCTCGGGCTGGCTGGATGTTGAACTGCGGCATCATCTCCTTGTGGTGGAGGATGGGGCCGGCGATGAGGTGAGGGAAGAAGGTGACGAAGAGGAGGTAGGAGAGGAAGTCCTGGCGTTCGGCCTGGCCCTGCGCGAGATCGACGAGGTAGGAGATCTGGGTGAAGGTGAAGAAGGAGATGCCGAGGGGGAGGAGGATGGGGTGGGGGTGGATGTGGGCGAGGTGGAGGGCGCTGAGGGAGAGCAGGAGCTTGTAGAGGTATTTGAAGTAGAAGAGTGCGAGGAGGTTGAGAGCGATGCCAAGGGCGAGGAGACGCTTGCGGCGGCCGGAGGCTTCGGGTGCAGAGGTGAGGAGGTCGGCGACGAGGTAGTTGACGAGGATGGAGCCGAGGAGGAAGAGGACGAAGGCGGGGTTCCAGGCGGCGTAGAAGACGACCGACATGAGGGCGAGCCAGGCGATGACGGGGCGACGGCCGTACCGGCCCAGCAGGTGGAAGCCGAGCATGGTGATGGGGAGAAAAAGGAAGAGGAAGCGGAGGGAGTTGAAGAGCATCTCGGGCTGAGATTAAGGGTAACGCAGTGGGTCGAAGGGGATCCGCAGCCTGGCTTGGATGGCCGGTTTTGAGATGCGGGGGTCTTCGCTTCGCGCAGAATGACACGATTTGAGCCGCATAGGGCTGGATTGGGTGCTGTTAGAGCTGGCTGGTTTTGGGACGCGGGTGGAAGCTAGCGGCGGTGGAGGGCGACCCGGCGGAGGCGGGCGACGGCGGTCGGGAGAGCGTGGTGGGGTGCGGGGGAGGCCTGGCCGGTGACTTCGTTGAGCTCTTCGGAGACGAGGCTGGAGACGATGTTGGAGCCGACGGCGGTGTAGTGGCGGCCGTCGTTGAAGAAGCCGATGGGGAGGGAAAGGAGGTTGTTGCTGGTGATGCCGTCGAGCTGGGAGCTGTAGGCGGCGAGGTTCTGATCGCAGGAGGGGATGGGGGCGACGTTGACCAGGACGAGCCCGGTGTGCGGGGCGTAGGCGCGGCGGTACTGATCGACCAGGGTGCGGGGGTAGTCGTCGCGGGTGGAGCGGCTGACGGTGGTGGTGGCGGGATCGCAGGAGGTGCGCGGGGGAGCCGGCGGGGTGAAGAAGCCGTTATGGACGGTGATGAGATCTTCTTCGGGGCGGATGTGGGTGAGGTGAAACCAAACGTCCTTGACGCCGTAGAAGGCGCTGAAGCCGGCGGCGTAGCCGGCAAAGGCGATGGCCTCCTGGGGGTGCCCGAGGAGGGTGCGGCGAGCCTCGTTGGGGGTGCCGTGGCGGAGCAGCTCAAGGAGGCCCTCGGCGTAGATGGTGCGACGCCAGGCCTGGTTTTCGGGCTGGAAGCTATCGGGGCTGAGCTGGACGAGGAGGACGCGGGGCTGCGGGTTGTGCTGGAGGTAGTGATTGAGGGTGAGGTTATCGGTGACTGCCAGGACGGCGTTGGTGACCGAGATATTGCAGGTCCTGAGGCCGGTGTTGCGTTCGACGACGTCCGGGTTGATGCCGGTCATGGCGGTGGAGTCGCCGAAGATGAGGACGTCGCAGTTGCGGTCCTGCATGCCGAAGACGGCGTCGTTGGACCGGACCCAGACGCTGGCGCCGTGGTTCAGAAAGAAGTCGGAGCGGCCGAGCGCGATGAAGGCGGGGATGGCGAGGAGGGGAAGGAGTACGAGGACCAGGAGATAGCGCCTGGCCGCGGAGCGGGCGGGGTCGCTGAGCCGGGCCTCGGGATTCGTGCGCTCGAGCGACGGCGCGACTTTGGCGGGTGCGAGGCTTGCCCCTGAGAGTTGATCAGCGATGGAGGAGATTGCCAAAGAGGTGGGTGGTCTCTGCAAACTGGGGCCGAGCTCCTTTAGTGCTTTACCTGCCTAAGGTTAGACCTTGCGCGTGCGGAAAAGTTGCCACTCTCACCGCCTCCGTAACGAGATGGATTCACCTCGAAGGGGCTTGGCAGGAGATTCTCTCACATGGGGCTTGACAGCTAACGGAGGAAGACGCCCAGCTCGTTGGCGGCGGCGCGGAGGGGTGGGAGGAAGCGGGTCTGCATCTCGAGCACGGAGAGGCGGGGGGCGTTGCCGCTCAGATTGAGGGTGGCGACAGCGCGGCCGGAGGGGGCGTAGACGGGGACGGCGAGCGAGCGGAGGCCGACCTCGTACTCCTGATCGCAGAGGGCGAAGCCGTTGCGGCGGGTGCTGCGAAGGAGGCCGCGAAGCTTTTCAACGGAGGTGACGGTGCGGGTGGTGTGCGGGGTAAGGACGACGTGCGCGAGATAGTGCTCGAGCTGATCGGGTGGCAGCCAGGCGAGCAGGATGCGTCCCATGCTGGTGCAGTAGGCGGGGAGACGCGAGCCGATGTGGAGGTCGACGCTCATGACGCGGGAGGTTCCGGAGCCGTTGGACCGGGCGATGTAGACGATGTCCTCGCCATCGAGAGTGGCGACGGAGAAGCTTTCGCGGTAGGTGGCCGACATCCGTTCGAGGACGGGCTGGGCGGCGGTGGCGAGGGTGTTGGAGGTGGTGAAGGTATGCGACAGGGTGAGCATGCGCGGGCGCAGGGTGTAGCGCGAGCCGTCATCTGAGCCGGCGAAGCCGAGCTTGGTAAGCGTGTACAGGCAGCGGCGGACGGCGGCGCGGGAGAGGCCGGTGCGGACGCTGAGCTGGGAGATGGTCATCTGGGGGTTTTGCTGGGTGAAGGCCTGGATGACGACCAGACCGCGGGCGAGCGAGGTCATGAAGTTCGGGTCGCCGGTGAAGACGTCGAGAGCGGCGGCGGGCGTGACCCTGGGAGTTGGGGCTGGTTTCGGCGTGGGGTTGTCGACTGCATGGAGGGGGGCGGGGGAGGGAGAAAGCGAGGCGGGAGGGAGGCTCATGATGGGGCAACCTGTCTGGGCGGCCTGCGGTACGCTGGCGGACGTGTCGTGCGATAGCCGACCTATAGATACGATAAACGCACACGAGGTCTCTGGGCAAGATGGGGGAGATTTGTAACCAAAGCTTTATTTCATAAAGCTGAGAGGCGGGGCGTCTGCCGAGCGGCTGGTCGTTCGGTGTGCCCTGCATCTGAATCAGATGTGAACGGCGGCTCTACACTGGGCGTACACAAATCTGGACATGGGGCAAAGAAGGAGACGTTGCGATGGCTGAGGGTAATCAGGGAGTGTCGTTATTGGAGCGTGGTTCGTGGAAGGCACTGCAGGCGCATGCGGTGGGGATGCAGAAGGCGACGATTTCGGAGCTGTTCGCGGCGGATCCCGGACGGGCAGAGCGGATGACGGCCGAGGCGGCGGGTCTGCTGCTGGACTACTCGAAGAACCGGGTGACGGACGAGACGCTCGAGCTGCTGGTGAAGGTGGCCGAGGAGTGTGGCCTGAAGCAGCGGACCGAGGCGATGTTTACGGGCGAGAAGATCAACATCACGGAGAACCGGGCGGTGCTCCATGTGGCGCTGCGGGCGCCGGTGAGCGAGAAGATCGTGGTGGACGGCGAGGACGTGGTGCCGGAGGTCCATGCGGTGCTGGACAAGATGTCGGGGTTCGCCGAGAAGGTGCGAAGCGGGGCTTGGAAGGGGCACACGGGCAAGCGGATCCGCAACGTGGTGAACATTGGAATCGGCGGGTCGGACCTGGGGCCGGTTATGGCGTACGAGGCGCTGAGGCACTACAGCCAGCGGGATCTGACGTTCCGGTTTGTGTCGAATGTAGATGGGACGGACTTTGCCGAAGCGGTGATCGATCTCCAGGCGGACGAGACGATGTTTCTGGTGGCTTCAAAGACGTTTACGACGCTTGAGACGATGACCAACGCACATTCGGCGCGGGAGTGGGCGCTTGCGGGGCTGGGCGGCGACGAGTCGGCGATTGCGAAGCACTTTGTGGCGATCTCTACGAATGCGAAGGAGGTGGCGAAGTTCGGGATCGATACGGAGAACATGTTTGGGTTCTGGGACTGGGTGGGTGGGCGGTACTCGATGGACTCGGCGATCGGGTTATCGACGATGATCGCGATCGGGCCGGAGCAGTTCCGGGAGATGCTGGACGGGTTTCATGCGATGGACGTGCACTTCCGGACGACGCCGATCGAGCAGAACCTGCCGGCGCTGCTGGGTTTGCTAACGGTCTGGTATACGGAGTTTTTCGACGCGCAGACTGTGGCGATTCTGCCGTACGAGCAGTACCTGAAGAGGTTTCCGGCGTACCTGCAGCAGCTGACGATGGAGTCGAATGGAAAGCATGTGACGCTCGATGGGCAGCACGTGACGTACGAGACGGGGCCGGTGTACTGGGGTGAGCCGGGGACCAATGGCCAGCACTCGTTTTACCAGTTGATTCACCAGGGGACACGGTTGATACCTTGTGACTTCATCGGGTTTGCGAAGACGCTGAATCCGCTGGGGCGTCACCATGACATCCTGATGGCAAATGTGTTTGCGCAGGCCGAGGCGCTGGCGTTTGGGAAGACGGCCGAGCAAGTGAAAGCGGAGGGCACGCCGGACTGGCTGGTGCCGCACCGTGTGTTTGAGGGCAACCGGCCGTCGAACACGATTCTGGGGGATCTGCTCACGCCGCGGCTGCTGGGGACGCTGGTAGCGCTTTATGAGCACTCGGTGTTTACGCAGGGTGTGGTGTGGGGGATCGACTCGTTTGACCAGTGGGGCGTGGAGCTGGGCAAGGTGCTGGCGCAGCGGATCATCGGGGAGCTTGAGGGCGACGGCTGAGCTGAAGCACGACACGTCGACGAACCGGCTGATTGAGTGGTACCGCGGGAAGAGGTAAGCCGAGGTTGAAAGACTCCGAATGCGAGGATGCCCGCCGATTCGAGGCGGGCATCTTCGCGTCTAGGCTTAGCGGGCTAGAGGCTGAGGAGGGCGTCCATGACTTCGCCGGGCTCGGGGCGGACGCGGAAGTCGGCGTGAGCTTCGGAGAAGGCGAGCGTGCCATCCTGGCGAATGATGAAGGTGGCGGGCATGGGAAGACGCCAGGCGGAGTCTGGGGCGGTGTCGTAGCTTTTGCCGGAGTTGGCGAAGGGGATGTTGACAAGAATGGAGCGGTAGTAGTCGCGAGCCGACCTGGGAATGGTGTAGGCGATGCCGAACTGGGCGGCGAGGGCGGACTCGGGGTCGGAGAGGATGGGAAAGGCGAGGGGCTGCCGGGCGTGCTTGAGGAGGTACTCGGCGGTGAAGTAGTTCTGGCGGCGGTTCTGGGGTGAGATGGCGACGAGGAGGGCGCCGGCGCGGCGGATGTCGGGATAGAGATCGCGCCAGGTTTCGAGCTCGGTGATGCAGTAAGGGCACCAGCGGCCGCGGAAGAAGCTGACGACGAGGGGGCCGAGGGCGAGGAGGTCGGAGGAGCGGACCATTTTGCCGGTGGCGGCGTCCTGAAGGGAGAAGCCGGGGGCAGATGCGCCCACGGGAAGGATGCGGTCTTCGATGCCGGTGGCGAAGAGGTCGGCAGTGGCCTGCTCGGAGACGGCGAGGCGCTCGGGCTGCACGAGTCGCCGCGTGTTGGAGGTGATCTGGTCGAGCTTGTCCTGCAGGTCCTGCATGGTCTCAGTTTAGATGCTTCCGGTCGGGCGATTGTGAGCGGGTGTCCCGGGAACGCGACCTTTCGTTCCGAGCTTCATCTAAGTGTTAGAGGAGTTCGAGATATGCCAAGGTTGAAGGTAGTTGCTCTACTTTCCCTGGCGACTCTGTGGGCGCCCGCCTTCGGGCAGAGCGTCAACCCAGCCAGACCAGGGACATTGAACTATATCGAAGGACACGCTTCGATCGACGGGCGCGCGCTTGGCGCCAGGTCGGGGGGAAGCGTGGAGTTGAACGAGGGACAGACGCTGGCGACGGCGGACGGAAAGGCGGAGGTGTTGTTGACCCCGGGCGTCTTTCTGAGAGTTGGAGAGAACAGCACGGTCAGGATGGTGTCGCCCAACCTGGCAAAGACGGAGGTTGAACTCGACCGAGGGAAGGCAGAGCTGGAGGTAGATCAGCTCTACCGGCAAAACGATCTGCTGATCGACCAAGGCGGTGCGCAGACACACATCCTGAAACAGGGGTTGTATGCCTTTGACGCTGATGGAGCCAAGGTACGGGTTCTGAATGGAAAGGCGGAGGTGTTTCCGACGATCTCTGCTGAGAAGGCAGTTGAGGTAAAGGGTGGCCACGAGGTCGTGTTGAACGGCGATGCGGCGAAGCCGCACGGGTTCAGCAAAAAGGACGCGGAGGACTCGCTGTACCAGTGGAGCAGCCTCCGATCGCAGTACCTGGGCGAATCGAATGCGCGGCTGGCGACGGCGTATGAGGGGTCGGCCGGGTTCTACCCAGGGTGGGCCTGGGATCCGGGGCTGTATGCGTACACCTGGCTGCCGGGGGATGGGCTGTTCTGGAGTCCGTTCGGGTATGGCTTCTACTCACCGGCGTACCTTTATGGTGGCGGATTCTTCTACGGCGGCGGATATCGCGGGTTCCGTGGAGGGTATGGCTTCCGAGGCGGGTATGCGGGCACGCACGTTGGACCCGTTGGAACTATGCGGGCCGGCGGATTTGCCGGAGGTGGATTCCATGGTGCTGCTGCAGGTGGCGGCTTCCATGGCGGCGGCGGCCGGCGGTAAGCGCTTAGGCAGCAGAGAAGAATGGGCGCCCATCTCACCTTGAGGTGGGCGCTTTTTTGCGAGAACGAAAAGGGAGGTTGATGTGATCCGAGCATGCAGCGGTTGCGGGCAGAAGAACAGGATTGGGGCGGGACACCTGGCGGATACGGGGCGGTGTGGGGCGTGCAAGGCTCCGCTGCCGCCGGTCGATGAGCCGATTGCGGTGAGTGGGGCGGAGTTCGATGAGATCGTTCAGGGGGCAAAGGTGCCGGTGCTGGTTGACTTCTGGGCGGCGTGGTGTGGTCCTTGCCGGGCCGCAGCACCGGAGGTGGCGAGGGTGGCGAAGGAGATGGCGGGGCAGGCGGTGGTGTTGAAGGTAGACACGGAGCGGGATCCGGCGCTGGCGGGGAGGTATCGGGTGCAGGGGATACCGAACTTCATGGTGTTTGCCGGGGGAAAGGCGGTGCGGCAGCAGGCGGGGGTGGTGGGGCACGAGGTGATGGAGGGCTGGCTGCGGGAGGCGCGGCCGGCGTGACTTCGCCGCGCAACTTGCTCGCACCGGTGGGGTTATAGAAGACAGGGCATGAGCGAGGCTTGGCCCCTGGGGTCCGGATTGGTTTGGGATCCCTGTAAGGAGATGAGCATGCGGTTTTTACGATATTTGGCTGTGTTGACGATCTTGCTGGTTCCGGCTGCTTACTCGCACGCGCAGGTTTCTGTGGGTATCGGAGTGGGCGTGCCGTATGGGTATGCGGCTCCCGTGTATGGTCCGCCAGCGTGCGCTTATGGGTACTACGACTATGCTCCGTATGCCTGCGCGCCCTATGGGTATTACGGTCCTGACTGGTTTGCGGGCGGCGTGTTTATTGGGGCCGGACCCTGGTTTCGCGGTGGGTACTACGGGCGTGGGTACGGTTACGGCTACCGCGGCGTTTATGGTTACGGACGTGGGTTCGGCTATGGGCGCGGAGGCTACGGATACGCTCGCGGCGGGTATGCTGGTGGCGGCTACCGAGGCGGTTTCGGCGGTGGGGCGCATGCCTTTGCGGGCGGCGGTTTCCATGGCGGCGGTGGCGGATTTCATGGTGGCGGACGGCGGTAACGGTTCGCGGCAATAACGATGTTCAGGCGCTCACCTCAGAGATGGGGTGGGCGCTTTGTATTTTCGGGTGGGACGGTTCTCTGGGTAGAGGTGCGGCTTTCCCGGCGAGCGGGTGTCGTCCTACCCCCTCCCCCTGTGTTTCTTTCGCAAAATATTCGATTCGCGAGGCTTAGGTCTGGACCGGCCCTGACGCTGACGGGTGACAGTGCGTGCCGGCTCCTGATGAGCGTCGCGTCAATGCTTGCCGTATCTCCAGTTTACTAGTTGGCGTGGGGCTGTTGCGCCACGTAGCAAGAGAGGTTTGCGAGGATCGGGAGTTTACTGGCGGCGGCTGCGTTCGAGCTGGTTACGGTTTTGAGAAGGCCTTGCATGCGGGTGCGGCAGGTTGGGCGCATGGTGTCGGGGAGGTCGGCGCTGTCGCAACCTTTGACGCCTCTTCTACCTGCTTGCGCATGGAGGGTACCTCGGCACAGACCTCGGGACTTCGCTTGGTCGAGGGCAGGGGGGCAGCGTTGCGGTCGGCGGTTTCGGCGGCCTGAGCGGCTGTGCAGGCGCCGAGGAGATGCGAGGTGCTGTGAATGACGGTCTCTCCCTGACCGGGTATGGGCGGAGCGGGGTCGACGAGGGCAAGGGGGTGGGTTTATGAGGTGGGAAAACAGGGCGTGGTTGCGCCGTGGCCGGGCGGAGCCACCCGCGTGAGAAAGAGCCTGCTGTAGATTCGGTGCAGCTGCTTGCCTGACCTTGGAGGCTGTTTGCCTGCCGGCGCGCTTACATATCGGGAGCGAAAGCTATATCACCAGGTCCATCCGGCCAAGCTCCTGACGGACGTTGGGGTGACTCCGATTGCGATCTGGTTTTTGTGGCGGCACGAGGTGTGGCCCGCGGTGGCGGTGGCATTTGTGCCGCCGGTGCTGGTGTCGCTCGTGATGATCCGGTGGGCGCCGGCGAGTCTTGATCGGATTGCTGCGTCGCGGGCCGGGGCGTATCTGCGGAGGTCCATGACGCCGGGGGTGGAGGCGGTTCGGTTTCTGGCGCTTGTTCCGGTGGCGTATGGGGCGTGGCGGCGGGAGTGGTGGTGGATCGTGTTGGGGGTGGTGATTGTGGCGGGGGCCTGGGGGAATGGGTGGATTCATTCGGGGCGGCGTGGCGGCGCCGGGTAGGGCAGCTACACGTAGGTCTGTGGGCGGAAGCGGTCGCGCTTTGCGCGATACCCACGATTTCGGCTTTGCCGGAAGAATGGGGCACCCGGTTCGGGTGGCTGGGGCGACTGAGTTTCTCAGTCGGTGAGGAGTGCTAGGACGTGCCGGCGGGGGTTGTTGTGGGTTCGGCGGGAGCTCCGAGGGTGAGCATTACGAGGAACTGGTAGGCCGCGTTGATGGTGTTTGCCGCATTAAAGATGGTGGTCCTGTCGCTGCCCTTGGCGGCCTGGTAGGCGGTGAGGCCCTCGGGACCGAGCGCTGTAAGCACCTTTTCTTCGACGCTGCCGTCCAGGGTTGAGGGGATGCTGCCGAGAGCCTGGGCGGAACGCTGAGGATCGGCGAGAGCGGCGGCGGTCTGATCGAAATAGTGCTGGGCGCCGTCGGTGATGATGCGCCACTTCTGTTGCTCGGTCAGGTGGGACCAGGATGCCGGTTGAAACCGAGGGTCGTCGGCAGCGAGGACGCCCGCGACACTGAGGATGTCTTCGACGGGGGCGTCCTTGCCCAAGCTGTCGCAGAGGTAGAGCACCATGCCGTTGGGGAAGGGGAGTTGCCGGAGGGAGATGGCAGCGGCCTCGAAGAGCTTTGCGGCTTTCGCCGGGTAGTTGTCGCCGGGGTACTGCTCTGCTTGTGCGGGCGGGAGGAGGAGCTCGATGAAGAGCTGCGAAGACTTCATGTGGCCCTCGCCCTGGTTGGCCAACACTTTGTTGTGAAGTGCTGCCTCGCGCGCTTTGGCAGTGGCTTTTATTGCGCTTGCGGCGTTATCGCCGACGACGGGCGCCTGATCGGCGAGACCGGAGAGGATGGAGATAAGGGCGGAGCGGCGGGGCCTGGCGGGGGAAGAGGGGCCGTCGACCGGCTGGTTCAGGAGGGCCGCCGCGAGGCCTCGCGCGAATGCCATAGCGAAGATCCTGTTGCGGTCCATGGAGCTCATGATGAGCTTCTGGTACTCGCCCATGCTCTTGACGGTTTTCGTGGCGCTCTTGAAGTCAACCTGCTGCGGGGCGGGCTGATTGAAGGCGACGCGCATGTCCGGCGTGGCGTACTGGTCGACGATGTAGCGGCGGAGGGTTTCGGCGTGGGCCTGCGGGGTGTCGGGGATGGGCGTTGAGGCGGGTGGGGCGATGTCGGCCGGGGAGGGTGGCTGGTTTGGCGGGGTGGTCTGGGTGAAGGCGGTTGCGCAGGAGGCGAGGAGGAAGAGCGCGAGAAGGTGGAGATTTGAGCGCGGCATGTGGGGGCTCGGCTGGGGTTTGGCGAAGGGTATCACGGGGCTAAAAGCTAGTTGTGACTCGTAGGTGGTTAGAGGCGGTCGGCCTTGCGGTCTATGGCCCACTTTATGGCGAGAGGATGCCATGAATGGGGCAACCGCCTTTGGCTTGGCTGTTTTGGGAGTGCTGCCTAGCCCGCCGCCCCTTTGCGTTCGGCAGGCTGATGTGGTGTGGCTCGGCGACGCACCCAGACTTAGGCGTTGGAACGGAGATCACGATGACCTGGCGTGATCGGTGGAGCGAGCTTGTGCCCGAGCCGAACGAGCGGTTTTTCCATGAGGAAGTAGCTGAGGAGGATGCAGAGGAGGACGAGAATGCCGAGGAGGAGGTGTGGCAGCTTGCCGAGGGGCCAAGCCGAGTAGGACGGCCCGAGGAAGAAGATCTGCTGCCACAGGTAGATTCCGTAGGAGATCCGTCCGATTGAGCGCATGGGTCGCAGCTCCAGGAGGCGAGACAGGAACGACGAGGGATGCAGCCAGGTGGAAAGGATGAGGAAAGGCATCAGCAGGGGCACGAGCAGTTCCAGGACAGGGTGAAAGGCCGTGTCGGGAAGAGCGTTGGGGGAGGCGGGAGCTGGGGGAAGTGAAGGGATGTGGAAGTAGAGTTTGTGAGCGAGGTGATAGCACCCATAGAGGACAAAGGGAGCGACAAAGAGATAAGGGCGAAGATAGCGGACCAGCCAGGCGCGGAAGCCCTCCAGCCTGAGAAGGACGGCGAGGAATGCCGGAAAGAGGAGGGACCAGATGTGCAGATCTGTTCTTCGGATCCAGATCATCTGCCGCTCCGCGGAGGGCGTGGTGCCGAGATAGCAGAACAGCCAACCGAGCGAGGCTGCGAGAAGCAGGCCGAGGACCAGCTTGCGGCGCTGGGGGAAGAGCACCAGAAGAAAGGGGAGAACGAGGTAGAAATGCTCCTCGATGGAAAGAGACCAGAAGTGTGCGGATGGACGATTGGCGAAGGTTTCGCCGATCGCAGCGCTGAGGTAGTTGCGATAGAGGAGCACGGCTGCCCACCAGCCCTGCCAGTCTTTGGGGATGATGCGTGCCAAGGAGAGCGATGCGATGGTGGCCAGATAAAGGTAAGCAGCCGGTAGGATACGAAAGCTTCTTCGGAGGTAGAAACCGATCAGGCTGATCCGGCCGAGAGCTTTCTCCTCATCCAGGAGACGTGAGCAGATCAGGAGGCCACTGATGGCGAAGAAGAGATCTACGCCGCTGCCTCCGTAGGCGCGAAAGCGATCGAGGCGGCTCAAGATGCCTGTCAAAGGCTGACTGTGCGCGAAGCAGACCATCCCCACCGCGATCGCGCGCCAGCCGTCCAGTGTTGGGATGTAGCCTGAACTCCTGGGCGATCCTGGTGCCGCGGTTCGCATTCTTCTAGGTTCCCCGGGGTGGGCAATTGTAAACCGAGAAACGGGCGAAGGATTTCAGTGGGGGAGATGTACGACTTCAACGTCTCTAGGATGGAGAAGTGGTGAGAGACGTTGAACTCCATCCATCAGAACCCGGTGCGGCGGGGTCTGGCGAGGTCGGCTGAGGAGTGGGCCTCGTTGAGTGGCGTCATTACGTGACCGGGAAGGTTGGGACTGTTGAGATTGAGTCGGAGATGACGGCTGCGCGGCAGGATCGGGCGGTTGTGGATACCCACGTCTCAGAAGCGAGACGTGGGGCACCCGGCTGTCGTGAATGGGTCACCCGTCACCTGGTGGGCGGGCCACACGCCTGGCCAGTCTCACTCTCATCTGCTCGTCGGCTAAGATGATCCGCTGGGCTGATTCGAGATGCGGCACAAGTTACTGTTAGATCTCATAGCTTGCCGCTTGCGTGCCGGATGTAAGTGCTTCGTGAGGTGCCACATGGATGAACAACGAGTGACGGAACGTCCGTTTGGCTATGACATCGCCATGCGTCGGCTGGTTTGGCTAGCGATCATCGGGTCTCTAGTACTCACCGCATACTCATTGGAAAAGCCGAACAGTTTACTCGATGTGCTAAGCCTTTCCCTGATGACTGCGGGGTCAGCCCTTCTGGCCGGGGGATTGCTTGGTTTTCTTTTCGGAGTTCCTCATACCCGAGAGGTAGAACCGGATCAGCAGAAATCGGCAGATCTCGGACATTCGAAAAGCGAATTGGAAGAGGGCGATTCGAAGCCAAGGCAGACAGCGTACAAGCCCAACACTAGCCTTGAACAGATTTCCGATTGGCTTTCGAAGATCATCGTCGGTGTAGGACTCGTGGAGATTAAGACGATCCCGACTCAACTACGGGCCCTTGCCAAGTACTTAGCGACGGGAAGCGATCGGAAGAATGCCGAGAGCGTCTTGTTGACGACTATCGTTTACTTTGCAGTGTGCGGATTCGTCTTTGGGTTTCTCTGGGCCAGGATCTATTTGCGTAAGTGGTTCAAGGAGGCCGATGAGGACGATGTAAAGAGGCTGGACGACAAACTGAATCAGTTAGAGCGTAGACATCTTGCTGATGCTAAAGCACTGGCGCTTGTGAATGAGCAACTCAACCGGGGACCAGATGATGCAGCGGCTTCGGAGGATAAAATCGCCTCCACGATTCGCGCAGCGTCTACGCCAATTAAAATACAAATATTCGATCTCGCTGAACGGGCGTCCGATAATCAGCAAGCTATCGACTACCATCTGAAGAATCACACTGCAGTCTCTATCTTCAAGGGTCTAATCGCGAGCGACGACAATCGTAGATATCATCGCAATTTCTCGGAGCTCTCTTATGCGTTGAGTCGAAGTCAACCTCCAGATCTGCAAGGAGCAGAATCAGCCATTTCCGCGGCGATGGAATCGCGCGACCGCTTTGGTCTCCGAGGTTGGAAGTATTACGAACTGCGCAGAGCTCGATATCGGATTCAGATGGACTCGAACTATCGCAACAATGAAAAGTCTGCGGAGGATGTTCGCGCAAGGATAATCGCTGACTTGAAGATTGCATTCAAAGAACATGAAAACGGGGAGCGGTGGCTCAAGGAGAATCCCGACATCGGTAAGTGGGTTAAGCTAAACAATGTTGGAACTGAATGGCGGTAGACGTCACCGCCCTTGGCGAGATGCCGGCTATCGTCCAAACCTTTGTTTGCCTTGCATCTGGCTCATCATGCGTTGCTGGGCTTTCAGGCCTCCTCCGCCGCCGATGGATTTGAACATTTTGCGCATTTGGGTGTATTGGCGGAGGAGGTTGTTGACCTCCTGGACGGTGGTGCCGGAGCCGTTGGCGATGCGTTTGCGGCGGGAGCCGTTGATGATCTCGTGGTCCTGTCGCTCCTTGTTGGTCATGGAGTTGATGATGGACTCGACGCGGGTGAACTGGCCTTCGTCGACGTTTTCGGCGGCCTGCTGGATGCCCTGGAAGGGGCCGACGGAGGGGAGCATCTTGAGGATGGACTTCATGGAGCCCATCTTTTTGATCTGACGGAGTTGTTCGCGGAAGTCGTCGAGGGTGAAGCCGTCGCCGGAGAGGGCTTTTTTGGCGAACTGCTCGGCCTTGCCGCGGTCGAGTTTTTCTTCGGCGCGTTCGAGCAGGGTGGCGATGTCGCCCATGCCCATGATGCGGGAGACGATGCGGTCGGGGTGGAAGGGCTCGAAGGCGTCGGGTTTTTCGCCGGTGCCGAGGAACTTGATGGGGGCGCCGGTGATGTGGCGGATGGAGAGGGCTGCGCCGCCGCGGGCGTCGCCGTCCATCTTGGTGAGGATGACGCCGGTGATGCCGAGGCGGTCGTTGAAGGCCTTGGCGGAGTTGACGGCGTCCTGGCCGGTCATGGCGTCGGCGACGAAGAGGATCTCGGAGGGCTTGAGGTCGGCTTTGAGGGCGGCCATCTCGTCCATGAGGAGCTGGTCGATGCCGAGGCGGCCGGCGGTGTCGACGAGGAGGATGTCGCAGCCGAAGTTGCGCGGCGTCGCGGAGGGCTTCCTTGGCGAGGCGGAGGACGTCGGGGGTGCCGTGCTGGGTGTCGGGGTCGAGTTTGCCTTCGTAGATCTGGGCGTTGATGGACTGGGCGACGACCGTGAGCTGCTCGCGGGCGGCGGGGCGGTAGACGTCGACCGAGACGAGCATGGGGCGGTGGCCGCCTTTTTTGAGCCACTGCGCGAGTTTGGCGGAGGTGGTGGTTTTGCCGGAGCCCTGTAGCCCGGCCATGAGGATGACGGTGGGGGGCTGCGAGGCGAACTTGAAGCGGGCGGTGTCGCGGCCGAGGATCTCCATCAGCTCGTCGTTGACGATCTTGACGATCTGCTCGGTGGGGGACAGGGCGGTGGCCACGGCGGAGCCCATGGCTTTGTCGCGGATGTGCTCGACGGTGGTCTTGACGACGTCGAGGTTGACGTCGGACTCGAGGAGGGCGGTGCGGATTTCGCGGAGGGCGTCGGCGATGTTTTCTTCGGTGATGGTGCCCTGGCCGCGGAGGGTCTTGAAGGAGCGCTGGAGCTTGTCGCTTAGGTTTTCAAACATGATGGTCTGCCTCAAGTTTATCAGCGGGCCGAGAGAGGGCGGGGGGCTGTGAGGGCAGGCGGGAGCGGATCACGGCTGCGGGGCGGAGTGACGTCTGATCCGTGAGTGCGGTGCAGGCGCGGGATCGTTGGACCTTCCGGGGAGCTAGTGCGAGGGAGCGACGGCGTCCAGACGTTGGGCTGCCGATCTTGAGCTGGACAGCTTTGCGGATAGAGTGGATGGTCTTGCTGCGGATGCGGTCTCGCCAGACCGTGACAGCTTGGCAAGTAGCGGCGCTGGTGCGTGGCGAGTGAGATACGGGTTACCGGCAGGCGGGTGGCAGGGGTTTGTGGGACGGGGATAATCGATGGTTATGCAGGAGATAGAGACCAGTAATGTGCGGCTCGCGAGGGAGTACTGCGCGTACCTGCGTGTGGAGAAGGGGTCTCGGCCCGCGACGGCGGAGGCGTACGGGCGTGATCTTGAGCAGTTTGCCGAGCATGTGGAGGGTCGGAACGGGCTGCTGATTGCGGCGACGCAGGCCGATGTGAGCGGGTTTCTGGAGCAGATGAGGGCGAATGGAGTGGAGTCGCGGACGCTGGCGAAGAAGCTGAGCGCGCTGCGGGGTTTCTACCGCTGGCTGCTGCTGGACAGGCGGACGGAGCACGATCCGACGGTGAATGTGGAGACTCCGGCGAGTTGGAAGGTGTTGCCGAAGAGCATTGCCGAGGGTGATGTGTCGGAGATGCTGGAGCGGACGGGGGCGGCGGCGCGCGCCCCTGATGCTGATGGGCTGGCGCTGCGGGATCACGCAATCCTGGAGCTGCTGTATGCGGGTGGGCTGCGGGTGGGAGAGATCTGCTCGCTGCGAGTGGAGGATGTCCATCTTGACCAGGCGAGAGCGCAGGTGAGGGGAAAGGGCGATAAGGAGAGGATTGTGCCGCTGGGGCGAGCGGCGTGCGAGGCACTCGAGACCTATCTGAGACGCGGGCGGCCGGAGCTGGTGCGCGCCGGGAGGAGCCGGGTGGTGGGGATTGAGCGGAGATTGTTTCTGAGTGTTCGGGGAAAGGCGCTGACGCGGCAGTGGGTGTGGGAGATGGTGCGGTCGACGAATAAAGAGGCGAGCCCACACAAGCTGCGGCATAGCTGCGCGACACACATGGTGGAGCACGGGGCGGATCTGCGCAGCGTGCAGACGCTGCTGGGGCATGCGGATATTGCGACGACGCAGGTGTATACGCACGTGGCGCTGGGGCGTTTGAAGGCGGTGCATCGGGCGCATCATCCGCGGGGGAGGCGGGTGCGACCGGGACCGGGGTAGATCTTGCGGGATCGAGCTATGAGCTAGAAGCGCTGGTGTTGACGGGTGAGATGTGATTGACGAGCTGAGTGAATTCGGGAGATTGGCGGAGCGGTTTCTTTCGATGCTGCGCAACGAGCGTGGGTCTTCGGAGCATACGGTGCGGGCGTATGCGCGGGAGGTGCGGAGCTTTGCTGCTTATCTGGAGGAGGTGCTTGGCAAAGGTGCTGGTGTGCGGGCTGTGGAGCACCTTCACATTCGCGGGTACCTGGGCGTGTTGTTTGAGCGCGGGCTGACGAAGGCGAGTGTGGCGCGGGCGCTGGCTGCGATACGGAGCTGGTTCAAGTGGATGGCCAAGGAGGGAGCGGTCGGGAAGAATCCGGCGCTGCTGGTGAGTACGCCGAAGCGGCCGGTGCATCTGCCGCGGGTGCCGAGTGTGGAGGAGTTGAACGGGGTGCTGAACTCGCTTGAGGCTGGTGTTGGGCCGGGGGTGGGTTGGGAGGAGGCGGGGCACCAGGATGCGGGGGCGGGGGAGGCCAATACTGAGATCCTTCGCTTTGCTCAGGATGACGGTGGCGTGGGGATGACCCGCGGGGGTGGCAGGGTGGGGGAGTGAGCGTTGGGGGTGGAGTTGATGAGGTTGGGGAGCGGAGCGAAGAGTTTGGTGGTGGTGAAGGGCGGGAGTCAAGGCCTGTTGAGGGTAGAGGGTTGGGTGAGCGCAGTGATCGGGATGGAGCTCGGGGTGGGAGTGAGGGGCGGGGGGGCGTGCGGCGTTTCCATTCGGCGTGGGCGGAGCGGGATCGGGTGATCTTTGAGCTGCTGTATGGGTGCGGGATACGAAATTCGGAGCTGGTGGGGATCGATATGGGGAGCATTCGTTGGAAAGACGAGGTGATCCTGGTGCGGGGCAAGGGCAAAAAGGAGCGGATGGTTCCGCTGGGGGATGAGGCTGCGGTGGCGGTGCGGGCGTATCTGCCCGGGCGTGAGGCCCGGCTGCGGGGAGCGGGGAGAGGAGCGATGGTGGGAGACGGGCCGCTGCTGGTGAACCTGCGAATGCGGGGGAGCTGCCGGTTGACGACGCGGAGCGTGGGACGGATCGTGAAGACGATTGCGCTGGGGCGGGGGTTGGCGGCGGATGTTCATCCGCATACCCTTCGGCATGCGTTTGGGACGCATATGCTGGAGGAGGGTGCTGACCTCCGGGCGATCCAGGAGATGCTGGGTCATGAGCGACTTTCGACGACGCAGCGGTATACGCAACTGACTGTGGGGCAGATGCAGCGCGTGTACGACGAGACACATCCGCGGGCCAAGTGAGGATGGATGTGTTTATGTGGATGACCTGCGGTCCAGGTTGAGACCTGATGAACAACGGGGCTCCGATGTTGGTGCCGAGTGTCCTCCTACACACCAGAGTTGCTGCTTTTGCGTATAGTGGGGAAGCGTTTGCGGGATACGGTCCGCCCTTCGAGGGCACACGCTGATGCGGACTTTACCTCCCTGGGGGATCGCCTGATCTATCAGGCCCAGAGAGTTACGATGACGGGAGCCCGCGTACATGGCTGTTCACCTGGTTAATCCCAGCGATAATTCGTTTGGCACTGCAGTGATTACGCCGCGATGGTTGTTTGTGCTGGCGGCAGCGACCCCACGGTCGATGGGCGATCCGATTCTTGTGGACGAGTCGCTGGAGCAGCTGGACCCGGAGACGATCCAGGCGGGCGACGTGGTGGGGATCAGCGTCCATACGGGCAATGCGCTGCGCGGGTACGAGGTAGGCCGGATCGCGCGGGAGCGTGGGGCGACGGTGGTGTATGGCGGGATCCATGCGACGTTGTTTCCGGAGGAGCCGTTTGAGCGCGGGTATGCCGACGCGGTGGTGAAGGGCGACGGGGATGTTGCGTGGGGCCAGGTGCTGCGCGATCTCCAGGCCGGAAGCGCGAAGCGGGTGTATGAGGGCGGAAAGATCGAGGGTGACGAGTTCCTCCCAGCGCGCTGGGACCTGATGCGGACGGACAAGTACATGTGGGCTTCGGTGCAGACGATTCGCGGATGCCCGAAGCACTGCTCGTTCTGCTCGGTGTGGCGGACGGATGGGCAGAAGCCGCGGCAGAGGAGATTTGAATCGGTGATCAACGAGATCATCGATCTGCGGCGAAGGGGATTTCGGTTTATCGCGCTGGCGGATGACAACTTCTACCCGGTGACGCTAACGGACCTGCGGCTGGCGCGGGAGCAGAAGAACTGGGAACGCGTGGAGTCTCTGGAGGCGACGCGGGCCGAGCGCTTTGCGCTGATGGAGGAGCTGGCGAAGCTGCCGAAGGACATGGTGTTCTTTACGCAGATCACGATGGAGTCTGCGGAGGACGGGGAGTACCTGGATGCGATGCGGCGGGCAAACATCAAGGGCGCGCTGGTGGGTGTGGAGGCGGTGACGCCGGAGGGGTTGAAGGCGGTGTACAAGGACTTCAACTACTCAGGGGACCGGCTGGTGGAACAGCTGCAGCGATTCCGGGAGCATGGCTTGCATGTGCTGGGCTCGTTTATTTTTGGGCTGCCGACGGACAAGCCGAGCACGTTTGATGCGACGGTAGAGCTGGCGCTGAAGGCGGATGTGACGTTTGCGCAGTTTGTGATGATGACGCCCTTTCCGGGAACGGTGGACTTTGGGCGATGGGAGAAGGAGCAGGCCAAGGATCCGGAGATGGTGGAGGGGACCCCGATCACGCGGTACTGGCTGATTCCGACGGCGATCCGGCCGAAGATGTTTACGCCGCACCCGACCATGAGCTCGGACGAGATACGGGATCGGACGCAGAAGGTGTGGGATCGCTTCTACGAGATGCCTGCGATCTGGAGGCGATCGGCCTGCACGCCGACGCTAAGGGCGCGTGTGGCGTTTGTGCTGCTGTCGAAGTTGTACCGGCAGATGTATGCGGGGACGGGAATATCGACGGACAGTGCGCGCCGGAAGAAGGCGAAGACCTCCGCGCGTTGGATCGCGGCCCAGACGCGAAAGATCTTCCAGGCCAAGCCGATGCCGGAGCTCCAGTATCCGGAGTGGGCGCCGCGGCCGAAGCGGGTGCCGGAGCTGACGTCGATCTCGGTGTCGGCGCCGGGCCAGATCAGTATGCCGACGGCGTGAGGTGAGGTGCCGGCATCGGAGACGAGTGCGTGGGTGGAGGGATGGGCCACCGTCACGAGCTGCCGGTTTCAATTTGCGCGGCTGAATACCTTGACGCTGGGGATCGGTACGGGGGAGAGGTTTCGGATCGAATTCGAGTACCGCGTGCGGGGAACGCGGTACGCCGGGGAGTTCGAGTCGCCGGCGGCGATTGCGCAGGGGGAGCTCCTTCCGATGCGTTATGACGCGCAGAACCCTGGACGAAACAGCCTGGCTGGCAGCGGAGGAGCTGTGGGGCGAGGCGGGGTGGTTGCGATCGGGATCGCGGGTTCGGTGGTATTGTCGCTCCTGTGGCTGGCGATGCTTCGTGGGTGCAGCTGACGATGCTTCGGGGATGCAGCTGATGATGCGCGGTCAGAGAGCCCTGGCGGTTTCGAGGGATTGCTTCATGCCGGCCCAGCTGGTGCGGGTGGATTGTTCGGGTGTGCCGCCGCCGTGCCAGTGGGTTTCCAGGCTGACCGCGTCGCGGTAGCCGACCTCCTTGAGAGCGCGGAACTGCGCTGGCCAATCGATGTAGCCCTTGTCGACGGGCGACCATTCGAACTTTGCCGGCAGCGTCTTTGACGGCGTTTTTGCAGTGGCAGTGGTGGATGCGATTCTTGGGAAGGGCGTTCCAGCCTCCGGGGAAGGCGTCGAACTCCCCGCGCATGACGGCGTTGCCTGGGTCCCAGTTGAGGGCGAGGTGCGGGGAGGGAACGCCGGCGAGGGTGGCGGCGGCTTCGCGGCCGGTGGCGGTGTTGCAGGCGAACTCGTTTTCGAGGACGAGGAGGATGCCCTCCCTGCCGGCGGTCTCGGCGGCGGAGTGTAGCTTCTCGTTGATGGCGGGGCGGTACGTGGCGATGTCGTCGAGACGCCAGAAGTCGAAGCAGCGGACCTTGTCCGTGCCGAACTGTTTGGCGAGGGCGATCGAGCGGGCGAGGACGTCGTCCTGCTGGCTGAGGACGGACTCTGCGGCGCCGTGGAGATCGGCCTTGGAGCTGTATTTGGATTTGGGAGCGCCGGGCCAGTCCACCTTGAAGAGCGGGCTGGCGATATCGGTGACCCGGAGATTGTATTTTGCGAGGATCTTTTTTGCGTCGGCGATCTCGGCGTCGGAGAGGGCCTGGAGATTTTTGCCGCCGATTTCGCGGAGCTCGACCCATTGGAGGCCGAAGTCGCGCGCGATGACGGAGCAGGCATGGTCGAAGTCCTGCGAGATCTCATCGGAGATGACGGCGATCTTGAAGGGTGAGTTTGCTTGTGCGGCGGCGAGGGTGGGGAGGGCGGCGGCGAAGGCCGATGCCCCTGAGAGGAAGCGACGCCGGGAGATGGAATTCATGCAGGCTCCGATGGAGGATGATCGCTGCTGCACCGAGCGCAGTGTGAAGCGCACGGTGCAGCAGGTGTGTGTGGTTTCGTGCGGGTTAGAAGTTGATCTTGGCGGAGGCCTGGAACGAGCGGCCGCCACCGATGCCGTTTACGCTTCCCTGACCGCTGCCGAGGGTGCTGGTGACCTGCCCGAAGTTGCCGGAGCCGAGGCTGCTGCTGCTTGAGTTGTTGGTGTTGTTGGAGCTGCTGTTGGGGTTTGCGAACTGGGGCGTGTTGCTGAGCTGAAAGGCTTCGATGCGGGTTTCGAGCGAGGCCTCGCGGAAGATGTTGAAGCTCTTGAAGAGCGAGATGTTGTCCTGGATGTAGCCGGGGCCGCGGAACTGGTTGCGGCCAGTGTTGCCGAGGCCGACGTTTGCCGGTGTGCAGGGGACTCCTGAGGGGCAACCGGTGGGCTGGCCAAAGGATGCTGGGTCAAACCAGTGGGTGTTGGCTCCGACGCCATGTGTGGCGCGGTAAGGAGCGATGAGGCTGGCGGTCTGAGCGGTGCCAGGTGTGTTGAGGGTGCCGCCGTTGGCGTTGACGCTGAAAGGGGCGCCGGAGACGACGGAGATGATTCCGGAGATCTTCCAGCCACCGAGGGCGAAGGCCCCGATGCCAGAGCCGAGGACCTGGTGACCTCTGCCAAAGGGGAGCTCGTAGGTAAAGCTCTGCTCGTAGTTGAACTTCCGGTCGAAGTCGGTGGGGGCGTAGTTTCTGCGGGTGTTGATGAAGAAGAACAGGCCGCCGTCGTCGTCGTTGATGTAGTTGAGTCCCTTGCCCCAGGTAAAGGCGCTGGTGAAGGCGAGTCCTTTCGAGAAGCGGCGGGTGAGCTGCGCCTGGAGGGACTGGTAGTTGGAGGAGAAGGGAAGAAAGATGATGCTGGTGGATGCGGTGCGGTGGACGTTGGCGGGGCAGCCGATGCAGTTGTATTCGGGCTCGGAGGCTGCGCCGCCGCCGTAGGTGCTGGGCAGATTGATGTTCTGGTTGCCGGACATATCGACGCCATGGTTTGCGACGTAGGCGAGCTGGAGCGAGAGATTGCCAGGAAGTGCCTGCTGGACGGCGACGTTCCAGGACTCCACGTAGGGGTTCCTGTAGTTCCTGGGTACGGACAGGTAGTTCTGGCTAATCAGGGCGGAGACGTTTGCGGGGATGACGCCGTTGGTCGGGATGTTGACGGGAACGGGGGCGGGGAAGCCGGCGTCGAAGGTGGCAGTGGTGACGCCGTCAGCGAGGACGGCCGGTGTAAAGGCCGAGGTGCCAGAGGGGTTGTAGGCGTTGTTGGCGCGAATGGGGAAGTTGTAGGCGTAGTTGTTGTCAGGGAAGGGGGTGTAGCTGATGCCGAAGCCGCCGCGAATGACGGTGTTTTCAGTAGCGCGATAGGAGAAGCCGGTGCGGGGAGCGAAGTACTTGTACTGCGTCGTGATGCCGAGGTTGGATGGATTTCCGCCGATGCCTGCAAGGACGAGACTGTTGGTGGAGGGATCGTAGTTGGAGAAGCCGCCGGCGATCTTGGGAGTCGCGGGCGGGTAGAACTCCCAGCGCACGCCGAGGTCGACGGTGAGCTTGGGGCTGACCTGCCATTTGTCGCTGGCGAAGGCGAAGAACCACCACTGCCGGTATGCAGGGAAGAAGGTGTTGAGATCGCGGCCGGCCTGGCTGGGGACGTCGAGGAGGAAGCTGGCGACGTCGTTGGCGACGTCGGTTTTGGCGCCGCTGTTGGATGTTTGGACGTCGGAGAAGGTGTAGAGGCCGCGCGGGCTGAAGGTCTGGTCCTGCAGGAGATCGTCGCGAACGCGGCGGAGGTCAACGCCGGCTTTGACGGTGTGATTGCGGATGATCTTGGTCCAGTTGTTGACG
Source organism: uncultured Acidobacteriaceae bacterium (assembly GCA_963850375.1). GTDB lineage: Bacteria > Acidobacteriota > Terriglobia > Terriglobales > Acidobacteriaceae > Edaphobacter. The sequence continues at coordinate 342,861 of CAWKKV010000001.1, read as the reverse complement.
AAGTCGATGTTTGCTTCGGCGCGGATCCAGGGGACGGAGGCGGAGTAGCCGATGAGGGGGTTGGAGAACCCGCCGTTGAGGGTAATGCCGACCTGCCCTGAGGTGAATGGCTGGCCGTCGATGTTGACGCCGGGGATGCCGAGGGTGGTGGCGTCGTTCGAGCCGTAGTCGCTGGGCGTGGCGGAGTTGCGGAGATGCGCGACGCCGAAGCGCAGCTCAGTGAAGAGGGTGGGCGAGAAGATGTGGTCGTAGTTGATGCCGGTGCTGTAGGAGTTCTGGGTGCCAGTGGCTTCAAAGCCGCCGCCGGCGGGACCGCCGAAGAAGGATCCGAATGCGGGTGCCTGAAAGGTGAGGACGCGCTGGTAGCTGTATCGTCCGCTGATGTGATCGCGCTCGTGGAGGGCGTAGTCGATCTTGATATCGAAGCTGTCAGTGCCCTTGGTGAAGGGGAGATTGGTGACGTAGTTGTTGGTGGGCGAGGCGATGTTGCCCTGGTTCTGATTAGGCTGCGCGACCTTTCCGATGCCTTGAAGAATGGCGAGCGAGACGGGATTGATCTTGCTGAGAGGGATCTGGTTGTTGGGGAAGGGAGTGCGCGGATGGGCGGCGGATCCGTCGCCGGTGGAGGGATCATAGACCTGGCCGGTGCCATCCGCCCGGAGAGGCGCGCTGAGATCGATCGTATTTTGCGGGGTCACGGTGTAGAAGACGGGCGGCGGGATGGTGAAGGTGTTTCCGATGTTTTCGTGGTCGGAGGTGCGGAGGTAGTCGCCGAAGAAGAAGAGCTTGTCCTTGAGGATGGGACCGCCGATGCTTCCACCGAAGTAGTTGTAGGCGAGGTGGCCGAGGGGTCCGCCGAAGTAAGAGCGGGCGTTGACGGCGCTGTTCTGGATGAACTCGAAGGCGGAGCCATGGAAGGCGTTTGATCCGGATTTGAGGGTGACGTTGGTGACGGCGCCGGTGGCTCGGCCGAGCTCGGCTTCAAAGTTGTTGGTGGAGATGTCGACGGTCTGGATGGCTTCGGCGGGCGGGATGATGATCTGGAGAAGACCGGTGCGCTCGTCGTCGTCGATGCCTTCGATCTGGTAGAGATTGCCATGGCGGGGAAGGCCGTTGACCTGGGTCTGCAGCGAGCTCTGGGCGTTGAAGAACTGCGAGTGCTGAAAGGTCGCGGGAGCGGTGCCGGGGACGAGGTTGAGCAGGGACTGGAAGTTGCGATTGGTGCCGAGCGGGAGGTCGGCGACCTCGCGGCTTTCGATCTTGGTACTGATGTCGGCGCGATCAGTCTGGAGCAGAGGGGGCGCGGTGGTGACGAGGACGGTCTCGTTGACGCTGCCGGTGGCGAGGTCGACATCGACGCGGGTGGAGGTGTTGTTGAGGAGGACGATGTTCTGGCGCGTCTCCTTCTTAAAGCCCGGTGCGAGAATAGTGACGCTGTAGGTGCCCGGCGGAAGATCGGGCATGGTGTAGTTGCCGCTCTCGTTGGTGACGGAGTCGCGGCTGGAGCCGGTCTCGGCCTGGGTTGCGGTGACCTTGGCGTTGGCGACGGTGGCGCCGCTAGGATCGGAGACGGTGCCGAGTATGGTGCCGTTGACGGCCTGCCCATGGATGGGAAGCGCGGAGCCGAGAGCGAGTGTGAGCGCTCCACAGGCGACGAGGATTTTGCGTAGAAACATACGACCTCCAAGAAGGACAACAGGGACGCGCAACACCATTGGTTCGAAGAACGAACGAAAGTTACAGATGCGGTTCACAGTTAGTCAAGACAATAAGGAGGTCTAGTAGTGCTCAGTTGGAAGCCTTCCCTAGAAGCTTGCAGTGATCGAGAAGTGACCGTGGTAGAGAGTTGCGCGAACAGGTGGACCGTGAGGTCAGAAGGACGATCAGAATAAGGATGTTCGACAGATACCGGAGCTCCTCCTCTCCTGTTCCAGTCCGGCTCCTCCGGTGAGCTTCTCAGAGTTGCCAAGGGAGCTCTGAGCTTTTCTGATCGGTGCCGCCCTTGTACCAGATCGTGCTTGGTGCCTTTGAGGGCTGCCGCTGCGGGAGGTCGCGTCGGACATGAACAGATGACTGCTCATTTTGCTGGTTGAGGTGTCCGGAGCTTCAGGGCCGATATGGAGAGAGGTCGTGCGGGCTTTGGACCGGGGATGCGGCTCCGGGGAACGAGGCGAGCGCCTGGATCTGGCTGGACCACGGCCCGATGGATGGGGTGGTCGGATGGGAGGCGGAGGGTTGCGTTCTAGGCTGGTCAACCAGCTGAAAAGAGGTCACTTACTTCTGGGGGTTACTGGAAATTACCCCAAACAAGTATGCAAAAAACTGCAACGAAGCAAGCGCTCCGCAAGATCGATGCGGAAGACCCGGATGGACGCATTGACCTGTAAGGGGTTATTGCGCGAAATGAACCGGCGAAGTCGGGTAGGTTTGGCAACTCGACTGCGTACTACTCGGTGTAGGTTTCAAAACTCCTACCTTTTGACGAGGCAATACATGACGACGTTTCGCGTAACACGTGCTCTTCTTTCCTATGCAGCCGCGGCAATCTTCTCTGCAGGCATTGCGCAAGCTGCCACGATTAACGGCACGGTGTACTCCACCGCTCCCTACCCGGCTCCCCTTGATCCGTCGCAGACACCCGGCGGAACGAACTTCGGTTCGTTTACGGTGGATGCTATCAACTTCTTCTCTCCTGGCGGCCCCAGCTACACTGTTGGCGGCTTCCTTGCTTCGGGCGGCGCGAACGTCAGCGGCCTGTCTTCCTCGACGGCAGCGATGAGCCTCGACAACAAGGAGCTGCAGCTCACCGGAAATGTTTCGTTGACGGCCGGCACCGTATACACAATCACGCACGATGACGGAATCTACCTCTACCTGAACGGAAGCTCGACGCCTGTGATCTCTTCTGGATCGCCGACTTCTGCAGAGGGAAGTTCCTTTACCGTGGGTACGACGGGTGTGTACTCGTTTGACCTGCTGTACGCAGAGGTCAACGGCGCACCGGCGACGCTGAACTTCCCTGGCACCTTTGTGAACCCGACCCCCGAGCCGGGCACGCTGATGCTTCTGGGCACGGGCGTTCTGGGCGCAGCTGGCGCGATTCGTCGCCGGATGACTGCATAGGACTAGCTCCGCGCACGCGGACCGGAGCGGATAACGCGTCCTGGGCTGCGTTTGAAGGTTGAAGATATGTCCGGCAGTGATGAGGGGCGAACTTGCTCCTCACCACTACCGGACTTTCTTTTTTGGCCTGGGGGCAAGCGTTGCGGCTGTATTGGTCGTTAGTAGCGGGGAACGGAGGGATCGATGACCGCGGACCAGTGGTCGATGCCACCTGCCAGTGACTGAGCGTGGTCGAAGCCCTGGGCACGGAGCCACATGGTGACATTGAGCGAGCGGGCGCCGTGGTGGCAGAGGACGACCATCGGCTGGTCGGGGTCGAGCTCCTGGTGGGCGCGGGAGGGGATGTCCCCCATGGGGATGAGGGTTGCGCCGGGAAGAGAGGCGGTTTGCGTCTCCCAAGGCTCGCGGACATCGAGGAGCAGGGGCGGGTTTTGCTCTTTGAGCAGCTTCGCGAGGGTATCAACCGAGATTTCAGGGGGCAGCATACGAAGAGGATAACGAATTGTGAGCCCGCAGGTCGTACACTAAAGAGTCTCCCCGGTGCGGATCAAGAGAACGGCAGGGGCTTGTGCGACTGAAGGGATGGATGTGGCTTTGGAAAAGGTGTTGATTGTCGAAGACGAGGTCCATGCCCGGACGGGGCTGACCGAACTTGTTGAGAGCTGGGGGTACCGGGCCGAGGGTGCGGCTGATGGGCAGGAGGGTCTGGAGCGGGTGCAGCAGTGGTCGCCGTCGATCGTGGTGACCGATCTGAAGATGCCGCGGATGGATGGGATGGAGCTGCTGAGCCGCCTGGGGGATCTGCCGCAGCGGATCGCGGTGGTGATGCTGACGGCCCAGGGATCGATTGAGAGCGCCGTTGAAGCGATGCGGATGGGGGCGTTTGACTATCTCCCGAAGCCGGTGGACCCGACGCGGCTGCGGGCGATCCTGCAGAATGCGAGCCGGCAGATGTCTCCGGCCGAAGAGGAGACGATCGAGGAGACGCGCAAGCAGGTTCGCGAGACGGGATCGCTGGGGCCGCTGGTGGGGTCATCGCCGCAGATGCGGGCGATCTATCAACTGATCGAGCGCGTGGCGCCTTCCAACGTGAGCGTGCTGGTGACGGGTGAGAGCGGGACGGGCAAGGAGCTGGTCGCGCGGATTCTCCATGACCTGAGCTCGCGGAGAAACAAGCCGTTTGTGGCGGTGAACTGTGCGGCCATCCCGGAGACGCTGATCGAGAGTGAGATCTTCGGTCACGAGAGGGGCGCGTTTACGGGTGCGATTGAGCGGCGAGCGGGATGCTTCGAGCTTGCAGAGGAAGGGACGCTGCTGCTGGACGAGATTGGCGAGATGCCCGCGGCGACCCAGGCGAAGCTGCTTCGGGTGCTTGAGGATAGGAGACTGCGCCGGCTGGGATCGAAGGCGGAGACGCCGGTGGATGTGCGGGTGATTGCCGCGACGAATAAGGATCCTGAGAAGGCGGTGGCGGAGGGGGAGCTGCGGGGTGACCTGTACTACCGCTTGAATGTGTTTTCGATCCAGATGCCTCCCTTGCGCGATCATCTGAGCGACGTTGGGTCGATTGCGGACCGGATGGTGGCGGAGATGAATACCCGGCATAGCTGTGCGGTGACGGGAATTGAGCCGGCGCTGCTGGACCGGTTGAAGTCGTACCGGTGGCCGGGCAATGTACGCGAGCTGCGCAATACGATTGAACGGGCGACGATCCTGGCGGGCGGCGGCCTGCTTGGGGTGGAGCATCTTCCGCCGCACTTTGGCGAGCCTGGATTTGCGCCGCCACCGACGGGCCGGTCGCGATCGGCGGCCGTGGGCGGTGTGGTGATGGGCGGCGACTCGATCAGTGAGGCGGAGCGTTTCCGCAAGGAAGAGAACACGGTGCGTGTGGAGGTAGGCACGACGGTGGATGAGGCGGAGCGGCAGCTGATTCTGAAGACGCTGAACTCAACGCACAACAACAAGACCAAGGCGGCGGAGATCCTGGGGATCAGCTCGAAGACGCTGCAGAACAAGTTGAAGGAGTATCACCAGAACGCAGCAGGCGGCGCGTCGGGAAACGGATCGACAAACGGGGCGGAGTAGATGCGGCTGAAGACGAAGCTGGTGCTGTCGGCGACGGCGCTGACTTTTGCGATTGTGCTGGTGATGTCGACGGTGTTTGTGAGCGAACTGCTTCGGCAGCGGATCGAGCAGACGACCTCGGCGACCGAGGTACTGGCGCATCAGCTGGTGCTGGTGACGCTGCAGGCGCTGGAGACGGGGCTGCGGGCGAATCCGCCGGTGGACAAGAGCGACGCTGCTCTGCGGGTATCGGTGGAGGCGGCTCTCCATAACAATGATTCGCTGCTGCACCTGATGAATGCGATCGTCCGCTACTCGCCGACGGTGCAGGACGTGAGTGTGACGGATGCGGCGGGAGTGACGCTGGTGAGCACCGATCCCGATGCTGTGGGGCAGAAGGCGCCGATGCGGCCGGGGCTGTCGCGGGTGAAGCAGGGCAGTGTTTGGCTTCAAACGCGGGAGCTGTTTGGCGGACCGCGCGTGCTGGAGCTATCGGAGTCGATTCAAAGGGACAAGACGCCGTTTCTGATTGTGCATCTCGGGGTCAGGTCGACATTTCTGCGCGCTTCCTACGAGCCGTGGCTGCGGACGGCGCTTTTGTTTGCAGCGATGGCGGGGCTGACATCGATGATTGCGGCGGCGCTGTTGGCGAACCTGGCTCTGAATCCGATCGAGCAGATCAGCAAGCAGCTGGAGCACCTGGGAGTGGCGGACGCAGCGGAGGCGGTGAGGGCCGAGACGGAGACCGAGCGGACGAAGCCGGACGCGGTGGTCCGGGTGGCGCGGTCGATCGACCGGCTGGGCGAGCAGATGCGAACCGCAGAGGCGGGCTACACGGCGCTGCGGACCAATCTAGACAAGATGCTGGATACGCTTCGGGATGGGGTGTTGCTGTTTACGGAAGATGGGCGCGCGGCGATGGCTTCCGATGCGGCCGCGCATTTCCTGGACAAGCCCGAGAGCGAGCTGGTGGGCAGCGACGTCCGGGAGATCTTTGACGGGTCGACGGTGCTGGGTCGATCGGTGCTGGTGGCGTTTGACGCGGGGCAACAGGTGAGCGGGAAGAGCGTACGCCTGGAGGATGGGCGCGAGGTGCAGTTCTCGCTGGACCGGATCCATGACGGGACGGGCACCGGTCAGGCGATGGGAACGCTGGTGACGCTGCGGGATGTGGAGTCGGCGGCTCAGCTGGAGCAGGAGCTCGAGGTATCACGCAGGCTGGCGGCGGTGGGGAGGTTGACTGCCGGGGTTGGGCACGAGGTGAAGAATCCGATCAACGCGATGGTCGTGCACCTGGAGCTGCTAAAGAGCAAGCTGGCGAGCGTCGATGCGGGCACGATGAATGGCGCGCAGAGGCATGTGGAGATCCTGGCGGGAGAGATGCAGCGGCTTGACCGGGTGGTGCAGACGCTGGCTGACTTTTCCCGGCCAATGGAGCTGCACCTTTCGGATCGCGATGTGCGCGACCTGGTTGAGGCCGTGGTGGAGCTGACCGGGGCGGAGATGGAAGAGAACGGGGTCGAGCTGCTGATCGATGTACCGCGGGATCCGGTGATGGCGAGGATCGACGCGGGGCTGATGCAGCAGGCGCTGCTGAACCTGGTCTTGAACGGGATGCAGGCGATGCCTGCGGGTGGCAAGATGGGGATCTCGGTGCGGCGGGAGCACCACTTCGCGGTGTTCCAGGTGGTGGACTCCGGTGCTGGTATACCGGAGGAGCTGCTTCCGCGTATCTTCGACCTGTACTTCACGACAAAGCCAAAGGGAAGTGGAATCGGTCTGGCGATGACCTACCGGATTCTGCAGATGCATGGTGGTGCGATGGAGGTCCGCTCCTCTACGGAAGTGGGATCTCCGGATCGGGGAACAACGTTTACCCTGAGGCTGCCCATATCTGCAGCAGGGAGCGATCCGCGCAAGAACTCTGGGACGATCGGGAGAACGAGCCGCATGGCAGGGGAGCGCGTTTGAGAACGAAGCGGGCAGACGCGAGATTTAGGCTGGCGCCGGCGGCGCTGCTGCTACTTGCCCTGAGCGGGTGCAGTTTGCATCACCCGAAGGCGCATCCGCTGGTGCTGCCACCCTTTCAGCCAGTGGAACTCGCGCAGATACCTCCGATGGAAGATCCGGTTATCGAGTCGGACGATGACGATGAGGATCTGCCGCCGGTGCCGGTTGCGGAGGGCGCGACTGCGCCGAAGAGGCAGAGGCGTCATCCCCCGAAGCCGGCCGTTTCATCGACCGCGGCGGGGGATACGGTGACGACCCCTCCACCGGCTCCAGCAGCGCAGCAGGTTGCGGCTGCTACGCCTTCGTCCGAGGCTGCTGCGAGTGTGATTGGCGAGCTGACGCCCGGGGGAGATCTTGATCCGAAGGCACAACAGGAGGCGTCGGATCTGATTGCGGCGAATGAGAAACGGATCGTCGCACTCCCGAGCGAGACCCAGCGCACACAGGCGGCGCTGGTGAGCAACGTCCGGAACTTCCAGAGGCAGGCGCAGCAGGCGCTGAAGGGCGGGGATGCCGGGGGGGCGAAGACACTGGCGACGAAGGCGAAGCTTCTTCTGGATGATTTAGAGAAGGGCGCAGGAACCTAGGGGCGCAGCCTGGTTGGGGAGTGTGCGCGCGCCAAGAGATGAATGGTGGTGGGTGTCGGGGGCAATCCGGTCAAGCGGCCCGGGGTCAGGCTTCTACTCCGTGGCATTTCTTGAACTTCTTGCCGGAGCCGCATGGACACGGATCGTTGCGGCCGACCTTTTCGCCTATGACCCTGGGACCGTGGCCATTGGAGGAGCCGTTCGACGAACCTGCGGCTCGGGCCTGATCGAGTTCACGCTGCTTTTTGCGTTCGAACTCACGCTCGAGCGCGTCGATGGTGGTGGAAGGCGCGGTGGAGCGGGTGGGCTTCGGCTTTTGTTGGAGCGGGGGGAGCTGCTCGGGTTTCCCGGGTGCGTTGGGCGGCGTTACCGGAAGCGAGGGTTGGTTGCCGGGCCGGGTCTCGGGCTGCGTGCCGGGATCGATGACGGGCGGGTGCTGGAACTGCTGCTGCGCCTGAAGAAGGGCCTGCTGCTGGGCCTGGAGCTGGGCCTGCTGTGCCTGGATCTGCTGGAACTGCTCGGGAGTCTCGATGGGTGTGCCATCGGGGCCGATGATCTGCATACGGAAGAGGTGACGCGTGGTGTCTTCCTGGAAGCGCATCATCATGGCCTCGAACATCTCGAAGGACTCCTTCTTATAGGCGACGAGCGGGTCCTGCTGGGCGTAGCCGCGAAGGCCGATGCCTTCCTTGAGGTGATCCATGGAGAGGAGGTGATCCTTCCAGAGGCCGTCGAGTACGGAGAGCATGACGATGCGCTCGTGGTAGCGCATGGTGGGCGCGCCGAGGATGGCCTCCTTCATGGTGTAGCGGGCCTGGAGTTTCTCGAAGAGGGTCTCTCCGAGATCGTGCCGACTGAGGCTGGTTGGGTCGACTTCGTTCTCAAGGTGTGCGCCGAAGATGTCGAAGACCGCGTTGAAGAGCTCGGGTGTCTTCCACTCGTCGGCATGGGCCTTTTCGGGGGCGAACTCGTCGAGGATGTTGGACAGGATGGTGGACAGGTAGTCGTCGGTGATGAGCTGCTTCTGGTCGACGCCTTCCATGAGCTGTCGGCGGAGGCCGTAGACGGCTTCGCGCTGCTTGTTCATGACGTCGTCGTACTCGAGGACGTGCTTGCGGGATTCGAAGTTCTGGGATTCGACGGCCTTCTGGGCGGACTCGATGCGGCGGGAGATCATGCCGCTCTCGATGGGGACGCCTTCCTCCATGCCGAGGCGCTGGAGGAGGGTGGAGACCCACTCGCGGGCGAAGATGCGCATGAGGTCGTCTTCGAGCGAGAGATAGAAGCGGGAGGCACCGGGGTCGCCCTGACGGCCAGCGCGGCCGCGGAGCTGGTTATCGACGCGGCGGCTCTCGTGCCGTTCGGTGCCGAGGATGTGGAGACCACCGGCGGCGACGACGGCGTCGTGCTCGGATTTTGCGGCAGCCTCGTGCGAGGCGACGGCGGCGTCCCAGTTGGCCTGGGTGGTTTCGAACTCCTGCCCGGAGTAGTAGAAGCGGAACATGCCGGGGCCAGCGACGGGCTGGATGGAGCCCTCGGCCGCTGAGACGGCTCGGGCCTGCGACTTGCGGACGAGATCCTGGCGGGCCATGAAGTCGGAGTTGCCGCCGAGGAGGATGTCGGTGCCGCGGCCGGCCATGTTGGTGGCGATGGTGACCATGCCGAGGCGGCCGGCCTGAGCGACGATTTCGGCTTCCTTTTCGTGAAACTTGGCGTTGAGGACGACGTGACGAACGCCCTTGCGTTTGAGGATTTCGGAGAGGAGCTCGGACTTTTCGATGGAGGTGGTGCCTACGAGGACAGGCTGCTTGAGGTCGTGGAGGCGGGAGATCTCGTCGGCGACGGCGAAGTACTTCTCCTTGGCGGTGCGGAAGACGACGTCCTGGTTCTCGATGCGGAGCATCTGGCGATTGGTGGGGATGACGGTGATGTCGAGCTTGTAGATCTTGTCGAACTCGGCGGCCTCGGTTTCGGCGGTGCCGGTCATACCCGAGAGCTTTTTGTACATGCGGAAGTAGTTCTGGAAGGTGATGGTGGCGAGGGTCTGATCTTCCTTGCGGATGGAGACGCCTTCCTTGGCTTCGACGGCCTGATGGAGGCCATCGGACCAGCGACGACCGGGCATGAGGCGGCCGGTGAACTCGTCGACGATGATGACCTCGCCCTCTTTGACGACATACTCGACGTCGCGCTTGTAGAGGTTGTGGGCCTTGATGGCGACCTCGACGTGGTGCTTGAGGTCCCAGTTTTCGGGGTCGGCGATATTGCCGATGCCGAGGAGTTTTTCGATCTTCTCCCAGCCCTCGTCGGTGACGGTGATGGCTCGCGCCTTTTCGTCGATGACGAAGTCTCCGGACCAGGTCTTTTCTTCGAGAGTCTCGATGAGCTCGCCCTGCTCGAGATTGGGGATGATGAGGTTGACGCGGGCGTACTTGTCGGTGGTCTGGTCGGTGGGACCGGAGATGATGAGGGGGGTACGGGCCTCGTCGATGAGGATTGAGTCTACCTCGTCGACGATGCAGTAGTAATGGCCGCGCTGGACCTGGTCGGCGAGCTCGAACTTCATGTTGTCGCGGAGGTAGTCGAAGCCGAACTCATTGTTGGTGCCGTAGGTGATGTCGGAGCCGTAGGCCTCGCGGCGCTGCTCGTCGGAGAGGTCGTGGACGATGACGCCGACGGAGAGTCCGAGGAAGCCGTAGATCTTGCCCATCCACTCGGCGTCGCGCTTGGCGAGGTAGTCGTTGACGGTGACGACATGGACGCCCCGGCCGGCGAGGGCGTTGAGGTAGCAGGGAAGGGTGGCGACGAGGGTTTTGCCTTCGCCGGTCTTCATTTCGGCGATTTTGCCCGAGTGGAGGACCATGCCGCCTATGAGCTGGACGTCGAAGTGGCGCATGGAGACGGCGCGGCGGGAGGCTTCGCGGACGACGGCGAAGGCCTCGGGCATGATGGCGTCGAGGGCTGCCTTTTCGGCGGCGTAGACGGCGTCGAGGACTTCGGTGGAACGGGCCTCGATGGGGTCGGAGGGGATGTTTACCTTGGAGCGGGCCTCGTCGATGCGGGCGCGGAACTCGGCGGTTTTGTCGCGGAGCTGCTCGTCGGAGAGGGCCTGGATGGTGGGCTCGAGTGCGTTGATCTGGGCGACGGTAGGGAGAAGGCGCTTGATGGCGCGTTCGTTGCTGGTACCGAAGACCTTGGCGATGGCTTTGTTGAGCAAGACGGAATCCTTTTTGGGGGGCGCGGCAGACGCGGGTGAGAGAGGGGGCGGTCAGCCTGGAAGCTTCGAGGAGCTTCCCAGGGGCCGAGCCTGGGGGGAGGGGAGGAAGGTCTCAGGCCCGGAGATATCCGGTGAAGCTGGCGATGGCCGCGGATGCCAGGGCGGGGCGGCGCATCTCCCAGGGTGTGCTGTGCACACGGCGGGATGCTGGGTCGAGGCTGGTTTCGGGAGCGGACAGGCGGGCCGGCAGGCTCCTGGAGCGACTCCGTCGAGCGACGGACGGGTCGGTCTCGCTGTGCTGCGACTCAAGGCTTGTCCGACCGAAGGCTGGACCAGCCGTCGGGCTTTGCGCATAGTCCTGCGGATTCTGCACCGAGCAGACGAGCAGGAGGAGAAAGACGAACTGGGAGTAGCGAAGGCGCATGGACGGATGTTCGACGGACGGGCCTCTTCTATGTTACGCGAAGGTATGGGCGTGTGCTGTCCGGAGTTTGCGCGCGGGAGTACGACCCTTGGGTTATTCCCCCAAGACGGGATGGGCTGGATGGCGTTCGGATGTTTGGGAGGGGGGCAAAAGGGAAAGGCGCCGCTGTGGGCGGCGCCTTTCCTGGTGGAGCTGATTGTTCAGTTCAGCTTTGGGGAGGGGGCTACCGGTCGCGGCCGGTGGTGCTGACGTCCCTGGTGGCGTCGTCGACAACGAGCTCCTCGTGGCGGACCTCGCCGGAGAGGTCGCGGACCTCCTGCACCGGCTTCTTGCCGACGGCGACCTCTTCACGAACGACGGTTGACTTGTCGATCGAGGCGGTCTCCTCGGTGAGCGGGATGCGGATGGTTCCGGTGTCGCCGATGTTGCCGGTTGCGGGGGTGTTGCCGTCCACGGCGTGGCGCTCGATGACGAGCTCCTCGCGGGTGACAGGGACCTGAACGGTCTGATTCTCGGTGATCACCTCTTTACGGATGGTGACCTCGCCGCGGCTGACGCGCTCCTTCTGGACACGGAGGATCTCACCGAGCAGCTGGATGTTCTGGGCGCCCTCGGTGTTGTTGGTCTGGGCGGCGGAGTAGTCGTAGCTGCCGGCATTTTCACCGAGATCGGCGCCGCAGCGGCGGAGGATGGTTTCGGCTTCCGAGGCGCGTGTACCTGCGTTGACGGTGACGACTGCGCCATCCTGGCCGGAGCCGAAGCGGTGGCCGAGGTAGCGGGACCGGTCTTCGGGGACGGAGAGATTGGAGAGCGTTCCGTGGAGGTCGGAGGAGCCGTAGCCCTGGGACGAGCCGTAGCTGTCGGCGGGGTTGGCCGTGACTTCGCGGTTGGCGAGATCACCCTGGCTGCGCTCATCCGCGTAGGGTTCTGGGTCGCCTTCGAAGAAGTTCTTGACGCGATCCCAGACGCCCTCGGCCTTCTGGCCAACATTTCCTGTGGTGGTGGTGGAGGAGCTGGAGCCAGAGGTGGAGTTGTAGTCCGAGCCTGAGGTGGGGTCGGAGACCGAGTTGTAGCTGGAGCCTGACGTGGTTCCGGAGGCCGCGCTTGATCCGCTGTGTGCAACGCCAATATGTGCGGAGGTGAAGCCGGCGTCGCGCAGTTCCTGAATAGCGCGCTCGGCGTCGGAGTGGTTCTCGAAATAGCCGGCGATGGTGCCGGATGATGTTTGCGTTTCGTTCATGAGAGCCTCTGTCCTTGGTTGTGCGTGCAAAGCGCGCTGGTGGTATACGGGGCGGGTGGCGTTCGGGTCGATACCTGCAGCGCACTCCGCTTCCTGCTACCTCCAATCGGATGCGTTCTTCCTCGGAGGATTCCGGGGTGTGTGGCGGATATTCCAGAGACACGAAAAAGTTTTGTGGGCGTGATGGAAGTGAGTTGGCGGCAGGTTAGTTGTTAGTCGACGCGCGGCTGTGACTCTACTTCTGGAGCTCTACTTTGACGGGAGGGAGGCCAACGATCTCGTAAGTTCCGGAGGCGATGCCGATGCCTGCCTGCTCGAGCGCGGAGAGGATGTCGCGGCTCATGCGGTCTTTGAGGCCGCGGACGTCGTGGTCTTTGCAAAGGAAGCGCACGGTGAGTTCGACCCAGTTATCGGTAAGGCGGTAGAAGACGCGAGGTTTGATGTCGGCGTCTTCGATGAAGAAGCGGCGCTTAAGGATGTCGAGCGCGGGCTCGGCGAGTTCGGAGATCTTGACCGTCTGCTTCCCCGCGGCGTCGAGGAGGATCTGTTCGGCGCGGGTGCGGTCGTCTTTGTAAGAGATGGGGAGATGCATCTCCTCCCAGATGTAGGGGAAGTCGCGGGTGTAGTTATAGACGGGTTTATCGAAGATGGTGGCGTTTGAGACGGTGACGATGCGTCCGGAGTACTGGCGGCTCTGGACCCACATGCCGGGATCTTCGTTTTGAACGCTGGGCGGCTCGCCCATCTCCATGATGACGGTCTGGATGAAATTGAGCGCGATGACGTCGCCGCGGACATCGCCCATGGTGATTCGGTCGCCGACGTTGAAGGTCTTTCCGCGCAAGATGACGAAGTATCCGGCGAAGCTGGTGACGACCTTTTGGAGAGCAAAGGCCAAGCCGGCACCGAGCAGACCGACACCGGTGGCAAGCCGGGCGGGATTATCGAACCAGACGGAGACGAGGCCCAGGACTCCGAGGATGAAGGTGATGAGGCTGATGCCCTGCCGGGCCCAGAAGGCTGACTTGCGCTTTCTTCCGCCGAAACGATGAGAGATGGTGCGGAGGGCCTTGCTGAGCAGGTAGATGAAGCAGAGAAAGACGGCGGTGATGAGGAGTTTGCGGGCGTTCTGTGCGTCGATGCCGAGGAGCCGGACACCGAAGATCTCCAGGCTGTGGCTCGGGCCGGTGAACTGGATTGCGGGCGCATGCATGCAAGCTGGGATGCCCGCCTGGACGGAAGAGGAGGTACAGCGGTGGGGAGCCGAGCTCTTTGCATCAGAGGAGAAGAGTCTGGAGGGAGTTTCTGATGGAGTATGTGAATCTGGGCAGGACGGGGTTGAAGGTATCGCGGTTGTGCCTTGGCTGCATGACGTACGGGAAGGCTCCTGAAGGCGAGACGCTGACCGCGGGACGGCATGCGTGGACCCTAACGGAGGAAGAGACACAGCCCTTCTTTCGGCAGGCGCTCGATGCGGGGATCAATTTCTTCGATACGGCGAATGTGTACTCGAGCGGGGCGAGCGAGGAGGTGCTGGGCCGGTTTGTGAAGGCTCATGTACGCCGGGAGGACGTCGTGGTGGCGACCAAGGTCCATGGGGTGATGCGCGAGGGGCCGAACGGGCGTGGGCTGTCGCGCAAAGAGATCCTGTTTGAGCTCGATCAGAGTCTGCGGCGGCTGGAGACGGACTACGTGGACCTTTACCAGATTCACCGGTGGGATTACGAGACGCCGATTGAGGAGACGCTGGAGGCCTTGCACGACGTGGTGAAGGCGGGGAAGGTGCGGTACATCGGGGCGTCGTCGATGTTCTCCTGGCAGTTTGCCAAGGCGCTGTACCTGGCGGATCGGCATGGGTGGACGCGGTTTGTTTCGATGCAGAACCACTACAACCTCCTTTACCGGGAGGAGGAGCGGGAGATGATGGGGCTGTGCGCGGAGGAGGGTATTGGGGTTCTGCCGTGGAGTCCGCTGGCACGGGGGCGGCTAGCACGTCCGTGGAAGTCGGAGGCGACGAACCGGTCGGAGACGGACAAGTTCCAGAAGACACTTTACGGAGGAACCGAGGACTCGGACCGGGAGGTGGTGAACGGCCTGGAGGCGATGGCGAAGGAGAAGGGCGTGCCGATGGCCTCGCTGGCGCTGGCCTGGATGCTTGGGAAGCCGGTGGTGACGTCGCCGATTGTAGGTGCCTCGAAGCCGCACCACCTCGAGGACGCGTTGAGGGCTTTGGATATCCGATTGAATCAAGAGGAGATAGGTCGGCTTGAGGAGGCCTATGTGCCCCATCCTGTGCTGGGCTTCAGCTAGGGGCGATTGCTGCGCGTCAACAGGAGAATTTAGGTTTGGGGCGGCCAAGGAGGTAGACTTCGCTCCCGACAGTGGCATCGAACGCAGAGGTCCCCGAGTTAAGGGTGACTGTGTTGGGCAACCTCTATCCGGGAGTCTCAATTGATCGGTTCTGAGCGCGTTGCGGATGACTCTGTGGCGGGGACCACAGGTCAGGCGAGACCCGAAGCGGTCGGACGCCAGGAGGATTCCATGGACCGGATGGCCCGGGGCTCCCATGCGGGCGAGACGGTCCCGGAGGCGCAAGCAGCCCAGCGTTTCACGCCAGCAGAGCGTGTGACGGTGGATGGCGAGGGTTCTGTAGCTCCGGAGGGCGGTTCGGACGGGGGAGGTTCTAAGGAGTTCAACCAGTCCTTGGCACGGCTGGAGATGAACTCGCTTGAGGTGAAGCACTTCCTGGATTCGATCGAGCAGAGGATCAGCCGGATGGAGCCGCGGCTGGATGAGATACGGGGTGTGGGGGATCGGCCTCCGACGGGCGACGCCACCCAGCCAAGGGCTGAGGCCGAGGATGTGTCTGGAGTCCAGGATTCTCCGACGGGGTTCCGCGAGGCTCCGGGATTTCACGATCCTGCTTCGCCGCCGGGTACGACGACTGAACGGAGAAGGAAGGCACAGGGACTTCCGGTGGAGCGGAGGCGAGCTCCGCACGCCGTGCCGGTTGCGTCTGACGAAGAGAAGCCCTGGGATAAGGCGGAGATGCTGGCCTTTGTGCGGCGGCGCTGGATGCCCCTCGCAGTGGCGGCAGCGCTGGTATTGGCGGTGCTTGCGAGTGTGAGTTTCCGGGGACGATCGCGATCGAGTGCGCTAGTGTCGCCGGATGATGGAAACACCGGCTTTGACGGCTTCAGTCGACAGGCGGCCGAAGGGGTCCGCGGATATACCGCTGGCATCGACGGAGCCTTTCGGACAGAGTGTGCCGGCGAGGTCGGCGAGAAGCAGGGACGCGGCGGATACGGGGCGTGTGGTGGAGCAGGGTGTTCGGGCGTCCTCCGCCCAGGAGCCGGTTGGCGCGCCGGAGGATCGGGAAGACCTCTCCGAGAGCGTTGCGCCCGCCTCCATTCCGAGCGCGGGTCCAGCGAGTCCGGGCACGGACGTTGCGGGGTCACCCTTGACGAGCGCTCCCCGGCCGAGTGACAGGACGGAACCGGAGATTGCGCCGGCGGATACGACGGGCTCCGTGCGGGTTGGACCGTCGCCCGCGAGTCGTCGGATCAACGTGTCTTCCGGGGTGATGGCGGGCAATCTCCTGTATTCGACCAAGCCTGCGTATCCGAAGGGGATCGCGGGCCTGTTCCACGTGCAAGGGGAGGTGGTGATGCAGGCGATCATCTCGAAGAAGGGACGTGTTCAGAATGTGCGGGTGGTCTCCGGACACTACATCTTGCGGGGTGCGGCTAAGGATGCGGTGCGGACGTGGAGGTACCGGCCATACCTGGTGAATGGCACGCCGGTCGAGGTGGCGACGATTGTGACGGTGGAGTTTCGGAAGTAGATCCTCTCCTTATCTGGGGCGTCGGGCGAGGAAACGAAGGCGGACGTAGTCGGCGGTCCAGTCCTGGCCTCGGTCGGAGAGGACAGGCCGGAGGAGGTCGACGGTGCTATCGACGACTAACTGGCGGTCGGTTGCGGGAAGTTGATCGAGGACGCCGTTGCGAAAGGTGTTGAGCCAGGTCTTCATCCCGTCGGGGCCTCCGGGGAGAGGGGTGGGGCGGGGGATGAGGTCGATGACCTGGACCTCAAAGCCGGCTTGCTGGAGGAAGCTGGTGTATTGCGCGGGGGATGGGTAGAAGGATGCGGCGGCATGCTCGGCCTCGATGCCGAAGCTGGCGAGGGTGGAGGAGAGAGCGACACGGATAGCGGCGATGTTGCCTTGGCCGCCCATCTCCGCGACGAATCGGGCGCCGGGTTTGAGCGAGGCGAAGATGCGCGCGAGGGCGAGGGGCTGATCTCCCTCGGGGATCCAGTGGAGGGCGGCATTTGAGAACGCTGCATCGAAGATCTGTTCGAAGGTGAGCGCGGTGGCGGAGATCTGGTGGACGTCAAGGTTGCGCTCGCGCGCGGCGCGGATCATGGAGTCAGAGGCGTCGATGCCCGTGAGTGTGGCGCCGGTAGCGGCGAGGCGCTCTGTGAGCGCACCGTCTCCGCAGCCGATATCGAGGATGTGTTCGCCGGGCTTCGGAGCGAGGAGATCGACGACCCCGGTGGCCAGGTCGGCGACAAATCGTCCGTTGGCCGCGTAGGCGGAGGTGTTCCAGGTCTGCGCTGTTTGTCCGGCGCGTGCGGGGATTGACTGCTCTTTCATATACTCAGTGTCGGCCTGACGGTGGGCAGTGTCGAGCTGTAGAAGAAGATCTAAGAGGGGCATAAGCGATGACAGAGGTCGGGACAGAGGCGGTGGCATTTGCGCGGGAGAACGGCGCGAGATTTGTCGAGGAGCTGAAGGCGCTGCTGCGAATTCCTTCGATCTCGACGGATCCGGCGCGGGTGGGCGATGTGCGGCGGGCGGCTGAGTTTTGCGCGGACGAGCTGCGGCGGTTGGGGATGGAGAACGTCCGGCTGATTGAGACGTCGGAGACGGAGAGCATGGTGGCGGGGGCGGATGGCCCGGCGAGGCTGGTGCCGGCGCGGATCGGGCACCCGCTGGTGTATGCGGAGTGGCTGAAGAAGGAGGGTGCGCCGACGGTGCTCTGCTACGGGCACTACGATGTGCAGCCGGCGGAGCCGCTCGAGGAGTGGAGGTCGCCGCCGTTCGAGCCGACAGAGCGGGATGGCAACCTCTATGCGCGCGGTGCGGTGGACGATAAAGGACAGATGTGGATGCATGTGAAGGCGCTTGAGTGCCTGATGACGGCTGGCGGTGGGGAGCTGCCGGTGAATGTGCGGGTGATCCTTGAGGGCGAGGAGGAGGTTGGCGGCGAGGGAATTGCGCGGTATGTGCGGGAGCATGGAGAGGCTCTCAAGGCAGATGTCGCGCTGGTGAGCGACACGGAGATGTTTGCGCCGGAGCTGCCGACGTTGTGTGTGGGGCTGCGCGGGATGATCTACACGGAGATCGAGGTGCGGGGTGCGCGGACGGACCTCCACAGTGGGATGTATGGGGGCGCGGCGCCGAATCCGTTTGTGGCGCTGGCACAGATCATTGCGGGGTTGAAGGACGCGGACGGGCGGATCCTGGTGCCCGGGATCTATGAAAAGGTGCAGGCGCCGACGGCTGACGAGCTGAGTGCGTGGAAGGCGCTCCCGTTTGATGAGGAGGAGTATCGGGAGGCGGAGGTTGGGTCGAAGGAGCTGACGGGCGAGCCGGGGTTCAGCGTGCTGGAGCGAACGTGGGCCCGGCCGACGCTGGACGTGCATGGGATGCCGGGCGGGTTTACGGGGGCGGGTGCGAAGACGGTGATCCCGGCCAAGGCGACGGCCAAGGTGAGTCTGCGACTGGTGCCGGAGATGACGCCCGCTGAGACGTTTGCGCGTTTGAAGGATTATGTGGGGACGATCGCGCCGAAGGGTGTCACGGTGGAGGTGAGATTGATTCACTCGGGAGATCCGATTGTGGTGAGTACGGATAACGAGTACGTCCGGGCGGCGACGGAGGCGATGCGCGAGGTCTGGGGCAAGGAGACGGTGTTTGTGCGGGGTGGCGGGTCGATTCCGATTGTGGGGGACTTCGTGCGCGAGCTAAGGACTCCGACCGTGCTGATGGGGTTTGGATTGCCGGATGATAACCTCCATGCGCCCAACGAGAAGTTTCATCTGCCGAACTTTCACCGCGGGATCGAGTCGGTGATCGGGTTTCTGACACGTGTTGGCGGCTTGTGACGAAGGGGAGGTTCGCGGTTACGTCCTGGCAGGGGGGCGCAGCTCGCGGATGGGTGTGGACAAGGCTGAGCTTCGGCTGGGAGGGCGGACGCTCCTGGAGATCGCTGTTGCAAAGCTTGACGGGCTTTGTAGCGAGGTAGTGGTTGTGGGGGATCGCCGGAGTGTGCCGGGTGGGTTGAGGGTGCTTGGGGACCTTCGCCCTGGGTGCGGACCGATTGGCGGTATGGCGGCGGCGCTGAAGGATGTGGGGCGGGGCCGAGCTGCGTTTCTGCCGGTGGATATGCCGCTGCTGCCGAGCGGGCTGCTGGCGGGGCTGCTCGGGGATTGGAAGCGAGCTGGGAGCGGAGTCTGCTTCGCGGCTGTGGACGGGCAGGCTCAGCCGCTGGTAAGCCTCGTTGCGGGCGACTGTTGGGAGGAGTTCGCGGGGGCAATCGAGCGGGGCGAGTACAAGGTTCGACCGCTGCTCGAGGCGTGTGGGAGAAAGCGGGCGGGGCTGCGGCAGTCGGAGATCTCGACAGCTCTGGGTGAGGGAGCAGTGTGGCCAGGCTGGCTGCCGGATGCGAACGAATGGCGGGAGCGGGAGATGTGGTTCGCGAATCTGAATACGCCCGAGGAGTTTGCCGCGGCGGAGCGGGTCTTGCGTCCGCGATCGGACGCGGGGTCGACGTTGTGAGATGGGAGAATAGGGGAGCGAGGTTTGGAAACGATGCCTGATGAGCAGGAAGTGCAGGGTGCCCGGGAGGCTGCAAGCGGAGCCCTTGATGAACGGGGCACGGCTCCTGCGGGCGAGGGTGGCCAGAGTGTGCAGGCGAATGATGATCGGGCCTCTGACCATGCCAGCGATGAGAGTGTTTCGCTGACGGAAGGGATCTCGGAGGACGTAGCTCCGGCGGTTGAGGAGTTTATGGAGCAGGCGGCGCAGCAGAATGAGGCTGCGGCGGCCGAGGTGCCGGTTGAGGAGGGGAGCAAGGAGCCCGGGGCTTATATCGCGTTTGAGGGTGTATCCAAAGCCTTTGGTGAGTTTGTCGTGCTCCAGGATGTGAGTTTCTTTGTGAACGCGGGGGAGACGCTCTGCATCCTGGGACGAAGCGGGGTGGGCAAGTCGGTATCGCTGCAGATGCTGCTGGGTTTTCTGAAGCCGGACTCCGGGGAGATCCGGGTAGCCGGGGAGGACATCACGGGGTTTGGGGAACGGGAGCTGCAGGCGATCCGGCGCAAGGTGACCATGGTCTTCCAGAACGGCGCGCTGTTTGATTCCATTACGGTGGGGGAGAACGTGGCGTTTCCTCTGCGCGAGCGGGGGGAGTTAGCCGAGGAGCAGATCTACCAGATTGTGAAGGGTTTGCTGGAGATGGTGGGTGTGGCGGGGATGGAGGGTCTGCTTCCGAGCGACCTGTCGACGGGAATGAAGCGGTCGGTGGCGATTGCGAGGGCGCTGGCGAGTCAGCCGGAGGCTGTCCTGTACGACGAGCCGACTACGATGGTGGATCCGCTGATGGGGCATCTGCTCGGAGATCTGATCGAGCGACTAAAGCAGCAGCTGCATTTGACGAGCATTGTTGTGACGCACGACATGCGGTTTGCGAAGAAGCTGGCGGACCGGGTGGTGTTTCTTCACGAGGGCCGGGCCCACTTCTTCGGGACGATGCGTGAGATGGAAGAGAGTGCGGACCCGGTATTGCGGGAGTTTCTGTCTTTGGATGCCCTGGTCCTACCTCTATAGGGAGGGTGCCGGGGTTTGTAGCTCGATCACTGCGGCGATCTCTCCGGACGTCAATTTTGTGCCTGTTGCTCCCGGCGTTCCCGACGTATGCTGGAAGAGACCGGGAAGAGCGATGACGTGAAAGTTGTATGTAAAAGGCAGCTGCGGGTCGGGCATGGTGTACCTGGTGAGAACCATCCATAGCGAACGAGGTCAGGTTGTGCCGGGGGGGTCCTCGGTCCTTCCGTTTGTCTCCTGCTCATCGGTGTCGGGCCAACACACCTTAGAGAAATAGGATCGAAGAAGAAGGACCTCTTGTGGCGACGCCAGATTATCTCCAGCAAGTAATTGTTTCCGGACGAAAGCGAACGGGCAGCGAGAGGCACTCCCGGTCGCGGCGAACGGGCTGGCTGTGGCGTCCGTCGGTGACGAGCCTGATCTGGAGCTCGCTCGATGCGATGACCGTGTTCGTCGCCTGGGTAATCGCTATACGGCTCCGGGATGTGATTCCGGGCGGCACGGGGACCTTTTCTCACATGCTGCGCAGTGGATGGCACATGGTGGGGTACATGGTCTGGTATGCGGTGTGCCTGGTGTTTATCACGCGGTCGTACGGGATGTACGGACCGATCCAGAACCGCAGCGGGCTGCACGAGATCCGGATGACTGTGCAGGGGACGCTGACGGCGGGCCTGCTGTTGTGTGGTGCGCTCTATCTCATGCACAACGTCGCCATCTCGCGCATCGCGGTGGCGCTGATGGTGGTGATCACGGGGACGATGCTGAGTCTCCGGCGCGTGTTGTGGCGGCGGATTGTTTACCGGCGATATCTCGAGGGGATCGAGACAAGAAACGTGATGATCGTCGGAGCCGGCCGTGTCGGCCATGCGCTTCGTAATCACCTGGAGTCGCATCAGCATCTTGGCTTCCGCTTCAAGGGATTTGTGGCGTTGACGGCGCGAGAGGCGGAGACGGGCGACACGGACGTGGTGGGAGATGTACAGAATTGCCTGGCGGTGGCGCGGTCGTTATTCGTCGATGAGATTTTCTTCTCGGTGCCGGCGGAGAAGAAGCTGGTGATCGGGCTGGTGGAGGAGGCTCGCGAGGCGGGGATCGATGTCCGCGTGGTGCCGGACCTGTATGACGGCCTCGCATGGAACGCGCCGGTCGAATATATCGGCCAGTTTCCGACGATTCCGCTGCACCGGCGGGAGTTTGCGATTGGGGCGGTGCTGTTGAAGCGGACGCTTGACTTTGTCCTGTCGCTGCTGGCGTTGCTGGTCCTGTCGCCCTTGATGCTGCTGATCGCGATCGCGATCCGGATGGACTCGCGAGGTCCGATCCTGTATCGGGCACAGCGCATCGGGCGCAAGGGACGGACGTTTGTGTGCTTCAAGTTCCGGACGATGGTGGAAGACGCGGACAAGATGCAGGAGCAGTTGGAGCACATGAACGAGCGCAAGAGCGTCTTGTTCAAGATTGTGAACGATCCGCGGGTGACCAAGATAGGCCGGAGGCTGCGGAAGTATTCGCTGGACGAGCTGCCGCAGTTCTACAACGTCCTGCGGGGCGATATGAGCCTGGTGGGGCCGCGGCCGCCGATCGCCTCCGAGGTGGAGCAGTACGATCTGTCGCATCTCCGGAGACTCGACGTGCTCCCGGGGATTACGGGGTTGTGGCAGGTGGAGGCGCGGCAGGATCCGTCGTTTGACAGTTACATCTCGCTCGACACAGCTTATGTCGAGAACTGGAGCCTGTGGCTGGATATGAAGATCCTGGCGCGAACGGTTGGGGTGGTCCTGAGCGGAACTGGCGCTTGAGACGTCCGCCTCGTAGCCCGGAGCGGCGAGGGTGCGGAGGCGGTAGACTGAAGCAGTGAAGATAGCACTGGCGCAGATCAACCCTACGGTGGGGGACTTCACCGGAAACGCAGCAAAGATGGTTGAGTTTGCAGGGCGGGCGGCGGAGCAGGGTGCCGCCCTGGTGATTTTCCCTGAGCTTTCGGTGTGTGGATATCCACCGGCGGATCTGCTGGAGAAGGCTGCTTTCCTGGATCGGGCGGAACAGGTGGTGCAGCAGTTAGCGGAGTGGACCGGGGCGCAGGGGCGTCCGGGGATTCTGTGCGGGACGGTGATGCCGGCGGGTTCAGCGGAAGGCAAGCACGTACGCAATGTCGGCGTGCTGCTTGAGGCTGGGCGAGTGATGTTTACGCAGCAGAAGCGGCTGCTTCCGTTCTACGACGTGTTTGATGAGCAGAGGTATTTCGAGCCCGGGCTGGAGCAGTGCCTGGTGGAGTTCCGTGGGCAGCGGCTGGCGATCACGATCTGCGAGGATGCCTGGAACGACAAGGGCTTCTGGCAGGAGCGGAGGTACGGGATCGATCCAGTCGAGGAGCTGATGAAGCTCTGGGACACGCGGGCCGGGGAGCAGAGGATCATTCTGAACATCTCGGCATCGCCGTACTGGAACGACAAGCGCGGCGTGCGGGAGCGGATGCTGGGGGCGCTGGCGAAGCGGCATAGTGCGATTGTGGCGATCACGAACCAGGTGGGCGGCAACGACAGCCTGGTTTTTGATGGGACCTCCCTGGTGGTGGGCTGCCAGGGCGAGGTGCTGGCGCGGGGGAAGTCGTTTGCGGAAGACTTGCTGCTGTTCGATACGGCATCGGTGAGCGCTCCGGCGGAGGTGGCGAGGGAGTCGGATGAGCGTGACGAAATTGCGGCGACGTGGGAGGCGCTGGTGCTGGGGACGCGCGACTACGTTCGGAAGTGCGGATTTGCAAAGGCGCTCGTGGGTCTGAGCGGAGGGATCGATTCGGCGCTGGTGGCGGCTATTGCGGTGGAGGCGCTGGGGGCGGAGAACGTGATGGGCGTGGGGATGCCGAGCGAGTACTCTTCGACGGGATCGGTCGAGGATGCGCGGAGGCTGGCTGCGGATCTCGGTGTGCGGTTCGAGGTGCTGACGATCCATGACGTCTTTCAGGGGTATATGCGAGCGCTCGATCCGCTCTTTGCGGGAACGCCGTTTGGTCTGGCGGAGGAGAATCTGCAGGCGCGGATCCGTGGGGCGCTGTTGATGGCGCTATCGAACAAGTTTGGCGCGCTGGTGCTGACGACCGGCAACAAGAGCGAGATGTCGACGGGCTACTGCACGCTGTATGGGGACATGGTGGGCGGGCTGGCGGTGATTGGCGACGTTTGGAAGACGCGGGTGTACCGGCTGGCGGAGTACGCGAATCGCGAGCGTGAGGTGATTCCGCGGGCGACGATCGAGAAGGCGCCGTCGGCGGAGCTGCGGCCGGAGCAGAAGGATACGGACTCGCTGCCGCCTTATGACGTGCTCGATCCGATGCTGGAGGCATATGTCGAGGACTACCTGTCAGCCGAGGAGATCGCCGAGCGGCAGAAGGTGGATGTGGAGCAGGTTCGGGCAGTGCTGAAGCTGGTGGAACGAAGCGAGTACAAGCGGCAGCAGGCGGCGCCCGTGTTGAAGGTGACGAAGAAGGCGTTCGGGATGGGGCGAAGGTTTCCCATTGCGGTCAAGGTCCAGGTTTAGGCGAGGGGTTGTGCACGGCATGACGAAGGCGAGGTTTAGTTTGCGGACGATGGCATTTTGGACGGCGGTGTTGGCTTTGGGTGCGGTAGGAACAGGGACGGGCCTTGCGCAGACGCAGGCTCCGGCCCAGGGTCAGACGAACGGCGCGGCTCCGGCCAGTTCCGAACGGCGTCCGCTCGAGCTGAGCTCCCCCGCACCCACGGGCACGCCAGATCCGTTTCCACCCGCCGACCTGAAGAACTTCACGGCTCCTTCGCCAACGGTCGCGACCGTGAATGCATTTCTCAAGCAGTTGTGGGGATACGACGCGAACCGGATCTGGCGTGTGGAGGGGATCCAGACGACGCAGGCGCCGAATGTTGCACGGGTGGTTGTGTATGTCTCGGACAAGAGCCCGGGAGCGAAGGTGCAGACGTCGGCCTTCTTTGTGACTCCGGATGGGAAGCATGCGATTGCGGGTGATGGTGTGGTGAGCTTTGGGGCGACCCCGTTTGCCGAGAACCGGCAGATGTTGCAGACCAGGGCCGATGGACCGGCGCGGGGATCTGCAGGGAAGCAGCTGATGCTGGTGGAGTTCGCAGACATGCAGTGTCCGCACTGCAAAGAGGCCGAGGGAACGATGGATCAGCTGGTGAAGGACTTTCCGAACGCCCGGGTGGTGTATCAGAATTTTCCGCTGACGGAAATTCACCCGTTTGCATTCAAGGCGGCTGCGGACGGTGTGTGTGTTGCGACGCAGAAGCCTGATGCTTTCTGGACGTATCTCCATGCTGTGTACGAGACGCAGGGTGGGCTGACGGCGGAGAGCGGGGACGAGACGCTGAAGAACGCGGTGATCAAGGCCGGAGCCGATCCGGGTGCGGTGGACATCTGCGCGGCGACACAGGCGACCAAGGACAAGGTGAATGCCTCGTTGAAGCTGGGCGAAGATGTGGGCGTCGACCAGACGCCGTTGCTGGCGGTGAACGGTCATCTTCTGCCGTTGGCGGCGATTCCCTACGAGACATTGAAGTCGATCATCACGTACCAGGCTTCGGAAGACGGCGTTAAGTAGGCGATGTTTCGCGTCAGGCGTGCGTTGACTATTTCATGATGCGGAGCGGGTGGGCTTCGGTGTTGAAGACGGTGGTGTTCCAGTCGACGGTCTGTTGCGGAGCGTAGAGCAGGTAGAGGTACTTGAGCGTTTCGGCAAGGAAGAAGCTTTCCATGTCGTCCTTCTGGACCTTGGTGCGGACATCGGTGAGCTCGGCGTAGGCGGCGGGGGTGCGGCACCACTTTTCGAGTGAGTCGAAGTAGGTGTGACCCATCTGCTGATAGAGCGGATCACCAGTGAGGTGGAAGAGATAGTAGGTGGATTCGATGATCTCGGGACGCAGCTGATAGGCGCCGTCGGTGACCTTGAGATCAGGGTAGTTGAGCATCTCGGGCTCGATGCCGTAGAGAGTCCACATCTGGAAGCTGGAGCGTTGGAGCCGTTGTGCGTGATCAAGGTCTCCGGAGAGGGCGAGCACAGCGGGAAAGTAGGCGTCGAGCGAGCCGTAGAGCTGCGAGATGCGCTTGCCTGAGTTGAGATCGA
Source organism: uncultured Acidobacteriaceae bacterium (assembly GCA_963850375.1). GTDB lineage: Bacteria > Acidobacteriota > Terriglobia > Terriglobales > Acidobacteriaceae > Edaphobacter. The sequence continues at coordinate 317,195 of CAWKKV010000001.1, read as the reverse complement.
CCTGCCCGTACCAGAGGCCGCTGCGAACGTCTTCGGCGAGGTGTGCGCTGATGGCGGCGTTGCTGGTCTGCCAGATGGCGGCCATATCTGCATCGCCGAAGAGGATCGAACACTTGAGGGTGTACTCGTAATAAGAATCGGTGCCACTGCCGATGGTGGAGGTGGAATCGACCCACTTGCCGGTGTCTACGTCGATGGTGCTGCCGAGGAGATTGAGGGGAGAGCGTTGAGCCCAGAGCCCGGTCATGGCGCGCTTAGCGGTGTCGTAGTAGATGGGATTGCCGGTGAGTTTCGAGAGGGTGCCGAACTCGGGGAGGAGTGCGGCCTCCGACGGGTTGGTATGGGGGCCGCGGGTCTTGCCGGTGCGGAGATTGACGAACTGGTAGGGTATGCCGGTCGGCGAGTGGAAGGACGGGAGGAGGCGCTTGCCAAGGTCTTCGGCGAGGGCGAGGAGCTTGGGGTCTTTGGTGAGCTCGTAGGAACTGAGGAGACCTCCGAGACAGCGGATGGTGATCTCGAAGGTCTTGACGTAGACGTCCTGGTCGAAGGAGAGGTGCTGGTCGAGATCGGCGCGGGTTTCGTCTGCCTGTGTGGTGAGGCCCATGAGGAGCATGGTGTCGAGGCCGTCGATCTCGGTCATGTGGAGCGAGGGGCCGTACCAGTCGTGGGGCTTTTTGCTGAGGGGATTGAGCTCGTCGTGACCCCAGGCGTACTGCTTGTAGGAGTTCCAGGCGTGGAGGTACTGCTGCTTGACCTGCTCGGCCATGGCGGGATCGGGTTTAGGGGTGGTCTGGGCGGAGAGGGGCAGGGTGAGGAGTAGGGCGAGCGTGATGGCCTTCATGGGTGTGTAAGAACGATACCTGAAGACGCGACTGACTAGAGCCATGCGAAGCGGAGGAGGAAGAGCGCGGCGAGGACGTAGAGGAGCCAGTCCTGCCGACGGGCCCGGCCGGAGAAGAGGCGAAGCGCGGCGAAGGAGATGATGCCGAAGGAGAGACCGGTGGCGATGGAGTAGGTGAGGGGGATGGTGACGAGGGTAAGGAAGGCGGGGATGGCGATGAGGGGATCGTCCCATGCGATGGTGCCGACCGACGAGAGCATGAGGGCGCCGACGATGACGAGTGCCGGCGCCGTGGCGGAGGTGGGGATGGCGCCCGACGAGGGGAGCGACAAAGAGGGCGACGAAGAAGAGGATGCCGGTGGTGATGGCGGTGACGCCGGTGCGTCCGCCGGCGGCGACACCGGCGGAGCTCTCGATGTAAGAGCACACGGTGGAGGTGCCGGCGAGTGAGCCGATGACGGTCGAGGTGGCGTCGGCGAAGAAGATCTTCGAGAGGCGAGGGATGGGAAGAGCTTTGCCGTGCGGATCGGTTCCGGAGGGGAGGAGGCCGGCCTTCTCGGTTACGGCGACGAGGGTGCCGATGTTGTCGAAGAGATCGACGAAGAGGAAGACGAAGATGATCTCAAAGGCGCCGATGTGGAGGGCGGCGGGGATGTCGAGCCTGAAGGCGGTGGCGTCGATATCGGAGAAGCGGTAGTGGGTGGGGGCCCAGTGCACCTGTCCGAAGATGAAGCCGGTGAGCATGGTTCCGGCGATGCCGATGAGGATGGAGGCTTTGACGCGGAAGACCTGAAGGAGCGCGATGAGGAGGAGGCCGAAGAGGGCGAGGGCGGTCTGGGGAGCGTGAAGATTGCCGAGGGTGACGGCGGTGGAGGGATCCTTGACGATGATGCCGGAGTCAATGAGGCCGATGAAGGCGATAAAGAGGCCGACACCACCGGCGACGGCGGCGTGGAGCTCCTGCGGGATGGCGGCGACGAGGAGCTGGCGGATGCCGCCAAAGGTGAGCAGGAGAAAGATGACGCCGGAGAGGAAGACGGCTCCGAGGGCGGTGGGCCAGGGTACGTGCATCTTGAGGCAAACGGTGTAAGTGAAGTAGGCGTTGAGGCCCATGCCGGGGGCGAGTGCGAGGGGATAACGGGCGAGGGCGCCCATAAGGATGGAGCCGAAGGCAGCGCAGAGGCAGGTGGCGGCGGTGACGGCGGCGATGGGCATGCCGGTCTTGGACAGGATGGCCGGATTGACGAAGATGATGTAGGCCATGGTGACAAAGGTCGTGAGGCCGGCGAGGATCTCGGTGCGCCAGGTGGTGTTGTGGTGTGCGAATTCAAAGTACTGCTCGAGGCGATGGCGCATGCTTGGCTGGTCACCTGGGAACGAGATCTGGTTGCGTTGATTGGGTTCAGAATAGCGTGAGTGAGATCTGTGAGCGGAGGGAGAGATCCAGGTGACGGAGAAGCAGAAGATGCTGCGGGGCGAGTTGTACGACGCGCTCGATGCGGAGCTGGTGGCGGAGCGTTCCGTGGCCGACGCGATGCTGCAACGGATCAATCTGAGTGGAGACCGGGGGACGCTGCGCGTGCTGCTGGGTGCGGTGGGCGCGGGAACGGAGGTTCGTGCACCGTTCTTTTGTGATTACGGGTACAACATACGGCTGGGGGCGCGGGTCTTTCTGAACTTCGGGTGCGTGCTTCTGGATGTGTGTCCGATCCTGATTGGGGACGGCTGCCAGATTGGACCGGGGGTACAGATCTATGCGGCGGACCATCCTCGCGATGCCGCGACGCGCAGGCGTGGGCTTGAGTGTGGGCGGCCGGTACGCGTGGGCGAGGAGGTGTGGATCGGGGGAGGCGCGATCCTGCTGCCAGGGGTGACGGTTGGTGATGGTGCGGTGATCGGGGCGGGTAGCGTGGTGACGCGGGATGTGCCGGAGGGTGCGACGGTGATGGGCAATCCAGCGCGGATCAAGGGAGAGGGGCGATGACGGCTGAGGAGGTGAAGGACATGCTGGGACTTGCGCCGCATCCGCGCGAGGGTGGTTGGTATGTGCGGACGTGGGAGTCTGGCGAGAGATTGGACCCAGGCGCGTTTGCGGATGCGAGGTACGGCGGCCCGAGGTGGACGGGCACGGCGATCTACTACCTGCTGGAGCCGGGGACATTCAGCGAGGTGCATCGGCTGCAAAGCGATGAGATCTTCCATCACTATGCGGGCGACGCGGTGGAGCAGTTGCAGCTGGCGGAGGGTGAGGAGGGCCGGCTGGTGGTGATCGGAAAGAATCTTGCGGCAGGTGAGCGGCCGCAGGTTGTGGTGCCGCGTGGGACCTGGCAGGGCGCGCGACTGCGCGAGGGTGGGCGATGGGCGCTGCTGGGCTGCACAGTGAGCCCGGGGTTTGAGTTTGAGGACTACGAGGCCGGGTTGCGGGAGGGGTTGTGTGCGGTTTGGCCGAGGTGGAGCGACATGATCGCGGGGCTGACGCGAGAAAGCTAAGCGCGAAGAGGTTACTGCGGAGTTTCGAGAGGATGCTGAGATTTCTCGAAGAACTCGCTTTGCAGCTTGAGGCTTTGGTCATCGGCCTTGATTGCGTGTACGGCTTCGGCGATCTGTGTGGACCATGACTTCTGGTCGAAGGCTCCCAACTCCTTGTTGCCGGCCGCACCTTCTCCCGAGTAGTGCTCGGGAAATTTCGCGTACCACCAGATGCCGGTGTAGACCGACTCTGGCAGCTTGAGGCGGTTCTGGTCTGCGCCGGACTCGGTCGCGGCGCGATCCATGTGGACGAGATCAGGACGGGCGATGAGCATGGCGGAGGTTTCGCTTTCGCCTGCGTGCATGTCGACGGTGGTCTTCTGGGCGGGTCGGCCGGGCAGCTTGCGAGGCAGGCCGAAGACGTAGACGACATAGTCGCGCGGGGTGGCGAGCTGTGCCTGGGCGAAGAGGGGCAGGAGGCTCTCGTTCCCGCCGTGGCCATTGACGATGACGATCTTTTTACAGCCGTTGCGGGCCATCTCCTTGACGGTTTCCTGCAGGAGCGTGAGCTGGGTAGAGAGGCTGTAGGCGAGGGTGCCTGGTTGTTGCTGCGCCTCGAAGATCTGTCCGAAGTAGTACTCCGGGAAGATGACGGCGTACTCCTTCTCGGCGGCGTTGCTGACGGCGAAGCGAACGTCCAGGAGATCGGTGCCGAGGGGAAGGTGCGGGCCGTGCTTTTCGATGATGCCGAAGGGGAGAAGGCAGACACCCTGCGCCTGATGGATGGCGCGAACGAAGTCGGGGGCGGTGAGCTCTTCCCACTTGGGGGAGAGCTTTTGGGAATGAGCGGACCCGCTGGGCGAAAGAGCGAGGGCGAGGATCGCGAGGTGCAGGAGCAGAGGGCGCATGGGGGAGAGTTTACGCGGCGAGGGCGAGATTCAGCGACCGGGCGAGGGCTCGGCCAGTGCAGGTCCGGGCGAGAGGAATGGTGCTGAGGACGGTATGGCTTCGGACGCTCGTGATGTCGCAGGGTCGGTGGGTTCGATCAGGAAGGGGTAGACGGCGCGTAGATCGGCAGCTTCGCGACACCTTTCATGCTGGGCGACGCTGCTGAAGTCGAGATCGACGCCGTGGGCAGCGGCGATTGGCAGTAGCCAATCCCTGACCGCTCTCGCGCGATCGGCGGCGAGGCTGGGGTTGGTTTTGCCATCGCCACCTTTGCGGAACGGCTTGCAGTCGGTTGACCCGAGCAGGAGGAGCATGTCACCGGGATGTGTGGCCTCAATGACGACGTTGGTCCAACGGTCCAAGTTCTGGTGATTGTTGTCGTCCTGGAGCTGAGTCTGACCCTCGCCGAAGCGGCGGAGCGGAGGGAGTGCGCTGCTTTTTAGCGGCTTGCCGACAGCCGGAGTTGATGGAGGCGGCTTCTCCGGCTCCGGAAGCTTGTACCCGACCATGACGACGGCCCAGAGCAAGACCGCGACAGAGAAGCCGAGTGAGGAGAGATAGTCTTCCTTTGCTTCCCCTTCTTGTTTGGCGGGTCTTCCGAAGAGGCGATGCCACCAGGTTGCAAGCGCACCTTCTGAGGGGAGTGGTTCGCCAGGGACTGGTTCGAGGGCTTTTCTGTGCCGGCGGCGAATGTCTGCGATTGCTGCCACGAGAAAGAGCGCGATCAAGACGGACGAGACGGCGAGAAAGGTCAACGAGCGCACGGTCGTACATCCACTCGTTCATCTTCACGAGTTCGCCGGAGTGTTCGAGAGCGGCGATCGCCAGGGCAGCCGCGCCCGCTACGGGAACCGCCTCCTTGTGTTTTCTGGCCACTGTCGCGAGGACAAGAAGGGCGATGAGGGACAGCGGCAGCCACCACCAGCGCCAGATCGATCCGGAGGGAGTTCCGGGCAACGTGGAGGAAGCGGGAGCATTGAGGGACGTCACGGTTACAGGGCCGCTTTGAGGGGATATGGCGGTGGTAGCTCTGCAGGACTGCAAGGCGGACGTGGCGGCGGCCAGGTTGACGTGACAGGCGGACAGCTCGATGGCAGTCTCGTGCTGGGCAGCCAGGCCGGCAGTTGCCTGGAGATGCCGACCGAAGAGGCTGGTGAAGACGGCGAGGCAGATCAGAAGAACGATCTCGGCGAGCGAGCGCCTGGCGTCGATCAATCTGCGCGCTTCGGCATCGACCACGGCGATGTGGAAGGCATCGCGAATTTTCCGTTCACGATCGTCCCGTTCGAGGCTCTTCTGCTCCGCCATGACGGCCGCTTCCGGTTCTTCCGCCGCCGCGGCGGCGGGTTGGGGCGGCGGCTCTTGCGGGATCGGGCGGCGGCCGTAGATTTCGACGAAGGAGATCAGTCCCGCGGAGATGAGTGCGTAGCCCAGCTGGAGTCCCCAGCCGACGCCGGCGACGCCAAGGCCGACGAGGCAGCCGAGCAGAAGCAGCGTACTGGCGCATAGCCTGGCCGCGGCCCATCTCCATTCGCCGTCGGGCTTTCCGGCCAGAGCCGCGAGGGTTTCGTACCAGGAGTCTTCCGGCTGTCGGGGTGCTTCATCCGGCATGGAGTCTCACCTCTCAAAGAAGAGCTCGGGATCCGGCGCAGGGCTGCACCGATCTTGCGCGCTTGATTTTGAAGCAGGGTATTTCGGGGGCCGGGGCCGATCCTGTGCCGTTCGAGCTGGGATCTTCGCGACGGGATGGGCTGAAATTTACGGCAAGGGTACCATGCGTTGGGTGAGGCGAACACGTGGGTGCAGATGGACCCGGCGTAAGTCGCGGCCCGAGTGAGGAGGAGATACTTAGTACTGGGGGCGCTTGAAAGATTGGAGATGGGTGATGGCCTCTTCGGCGCGGGCGCGGAGCTGGACGAGCTCGGAGGCGGGCTTTTTGCGGAGTGTGTTGTAAGGCATGCGGAGGCGAAAGTTATTGGCGAGGACGTCCTGGTTGCGCTCGAGAAAGGTCCAATAGAGGGCTGTGAAGGGGCAGGCGTCAGGGGTGATGGACTTCTTCGGGTCGTACTGGCAGTGGGGGCAGAAGTTGGACATCCGGTTGATGTAGGCGGCTCCGGAGACGTAGGGCTTGGTGGCGGTGAGGCCGCCGTCGGCGTAGGTGGCCATGCCGAGGACGTTGGGTTCGACGACCCAGTCGTAGGCATCGACGTAGGCGAACCAGAACCAATCTGTGAGCTCGCGTGGGGAGAAGCCGCAGAGATTGGCGAGGTTGGAGAGGACCATAAGGCGGGTGATGTGGTGGGACCAGCCCTCCTCGACGACCTGTGCGACGACGGTGTCCATGCAGTGAAGCCCGGATTTTACGCCCCAGTAGACGGCGGGGAGGGGAAGGGAGGCCTGCAGGGCGGAGGGTTTGGCGCCTTCGTATGGGTCGGAGGTGGCCGGTGGCTTGGGTGATGCGGCCGCATAGGGATCCGTGGGCTCGTCGGCATCGGGTGAGGTCTCCTGGGGCCGGCTAGGATGCTGCTCCGGGACTTCGAGCAGGCGGTACCCGTCGGTCTGGTCGTGGAGGTGGCGCATGAACTCGCGCCAGCCGAGCAGCTGCCGGATGAAGCCTTCGGCGCTGGCCAGGGGGATGAGACCCTTACCGGAGGCGGCTTCGACGTCCTGAACGAGCTGTTGCGGAAGGAGGCGGGCGAGGTTGACGAGGGGTGAGGTTTTGGAGTGGAAGAGCTGCCCGTGGTCGTCACGCATAGCGTCTTCGAAGGGACCAAAGGTGGGCATGAGGTGCTCGAGCGCGAAGCTCCACATCCGGTCGCAGTCGGTTTGCGTGCAGGGCAAGGCGAAGTTGTCGATCGAGCCAAAGTGGTGCGCGTATTGCTCGGCAACGTAGTTGATGACCTCCTCGGTGATGTCGTCAGGAGGGAAGCTGGGCGGTGTGGGGATGGGGATCTCGCCCTTGTAGGGATTGCGGTTGTCGGCGTCGAAGGAGAATTTGCCGCCGATCGGCTTGCCGTTGCGCATCAGGATGCCGGTCTTCGCCCGCATGGCGCGGTAGAAGCGGTCCATGACGTAGCTCTGGGTGTTGATGCGGCCCTTGTCTTTGCGGTAAGTGCCGTAGACGCCCGTGAAGTCCGCGACCCCGGTGAGCCAAGCGGCGTCGGGGACCTCGTTGAGATGGAGGCCGTTGCGGACGGCTTCGGCGAGGTCGAGGCGAAGCTCGCGCTCCGCGGGACGCATGACCGTGAGGGTGGGGAGCTTGCGTTCGAGCTGGAGCTGACGGAGAGCTTCGCCGTGGCTCAGCGGGGAGAAGTGGTAGAGCACACGGACGCCGCGGGCCGCCTGCTCGAGCGCGAAGTGGCGCATGTTGCTGATGAGGAGGACGAGCTTTTTCTTGTGATAGGGGCGGCGGTGGGCCTTCGCGGTGGACTCGACGATGACGATGCCCGTAGCGGATGCGGGCTGTTCCGTGAGTGGGCCGACGCGGTCGGTGAAGCGGTCGTAGGGGATGTAGATCCAGCGCCGGCCGGCGATGTCGCTCCGAGTAAGAGGGGCTGAGCCGAGTCTCTGGGAAAAGAGGGGAGCGACGGGCATGAGGCTTAATTTATCGCCGCGGGCGAGGTGCTCGTGGGCGAGGCATTGGCGGGATCAACAGGAGGGAGGCGTGGCGATGATGCGGGTGGGAGCGTCTTCCGGTGTGAGGCTCAGGGCGCGAAGGGGGATGCGGAGGGCGAGTTCGCTGGTGCCGGATGGATATGTTGCGAGGAGGTTTGGAGGCGCGGGTCGGGATCGAACCGACGCATAAAGGTTTTGCAGACCTCTCCCTTACCACTTGGGTACCGCGCCTCGAGGTGTGCCAGGGTTCGCCGGCGCGGAGAGGGATAGAAGCGGTCTCGCGCGGATCAGGGGCTTATCTGGTGGTGTGAAGTGTATCTGGAGCGGGAGACCGGGGTCGAACCGGCGACATCTTCCTTGGCAAGGAAGCACTCTACCACTGAGCTACTCCCGCTCGTTACAGGCTGAAGTATAGCTGGACCCGCAGGCGCGGGTCAACGCAGATACCGTGAGCCGCACAGCGCTGCTGTACGCCGCGATGCACTTCTGCATCCATAAGGTTAGGTGAAGAAGGTCAGGTGAAGTAAGTGTGGCAGGGGGATGGGAAGGCGTGATGAACGAAGCTGCGACTTATTCCCAGAGCACGCCCCATTGGCAGGCTCTTCTTAATTCCGCTGGCGAGGGTATATGGGGTGTAAACCTCCATGGCCTGTGCACATTTGTGAACCAGATGGCGCTGAAGACGTTTGGTTACGAGGCGGAAGAGGTTGTGGGGAGAAACATCCACGAGATCATCCACCATCACTACCCGGATGGACGTCCGTTTCCGGATCACGAATGCCCGATCTACAGAGTGTTTCGGGAGAACCGGCCGTTCTGCAACCAGGATGACGTGATGTTTCGGCGGGACGGGAGCGCGTTTCCGGCGGAGATCTCGGCCCAACCGATTGCGGTGGATGGGCGTGTTCTGGGAGCGGTAGTGACGTTTCGGGACGTGACGGAGTTGCGAGAGCAGGAGCAGGAGCTGAAGCGAGCTTCGGAGCTCGCCGAGAAGCGGACGGCCGAGCTGGACGCGGTGATCGAAAGCATTCCGCATGCGGTGTACGTAGCCACGCTCGAAGGTGGACCGGTGCGACTGAACCGGCGTGCGCGGATGTTGAGCGGACCGGAGTTTCCGGACCAACTGAAGACGCTGGACAGGGCTCTAGCGGGCGAGTCGTCGACCGAGGTGCTGCATTCTGAAGGGCAATGGCTGCGCAGTGTGGCTGCGCCGATCACGCTGAACGGCCAGCTGATCGGCGGGGTGGCGGTGAACACGGATGTGACACAGATGCGGCTGCAGGACGAGGCGCTCAGAAAGAGCGAGAAGCTGGCCGCGGTGGGGCAGCTGGCGTCGTCGATTGCGCACGAGATTAACAACCCGCTGGAGTCGATCACCAATCTGCTGTACCTGATCCGGCATTCGGCGTCGCTTGACGAGATCCAAGAGTATGCGGGAATGGCGCAGAACGAGCTGGCGCGCGTGACCGAGATTACGCTGCAGACGCTGCGCTTTCACCGCAACAATAACCGACCCACGGAGGTTAATCTCGAGGAGCTGGCGCGATCGGTGGTTGCGCTGTATACGGGTCGGCTGCTGGTGAGGAATGTCCGCCTAGCGTGGAAGGTGCTGCCCGCGCCGCGGGTAGCGTGCCTCGAGGGTGAGATCCGGCAGGTGCTGAACAATCTCATACGGAATGCCCTGGATGCGATGAGCTCCGGGGGTGGGTCGCTGGCGATCCGGATCCACTCGCAGACAGATCCAGCGACGGGTCGTAAAGGTGTGCGGCTGACGATCGCCGATGGAGGGGAAGGGATCCATCCGCGAATACGCGCGCACCTGTTTGAGCCGTTTCAGACCACAAAGGAGACGACGGGAACGGGACTCGGGCTGTGGGTCAGCAAGGGCATTGTTGAGAAGCACGGGGGATATCTGCGCGTAAAGACCCGTCGCGGCGGCGAGCGGCACGGAACGGTGTTTGCGTTGTGGCTTCCGATCGCGGCGTCGCCTACTCTGTCGAGCCAAGCGGCTGGTTGAAGGCGATGCGTGGGCCCACAGAGGTGTGGGAGCGACGCCGGACGACGTGAGGGGTGACGAGCAGGACTAGTTCGCTCGAGTCGCGCTCGGAGATGCGGTCGGCGGTAGCTGCCTGGAAGCCGGGCAACTCACTGAGGCCGGGGATTCCGCTGATGGCGCGGGATTCTGTTTTGCTGACGCTGCTGATCATGAGAGCCGTGTCGCCGTCACCGACGGTGATGTCGGAGACGAACTGGCGGTTCGAAAGGATTGGGATGCTGTTCTGGGTGGAGCCGGAGAGAGCTTCGATCTTCAGGTCGAGGTGCATCGCGATGCCTCCCGACTTCTGCACGGTGGGCGTGGCCTTGAGGGTCAGGCCGAGGTCTTCGAACTGAACCTGCGGGATTGTGGTGGTGTTGGAAGTGCCAAGGTACTGATTGAGAAGGCTGGAGGCGCTGACCCCGTTGACCGTGATGCCGGCGAGCGAGGTGCTTGAGACAGCGGAGCCGATGGTGTAGGTGCCGGTGGTGATGGGGTAGCGGGTGCCAACACGGACGTTGCCGGTCTGGCGATCGCCGAGGCGTAGCTGGACGTCATCGAGGACGCGGGAGTCAGAAGAGTTGAGAGCCAGGTTGAAGGCGGTGGTGCCGACGCCTGTGACTCCGGTGAGGGTAAGTCCGTTGCCGAAGAAGCCGAGGGTGTTGCTCAGCAGCGAGCTTTGCACCAGGCCGGAGGCGATCAGGTAAAGCGCGATCTGGATGTTGGTGGCGGTTGCGGGAATGACGCCTTGTGCGATGGCCTGGTTGACGAGGGTCTGGTTTGAGTTGACGAGATCCTGTGCCGCACTGGCGACGTTGTAGATGCCGAACTGTTGCGGGATCTGTGGACCGATGTTGCGGGTTCGGGATTTATCGACAGCGTAGAGGCGGATGTCGATCATGACCTGGGCGCCGCCGTCGATCAGATCGGCGAGGGTGAGATTGAGAGCGTTGAGCGTGTTGGCCGGAGCGCGAACGACGAGGTTGCCCGCGCTGTTCTGGACGGTGGCGGAGCGGATGTCGAAGACAGTGCGGATCAGGTTTCCGAGTTCGCCCATCTGCTCCGGGGTGGAGCCGGGGACGTAGACGGTCTCCTGGACGAGACGCTCGAGCCTTTGCCGGTTTTCAGGAGTGTCTTTTGCGAGGAGGACGGTGTTGGCGTCGAGCGGCACGGCAAAGGTCTGCGCGATGCGGAGGAGAAACGGAACGGACTGTGCGTAGGTTGCGTCCTCAAGATCGAAGCGCATTTGCGTCTGCGGAACGGAGTCGTCGAAGACGGCACGGATGCTGTAGTGCGAGAGCACCTGCCGGAGGGCGCTGCGGAGATCCGCGTGAATATGAAAGGTGCCTTTGCTGAGGGTGGGAGCGAGGGTGATCGGTTCCGCGATGGCGGGTCCGGTCGCGAGCCAGGGTGCGGGTTGACCATCGACCTGAGGGGCTATACGCGGCGAGGTGGGGGAGACGGTGTGCTGGGTGACGACCTCGTTCTGGGGGTCAAGGGTGCGAGCCTCGGCGAGGAGCGCGTCGGCCTTTGCTTGTTGCCCGCCCACGCGCGCCTGGCCGGCCTGCTGGACGAGGGCGGAGACGCGATGCTCGCGGACGAGAGTGACGGCGCGGATGTAGTCCTGGTTGTCGGGATCGAGGGCGAGGGCCTTGCGAAACGCGATCTCTGCTCCGTCGAGGTCGTCGCGATCGAGGAGGCGCGCGCCGGCGATGTAGTCGGTGTCGGCCTGTCTTTTGGAGTGAAGGGCGGTTTCGGCAGGCTTTTGCGAGATCGGGCTTCCGCCGAGATCCTGCGCGGAGGCTGGAACACAGGCGACCGTTACGAGGCAGGCAGCTCGGAGGAGAGGCTTGAAGCACGTTCTGAGGGGAAAGGATCGCGTCACGGATGGGGCGGAACGTCGCTTACAAGTTTAGACGTCGGCTGCCCGAGCTTAGCGTGCGTTTGCGATGTTTTGTACGCGTGGTCGCTCGCTGGCGGGCGGACGCCGCATCCCATTGCGGATGCCGCTTCGGATCTGAGCGGTGTCGAGGTCGAGTTCCGTCAGTGTTCGGCTGAGGGTGTTGCGATGCATGCCGAGCTCTTCGGCGGCCTTGCACTGGTTGCCCTTGTGATGCGCGAGGACCTCAAGGAGATAGCGACGCTTGAACTGCCGAAGGGCTTCGGTGTAGGAGACACCGGCGCTGTGCATTTGCGTGACGAGGCTTTGGAGTTCGCGCTTCAAGGTCGGTCCTCACTGACTGGCGGGCTTGCTATCCCTGAGAAAGAATGGGAGCCTCATTGTGCCTCGTCAGCGTGAGTTTGATCCAGCCATCGACGTTGTGCTTAGCGTCTTGCGAGATGCCTGATGCCGTCGATGCTGCCGCTTATCCGCTTCTGAAGGTCCTGAGGTACAACGAAGGATACCTCACGCGCGGCGGCAAGGAAATAGGGTGCAAGGCGTGAGTTTGCGGCCAGGTTTTCTGACGAGAAGAGGGTCATGGCGGTGACGACGAGGCCGAGGCCCAGCAGGGCTCCGCGCAGAAGGCCGAAGGCGGCACCGGACAGACGATCGAGAAAACCGAGACCAACGGTGTGAGCGGTTCCCCGGACGAGGCGGCCAAGAAGGGTGCAGGCGATCAGGATGCCGACGAAGATAAGCAGAAAGGCTGCTATCTCCGCGGCGATGGGGGTCGTGATCCACGCGGAGAGCCTCAGGGCAAGCTGCTGGTAGTTCCAGCAGGCAAGCAGCAGCCCGAGCACGGTGCCGGCGAGACCGAAGAGCTCGCGAATGAGCCCGCGCGAGAACGCGACGACCACGGACCATGCGACCAGAAACATAAGGATCCAGTCGAGTGCGTTGAAACGAGCGAGGTGGCTGAAAGGCGCGTTATGGAGCAGGGTCGGCATACTGGAGCGATCACCTTGAAGAGTAAGCATGTGCTTCAGGGAGGAAGCTGATCAAGTGATGAGGTTGGTGCGGCCCGTGAGCAGGCTGAAGGCCTCCATGTATTTCGCACGGGTTTGGGCGATGACCTCAGGGGGAAGCGAGGGTGCAGGAGCCTGCTTGTTCCAGCGGATCTCCTCGAGGTAATCGCGGACGAACTGCTTATCGAACGAAGGTTGCGGGCCTCCGGGAGAGTAGGTCGCGGCGGGCCAGTAGCGGGACGAATCGGGAGTGAGGACTTCGTCGGCGAGGGTGATGCTGCCATCGATCAGACCGAACTCGAACTTGGTGTCGGCGAGGATGATTCCTTTACTGGCGGCGTGCGCACTGGCTTTCGCGTAGATGGTCATGGTCAGGGCACGGAGTTGTTCGGCCGTCTCAGCACCGATGTGACGGACCACTGTGTCGAAGGAGATGTTTTCATCGTGGCCGCCGGTGTTGATCTTTGCGGCGGGGGTGAAGATGGGCTCGGGGAGCTGGTCTGACTCCCGAAGACCGGGTGGGAGCGGGATGCCGCAGATGGCTCCGGTCTGCTGGTAGTCCTTCCAGCCGGAGCCGGAGATGTAGCCGCGGGCGACGCACTCAACGGGAAACATTCGAGCCCGGCGGACGAGCATGCTGCGACCGGCGAGTTGGTCAGAGAAGGGCTGAAGAGCCTGCGGGTATTGGCTGAAGTCCGCCGTGATGACGTGGTTGGGAACGGTGTGTCTGAGGTGTTCGAACCAGAACAGCGAGAGCTGGGTGAGGATGCGGCCTTTGTCAGGGATGCCGGAGCCGAGGACGTGATCAAAGGCGGAGATGCGGTCGGAGGCGACGAAGAGGAGATCGGATTCGGGGTCCGAGGAGAGCGCGTAGATGTCCCGGACCTTGCCGCGCGCGGTGAGCGGGAGATTGCCAAGATCGGTGGAGAGGAGGGCCGGAGTTTGTGCGGGAAGAGGCATCAAGGATGACGGTATCACCGGGTGGGTTGAGGGCGGCGGGTTAGTGCAAGGGAAGGACGAGAGCAGGCTCGGCGTCGACAGAGCCGGGCCAGGGTGGGCAGTGAACGTAAGCGTTTTTGTGGTCTGGCAGAAGATGCATGTCGGTGGCGGCTCCGTGACAGTGAGTATCGAAGAAATGGCCGCCGAGCCGGGAGCGGTGCAGCCAGGGGATCAAGCGCGACTGCTGAAAGATGTCGACGTCCACGCCGGTGCCGAAGCCGGAGCCGTCGATAAAGGGTTGCCAAGCGACATAGAGATGGTCGCCGAGCGGCGCCGTGCGTCGCGGGTGCGATTTGAAAAGGCCACCGAGAGGAAGAAAGAGGCTCGAAGAGAAGAGAGGCAGGGCGAGGATGACCGCGAGAAGGGACGTGAGGGCACGGGGCCGGTTGAGGCTGAAGATTGTGAGGAGGAGCAGATATCCGGCTGCGGCTCCCCAGCAGACAGCGCAGTTGAAGCGGACGGAGACGGTGGCCCACGTGGTGATGTAGGCGGCTACCAGAAGGGATATGAAGAGAAAGGCCAGGGTGAGGGCCGTGCGTCGTGTTTGCGGGCTAAGACCGGGCCAGCGGCTTCGGAGGAGGAGCATGGCCGAGACGAGCACAACGAGGCCAAAGGCCGTAAGGAGGATGGGCAACATCAAGCTGTGGCTACTTTAGTGGAAAAGTGCTGGAGCGAGGAGATGCATCGCTCCAGCTGCGCAAAGTCGATTGCCGAGGGGACTCGGCGAGGGATGTTCGATAGCGCGACGCGGTCTAGGCGACGGCTCGCCGATTCTCACTGGACGCACGGCGGTTACCCAGGTTGACGGAGACGATCTTGGAGACGCCGGGCTCCTGCATGGTGACGCCGTAGATGACATCGGCCTCGGCCATGGTGCGCTTGGAGTGGGTGATGACGACGAACTGGGTCGTGGCGGACATCTCGTGGATGAGACGGGCGAAGCGGCCGACGTTGGTCTCGTCGAGTGGGGCGTCGACCTCGTCGAGGACGCAGAAGGGCGCGGGTTGGAACTGGAAGATGCCGACAAGGAGAGAGAGGGCGGTGAGGGCCTTTTCGCCACCGGAGAGGAGGAGGATATTCTGGAGCTTCTTGCCAGGGGGGGAGGCGATGATGTCGATGCCGGACTCGGCGGCGTTCTCCTGATCGGTGAGCTTCATGAGGGCCTGGCCTCCGCCGAAGAGCTTGGCAAAGGTGACGCCGAAGTTTTCGTTGATGATCTTGAATGCTTCGTCGAACTTGATGCGGGAGACGTCGTCAATCTCCTTGATGGAGGCCTGGGTGTTGCTGATGGACTCGAGGAGATCCTTGCGCTGGGTGTCGAGGAAGCTGTGGCGTTCGGTGGTCTCGTTGTACTCCTCGAGAGCCATCATGTTGACGGGACCCATGGCCTCGAGCTTCTGCTTCAGTGCTCGCGCCTCTTCCTCACTGGTCGCGAGGGCTTCGCCGGAGATGCGGTCGATGGTGGTGTCGGCACGGAGAGCGGCTGGCTCGATGGCGAGATCATTGAGGCAGGTGGTCTCCATGTGCTCGATGTCCGAAGCCAGACGGGCGGCCCGGGCGGTGAGCTCGGCGCGCTGTTCGCGAAGGGCTTCGGCTTCGGCGCGCAGGGCGCGGAGCCGTTGATCGAGGTCGGAGAGGCGGGTGCGGAGCTCCGTGGCTTCAGCGGTGAGGCGGGCGGCCTCAGCGGCGGCGGTGGCGCGTAGCTCTGAGAGTTCGGTGTGCTGCGTCGCCAGGGTGGTGAGCTCTTCTCCGCGGCGCTGCTTTTCTGCGGATGCCGCCTCGAGCTGGTTGGTGAGCTGCTCGAGCCGCTGACGCTGACCATTGAGCAGGCGATTTGTCTGCTCGAAGTTCGCCTGGGCGTTGCGCCGCCGCTCCTCAATGCCGGCAAGTGTTGCGGCGGCTGCTGCGGCTGTTTGCTGAAGTTCTTCGCGCTGCTGTCGGAGCACCCCGAGACGCGACTGGAGATCGGCGATGGCGGCCTCGTGTGCCTCGTGCTCGGCGTCGAAGCCTGCGGCCTCCTCCCTGCGACGGGCGATGAGGTCGGCCTTGGCGTTGCGCTGATCGCGATTGCGCTCGGTGGAGAGCTGCCACTCCTGGAGGCGGCGCTCGATGCGGGCGGTCTCGGACTCCATCTGGCGGAGGGCTGCTCCGGAGTTAGCGGCCTCGCGCTCGGCGTCACGACGCTCAGCGGTGCGCGACTCGATGGCGCCGGCGGCCTCTGCTATCTGGCGGGCGAGAGCCGCGGTGGCGACTTCGGTCTGGACGAGATCGGCTTCGACGCGGGCGACGTCTTCCTGAAGCTGACGGAGCTCGCGTTTGAGAGCGAGAGGGCCGCCGGAGCTGGGGCGGCCTCCCGTGACGGTCAGGTTATGGAAGGTCTCACCCGTGGGCGCGAGGAACCAAGCGCTGGGGTGCTGGAGAGCGAGGGTGCGGGCGGTGGCTGCATCGGGGGCAATGTAGCCGTCGCGGAGCTTGGGGAGAAGGCGTTCGAGCGATCCGGAGAAGCCGTTGAGAACGCGGATGGAATCGCGCAGGGGGACAAGCCCTTCAGCCTCGGGTCGCTGCGCGGGATCTTCGCCGGCCGCGGGTGCGGGCAGGTGGAGTTCCTCCGGGTGCACGAGGAAGGTAGCACGTCCGGCGACGTCCGAGCGGAGGAGGCGGACGCCCTCGTCGGCCGCATCCCAGCCCTTGACCACAACATAGTTGAGCTCTTCGCGGAGGAACTCATCGACGACGGTGCCGAACTGACCCTCGATCTCGAGGAAGTCGGCGAGGGTGCCGATGGGAGCGAGGGCGTCCTTTTCGGGTCCGGCGGACTTCCTGGTGGAGCGGAAGATGTTTTTGACGGTGTCTGTGGAATAGGAGTGGTCGCGGATCAGGCCTTCCAGCGAGGTGCGGCGGCCATTAAGCGAGGCGAGCTCGCTCCGGAGCTTGTCGCCACGCCGTTTGGAGTCGGCCTCCTCGGTGCGGCGGGCTTCCAGGTCGAGTCGATGCGTCGCGATCTCACCTTCGAGCCGCTTGAGCCGCTCGGAGACGCTCTCGAATGAAAGCTTGACCTGGCCGCGCTGAAGGCCGAGCGAGGCGAGCTCGCCGCGAGCGGTGTCGGACTCGGCCAGAAGGCGTTCGGACTCGCGATCGAGGCCGGCGAGCGCGGCCTCGGCCTGGGCGATCTCGTTGCGCGTCGCGTTGGCTCGCTGCATCAGCTGCATGCCGGTGCGCCGACTGGTCTCGGCCTGCTGCTCTGCCTGTGTTACGGCGCGAACGGCCTCCTGTGCGCCGGCCTGGTGATGGCGTGCGGTGTTGCGGGCGGCATCCGCCTCGGAGGTGGCGTTCTCGAGGAAGCTCCGGTGCTGCTCGGCTTCCCCGGCGAGCTGCGCGAGCTGGGCCTGAGCGTTGGCGATGTCGTCATTGCCGGTGACTATGCGTTCGGTGAGCTCGGCAATGCGGTCGGTGTTGGATGCGGTGCGGGCGGTGACGCGCTCGAGCTCGACCGCGGCGCGATTTGCTTCCGTGTTGAGCTCGCGGATGCGGCTGTCGAGGGCATAGCCCGTCTGCATGCCGGCGGTGTGCTCGGCGTCCATCTGCTCGAGATCGACGGAGCGGGCGTCGATTTCGGTGGTGCGGAGGGCGATCTTCTCGGCGGTCGAGGCCTGGTCACGGTCTAGCTCGGTGAGACGGCTGCTGATGGCGACGCGGAGTCTTCCGCGAAGCTCGTCGCGGAGAGCGCCGTAGCGCTCGGCCTTGGCCGCCTGGCGCTTGAGGGTGCCCATCTGCTTGGTGACTTCTTCGAAGATGTCGTTGATGCGCGAGAGGTTCTGCTTTGCGGACTCGAGGCGGAGCTCGGCGAGGCGCTTTTTGGTCTTGAAGCGGGTGATGCCGGCGGCCTCCTCGATGATGCCGCGGCGGTCGAGGGGCTTGGAGCTAAGAAGCTGGCCGATGCGTTCCTGGCCGATGATGGCGTAGGACTCTCCGCCAAGGCCGGTGCCCATGAAGATGTCCTGGATGTCGCGGAGTCGGCAGATGCGGCCGTTGAGGAGGTACTCGGAGTCTCCGGTGCGGAAGAGGCGGCGGGTGACCGTGATCTCGCCGGCACGGACCGGGGCGCGGTTGAACTTACGGCGGCGGATCTTAAGAACGACATCGTCGGATCCGGGCGTGGACGGGTCAGGCTCTGAGGGTGCAGGGGGCTCGGCTTGAGGCTCACCGTTCGCATCGAGTACGGTGCCGGGCTGGGCGTCGGCAACTGCTTCTTCGGTCTCGGCGGCGCTTTGCTGGCGGAGCTTGCTCTCGTCCCAGTCGCCGGCGGGCTCATCGGGGTGACGGTCGGCGATGACGAGCTCCGGACCGTCGTGCTGGAGTGACGCTCCGTCGTAGACGTCCGGGTCGACCAAGGTAAGCGAGACCTCGGCCATGCCGGTGGGCTTACGATCGCGAGTGCCGGCAAAGATGACGTCCTCCATCTTGATGCCGCGCAGGCTTTTGGCGGACTGCTCACCGAGCACCCAGGTGATGGCGTCTGAGATGTTGGACTTCCCGCAGCCATTTGGACCGACCACAGCGGCGATGCCCTCGCCGGCGAGCTGGACCTCGGTGCGATCGCAGAACGATTTGAACCCGAGGATCTGAACCTTTTTGAGCTTGAGCATGCGCGCGAGTTCCTCGATGGGGAGGTCCACCGTTCTGTGTGACGGCCGTGATCTCCTGGCCGTGTTGTTACTCTATGCCCGTCGGCGCACCGGGATCAACAGTGGTAACGCTACATATTGTGGATAAGAAGGTCCGAACCCCACGAATAGGCCTAGGGCACACGTACCAGAGTTTTGTGCTGCTCACTGCCTTGTGCTGAGAGATCTCCTCACTCTTCAGTTGAGGTGTTCTGAACCCGTCCTGATTGTGGCGGAGTTCTTGGCGCGTCCCCGCTTCCTTGCGCGAGAGCAACGCCCTTTTTATAATCCGCATCATCAAAGCCTTATGGCGGGACTGTGAGCTCACGTGATGGCGGGGAAGGCCTTTCCCGGGCGGGGCGCCAGATGCTCTATGATGTTTCGAAACCCGCAGTCTGGGATGTGGCGGCGGATATTGCAGAAGAGAGTTACCGAGGGATATTGAATGAATAAGGCAGTTGTTGCTTCACTCCTGGCCGTCGCTAGTGTTGCTCCTGGTGTTCGGTACGCGTATTCCCAGTCGCAGGTGAACCTCGGTTCCGGGGCACAGCAGCAACCGGCGGCGGCCGGCGGTGGCGTGCAGATGTCGCAGGCGGAGTACAACGACTACAACAACGCGATCACCCAGACGACGCCGCAGACCAAGGCACCGGCTCTTGAGGCCTATCTGACGAAGTATCCCCAGTCCGCGGTGAAGGCGGACGTGCTCCAGCAGCTGATGGTGGCCTATAGCGGGTTTGACCAGGCGAAGACGCTGGACGCGGCGGACCGGCTCTTGCAGGTGGATCCGACCAATCTTCGGGCGCTGACACTGGAGGTGTACTTCCGCAAGGCTGCGGCAGACCAGACCACGGACCCGGCGGCAAAGCAGTCGGCGCTGGACAAGGCTGCAGATTACGCGCAGAAGGGTCTGGCGGCGACCAAGCCGAAAGACATGAGCGACGCGGACTTTGCGACGCTGCAGAAGAGCGCGAACCCGATCTTTTACAGTGCGATCGGGACGGCGGCGCTGAACAAGAAGGATACGGCGACGGCGATCACGAACTTCAAGCAGGAGCTGGCGGCGGTTCCGGTGGACCAGACGACGAAGCCCGGACCGGTGCTGCAGGACACGTACTTCCTGGGGCTGGCGTATCTGCAGTCCACACCTCCGGACTACATTAACTGCACGTTCTATGTGACTCGGTTTGTGTCGTTTGCGCCTGAGCCGTACAAGAGCCAGATGGCACCTACGGCGCAGTACTGCTACAAAAAGTACCACGGCAACGCCGATGGATACGACAAGGTCCAGACGGCCGCACAGGCGAACCTGAACCCGCCGAGCGACTTCACGATTACGCCGGCACCGAAGGCCTCGGACATCGCTCACCAGACGGTGACTTCGACCTCCGACCTGGGAACGCTGGCGCTGAGTGACAAGGAGTTCATCCTTCAAAACGGAACACCGGATGACGCCGAGAAGGTCTTTGCAACGGTAAAGGGGAAGTCGGTCGAGATCCCGGATGCGACGGTGATCACGGCCACCGATAGTGTGATTACGGCGGCTGTTTCTGACGACGCCGTGCAGTCCAAGACCGCTGACTTCACCTTCAACCTGAAGGAGCCGCTGAAGACGGTGCCTACGGTTGGGTCGAAGGTGACCTTGACGGGCACGTACACCTCCTACACGCAGGGTGGCGCGGCGCCAGCGACGAGCTCTGCTGCGAACTCGACGGGTGCAACAAGTGCCGCTGGGGCGACGGGAACTGCCGCCACTTCAACGGACGCGACGAGCACAGCCTCGGCGACGCCAGCGGCACCTGCCGCGGGACAGGCAGGTGGGCCGGTCATGATCGTGATGAGCGATGCAGCTGTTGTGACCAAGGCCGCGCCGAAGAAGGCCGCTCCGGTGCATCACACGACCACGACCCACAAACACTAGAGCAAGGGAAACTAAACAGCGAGGGCAGCTCTTCGGGGCTGCCCTCGCTGTTTTGCGCCTTTGCTGTTCTGATTTGGGACAGGTGTTCGAAAATGAGACAAAGGTAAGCGTCTTGACCCGATCGAGTGATGGCGAGCCCGGGCTCCGGGCGACAAGATGACTTCATGAAGCGCCTCCTCCTTGCTCCAATTTCTATCTCTACTGCTTTGGTTGGTTGTGTTTTTCTCTATGGCACCGCCGCGCATGCGCAGAGTTCCGCGATGCTCGCCGGCCGTGCCCTCGATTCGGTTGGACAACCGGTCAGCAACGCGGTGGTTCGGCTTGTTTCGGACACAGCCGTGCAGCCTACCACTCACCCGCAGCGATACACCCTTCTCGGTGACTCGCTGGGAAAATTCAGCCAGGAGGGCATTGCGCCGGGTGCCTATCTGGTGATGTTGTTTACCGACGGGAAGGTCGCGAACGTCCTGCAGCACATATCTCTGAAGGCGGGCGACGCAGTAGTGCTCGACTTCAGCGTGGGTCCGACACCGCAGCTTCAAGTAGCTGGGGCAGCCAACACATCGTTGATGGCCGACAGACGCAGGATTTCCACGCAAACGAGGTAGAGGCGCCACCCCCTACGCTGTGGACGCGGCTGGAGCGGATATTGCCAGACTGGCTCAACTGGTAGGGAGGGCAGGCTCCAGGGTCACTCGGCGAGCATGAGTCGGCGGATGCTACTGGCGCGGCCCGTGGCGCCGTCGCACTCGATCAGGGTGGCGCACATCTTGGGGTTGGCCTTGGCGGCCTCGAACTTGCCGGGCATGCCGGTGAGAAAGCGGGCCAGGACGAGCTCGCGTTCGACACCGATGACGGAATCGTAGGGGCCGGACATGCCGACATCGGTCTGGAACGCGGTGCCGTGGTCGAGGATGCGCTCGTCGGCGGTAGGGATATGAGTGTGTGTACCCAGGACGGCGGTGACGCGGCCGTCGAGGTACCAGCCGAGCGCGACCTTCTCTGAGGTGGCCTCGGCGTGGATGTCGAGCAGGATGACCTTGGCCCGGGATTCGCGGTCGATCTGGGCGAGGAGCTCGTCGGCCTTGCGAAACGGATCGTCGCAGGAGCTCATGAAGACGCGACCTTGCATGTTGAGGACGGCATAGGGTTGTCCGGTCGGCAGGGCGCCCTGATAGAGGCCGAAGCCGGGGGTGCCGACGGCGTAGTTGGCGGGGCGGAGGACGCGACGGCCGCGCTCGTGCGATTCGGCCGGCACGGTCATGTACTCGAAGATCTCTCGCTTGTCCCAGATGTGGTTGCCAGTGGTGATGACGTGGGCGCCGAGGTCGAAGATCTCTTCGGCGAGGGCGGGCGTGATGCCGAAGCCACCGGCGACGTTTTCGCCGTTGATGACGAGGAGGTCGACGGCGTTGGAGTCGAGGACGTGGGGGAGGTGTTCGCGGACGATGTGGCGGCCGGCGGAGCCGAAGATATCGCCGACAAAGAGGATGTTCACCTCGGTGAGTTTACATGGATGGGTGGGTGGGTTTCTGTGGTGAGGGTCCGGCTGTGGTAGCTTGCTTGACATGGCACAGAGTGGGCGGTTTCAGCTAAGTGTGCGGGTGTTGGCGGTGTTGGCGGGGGCGCCGGATGTGATGCATACCTCGACCGCGATCGCGGAGGAGCTGGGCGAGAGTGCGGTGATGGTGCGGCGGACGTTTCTGCTGCTGCAGAAGGCGGGACTGATTGCGCAGCGCAAGGGGCCGAACGGGGGCGCGAGGCTGTTGTTGTCGCCGAAAGAGATTGGGCTGGGAGACGTGTATGGGGCGGCGGAGGGGGAGTGGATGTCGATGGGCGATGGTGAGGGTGGCGGCCTGGGTGGGCTGATGAAGAAGGTACGCAAGGAGGCGGCGGCGGCGATGAACGAGACGACGCTGGCGCAGGTGGTGAAGCGGCTTCGCAAGGGCGCCTAGCTGCGTCGGGGTGGCGAGGCTGGCTGGCTCCCCCGGCCGGGGGATGGCGAGTGGGATGTTGGTGACCTAGGCTGGGCGCAGCGGGTGAGATCTTCGCCCGGGAGATCCTCTCCCCAGGAGCCAGAGCCAGTGACCAAGCCAAACCAGTTCCGTAAGACGTATGTGCTGCGGACAGATGTTTCTTACAACAACACACAGCAGCAGAAGGGGACACACGCGGCCGAGGGGATGTTGTTCCAGGGCCGGGTGGTGTGGCTCGAGAACGACCCGCAGCCGAATGGGTCGGAGGTCGCGGCGTATGCCGAGGGTGTCGGCGTGGTGCTGCTGGCGTGCGATGCGGTGCAACCGATCTGGTAGGGGTACCCCTCCCCCTACTTTCGTCAAAGTCTTCGATTCATGCGGGTTAGGGCTGGACTTCGGGCCAGGTACCGCCGAGGTCCAGCTTCGTCAGGCGGTTGGCCTCCAGGCGCAGCCGGGCGTTGTGACTTCAGACTTTAAGTGTAGCGGGGTGAGAGGGGTGGTTGCGCCAGTTTGGGCTCAAATCTCTGTTCGGGGGTATCGGGTATCGGGTATCAGCCTTCAGCTTTGAGCGGTGAGCTTTCAGCCTGGGGGTGGGTTTCGGGCTTATGGGGACGGAGGAGGGGGAAGAGGATGACGTCGCGGATGGAGCGGGAGCCGGTGAGGAGCATGGTGAGTCGGTCGATGCCGATGCCTTCGCCGCCGGTGGGCGGGAGGCCGTAGCCGAGGGCGCGGACGTAGTCCTCGTCCATGGCGTGGGCTTCGTCGTCGCCGCGGTCGCGTTCGGCTAGCTGCTGCTGGAACCGCTTCTCCTGTTCGACGGGGTCGTTGAGCTCGGAGAAGGCGTTGCCGACCTCGAAGCCGCCGATGTAGAACTCGAAGCGCTCAACCCAGTCTGGCTCGTCGGGCTTTTGCTTGGAGAGCGGGGAGACGGCGAGGGGGAAGTCGTAGATGATGGTGGGCTGGATGAGGTGGGGTTCGGCTACATGTTCAAAGAGAGCAGCTATCACTTTGCCCAACGGAGTTCCCTTGGTAATGGCGTCAGCGAAGTGATCGGCGGCGTTCGCTAGGCTCCAAAGTTCGTGGCTCTCGTTTGCTTCAGGATTTCCGTAAGGCCCAAACACTTGGAGAAGGGCTTCGAGCTTTGTACTGTCGCCGAAGTGTTCCATCGTCGGAAATGCTGGGGCATCTTTCGGCCACCACTTGATGATGGCCTCGCGCATGGAGAGTCTGGTCCACTTGGCTGAGGTCGATGTCGTGGCCGTTGAAGTGGGTGATGGGGGTGCCGTTGACTTCTGTAGCTACTTTGGTTACGAGTTCTTCGGTTAGGTCCATCAGGTCGTGGTAGTTTGCGTAGGCCTGGTAGAACTCGAGCATGGTGAACTCGGGGTTGTGCTGGGTGGAGACGCCCTCGTTGCGGAAGTTTCGGTTGATCTCGTAGACGCGGTCCAGACCGCCGACGACCAGTCTCTTCAGATAGAGCTCGGGGGCGATGCGGAGGGAGAGGTCGATGTCGAGGGCGTTGTGGTGGGTCTTGAAGGGGCGGGCGGCGGCTCCTCCGGCGACGGTGTGCATCATGGGGGTTTCGACTTCGAGGTAGCCGCGGGAGTCGAAGAAGTGGCGGATGGAGCGGAGGATCTGGGCGCGTTTGACGAAGACTTCGCGGACGTTGCGGGGGGCGTCGTTGTGTTCTTCGTTGGGGGCGGCGGTGTCGGTGACTGCGGATGCGCCGGGGGGAGGGATGAGGGAGCTGTGGCCGAAAGGGGCGAGGGGTTAAGGAGGGAGGAAGGGTTTCGGGGTCCTTCGACTGCGGTGCTCACCGGGTGAGCACCTCCGCTCAGGATGACGGGGTTTTGGGGGGGGGCGGATAGATGATGGCCGTGGGAGGCGGCGGAGGGCTCGAGCAGTGCGTCGAGGGCGGGGCTGGAGCCGGGGGAGGCGGCGGGCTGGTAGGTGGCTGTGGTTTCCGGGGGGTTAGAGGGCTGTGCGGACGGAATACTGGGATTTCTCGCTGCGCTCGGATTGACGGGGGTGGAATGGGAGGCGGAGGTGGGGGGAACCGCAGGTCCTTCGACTATGGCGCTCACGGTGTGAGCGCCTTCGCTCAGGATGACAGGTTTTGAGGTGGGGGTGGCTGGCGAGGTTGCAGGGCCAGGGCCGGTAACGGGGAGCGTGGGATTGGTGGGTGGGGAGAGCTCCTGCTTCGTGAGGGTGCCGGAGTTCATGATGAGGTCGACGTAGCGCTGGCGGTAGCGGAGCTCGACGTCTTCGAGGCCGTGGTACTTGTCCGGGAGGGCGAGCATGGCCTTGGCGAGAAAGGTGATGGCGGGCTGGTCTTCGAGGGGGAGGGCCTTGAGGGTGAGCTCGCCGGTGCGGGTGCGCATAAGGGTGCCGCGCACGCCGATGTGGTCGCCGAGATCGAGAAGCTTATAGAGGGCGAAGGTGGTTTCGCCGACGTCGTCTTTGCGGACGTAGATCTGGAGGCGCTCGCCAGCCTGTTGGAGCTGGGCGAAGCCGGCTTTGCCCTGGAGGCGGATGGCCATGATGCGGCCGGCGACGGTGGCGTGGATGGGCTTGCCTTCGGCGGCGGCGAGCTCGAACTCTTCGGCGGGGGCGTGCTCGTAGGTGCGGCGGATCTCGGGGATGGTGTCGGCGGTGCCGGTGGCGGGGAAGCGATTGGGATAGGTGGCTTCGGCGTAGGTGAGGGTGCCGGCGACCTGAGTGGGCCTGCCGGCGGCCTGGGTGAGGCGGGCGATCTCGGCGAGCTTTTCGCGGCGGAGCTGGTAGAGGTTTTGCTCGAAGTCGGAGTCAAAGACGGGCATGCGTTTCCTTTGGATGCTGTGTGTGTCGGATGCTGACTGAGTGGTTGCGTGTGTGCTGAGGCTGGTGCGAGCTTAGGCTGATGCGGGCTTAGAAGGGGCCGTGTTGTTCGACGCGTTTGAGGATGGCCTCGAAGACGGCGGAGCGGGTGGCGTAGGAGGCCCGGAGGCAGGGCTTGCTGGTGCCGCAGGACTGGCGCTGCTTGATCCAGGCGCTTTGGGAATCGACGAGATCGCCGCGGGTGCCCATGGGGACGAGGTGCTGGGAGATGTCGTAGAGGGTGTCGAGGCGAGCGTCGGCCTGGATGAGGGTGGTGTCCGAGCAGATGGTCTTTTCGTCGGGGGTGCGGGCGTGCGCGCAGTTGATGGGCAGGGCGATTGCGGCGGCGGTGCCGAAGATCAGGGGAATGAGGGCGGCGATCGAGGTGAGCGGCTTCATGGGCGTGCGTCCAGTTCCCGGTGAGGGAGGTCTGGGAATACAGAGTATCGTGTGCGGCGTTGGGCCGAGGCCGGCGTGGTGTAATGGATGGGCTATGGCGGACGGGACGGGCGAGGGCGGAGGGAAGAAGGGCGGGGGATCTCCCTCGAGAACCGGCTCAGGATTAGGCGAGCTGGTGACGGCAGAGTCGATGATTCAGCTGGCGATTGCGCTGCCGGCGGGGTGCCTGATCGGGTGGCTGCTGGGGGCGTGGCTGGACAAGCATTATCACCAGGCATGGATGGGGATTGCGGGGATTCTGCTGGGGGCGGTGGGCGGGTTTGTGCAGATCTTCCGGACCGCGTCGAAGTATCTGAAGCGGGGCGATTAGTGGAGGTGATGGAGGGGTTCACGGACGCGGACTTCCGGCGGACGATCCTCCGGGCGATCCGGCTGGTGGCGATCGTGGCGGCGGTGGGGCTGCCGTTGGTGTGGTGGAAGGCGGGGTGGCCGAGCGCGCTGCTGCTGGTAGTGGGAGCGGCGATCTCGGGGTCGGGGCTGTACGAGTGGCTGCGGCTGATGACGGCGGTGATGGCGCGGATGGATGGGGGTGGGACGCCGCGGCCGATGGCGCTGGTTCTGCTGGGATTCTTCCTTCGGCTGGGGGGGACGCTGGCGGTTCTGTATGTTAGCCTTAAGTATCTGAACGGATCGGTTTGGGCAGTGGCTGCGGGTCTGGCGTCGGGCGTGTTTGCGCTGACGTTTGAGGGTCTCCGGCTGATCAAGGCCTGGACGGTTTAGCCTCGGTAGGACCTGGGGTGCGGGCCGCGAGACGAGACGGTTTTCAGAGCACAATTTCTTATGCCGACACAGTTGTGGTTGACCCGATTGCTGAATGCCCACCTTGCTGCGCCTACGACGGCGCTGCTCCACGCGCTGCATGTGCAGCCGGCACATCCGCAGGCACCGATTTCGAATGCGTTTGCGATGGAGCTGCTGGTGTTTCTGCTGCTGCTCGCCTATTTCATCGCGGTGCGGGTATCGCTGAGTGTGGAGAAGCCGGGAGCGGTGCAGCACCTGGCGGAGATGACGCACGAGTTTACGTCCGAGCAGGGCGAGCAGATTATCGGGCACGGGTTTGAGCGGTTTACCGGGTACCTGACGGTGCTGGGGCTGTTTATTCTGGTGGCGAATCTGCTGGGTCTGGTTCCGGGGTTTGAGTCGCCGACGGCGGACGTGGTGGTGCCGCTGGGGTTTGCGCTGGTGACGTTTGTGTTTTACCAGTACCACGGGATCCGGGAGAACGGCGGGGCGTATATCAAGCAGTTCCTGGGGCCGGTGTGGTGGCTGTCGCCGCTGCTGCTGCCGATCGAGATCATCTCGCACCTGGCGCGTGTTTTGTCGCTGACGGTTCGGCTGTACGCGAATATGTTTGCGGGCGACCTGGTGACGCTGGCGTTCTTTTCGCTGGTGCCGGTGGGAATCCCGCTGATCTTTATGGGTCTGCACCTGGGCGTTGCGGTGGTGCAGGCGTATGTGTTTTTCCTGCTGGCGGCGATCTACCTATCGCTGGCGGTGGCGCACGACCATTGAGTTTGTGGCTTTGAGTTTGCCGTGGGGTCGACCTCCCGCCCCGGGGTATGCAACAGCGCCGTTCAGCGTGAGGGGGCCAGCACGGTGAGCCTCAACCACCCACTGGCGGCGTAAATCGGGGAGCGTAGGGGTAGACGATGTTGAAGAAGCTGCAGTACATGTTTATGACGCTGGCCGCGCTGCTGTTTGCGACGCCCGCGTTTGCGCAGGGACAGGGAGTGAATGGCGGCAGTCCTGCCGGGCAGTGGGTTCCGCTGGCGGCGGGCCTGGGCATGGCGCTGGCTGCGGGACTTTGCGGTCTTGGTCAGGGCCGGGCGACGGCTTCGGCGACCGAGGCGCTGGCGCGCAATCCGGGCGCACGTCCTGGAATCTTTATCTTCCTGATCCTTGGTCTCGCGTTTATCGAGTCCCTGGCGCTGTTTACGTTTGTGATCATCTTCCTCAAGGTGCAGGCATAGCTGTCCGCGTTTAGGAAGTGGGATTGGGAAGAGGCCTCCGCCGTGTGCGGGGGCCTTTTCTGCGCCTTGCGGCGTTGCTTGAGGGCTGTGGAGGTGCGGGCTGGATACTGAGATCCTTCGCTTTGCTCAGGATGACGATGGGGCGGGTGGAGGTCGAGCCGGGCGGCGACGGTGGTCAGGCCCGCTTGATGACTTTCTTTTCGAAGTAGGAGGTGTTGGCCATGTGGCAGGCGGCGGCGGCGTGGTGGCCGAAGACGACGTCTTCGACGGGGGGCTTGCGGGTGCGGACGGAGGTGAAGAAGTTGGCAAGGTGAGGATGGAGGTCGTCCCAGGAGGTGCCGTGCCAGACGGTGACCTCTTCGAAGGGGTGTTTGGCGAGGTCGGCGTTGTGTTCGGCGTGCCACTTCTTTTCGGCGGCGGCGTGCTCGGCGGCGGGGAAGCCGTTGAGGCCGTAGTCAGGGGAGCCGTCGGTGCCGGTCTGGGGGGTGAGGATGACGGAGTTGGCGCTGACCTCGAGGATGCCGTGGGAGCCGAGGATGCGGGTGATCTCGGGGGTGTTGGTGCCCTGGGTGAGGCGGATGTTGACGGGGACGGTGCCGTAGGTGAAGAGGGTGGTCTGGACGTCGGGCATGTCGCGGCCGTCCTTCCAGCGGTAGACGCCGCCTACGGAGTAAGCCTGGTCAGGGATGGCGTTGATGCCGGTGATGCACTGGGTTCCGCTGAGGAGGTGGACCATGAGGTCGCCGGCCATGCCGGTGCCGTAGGGGTGGAAGCAGCGCCAGCGGTGAAAGGTGACGGGATCGAAGGGCTTCTTGGGGACGGAGCCCTGCCAGGTGTCCCAGTCGAGGTTTGCGGGGGAGAGGTCGGGGATGAGGGGGTACTGCCATGCGCCCTGGGGGGAGTTGCGGCCGAGCTGGAGCTCGACCTGGAGGAGGTCGCCGACGGCGCCCTGATCGAATAACGACTTCGCCTGGAGGAAGAGCGCGGAGGAGACACGCTGCGAGCCGACCTGGACGAAGTTTCTGCTGCCCTTGACGGCCTCCACCATGGCCTCGCCCTCGGCGATTGTGTGGGACATGGGCTTTTCGCAGTAGACGTCTTTGCCGGCTTTGAGCGCGTCGACGGTGGCCTGGCGGTGCCAGTGATCTGGGGTGGCGATGATGACGGCTTCGATGTTTTTGTCGTCGAGGATCTCGTGGTAGTTGCGGGTGGTGCGGATGGATTGTCCGGCGATCTCGCGTGCGAGGGTGTGGCGGCCGTCGTAGAGGTCGCAGGCGGCGACGCACTGGGCCTGGGGGAGCGTGACGGCGGCTCGCAGGAGCGAAGAGCCCTGGATGCCGACACCGATCGAGGCAAAGCGGACACGGTCACCGGGGCTGACTGATTCGACCGCCTGGGCGGCGAGGGTGAAGTGGCGGCCGGAGGCGAGGGTGGCGGCGGAGCTGAGCTGGAGGAAGTTGCGGCGGGAGAGCTGGGGCATGTGGGTGTTGGGCCTCGGGGGAACGGGGACCACTATAGCGGATGGGTGCGGGGTTGGAGCAAGGACGAGATTCGAGGTGGAGAACCGGGGCAAGGCGGCCGAGGACAAAGAAGGGGAGGTGGACGCGTCGAGGTCGCTAAAGGTGGTCCTTGTCGTCCTCTCGTGTCCAGCCAATGGAGGAGATGAGATGGAAGCTTTTCACGTCCATGCGAAATGACGGGGACGGCCCGGTGTAGTAGGTTGGTCTGGTTTCGATTTCGGGTTGTTTGAAAGAGAGGACTGGATGCTGATTGGTGCGTCTCGGAAGCTGCAGATGAACCGGAGGGAGTTTCTTCGGACGGGGAGTGCGGGTGTGGTGTGTGCTGCGGGGCTTGCGGGTTCGCGGGCGGCGTGGGCGGAGGGGCTGGGGGTGCCGCTGGGGATCCAGCTGTACTCGGTGCGGGATCTGCTGCCGAAGGACTACGACGGGACGCTGAAGCAGGTTGCGGCGCTCGGGTACAAGGAGGTCGAGGCGGCGGGATGGTACGGGCACTCGGCGGCCGAGGTGAAGGCGGCGATGCAGACGGCTGGGCTGCGGTGCGTGAGCGCGCATTACTCGATGGATGCCCTGCGGCCAAAGGTGGAAGAGACGATTGCGTTCCACAAGGAGATGGGCGCGGAGTATATCGTCTGCTCTTCGCCGGCACACAAGGTGGCACCGGCGGCGGGAGCGCGTGGAGGGGAGTTTACGCTCGAGGACTGGCAGTGGAATGCGGGGGAGTTCAACCGGATCGGGCAGGCGGTGAAGTCAGCGGGGATGCGGTTTGGGTACCACAATCACTTCCGCGAGTTCATGAAGACGGACGGGGCGGTACCGTATGACGAGCTGCTGCGGCTGACAGATCCGGCGCTGGTGACATTTGAGATGGACTGCGGATGGGTGAAGGTGGGCGGGAGCGATCCGATCGCGTATCTGCAGGGGCCGCACAAGGACCGGATCTCGATGCTGCATGTGAAGGACTTCAAGCCGATGCCGGAGGGATCAGGGCCGGAGGCGAGGCGGACACCGGCGGAGCTGGGGCAGGGCACGATGGATATGCGGGCGGTGCTGCGGGCGGCGGATCCGGCGCGGATCAAGCATGTGTTTGTGGAGCAGGAGGGGTTTGATATGCCGCCGTATGAGTCGCTAAAGGTGGATGCGGAGTATATGCGGGGGTCGCGGGTGGGGTGAGGATTTAGCTTCTAGCTCTTAGCTGCTAGCTTTTAGCTTCTCGGGCTAGGGGCTAGGGGCTAGGGGCTAGGGGCTAGGGGCTAGGGGCTAGGGGCTAGGGGCTAGGGGCTAGGGGTGGTCTGCTGCGGACTCTCAGGGGGCGGTGGTGTCCTGGGAGTTGGTGTCGAGGACGGGTGTCTCGATGTGGGTCTCGCCTTTGCAGAGGTCGGGGCGGGCGGAGCACTCTGCGCGGACGGCCTCGGTGCGGTTGGTGAAGGCGGCGTACTGGGCGAGCCAGAGGGCCTGACCTGGGAGGATGCCGAGAAGAAGCGTCGCGAGGCCGGCGATGGCAAGGCCGACGCCGGCGGGGACCGAGACGGAGCGCAGCGGGGTGAGGCGGGTGTTGTCGAGGGTGGGCCGGCTGTAGACGGCGGCGATAAGGCGCAGGTAGTAGAAGCAGGCGACGCCGGAGTTGAGCAGGCCGATGACGGCGAGCCAGACGCGGCCGGCGTGGAGGGCGGCGGTGAAGACGTAGAACTTGCCGAAGAAGCCGCCGGTGAAGGGGATGCCGATGAGCGAGAGGAGGAAGAAGGTGAGGAGCGCGGCGAGGATGGGTCGCTTGAGGGCGAGGCCGGTGAAGTCGTCGATGGAGCGGGCGGGCTCCTCGTAGCCGGAGACCTGGGTGATGACGGCGAAGGCGCCGACGTTCATGGCGGCGTAGGCGGCGGTGTAGAAGCAGGCGGCGGCGATGCCATCGGCGGGGAAGGCGGTGAAGGCGACGAGCAGGTAGCCGGCGTGCGCGATGGAGGAGTAGGCGAGCATGCGCTTGACGTCGCGCTGGAGCAGGGCGCCGAGGTTGCCGACGGTCATGGAGAGGGCGGCGATGACCCAGAGGAGGACCGACCAGCGGTGCTGCATGAGGGGGAATCCGGAGAAGAGGATGCGGAGGAGGACGGCGAAGGCGGCGGCCTTGGGAGCGGTGGACATGAGGCCGACGACGGGGGCGGGTGCTCCCTGGTAGACGTCGGGGGTCCAGACGTGGAAGGGGGCGGCGGAGACCTTGAAGCCGAGGCCGATGATGATCATGGCGACGGCCATAAAGGCGAGGCGCGGGGTGGCGGTGGTGGTGAGGCCGGCGGCGATGGCGCCGATGTCGGTGGAGCCGGTGGAGCCGAAGGCGAGGGCGATGCCGTAGAGGAAGAAGGCGGTCGCGAAGGAGCCGAGGAGGAAGTACTTGAGCGAGGACTCGGAGGCGGTGGCCTGGCCTTTGCGGAAGCCGCAGAGGATGTAGGTGGCGATGGAGGAGATTTCGAGGCCGATAAAGACGACGAGGAGCTCGACGGCGGAGGTCATGAGCATCATGCCGACGGCGCCGAAGAGGGTCAGGGCGAAGTACTCGCCGGCGTGCGAGTTGTGGATGTTGGCTGAACGCGGGGAGCCACTGCCGGCGATGGTGGGGGTGCCGTGGGCTTCGAAGTAGTCGAGTGAGCCGAGCAGGGTGACCAGGACGACGGCGGCGATGAGCTGGTGGAAGAAGACGGAGAAGGCGTCGACCTGGATGGTGCCGGAGAAGGCGCGGGTGGTGCCGAAGCCGAGCTGGTACCAGCTGGCGCCGCCGGCGAGCAGGGTGGCGGCGACGGCGAGCCAGCCGAGCGGTTTGCGGGAGGCGCCGGGGCGGAGGACGGGCTCGGCGAGCATGATGAGGACGCCGACAAAGGTGAGGATGAGCTCGGGGAGCAGGGCGAGGACGTTGGGGGACATTTAGTAGAGGGCTCCCGGGTTGGTTTGCGGAGCTTTTTTGCCGAGTGCGCCGGCTTTGAGAGCGGGGTCGACGAAGGGGGTGCGGGTGTCGCCGGGCTGGTCGTTACGGGTGGTGGTTTCGAAGCCCTTGACGGGGGTTTGAGGCTGGGGCAGGGTGCGGGCGATGCGTGTGCCGGCGGTGTCGATGGCCTGCATCCAGAAGGGGGAGGCGACGCCCATGAGGAGGAAGAGTAGGACGAGGGGCCAGAGGGCGACGTGCTCGCGGGCGTTGAGATCCCAGCCGGTGACTTCGGAGGAGCGGAGGCCGAGCTCGCCGTAGAAGACGCGCTGGATCATGGAGAGCATGTAGGCGGCGGAGACGATGACGCCGGTGGTGCCGACGACGGTCCAGAGGATGTGGTGGGCGAAGACGGTCTGCATGCCGCCGGAGAGGATGAGGAACTCGCCGACGAAGCTCGAGAGCATGGGGAGGCCGATGAGCGCGAGGGTGGTGATGACGAACATGGTCACCATCCAGGGGAGCTTGCCGGCGAGGCCGCCGAGCTCGCGCATGTCGTAGGTGCCGTAGCGCTCGTATAGGAGGCCGAGGAGAAGGAAGAGGGCGGCGCCGGCGAGCGACTCGTTGAGGATCTGGTAGATGCCGCCGTCGAGGCCGGCGACGGTGAAGGTGAAGATGCCGAAGACGATGAAGCCGAGGGCGGAGAGGGTGGCGTAGGCGGCGAGGCGCTTGAGGTCTTTCTGGACGAAGGCGATAAGCGCGCCGAAGACGATGCCGATGGCGCCGAGCGCGAGCATGAGCGGGGCGATGCGGCGCGACTGCTCCGGAAAGAGGCCAAAGGAGAAGCGGAGGATGGAGTAGAGGCCGAGCTTTCCGGCGAGGACCATGACGGCAGCGGTGGGGGCTTCGGCGATGGCGTCGGGGAGCCAGCCATGGAGCGGAAAGACGGGGACCTTGACGGCAAAGGCGAAGAGGAAGGCGAGCGAGGCGAGCCAGAGGGCGGCGGAGGAGCCGGGGATGCCGCCGTGCTGCGCGAGGGTGGCGAGCTGCGGGAGATCGAAGGTGCCGGTCTGGGCGTAGACCCAGATGATGCCGACGAGCAGGATGGCGGAGGGGATAAAGGCGTAGAGGAAGTACTTGATGGCGGCGCGGCGGCGGTTTTCAGTGCGGCCAAAGGTCGCGATGAGGATGGTCATCGGGACGAGCGAGAGCTCCCAGAAGGCGTAGTAGAGGAAGAGATCGAGCGAGACAAAGACGCCGATCATGGCGACCTGCTGGAGAAGGAAGAAGATGTAGAAGGTTTTGCGGCGGGTGTCGATGGCGTTCCAGCTGGCGAGGACGCCGAGCGGGGCGAGGAAGCCGGTGAGGACGACGAGCCACATGGAGAGGCCGTCGACGCCGAGGTGGTAGCGGATGGCGGGGGAGGCGATCCAGGAGCTGTTCTGCTCGAACTGGAAGGCGTGCGGCGTGGCGATAGCGGCGGCGTGGTCGAAGTGTGCGGGGAGGTGGAGGGTGCAGAGGAAGGTGAGAAGGGTGACGGCGAGGGCTCCCCACTGCATGATGCGGCCGCGATCGGGAAGGAGCGCGAGGAGGAGGGCTCCGGCGAGCGGGACGAAGAGGGTGATGGTGAGGATGGAGTGGTCTAGGTTCATTGGTGTCGTTGGTTCCGCATGGCTTTTGTGGTGGTCCCGGTGAAGCAGATCGTTCGCCT
This sequence comes from uncultured Acidobacteriaceae bacterium, assembly GCA_963850375.1. Lineage (GTDB taxonomy): Bacteria > Acidobacteriota > Terriglobia > Terriglobales > Acidobacteriaceae > Edaphobacter. The sequence continues at coordinate 283,396 of CAWKKV010000001.1, read as the reverse complement.
GCGGCGAAGGATGACAACCGTAAGTTCAACGAGGCGCTGAGACATTTAGTGGAGCCAGAGGGTTCGGCCGAAGATCATGACGGCGAGGACGGCGGCGGCTCCGAGGGCGAGCCAGCCGGCGTAGGAGCGGATGTTTCCGGACTGGACGCGGCGGGTGAGGTTGCCGAGGCCGCGGGTGGCGGCGGCTCCGGTGGCAGGGGCTCCGGCGGCGATGCCGCGGTCGACGAGGGCGAAGAGGATGAGGCGGGTGACGGCGAGGATGGGGGTGACGAGGAAGTTGTGGTAGGCCTCGTCGACGTAGAACTTGTTGGCGACGAGCGAGTAGAGGGCGGGGGCGCGGCGGGCGATGGCGGCGGCGGTGCCGGGCTTGCGGTAGTAGAAGAGATACGCGACGCCGAGGCCGAGGAGGGCGACGAGGACGGAGATGGTGGCGAGGCCGAGCTCGAGCGAGTGAGAGACCTGGTCGGCGTTGACGGCGGAGGCTCCGTGGAGGGCGGCGGTCGAGGCGAAGACGGGATCGAGGAAGTGCTCGATCTCGTTGTGGCCGCCGAGGGCTGCGGGGACGCCGACCCAGCCGCCGATGACGGAGAGTACGGCGAGGATGACGAGGGGGCCGAGCATGATCCAGGGGGACTCGTGGACGCCATGATGGTGGGCGGCCTGGCCGGAGTCGTGCTCGGGCGCGTGCGGGTCGGTGCCGGAGGGTGCGGCATGGGCGGCGGTGGCGCCGAGGTGGTTTTCGTCGAAGCGCTCGGGTCCGAAGAAGGTCTTGAACCAGAGGCGGAACATGTAGAAGGAGGTGAGGCCGGCGGTGACGAGGCCGACGAGCCAGAGGAGCTTGCCGAGGGGGTTGGGGCTCCCAAAGGTCTGGTAGAGGATCTCGTCTTTGGAGAAGAAGCCGGCGAAGGGCGGGATGCCGGCGATGGCGATCGACGCCCATGGTCATGGTCCAGAAGGTGACGGGGATGCGCTTGCGGAGGCCACCCATGAGGCGCATGTCTTGCTCGCCCGAGAGTGCGTGAATAACGGAGCCGGCAGCGAGGAAGAGGAGCGCCTTGAAGAAGGCGTGGGTGAGGAGGTGGAAGATGGCGGCCGAGTAGGCGGCGACTCCGCAGGCCAGAAACATGTAGCCGAGCTGGGAGACGGTGGAGTAGGCGAGAACGCGCTTGATGTCGTGCTGGACGACGCCGATGCAGGCGGCAAAGATGGCGGTGAGCGCGCCGATGATGGCGATGACGCCGAGGGCGTAGGGGGAGCGGTCGAAGAGGACGTGGGCGCGGGCGACCATGTAGATGCCGGCGGTGACCATGGTGGCGGCGTGGATGAGGGCAGAGACGGGGGTGGGGCCTTCCATGGCGTCGGGGAGCCAGACGTAGAGGGGGATCTGGGCGGACTTGCCGGTGGCTCCGAGGACGAGGAGGAGGGCGATGGCGGTGAGGAAGCCGCCCTGCCACTCAGGATGCTGTGAGATAGCGCCGAAGACGTCGCCGAAGTTGAGCGAGCCGAAGTGGGCGATCATCAGAAACATGGCGAGGAGGAAGCCGAAGTCGCCGATGCGGTTGACGATGAAGGCTTTTTTGCCTGCGTTGGCCGCGGAGTCGCGCTTGAAGTAGAAGCCGATGAGCAGGTAGGAGGCGAGGCCGACACCTTCCCAGCCGACGAAGAGCAGGAGGAAGCTCGAGCTGAGGACGAGCACGAGCATGAAGAACATGAAGAGGTTGAGGTAGGCGAAGAAGCGCCAGTAGCCGTCCTCATGCGCCATATAGCCGGCGGAGTAGAGGTGGATGAGGAAGCCGACGCCGGTGACGACGGCGAGCATGATCAGGGTGAGGTGGTCGACGGTGAAGGCGAAGTTGACGAGGAAGCCGGAGACCTGGATCCAGGGGGCGCTGGTGATGCTGAGGACGCCGATGTTGCCGGAGAGCATGGTCGACCAGAGCCAGGCGACAAGGAGGGCGGGGATGGCGGTGAAGAGGAGCGCGATGCCGGTGACGGCGGGGCGCGAGAGCCTGCGGCCGAGGGTGCCGTTGAGGAGGAAGCCGATGAAGGGGAGGATGGGGATCCACCAGAGATAGGAGGCGGGCATTTATCGGGTCTCGTGGGGCTTGGCTTTGATTGAAGTCATGAGCGGTTCAAGTACGCGGTGCTGATTCTTTTTCTTTGCTCGCCTGGCTGCTGTGCGAGGTGACGGCAAATAGTGGGATGCTTCAGTTCGTTCAGGATGACCGCTCGAGCGCGTAGCGGCAGCGGTGCGTCGACTGCGAGAGACGGTTAAAGCTTCATGAGGTTGATCTGGTCGACGTTGAGAGTCTGGCGCGTGCGGAAGATGGCGATGATGATGGCGAGGCCGACGGCGGCCTCGGCGGCGGCGACGACCATGACGAAGAAGACGAAGATCTGTCCCTGAACCTGATGCCACATGTGAGCGAAGGCGACAAAGGTGAGGTTGACGGCGTTGAGCATGAGCTCGATGGACATGAAGATGGAGATGATATTGCGCTTGATGAGAAAGGAGCCGACGCCGACGGAGAAGAGGATGGCGGCGAGGACGAGGTACCAGGCGATGGGAACCATTAGTTGTGGGCGCTCCCGCGTTGTGCGTTCCGCCTGCTGCGTGCACGGAGGGCGATGACGGCCGAGCCGAGCGAGATCGCGGCGCAGGCGATCAGGAAGAGATCGGGAGTGGCTCCGTTGTGGAAGAAGAGGCTGCTCATGACTGCTCCTATTGTTCCTTGCGGGCGAGCACGACGGCTCCGAGGATGGCGACGAGGATGAGGACGCTGGTGACCTCGAAGGGGAGGAGGAGTTTGGTGAAGAGGACGGTCGAGATTTCGGAGATGTTGGAGACGGCTCCTGTGAGGTAGCCGCCGACGGCGGAGCCGCCGAGCGCGTGGCGCTCGGAGAGGAAGACGAAAGAGAGCAGGCAGAAGATGGCGGCGGCGCCGGGGAAGCCGGCGATGTAGGCGGCCCGGCTGCCGTGCGTGCGCTCTTCTTCGCCGGCGTTGAGCAGCATGATGACAAAGGTGAAGAGGACCATGATGGCGCCGGAGTAGACGATGACCTGGGCGGCGGCGAGGAACTCCGCGCCGAGCGACCAGTAGAGAACGGCGAGCGACATCATGACGACGACGAGCGAGAGGGCGCAGTTGATGGGGTGTCGCTGGAAGAGCAGGTTGAGTGCTCCTGCGACGGCGAGCGCGCCGAAGATGAGGAAGAGTGCGAGTTGCATGTGTTTCCGCTGATTCCTTCCGTAATCGAGACGCAGTTCACGAGTGCGATCGGGGGGCCGGGACGCAGTTTGTGGCGTTGTGCTGATTGTAAAGCAGCGTCCGGGTGGGCCGAGCCGCTTATCCGCTCCGGATGATTTATTTCGTCCGGGAGGTGTGCGGACCTCTACTGCAGGTGCGATTGCTGCGGATCGTCTGTGGACAGGGGAAGAGCACTCTGGCCCTCCGGCGGAGCCTCTTCTTCGTGGCTTGATGGAGGGGTGTGGAGGCGACCTGCTTCCATGGCACGGAAGGAGCGCTCGGTGACGACGATGGTTTCGGCGATGCGGTCCTGCACGGTACGGTGGTAGGGGTGGATGAAGTACTGGAGGAAGCCGAACCCGAACTCAAGGGCAGCCGCGGCGTAACCGAGTCCCCGTTCGATCGAATGCCAAAGGCTGAGGTGCGGGTGGACGAGAGAGACGACGCGTATGCGGAGGAGGCGCTTGCCGGGGGATCGGCCTTTTCCGAGCCAGGTGACGATGCCGAAGTAGAGGATGGAGATGGAGCCGTTGAGGAGGAAGTGCCGCCAGTCTTCTTCGAGGCCGAAGCGGAGGTCGATCTTGACGTGCGGAGGGACGGGCAGACCAAAGAGTTTGCGCGTCTGGTACCAGGCGAGCGCACTGAGGCCAACGACAAGCATGAGAGCGATGAGCGCGAGCAGGAGATCGACAAGAAAGGCGAGGGCTCGTTGCGGGAAGCCGGCCAGCTCAATTCCGTCCAGCTCCTGCAGCCAGGAGGTTTCGCGAGCCGAAAAGGTGCGCATGGCTCCATAGTATGTGGTTCTGCGGGTGGGTCTTCAGGTAGTCCCCCCAGTACCGGGCCTCCATCGCCGGGCTAAGGGATGAGACTCAACAGGGTTTCGAGCAGCAACGTGCGCTTGTCCCTTTAAGCCTTTCTACGCCAATTCTTCTTAGCCGCCTGTTGTCAGCAGGTTCCCGCACAGGATCCCGAAGATTGCCGTGCGGCTCCCATTCTGGGGTGACGTGTCACCGATCGACGCGAGAAGCGTGCTTTGGTTCCGGTCGCCACGCGAAGCGCTCCCGTTGAGGCGGCGGGGGGGCCGTAGGTCCGTTACTTGGGGCTATCGCGAGAGGCACAGGCCGTAGTGCTGGGGGGGCTAGCCGTCGAACACTGGCATTATGTCAGGCGCGGAGGGCGAGGACGAGGGAGGTGACGACGATGTTGGCCATGGCGATGGGGAGGAGGAACTTCCAGCCGAAGCTCATGAGCTGGTCGTAGCGGAAGCGGGGGACGGTTCCGCGGACCCAGATGTAGAGGAAGAGGAAGAAGAAGACCTTGGCGACGAACCAGAGGATGCCGATGACGGAGCTGACGATGGGTCCGTTGAGGAAGCCGTCGAAGAGGTGACCGAAGGGGCTGGTGGCTCCGCCGAAGAAGAGCAGGGTGGCGACGCAGGAGACGGTGAGCATGTTGGCGTACTCGGCCATGAAGAACATGGCGAACTTCATGGAGGAGTACTCGGTGTGGTAGCCGGCGGTGAGCTCGGACTCGGCTTCGGGGAGGTCGAAGGGGGCGCGGTTGGTTTCGGCGTAGGCGCTGAGGAGGTAGATGAGGAAGGCGACGATCTGGAGCCCGCCGAAGACGTTCCAGGAGAGGAGGCCGTGGGCGGACTGGGAGGCGACGATGTCGCGGAGGCGGAGGGAGCCGGCGCGGAGGACGACACCGACGAGCGAGAGGCCGAGGGCGAGCTCGTAGGAGATCATCTGCGAGGTGGCGCGGAGTGAGCCGAGGAGAGCGTACTTGTTGTTGGAGCTCCAGCCGGAGAGCGCGATGCCGTAGACGCCGATGGAGGTGATGCCGAGGATGACGAGGAGGCCGATGTTGATGTCGGAGATGTCGAAGAGGTCGACGCCTTTGACCTGGAAGACGGGGCCGAAGGGGACGACGGAGATGGAGACGAGGGCGCAGGTGAGCGCGATGACGGGGGCGGCGATGAAGAGGGGGCGCTCGGCGAGCAGGGGCGTGAGGTCTTCCTTGAGGAAGAGCTTGATGCCGTCGGCGAGGGGCTGCAGGAGGCCGAAGGGGCCGGTGCGCGTGGGTCCCCAGCGGTTCTGCATGCGGCCGAGGACCTTGCGCTCGAGCAGAACGGTGTAGGCGACGGTGGTGAGGGTGATGAGGAGGACGACGACGATCTTGAGGATCGAGAGAGCGAGGAAGGTGAGGAATGGGGTGTGTTGGGGCATTCGGTGGATCTAGCTTTTAGCTGCTAGCTTTTAGCTCCTGGCTTTGGCGAGTTGTCCGTTCTCGGTTATCTGTTCTCAGTAAGCGTGCGCGGCGGGTCTGGGTCTTGAGCTAGAGGCTAACAGCTAAAGGCTAGTAACTGTCTGTTCAGTCGGCGGCGATCTGGTTGAGTTCGGCGTCGGCGCGGGATTGGAAGTTCTGGATATCCGTGAGCATGGCAGAGTAGCGGCCGAGGGTTCCGGAGGTGAAGAGGGAGTCGTTGGCGGGGAGGACGAGGTCGCGGCGGGTGGGAAGGATCTGGACGAGGTCGGATGCGGGAGCGGGCGTGAGGTGCTGGTCGTTGCTGCTGAGGAGCTGGAGGCGGAGGAGGTTGCCGTAGCCGGGGACGACGCGCTGGATCTCGTCAAGGATGGTCATGGGATCGAAGGGGCTGAGGCGCGGCTCGAGGTTATTGGCGGTGAGCCAGATGGCGTGGCGGTCGGCCTCGCCGGTCTGGGCGCCGCGGGTCTGGCCCATGTCGGCGCGGAGCTGTTTGCCGAAGGGAACGAGCGCGCGCATGTTTGCGCCCATCTTGTCGGCGATGCGGACGATCATCTCGAAGTCGGTGCGGGTGCCGGCGCGATCGGCGCCCTTGTTGACGCGCTGGAGGTCGCCGTAGGAGTTGGTGACGGTGCCGGACTTCTCGTAGAGGTTGGCGGCGGGGAGGATGACGTCGGCGAGCGCGGCGGTCTCGGTGAGGAACATGTCCTGGACGACGACAAAGGTGTTTTTGAGCGAGAGGGGATCGACGCCGAAGCGCGAGACGGGATTGGAGCCGACGACGTAGAGGGCGGAGAGGTTGCCGGCCTGCGCGGCGTCGAAGATCTGGAGGAGATCGAGCCCGGGGGTGGGGGGCACGTTGAACTCGGCGTGCGGACCTGGGGTCGTGACGGGGACGTAGCCGGGGAGGAGATCGGGGAGCAGGCCCATGTCGGCGGCTCCGCGGGAGTTGACGTAGTCCGAGAGGAGGGCGAACTTGCGGCCGGGGAGCGTGGTGCCGAAGTCGAGGAGGCGCTTGAGGTCGCCGCCGCGGATCTCGGAGCCGATGAGGACGAGGACGTTCTCTTCGGCGCGGAGGGCGGTGCGGAAGTCCATGGCGGCCTGGGCTCCGGACTGGGGGTCGGAGCCGGGCTGCGTGAGGGCCTGGGCGGCGGAGTCGTCTCCGGCGATGAAGCTGGCGAGGGCGCTGTACTGAAGCTCGGGGATCTGGAGGAAGGCGCGGGCCTGGCGGCGGAGCTTGATGGGCTGGTGATTGACGACGTAGAGACGGGCGCGATTGGTGCGGACGTCGGTGCGGAGGTTCCAGGCGGTGAGCGGGTTCTGGTTGGATGGGTCGCCGCCGATGAGGAAGACGGCGGGGGCGGTCTGGGTGTCGCGTTGCGAGGCGGCGCGGTCCGCGCGGCCGGCGAGGGCGGCGGTGAAGGTCGCGTAGTCCGCGGTGCGGTGGTGGTCGATGTTGTTGGTGCCGAGGACGGTGCGGGCGAACTTCTGGAGGAGGTAGGCCTCTTCGTTGGTGAGGCGGTTGGAGCCGACGACGCCGATGGAGTTGCCGCCGCGGGTGTCGCGGAGCTCGCGGAAGCGCTTGCCGACGTAGGTGAGGGCTTCTTCCCAGCTGACGGGCTTGTGGGTGCCGTCGGGCTGACGGACGAGCGGCGTGGTGATGCGGTCCTCGTTGTTGGCGAAGTCGAATGCGTAACGGCCCTTGTTACAGAGGAAGTCGCCGTTGATGCCGGACTTGTCGCGGTTGTCGGCGCGCACGATCTCGGAGCCGTCGGTGACGGTGCGGATGCCGAGGGTGGTCTTGCAGCCATCGCCGCAGTGCGTGCAGATGGTGGCGACGTGGTTCATCTCCCAGGGGCGGGTCTTATAGCGGTAGGTGCCGGAGGTGAGGGCGCCGACGGGGCAGGCGTCGATGCACATGCCGCACTGTTCGCAGTCGACGTGGGCGAGGGCGTCAGGGCTCTCGCTGGGCGGGATGTTGGGGGCGATGACGGAGGCGGAGCCGCGGTTCTGGATGCCGAGCGCGAAGACGTCCATGCCTTCGCCGCACATCCGGACGCAGCGGTAGCAGAGGATGCAGCGGGGGCGATCGAAGAAGACGACGGGGGACCACTTCTGCTCTTCGCGGTGGTTCTTGGGTTCGGCGTAGAAGCTGTCGGCGGCGCCGTACTTGAAGGTCATGTCCTGGAGTTCGCACTCGCCGCCGGCGTCGCAGACGGGGCAGTCGAGGGGGTGATTGCCGAGCAGGAGCTGGAGCGTGGCCTTGCGGGCCTGTGCGATCTCGGGGGTCTCGGTGGAGACGACCATGCCTTCGGCGACCGGGGTGGTGCAGGCGGTCTGGAGCTTGGGCATCTTTTCGATGCGGACGACGCACATGCGGCAGGCGGCCTGGAGGGAGAGCCCGGGGTAGTAGCAGAAGGCGGGGATCTCGATGCCGGAGCTTTTGCAGGCGTCGATGAGGAGGGTGCCGGCGGGGGCGGTGATCTTGTTGCCGTCTACGGTGAGGGTTACGTCTGGCATGTTTCCTGATCCTCCGGCAGCGCGTCGAAGACGCTGAACCGTTCGATACGTTTAGTGCTGGTGTGACTTTTCGATCAGGATCTGCTGATCGGCGCTATGGTGATGGGTGCTGCGCCATGCGAACAGGAGCGCGATGGCGATGATCATGAGAGCGAGCACGGAAAGGAGTGCTCGCCGGTTCAGTGGCCGGCCCCGACGAGGTCGTGTTCGGTGCTCATGACGGGGGTTCCGGCCTGGTTGCCGTCGATGTAGTCTTCGAACTCTTTGCGGAACTTCTTGACGAACGCGAGCGTGGGCATGGCGGCGGCGTCGCCGAGCGGGCAGAAGGTGCGGCCCATCATGTTGTCGGCGAGGTACTGGACGTTGTCGATGTCCTTTTTTGTGCCGCCGCCGAGGTAGACGCGGGTGAGCGTCTTTTTGATCCAGTCGGTGCCTTCGCGGCAGGGGATGCACCAGCCGCAGCTTTCGTGCTGGTAGAACTTGATGACGCGGAGGGCGAACTCGACGATGGAGACGGTTTCGTCGAGGACGACGATGCCGCCGGAGCCGAGCATGGTGCCGGCCTTACCCATCTGGTCGAAGTCGAGCCCGACGTCGATCTCTTCGGGGAGGAGGACGGGGCAGGAGGATCCGCCGGGGACGACGGCCTTGAGTTTTTTGCCGCCCTTGATGCCGCCGGCGACGTCGTAGATGGCCTTGCGGAGCGAGTAGCCCATGGGCAGCTCGTAGATGCCGGGGCGCTCGACGTGGCCGGAGATGCCGAAGAGGCGGGTGCCGCCGTTGCGTTCGGAGCCGAGCTTGGCGTAAGCCTCGCCGCCCATGAGCAGGATGTGCGGGGCGGAGGCGATGGTTTCGGCGTTGTTGATGACGGTCGGGCCGCCGTAGAGGCCGACGACGGCGGGGAAGGGCGGCTTGATGCGGGGGACGCCGCGCTTGCCTTCGAGCGACTCCATGAGGGCGGACTCTTCGCCGACCTCGTAGGCGCCGGCGCCGGTCTGGGTGACGATGTCGAAGTCGACACCCTCTTTGCCGAAGATGTTTTTGCCCAGGAAGCCGCGTGCGTAGGCGTCGGCGACGGCCTTTTCGACGATCTTGAGGAGGTACCGGTACTCGCCGCGGAGATAGATGAAGCCCATCTTGGCGCCGATGGCGAGGCCGGCGATGACGGTGCCTTCGATGACGGCGTGTGGGTCGTGGAGGAAGATGACGTGGTCTTTACAGGTGCCGGGCTCGGACTCGTCTCCGTTGACGAGGACGTACTTGGGCTTTTCGGAGGTTTTGGGGACGAAGGACCACTTCATGCCGGTGGGGAAGCCGGCGCCGCCGCGGCCGCGGAGGCCGGAGGCTTTCATGGTGTTGATGATCCATTCGGGCCCGTTTTCAAGGGCCATCTGCGTGGCCTTGTAGCCGTCGAGCTCGAGGTACTTGTCGATGTCGGTGGCGCCCATGCCGAAGCGGCGCTTGAGGACGATGGATTCGTCGGGATGCGAGACAAGTGTTGGCATGCGTGTCCTCAGCTATGAAGACAAGTATACAAAAGCATGAGTGGGCCGCGGAGCTGGCGGGTGGGGCCGTGCGATGCGCTGAAAAGCGGGCCGGAGGCAGACGCGTGAGGTCGAGTTCGGCGGCGCATGCCAGGGGTGCTAGTTCTCGCTGCTCTCCTTGGGGGCGCTGTCCTTCATCTTGGCCATGATGGCTTCGAGCTCCGCCTTGTGCTCGGACACAAAGGTCATGTTGGCCGGATTGACGTGTGCTTCAGCGGCCATCTTTGCGGGATCGACGCCGTTCTGCTTCGCCATGGTTTCGGCGAATGCGGCCTGAAAGAGCGCGAAGCCGAGGATGACAAACTCGCGGGGGCTGAAGCTGTGCCTGGCGAGGATATCGACGACGACAGGTTTGGACGCGATGCGATGTTCTGCGGCCGAGAGGCTTTCGTCGCTCTCGCCTTCGAGCATGTGAGCCGACTCGGGATGTTGCTTGGCGTAGGCCGAGAGATCGTTGAAGGTCGCGGCGAACCGGTTCATCTTGTCCATGGTGAGGAGGTAGTGCTGGACCTCCTCCATCTCCTTGTCGGCGGCGGCGCTCTTTTGGCGCCTGGGCGTGGGTTGCGAGCGGGCAGGCAGCGAGAGAGAGCGCGCAGCAGAGAGCGAGGCGAAGGAAGGGCAGACGCATGGGCGAGACGACCTCGAGGGCGGGATAAGGAACAGAGGGCCTGAAAGCGCGACCAGTAGAGCACGGACGCAGAAGAGCCCGCTACCGAAATAGCGGGCTCCCTGGTACCTGCGAGTGTGCGTTGCGATTACTTGACGTCGGTGCCTTGACCGTTGCGGTACTGCTCGAGGATGTCGTCGACCTTGACGGTGGTGAGGTCGTCGTGGAAGTCGTAGTTGACCTGGATGGCGGGGGCCCAGCAGCAGGCGCCGATGCACTCGACCTCTTCGAGCGAGAAGAGGCCGTCGGGGGTGACCTGCTTGTGGCCGATGCCGAGTTTGGCCTTGCAGTGGTCGAGGATCTCGTAGCCGCCGCGCAGCATGCAGGAGATGTTGGTGCAGACCTGGACGTTGTAGCGGCCGGCGGGCTCGGTGCGGAGCATGGAGTAGTAGGAGAGGACGTTGCGGACGTCGAGGTCGAAGAGGTCGAGGCGCTGCGCGATCTCGTTGACCACGGCGTCGGAGACGTAGCCGATCTCATCCTGCGCGTAGAGCAGCATGGGGACGAGAGCGGAGCGCTTGATGGGGTAGAGGGTGACGAGATGGTCGAAGCGGGCGGCGAGCTCGGGGGAGAAGATCGTGTTGGCGACTTTGCTCATGCGGTTCGGGGTCCTGTGGCGGTGCCGGTGAAAGCGGATCCTCCGCCTGTTTGGCGAAGGATGACAAGAAGCTAGTGTTGCATCATCTCGCGTGCGAGGCGTTCGGCGAGGAGGTCCATCTCTTCGTTGCTCCCGTTCAGTGTAACGGTTCCGTCTTCCCGGAGCGAGAAGGGGGAGGTGTTGCCTTCGGAGTCGGTGAGTTGGGCGGGGGTGAAGCGGAGCCAGCGGGTGTCGACGCGGAGGACGATCTCGGAGGGGCCAACCTCGACGACGGCGTGGTGGGTGGAGTTGAGGCCGTGGGCTCCGGTGTAGGAGCGGAGGAGGGAGGCCCAGGAGGTCCAGAGCTCGGTGTGAAGTTTCGGGTCGATGGGCGGGGCTCCGGCCTGGTTAGCGCATGGGGGCGCTGGTGTAGTTGAAGGTGCCGCAGAGAGCGCTCGAGTTGCCGGTGTCGGCGAGGTCGGGCTCGGAGGCGCCGGAGAAGACGGCGAGGCTGAGGTCGGCGGTGGTGTTGACGAGGACGAACCAGGTGACTGCCTGCCGGCCGCAGAGGGTGTTGCGGTTCTTGAAGGGTGTGCCTGCGGGGACCGAGACGCGGTAGATGGCGGCGGTGGTCGAGGGCGTAGGAGTTATGGGGAAGATCGCAGCGGCGTCGGTGAGCTGGTCGCCGGTGAGCGCGTGCGCGAGACTGAGGGGGATGGTGCGGCCGCCGAGGCGTAAGGTGCCGGGTGAGGTTTCGATTGGGCCGGTGATGGATTCCGCGGTGTTGCTGACGGGCGACCAGCGGGCGTTGCCGTGGAGGACGGGGTCGACCGAGGGGGACGGGGCTGGGTGGAGGGGCGTCTGCGCGCCGGTGAGGGAGCGAGCGAGAGGAGCAGAGGGGCGCCGATGCGAGTGGCCGAGTTAGAGCGGGTGCCGGACGTCATGCGTGTGACCTCTTCCGACAGAGTGTACCGGGAGTTCGCTGAGGCGGTCGGGTGGCTCGTCTGTGATTGCGGTGGCGGGAAGAAGCAGGTCCTTCGAGTTCGCTCAGGATCAACAGGGAGAAGGACCGCAAAGGGGCAGAGCCCGCTTTGCGGTCGCGGTCGATGCTTTTACCGGTCGATCTCTCCGAGGACGATGTCGATGGAGCCGATGACGGCGACGACGTCGGCGAGGAGGCGACCTTTGCACATGGTTTCGAGGGCCTGGAGGGTGGCGTAGCTGGGGTTGCGCATGTGGACGCGGTAGGGTTTGGCGGTGCCGTCGGAGACGACGTAGTAGCCCATCTCGCCGCGGGGGCTTTCGATGGCCTGGAAGACCTCTCCTGCGGGAACGGCGAAGCCTTCGGTGACGATCTTGAAGTGATGGATGAGCGACTCCATCTCGGTCTTCATCTTTTCGCGGCCGGGGAGGATGATCTTGGGGGCGTCGGCGGTGATGCGGCCTTCGGGGAGGCCGTCGAGGGCCTGCTGGCAGATCTTGAGCGACTCGCGCATCTCCTGCATGCGAACGGTGTAGCGGGCCCAGACGTCGCCGCGATCGGAGACGGGGACGTTGAACTGGAACTTCTCGTAGGAGGAGTAGGGCATGTCGCGGCGGAGGTCCCAGTCGACGCCGGAGGCGCGCAGTGGCGGGCCGGTGACGCCGAGGGCGATGGCATCGGCGGGGGAGAGGTAGCCGACCTCCTTGAGGCGGCCCATCCAGATGGGGTTGCCGGTGAGGAGGTTTTCGTACTCATTGATGCGCGCGGGCATCTTGTTGATGAAGTCCTGGACCTGCTTGTAGAAGTCGAGGGGCGGCTCGAGGGCGAGACCGCCGATGCGGAAGTAGGAGCTCATCATCCGCTGTCCGGAGACGTTTTCGTAGATGCGGGAGATGTCTTCGCGCTCGCGCCAGCAGTAGAGAAACATGGTGAGGGCGCCGACGTCGAGGGCGTGGGTGCCGAGCCAGACGAGGTGGGACGAGATGCGGGTGAGCTCGTTGAGGAGGACGCGGATCCACTGCGCACGATCGGGGATCTCGAGGCCGAGGAGCTTTTCGACGGCGAGGCAGTAGCAGAGATTGTTGGTCATCGGCGACAGGTAGTCGACGCGATCGGTGAGGGGGACGACCTGCTGGTAGAACTTGGCTTCGCAGGTCTTCTCGATGCCGGTGTGGAGGTAGCCGATATCGGGGGCGCAGGAGACGACGCTTTCGCCATCGATCTCGAGGACGAGGCGGAGGACGCCGTGGGTGGAGGGGTGCTGCGGGCCCATGTTGAGGACCATGGTCTGGTCGCCGGGGCCGCCTGAGTGTTCGTCGTGGCGTGCGGAGTCGGCGACGACGTCTTCGACGTCAGGGATGAGCATGTCAGGGGCGGCGAGTGGAGCCATGGGCGAGTACCTGCCTTTTTTACTTGTGGGGCAGCCAGCGGCTACCGGTAGCCTTCGACGGGGTAGTCCTTGCGGAGCGGATGGCCTTCCCAGTCGAGCGGCATCATGATGCGGGTGAGCCTGGGGTGGCCGGCGAACTGAACGCCGAAGAGGTCGAAGACTTCGCGCTCGTAGAAGTTGGCGGAGGGCCAGACGGAGGTGATGGAGTCGACGTTGAGGTCGTCTCCGTTGAGCAGGACGGCGAGGCGCACGCGGCTCTTCAGGGTGTGGGAGAGGATGTGATAGGTGACCTGGATGCGCGGCTCGGACGGGGCCCAGTCGACGGCGGTGACGGTCTCGAGGAAGTTGAAACCGGCCCCCTGGACGGCCTGTGCGGCGGCGACGATGTTTTCGCGGGCGATGTAGACGGTGAGTTCGCCGCGATCGAACTTGGCGTCGGAGGCGAGGTCGGTGAGGGCGACGAGTGCGGGGAGATCAGGATGGGCTTCGCGAACGGGGCCGAGACCGTGGAGGGCGCTGGCGGGATCGTACATATGGCTTAGAGGTCTCCTGTGTCGTTGGACCAGCTGAGGATGCCTTTCTTCCAGACATAGAAGAGGCCGACGGCGACGAAGCCTAGGTAGACCAGCATCTCCCAGAAGCCGAAGAGGTGGGAGCCGGTGATTCCGGGAAGGCGGCGGAAGATGACTGCCCAGGGGAGCATGAAGACGGCTTCGACGTCGAAGAGGATGAAGAGCATGGCGACGAGATAGAAGCGGACGGAGAAGCGGCCGCGTGCGTCGCCGACCGGGTCCATGCCGCACTCGTAGGCGCCGGCCTTGGTGCGGGAGTTCTTATGTTTTCCGAGGAAGAAGGAGCCGCCGACCATGAAGGCGGCCAGGCCCAAGGCGGCGAGGATCTGCAGCACCAGCGGAAGATAGTTCCAGATATAGGGGTAGCTTTGCATGGCCAGTTTTGAGTGTAGGAGTCTCCCGGTCAAGAATCAAGGATTCGGAGCGGGCGCGATTTGATAAGGGTGTTGCGGAGCTACTTGCGGTCGGGCAGGGTATAGCTGAGGTTGTAGGTATGTTTCCCGTCCGAGGCTGCGTCGATCTTCATCTCGCCTGCGATGCCGACGAGGGCGGCGGTGCCTGAGCCGGGCACGACCTCGACTCGTAGCTCGAGCTTGCCTCCGGACATAACGCCCCAATGCATGAGCTGAAAGGCTCCCTCCTTGCCGTCGAGGGTGCCTGTTACGGTCTCGAGCGCGACGTATCCCGCCGAGCCAGACCTGTAGTCGCCGCCGCTAAGCATCTCGCCCATGCCGGAGGCTTCGAGTGCTCCGTGGTAGTGCTTCTCGAGCGAGAGGCGATTTGCCTGCATGGCTGGCGCCGGAAGGGTGAGCGGGGCGGTCTTAACGTCAAACGGGCCGGTTGCAAGGTGCATGTGGGGTACTCCCGTTTGAGCGGAGATGGTGAGTACGAGGGAGAGGAGGAGCTTCATCGGAGGAGCGAAGTGTACCAGCTTATGAGCTGTGGACCGGCCAGCGCGCTGATGAGGCCGCCGGCGGCGAGAAAGCTGCCGAACGGCAGGCGCGTTAGGGCGTTGACGCGGCCGCGGGTAAGGAGGGCGAGAGCGTACGCCGTCGCGAGGATGACGCCGAGGAATAGGGCGAGGATGGCGGGCCAGAAGCCCAGAAATGCGGCGATAAGGGCGAGCAGCTTGACGTCGCCGAGGCCCATGCCTTCGCGGCGGCGGGCGAGCCGGTAGATGGCTCGGATGAGGAGAAGCACGGCGGCGGCGGCGAGGACGGAGAGGAGCCAGCGGCCGAGGAGAGCTTCTGGGCCGGTGAAGAGGAGGTTTCCACGCTCGATGGTGGCGCCGGGACTGGTGAGGGGGTTGCGGCCGTGGAGGTGAATCTCGACCTGCTTGGGATCGATGAAGATGGCTTGGGTGCAGGTGAGGAGGAAGGAGATGGCGATGCCGGTATAGGTGAGGGCGTCGGGGAGGAGCTGGTGCTGCCAGTCGATGACGGCGAGGGCGATAAGGAGGAGGCCGAGGATTAGGAGAGAGACGGTGTTGAGGGCTATGAGGAAGATCTGCTCGGCGGAGCGGGCCGTTGCTGGATCGAGGAGAGGTGCTGCGAGCGCGAGGTGGGCGATGATGGCGAACCAGACGCCGGCCGCGAGCTCGACGAGAGGGTAGCGCCAGGGGATGGGCTGCTTGCACTGGCGGCAGCGGGCGCGGAGGAGGATCCAGCTGAGGAGGGGAATGTTGTCGTACCAGCGGATGGGGCTTGCACAGGCGGGGCAGTGGGAGCGGGGAGTGACGATGCTCTGTTGCCGGGGGAGGCGGGAGATGACGACATTGAGGAAGCTGCCGAAGAGAAGGCCCAGGAGAAAGGCTGGGAGATCAAAGGCGAGCGGCATGAAGTGAGTATAGGCGGGTGGGTTAGAAATCGACGTGCATGCGAACGGCTTCGACGAGGACGGGGCCGCGGTCCTGGTTGTAGCCGGGGTGCTCGATGAACTGGGCGTCGAGGGAGTAGTAGAGGCCGCGCCAGGTGTGGAGGGTGTAATAGGTCTCGAGGATGTCTTCGCGGGCGTAGCGGAGGCGGCCGTCGCCGAGGAGGAACCCCAGGCCGCCGAGTGCGAGGTACTGCTGGTGGTCGCGCTTGATGGCGTTTGAGATGTAGACGAGGCCGAGCTTGTCCGTGGGTCGGGACCACCGGGTGCCGGCGAGGTCGGCGCCGAGCTCAAAGGTCTGGTCGACCTCGGTGTAGGCGTAGGACTCGTGCTCTCCCTCATTCCAGCCGAAGCGGCCGAAGAGGTGGGCGTCGGGGGTGAGCTCCTGCTCGAAGTTGAGGCCGAAGCCGTACTTGACGGTGGTCTGGAGGGGGTGGGCGGTGATGGAGGGGGTAGGGGTGAGGCCCTGGAGGTAGTTGCGGTTCGCGACACGGTAGACGCCCATGTTGGCGTGGTTGACGAAGGTGAGGAGGCGGAGGGTGCCTTTGCGGTCAGCAGGGAGGTGAGGGAGGAGGCTGTGGCGGAGCTCGAACTCACCGTTCTGGGCACTGGCGCGGCGAAGGTTCCACTGGAGGTCGACGCCGTTGGCGACGGTGGGCATGAGGGCGAGGGCGTAGCGGGCGGACCAGGTGCGGTCGATGTACTCGGTGACGATGCCGTAGGTGTAGCCGCGGGTGTCGGCGGCATAGTCCCATGCGCCGTTGTTGTCGGCGGTCCAGTTCAGGAACTGGAGGTGAGAGTCGGAGCCGCTGCCGTTGATGTCGACGAAGTCAGGGAGGCTCATCTTGCCGACGTGGAACTCGAGGCGGCGTACGGGGGCCTCCGTGGCGAGTGAGTACTGGGTGCGGTTGGTTTCGACGAGCTGATGGGAGAGGCCGACGGTCTGGTGGAGCTGGACGCGGGCGATGTAGGGTTTGGAGCCGAGATTGGGGTTGCGGACGACGTCGAGGTTGGTGAAGCCGGCGAGGCCGAGGGCTTGGGAGATGCCGCGGCCGCCGGAGGACTCGATGTCGAGGATGAAGTCGGTGGCGGTGCGAGGAGTTTTGATGAGCTCGGCACCGAGGTAGAGGGTGCCGAGGAGGGAGGTCTTGTATTCGCCGCGGCTGCTGAGCGAGTTTGCGGCGGCGTAGGGGGAGTGAAAGGGAGCGTGCGCCTGGAAGACGATGTTTGCCTGGCCGGAGATGAGGTAGCGGGCGTGGGCAGGATGGGGGAAGACGGTGGGGGCGGTGGCGGCGGCGGCGGGTGCGTCGGGGAGGGGAGAGCTGTCGGGCTGCTGCGCCGAGGTAGGAGCCGCGCCGGCTCCTGACGCGAGGGCGCAGAAGACAAGGGTGAGTAGGAGCGGCTTTGGCATGGAAGCGAGGTCGAGTCTACATGGTGGAGTTTGCGGCGAGGTTGTGAAGGGGGCGTGTCGTGAATGGGTCAGGCGCGATTTGCTGTTGCGTTGGGGGCTTAGGAGAGGAGGTGCTTGAGGTCACGATTTACCAGGGCAAAGTGGCTGCTTTCCCGAGCCCCATCCACACTTATTCTTGTCATTCCGGATCGATCTCCTCGTGTTTTCATTTCCGGAATCGACAGTGAAGCTTCCTCTTGCCGGGGGCTTGATTTCCACCGTAAGTGAGGTGTATTGTTGCTTTACACGGGAAAGGAGGATGATCCAGCCTATGAAATCTGACAGTAACAGTTGCATCAACGTACGTGAGGTGACTGAGGCTTAGGGCGTTCTGCTCTAGACCTGGCGGTTTTCAGAAGTTCCTTCGCCGAGGCCCATCCACAGAGAGGATGCCCTCAGGTCAATCTCAACAGATCACCGCCAAACGGCCTGCTGCTCTTATTGAGCGCGGGCCGTTTGCGTTTTTAGTGCCTTGCTTCGGTGGCGCTTGTGCGTGACGGCTGCAGGTGCAACCGCAGGTCCTTCGGCTGCGTGCTGCGCACTTCGCTCAGGATGACAGCGGAGAGAGGATGGGGCTGTACGGGTGCAGGGCTCCGTGAGTGGGATTGCGGGTTAAAGTAGTGCTAGCGAGGTGGATGGGATGACTCCTTTGGTGATCGCGGGCAAGGCGTTTCAGTCGCGGCTGATTGTGGGGACGGGGAAGTATAGGAACGGGGCGGAGACGCGGGACGCGATTGAGGCTTCGGGGGCGGAGATGGTGACGGTTGCGGTCAGGCGGGTGAACCTGGACCGGTCGGCGGAGTCGCTTGCTGGACTTTATCGACCCCCAAAGGTATTTCCTGCTGCCGAACACGGCTGGCTGCTATACGGCGGAGGAGGCGATCCGGGCGGCGCGGCTGGGGCGCGAGGTGGGGTTGTCGGACTGGGTGAAGATCGAGGTGATTGGGGATCAGCAGACGCTTTACCCGGATGTGCAGGCTACGGTGGAGGCGACGCGGGTTCTGGTGAAAGAGGGCTTTACGGTGTTGCCGTATACGTCGGATGACATTGTGTTTGCGAGACGGTTGATCGATGTGGGGGCGGCGGCGGTGATGCCGCTAGGAGCGCCGATCGGGACGGGTGTGGGGATCGCTAACGTCCATAACCTGAGGATGTTGCGCGAGCTGGTGACGGAGGTTCCGCTGGTTGTGGATGCGGGGCTGGGAACGGCGAGCGATGCGGCGATTGCGATGGAGATGGGCTTTGACGCGGTTCTGCTGAACACGGCGATCGCGGGTGCGACGGATCCTGTGCTGATGGCGCAGGCTATGCAGAATGCGGTACTTGCGGGGCGGCAGGCGTTTCTTGCCGGGCGGATGCCGAAGAAGCTGTATGCGACGGCGAGCTCCCCGATGGAGGGGATTTCGCGGTGAAGTCCGTGGTGAATCGCTGGTGACTGTGCGGTGTGTTGCTGGTGTCCCGCGGTGTGAGATGTGGGTTGGTGTTGCGGGGTGAGACTCCAGATGGGTAGCCGGGGTACGCGGTGGGCGGGACGGGTGGGCCTGCTAGCGGCTCTGCTTTTGTGGGTGGGATCCATTGCGGCTCTGCTTGAGGGGTTGAGGGCGAATGAGGTGGCAGGGCTGCTGGCGGGGCAGCACGGACGGGCGGCTGTTGCCGCGGTGCGGGTGGAGCATCTCCATGGGGTTGCGGTGATGTGGTGCGTGGTGCTGGCGGGGTTGCAGATTGGGGCGGGGGTGGTGGGGGCTTTTGTGCTTCGGGGTTTTTACGGCCTGCGGACGGCAGTCTGCTTTGCGCTGAGTACGTGCTCTCTTGTTCTGCTGAATGGGCTTTGGCTGGCGGGGCTGCTGGTGTGGCTGAGAGCGTATGGGGAGACGCGGTAGGGGCGGGCTGAATGTGCTGCGAAGGGTGCCGGTGGAGAGGTTGCCGGAGCAGGCTCAGATGAGCGGTTGCGGGGGGAGGTCGGCAAAGGCCTGGGCGAAGGCTTTGCTGTAGATGGCGGAGGAGAAGTGGCCTCCGCCGTATCCCTGGCCGACCAGCTCGCGGTAGAACTCCATGCTGTGAGCGGGGAGGAGCGACCTCCAGTTACGCATGAGCTTCCAGCCGGGGAGCCACTGATCGGTGGAGGGAAGGATGGTGGGGGGCCAGCCGGAGCTTCGGAAGCCGGAGTAGCGGGGCGGGAGGTGAGGGACGGGGTCGAAGGCGCGGACGTAGGCGTAGGTGGGGAAGCGGGCGACGGACGCGTCGCCGAAGCGCGGGGCGGCAAAGGTGTAGGGGGTCATGCAGCGCTGCCGGGTGCGAGGCCAGAGCTGGGGGAGGATGCCGGCGATGGCCGCACCCATGGAGTGACCGGTGAAGTAGACGGGGCGATCGTCGCTGGGAACGGCGTCGACGATGTCCTTGAGGGCGCCGGTTACGTCGAGGTAGAAGCCTGCGTGAAAGCGGCGTCCGCCGTCACGGACCTTGCGTTCGTCGAGGTCGAGAAGCCAGTCGTTGAGGCGGGGCAGGGTTCCGCGGACGGCGACGATGACGAACTTCGGGAAGGAGAAGACGCCGAAGACGAGGCTTTCGGTTTCGCCGCTGGCGGCGGGGAGGTCTCCACCGCGGGCGAGGCGGTCGAAGTCGATGGGGACCCCGGCTTCGACGAGGTAGCGCAGGGCGGCGCTGGGGATGACCTTGTAGCGGTCGTGGCCGGGGACCTCGTTTCGGCTCATGCGGAGGTAGACGAGCTCGCTGAGACAGGCGCAGAGGAAGGCCTTGGTCCAGTGCTGGGCGTTGTCGGCCCAGAGGACGGAGGGATCACCGGCGAGCGACCAGATGATGCGGAAGGGCGACTCGGTCTGGCTGAGCGCTTCCCGTACGCGGAGGGTCGGGTCGGTCTCCATAGCAGATGAGTTTAGCCCTATGGGCGGGGCGGTGATGGGCGGTGTTCCGGGGTGGTGACGTGGGTGTGAATGACGGGTTGCTGCGTCGCCGGTTCCGGTAGACTGCGCGTATGCGGGTGTTTGGGGTTGATTGCGGGACGGAGTTTACGGGGTGGGGCGTGGTGGAGATGGATTGTGCGGCGCGGATGCCGAGGCTGCGGCATGTTGCGGCGGGGACGATCCGGCTGAACAAGAAGGAGCGGACGCCCGAGCGGCTGTTGCAGGTGTATGCGGAGCTGACGGGGTTGATGGCGTTGCATGCTCCGGTGGTGGTGGCGATCGAGGAAGTGTTCTTTTCGGCGAATGCGAAGAGTGCGTTGAAGCTGGGTCAGGTGCGCGGGGTGGCGATGCTGGCGGCGGCGAGCTCGGGGCTGCCGGTGGCGGAGTATGCGCCGCTGTCGATCAAGAGCAGCGTGGTGGGGTATGGGCTGGCGGCTAAGGAGCAGGTGCAGTTTATGGTGACGCGGCTGCTGGAGCTCGAGCGGGCGCCGGACTCGGCGGACGCGGCGGATGCGCTGGCGATTGCGATCTGCCATATCCACACGGCGCAGACGCTGGAGATCCAGGGCGGCGCTCGCTGATGGGGGGGCGATGGGCGAGGTGGGCGAGTTTTGCCGTGCTTCTATGCGGACTTGGCTGGGTGGCGGGCGCGCAGGAGCCGGTGAAGGCACCGGATGCGGGCGCTGCCGCGGCCAAGGCGGCGACGGTGCGATTTACGTTTGAGCGGCCGGGGCTGGCGGTGCCTCGTTTTGGGGTGGTTGTTCGCGAGGACGGTACGGCGACGTATACGGGCGAAGAGGTGGTGACGGCGGCGGGAACCAATAGCGTGGGTGCGCTGCCGGCCGGGCCTACGACTCACCTTGAGCAGGAGATCGCGCTGACGCCGGGAACGACGGCGAAGATCTTCAAGGCGGCGCGGGGGCAGAAGCTTTTCAACGTCGCGTGCGCCTCCAAGGCGAAGAACGTGGCGGATACGGGGGCGAAGACGCTGAGCTATCGCGGGCCGGAGGGCGCGGGGACGTGCGCGTACAACTACAGCGAGAACAAGGATGTGGTGATGCTGTCGGAGCTGTTCCAGGGGATCTCGCAGACGCTGGAAGAGGGTCGGCGGCTGGAGTTCAAGCGGCGCTACGACCACCTTGGGCTGGATGCGGAGCTGGGGGTGTTGACGGAGGCAAACGACGACGGCCGGGCTGTGGAGCTGAACACGATTGCGCCGGTGCTGCGGCAGCTGGCCGGTGACACGGAGATGATGCAGCGCGTACGATTAAGGGCAGCCAAGCTTCTGGACCGGGCAGCGGACGGCCGGTAGGCTGGGGGCGTTCGGGAGCGAGCGCCGGGGCTTGAGAGGCGCGGGCATGCAGCGTTCCGGGAAAGTTTTGTTGGGCTTGGGTGTGTGGGTGTGGGCTCTGTTGTTCGCGACCGTGGGGGCGCGGGCGTATGACGACCCGGTGGTGCGGACGGTGCGGCTGGCTTACCTCCAGGGGTCGGTAACGGTTCTGCGGGCGGACAACACGGGGGGCGATCCTGGGGTGTTGAACATGCCGCTGACCGAGGGGCAGCGGATCGCGACGGGTGATAACGGACAGGCGGAGGTGGAGTTCGAGGATGGCAGCCTCCTGCGGCTGACGCCGCGAAGCTCCGTGGTGCTATCGCGGCTGGGGGTAGCGGCGGACGGGAGCATGACGACGCAGGTGACGCTGCTGAGCGGGTTGATGTATGCGGAGCTGCGGGCGGCGCAGAGGTATGGCTACGAGGTGGACGCGGGCGGGGACCTCGTGACGCCGGTGACGAATGCGACGGTGCGGTTGAAGCTGGACCAGCCGCCGGCCGAGGTGGCGGTGCTGGACGGGACGGCGCATGTGGAGCAGGCGGGCGGCGGCGGGTTTCGGGTGGATGTGAAGGCGAGCGAGTCGCTGCGGGCGGATGGGGAGGCGAGTGGGCGGTATTTCCTCCAGCCGCAGGTGGAGCATGACTCCTGGGACGACTGGAACGAGGAGAGGGAGCAGGCGGCCGCGAACGAGATGGCGGCGCGGACGGCGGCGCGGGACGGGTACGCGGGCGACCAAGGGTATGGGTGGTCTGATCTGGATGCGAATGGGACGTGGTACGACGCCGGGCAGCAGGGGCCGGTGTGGCAGCCGTTCGACGCGGGTGTGACGGGGTTTGATCCGTATGGGTACGGGAGCTGGGTGTATGTGACAGGTGGGACGGGCTACGTGTGGAGCTCGGGGTACCGGTGGGGATGGACGCCGTTTCGATGCGGGAGCTGGAGCTACTGGGGGGACTTCGGGTGGGGTTGGAGGCCGGGCAGAGGCTGTGGCGGTGTGGGGTGGGGCGGCGGGGTGCCGCATCCGGGGCGGGGGAACCGGATCAATCTTTCAAATGTGCCGCCGGGGTATAAGCGGCCGCTGCCGCCGGTGCCGGGCGGACCGGTGCGGGTGCATCCGATCCTGCCGGTGAGGACGGGTCAGCCGCCGGCTCCGGAGCGGGCGCGGGCGTACGAGGCGAGGGCGATTGCGGGGACGACGGCGCTGCCGCTGCGGGTGGCGGGATCGTCGTACACACCGCGGGGCGGAAGCGCGGTGGGATCCTCGCTGCGGCGGGATTTTCCGGTGGATACAGCGACCCGGCAGCCCGTCATCGGGACGGTGCGGGTGCCGGCGGGGCGGCCGGCCGAGGCGAGCTCGCGACCGGTGGAGGGCTTTGCCGGTGGTGGTGTCGGTGGGGCGCCACGGCCGGGGCGTGTGGGGACGGAGGGGATTGGTGGCGGGCAGCGGAGTGCGGCGGGCGAGGAGGTTTCGCGGCCGGTGTACTCCGGACGCCGAGATGGGATACGGCGGGAGGGGCAGCAGCAGCCGGCGGCTGGATGGGTGCAGCAGTCGACTCCTGTAGGTGGGACGGGTGGTGGAGGGACGTTGAACACAGTACCGGCGCCGCTCCATGGGGAGCCTGGGACGCTGAACACGGTTCCGGCGCCGCTCCACAGCGAACCTGCTCCACTGACAACGGTGCCGCGGGTGCCCCAGACAGTGGAACCGATACCGGTACGACCGATGCCGGTGCGACCGATACCGACGGGACCGCAGCCGATGGTGGTGAGGCCGGCTCCGGTCTCTCCGGCCCCGGTGCGGCCTGCGGCCCCGGCGGCTCCGCCACCAGCGACGACCAGACCGGCTCCGGCGCCTTCGCCTAAGTAGCGGGGCTGGGTGTGGGCATCTCGGAGGGGTGAAGGGCGCGGTAGAGCTCGGCCATGGCTTCGAGGGGTATGGACTCCGCGCGGGCGAGGGGTGGGATTTCTGCGGGCCAGGCTTGTTCGATGATCGTCTGAGGGAGACCGCCGGCGCGGAGATTGTTGGCGAGGGTTTTGCGCTTTTGGGCGAAGGCGGTGCGGAGAAAGAGCTGGAAGCCGGCGGGGTCGACGCGGAGCTCGGCGAAGCGCGGGTGGAAGTGGAGGCGGAGGACGGTGGAGTGGACGTCCGGGGGCGGGGTGAAGGCGGAGGGTGGGAGAGTGAAGAGGTTCTGGGTCTCGGCGAAGAGGGCGGTGGTGGCGGAGAGCATGCCGTAGTCGCGTACGCCGGGGTGTGCGGCGACGCGGTCGGCGACCTCGCGCTGCATCATGAGAACGGCGCGGCGGAGGGGTGCGGCGATGGAGGTCTGGAAGAGGTGGAGGAGGATGTCGGAGGTGATGTAGTAGGGGAGGTTGCCGATGATGTCGAAGTCGGGCGCGGGTGCGCTTGAGTCACCCGGTTCGACGGGGGTTTCGCGGGTGAGGGCGGCGAGGTCGGTTTCGAGGATGTCGGCGTGGTGGACGGTGACGTGGGGGTGGTTGCGGAAGCGGAAGGTGAGCTCGGCGGCGAGGGCGGGGTCGAGCTCTACTGCGATGAGGCGGTGCGCACGGTCGGCGAGTAGCTCGGTGATGGCGCCGTGGCCGGGGCCGATCTCGACGACGGTGCGGGTCGAGAGGTCGCCGAGGGCGTCGGCGATAGCTTGACGGGCGTTGGGATCGGTGAGGAAGTTCTGGCCGAGCTTTGGCTTGTGTTTGCGGGACATTCTAAAGACAGGGTACGTTGTTCGGTCGTGTCGCTCTTGCCGGTAGTCGGGATGCAGGGTGTCCTGAGACTGGCGCGATAGCAGATGAGCTCCTCTGATTCCGAGGGAGCCACAGGTGTTCGCACGCCGGGGCAAATCGGATGGGGTGGGGCGCAGGTATGGGCGGCGTGCGCGGGGATGTCAGAGGCAGAGGCGTACCAGGTCTCATTGATGCGGATCCTGAAGGCGGTGTCTTGCAGGGATGCTGGAAGAGTGTAGTGCCGACGGACGCCGTTGTCAGGGATGAAAGGCAACAGATTGACAACACCGACGGAGTTGCCGGCCTGGTAACTGATCTGAACCCCGCTTTCGAGATCGCCGCATTGCCCGAGTGCGCGGGCGTTGTTGTTTTGGAGCTCCGCAAGGATGTCGTTGTAGATCTCCGTTTGGAGCGTCGCTTGATCTTTCCGGCGCGCGACGAAAAAGAAGCCGCGTTCGGACTGGTGAGTGACAGACCTTTCGCCGGCCGAACCGCCGAACGAGCCGCCGACCGCCCCTATGGTGCTGTAACTCTGATTGGAAAGGTACGGATCGAGTACTGTGTCAGGCCGGTAGCTGGTGAGGAAGGAGCTTTGATTGGCCAGTGAGGGATAGATCAGGCTGCGGGAATGAACGTAATCCGCGAGCAAGGCAGAGCCGAATACGAGTACCGGGAGGGAGCAGACGACGGTCAGCAGTTTCAGCGGAGATCTCACGAGGCTACCTCGGAGTACGTGCGAAGAACGATACCACCCATGTCCAAAGGAGCGGCACCCGGGCGAGAGGTGCTCGCTAGGGGCGGAAGCTGTAGTACCTCGCGGCGGGGTCGCCCATTTCGAGTAGGCCGAAGCGGGTGGCGGGGCTCTCGTCTTTGGAGAGGATGGAGCTGATGTCGGCGAGCAGGGGCCAGTTTTCGCTGAAGTAGGAGTGGCCGAGAAAGTTGGTGTCGACGGAGGATGCGTCGATGGTGTCGACACCGGGGATGAGAAGGAGGGGCTCGCCGGCGCGCGGGTTGCCGTGGAGGCTTTTGGAGGCGTGGATGGCTTTGTCGTTGGAGGACTCGTAGAGGGTGACGCGGCCGGAGAGGCGTTGGAGCATGCCGGCGAGCTCGGCAAAGGTGTCGGCGTCGATATCGGGGGCGGCGAGGACGAGGTGGTTGAGACGGAGCTGGCATGCGGGGTCGTGGCTGAGGCTCTTGAGGGCTTCGCAGACGGCGCGGTTGCCCATGCTGTGGGCGATGAGGTGGATGCGTTTGGCGGCGGTGCGTGCGGAGAGCGCGGTGAGAAAGCTCTCGAGGTGTGGGGCGGACCAGGCGACGTTGGTCTCGTCCTTGAGGTAATCCGCGACATGGCCGTTGGAGGGCCAGCTGTAGAAGATGGGTGCGCCTTTGAATCGAGGTCGTAGGCGATCTGGCCGGTTCTGCGGGCGGCGTCTTCGAAGGAGACGTTGTAGCCGTGGACGAAGACGAAGGCGTCGGCCTGCGGGGACTGGCCGACCGAGGAACGGACCTGGTCGAAGAAGAGATCTTCGGCGAGGGTGGAGGTCCGGGTGAGGACGATGTGTTTTGCGGGGTCGGGGCGGAACTCGAGATGGAGGATGGAGGGGGATTCTAGCTTTCCCTTGTGGTGTGTTTTGGGGATGGAGATTTCGCAGGCGCCGAGGTGGAGCTTGCCGAGCAGGGATCGGCGCTTGTCGAACTTCGGGTCGCCGATGAGGGTGGGAAGCTGGAGGCGATCGGTGGCGAAGAAGACGCGGACGACGGAGGCGTTGGAGGTGGTTGCGAGGGGCGGGGGTGGCGCGGGAGGTGCGGGGATGGGTGGGGGTTCATCGAAGTCGATGTGGCGATCGCCTGGATTGATGATCACGGGGGGTGGTGCTGGCGGGGCTGCGGAGTGGACTGGCGGGGGCGCGCTTCGCACGCGGTCGATACGTGCGCCAGGCTTTCTGGGCGACGGCGTTCCGGGCGGCGGGGCAGCGACGGGGGGCGGGGGTGGGCTGCGGTGAATGCCTGCGCCCAGGATGGATCCGGAGGGGAGTGGCCCTCCCGGTAGTGGCGGGACTGGGTGATAGGCGGGCGGTGCGGGTGAGGGCGGTGGCGGGTACGCCGGTCCGGGACCTGGCTCCGGGGCGGCTTCGGCGATTGGGCCGTCGGCGCTGTCTCTGAGTACGGTGTAGACGACGTTTACGGCATCGCCGGCGTGCAGGGCTCGGATGCCGCGCGACTCAAGCAGGGACCTGGCGGACGCGACGGACTGAGGGGACTGCGCTCCAGCGAAGGAGGAGATGCGTTCGGCCAGAAGATCGACGAACCGACTCAGCAGTGGGGGTTCGAGGAACTCTTCGAGGCGGACACTCTGCCACGGGTGGAGCATCTGGATTTGCGTATACGTGGACACTTCGAAGAGCGCGGTTTGGACGAAGCTTTCGGCTAGCGCGAGCAGATCCATGGAGCTCTCCTTGTTATGGCCAAGTGTTATCGCCTGAGTGTTGTCGCGTTGTTGCTGTCGCCCTAGCGTGTCTGAGAGTTGGTGGTCGGATCAGGCCTTTGCTGGCGTTGCGCCGGGGAGGCGTTTGAGGAGGAGGTCGATCTGTCCGGCGTGGTGGGACTCGTGCTCGCAGACGTGGAACCACTTGCAGTAGTTGTTGGTGGGTCCCCAGGGCCAGGTCTGGTCGACGGCCATGAGCCAGGCGTCGTCGCGTTTCCTGAACTCGGCGAGGGAGTGCTCGCGGGTCTGCTGGAGGGTGGTGAGGTAGAAGTCGAGGTCGTGGCCCTTGATGGTCTTACGGCCGGAGTCGCCGAGGTCCATGGCGGGATCCCAC
This sequence comes from uncultured Acidobacteriaceae bacterium, assembly GCA_963850375.1. GTDB lineage: Bacteria > Acidobacteriota > Terriglobia > Terriglobales > Acidobacteriaceae > Edaphobacter. Next base: position 256,500 of record CAWKKV010000001.1, on the reverse strand, counting down.
TTCTGCTTGATGTCGTCGGACCAGCTATCCCATTTCATGCCGTCGAAGGTGTTCTTCCCGTAGTAGGTTTCGGTGGCGGCAAGATGGAGGAGGAGCGCGCCGATCGAGTTAGCGTCGGCGTCGAAGAGGTGGTCGAGGTTGGCCTGAGAGATGCCTTTGACGGGACTGGTGACGGCGGGTCGCATCCAGGTGAGCATTGAGACGAGGGTGCCGACCTGCGGGGTGTAGCCGGGTTTGGGGCCGAGGAGGTTGATGCCTTCGGGACGTTGGGCCGGGGCGGTGCCGGGGGCGATGAGGCTGGCGGCTGCGACCGCGGAAGAGGCGAGGAAAGATCTGCGGGTGGGGATGGGAGGGGTGGACATGAACGGCCTCTTTCGTGTGGATCTGGATGGGGGCCGGATGACGGCGCCAGTATACCGGGGAGGGAGCCCTGGGCTGGGAGCTTTCGCGTGGAGGGCGCGAGGGTAACGGCGACGGAGGCGCGAGTATTGCTTGGGGCGGAGGTCGGCGGTTCAGGGGGGCGGCGTTCCCGGGGTGAATGGTGATTGCGAGAGGCGCTTGTAGTATTGCTCCTTCAAGCTCCGGGCCAAGCTCCGGGCCAAGCTCCGGGCCAGGCTCCGGGACTGGCAAGGCTCGGGGCTGGTAAGGCTCTGGGCTGGGCTGAAAGTGTGAGGGAACGCGAGGAAGGATCAGCAGATGGCGCTTTTGAAGGGAAATCACTACACCGACGTTTACAGGAAGCATGTGCAGGTGGAGGAGAGCCGGACGGTGTCCCTGCTGAACGTGGTGGTGACGGCGGCGGTGGCGGCGGTTGCGTATACGGACTGGGTCGTGGTGGCGAACGTTTCGATGGGTTACCTGTATGTGCTGCCGATCGCCCTGTGCGCGCTGGTGAACCGACTGCCCTGGACGGTGGCGCTGGCTGCCGTGTGCACGGTGCTGCAGGAGATCTTTGGGCCGACGGGGGACAGCAACGAGGTGCGGGTGTTGCGGAGTGCGATCAGCCTGGCGGGGTACCTGATCGTGGGCGTCCTGGTGACGATGATCGCGAGCCAGAGAGTACGGCTGGTGGCGGAGGTGCGCCGGCAGAGGGATGAATATGAACGCGATCTCGTGCTGGCGGCGCAGGTGCAGCGGCAGGTGTTGCCGCGTGTGCCAAGCGTCGCGGGACTAGATTTTGCGGCGACGATGCAGACGGCTCGGCTGCTGGGCGGGGACTACTACGACTTCTTCGAGATTTCAGAGGATGTAGTGGATGTGGTGATTGCGGATGTGTCGGGCAAGGGAGCAGCGGCGGCGCTGCTGATGCCGTCGCTGGCGGTGGCGCTGCGTCTGCGGGCGCGGGAGCTGAGCGGGCCGGCGGCGATCATCAAGGACCTGGACGGGGTGTTGAAGGAGATTACGAATCCGGCGACGTTTGTGACGATCTTCTATGCGCGGTTTCACCCGAGGTCGCGGTTGCTGGAGTATGCGAGCGGAGGGCATAATCCGCCGCTGCTGCTGCGGGGGCGAACGGGCGAGGCGATGCTGCTGGAGGAGGCGGGGCCGGTGATCGGGATCCTGCCAGGTGCGGAGTTTCCGCAGGCGTCGCTGGCGCTAGAGACGGGGGACGTCCTGACGCTGTTTACGGATGGGGTGACGGAGCAGGAGGACGCCAGCGGCGAGGAGTTTGGGATGGAGCGGCTGACGGCAGCGGTGCGCGGCGGCGGAGGGAGAGACGGCGGCGGGTGTGGTGAGCCGGGTTACGCAGGCGGTGTGCGATTTCGCGGGGGAGAAGGAGCAGGCGGATGATCTGACGCTGGTGGTGGTGAGGGTGGAGTGAGGACGGGGATCAGGAGGCGGGGCGGCTGCGGAACCAGAGGTGGACGGGGATGCCGAGGAGGATGACGGCGAGGCCGGCGAGCGAGTTGCGGGGCTGATCGAGGAAGGAGAAGACGAGGACGACGGCGGCTGCGGTGATGAAGAGGGCGGGGAGGATGGGGTATCCCCAGACGGAGAAGGGGCGGGCGGTGGCGTTAGAAGCAGAAGCAGGTCCTCCGCCTGCGGCGAAGGATGACAACCTGAAAGATGTGCGGTCGCGGCGGCGGAAGACGAAGATGGTGGACGCGGTGAGGGCGTAGAAGAACCACTCGGCGAAGATGGCGAGCGAGAAGAGGGCCTGGAAGCGGCCGATGGCGAGGAGGAGGAGGGTGGCCAGGGTGGCCTGGAGGAGGAGGGCGGTGGAGGGGGTGTGGAAGCGGGGGTGGACGTGGGCCAGGGATTGGAAGAAGAGGCGATCGCGGGCGGCGGCGAAGGGAACGCGGGCTCCGGAGAGGGAGGAGCCGACAAAGGTGGCGAGGATGGAGACGGCCATGCCGACGGAGACGAAGGCGGCTCCCCAGCTGCCGGCGACGAGGCGGAAGGCGTCGGCGGCGGGTCGGGCTGACTCGGCTACCGTGGCGGCGGGGAGGATGTACTGGATGGCGGCGTTGGTGAGCATGTAGAGGCCGCCGACGACGGTGACACCGCCGATGAGGGCGAGGGGAAGGGAGCGCTGGGGGCGCTCGACTTCGCCCGCCATCTGGGTGACGTCGGACCAGCCGTCGTAGGCCCAGAGTGCGGCGATGAGGGCGATCATGAAGCCGGGGATGCCGCCGCGGGCACCGGGGGCGACGGTGAGGAAGTTTGACCAGGAGCCATGGCCGTGCGGGGCGAGGAAGCAGAAGCCGGCGATGACGACGATGAGGAGGACCTTGAGCCAGGTGAGGGCGAGCTGGACGTTGCCGGACTTGCGGGTGCCGATGATGTTGAGGAGCGTGACCGCCCAGGTGATGGCGATGGCGAAGATCTGTCCCCAGAGGAGGCCGGGGAGGGCGGGGGTTTCGAGCACGTGGAAGACGGGAAAGGTGGCGAGGACGCGGCTGAAGCCGGCGGCGATGGTGGCGAGCGAGGCGGGCTTGGCGACGGTGATCCAGGTCCACATGTAGAGGAAGCCGGTGGTGTCGCCGTAGGCTTCGCGGAGAAAGGCGTATTCGCCTCCGTAGCGGGGGCGGGCGGCGGCGATCTCGGCGTAGGTCATGGCGCCGAAGAGGGAGAGGAGGCCGCCGACGATCCAGACGAGGTAGACGACGCGAGGGGAGCCGACGGCGGCCATCATCTCGCGCGGGACGAGAAAGATTCCGGAGCCGATGATGATGCCGACGACCATGGAGGTGGCGTGGGCGGTGGTGAGGGAGCGGGGAAGCTCCTGCCGGGCGGAGGTGGCCGGTGGGGTCTGGGATGTGGGCATCGGGTGCTGGCAGCGTAGCACCTCCTGCGGGTTTTCCGGGTATGTTTTTCTTCGCCGGCGCGGTCTGCCCCCGGCCCCTGCCGAAGTTGCGCAAAGTCTTCGATCGATTTGGGTTGGGGGTGGACTTCCGAGCGGGTCCCGAGTTTAGCGGGTCAGCATTCAGCGATCAGCTTTGAGCTGCTTGTTCCAGTTTAGGCGGGTGGCGGGGGTATCTGCGCACGGGGTAAGCGCCCTTGCTGCATGGGTGTAGGGCGGGTCGGGTGTTGACAGGTGTGGGGGTTCTACCAGTGGGAGATGGATTGCGTCCTGGCGGCCTGGCGGAGGAGCGACTCGATGGATTGCTGTTGCAGGGCGAGGGCTCGGCCGTGATTGATGGCGTCGATGTCGGAGGTTGCGGGCTCGGGCGGAGCGGGGAGGTACGGGATTGGCTGCGGGAGGGTGTTGGCGGCGGAGAGCATGCGGAACGATAGCGACGATGACCGGGGCGGAACAATGACGCGGTTGGGGGATCGGGCTCCTGCGCCTGGCTTTGGTCGGGAGAATGGTGTGTGGGGAGTTCGTGGGGATCCCGGGTATTCCTGGGATCTTTCGCTGCGCTCAGAATGATGAGGTTTGGGCTGTTCAGAAGTAGAAGCGTTCGTCTTTCCAGTTGAAGGGGGCGGAGGGGCGGCGGTGGCGGAGGATCCAGATGGCGCGGTGTTCGAAGGGCATGGCGAGTGGGTGGTTCATGCGGCCGACGAGGTCGGCTTCCGTGTACTTGGTGAGGAGCTGCTCGCGGGTGTCGCGAACGACGGCGATGACGAGGTTGGGGTCGCAGCCGTGTGTTCCCCAGAGCCAGTAGGTGTTTTGGCCGCTCATGGCGGGGTGGAGACCGGGCTGCGCGATGGGGCCGAGGAAGTCGATGGCGCCGGCCTCGCCGTAGTTGCTGCCGAAGATGCAGACGTTTTGCTGCTCGGCGGGGGTGAGGGATCGGTAGGCCTGGACGACGGTGTCGACCTCCTCCTGCCAGCCGAAGCGGTCGGCGTAGAACTGCGGGAGTACGCCGCTGGACATGGTCTCGGTATTGCCGGACTGGTTGTAGAGGTGCATGGCCCTGGTGTAGCGGAGCCAGGTCTCGGGGCGGAGGACGGGGATGGCCATGGGGAGGATGAGGAGGCCGGTGAGGATGAGGGCGGACTCGAGGATGGGGAAGGCGAAGGCCCGGTTATTTTGGACGGCGCGTCTGCGGGCGAAGCGGCGCTCCCAGGCGATGCCGCCGGCGGCGAAGAGGATGGGGTAGATGGGGGTGCAGTAGTAGTCCTTGGCGTGGAGGAGCATCATGCCGGTGATGAAGAGGACGTAGGTGAGGCCGAGCCAGCGCCAGCGCTTGGCGAGCGAGCCGAAGAGGAGGGCATAGAGGCCGGGGAGAAGGACGAGGGCGTTGAGGGGGTGGAGGGCGTTGAGCTGGGCGAGAAAGAAGGCGGGCGGGGCCAGCGCGATGTTTTTGCCTTCGACGCGGCCGTTGTGGAGGAACTCGAGGGTGGGCCAGCCATTGTGGATCTGCCAGAGGAGGTTGGGGCTGGCGATGAGGATGAGGAGCGCGATGCCGAGGGCGGCGTAGCGGTTGAAGAGGAGGCGGCGGGCGGGGGTGAGGAGGAGGGCGGCGCCGAGGGCGAGGAGGAAGAAGGTCATCGACGGCTTGTTGAGGAGGCCGAGACCGGCAGAGACGCCGAAGAGGATCCATGGAGTGCGGAGGGCCTGGGCCGGAGGGAGGCCGTCGTCGAGGCGGCGCTCGATAAGGATGAGGGTGAGAAGGCAGCTCATCCAGAAGAGCGACTCGAAGGAGTTCATGGAGAGGTAGCCGTCGGTGCCGAGGTATTGGGGCACGACGAGGCAGCTGATGGCCGCGAGTGCCTGGGCGGGGCGCCGGCCGCCGAGCGACCAGGCAAGGAGGCCGGTGAGGAAGACACGGGTGGCCCCGGCGAGGGCGGCGGGGAGGCGGAGGCCGGCGAGGGAGTGGCCGAAGAGGGTTTCAGCAAGACGTGACTGGAGGGCGACGAGGGGGCCGTGATCGACGTAGCCCCAGGCGAGATGCCGGCCGCAGGCGATGTAGTAGAACTCGTCGCGGAAGTAGCCCCAACCGAGGTGTGCCTGCCAGAGGTTTCCGGCGACCTGGACGGCGAGCTTGATGACGGCGAAGAGGAGCGCGAGCTGGACGGCGGAGCGGAGGGTGGGGTCGGATGGGCGGACGACGGTAGTGCGGGCTCGGAGGTCCGGTGTGGCTGTTGTCATGCGGGCTTCCCTTTTCTGAGGAGGGTACGCGAGTGCGGGGCGGAAGTTCAGAATTTGTGTGCGGGCGTGCTGGTGTGGCTGGTGTCGGAGAGTGAGGGGTGGGAATACTGGTCCTTCGCTGCGCTCAGGATGACGGCTGGCGGGCGCCGGGGTGGTAGCTCGTGGGTGTTGGGTGATGAGGGGGATTTATGCTGGTTTGGCTGAGCAGCGGCGGCGGGAGTGTCGCTGTGCTCTGTAGGGAGAGTTTGAAGGGAGGAAGCGATGGACTGGACGCCTGGTGGGATGAGCAGCGATGTTGAGGATCGGAGAGATGACTCCGGCGGTGGTGGCGGTGGGTTTGGGTTTGGAGGCGGCGGATTTGGTGGAGGTGGGCTGGGGATTGTAGGGATCCTTGTGCTGCTGGTGCTGAGCCTGGTGACGGGGCGGAACTTTATCGGCTCGTACCTTTCGGGCGGTGGTGGGGGCGGTGCGGCGCCGACACAACAGACACGGCGGGTGGGGCAGCCTGGCGCGCGGGCTCCTGGGGAGGACCGGGATGCGCAGCTGGTGAGCTTTGTGCTCGACGACGTCCAGAAGACGTGGACGGGGATCTTTGAGCAGGAGGGCAAGCAGTATCGGCACGCGAAGCTGGTGCTGTACCGGGATGCGACGTACTCGGGATGCGGGACGGCGCAGGCGACGACTGGGCCGTTCTACTGCCCGGCGGACGAAAAGGTGTATATCGACCTGGGGTTCTGGGATGAGCTGCGGCGGATCGGTGGGGATACGGGAGACTTCGCGCAGGCGTACGTGATTGCGCATGAGCTGGGGCACCATGTGCAGAAGCTGCTGGGGACGGAGGCGAAGGTGCGGCGGCTGCAGCAGCAGAGTCCGGGGGAACGGAATCCGCTGAGCGTGGACCTGGAGCTGCAGGCGGACTGCTATGCGGGGGTGTGGGCGCACTCGACGGAGCAGCGGGGGATTGTGCATGAGGATGATGTGGACGGGGCGCTGAAGGCGGCGGCGGCGGTTGGCGACGACCATCTCCAGAAGATGAGTGGGCGTGCGGTGAGTCCGGAGAGCTTTACGCATGGAACTTCGGCACAGCGGCAGGACTGGTTCAAGCGAGGGATGCAGAGCGGCGATCCTGGGGCGTGCAATACGTTTCAGGGCAGGTAGCGACGAGGGCTATCGCGAGGGTCGGCGGGTGCGCCACGGCGTGTGCAGGGTATAGACGGGCACGGCGGTGGCGTTCGCCTTGCTGGACGAGAGCAGCTTGCGGCGGATGAGCCAGCGGACGGCGGACTGGGCAGAGCTGCGGGAGAGTCCGGTGCTTTCGGCGAGCTCCCCATAGCTGATGGCGACGTCGGCTCTGCGACGGCGCTGCTCGCCGGTGAGCCAGAGATAGACGAGGAAGGCGGCGGGGCGGCGGTCGTGGCCGGTGAGGTCGCGGAGGAGCGTGTCGAGGATGTAGTCGTCGATCTCGGGCATGCGTGGGAGGGTGCTCTACCGATAATCACTATAGCGGATGCTGGGCGATTGCGGCTGGCGCGGGAGGACTTTATGCTTCGTGCTGAAGGGGAGGGATCACGATGATACGAGGGATCAAATTTGTAAGTGTGCCGGTTACAGACCAGGATCGGGCGCTGCGGTTCTGGACGGAGAAGATGGGGTTGAAGGTGGCGACGGACCAGCCGTTCAACGAGAAGCAGAGGTGGATCGAGCTGCTGATTCCGGGGGCGGAGACGGGGCTGGTGCTGTTTACGCCGGAGGGGCATGAGGGGCGGATCGGGGGATTTCAGCCGATTTCGTTTACGTCGGATGACGTGATGACAACGGCGGCGGGGATGAAGGCGAACGGGGTGGAGTTTGTGAAGGAGCCGAAGCGGGAGAGCTGGGGGACGTCGGCGATCTTTCAGGATTCTGAGGGGAACCAGTATGTGCTGAGCAGCCGGTAGGCGCGGCTTAGCGGGGCTTGCGGGAGGCGCTAGCGGGTCGAGCGGTGGTGGCCGCGGCTCGCTCAGCGCTTCGCTTGAGTATGTCGATGCAGCGAAGGAGAAATTCTTCGATGAGGGCGAGCTCTGGTGTCGTGTAGGCCTGGATGAGGCTGGTCATCTCATCGGCGAGTGCCTGGTAGAGGGGCAGGAGCCGATCCATGCGGGTGTTGCTGCTGGGCACGATGAACACCTTGCGTCGATCGGAGGCGCTGCGCTCGCGGTGGGCGAGGCCGGCGTGTTCGAGGCGATCGATGGCGGCGGTGATGGTGCCGGTGGTGAGGCCGGTGAGCCGGGCGAGATCGCCAGCGGTGACCTCCTCCTTGCGGCTGAGGTAGTCGAGACACTTGAGATCGGTGACCGAGACGCCGGCGATATCGGCGATGGCCTGATGGAAGAGGATGGTGCGGGCGCTGAGCTCGCGGCCGAGTTCTTCGGAGAGGGCGAGCTCGAGCCGGGCTCGCCTGCTGTTCTTGCGGCTGTTCATGAATCTCACTTTACAACTATCTTGATTAACGAGATAGTTTGTGAGCGAGGTATCTTCAATGGTGAGTTCGAAGCGAGTGTTGATCTGTGGCGGCGGGGTTGCGGGGCCCGTGCTTGCGTTGTTCCTGAAGAAGGCGGGCGTGGAGTGCTGTGTCTTTGAGGCGGCCGAGGGAGAGCCGAGTGCAGGCGGGTTGGGCCTGGCGCCGAATGGGATGCGGGTGCTGCGTGCGCTGGGCCTGGAGGAGCGGGTTCGCGAGCGCAGTGTGGAGACGACCGACTTTGTGTTCTGGAACGACCGGGGGAGGCGGCTATCAGAGGTGGCGATGTGGAGCGCGAGCCGCTGCGGGATCTCCGGGGTGACGATTGGGCGGGCGGAGCTGCGGGCGGTGTTGCTGGCCGAGATGCGGCGGGTGGGGATTGCGTACGAGGCAGGGAAGCGGTTGACGGGGATCGACGATACCCGCGGTGGACGGGTAGTGGCGCGTTTTGAGGACGGGAGTTGTGAGGAGGGCGATCTCTTGGTGGGGGCGGACGGGATCCGCTCGACGGTGCGGAGGCTCGCGATGCCGGAGGCGCCGGCTCCTGTGTATACGGGGCTGGCTGGATTGGGGGGCTTTGGTCCGTGCCTGAGCGCGCCTGAGCTGCGGGCTGGAGGGCGGTCTGCCATGCACATGGTGATGGGACGGAACGGGTTTGTGGGCTACGCGGCGATCGTTACGGCGGCGGGGCCGCGAACGATGTGGTGGAACACGGCGGAGGAGCCGCTGCCGGACAGGGCTGATGAGGCGAGGCGATCGCGTGAGGAGCGAATGGGCAAGCTGCTGGAGCGGCATCGGGGGTGGGCTGAGCCGGTGCCAAGCCTGATGCGGGGGACGGAGGAGCTGCTCCACACGGCGATTCACGATGTGCCGAGTCTTCCGCGATGGAGTGCAGGGCGCGTGGTGTTGATCGGTGATGCGGCGCACGCGGTGGCGCCTCACTCGGGGCAGGGCGCGTCGATGGCGATGGAGGATGCGATGGTGCTGGCGCGGATGCTGCGAGACGGCGACTGGGGTGCGGTCCGCCTGACGCTGGAGGCGTTTGAGAGGGAGCGGCGGCCGAGAACTGATCGCGTGGTGGCGCTGGGGCGTAAGAACGGTGGACGCAAGCGGGAGATGCCGACAGCGGCTTACTGGGTGTTGCAGCAGTTTCTTCGATGGGGGATGCCGCTGGTTCTGCGAGGGCAGGATTGGCTGCTGCGGTATGAGGCAGCGTGGTGAAGCGATGTATTCGCTGAGGTGAGCTAGTCCGGGGGACGTAAGTTGGGAACCGGGAGGAGATGACGTCGGACGTTGTGTGGCGTGTCTTTGAGGAGCGCTGAGTCGGAGATGGATTGTTGTTGACAATTCCAAGCTTCGGGGCTAGGCTCCGGCGCGCAGTCGACATGGGCCCGAGGTCGACTTGAAAGGGAGCGACGACAGTGGCCAAAGACATAACAGTTGATCTAAATAAGTTTTACGCGCAAGCCCGTGAGGACGTGGAGAAGTTGATTGGCGCGGCCAAGGTGAATGCCGCGGTGATCTTCAACGGCTCCGGGAGCCCGGTGACCTTTCATGTGTATAACTTCATGGACACGGTTTACTGGGTTCATGCGATGACGGCGCTTATTGCTCCGGGCCACCATGGCACGGTTGCGGCGCTTGGTGACTTCTTCAAGATCCATCCCGACAACAACAAGGCTCACGAGTTCCTGGTCGCACCTCACAAGGCGTATGTGTACAAGGGGCCGGGTGCTCTCGAACCGGTGTAGCTGGAGATTCAGGAGACCGGGCGGTCGGCCCGTGGTCCCTTGCGATTTTTGATTCTTATGTGTGTGAGCTCTTGGCCGCGTCTTCGCCCTGATTGGGCTGAGGCGCGCCGAGGCGTTCGTGCGGCATTTGAGAGCGGAGCCTACTGGAGGATGGGCAGAGGAGTGTCGCGTGGTTCGGTGGTTTCGCCGGCGAAGTGATTGCGGATCTTTGCCGCGGTGGCGGGGCTGACGACGGCGGTGAGGGCGTCGGGGGTGGCCTGCTTGATGCCGCGGATGGAGCCGAAGTGCTGGAGGAGGCGCTGGCGGGTGCGGGGGCCGACGCCGGGGATGTGATCGAGCTCGGAGTCGCGGTCGCGGATTTCGCGGCGCTTGCGGTGGTAGGTGACGGCGAAGCGGTGGGATTCGTCGCGGATCTTCTGGATGAGGTGGAGGACGGGGGAGCGGCGGTCGAGGACGATGGGGTCGTCTTCCTGGCCGTAGACGTAGATGAGCTCTTCGCGCTTGGCGATGGAGGCGAGAGGCTGGAGGGAGTTTCCGGCCTGGACGCCGATCTCGTTGAGGGCTTCGGCGGCGGCGTGGAGCTGGCCGAGGCCGCCATCGATGAGGATGAGCGAGGGCCACTTCGTGGTGTTGTCGTTTTTGCCGTGCCCCTCCCGATTGTCCCGGTCCGCTACGAGGCGTTTGTAGCGGCGGTGGATGATCTCGCGCATGGAGGCGAAGTCGTCGACGCCGGTGACGGTCTTGACCTGGAACTTCCGGTAGTCGGATTTCTTCATGCTGCCGTCTTCCCAGACGACCATGGAGGCGACGGTTTCGGCGCCCTGGATGTGGGAGATGTCGAAGCACTCGATGCGAGTGGGGGTGGAGGGGAGGTTGAGGGCGTGCTCGAGGGCCTGGGCGATGGCGCGCTGGGTGGGTTGGAGGACGCGGAAGCGCTGGTCATAGGACTGCTTGGCGTTCTGGCAGACGAGGTCGACGAGGGAGCGCTTTTCTCCGCGCTGCGGGGCGGCGAGCTCGATGCGGTGTTTGGTGCGGGCGGAGAGCTCTTCGGCGAGGAGGGCGCGGTCGGGAAAGTCGACGGGGACGTAGATGGATTTGGGGACGTAGGGCTGGTCGAGATAGAGCTGCTTGAGGAGCGCGGAGAAGAAGTTGGCGGGGGAGAAGGTGGAGCCGAGCTCGGCGAGGGCGGTCTGCTGGATGGGGGAGCGGCCGGGGAGCGATTCGGGGTCGTCGTCGGTCTGGTCGTACTCGGGTGCGGGCTGGGTGGGGTCGGGCTCGAGGCAGGGGAGGTCTTCGGGCTCGAGTGGTGGTGGGGGTATTGGCGGAGAGGTCGGCTTCTCGGTAGGTGGTGGGGTCGGGGCAGTCGGACGCGGCGCGGGCTGGGGCGGGGGCAGAAGCAGATCCTCCGCTTCGCGAAGGATGACAATCTTCGGGGGTGAGGGAAGGGTCGTTTACGGCCCTGGGGTTGTCGAGGGCGGGAGAGGTGTTATCGATGGAGAGTGCGGAGTCGTCGGAGCTCTCGTTGAGGGATTCGCCGAGGGTGGTGTTGAGGTCGGGGAGGTCTTCCCAGAAGAAGTCGCGGCGATCGACGATCTTGCCTCCGCGCATGTGGAAGAGGTTGACGGCGAGCATTTCGTTTTCGAAGTGGAAGCCGAAGACGTCGGCGTCTTCGTCGTCGGCGGAGGCGATGCGCTGCTTGTCCTGAGCCTGGTGGACGGTGACGATCTGGTCGCGGAGGCGGGCGGCGAGCTCGAACTGCATGTTTTCGGCGGCCTCGGCCATGCGTTCGTTGAGGCGTTTTTCGAGCTCGTTGGGGCGGCCTTCGAGGAAGAGCTGGACGTCGCGGATGGTTTGTTTGTAGATGTCGGGGGTGGTGAGGCCTTCGACGCAGGGGCCGAGGCAGCGCTTGATGTAGTACTGCAGGCAGGCGCGGGGGTGGTAGCGGGAGAGATCGACCTTGCAGGAGGGGATGAGGAAGGAGCGGTGGATGAGGTCGACGAGGCGGTGGGCGAGGTTGCCGGGGAAGTAGGGGCCGAAGTACTGGCCGCCGTCTTTGCGGAGCTTGCGGGTGACGAAGACCTTGGGGTAGCGGTCGCCCATGGTGAGCTTGATGTAGGGGTAGGTTTTGTCGTCGCGGAGGAGGATGTTGAAGCGGGGCTTGCGCTGCTTGATGAGGTTGTTTTCGAGGGCAAGGGCTTCGCGTTCGTTGTCGACGGTGATGTATTCGACGTCGACGGCCTCGCGCATGAGGGAGCCGGTTTTGGCGTTGGCCTGGGAGGCCTCGAGGAAGTAGGAGCGGACGCGGGAGCGAAGGTTTTTGGCCTTGCCGACGTAGATGACCTCGCCCTCGGCGTTTTTGTAGAGGTAGCAGCCGGGCTTCGGGGGGATGGTGCGGATTTTGGCGAGGAGGTCCATGGGGCTGCTGAGACAAGTTTAGTGCGTTTGGGGGAGTGGTTGAGCCTGGCGGCCGGGGAGCGTAGTTTTGACGTGGCGGGCGATCAAAAGTTCTCGCAAGGGCTTGCATCGCGAGACGTACGTGGCCGGATAAGATGCAATGGCACGTAGAGCTTCGGTGTGGATCGCTGATTGGTATGGTAATTGCAGCGTGTAGACCTCGGAATCATGTGTCCAAGGAGACAACAAACCATGAGCTTCGACTTTGAATGAACGGTGTACTTCGGCACTGCGCCTGGGTTCGATTGCGCCGGCGGTTGCGGCTGGTGCGGTTGCGATGCTGATGGTGACGGGCTGCTCGACGAAGAACTATGTGCGCTCGCAGACGGCACCGATTGTGCAGCAGACGAATGACCTGGATGCGAAGACGGCTGCGGACCACCGGACGATTGCGGATACGGACGAGCGGGCGCAGAAGGGCATTGCGGGCGCCATGGGCGCGGCCGGCACGGCGGACCAGCATGCGCAGGCGGCCGGGCAGTCTGCGGACCAGGCGAACAAGTCGGCGCAGGATGCGTACAACCGGGTGGACACGCTGAGTGGCGTGGTCGCGAACCTGGACAACTACAAGCCGCTGGCCGATGTGAGTGTGACCTTTGGGTTCGACAAGTCGGTGCTGACGGCTTCGGACAAGAAGCAGCTGGATGACCTGGCGACGTCGCTGACCTCGGCGCGAGGGTACATCCTGGAGGTGACGGGCGGGACGGACTCGATTGGCGCCGCGGACTACAACTACCAGCTGAGCCAGAAGCGGGCGGACGCGGTGGCGAACTATCTCCAGACGAAGTACAACATCCCGCCGCACAAGTTTTACCTGGTGGGGATCGGCAAGGACCAGCAGGTGGCGACGGACAAGACGGCGGCTGGCCGGGCGAAGAATCGCCGGGTGCAGATCCGGCTGCTGAGCAACATGGCGGGTGACTCGGCGGCTGCGCCGGCAGCGAGCCCCAGCGGCAATTAGTCCAGCAACGGTTACAGATTTGAAACAGAACGCGCTCCCTTGCGGGGCGCGTTTTCTTTTGTGCCGGGTGCGATCAGTCTTTCGTCTTGCGGTAGACGAAGGCCATGATGGCGGAGGCGAGCAGAACCCAGGCGAACTGGTACCAGTAGAAGAAGGGGAAGCCGAAGAGGGCGGGGTCGGCGCGGGCGTAGAGGCCGGGGAAGAGCAGGCCGGCGTAGGGGAGGAGGAGCAGGAGCAGCCAGGCTCGCGGGCTGCGGCGCTCGGGTGCGGCTTTTGGCTGCGGAGGATTCATGCTCACAAGCAGCATAGAGCATGGGCGTTCCGTGCGGGGCGACGGAGTTTAGAGTGGAAGGATGACGGAGCAGGAGAGGGCTAGGGTGGACGTGGTGCGGGGGGAGGCGCTGCGGGAGGACGCGGAGCCGATGGGACGAGCGATCGCGATCATGGATCTTTTGCGATCTCCGGGCGGGTGTCCCTGGGACAGGGAGCAGACGTTTGACACGATCAAGCGGCACACGCTCGAGGAGACGTATGAGGTCTTTGACGCCATCGAGCGGCGGAGCTGGACGGAGCTGAAGGATGAGCTGGGCGACCTGCTGCTGCAGGTGCTGTTTTATGCGCAGATGGCGAAGGAGGCGGGGTACTTCGACATCGAGGACGTGGCTTCGGGGCTCAATGCGAAGTTGATCCGTAGGCATCCGCACATCTTTGGCGATGTCGAGGCGACGGATGCGGGAGCGGTGTTGCGGAACTGGGAGCAGATCAAACGCGAGGAGAAGAGGGCTGCGGGTGCGGGTGAGGATGGGGCCGGGTCTCTGCTGGAGCGATGTGCCGCGGAGCATGCCGGCGGTGATGGAGGCGACGAAGCTGGGGTCGAAGGCGGCGAAGGTGGGCTTTGACTGGCCGGACTGGAGGGGGCTTCTGGACAAGGTGCGCGAGGAGGCGGGGGAGATTGAGGCGGAGCTTGCGGGTGGAGAGAAGGAGTCAGCGGCGGTGGAGGACGAGGTGGGCGATCTGCTGTTTACTGCCGTGAACCTGGCGCGGCATGTGGGCGTGGATGCGGAGGGAGCGCTGCGCGGGGCGAATGCGAAGTTCCGGCAGCGGTTCGAGAGCATGGAGCGCTCGGCTGGCGGGGCGGAGGAGCTGCGGAAGAGATCGGCCGAGGAGCTGGACGACTTGTGGCGAGCGGCGAAGCGGGAGACCAGAGAGGCACAGAGATCGTGAACTCTACGGATAGAGGCGAGCTGCGAATCGTGCCCGTTACGGAGTTGAAGGATCTGCAAACCTGCGTTCATCTGCAGTTTGAGGTGTGGCGATATACGGACGAGGATCTGGTTCCGCGGCGGATGTTTCTGATCGCGCAACGCATCGGCGGGCAGGTGCTGGGGGCGTTCGACGGCGAGCGGATGGTGGCGTTTGCGATGAGCCTGCCGGGGTATCGGAAGGGGATGCCGTATCTCCACTCGCACATGCTGGCGGTGCTTCCGGAGTACCGGAACGCGGGGCTGGGGCGGAGGCTGAAGCTGGCGCAGCGCGAGGATGCGATTGCGCGCGGGTTTGAGTTGATGGAGTGGACCTTTGATCCGTTGGAGATCAAGAACGCTCACCTGAATCTCCATCGCCTGGGGGCGATTGCGCGGCGGTATCAGCCGGACTTTTACGGACCGTCTTCGTCGCCTCTTGCAGGGCGGGCTGCCGACGGATCGGCTGTATGCGGAGTGGTGGCTGCGGTCGCAGCGTGTTGCGAGGCGGCTGTCGGGCCAAGAGGGAGTTGCCGAGGAGGTCGCGGGGCGGGTAGAGGTGCCGGCGGAGATCTACGAGTGGAAGAGGGATCCGGAACAGGGTTCGTTTGCGCTGGCTCTGCAGACGAGGACACGCGAGGCATTGATGGAGGCGTTTGGGCGCGGGCTGGCCGCGATCGGATTTGAACGGGATGGGGCGGGGAACGGGAGCTACCTGCTTGGTAAGGCGACGGGGCTCGATCGGGCGGTGGAGACGGACGGCCGCATTTAGACGAGGTCCGGGGAAGCGGTCGCGTGCACGAACGCGTGTGACGTGGCATCCTACATGCTGCAAACCCCGACAAGGAAGAATTCATGATTAAGATCGACGCGATTCACATGCGGGAGATTCAGCTGGAGCTCGCCTTTCCGTTTGAGACGAGCTTTGGCCTGACGACGAGCCGGCGCATTCTGCTGGTGGAGGTGCAATCGGAAGGGCTGAGTGCGTGGGGCGAGTGCGTGGCGGGGGAGCACCCCTACTTCAGCGACGAGATGATCGACACGGCGTGGATGATCACCGAGACGGAGCTGCTGCCGCGACTGCTGGAGGCGGAGCTTGAGGGTGGAGGGGACTGCCCGAAGATCTTCAAGCAGGTGCGCGGGCACCGGATGGCGAAGGCTGCGCTTGAGAATGCGGTGTGGGACCTGGCGGCGCAGCGGGCCGGAGTGTCGCTGTCGGAGATGCTGGGCGGGACGCGGAAGACGATCGCGTGTGGTGTCTCGATCGGCATACAGCCGAGTGTCGAGAAGCTGCAAGAGGTTGTGGCGAAGGAGGTGGCCGCGGGGTATCAGCGGATCAAGCTGAAGTGCAAGCCGGGTTGGGACACGGAGATCTTTCGCGCGGTGCGGGGGCGATGGCCGGAGATCCTGCTGAGCTGCGATGCAAACTCGGCGTACCGGATGAAGGACATGGAGCACATCGCGACGTGGGACGAGTTCGGTTTGCTGATGATTGAGCAGCCGCTGTGGTACGACGATTTTTATTTTCACTCGATGCTGCAGAAGCGGATCGAGACGGCGATTTGCCTGGACGAGTCGATTCGGAATCGGCGGGACGCGCTGGCGGCGATCGACATGGGTTCGTGCCGGATTATCAATATCAAGGTCGGCCGTGTGGGTGGATTCAGCGAGGCGATCGCGGTGCATAACGCGGCGGAAGAGCGAGGCGTTCCGGTGTGGTGCGGAGGGATGCTGGAGACGGGGATTGGGCGGGCGCACAACATTGCGCTGTCGTCGTTGCCAAACTTCTCCTTGCCGGGAGATGTGTCGGCGTCGAGCCGCTACTGGGAGCGCGACATCATTGAACCACCGGTGACGGTGAGCAACGCGGGAGAGATCACGGTTCCGACGAGTGCGGGGAGCGGCTTCCACGTGGATGTGAAGAGGATTGAAGAGCTGACCGTGCGGCGCGGGGTTTTGCGGGCGCGGGCAGCGGTGAGCGTTTAGCGCGAGGAGGTGGCGTCGGTGCCGCCGGGCAGAGGCGTAGCGAGGAGCAGGCGAATGGCATCTGCGTAGGTGAGGCCGGGGGGCACGGGTTGAAAGCCGGAGGCCTCGATGGTGGAGTCGATATTGACTGACTTGACCATGAGCGCGCGAACTTTGACCTGCTCGACGAAGCGGCTGAAGATGAGGCGATTCCCACCCACGTTGACCTGATCGAGCGATAGCTTGCCGCCGGGATAGATGTGGGCGAGCATGCCCCAGCCGAAGTTGACGGCCTGGAAGACTTCGCCCTCCATCCGAACGAGCTCGTGGGTTTTTGCATCGATCCACATGCGTCCGCGGAGCCCGGTGAGGGCCTGGGCGGTGGTGTTGGGGGGAGACCAGTTTGGGTTGGGCGCGTAATCGAGGACGATCTGGCGATTGCTGCGAGCGGGCTCGAGCTGGGGCTGCCCGGGGGTGTAGGTGTAGAGCATCGCGTCGGGCATGAGCTGGATGAGGTCGGCGGCGAGTTTTTTGCCGGTGCCGTCACCCTTCATGTGCTTTGCGAAGTCGGATGGTGACGCGATCATGTCGTTGAGGCGGTCACGCTCAGCGGCGTCTTCTTCGGAGGTGAGGGGGCGTCCGTCTTTGAGGATGAGGCGGGCGACAGTGCCGTCGCGTGATTCGATGATGTCGCGCACGCGATCACCTTTTTCGTCGCGGGTGTGCATGCGGTACCGGATGAAGGAGTCGCTGTGGCGGACCGCACGGATCTCATTGGCGGCGACGTCGACGACCAACGCACGAGGCGGAGCCCCGACGGGATTCTGCATGTCGGGAGTTGAGGGATTCTGGGCGAGAGCTGTTGGAAGGGCGGCGGGCAGCGCGAGCGCGGCACACACGACGGCGGCTCGGAGTGCGGGCAGCGCGTGATATCGGCGAACATCGACTTTGCTCTTCTTCAGCATGACCGGGAGGGAAAAGGTACAGTTTTGCCCTGCTGATTGTAGTGACGTAATGAGCACCGGCAAAGTTTAGGTTGTGTTGCCTCGACGGTGGAGCTTGCGTATAGTTCGGGCAAGAGCGTCCTGGGCAGGAAAGTCCACTGACGCATGAGGTGGGACAGATGAAGCCAGCAGAGGGTTCGACTGTGATTGGGAAGTCGATCACGATTCGAGGGGAGTTATCCGGGAGCGAGGATCTGTTTCTGGACGGTGTGCTGGAAGGATCGGTGACGGTGCCAGATGGTCGGATCACCATTGGCCCGAATGGACGTATCAAGGCGAACCTGGTGGCGAGAGACATTGTGATCTTTGGGCAGGTGAGCGGGGATGTGCAGGCTACGGCTTCTGTCGATCTGCGGCAGTCGGCGGCGCTGAAGGGGGACATCACGGCGGCGCGGCTTGCGATCGAGGAGAATGCGACGATTCAAGGCAAGGCTGATCTGTCGAGGGGAGCGCAGCAGCCTGGGGCCCCGGGGACTACGCCGGCCGGACAGTTGAAGAGCTAAGCGGAGGGAACTGGCAGGAATGCGCAAGTTTTTCGGGGGCGGTGAGAGATCTGGAGATGGGAGAGACGGGGGTGAGCGGAAGTCCCGGCACTCCAGCGGCTGGAAGGAGCTGTTGAAGCACCTACAGACGAATGAGTCACTGCGTGTCCTCGATATCGGCCCGACCTCTTCGACGAATATAAATTTTGTAACTGGTCTGGGCCATAGCATTTATATGGCGAACCTGGTCGAAGATGCGGCGAAGCCGGAGTGGATGGTGTCGCCTGCTCCCGGGGAGCCGGCGGTTTTTGATGTGGATCGGTTTCTGGCGGCGAATCTCCATTTCTCCGGCCGCACCTTTGACGTGGTGATCTTTTGGGACACGCTTGATTTTCTTCCAGAGCGACTGGTGGCGCCGCTGCTGGGGAGATTGCAGGACGCGATGCGACCAGGTGGGCTCCTGCTGGCGTTCTTTCATTCAAAGAGCAGCTCTGCTGGGCCGGTCGCGGATACGGCGTTTTATCGGTATCACCTGACCGGGGCCGATGTTGTGGAGATGCGATCGGCGGGAAATTATCCGCTGCGAAATATCTATAACAACCGGCAGGTCGAGAACCTCCTGCAAGCGTTTGGGAGCTTTCGATTCTTTCTGGCGAAGGATAACTTGCGCGAGGTCCTGGCCGTGCGGTGAGACAGGCGGCAGAGAGCGAAAAAGGCGGCCAGTTGGCCGCCTTTCGCATTTTGAGAGATGAGAATAGTCAGGATTTTGCGGGGGTTTTCTTTCGCTCTGCCCAGCGACGCTTCATAGCATCGGCAATTCGTTTGCGGCCTTCCGGGGTGAGCTTCCGCTTTCTCTTCCCTGTTTCCGTGGCGGCGCTTGCAGGGGCATTTTTGCTTCCCTTGGGGCGACCCGGGCCGTTGCGCTTAACGACGTCGGCGCCGGCCAGCAGTTGACGTGCTTGCTGCAGCTTGGAGATCTGAGCATCGATCTCGGCGATGATACGACTTACTTCCACGCGATACCTCCGGGAGAAATCTTGCTCTGAAGGACTTAGTGAAGCTCCTGTCCGACAGACAAATCACTCTTGACGATACAGAAAGGTAACTCCATCCGCAACGAAGAGAGGAGTTATTCGACGTCGGACCGCGAAGATGTACCTCTTGCGGTGAGTTCCTGCTCTGTTGTGGTGATGGCATAGCCAGGTCCAGCGTCGTCGATGAGATCGATGCGAGTAGAACCTAGACCGCGGTGAGAGCCTTTTCCCATGCAGTGCTGCAGGTCTTTTTGCACGGACGTTTTATTGTGCACATAGTCGCTGGCCAAGCGAGTTATGGCATAGGTGAGGATGTCGCTGTGGTGAAGGTCCTGCATCTCGGGATCGCGGCGGAGCTGCAGCCAGAGCCGATGAACGAGCTGCACGTCGTCGGACTCGATGGTTGGTGCGTGCGGTCCGATATGGAAGCTAAGTGCCTCGCCTTCGGGCTTGATGATGTAGAAGGTGAACTGGCGCTTCGGTTCCGGGAGAGCTTCCCAGGCTTGCCCGACGTGGTAGGCCTGTTCTTCCGCACTTAGCTTGGTGGAAAGGCCGGAGACGACGGCGGCGGCTTCAAGGGAGTTAGCTGTTTGCACCAGAGCGGCAAAGATATCTCCTGCGGGAACTACGAGCAGGGAGATGTGTTTCCCAAAGCTTTCGGCGACGGAGACGGCCTTGGTGAAGAGCATCTGCTCGTGCTCACTGAAGAGCTGTTCGGAGGCTTCGACGTATTCGGGACCACCGGCGCCCATCATGCGGGCGGCGAGAACGACGAGGTCCTGCTCATCGGTGTCGGTGTGGGAGAGCGCCCACTTGAGAGCGAAGGGAGCGGCGGAGTCGCGCATGGTAACAACGACGGCTCCGGGCCGGATGTCGAGGGCTTCCCGGCCGACCGAGTCCTGGTGCTCGAGCTGGAAGTGCTCTTTCATCTGCAGCGTGGTGAGGTCGTGGCGGCGTTTGTTGTCGCGCTCGGAGAGGCTGAAGATGACGAAGAAGGCGGCGGCGAAGATAACCCCGCTGACGGTGGCGACCGACTTCGTGAGCAGGTTGACGACGGCGGTGGTGAGGAGCACGAGGAAGACGGACAGCAGGCCGAGGGGAATCTCCGTCTTGCCGACCTTGAGGTTGATGGGGACCTTGGAGGTTCGCTCGCCGCGGTACTTCCAACGGAGAAGGAGCATGGCGAGGGCGTTGAAGGTGAAGCTCCAGATGACGCCGAAGGCGTAGGCCTCGCCGATGATGATGACGTTGCCGTGGGTGAGCAGGATGACGAGTACCTGCATGCCGGCGACGAGATTGATGATGCGGTAGCTGGTGCCGTATCTCTTTTGTGGGCGACGGAACCAGTCGGTGAGGACGCCGTCTTCGGCGACGCGCATGAGGACGCCGGTGGAGCCGACGATGGCGGTGTTGACGGCTCCGCCGAGGATGAGGAAGCCGACGATGACGACGAAGACGCGGAAGATGGCGCGGGCAAGAGCGGGACCGGCCATGTACATGGCCATGCCGGCGATGAGGTTGTCGCGGTAGACGTGGACGCGGACGGCGTCCGGGATGATCATCACGGCGAGCAGCGAGCAGAGGCCGGTGAAGAAGAAGCTGTAGACGGCGATGACGAGGGCGGCGCGCTTCAGGTTTTTGAGCTTGGGGTGTTCGATCTCGCGATTGACCTGCGCGAGCGATTCTTCCCCGCTCATGGCAAGGACGGAGTGGCCGAAGGCCATGAGGACGCCGAAGAGGCCGAGCGAGGCCGCGAAGTGGCTGCCCTTGAGGAAGCCGAGGGCGTCGTTGCTGAAGTGGAGGTTGGACGGGGTCGGAAAGGGTGGGAGCGAGGCTCCGCGGTGAATGACGGTGAAGGATCCCCAGGCGAGGAGGATGACGACCATGACGGTCGTGATCTTCATGATGTCGAGGGCTTTCTCGCTGGACTCCTCGATGCCCTTGATGTTTTGCCACCAGAAGTAGAGGGTGATGACGACGGCGATGGCGGCGGAGGCGAGGTCGGGCCGGAGGTGCGGGGTGAGATACCCGGCGGGGTGCCAGCGGTGGTGAGCGTAGACGGTGAAGGCGTTGAGCATGCCGACGATGTACTGGCCGGCGGAGACACCGGAGATGGGGCCGGTGAGTACGTAATCGAACATCAGCGCGGAGACGCTGAGCTTGGCGAAGGAGCTGCCGAGCGCTTCCTTAACGATGCGGTAGACACCCCCGCGGGTGAACATCGAGCAGCTTTCGATGTAGACGGAGCGTACGGCGAAGGAGAAACAGACGACGCCTAGGATGAGCCACGGGGCGGATTTGCCGACCGCTTCTTCAGAGATGCCAGCGGCGTAGAAGGCGGAGGAGCCGAGGTCGTTGAGAACGATAGCGGCGGCGCGCCAGAAGGAGATGAAGGTAAGCATGACCGAGGACGCCACGACGAGGCGAACGCGGCCAGATGGAGGAACGGCGACTGTTTTTGTAGAGGAACCCATGTTGACCGGACGCGCTCGTTCGATTGCGTCCTAGAAGATACCGTCCATTCCGGAAGTTTTGGAGTGAGTCATTGAGGGGCCCAGGTGTGTGTGCCCGTTATCAGAGGTCTGTCACTGATTCGTCGTCGGCGGACCAGAGCTCGTTCATATCCCGAACCAACGTGGCGAGGACGACCAAGACGGAGCCCGCTAGCCCCAGAAAGAAGAGCGGGACGACGATCTTCGAGAAGAGGACCAGCAGTGCGTGACCCATACCCCTCCTATTGTAGCTTCGGGCGGAACACGATGCTAGACTTGGCCCTGAGATGCGACTTATTTCGGGCCGGCTGTGGGGGCTGGCGGTTCTTTCGAGCATCCTCCAGGTACTGCCGTTTCCGATAGCCGGGCCGGTTCCGGTGTGGAGGACGGCGTTCTGCTGGGTGGCTCTCGTGCCTCTGCTTTACGCGTTGCTGGGGCGTCCCAAAGACGGTGGGCTGCTCACGGTCAGCCAGGGAACCGCCGTGGCTTACGTCTGCGGTGTGCTCTGGTACCTGGGCAACTGCTACTGGATCTTCCCGACGATGTACCTGTATGGCGGGTTGGGGAGGCCGGTGGCGGCGGCGATCCTGCTGCTGTTCAGCCTGTATCTAGGTCTCTACCATGCGCTGTTTGGAGCTGTGCTGGTGGCGATCGGGCGATCGCGCCTCGGCCGGCAGGGGGCGCTACTTCTGGCGCCGTTTGTGTGGGTGGCGGTGGAGCTGGCGCGGGCGAGGATCACGGGCTTGCCGTGGGACCTGCTGGGCGTGGCGCAGGTCGATAATCCGCTGCTGACACGCTTGGCGCCATGGACGGGGGCGTACGGACTTTCGTTCGTGATTGCCGGGGTGAATGCGTTGTGGCTCGTGCGGATCTCGCTGCGGGAACGGAGGTTTACGCGGCCGCTGCTGACCGTGGCTGGGATGGTGCTGGTGGTCGGGTATGTCTTTGGGCTGCGATGGTTGGCTCCCCCGCCCGCTGGCGAGGATGCATCGGCGAGAGCGACCCTGCTGCAGGAGAACCTGGAGGTGGGAGCGGCGGCGACGGGTCCGCCCGAGAGCGTCGCCGGGCTGCTCGGGAGTTTTTCGAGGCTGTCGATGTCGCCATCGCGCATGGTGCTGCGCGGGATCCCGGAGCTCGCGGGGACTGCGGCCGTGGTGACCCGGAGAGAGGGCGAGGTTGCGCCGCCATCGGATCTGATCGTATGGCCGGAGTCTCCGGCGCCGTTTTTCGAGCGGGACGAGAGATTTCGGGAGGGCATGTCGTCGTTGGCGCGGGCGGCGCGGGTGCCGGTGATTGTGGACGACATCGCGTATGAGCCGAGCTCGGACGCGACGAACAGGTCGGGGTACGCGCCGCGGAATGCTGGGTCGTTTGTGACCGCGGACGGGAGCTTTGCCGGACGATACGACAAGATGCACCTGGTTCCGTTTGGGGAGTATGTGCCGTTCAAGCGGATGTTCTTTTTTGCGGGGAGCCTGCTGGCGGAGGCGGGGACGTTTGAGCCGGGCGAGAACAGGACGGTGTTTCGAGCGGGCGGGCACGGGTACGGAACGTTTATCTGCTACGAGTCGATCTTTGCGGATGAGGTGCGGCAGTTTGTGACGGGTGGGGCGCAGGTGCTGGTGAACATCTCAAACGACGGCTGGTATGGGGATTCGAGTGCACCGTGGCAGCACCTGAACATGGTGCGGATGCGGGCGATCGAGAATCACCGGTGGGTGCTGCGGTCGACGAACACGGGAGTGACGGCGGCGATCGATCCCTATGGGCGGGTGACGGCATCGGCACCACGGCACGTACGGACGGCGATCCAGGTGCGGTTCGGGTACGAGGACGATCTGACGTTTTATACGCGGTATGGGGACCTGTTCGCGTACCTTTGTGCGGCGGTGACGACGGCGGCGCTCGTGTGGAGCTTCTGGACTAGCCGTATGCACTAGAATCAGGACATATGTTGACCGATCTTGAGTATGCCTACTCCCCGGTTCGCGAGAAGGTTCGCGATCTGCGGGAGTATCTTTGACTCCGCTCGCCTCCAGCGTGAGCTAGCTGTAATTGAAGAGAAGATTGGCGATCCCGGGGTGTGGGCGGATGCGAGCCGGTCGCAGCCGTTGATGCGGGAGCGCAAGCGCCTGGAGACGCTGCTGGCTGATGACGCGGAGCTCCGGCGGCGCAGCGACGATATCGAGGCGTACTTCGACCTGGCGCGAGAGGGCGAGAACGTCGAGGCGGACCTCGACCGCGAGATCAAAGGATTGATCGAGTACTCGGAAAAACTCGAGAGCAAGACGATGCTCTCAGGCGAGACGGACCCGTTGAACGCGATCGTGGTGGTGCATCCTGGCGCGGGCGGGACGGAGAGCCAGGACTGGGCCGAGATGCTGATGCGGATGTATCTGCGATGGGCGGAGCGGCAGGGTTTCAAGGTGGAGCTGAACGAGATCCAGGACGGGGACGAGGCTGGGATCAAGTCGGCCACGTTTACGATCTCGGGCGAGTATGCGTTTGGGCTGCTGTCGGGGGAGACGGGAGTGCATCGCCTGGTGCGGATCTCTCCATTTGACTCGGCGAAGCGGCGGCATACTTCGTTTGCGAGTGTGTTTGTGAGCCCGGAGATCGACGACACGATCGTGATCGACATCAAGCCGGAGGAGCTGCGGATTGATACGTATCGATCGGGTGGCAAGGGTGGGCAGCATGTGAACACGACCGACTCCGCGGTGCGGATCACGCATCTGCCGACGGGGCTCGTGGCGGGGTGCCAGAACGAGCGATCGCAGCACAAGAACAAGGAGCGCGCGATGAAGCTGCTGCGCTCGCGGCTTTACGAGTACGAGCTCGACAAGAAGAAGGCTGCGACGAAGAAGCTCGAGGACTCGAAGCTGGATATCGGCTTCGGGTCGCAGATCCGGTCGTATGTGCTGCAGCCGTACCGGATGGCGAAGGATCTGCGGACGCGGGTGGAGGTCGGGGATGTGGATCGTGTGCTGGATGGCGACCTGGAGCCGTTTATTCGGGGGTATCTGCGGCTGCGACGCGAGGGTGGCGTGCCGGCGGCGGTGGTGGAGGATGACGACCTGTAGTGACATCTGTCATGCGCTTTCGGTGACAAGGGTCCGTTTCTCTCGCATGGCGATGGGCTGAGGATGATTTCAGCGGAGGTGGCATCGATGGGAGGCTTGAGTGACGAGAAGCCGGATTATGGGGTGGACGCACCGAATGTGATGCGGGGGTTCTTCCTGTTTGGTGGGGCGAGTTTTCTGCTCGCTGTGTTGTCGCCGAAGCTGGTGCATCTTGGGCCGGTGATTCTCGAGATGCGTAGCTTTCTGTGGCCTGCGGGGTTTTTGCTGGCGGAGGGCTTTCTCTTTCTGCTGTATGTCAAGTTCGGGAAGTTCCGGCATCGCGACTTCATGCTCGGGATGCATCGTTGGCGGGGCGATGAGCAGGTGCTGGATGTGGGTTGCGGACGCGGGCTGCTGCTAGCTGGAGCGGCGAAGAGGATTGCGGCGCTGGGTGGTGTGGGGCGGGTGACCGGAATCGATGTCTGGTCGAATGTGGATATGGGCGGCAACTCCGAGGCGGCGACCCGGCGCAACCTGGAGATTGAGGGAGTCTCCGACCGCTGCACGCTGCTGAGTGAACCGGCGCAGGAGATGAGTTTTGCCGATGGGAGCTTCGACGTGGTGGTGTCGAACCTGTGTCTCCACAACATCTACGAAGGGCCCAGGCGGCGCGCTGCGGTGGCGCAGATTGCGCGGGTGTTGCGGCCGGGCGGCTTGGGGTTGATCTCGGATTACAAGAAGACGGGTGAGTATGCGGCGGAGCTGCGCGCGGCGGGTCTGGAGGTGCGGAGGCAGTGGGGAAGCTGGGTGACGACGTTTCCGCCGTTGCGGGTGGTGATCGCGCGGAAGCCGGTCTAGATCGCGGAGAAGCCGGTGTAGATGCGGCTCTCCGAGTCTCTGGCGCCCGTGGCGCATCGTATGAGGGATGTGGAGGCTCGGATCGGCATGGCTGAGAAGAAGGGCGCGGGAGAGAGCGGGCTGCGCGAGGAGTTGGTGAAGCAGCTGCTGGCGCTGCTGGACGGTGGGCAGGCGCATGCGGACTTCGAGGCGGCGATCAAGGACTTTCCGCCGGAGCTTCGGGGCACGGTGCCGGAGGGACTGCCGTATTCGGCGTGGCAGCTGATCGAGCATCTGCGGATTGCGCAGCGGGACATCCTGAGCTTTAGCGCACCACCTACGGGCGGGTATCACTCGTTGAAGTGGCCGGAGGAGTACTGGCCGAAGTCGCCGGAGCCGCCGTCGGTGCATGCGTGGGAGCAGACGGTTGCGGCGATCCGAAGTGACCGGAAGACGTTTGAGGGTTTGATCACTCGCCCGGAGGCGGATCTGGTTAAGCCGTTTCGGTGGGGCGATGGGCAGAACCTGTTACGGGAGACGTTGCTGATTGCGGATCATATGGCGTATCACCTGGGTGAGTTGATCGTGCTTCGGCGTCTGCTGGGCGCGTGGCATACATAAGGAGCCGGGCCTGATGAATGAGCCGGATGCGATTCACGAGATGTTGTTTGGCGAGGCTGGAGCGGGCCTGCCGACGATCGCTGTGATCGGTGTGTCGGAGAGGCCTGATCGTCCGAGCCACTATGTGTCGGCGTACATGCAGAGCCAGGGATACAGGATTGTGCCGATCAACCCGGGGCTCGAGACGGTGCTGGGGGAGCGTTGTTACGGGTCGCTGGCGGAGCTGCCGATGAAGCCTGATGTGGTGAACGTGTTTCGGCTGCCGAGCTATATACCGGGGGTGGTGGACGAGATGCTGGGACTCGGGTTGAAGCGGATCTGGGTGCAGCAGGGGATTGTGCATCGGGAGGCGGCGGCGAAGGCGGAGGCGGGTGGAATGCGCGTGGTGATGGACCGCTGCATCATGGTGGAGCACCGGAACGCGCGGCGCCGGTGAGCCTACAATCTCGTGAGATGAAGAATCGTCTGTTTCGTGCGTTTGTGATCGCGGCATCGGTGGCGGTCTTGTCTTCGGCGTGTGCGTTGGGGCAGCTGCAGGTGGTCGGCGATGGCGGTCCGGGGCCGGTGAAGGCGCAGCACCTGACGGCGGAGCTGACGTCGCTTTCTCCTGCGATTGCGCCGGGCGGCACGGTGCACGCGGGGCTGGTGCTGACGCTGGAAGAGAAGTGGCACGTGTACTGGAAGAACGCGGGGGACTCAGGCGAGCCGCCAAAGATTACATGGACGCTGCCGAGCGGGATCACGGCGGGACCGATGCAGTTTCCGATTCCGAGCCGGCTGCCGCTGGGCCCGCTGATGGACTTCGGGTATGAGGACGAGGTCGCGTTTCCGGTGACGATCACGGCTGCCAAGGGGATGCGACCCGGGCGGGTTCACCTGGATGCGAAGGTGGACTGGCTGGTCTGCCGCGAGGTTTGTATTCCGGGGAAGGCGCACCTGGGGCTCGACCTGGATGTGACGGCGACTCCCCCGGTGTCGGCGGCGCCTGTAGGTGCGCTGGGGGAGGCACTGACCCTGCTTCCGAAGCCGCTGGACCCGGAGATGAAGCTGACGGTGAACGGAGGCAAGCAGGATCTTGTGCTGACGCTGATCACCGGTGCGCTTGAGACGGACGCGGAGTTTTACCCGGCAGATGAGGACGAGATCCAGAATGCGGCGGACCAGGAGAACGAGACGATTCCGGGCGGGATCCGCATACGGGTAAAGCGTGCCGTGGATCCGGACCATCCGGAGAAGTTTTTGCCGCTGCCCAAGCAGGTTCGCGGGCTGATCAAGCTGAGCGATCACGAGGCGTATGACGTCTCCGGGCCGGTGATTCCGGGGGAGGTCGTCTTCGCGGGGCAGCGCGGTGGCGCGAGTCCGGCGACGAGCAAGGTGACGGCGATCTGTGCGATCGGGCTGGCGTTTGCGGGCGGGATCATCCTGAACCTGATGCCGTGCGTCTTTCCGGTTCTGTTCCTGAAGGGCTTGGGGCTGGTGCAGAGCTCGGAGGAGGAGCGCGGAAGGATGCGGGCGCACGGGCTGGTGTACACGCTGGGCATCCTGGTGTCGTTCTGGGTGATTGTGGGTGTGCTGCTGGCGCTGCGTGCGGGCGGGAGCCAGGCGGGGTGGGGATTCCAGCTGCAGTCGCCGGTGTTTCTGGCGGTGCTGGCACTGGGGCTGTTTTTCTTTTCGCTTTCGCTTGCGGGACAGTTTGAGATTGGGCTGTCGATTACGAGTGCGGGCGACTCACTGACGCGCAAGCAGGGGTTTACGGGGAGTTTCTTCACGGGGGTGCTGGCGACGGTGGTGGCGACGCCGTGCACGGCTCCGCTGATGGGTGCGGCGATCGGGTTTGCGCTGGCGCAGCCAGCCTCGATCACATTTGCGGTGTTTACGGCGCTGGGGCTGGGTCTGGCGTTTCCGTACCTGCTGCTGACGCTGCAGCCGGCGTGGACACGGCTGCTGCCGAGACCGGGAGCCTGGATGGAGACGCTGAAGCAGCTGACGGCGGTTCCGCTGTTTGCGACGGTGATCTGGTTGACGTGGGTGTATGGGCGGTTGTACTCGGGCACGGGTGTCGCGGCGGGGCAGGGGATCGACCATGTGGCGCGGCTGCTGCTTGGCTTCCTGCTGCTGGCGATTGCGGGATGGGTGTTGTCAAAGTGGCCGGCGAAGCTGGGATCGACGATGGCGGCGCTGGCGATTGCGGTGATCGCGTTTGCCACACCGCTTGTACAGCCAGAAGGACACGACGCTGGTGTGGCAGCCGTACAGCCAGGCGACGCTGGAGGCGGCGCGTGCGGCCGGTCAGCCGGTGTTTATCGATTTCACGGCGGCGTGGTGCCTGTCGTGCCAAGTGAATGAGCGGCTGGTGCTGCGCTCGGCGGAGGTGCAGCGTGAGTTCAGCGCGCACAAGGTGACGTTGATGAAGGCCGACTGGACGCAGTACGATCCGGCGATTACGCAGCAGCTTGCTTCGGTGGGGAGGAGCGGTGTGCCGACGTATGTGCTGTATCCGGCGGCGACCGGGGGGAAGGAAGATGTGTTGCCGGAGTTGCTGACGAAGCCGATTGTGCTGGAGGCATTGAAGAGGGATCTGAGGTGATGCGCAGAGCCGGGGGTGGGCGCGATGGGACCATGCGCTTGATGGCTCAGGGTCAGGGCTCAGGGTCGCGCTTCGCCTGCCGGATGCGTCGGATCTCTTCCATGCGCTGGCGGAGGAGCTTTTCGCGGCCTTCGTCGGTTGGGTGGTAATACGTGTGGCCGGCGAGTGAGGCGGGCAGGCACTCCATGTCGGCGACGCGGCCTTCGATGTCGTGTGCGTACTGGTAGCCCTTGCTGTAGTCGAGCTCTTTCATGAGGCGCGTGGGTGCGTTGCGGAGGTGCAGCGGGACGGGCTCGGCTGCGGTAGCTTCGATGTCGGCCTGAACGGCGGAGTAGGCGGTGTAGACGGCGTTGGATTTGGGTGCGAGGGCGAGGTAGACGACGGCTTGCGCGAGGGCGAGGCCGCCTTCCGGCTGACCGAGGAAGTGCATGGCGTCGCGGGCGGAGAGGCAGAGGTTGAGGGCTTCGGGTGCGGCGAGGCCGATGTCTTCGACGGCCATGCGGACGACGCGGCGCGCGACGTACATGGGGTCTTCGCCGGCTTCGAGCATGCGACCGAGCCAGTAGAGGCTGGCGTCGGGGTCGGAGTTGCGAACGCTTTTATGGAGGGCGGAGATGATGTCGTAGTGCTGCTCGCCCTTTTTGTCGTAGAGGAGGACGCGGCGCTGCATGGCCTCCGCAGTGAGGGCTTTGGTGATGCGGTGTTCGCCTCGGCCCAGTGCGAGCTTGGCCGCGACCTCGAGTGCGTTGAGGGCGTTGCGGGCGTCTCCGCTGCTGTAGGCGGCGATGGTAGCGAGGGCGTCGGGGTCGGCTTCGAGGCTGAGGCTGCCGAGGCCGCGCTCGGCGTCCGTGAGCGCGCGGTGGAGGAGGCCGATGACCTGGTCTTCGGTGAGCGCGATGAGGGTGTAGACACGGCAGCGGGAGAGGAGCGCCGCGTTGATCTCGAAGGAGGGGTTTTCGGTGGTGGCGCCGATGAGGCGGATGGTGCCGCGCTCGACGTAAGGGAGGAAGGCGTCCTGCTGGGCCTTGTTGAAGCGATGGATCTCGTCGACGAAGAGAATGGTGCGGGAGCCAAAGCCGGCGGCCTTTTCGGCTTCGACCATGACCTGCTTGATTTCCTTGATGCCGCTGAGGACGGCGGAGAACTCGATGAAGCTGGCCTCGGTGACACGGGCGATGATCTTGGCGAGGGTGGTCTTGCCGACGCCGGGCGGTCCCCAGAAGATCATGGAGACGGGATCGTCGCTTGCGATGGCGAGGCGGAGTGGCTTGCCTTCGGCGAGGAGGTGTTGCTGCCCGGTGAACTCGTCGAGGGTGCGGGGGCGCATGCGCTCGGAGAGCGGGGTTTGCGCGGTGGAGGCTCGGCTCGGCTTTGCGATCGGCGAGGTGTCGAAGAGGCTCATGGGCGGAGACCTACGCGTGCGCGTTGCCGGTACGCCTCATAGAGGATGATTGAACCGGCGACGCCGGCGTTGAGACTTTCTACCGAGCCGGAGGATGGGACGGTGATGCGGGCGTCGGCGATCGCGAGCAGATCGGGCGGGAGGCCCGACCCTTCGTTGCCGATCATGATGGCGACTGGGCCGGTGAGGTCGGTGTCTGCGATCTCCTGGACGATATCTGTGCCGACGCCCTCGCCGACAGCAGCGAGCAGCCTGATCCCGCGTTGCTGGAGGGAGAGGAGGTCGTCGGCCGTGCAGGAGACGACGGGCATGCGGAAGAGCGAGCCGACGCTTCCGCGCAGAGACTTTCCGTTCCAGGCGCTGACGGTTCCCGGTAGCGTGGCGATGCCGGTGGCGCCGAAGGCTTCGGCGGAGCGGACGAGGGTGCCGAGGTTGCCGGGATCCTGGAGGGCGGCGGCGACGAGGATGAGCGGTGTTCCCCAGAGGAGGTCCTCGAAGCTGCGGACGGGAGGGACGAGAAGGGCGGCGATGCCCTGGGGGGAGCGCGTCTCCATGAGGCTGTCGAAGACCTCGCGCGAGAGGCGCACAACTTCGAGGGAGGGCGGGAGGTAGTCGGGGAGGGTGCGCTGCTCGGAGAGGAAGACGGTTTTGAGCACCATGCCACTGCGCAGGGCTTCTTCGAGGAGGTGATCGCCTTCGATGGCGACCAGGCCTCCGCTGAGCCGGGCGTGTCCGTTGAAGGCTCCTCGAAGCTGCTTGACGCGGTCGTTGCTCCTGCTTGCGATTACGTGGCTGGGCAGCGGCATCGCGTAAAGTTTACGCTCTCCCGCGGATCACCCGACGGGGGAGGCGAGGCGGCGTCTCTCGGCGGGAGGTGCGGTCTGCAACGAAACGGGTGCTGTGCTAGGCTGCGGTTTCAGAGATACTTTTTCCGAGCCGCGCACTTCAGCGCCTCAGGAGCCAGATTGTCGCAAGCCGAGACTCTTCGCATCCATCCGGACGAACCCGAAGCCGCGCAGGTGGACCGCGTGGTGCAATCGCTCAACGCAGGGCAGGTGGTCGCACTGCCTACCGATACATTTTATGGACTGGCGGTCGACCCCGTAAATCTCCGGGCAGTGGATCGCATTTACGAGCTGAAGACGCGGGCGCGTCATAAACCGCTGTCGCTGCTGATCGCCGAAGTTCACCAGGCGTACGAGCTCGCACCGACGATTGATGGTGCGTTTGACCGCTTGGCAGAGAGGTTCTGGCCGGGACCGTTGACGATCATTGTGAAGGCCGGGGCAAAGCTGCCGCTGCGGGTTACGGCGAACACGGGCAACGTGGCTCTGCGGGTTCCCGAGGCGCCGATTGCGCGCGCCGTGGTGAGCCGGCTGGGGCTTCCGATCACGGCGACGTCTGCGAATCTTGCGGGGCTACCGGAGTGCACGTATGCGAACTGCGTTCGCGAACAGCTGGGTGACAAGATCCCGCTGATCGTGGACGGCGGACCAACCGGACGAACGCAGGCGACGACGATTGTGGATCTTTCGGGCGGTGGGAACTCGTGGATGATTCTGCGCGAGGGTGCCATTCCGACACACGAGATCGCGCTGACACTGCAACGTTAGTCGCAGGCACGCCGGGCTGTCCTCCTGGTCTGCCGTAAACTTCTGTCTCAAACGCTATGGCTGCAAATCGAACGAACGGACGCCCGCGACGAAGATTGCATCTCGTACGACGTTTGCTGGCCGTGCTGCTGATCGTAGCGCTCGGCTGGTCGGTGTACGTGTACGAGCAGATCGCGGAGGTCGCCGATCACGACGAGGCCATGCAGGCAGATGCGATTGCGGTGTTTGGGGCGGCGGAGTACTCAGGCCGGCCTTCGCCGGTGTTTCACGCGCGCCTGGACCACGCGGTTCAGCTGTACCAGAAGCAGATTGCACCGTATGTGATCACGCTGGGGGGCGGGAGCGACAAGGACTCCGGCAACACCGAGGGCGGTGTGGGACGGGACTACCTCCTGGCGAAGGGTGTGCCCTTTGCCAGCATCCTGGCAGAGACGCGCTCGATCGATACCGAGCAGCAGGTCCACCGGCTGGCGGCGATCGCGAGGGAGCATGATTTCAAGCACGTGGTGGTGGTCTCGGATGCGACGCACCTGTTTCGGATCCGGGAGCTTTGCAAGGACGCCGGACTGGACGTGTATACATCACCTCGGCCTGCGGTCGGGCACATCAGCAACTACAACCTCTCCTTGCGCTACCTGCACGAGATCCTGAGCTACACGTCGCTTCGGCTGAACCTCCACGGAAGCTGGCTCCACCGGTGGCTCGAGGGCAAGGCGGACGAGTAGGGACCTAACGGGTGATGGTGATGAGCCTCGCGAGCAGCAGGCTGGTGAGCGCGGCGAAGGCGGTGGACGTGAAGTTCACGAGATCGTTGCCGATCCAGCCGCGGCGCTCCAGGGTGGCGCCGAGCAGGCTGTCGAAGAAGAGTCCGAGGACGGCAGCGAGGAAAGCGACGGTTACGGCGGCTCCGCCGAGATGGAGTGGCCACGCGCCGATGATGACGAGGAGGAAAGCGGCTCCGATGCCGGCGGAGGTTCCGATGAGGCTGACGCCACCATCTGTCCCGCGGCGAACACGACGGAAGCTGGTGAGCATGTAGGTCCTGTCGCCGAAGGCCTGGCCTATCTCGGAGGAGACGGTGTCGGCGGTGGCCTCGGCGAGAGCGGCCAGGCAGGCGGTCGAGAGGATGAGAGGGGCGACGGGCAGGGCGAAGCCGGCGAGCGCGGCGAGGTAGGCTCCTGCGGGGGTGACGACCAGAGCGGCGACGCTGAGGTTGGCCATGACCTGGGCGGCGGTGCGGCCGCCCTTCCGTTCCGCGAGACCGCGCACGAGCTTGGTGGCGCGGCCGGCGCGGGTCGCCGCGAAGGTAAGAAGAAAGAGGAGCACAAGCGGCGGGAGGGCGCTGCGGAGAAGCGGCTGATCGAGGTCGCGCGTCCACCATGTGAGGCAGAAGCAGACGAGAGCTCCGGACAGAGCTCCGGGTATGGTTGCGGAGCGAAGGACGGCGGCGACCGTGGCGAAGAGGATGCTGACGGCGGTGACCTGGTAGCGTCCGCCGAGGTCTCCGTTGGCGAGGAGGCCGAAGACAATGGACGCCAGCACAGCCATGAGGGTGAGGGCTGCGAGCCATTGGCTCTGGATTTCGTCGCGCTTTTCCGGGATCGCCTTCTGTCCCTGCAGATTGACGTCCGGAGGCGGAAGTTGTTCCTCGGCCATGCTCGTCTACCCCCGCTGATTTACAATCGAATCTTGAGCATAGCCAAGTTCAGAACGACCGTGGGAGCACTTTTGCAGCCAGCAATTGAAGTAGACAAGATCCAGACAGAGAGCTCGCTCACGGGAACCCGCCGCCGCTCCTTTACGACCTCCGTTTCGAAGATGATTCTGCTTGCGGGAGCGATGCTGCTGGCGGATGGGTGTGGAAACAGCTATCGCCCGGTAGTGACGGCGATCAACCCTGTGGGACCTGCGGGACAGCCGCAGAAGTATGCGGTGGCGATCTCGCAGCCGACACCGACGGGGAACGGCCTGCTGACGATTGTAGATTTTTCGGGTGACTCGATCCTGATTACGGCGACGCTCGGATTGTCACCTTACTACCTCGCGGTGGACAGCACGGGGAGCACGGGATACACGCTGAATGGCGACGGAACGGTGAACAGTTTCGGCATCTCCAACCAGCTGCTGTCGAACCAGATCCTGCAGACGACGCTGATTCCAAGCACTCCGCTGCCGAACAGCATCTTTCCCCAGGGCACGAGTGTGTACATTACGGAGCCGGGCCGAACGGCTCCGGGTGCGAGCTTCGTAGCGCAGCTGCAGAACAGCCCGCCGGCTCTGCGGCAGGAGCTGCCGGTTGGGCCGAATGTGGTCTACATCGCCGGGGTGGCGAACGCTCCGCGTATCTACGCGATTAGCCAAAATACGGGTGGCAACGGACAGGTGACGCCGATCGAGACGGCCAGCAATACGACCGATACTGCGATCCCGGTGGGTGTGCAGCCGGTGTACGGCGTGATGACGGCCGATGGCCGGCGCGCGTTTATCCTGAACCGCGGCAGCAACACGGTGTCGGTGATCAATGCGCAGACGAATACAATTGACACGCCGACCACGGTGCCGGACGGAGCGATTCCTGTAGGAACGGCGCCGGTATGGGCGGACTTCGCTCCGACACGCAGCGAGTTGGCCGTGCTGAATGCGGGAAGCGGCGGGAGCCGGGGTTCGATAAGCCTGATCAATATTCCGCTGTGTTCAGCGGTTGCGCTGCCCACGAATCCGAACTGCGACCCGAACAATCCGGTCGATGCCGCAGGCTTTGGGCAGGTGCTGGCGAATGTGCCCGTAGGTGTCGCTCCCGTGGTGATGGCCGTGCTGCAGGATGGAACGCGGGCCTATGTGGCCAACTCTGGCGACAACGTCCCGTGCGCAACGCTTCCAACATCGGCGATTCCGCCGAGCAAGGGATGCGGCACGGTGAGCGTGGTGAATCTCACCACGAATACGGTGACGGCAACGATTCCGGTTGCGGGGCACCCGACGTTTCTCGCTGCGACGACGGGAAATCCGACGGGCAAGATCTACGTGACGTCAAGTGAGACCAGCCTGATGACGGTGCTGCGAACGGATATCGATACGGTGCAGACGTATGTCGATCTGCAGGGCACGGGTGGACAGGTGCGGATGACGGCGCAGTAGAGAGGCGGCATTGCAAACAGAAGAGGCATCCCGGTGTGGGATGCCTCTTCTGTTTGC
Organism: uncultured Acidobacteriaceae bacterium; assembly: GCA_963850375.1. Taxonomy (GTDB): domain Bacteria; phylum Acidobacteriota; class Terriglobia; order Terriglobales; family Acidobacteriaceae; genus Edaphobacter. Next base: position 221,763 of record CAWKKV010000001.1, on the reverse strand, counting down.
GATGGTCATCCGTCCATCAGGCTCCGGTGGCTGCTCCCGAGAGGATGATCGGCATGGTGGGGGTCTCGGCGCCGCCTTCATCTTCGATCGTGATGCCGAAGGCCTTTGCGGGGAGGCCGGTGGGCAGCTTCGGGAGGACCACGCTGGCGTTGCCGCCGGCGTCGGGGTGGAAGGTGCCGGCAGGGACGGGGGCTCCGCTGGCGGGGATGAGCCAGAGCTCGTAGACCTTATACGTGTCGAGTGGCTCGAGGTTGCTGGCGATGAAGAGCAGAGCTCCGCGATCGGCGACGTAGGTGACCTTGCCCTGGGGGACCGGGGCTTCTTTGCTGCGGGTGAGCGTGACGCGGGTGGCGGCGGGATCCTTGAGGATTTCCATGAGCTGCCGTGCCGCGGCGGCATCTGCGGTCAGGCGGGTGAGTTCGGCGTGATCGTGGACCACCGAGTCGCGCATGGCTTCGCTCTGGTGATAGAAGTTGCCCGTCGCGACGGCGAGCCCTGCTGCGACGGCCCAGCCCAGCCATGGGATCAGGCGTCCTACACCGGATGGCTCGGGGAGGGGGGCGTCTTCGTCGGTGAGGCGGCTTGACGCGCGGGGCGTGTACTCGGGCGAGGGGACGTCGGTGCCTGGGCCGGCTCCGTAAGCCGGGGTGGCGGGTTCAACAGTGCGTTCGACAGGGCGCACCTTGGGCTCCCTGCTGATCTGGCTGAGGAGACGCTCGCGAGCGAGAGCGGGGGGTGTGTGCATCTCGACGGTGGCGGCGTAGAGGGCGAGGTCACCCTGGACCTCGCCGACCTCACGCCGGATCTCCGGGGAGGATTCGATAAGACTTCTGATCTGCGCGTCTTCCGCTTTGGGCAGGAGCTGCATGGCGAACAAGGCGAGATCGTCCGCGTCGAATTGTCTGGGTTCGCTCATGCCTTGAATGCCTTTCTCAGCGCCAGGAGGGCGCCGCGGATGCGTGTCTTTACTGTTCCGAGCGGGTCGCCGGTCATTTCGGCGATCTCGGAGTGGGTGAGGCCGTCGAAGAAGGCCATCTCGAGCGTCTTTCTCTGCTCGGGCGGAAGCGACCGAATGACACCCCGCGCCTTGTCCATCATGCTGTTCCGTTCTGTTTCGTGCGCCAGGTTGTAGGACGAGGGAAGGACGATCTCGTCTACAGGCTGGGTTGGCCGCTTGCGTCGGAGGGCGTCGATCGAACGATTTCGGGAGACGACGGCGAGCCAGCCGCCGAGACTTCCGCGTGTTGCGATAAAGCCTTCCGGGCTCCGCCAGATCTGCATAAAGATCTCTTGGAGGACGTCCTCGGCGGATGCGGGATCGCGGAGGACGCGAAGCGCGACCGAGTAGACGACTCCTGAGTAGCGATCGAACAGCATCGCCATTGCATGCTCATCGCCTCTCTGGACCAGCAGAAGCAGGGAGGCATCGTCCTGGAAGGACGTCGGTCGATCGTGATGTGCGCCCAAGTCCCTATACATAGAAACGTGCCTTCGTTTGTAACAGATTGCTCTTCGACAGCCTATTGCATCGACGGAGCTTAGCCGTTAGTAACGTGCCGGACGGCTCGCCCTGAAGTATCAGGAGAACCAAACCCTGGAGGAAGCATGGCCGGCGGCAGCACAGGGGAGCATTGCTGGGACTGCCTGTACCCTGAACACTGCCGCTGGCTGTTCAGCTTGAGGGCGGCGTGAAAGGGGGAGGGTTTGGCTCGAGAGCGCCTGGACAGACTTCTTGTGCAGCGGGGCTACGTCGCTTCGCGGGAGCGAGCGCAGGCGATGATCCTTGCTGGCCGCGTGCTGGTCCAGGAGCAGAAGGTGGAGAAGCCGGGCGTGATGGTGGACGGGGAGGCCGAGATCAGGCTGCTCGGTTCGGATCTTCGTTATGTCAGTCGGGGCGGTCTGAAGCTTGAAGCTGCGTTGAAACATTGGAAGATCGATGTGCAGGGTGTGGTGGCCGTCGACATTGGGACTTCTACGGGTGGCTTCACGGACTGCATGCTGCAGCACGGGGCGGCGCGCGTCATTGCGGTAGACACTGGGTATGGGCAGATCGCCGAGAGTCTTCGTCGCGACGAGCGGGTGACGCTCTTCGAGCGCACCAATGCGCGGCTGCTTGCTCCGGGAGCCCTGGCCGAAGGTGGACGGGTTCCGGCATTCTTTGCGATGGACGTGTCGTTTATCTCGGCGACTCTTGTGCTGCCGGCGGTCTTGGGGGCGATGAGCCTGGTGGGGGAGCCCTGGAAGGGAGAGGGTGTGGTGCTGGTCAAGCCGCAGTTCGAGGCCGGGCGGGAGAACGTGGGCAAGGGCGGGATTGTGCGGGATGCCGATGCGCGGACGGCGGCGGTGGAGAGGGTACGGGCGTGCGTGCGGGAGCAGGGTGGTGTGGGGATTGAGGTGATCGACTCCCCGATCCTCGGGCGTGAAGGGAATCACGAGTATCTGCTGCATGCCACCTTCGGACAGGCACCGGACCAGCCTCCCGTACACTAGTCGCATCCACATGCTCCTCGCCGCCATCATCTCCAAGCCGCAGAAGCCTGAGCTGTCGACCGTCCTTCCTGAGCTGGTGCAGTGGCTCGCGGAGCACAACTACGATTCGGTGCTCGATCCGGACAGTGCGGCGTATGTGAATGACTCGAAGGGCGTTTCGCGTGTCGACCTTCCGCTTTACCAGCCGAACCTGGTGATCGTGCTTGGCGGGGATGGGACGCTGCTGGCGGCGGCGCGGGCTTTCGCGCGGACGAGGACGCCGATCCTTTCGGTGAACCTGGGGGCACTGGGGTTTCTGACGGAGATCCCGATGGCCAAGCTGTACGAGACGCTCGAGGCCTGGTGCAACAACTCCGCCGTGCTGGATGTGCGGGAGATGATGCATGCCGAGCTGCGGCGTGATGAGGAGCTGGTCCAGGAGTGGGACGCGCTGAACGACGTGGTGGTGGCGAAGGGCACGATTGCGCGGATGGCGGACTTCCGGGTGGAGATCGATTCGCAGCAGGTGGCTACGTTTCGGGCGGACGGGATCATCGTGTCGACGCCTACGGGATCGACCGCGTATAACCTCGCGGCGAATGGGCCGATCGTGATGCCGAACATCTCGGCGACGGTGGTGACGCCGATCTGTCCGCATCTCCTGACGCTGCGGCCGATCGTGGTGCCTTCGACCTCGACCGTGTGTGTGCACGTGGTGGGTGTGCCGAACGAGACGTACCTGACGGTGGATGGCCAGGAGGCGGTGCAGGTGCAGATTGGCGACCGTGTTCAGTGCCGCCGGTCGGAGTACAGCGTCCGGCTGCTGCGGCATCAGCCGAACGGGATCTTCAATGTGCTGCGGTCGAAGCTGAAGTGGGGCGAGCGGTAGCAGGTTGAAGCAACCGCAGGTCCTTCGGCTTCGGCTGCGCCTTCGCTCAGGATGACAGATTTGGGGGCTGCGCCTTCGCTCAGGATGACGGCGTGCAATGTCTGTGGAGGCGAAGCACGTCCCGGGGTTAGCGGCGGAGGTTGACGACGGGGGCGCCCAGGGGATGGCAGAAGACCTTGCCGTGGTTGAGGGCGATGCGGCGGCTGGCGAGTGAGGCCATCTCGGGGTCGTGGGTGACCATGACGACGGTGTGACCGGCGGCGTGGAGGCCCTGGAGGAGGTCGACGACGATGCGCTGGTTGGCGGCGTCGAGGTTTCCGGTTGGCTCGTCGGCGAGGATGATGGGTGGGTTGTTGATGAGGGCGCGGGCGATGCAGACGCGCTGCTGCTCGCCGCCGGAGAGTTCGGAGGGGAGGTGGGCGGCGCGGGCGTCGAGGCCTACCTTTTCGAGGGCGGCGCGGGCTTCGGTCTCGTCGGTCATGGAGTGGAAGTACTGGGCGAGCATGACGTTTTCGACGGCGGTGAGGTAGGGGATGAGGTGGAACTGCTGGAAGATGAAGCCGATCTTGTCGGCGCGGAAGCGGTCGAGCTCGCCGGAGCTCATGGAGGAGACGTCGGTGCCGTCGATGCGGAGCTCGCCGGATGTGGGGCGGTCGAGGCAGCCGAGGAGGTTGACGAGGGTGCTTTTGCCGGAGCCGGAGGGTCCGGTGATGGCGACCCACTCGCCGGCGACGATGGAGAAGGTGGCGGAGTCGAGGGCGCGGACGGTGCCGGCGTGGCCGGTGTAGTCGCGGGTGACGTGGGAGAGGCTGACGACGGCGCACTCGGCGCGGGTTTGCGATTCGGTGGCGGCGGTGGTCGGTGCGGTGTTCACGATGATGAGTACCCCCCTCCCCCCGTACTTTGTGCAAAGTCTTTGAAGCAGGGACTTTAGGTCTGGACTTCCACTGGGACTTCGGCGACTTTGCCCCGCAGCGAAAAGGCCCGGTGTACCGGGCCCTCGGCTCCCTTGTTCTGTTTCTATTTTAGCAGCGTGAAGGGGGCAGGTACGCCAAAGCCGCATGGCCGCGTCAAGAGGTGTCAGGGCGTGGTTGTCGTTGCATTGCAGGTTTGCTAGGTTGGCGGAGATGCCGACGCCTGTGCCCGAAGAGCTGAGCAGGACCATTGAGACGCTTTACCGGTCGGAGTCGGGGCGGGTCCTGGCGACGCTGGTGCGACTCCTTGGGGATCTCGATCTGGCAGAGGAGTCGATGCACGAGGCGTTTGCTGCTGCCCTGGAGCTGTGGCCGCGGAGTGGCATTCCAGAGAACCCACGTCCCTGGCTCATCTCGACGGCCCGGTTCAAGGCGATCGACGCCATGCGCCGGCGCGCGCGGTTTGATGGAGCGCAGAGAGATCTGCTGGCGCACATGGAATCGCACGTCAACGACGCTTCGCTCGAGACGGATGAGATTGAGGACGATCGCCTCCGCCTGATCTTTACGTGCTGCCACCCTGCCCTGCCTCCGGAGGGACAGGTCGCGCTGACGCTGCGGGAGGTTTGCGGGCTCACGACGGAGGAGATCGCCCGGGCATTTCTGGTGACGCCAGCCACGCTTGCCCAAAGGATTGTGCGCGCGAAGGCAAAGATTCGGGAGGCGTCGATTCCGTACGAGGTGCCGGGTCCCTCCGAACTTCCGGCGCGGTTGGACGCGGTGCTCAAGGTGATCTATCTCGTGTTCAATGAGGGCTACTCGGCCGGGGCGGGAGCGGAGGTTACGCGGGCGGAGTTGACGGGCGAGGCGATCCGGCTGGGGCGGCTGCTGACCGAGCTGCAGCCGGAGCCCGAGGTGATCGGGCTGCTTGCCTTGATGTTGCTGCAGGAGTCGCGTCGGAGAGCGAGAACCTCCCGGACGGGAGAGCTGATCCTGCTGGAGCAGCAAGACCGCTCGCTGTGGAACCGCGAGCAGATTGCGGAGGGGCTGGCGCTGGTGGAACGGGCGCTAAGCTCCCGCCGCTTCGGCCGGTACACCCTGCAGGCTGCGATTGGAGCCGTGCATGCGGAGGCGGAGTCAGCGGGTGCGACGGACTGGCGGCAGATCGTTGTGCTGTATGACAATCTCCTGCGGATTGAACCTTCGCCGGTGGTGCGTCTGAATCGTGCCGTGGCCCTTGCGATGCGCGATGGTCCGGAGGCCGGTCTGAGGCACATGGACGCGGTGCTGGAAGACGGCGAGCTGCGGAATTATTACCTTCTCCACTCCGCCCGCGCGGATATGTACCGGAGGCTGGGAAGGACGGAGGAGGCCCGGGCTTCGTATGAGAGAGCCCTGGCGCTGACCCAGCAGGAACCGGAGCGGCAGTTCCTCCGGGACCGGATCCGGCAGCTGAAATAAAAAGTTCGCGCGGCTGTCGATTTCCCGTTCGCCGAACGACTATATGGCAAAAGAACGATGACCCTCCCGTTGCTGAGGAAAGTGGAGAGGGGTCATCGGAGACAAGCCAGAGGAAACAAGGAGAAGAGCGATGCCACAGTATCTCGTTGCTGTTTACCAACCCGACAACTTCGACCCGTCCACCGTCACCGAAGCGATGATGGAGGAGATCCATGCGCTCAACCGCGAGCTGATTGCAGCCGGCGTAAGGAAGTTTGCGTGCGGCGTTGCGCCGGCGGGCCAGGCGAAGTCGTTGCGAAGCCAGCCTGACGGCACGGTGTCTGTGACGGACGGGCCGTACACGGAGACCAAGGAGCACATGGGCGGCTTCTGGATTCTGGAGGCGGCCAACATGGACGAGGCGCTGGTGTGGGCGCGCAAGGGTGCGGCGGTGGGCTGTGCACCGGGCGAGGTGCGCGAGCTCCTGTTCTTCCCGGCTCCGGAGCCCGGAGCGGACGGGAAGAATTAGAGAGCCTGGCCACTGCGGCCCACGGGACGCTTTTACCGAACGAGAGCGCCGAGCCGGCCCGATGCTTTGCTGCCGGTTCGGCCAACCGCCTAAGAGGAGAAGAAGAGTGAAATACCTTTGTTTTGGCTATTACGACAAGAGCAAATTCGATGCGATGTCTGACACCGAGCGGGACGCGATGTTTGATCGCTGCTTTGACTATGACGATCATCTTCGCGCCAATGGACACTGGGCCGGGGGCGAAGCGCTCCAGGGTTCGGAGACAGCCCTGACGCTGTCCTCGAAGGACGGCAGAGTGATTACGACAGACGGCCCCTATGCGGAGACCAAGGAACAGCTTGGCGGGATCCTGATGCTGGAGGCGAGGGACATGAACCATGCTGTGCAGCTGATGAGCCAGCATCCGGCGCTGACGTATGGCAACAGCTTCGAGGTTCGGCCGGTGGGGGATATGAGCGAGGTCACGAAGGCGAGTGAGCAGCGACGGAGAAAGGTCGTCGCAGGCTGAGGACGTTTCTCCTGAAAAGGTACGAGAGAGCGCTGCCGGCCGAAAGGGCCGGCGGGCTTACTCGCGGAAGTACACCCGGTGTACCTCCAGGCAGGCAAAGGCATGGCGCATCCGAGCGGTTTGCCCCCAACCCCATGCTCCTGAAATTTTGCAGTGCGGGTGGCTGTTTGCGCCAGGCCACCAGGTGCTTACTTCACGATGATGGTAAAGCTGGTGGAAGCGATGATGTTTGTCTTGACGGAGTCCCTGCCGGTCAGGGTGGCGGTGAAGGTGGCTGGAGAGACGGGAGGAGGTGTCGAGTTGCCGCCTGAGCCTGAGCCGCTGGCGCTGCAGCCCGAGAGGACGCAAACGAAGGCGACAAGGAACGCACCGAGTAGCGGAACGGGCCGACGACGCCGGGAGATGGGAAGAAGAGAGCAGAGAAGGAGATTGATTGCAACCGGGACGGAGCTCCACGGGCTGAAGGAACGGAGTTCGGTGGCGGCGTGCACAGTCAGGGGAAGAGGCGCGGAGCGTGCGGCAGGAAGGGGGGTGGACGAACACGCCGTGCCGCTGCCGAGGACGAGTTGGGTGGAGGTGGTGCCCCGAACGAGGAGCGGAGCAATGGTGTAGCACTTGGGCAGGTCGGTACCGTTGCCGCCGGTAAGCGAAAGAGACCAGAAGAGGCGGCCGTTGTACCCGCCTGTTGGCGTGACGGTGACGGTGGTCGGTGTAGAGCCGTTTGCGGGAAGGGTGAGATTGCCGGCCACCAGGGTGATGTTGCCGGAGGGGGCGACGTCGCCTACCAGGACGGAGACGGTGCTATTCGAGGGGCTGTGGTCCGCATCTCCGGAGTAAGCGACGGATACAAGATGCGATCCGGAGGTGGCGGGAGCAACGAAGTTATAGTTCGCGGTTCCGTTTCCGTCGCCGTTGGGATTGTTGACGAGGGTGAGAGACGGGACGACGACGATCCCATCTACGCTCACGGTCACGGTTCCTGTGGGAATGGTGTCTCCGTGGGGCTGGGGGTTCGCGTTATCGACATAGATCGGAATGGGGACGGTACCGCCAGTGGGTGCGGTGTAGGTGTCAAGGGCTACAAGAACAAAGGTGAGCTGGCGCGAGGAGCTTTGCGCGGGGGTAAGGGCGCTGATCAGCCGACCGAAATCGAGACTGCCGAGACCGGTTGCCTGATCATAGCCTCCTGTTGCTTGAAAGGCGGACTGCCCTGCGGCGCCGCAGCGGGGAGCACCGGAGACACAGGCGGTCGAGCCGGAGGTGATGTCGTGGAAGATGGCGGGCGAGGTAGCGGCCAGATTGTAGAGCGTGGGGTTGAGGTTGCCCAGTCCATCCGACTGCTGCGCCTGGTTAAGCCGGGCAACGATGCCGGCGAAGATGGGAGCGGCAAAGCTTGTTCCGCCCGTGATGGTGTAGATGCCGTTGCTGCCGACTGAATCACCAGCGCAGCTGGAGTAGTTGTTCTGTGAGGAAAGGAGGTATTGGTCGTCGGTGCAGACCAGGAATCCCGGGCTGGCGACCGAGGACTGAAGGGCGATATCGGGCAGCAGACGGGTGGTTCCCGCGGGGATGCCCGGAAAGGAACTCTGCCAGTCCGGTCGGGGATAGGCGAAGCTGGCGCCACCGCCGCCGGCGAGGATGCCCCGTTCCGCAGAACCCTCATTCCAAGCGACCTCGGGAACGTAGGAGAGCAGGGATTTCACGTTGTCAGACGTGGCGGCGGGAGCCCAGTAGGTTGATGCCCCGGAGTCAAAGGTCCCGGGCGCCATCTGCGTTCCACCGACAGAGGTGACGCGGGGGCTGCTGGCGGGAAAGGAGACGGCGAGGGCCTGCTGCTGGGCGGCAGTGAACTGACCGGACGTGGGATACACGACGCAGCTGGTACCGCCGGTGTCCCCGGCGGCGGCGACAAGGGTCTGTCCCTGCGAGTTCGCCTGTTCGAAGAGAGCGTTGTTCTGAGCGAGCTCGGTCGGGCTGAGCAATGTTTCGCACTGACTGTAGCTGATGCTGATGACTTCGGCGACCTTTTGATCGATCGCAAAGGCGAGGGAATCGAAGACGTTGTAGGCCGGATCATCGCCCACATAGACAAAGAAGATATTTGCGTTTGGTGCGATGCCTGACGCGTACTCCAGATCGATCTGAGACTCACCCAGATCTCCGGGAGAGATGGCCTGGACGCCAGAGCCGGGGACGAGGACAGGCGCGATGTAGTTGGACGCGCCGACATCGAGCTGAAAGGTTTGGACCTCCGAGGAGGGCGAGGTATCTACGAAGGACTGACCGACGACGGCGACAGAGTGCCCACTTCCGGAATAGGTGACCTGGCTGAAACCGTACATGACGCCGAGGTCTCTGGGGGTGAGGTAGTGTGCCTGTGTGCCGATGGTGGTGTAGGCGGGTCGGGCAGGGAAGTGATAGAGGGGGTGGGGGCGGAAGTCGGAGAGGTGGAGCACGGCGGTGGTGATGGCGGCGAGATCGGCTGGGAGGGAGAGATCGGAGCTGGGGGAGAAGTGGGGTTCGCCATCGACCTGGAAGCGATGGATGGTGGTGGCGAAGGCGTCCGAGACCTGCTGGGCGGTTCCGGAGAAGGTGATGCGATCGCGAGCGCGGGAGACGCCGGTGATCTCGAAGCCGTGCGCGCCGAGCCAACCCTTTGTGGTCTCGAGGTCGGAGTCCGCGATGCCGAAGCGCTGGCCGAAGTTTTCGGGGGTGAGCCAGTGATGGAACTCGGGAGAGGCGGGGTCTTGTTGCGCAGCGAGGAGCTTCTGGAGATCGGCCTCCTGTGCTTTGGAGCGGCTGAAGACGAGGGTGATGCCGCTGAGTCGCTGGGTGGCGGGAAGCTGACCGAGATCGGGCGCCTGGAGGACTCGAGGAGAGATCGAGCCGGGGAGGATGGCGCGTGCGTTCTCACGGATGGATCCATGAAGACGGGGTTCGGGGCCCTGGGCTGAAGCGGTGACGGCGAACAAGGCAGAGAGCAGAGGCAGAGAGATACGGCAGAACTTCATGGGGCGGGCCCGTTCCTTTCGGGCCAGCGAACAGACCCGGTGAGGAAAAGTACCAAAAAGCTACCGAGGTGGCCAGAGAAATGTGTCTGCTCCTGAGGCTCGGCGTTGCCCTGTGCGGGTTTGCGCGTTCACCGGGCTTACTCGCCTTTGAGGAGGGCGGCGGGCTCGAGGGTGCGGAGGATGCGGGCGGGGAGGAGGGCGGCGACGGCGGCGATGAGGAGGTTGAGGAGGAGGACGGGTGCGAGGACGGCGGGGTGGGGGAGGGTGGCGGTGCCGAAGTTGATCCGGCCGATGAGCCAGGCGGTGGCGGAGCCGAGGAGGTAGCCGGCGGCGACTCCGGCGAGGGCGAGGATGAGGGCTTCGAGGAGGAAGAGCGCGGTGAGCTGGAGCTGTCCTGCGCCGAGGGCTTTCATGAGGGCGAAGTCGCGGCGCCGCTCGAGGATGGAGGCCGACAGGGTGGCGAGGACGGAGACGGCGACGGTGAGGGCGATGAGGAGCACGGCCGCGTACATGAGGGCTGTGGGTGCGGTCGACGATGCGGCTTTCGCCTTCGACGAGCTGCCGGACGGGGCTGACGGTGAGGCCGGGGAGCTGCTGGCGGAGGGCGGTGAGTGCGGACTCGATGCGGGCGGCGTTGCCGGGGACCTGGAGCTCGAGCGCGGTGGGACCGTTGCCGGTGAGCTCGGTAAAGGTCTCGAGGGGGATGTAGACGCGGTTGTCTTCGTCGCTGCCGGTGCGGAGGAGGCCGGCGCCGTGGACGACGGTGGTCTTGCCGTTGTAGGTGAGGGTGATGTCGCGCTCGTTGGCGACGAAGTTGGCGGCTTTCTGGCCGAGGATGGCGAACTGTTTGCCGAGCTGGAGGTCGGTGGGCCAGACGTCGACGTTCCACCAGGAGTTGAGGCGGCGGAGCGCGGCGAAGTCGGTGCCGGCGATGACGATGGGGGTGCCGCGGTCGGTGGTGGCGACGGCGTAGGCGAAGGGGACGAGGATGGTGTCGGGGCCGGCGGCCTGCTGGGCGAGCTGGACGGCGTTTGGCGGAAGGGGGGAGCCGGCGGGGGCGGTGACGACGATGTTGGCGCCGAAGGAGCGGAACTCGTGGTGGAGCTTGGTGTCGAGATCGGCGTAGAGGGTGAGGAGCGCGGTGGTGACGGCGGCGGAGACGGTGAGGGCGGTGAGGCCGGAGAGGGTGCGGGCGCGGCGGTGGGTGAGGGAGCGGCGGAGGATGGTGAGGAGGGAGAGGGTCGATGCGCCGGCTCGCAGGATGGCGGAGGGGTCGAGCTCGGAGGGCGGAGCGGATGGCGGGGGTGCTGCCGGCGACGGCGACGAGGAGAGCGAGGCCGGCGATGATGGGAAGGAGGACGGGGTTGAGGATGGGGCCGGGGGCGGTGCCGGCGAAGATGTGGCGGCCGAGGGCGGCGGCGAGGGCGGAGCCGGCGAGGTAGCCGCCCAGGCCGGCGAAGAGGGCGAGGATGGCGGCTTCGACGTAGAAGAGGAGGGCGATGCGGCCCTGCGAGGCACCGAGGGAGCGCATGAGGCCGATCTCGGCGCGGCGCTCAAGGACGGCGGTGGCCATGGCGGCGGAGACGGCGAAGCCGGCGGCGAGGAGAGCGGCGGCGGAGATGAGCCACATGAGGCCGGAGATGCGGTTGAGGACGTTGCCTTCGGACTGTTCGACGCGGCGGACCTGCTGGGCGTCGGCGCCGGGGATGGCTTCGCGGATCTGGTAGGCGATGGAGTTGGCGTAGGGGCGGCAGTACCAGAGGTCGCGCTGTTTGGGGGAGAGGGTGTCGGGGTCCTGGCGGGCGAAGGCGTCTTCGGGGCGGGTGCGGGCGGAGATTTCGACGCGGGAGACGGCGTCGGGTAGGTTGGACATCGCCTGAGCTACGGATAAGGGGAACGAGTACCTGCGAATCGGTCATCGGTGCCGGCTGAGACGATCCCGGTTACATGCGCCCGAACCCGATCCGCCATCCTGGAGCGAAGCTGCCCTGCGCAGCATAGAGTCGCTTCCTACGTGTAGATCAAACTTCTTTGCAAGCGTGGAACCGACCGCCACGTCCCAGTGCTCAGCATCCGGAATGGCGGATGGCCAGTCCCCTTCGAGCTTCCACCAAGGGTGAAGTTGGGGCGCTCCGGTATTCAGACCGCTGAATTGGTGATTGAACCAGAGCCCAACCACGCTCACGGGCACCGCTGGCATTTGTCCTCATGAGAGCTTCGTCCTGAATGTGGAGCTCCGGGGAGATGGCGGTGATGTTGTTGGCCCAGAAGATGGTGCTGGAGCTTGGCGAGGTCGGACTCGTGGAGATAGGCGTTGCCGGTGGCGGGGTGGATGTCGGTGCCGCCGATGTTGACGGCGAGGCTGGCGGCTTGGGGGTGACGACGATGTTGGCGCCGTAGACGGCGAGCTCGTCGTGGATGCGGTCGCCGATGGTGGTGGCGAGGGCGAGCATGGCGGTGACGGCGGTGGTGCCGAGGAGGATGGCGAGGCCGGCGAGGAGCTTGCGGCGGCGCTGGCGGCGGAAGGACTCGAGGAGGAGGCGGAAGAACATGTCGCGCTAACGCTCGAAGACCGGGGCCAGGGTTTGGAGGTCGGCGGCCTGGACCAGGAGCATGCCCCCGGCCTGGGTGGACTTGAGGGGGATGGGGTTGCAGCCGCCGGCGGCTCCCATGGACTGGGGGACGAGGGGGGAGGCGCACATCTTGCAGGTGATGCCCTGGGCGCCGACGTAGAAGCCGACCGGGCCGCAGATCTGGCAGGCGTCGGCGACGGAGACGATGACGCCGTCGGGCTTGCGGAAGAGGAGGAAGCGGACTTCGACGTCGCGACCGACGGCGGTGCCGTGGGAGCCGTCGTCGGTGAGGTGGACGCCGTAGCGGTGGAGCTTGTCGTCGTTGACGTCGGCGAGGGGGACGGTGACCTGCTGGCCGACGAGGGTGACGGCGGTGGTGGGGCTGAGGGCGGTGGAGCTCTTGGCGTAGATGAACTCGGCGGTGGACAGGAAGATGAAGAGGAAGGAGGTGCCGACGACGGCGGACATCCACATCTTTTCGCGGCGCTGGGACCAGGCGAGCTTGCGGCGGGCGGCGGGGTCGAGTGCGGCGAGGGCTGCGGAGTCGTGGGCGGGGGTGGAGCGCTTGCGCTCGAGGAGGATCATGAGGCCGGCGAGGGCGAGCATGGTGACGAAGAAGAAGAGATCGTTGCGGACGATGGGGCCGATGAGGCGCATTTCGGCGGTGGAGGAGGGGATGACGCCGTTTTCGGAGAGCTCGTGGAGACCGGAGACGACGAGCTGGAAGGTGACGAAGTAGAGGATGACGGTGGTGACGCGGAAGAAGCGCTGCGAGGTTGATCTTGACGGAGCCGCGGATGAAGAGGACGCCGAAGACGACGGCGACGGCGATGCCGAGGAGGGTTCCGGTGAAGGAGAGGAGCTCGGTGGAGTTGAGGGTGACGGCGGAGAGGATGAGGACGGTTTCGACGCCTTCGCGGAGGACGAGGAGAAAGACGAAGAAGAAGAGGCCGAGCCGGGAGACGCCGCTGCTGCCGCCGGTGTATTGCGCGATTCTGGTCTCGATGTCGCCGCGCATGGAACGGGCGGTGCGGTGCATGAACCAGATCATGGAGACGACGAAGGCGGCGGCGGCGAGCATGACCCAGCCTTCGATGACGTCGGAGTTGAGGTGGAGGCGGGCGACGACGAGGGCGACAAGGACGGAGGCAGCGATGGCGGCGCCGAGTGCCCAGAAGACGGTCTTTTTGAGCTCGGAGCGGCCGATCTTGGAAAGGTAGGCGAAGATGATGCCCACGATCAGGGACGCTTCGACGCCTTCCCGAAGCGTGATGATAAATGCCTGCAGCATAGAGACTTCCTTGTCCTGATGGGGACCTGGCCGGGTGTTCCGAGGGCCTTCGGGGGGCGGTCTGCCGCACGAGGCCTACAAGAGGAAAGTCTAATCCGGACCAAATCGGTCGTCAATCGGCCGTGTGTGCGTGGTGAGGGGCTTTGTGGCGGTACGGGAGGAATACCGAGATTCTTTCGCCTCCGGCTCAGAAAGACTGAGGTTAGGAACCTTAGCTGGGGGGCAGGTTTCGGGCGGAACGAAGGGGGCGGAGCTGGAGCGGGGCGGAGCTGCGGTGAAAGGATCTCCGGCGGAGATTCGGGTCGCAGCTATCCATCGCGAGATGGTCTATGCCGAGGGGCCTGGATGAGGAATTTTGGGGGATGTGGTGCGCCCGGAAGGAGTCGAACCTCCGACCTACTGGTTCGTAGCCAGTTGCTCTATCCAGCTGAGCTACGGGCGCACATTGCAAGGGGTGGTTGCAACCTGATCAGGATACCGAAGATCCGGGGGCAGGGCAACCGTGCGTGGGGACTGGACTGCTGTTGCGGACGGCGACGGCGGATGGGGAGCGGCGATGCAGGGATGGTGCGCCCGGAAGGACTCGAACCTCCGACCCTCTGGTTCGAAGCCAGATGCTCTATCCAGCTGAGCTACGGGCGCGTGTGTGTGGACTCGAACAGTGGTTACGATAGCGGACCGGAGCGGGAAGGACAAGGGGGAGCCGGGCGGGGGCGCCCCACGGGTGCAGCCGGAGCTCTATTGCCCGAGCGGGGTGTTGGGGAGGAGCGCGCGGATGTAGCCGAGGTTGTGCTTTTCGTGATCGAAGCGGATCTCCTGGAGGAAGCTGGCGAAGGCTGCGTCGATGTGCTCCTGGCTGGGGCGTTTCTTCTCCCGGTCTTCGATGTGGCCGAGGTTGCGGTCGAGTTTGGCGTATTCGACGATCTCGCTCCAGTGCTCGGGCTGCGGGAAGGTGACGGGGGAGGAGGTCGCGTCCATCTTTTTGTAGGGCCAGAAGGCCCAGCCGATGTTGTTTTTCTCAAGCAGGCGGGCGAACTGGGCGACCCACTCGTCCTTGTTTTCGCCGGACTCGCCGAGCCAGATGGGGACGTGGTTGGCGGTGCGGAAGTCGACGTATTTCTGGATGGTGTCCTGGACGGGCGGGGTCCAGTAGGTGTGGAGCTGGTAGATGGTGTTGGGGTCGAAGGGCGGGCCGAAGACGGTGAAGTCGGAGTCCCACTTTGCGCCGCCGAGGATGATGGCGTGGTGGGGATCTTCGGAGCGGATGGCGGCGGTGATGCGCTTGTAGAGGGGTTCGAGGCGGGCGTCGAACTGGCGCATCTGCGGGTAGTGCGGGAGTGGCTCGTTGAGGAGGTCGTAGCCGAGGACGGCTGGTTCGTCACGGTAGCGGTGGGCGATGCGCTTCCAAAGCTCGATGGTCTGCGCCTGACTGGAGGGGTCGGTGAAGAGCCACGGCCAGCCGTTGCTGTCGTCGATGTTGGCGCCGGTCTGACCGCCGGGTGCGGCGTGGAGGTCGATGACGACGAGGAGTCCTTCGGCTTTGCACCAGCCGATGACGCGGTCGAGGAGCTGGAAGCCTTCGGCGTCGGGGGTGGTGAAGAGCTTGTAGTGGATGGGGATGCGGACGGAGTCGAAGCCGGCCTGCTTGATGAGGTGGATGTCGGACTGGGTGATGTAGGTGTCGCGGTAAGTGTGCCAGAAGGCGGCTGCGCGCTCGGGGCCGATCATCTCGGTGACGAACTCTTCGATCTCACGCTCGGACTGCGGGCCGCCTTCGAAGTGCCACATGTAGCCCTCGGTGAGCAGCCAGTTCCCGAGGTTGATGCCGTGGAGGTGGAGCGGCTTGCCGTGCGCGTCTACGATCTGCTCGCCCTCTGTGTGGACGAACTGGGCTGGCGCATTCGGGGCGAAGAGGAGCAGGAGCAGGAAGGCTGCTAGGGATCGGCACCAGGTCATTTGGGTCCTCGCGCACCATAGTCTGCTGATGCGGGGGCGATGTCCACGAAGGGAGGGTGGGGGTGAGGAGCTAGGAGGCGGGCTGCTGGGGGGCGGGGTCGGGGACGGGGAGGGCGGTGAGGGGGACTTCTTCGACGATGTCGAGGCCGGCGCGGCGAAGGAGCTGGTGGATGACGGGCTCGGTGAGGCGGCTGGCGTCGTACTCGACGCGAATGGTCTTTTCGGCTTCGCGGAGATCGACGCGGCGGATGCCGTAGACCTCGCGGAGGCGGGCGATGGCGGCTACGGCGGCTTCGACGGGCGGGTTTCCGTAGCGGTAGAGGACGTCCAGCTGGGTCATAGGGTGATGATACCTCCGGTCGGTTTGGGGGTCTGGTGAGGGTTTAGCGGTGTGGGGCGTCGGTGGGCTTGAGCGGGGGAGTTACTGAGCTTTGCTCAGAATGACGGCAACGGGTGAACGAGGGCGTGGGGCTTAGAGGTGTTTGAGGTAGTCCTCGATCTCGGGGCTGGTCCAGTTCTGGGCGCTGACGAACTTGCGGCGGAGGTTGCCGTTGCGGTCGATGATGTAGGTTTCCGGGATGAGGGCGGTGCCGTAGAGGGCGTTGATGCGGCCATCGGCGTCGCGGACGGTGACGAGGTTGACGTGGTGCTGCCGGAGGAAGCGGCGGTAAAGATCGTCGTCCTGATCGATGCTGACGCCCACGACGGCGAGTTGCGGCATCTGCTTCTGGAGCTCAAGGAGGCTGGGGAGCTCTTCGACGCAGGGGGCGCACCAGGAGGCCCAGAGGTTGAGGACGACGACGCGGCCTCGGAGTTGGCTGAGGTCGAGGCTTTGGACCCCGTCCGAGATCTTGAAGGTGGGGGCGGTCTTGCCGAGGCGCTCGGGGTGTTCGCCGCGGTCGCAGCCTGAGGCGAGTAGACCGAGGGCGGCGGCGAGGTGGACGGCGAGGGTGCGAGATCTACGCAAGGCGACTCCCGTTTCTATAATACGGAGCGTGGCCCCGATACTTGGACTGCTGGATCCGGATGAAGAGAGGGAGGCCGCGGCGCTGGCTGCCAAGCAGAGGCGCGGGCCGGATGTGGCGGCGACGCTCGAGCTGACAGTGGTGCTGCCGGCGCGGGATGAGGAGCGAAACCTGCCGGAGTGTCTCCGGTCGCTGCTGGCGCAGTCGGAGCCGGGGTTTGCGCTGGGTCGGGACTGGGAGCTGATCGTGGTGGACGACCACTCGGCGGACCGGACGAGGGAGATTGCGGAGGCTGCGGCGAAGGAGTTTCCGGCGACGGAGGTGGGAGCGGCGGTGACGGTGATGGGTGCTCCGGAGCTGGATACGAGCGCCCGCGGAGGATTTACGGGCAAGAACAATGCGTGCTGGGCGGGGGCCCAGGTGGCGCGGGGGCGGCACATCCTGTTTACGGATGCGGACACGGTGTATGAGGCGGGGGCGTTGAGCCGGAGTTTGCGGGAGGCGGAGCGGCACGAGGCCGCGCTGCTGTCGTACTCGCCACGGCAGGTGGTGACGGGCGTGGTGCAGCGGGCGGTGATGCCGCTGATCTTCGCGGAGCTGGCGAGTGTGTATCCGGCGGCGCAGGTGAACGACCCGGGGCGACGGGTGGCGGCGGCGAACGGGCAGTTCCTGCTGGTGGAGCGGGGGGCGTACTTCGACCTGGGCGGCCACCGGGCGGTGGGACTGAGTGTGCTGGAAGACGTGGCGCTGGCGAGCAATTTGAAGCGGGCGGGGCGAGCGATTCGGTTTCGGTATGCGCCCGAGGCGCTTTCGACGCGGATGTATCGGACGTTGCCGGAGATGGTGGAGGGGTGGACGAAGAACCTTGCCCTGCTGATGCCGCGGCCGGTGTACCTGGCGGCGTGGCGTGTGCTGGATTTCTTGCTGTTCTTCGGGTTGCCGGCGGTGGCGATCGGCTGGCCGCATCTGCAGGGATGGCAGAGGGGCGTGATCTGGGTTCTGTGGGTGCGGACGGCGTTTCGGTTTTACAGCCGGGTGGCGCGGTCACACTTCGCGGCGGTGGATGTGGCGTTGTCGATCCTGGGCTTGCCGATGTTTGTGTTTTTGCTGCTGCGCAGTGCAATGAAGCACCGGATCGGTCGGGCGGTGGAGTGGAAGGGGCGGAGTTATAACCCGAACCGGCACTGAGCTGGCGGTGAACCGGCGAAGAACCGGGGTCTCACGTTCGGATCCAATGGTTTGCATCCGTGGGTTTGCCGGATCGTCTAATCTGTTAGATCGACTATGGTTCTTCTGACACGCAAAGCCGAATTTTCTTCTGCGCACTTTTACTGGAACAAGACGTGGACCCCCGAGGAGAACGAGCGCGTGTTTGGGAAGTGCTCGAACCGCAATGGGCATGGGCATAACTACACGCTCGAGGTGACGGTAGCGGGAGAGATCGACCCGGTGAGCGGCTTTGTGGTGGACCTGAAGGAGCTGAAGGAGATTCTCGAGCGAGAGGTGGTGCGGGTGTACGACCACCGTCATCTGAACCTCGAGGTTCCAGAGTTCGCGGAGCGGCAGCCGACGTGCGAGAACATCGCTGTATCGATCTGGGAGCGGCTGGCAGGGAAGATCCCCAACGCGCAGTTGCATCGTGTGCGGGTGTATGAGACCCCGGATCTGTTTGCGGATTTCTATGGAGAGACGGCGTGAGCGCGGGTGTACCGGTCGCGACGCTTTGCCGGCGATATCACTTTTCGGCGTCGCATCGGCTGAATACGAAGAGCCTTGATGCGGAGCGGAATCGCGCAGTGTTTGGGAAGTGCAACAACCCACACGGGCATGGGCACAACTACATCGTAGAGGCGGCGTTTTCGGGTCCGGTGGATGTAGCTACCGGAATGGTTACAAACCTGGCTGATCTTGATGCGTTTGCGAGCAGGGAGCTGATGGAGGTGTTTGACCAGCAGAACCTGAACACGCTCGCTTGTTTTTCGGAGGCGGTATCGACGACGGAGAATCTCGTGCTGGTGGTGCACGGAATCTTCTCGAAGTACCCGCATGCGCGTCTCGTGCGCGTTCACATTGAAGAGACACCCAACAACTCTTTTGACTACGCGGGCGACGAAGCGCCTGCCCTTGGATAGCGAGGCTAGAACGATGACCCCAACAACCACGATCGACTGCATTACACCGGATGTACACAGTTCCCAGGAGATGGACGCGAGTTCGGCTTTGACGCCGGGGCGGACGCACGGCTCGGGCGAGCTTGCGGGGGTTTCGACCCAGGAGCTCTACCGCGAGCTGCTGCGGAGGATGGGAGACGATCCGGAGCGGGATGGTCTGCTAGGGACGCCGGAGCGGATGGAGCGGTCGATGGCGTACCTGACCAAGGGGTATGCGCAGACGGTGGAGGGTGTGCTGCATGGGGCGTTGTTTGATGTGGACTACGACGAGATGGTGATGGTGAAGGACGTCGAGTTCTACTCGCAGTGTGAGCACCATCTCCTGCCGTTCTTTGGCAAGGCGCACATTGCGTATGTGCCGCAGGGCAAGGTGGTGGGCTTGAGCAAGCTACCGCGATTGGTGGACGTGTTTGCGCGACGTTTGCAGGTGCAGGAGCGGATGACGCGGCAGATCGCGGACGCCATTGTTGAGGCGATTGCGCCGCAGGGCGTGGCGGTGATCCTGGAGGCGCAGCACATGTGCATGATGATGCGCGGGGTGGAGAAGCAGCACTCGCACACGACGACATCGGCGATGCTGGGGGTGTTCAAGACGCAGATGCAGACGCGCAACGAGTTCCTATCGCTGATCCATCGGAGCTAGGGTGAGGCTGGATCGGCGGGCTTGCTCGCTGGCCTTTGATCCTGCCATCGAGCTGCAGAATATGTAACCGGTTCAGGCGCGTGGGGGCGCGCTTCTTTCTCGCTATGAATGGACTTCTGATTCTTGACAAGCCGGCTGGCATGACCTCGCATGACGTGGTGGCGGTGGTGCGCCGGGCAACGGGGGAGCGATCAGTGGGGCACCTGGGGACGCTGGATCCGATGGCGACGGGTGTTCTACCGATGCTGCTGGGGCGGTATACACGGCTGGCACAGTTTTTTGGAGCGGCGGAGAAGACGTATAGGGGCGCGATTCGGTTTGGGCATGCGACGGATACGTTTGACGCGGAGGGGGAGACGACGACCGCGGAGACTGCGCTCCATTGCACGTTTGCGGAGCTGCAGGAGCTTTCGAGAGCGTTTGTTGGGGAGCTCGAGCAGGTGCCGCCGATCTATTCGGCGAAGAAGATCAATGGGGTAGCGGCGCACAAATTGGCGCGCGCGGGGGCGGAGGTGCCGGTGAAGGCGGCACGGGTGACGGTGCATGCGTTTGAGCTGACGGGGTTCGATGGGGAGCGAGCGGAGGTGGAGTTTTCGATGCGGATCTCGGCTGGCGGTTATGTGCGGTCGGTGGCGCACGAGCTGGGGCAGAGGGCTGGGTGCGGGGCGTACCTGGCGAGTCTTCGACGGACGGGTGCGGGTCCGTTTACGTTGGCCGATGCGATCACGGCCGAGGAGCTGAAGTCTGTTGCGGGTGATGAGACCCGGTTGGCGGGGCTGTTGCCGCATCCGCGGACGCTGCTGCCGGAGATGCCCTGCGTGACGGTGGATGAGCGGGTTGCGGGGCAGCTGCGGAACGGGATGCAGGTGAACCTGCCTGAGTTCGGGCGGGCTCCGCTGGTGAAGGTGTTTACGACGCCGACGGAGCTGCTGGGGATTGCGCGGCGGGTGGCGGGGACGCTGATGCAGCCGACGGTGGTGCTGGGGTAGGTCACGGAGATAAGCAGGAGAAGAGGCGATTGCGATGGGGGTGGGACGCTGAGCCTATCGAGGCTTGAGCATGGGGGTGATGAGGTGGAGGACGTTTTCGGCGACGACCTGGTTGCCGCGCGCGGTGGCGTGGGTGCGGTCTTCCTGCATCATGCCTTCGACGCCGTAGACGTTCTGGAGGAGAAAGGGCAGGAGGGGAACGTTGTACTTCTTTGCGAGCAGAGTGTAGGTCTGCTGGAACTGCTGGATGTAGTCGGGGCCGTAGTCGGGCGGGAGGCTGATGCCGGCGAGGGCGAAGGGGATCCGGGCGGCCTTGAGCCTGGCGAGGATGGCGTCGAGGTTGGCGCGGGAGTCTTCGATGCGAAGGCCGCGGAGGCCATCGTTGCCGCCGAACTCGACGACGACGAGCGCGGGATGGAGGGCGATGACGCGGTCGATGCGGTTGAGTCCATCCTTGGTGGTGTTGCCGCTGATGCCTTCGTTGACGACGCGGTAGGAGAAGCTCTGCGCGTCGAGATCTTTCTGGAGGAAGTCGGGGTAGCTTTGGCCGGGGTCGGTGCCGTGGCCGGCGGTGAGCGAGTCACCGAAGCAGACGAGCACGGGGCGCTTGTCGGTCGCGGAAGGTGTCATGGGGGCGTCGTCAGGGTCGGTGGGTGCATCGACGCTTGCGCGTGGTGGAACAGCGACGGGGGAACTTGTACCGGGCGCAGACGTAGAGCTCTGTGACGGCTCCTGCTTGGTACGGCAGCCGGTGGCGACGATGGCAGCCACTAGAATGAGGGAGAGGCACAACGAACGCATTCTCTGACAGTACCAAAGGAGTGCGCGGGAGACGCAAGCGCGATGAGTGAGCCGGCCGGAGTACGGATTGCGGCAGGGAAGCCGATGATTGTCGTCGAGGCGCTGCGGAAGAGCCTGGGAACCGGTGCGCGTCCGGTGGACATCCTGAAGGGGATCGACTTTTCGATCCCGGCGGGGCAGTTCGCGGCGATTATGGGGTCTTCGGGAAGTGGGAAGTCGACGCTGTTGGGGTTGCTGGCGGGGCTGGATACGCCCTCGTCGGGGAGTGTGACGCTGGCCGGGCAGGCGATCTCGTACCTGCCGGAGGATCAGCTGGCGCAGGTGCGCGGGCGGACGATCGGGTTTGTGTTTCAGTCGTACCAGCTGATTCCGTCGCTGACGGCGCTTGAGAATGTGCTGTTGCCGCATGAGCTGAATGCGGATACGAAGGATGCGAAGCAGGGGCTGGAGCGGGCGCGGACGCTGCTCGATTCCGTGGGGCTGGCGGACAGGATGGATCACTACCCGGTGCAGCTTTCGGGCGGGGAGCAGCAGCGTGTGGCGCTGGCAAGGGCGTTTATTCTGCGGCCGCCGATCGTTCTGGCGGACGAGCCCACGGGCAACCTGGACTCGGTGAACGGGCAGCAGGTGATGCGGCTGCTGCTGGAGCTGAACCGGGTGGAAGGGACGACGCTGGTGCTGGTGACGCACGATGCGGCGGTGGCAGCGTTTGCGCACCGGAGGATCACGCTGCGCGATGGGCTGCTGCTCTCGGACGAGATGGCCGAGAGTGTGGATGGGCAGCCTGACCGGCTGATGGTGCAGGCGTAGCGATGGGAAGTCTCTCGTACGCGACGGCCGGGCGGATTGCATCGCGTGAGCTGCGATCGTCGCGGGGCAAATTTCTATTTGTAATCCTTTCCGTTGCTATTGGTGTGGCGGCGCTGACGGGGGTGCGGGGGTTTTCGGCATCGTTCCGGACGACACTGCTGACGCGGGCGCGGTCGATCATGGCGGCGGATCTTTCGGCGCGGATGTTTCAGCAGCCGACGCCGGAGCAGCAGCGGGGGCTCGATGAGATTGCGGGCGAGGGGGTGGAGATTACGCCGGTGACGGAGCTGCTGTCGATGGCGTCTTCCCCGAAGACGATGGATCCGCTGCTGGTGAGCTTGAAGGCGGTGGACCCGGCGAAGTATCCGTTCTACGGCACGGTGGATCTCCGGCCTGCGGACACGCTGCCGAAGACGCTGACGGCCGAGACGGTGGTGGTGGCGGAGGACCTGCTGGTGAGGCTGCATCTGCAGGTTGGGGATGAGCTCAAGCTGGGAAACAAGCTGTTTCGGATTGCTTCGGTGGTGACGAATGAGCCGGACCGGTTGAGCGGGAGCTTCGCGGCTGGGCCGCGGGTGCTGATCACGCGCGACGGGCTGGAGAGCTCGGGGCTGCTGGCGCCGGGGTCGCATGCGGGGCAGCGCTACCTGTTCAAGGTGCCTGCGCCGAAGAGTGGGGCGCCGATCTCGGACAGCGCGGTGGCGGATCTGAAGGCGCGACTCGAGAAGCTGCTGCCTGAGGCGCAGGTGATCGACTACCGCGAGACGAATCCGGCGTTGACGCAGGGTCTGGACCGGGCGACGAGCCTCCTATCGCTGATGAGCCTGGTGGCGCTGGTGCTGGGCGCCGTGGGTGTGGCGATGGCGATGCGGGCGCATCTGCAGCAGCGGATGGATTCGATCGCGATTATGAAGTCGCTGGGTGCAAGGTCGGCGCAGATCATCCGGATCTACTTGATCCAGACGCTGTTTTTGGGGGTGCTGGGTGGGGTGCTCGGCGTTGGGCTCGGGGTGCTGGTCCAGCTGGCGTTTCCGTGGCTGCTGGCGCGGCTGGTGAATATCGACACGACGCTGCATCTGCAGTGGCAGACGGTGGTGACGGGGCTCGTGGCGGGTGTGCTAACGACCTTGCTGTTTACGCTGCCGCCGCTGCTCGATATCAGGAGCGTGCGGCCGGTGCTGATCTTTCGGCGCGCGGTGGAGGATGCGGACGATCCGTTTGTGTCGGCGGTGTTGCGCAAGCTACGGAAGAACTCAGCGCAGCTGATTGCGGCGGTGCTGATCCTGCTGGGGCTGACGGCGATTGCGACGACACTGTCGGACTCGGCGGTGGTGGGTCGGTACTTTTCGATCGGGCTGGTGTCGGTGCTGGGCGTGCTGCTGCTGGCCTCGGCGGGGGTGCTGTCGCTGTTGCGGGTGGTGCTGCGGAAGAGCGGGTTTCGTTTGCCGCCTTCGTTGCGGCATGGGCTCGCGAACCTTTACCGTCCGGGGAATCCTTCGGCGGCGCTGCTGGCCGCGCTGGGGCTGGGGGTGATGCAGATTATGACGGTGTACCTGGTGCAGCAGGCGGTGGTGAGTGAGCTCCACATCTCGTCGGCGCCGGATCTGCCGAATGTGTTTCTGATCGACATTACGCCGGAGGAGATTGGGGGAGTTCGTGCACTAGTGAAGGGGCAGAGCTCTGTGACGGCGACGGCGGAGTTCCTGCCGGTGGTGAGCTCGCGCATCCTGACGATCGATGGGGTGGAGGCGAACAAGGCGAAGCTGAAGAACTTTCCGAAGCGCATGCTGCAAGCGATCTCGCTGACGTGGGCCGATGCGGTGCCGCCCGGGACGACGGCGGTCGAGGGCAGGTGGTGGACGGCGGCCGAGGCGCGGGATGCGGCGAAGCATCCGCTGGTGGCGATCAACGAGCCGCAGGCGGAGCGGCTGGGCGTCCATGTGGGGTCGATGATCGGGTTTGCGGCGCAGGATGCGCAGTTCACGGCGAAGGTGGTGGCGATTACAAAGACGAACGGGCAGCATGCGTTTTCGCGTGCGGAGTTCGTCCTGCCGCAGGCCTCACTGAGCGGGCTGCCAGTGATCTGGTATGGCGGGGTGCATGCGACGCCGAGCCGGGTGGATGAGTTCCAGAGAGCGCTCTACCACGCTTACCCGACGGTGACGGTGATCAACGTGGCGCAGGCGCTTGAGACGGTGCGACAGGTGGTGGTGCAGATCACGTACGTGGTGCAGTTCCTGGCGGCGTTCTCGATCTTTGCGGGGGTGGTGATCCTGGCGAGCTCGATTGCGGGGACGCGGTACCGGCGGGTGCGTGAGGTGGTGGTAATGAAGACGCTGGGGGCGACGCGAGGGCGGATCGCGACGGTGTTTTCGATTGAGTTTGCGGTGCTGGGGCTGGTGGCGGCGGTGGTGGGGATCGGCTTTGCGAACCTGATTGCGAGCGCGATTCTCCGTAAGCTGACGGTCGCGTACAGCTTTCACTGGCTGTGGTCTGCGGGGGCTTTGCTGGCGACTGCGCTGCTGACGGTGGCGACGGGGTGGTTTGCGAGCTACCGGGTGCTGGGGCAGAAGCCGCTCGAGGTCCTGCGGGAAGAGTAGGCGCGGAGCCGGCGCGCGACCGGGCGTGCGCTAGCGTTTCGACATGATCACGGACGGGCCCTTTACGAACCCGAATGGGAGGGGCTTGATGAGGATCTGCGCGCGGCGGAGAGGAACGATTGCGGGCGCCCCGCCGTTTGTTGGTCCGGGCGGAGGCGGTGGGACTGCCGGTGGGACGGCGTCGATGAGGATCTCGGCGTAGGTGGTGGGGGGAGTGACGGCCATGGTGTTCTGGAAGGGCTGGTAGCCGGGCGCGGTGATGGCGACATCGGTCATGGCGGCCTCGGCGACGGGCTCATTGAGGATGATGCGGTACTTCCCGGTGGCATCGGTTCGCTGGTGTCCGGAGAAGTTGCCGAGGGTGAGGCTGATGGTGGCGTTGCGGACGGGGGCGTGTGAGCCGGAGTCGAAGATGTAGCCGTCGATGTCCAGGGTGACGGGGGTGCTGTTCGTGGTGTTCTGCGGATCCTGTTTGGGCGTGCCGGTAAAGCGAGCGATCAGGACGGCGGTGAGGACGGCGGCGACGATGCCTCCGGCCCATCCGACGACTGCCTTGAGGCTGCTGCTGCTGTCTGCCATCCGTGTTCCCCCTGCGACACGAGCATAGGCGACGGCCGAGCGGTGTCAATCGAAAAAGGATCGGGCCGGGTGCTGCATGATGTCGTCACCACTAGGCTTGAGACTCAGGCCCGGGCGGCGATCTGTTTGAGGCGTGGGAGGATGTCGCCGAGGGAGGCGGCGGCGGCGTCCTGTGAGCCGAGCGCGAAGTAGATTTTCCGGTAGAGCTGGAAGAGCTCTTCGTAGACGGGGACGGCAGCGGGATCGGGGAGGATGGTCCGGTGCTTGAGGCACATGGCGGTCTGCGCCTCTTCGACGGTTTTGAAGGTGCCGGTGGCGAGGAGGGCGAAGATGCCGGAGCCGAGCGAGGTGGGGATGCCATCGGGGACGAGGACGGGCTTGTTGAGGACGCTGGCGTAGACCTGGTTGAGGACGGCGTTGTTTTGCGGGATGCCGCCGGCGTTGATGACGCGCTCGATGGGGACGCCGCCCTCGGCCATGCGCTCGAGGATGATGCGGGTGTGAAAGGCGGTGCCTTCGATGGCGGCGAAGAGCTCGTCCTGGCTGGTGTGGACGAGGTTCCAGCCGAGGGTGACGCCTCCGAGGGCCGCATTCACCAGAACCGTCCGGTCGCCGTTGTCCCAGGAGAGGCGGAGGAGGCCGGTCTGGCCGGGGCGGTATGCGTCCAGGCCGACGGCGAGCTCTTTGACGGACTTGCCGGCGCGGCGGGCGATGGCTTCGAAGATGTCTCCGGTGGCGGAGAGGCCGGCCTCGACGCCGACGAAGTCCGGGTGGACGGAGCCGGGGACGACGCCGCACATGCCGGGGATGAGCGAGGGCTTTTCCTCCATGGCGATGATGCAGGTGGAGGTGCCGACGACGTTGACGACGTCGCCGACGCGGCAGCCGGCGCCGATGGCATCCCAGTGTGCGTCAAAGGCGCCGACGGGGACGGGGATGCCGGGCTGGAGGCCGAGCTTTTCGGCCCAGGCGGGGGAGAGATGGCCGGCGAGGTGATCGGAGGTGAGGTACTCCCCTGAGAGCTTTTCGCGGATGCCGTCGAAGAGCGGGTCGATGGAGGAGAGGAAGCCCTGCGGGGGAAGGCCGCCCCACTTCGGATTCCACATCCACTTGTGTCCCATGGCGCAGGCGGAGCGCTTGACCAGGGCGGGCGAGGTGATGCCGCAGAGGGTGGCGGCGACCATGTCGCAGTGCTCAAAGGCGGAGGCGAAGCGGTCGCGCTGATCTGGGTTGTGGCGGAGCCAGTGGAGGAGCTTGGCGAAGCCCCACTCGTGCGAGTAGACGCCGCCGCACCAGTCGATGGCTTCGAGCTTCTGCTGGTGAGCGAGGGTGGTGATCTCCTGAGCCTCGTGCTTGGCGCGGTGATCGCACCAGAGGTAGTAGTCGTTGAGCGGCTGCATGGCGGAGTCGACGGGGATGACGCTGGAGCCGGTGGTGTCGAGCGCGATCGCTGCGACGGTGCTGGCTTCGATGCCGGCCTGTTCGACGACCTGTCGGGTGGCGCGGGCGAGTGCGGCCATCTGGTCATCGTGCGATTGTGTGGCTTCGTCTGGGTCCTCGCGGTTGCGCTTGAGCGGGTACTCCGCGACGGCTGTGCCGAGACGTCCGCGGGTGCTGTCGAGCAGCGTCACACGGACGCTCAAGGTACCGAAATCCACACCTGCAACGACTGCCATGACTGATCTCTCCTGGGCCGAACTCGGACAGCTTTCCTTCGCCTATGGTGACACAGGAGGGTGGGTGGCTGGCTACTGGAAGCTAGTGAGTGGAGGTCGCGGGCGTGAGGTGAGCCGATGTTTGCGCGGCGTCGGTCTGTGCCTTGATGTAGTTTCCGTAGCCGACGATAAAGGTCGATCCGATGAGGAGGGCGAGGCCGGTGGCGACGAGGATGCGGGTGCGACGGCTGGTGCCGCGCCACTCCTTGAGGAAGAGACCCCAGAGGGTGGCGAAGATGATGATGGAGGCCATGTGTAGGGTCCAGGAGGAGAAGTCGTACTTGCCCATCTTGGTCTGGCCCATGGAGTAGAAGAAGAACTGGAAGTACCAGATGACGCCGGCGAGCGCGGCGAAGAGGTAGTTCTGGGTGAGGGTGGAGGCAGAGAGCTGGTGAAAGGTGGAGGGATCGCGGGGGTCGAGATCGACGAGGGTTTCTGCGGTGGCGTGGGTGGAGCGGAGCGGGTTGTGTCCGGCGGCGCCGAAGAACTGGCGGAAGGAGTGATTCCTGACGATCAGGATGACGGACCAGACGAAGTTGGTGAGGAAGCCGCCCCAGAGCACGACGACGAGGACGGGGAGGTTTTGCCAGAGATCGAGGTGATTGCCGGCGAGGAGGCGCTCCTTGGCGATGACGGCGATGGGGGCGCCGGCTTTGAGGCCGAAGGCGAAGAAGGAGCTCATGATGCCTGCGAAGATGGCGACGGCGAGGCCTTTGCCGAAGGAGAAGTCCGACTCGCCGGCCTCGGCTTTATCTTCTGCGGTGGTTTCGCGTTCTTTGGAGAGGCCGGCGGCTCCGTTGACGGCGACGGCGATGAGGCAGACGGCGACACCGGCGAGGATGACGAGGCCGGAGCGCTCGTGGAGGATGGTGGACATTTCGCCGCTGTAGATGGGCGGGATGAGGGTGCCGAAGGCGGTGCACAGGCCGAGAGCGATGGCGTAGCCGAGGGCGATGCCGAGGTAGCGGATGGCAAGGCCGAAGGTGAGGCCGCCGACGCCCCAGAGGATGCCCCAGAAGAGCGCGTAGCCGAGGGCGGAGTGGGGGGCCGAACGGAGGATGCCGAAGAGGCCGGGGACGAGGAGACCGGCGAGTACAATTGGCGCAACGATCCAGGCGGCGAAGCCCTGAATGATCCAGTAGACCTCCCACGACCAGCGCCGGATACCGCGAAACGGGATGAAGTTTGTTGCGGAGGCGAAGCCGCCGATCCAGTGAAAGATAACGCCGATGAAAGGGTTTGGTCCCAACGTAGCCTCGCCGCCAGAAAGTGTGTTCCGCGAAGTGCGTACCATCGTACCTCGCGAGGTTTGCGTTGAGGAACTATATTCCTATTGAAGGTCGATGGTCCTCCGACGGGATCGCATCGAGGAGTTTGTCTGCGAGTCGCACTGTTTATCACCTGCTATAACGACACGCTGTTTCCAGCGACAGGACAGGCCGTGGTGCGGGTGCTCGAGAGGTTGGGGCACACCGTTGAATTTCCGGCTGGGCAGACCTGCTGCGGACAGATGCACTACAACACCGGATACCAGGCGGAGGCGTATCCGCTGCTGCGACGATTCGTGGAGCAGTTTCGCGGGGCCGAGGCGGTGGTGGTTCCGTCGTCGAGCTGCGTTGCGATGATGCGGGATCACTACCCGAAGATGGCGCTCCATACGGGGGACGAGAGGCTCGGGCGCGAGGTGGAAGAGCTGCTGCCGCGGGTGTGGGAGTTTTCGGAGTTTCTGACTGAGCGCCTCGAGCTCGAGGATGTGGGCGCGTACTTCCCGCACCGGGTGACCTATCACGCGAGCTGCCATGGGCTGAGGAGCCTGAAGCTTGGAGATGGGCCGCAGCGGCTGCTGCGCGCGGTGAAGGGAATCGACCTGGTCGAGATCCAGGGGCTGGAGCAGTGCTGCGGATTTGGCGGGACGTTTGCGGTGAAGAACGCCGAGGTTTCGAGCGCGATGCTGGCGGAGAAGACGAACGCGGTTCTGAACACGCGGGCAGAGGCCTGCACGGCGTGCGATAACAGCTGCCTGATGCATATCCAGGGTGGGTTGCATCGGCAGCGGACGGGCGTGCGGACGGTGCACCTGGCCGAGATACTGGCGAGCGAAGAGGCGGGAGGGGCGCGATGAGCGGGACGGCGCTCGATCCAAGGACGGCACAGCCGTTTCCGATTGTGGCGAAGGGGCTGCTTGAGGATTCGCAGCTGCGGAAGAACGTCCGGCATGCGACGGACGTGATCCAGCGAAAGCGTGGCGTGGTGGTGGGTGAGCTGCCGGAGTGGCAGGTGCTGCGCGAGGCAGGGAAGCAGATTCGCGAGCATACGATGCGGCATCTCGATACGTATCTGGAAGAGTTCGAACGGAGGTGCACGGCGGCGGGTGGCGTGGTGCACTGGGCGAAGGACGCCGAGGAGGCACGGCGGATTGTTGTGCGGCTGGTGCGGGCGACGGGGGAGACCGAGGTCATCAAGATCAAGTCGATGACGACCGAAGAGATTGGGCTGAATCAGGCGCTCGAAGCTGGAGGGCATCCGGCCGTACGAGACGGATCTTGCCGAGCTGATCATTCAGTTGGGGCGCGATCAGCCGTCGCACATCGTTGTTCCGGCACTCCATAAAAATCGGCAGCAGGTGCGGGAGATCTTTCGGCGGGAGATGAACCTTCCGGATCTGGGCGATACGCCGCAGGACCTGGCGGACGCGGCGCGACGATTTTTGCGCGAGAAGTTTTTGCGGGTGAAGACGGGGGTGAGCGGGGCGAATTTCCTGATTGCCGAGACGGGCGGCGTGGTGGTGGTGGAGAGCGAAGGCAACGGGCGTATGTGCCTGACGCTGCCTGAGACGCTGATCACGATTGCCGGGATCGACAAGGTGATCCCGCGGTATGCGGACCTGGAGGTTTTGCTGCAGCTGCTGCCGCGAAGCGCGACGGGCGAGCGGATGAATCCGTACAACTCGATCTGGACGGGCGTCCGTGCAGGCGATGGTCCGCAGAGCTTTCACGTGATTCTGCTCGACAACGCACGGACGGAGGTGCTGGCGGACCCCGAAGGGCGGGAGACGCTCCACTGCATCCGGTGCGGTGCGTGCCAGAATGCCTGCCCGGTGTATCGGCAGACGGGCGGGCATGCGTATGGGAGCGTGTATGCGGGACCGATCGGCGCGATCCTGACACCGCAGCTGCAGCACATGGATCATGCGCGGAGCCTGCCGTATGCTTCAAGCCTGTGCGGGGCGTGCTACGAGGTGTGTCCGGTGAAGATCAATATCCCGGAGGTCCTGGTGCATCTGCGCAGCGAGGTTGTGAAGCGGGAGACGGCGGGGCTGGGAACGCTTCGGTCTGCCGAGGCGATGGCGATGAAGGTGATGGGCGGGGTGTTTCGGAGCGAGCGCCGGTTCCGTGCGGCGCAGAGATTGGGCCGGATGATGGAGTCGCCCCTGGTGCGCAAGGACGGCAGCGGCGAGGGATGGATCTCCTGGCTGCCGGGGATTGCGGGTGGGTGGACGGCGACGCGCGATCTCCAGGCGATGCCGAAGCAGACGTTTCGGCAGTGGTGGGAGGAACGAGAGCAGAGGGGTGGGACGCATGGAGGCTGAGAACGGGTCGCGGGTAGCGATCCTTGAGCGCATTCGCGCGGCCAACGGAAGACGAGAGACCGTGACGACACCTGCGGGCGAGTGGGAGGCGATCAAGCGAGAGTACCGCCATGCAGAGGCGATGGAGGAGCGGGAGGTGCTTGCGTTGTTTGTAGAGCGTCTGCGCGACTACGACGCCCATGTGGTTTCGACGCCGCTTGCGGAGGTGCGGAGCTGTGTTGCGGACCGGCTGGCGGAGCGCGGCAATCCGCGGATGATTGTGCCTGGTGGGTTTCCGCCGGAGATGCTGGCTCCGGGTGGCCGCTTTGTCGAAGATGTGGCTTTGAGTACGGCGGAGCTCGACGGGTTTGACGGCGTGTTGACGACCGCGACGGTCGCGATTGCAGAGACGGGAACGCTGGTGCTGCAGAACGTGCCGGGCCAGGGCCGACGCGCGGCGACGCTGGTTCCGGACTACCACCTGTGTGTGCTGTATGCGGGGCAGGTGGTGAGGAGTGTTCCGGAGGCGATGGATCGGCTAGGGGGGACGGCGACGCTTCCGACGACGTTTGTTTCGGGTCCATCGGCGACGGCTGATATCGAGATGACGCGGATCAAGGGAGTTCACGGGCCGCGGTTTCTGGATGTGATTGTGATTGCGGAGTAGCGGAGGTTCGCCTTTGACAATCGCGCCCTGATGGAGCAATCTGCTCGTGTTTCAATAGAGAGCATATTTCACGCCGCAAGTGCGACGGCTGGCGGAGGGACATGACAGAGACGAGAAGCGGCAGGGTGGATCGGAACATGGAACAGATTTCGCGGGCCCTGGACGTGTTCGCGATCGAGTTGCCGTCGTGGGGCTTTGCAAACACCGGGACGCGCTTCGGCAAGTTCGCGCAGGCGGCGGCCGCGACCAACATTGAAGAGAAGTTTGCGGACGCGGGCGAGGTGAATCGGCTGACGGGCGTGAGCCCGACGGTTGCGCTGCATGTGCTGTGGGATCTGCCGAGCGGGACGGCGGACGTGCCGGAGATCCAGGCGCTGGAGCGAAAGCACGGGGTGCGGGCGGGCTCGATCAATCCGAACCTGTTTCAGGCAGCAGGAGTACAAGTTCGGGTCGATCGCGAACCCGAGTGCGGAGATTCGGGGCAATGCGCTGGCGCATCTGCTGGATTCGGTGGAGATCGGGCGCGAGCTGGGGTCGACGGATGTCTCGCTTTGGATTGCGGATGGGTCGAACTATCCGGGCACGCAGAGTATGCGCAAGCGCATCGAGTGGATGGAAGAGGTGCTGGCGAAGACGCATGCGGCGCTGGGCGAGGGCCAGCGGATGCTGATCGAGTACAAGCCGTTTGAGCCGGCTTTCTATCACACGGATATCGCGGACTGGGGCATGGCGCTGGAGCTGGCGCGACGTGCGGGACCGAAGGCCAAGGTGCTGGTCGATACCGGGCACCACTACCAGGGCACGAACATCGAGCAGATTGTGGCGTGGCTGCTGCACCTGCGGGCGCTGGGTGGGTTCCACTTCAACGATCGCAAGTATGCCGATGACGACCTGACGCTGGGGTCGATCGATCCGTACCAGGTGTTTCGGATCTTTCACGAGATCCTGAGCGATGGCGGTGAGACGGATGGCGGACCTGGCGTTCATGATCGACCAGAGCCACAACCTGAAGGGCAAGGTGGAGGCGATGGTGCAGACCGTGGTGACGGCGCAGGAGCTGTATGCGCAGGCGGCGCTGGTGGACCAGGAGCAGCTGGCGGAGCTGCAGCAGCAGTGCCGACTGGTGGAGGCGGAGGAGTGCTTCCGCGTCGGCGTTCTGGACAGGATGTGCGGCCGCTGGTGCGGGAGTGGCGGAGGTCGCGCGGTCTGCCGGAGGATCCGCTGGCGGGCGCTGCGCGAGAGCGGGTATGTGGAGCAGATTGCGACGCGAGCGCGGCGCGCCGAAATGCGAATGCTGCTGCCAGCTACGCCTGAGGGCAGCGGGTGCAGTTGATTTCAATAGCGAAACCGCGTGATCTCCGTGAATAATCGGGGCAGTTCGCCCGTAGGGACAGGAGCTTCGATTTCCAGTGGCCAAGACGACGAAGCGGCTTTACCTGATTCCGGTGCTCTCGAAGGCGCTGGACATTCTTGAGCTGCTGCAGACGGACAACCAGCCGATGACGCTGGAGGCGATCCATCGCAGACGAAGATCTCGAAGACGACGGTGTACCGGGTGCTGAAGACGTTTGTGCATCGCGGGTATCTGTCGCAGTCGCCGGATGGGCTTTACCGGCACGTGACGCGGCCGAAGAAGCTGCGCTTCGGGTTTGCGCGGGCAGAGCGCGGAGATGCCGTTTTCGGAAGAGGTGACGGAGAGCCTGAAGGAGGCGGCGGCTGCGGTGGGGGTCGATCTGCTGGTGCTGGACAACTGCTACGACGCGGCCGACCGCGCTGCGGAATGCGGAGGAGTTCGTCCGCGAGCAGGTGGACCTGGTGATTGAGTTCCAGGTGGAGCAGGAGGTTGCGCCGATGATCGGGGACAAGATTGCGGCGGCGAAGATTCCGCTGATTGCGATCGACATTCCGCATCCGCATGCGACGTACTTTGGCGTGGATAACTACCGGGTGGGCATGGAGGCGGGGGAGACGCTGGCGGCGCATGCGATCGCGCACTGGGAGGCAAGGTGGACTGGGTGATCGGGCTTGATCTTGCCGGAGGCGGGCCAGCTGGTGCAGAGCCGGATCACGGGGGCGTTTGAGGGTGTGCGAGCAGGCGCTTCCGGAGATGCCGGTGGAGTCGTTTGTGCGCATGGACGGCCGCGGCATGCGGGACAAGAGCAGGAAGCTGGTCTGCCGATTTTCTGGAGCGGCATCCGAAGGACAAGCACATTCTGATTGCGGCGGCGACGGACAGCAGTGCGCTGGGCGCGGTGGATGCGGTGGTGGAGCAGAGGCGCGAGAAGCATGTCGCGATTGTGGGGCAGGATTGCATCGAGGAGGCGATTGCGGAGATGCGGAGGAAGGGATCTCCGCTGATCGGCTCGGTGTCGCATGAGGCGGGCACAGTATGGGCCGAGCCTGATCCACCTTGGGCTGTCGCTGCTGCGCGGGCAGACGGTGCCGCCGTATAACTACGTGACGCACCAGCTGGTGACGCGCGAGAGTGTGCAGGAGCAGGTGTGAACTGCTGCGGGTCGCGGGCGGCTCAGATCTGTGAGGTTGACGCATGCTCTATTTCAGATGGGGAATAATTGCCGTATTGGTGTCGGACTGTGGAATGATGGTTCGGCGGAAATCTTCGAGATGAGGCGTGATCATGGCGGGAGGAGAGCGGACTGCAGTTTCTGGAAGATCGTTGGGATGAGGCGGTGGCGGCGAAGCTGGATGCGCCGGAGCTGTTGCGGTACCGGTCGAACCTGCTGGGTTCGGATCTGCGGATCACGAACTTCGGCGGGGGGAACACGAGCTCGAAGCTGGACGCAGGTCGATCCGCTGGATGGACAGACGAAGAAGGTGCTGTGGGTGAAGGGCAGCGGCGGCGACCTGGGGAGCATCAAGCGGTCGGGGTTTGCGACGCTGTATCTCGACAAGCTGCTGGCGCTTGAGAAGGCGTACAGGCGGTGTTGAGCTCGAAGACGAGATGGTGGAGATGTATCCGCTGTGCACGTTTGGGAACAATCCTGTGGCGGCTTCGATCGATACGCCGCTGCATGGCTTTCTGCCGTTTCCGCATGTGGATCATCTGCATCCGGACTGGGGGATTGCGCTGGCGGCATCGGCGAACGGCAAGATCAAGATGGAGGAGTTCAACCAGCGAGTTCGGGCATAAGCTGGCGTGGCTGCCGTGGCAGCGGCCGGGGTTTGAGCTGGGCATGATGCTGCAGAAGATCGTGGCCGAGACGCCGGGCTGCGACGGCGTGGTGCTGGGCGGGCATGGGCTGTTTACGTGGGGGGAGACGCAGCGCGAGAGCTACCTGAATACGATCACGATCATCGATCAGCTTGGGCAGTTTATCGAGCGGCACGCACAGAGCGGACGGGCACAAGGCTTTCGGCGGCGGGCAGCGTGAGACGCGCGACGGATCGGGCGGAGATTGCGACGGCGATCATGCCGTATCTGCGGGGAGCGGTTTCGCGGAAGCAGCGCTGGATCGGGAGCTTTTCGGACTCGCCGGAGGTGCTGGAGTTTGTGAACTCGGCGCAGTGCGCGAGCAGCTGGCGCACCTGGGAACGAGCTGCCCGGACCACTTCATCCGCACGAAGATTCGGCCGATGTTTGTCCCGTGGGACCCGGCGGACGACCCGGCGGAGCTGCAAGGAGCTGATCGAGACAGGCGCTTGAGACATATCGCGCGGAGTATGCGGAGTACTACAGGAAGCATGCGCTGCCGGATTCGCCGGCGATGCGCGATGCGAGCCCGACGGTGGTGCTGGTGCCGGGCGTGGGGATGTTCAGCTTCGGCAAGAACAAGACGGAGGCGCGCATCACGGGCGAGTTCTACATCAACGCGATCGGCGTGATGCAGGGTGCGGGCGCGCTGGGCGGGGGCGTGACGTGCGCGGACATTCCGCAGGCCGGACCGGCGGCTGCGGCGGAGCAGTTCAGCGTGCATGCGAACTATGTCGCGCTGCCGCCGAGCGAGGCGTTTCGGATTGAGTACTGGAAGCTGGAAGAGGCGAAGATTCGCCGGCAGCCGGCGGAGAAGGAGCTGAGCCGGCGGATCGCGCTGGTGGTCGGCGGCGGCAGCGGGATCGGGCGCGAGGTGGCGCTGCTGGCGGCGGAGCGCGGAGCGCACGTGGTGGTTGCGGATCGCGATGCGGCCGGGCGCAGAGCGCGTGGCGGACGAGGTGGCGGCGATCTGCGGGCAAGGAGACGGTGGGCTGGACGGCGATCGATATTCGCGACCGCGAGACGATCCGCGCGGCGCTGGATGCGACGATGCAGCAGTTTGGCGGGATCGACATCCTGATCAATACGGCGGCGCTGTTTCCTTCGTCGCCGGATGGCGTGATCAGCGATGCGCAGTGGGCGCTGACGCTGGAGGTCAACGTGACGGCGAACTACCTGCTGGCGGATGAGGCGGCGAAGATCTTCAGCGGCGCAGGGCATCGACGTGAGCATGGTGCTGACGAGCTCGGCGAATGCGGTGGTGGCGAAGCGCGGGAGCGAGGCGTACGACGTGAGCAAGGCGGCGCTGAGCCACCTGGTGCGCGAGCTTGCGGTGACGTACTGGCGCCGAGGGTGCGGGTGAACGGGATCAGTCCGGCGACGGTGGTGAAGGGCTCGACGATGTTTCCGCGCGACCGGGTGATCGCGTCGCTGAAGAAGTACAACCTGCCGTTTGAAGAGGCGGATGACGCGACGACGAGCTGCGCAATGTGCTGGCGCAGTTCTATGCGAAGCGGACGCTGACGCATCAGCCGATCGATCCGAAGGACTGCGCGGAGGCGATCCTGTTTCTTGCGGGGCCGCATGCGCCGCTGCACGACGGGGCACCTGATTCCGGTGGACGGCGGGCTGACCGAGGCGTATCTGCGATGAGTGCGTCGGCTGCCGGCGGCGCGTCAGTGCCACTGGACCGGCGAGCGTTGATTGCGGTCGATCTTGGGGCGGAGAGCTGCCGGGTCTCGCTGCTGCGCTGGGATGACTGGCGTGCCGCGCGATCACGCTGGTGCATCGGTTTGCGAACGCGCCGCGGGAGGTGGATGGCGAGCTGCGCTGGGATCTCGCGACGGATCGAGGCGGGTCTCGATGAAGGGCTGCGGCGCTGTGCGGAGATTGCGACCGAGGGTGTGCGGTCGATTGCGGTGGATGGGTGGGCGGTGGATTATGTGCGGCTCGGAGCGGATGGGCAGCGCGCTTGGGGATCCGTTCTGCTATCGCGATGAGCGCACGGTGGAGGCGGAGCGCTCGCTGCACGAGCGATTCCAGCCGGAGCGGCTGCGTGAGCTGACGGGAGTGCAGCTGCTGCGGATCAACACGCGTGTACCAGCTCCATGCGGATGTGCTGATGGGTTTGCCTGGAGGGAGCAGGTGGCTGAATCTGCCGGAGTATGTTCTGTCGCGGCTGGGCGGGCGAGCCGGTGGCCGAAGTGACCAACGCGACGCACACGGAGATGGTGGAGCTTCGAGATGGGCAGTGGTGCCGGGAGATCTTCGATGCAGCTCAGATCGAGGTGGACGGGCGCTGCGAGGATTGTGCCGCCGGGCACGCGTGTCGGGACGTTGCGCGGAGAGCTGGCGGAGCTGCCGACGCTTCGCGGACGCGGCGCTGATCGCACCGGCGTGCCACGATACGGCGTCGGCGATTGCGGGGATCCCGGCGCTTGGGAGACGACTGGGCGTACATCAGCTCGGGGACGTGGTCGCTGGTGGGGACGCTGCTCGATCGGCCGCTGCAACGACCCTGGCGCGGCGGGCGAGAACTTTACAAATCTGCGGGCGGTTGGCGGTCGGATCTGCTTCCACAAGAATGTGAATGGGATGTGGCTGATCCGGCAGTGCATCGAGGCGTGGTCTGCGGCCGGACGCATGTGGACGGTGCCGGAGCTGGTTATGGCGGCCGAGGGGATGGGGGCTCCGCGAGAGCTGCTGGAGGTCGATGAGGATGACCTGCTGCTTGCGGGTGCGATGCCCGAGCGGATCAATGCGCAGCGGAAGGAGAGAGGGTATGCGCCGCTGGACGAGTCTCCGGAGAACGCACCTGAGTTCGCGAGCCTGATCTTCCACAGCCTGGCGGCGCGGTATGCAGAGGTGCTCGGGCGCGTGGAGGCGCACAGCGGCAAGCGATTCAAGCGGCTGTTTATCGTGGGTGGCGCGAGCCAGAACGAGTTTCTGAACCGGCTGACGGCGCGGGCGACGGGGTTCGAGGTGGTGCGTGGCGCGGCGGAAAGCTCGACGGTGGGCAACTTCGCTGTGCAGCTGGCTTGCCTTGAAGCGACGGGCGAGACGGATGCAGGCGTCTCGGCGGATGAGGTTTCGGCTTGGGCGGGTGTGCTGGTGGCAGCACTTGATCGGGAGGGCCGATAGGATCGACCCCTCAATGAGGCTCGCCGAAGGGCACGTCTTCGGATTTTAGGCTTGTGCCGTTCAGAACGACCTTCGTGCCATCCGCAGTTTCGATCCGGTTATCGCTCATCGACCAGTTCTTGGTGTCGGTGATGTGCCCGGCGGTGGCGGCGCGGATGTCGATGTGGTCAAGACGGAAGTCTGTCAGCGGAGCGTCGGGGTAGGCGCTCACCTCAAAGGCGGATCTTGCACCTGTGGCGTGGATATTCCAGAGGTGGACGTCCTTGAAGCGAGGAAGCCCTTTGTCTTTGGGGACTGGCGTGGTGAGCACGATCCAGTATGGCGGCACATCCTTGCTGCCTGCGGGTAAGGTGGCGTAGCTATAGCTTGGATTCCAGTTCATGGTGATGTGAATGGGGATGGCGACGCCCTCAAGGGTGAGGTCGTGGATGCGGATGTCTTCGGCGAAGCCCCCGCGAGTGTGTGCGGATTTGAAGAGAACGCCGGATGGTACTCCGCTAAGCGCGGTGAGGTTGTAGGCCTCGATGTTGTGGAAGCCGCCGGAGGTCTCGCTGCCGATGGTGATGGCGGCGGCTCCGCTGCGAATGACGGAGTCACGCAGGATGATGTCTTCGGTGGGCCGGTTGACGCGGAGTCCGTCGGAGTCCCGGCCAGCCTTAAGGCAGAGCGCGTCATCGTTGACGTCGATGTCCGCGTGCTCTACGAGCACCTTGCGGGAGGAGTCGATGTCGATGCCGTCGGTCGATGGTCCCTTGCCGCCCTCGTTGTTGCGTATGGTGACGCCATCGATGGTGACGTCGTGCGAGTAGAGGACCTGGACGGTCCAGAAGCCGGAGCGCTTGAGCAGGAGGCCGCCGCCGAGGTGGACGTCTGAGGCGTTCTGGAGGAGCACGAGCCTTGGGCGGCGGGCGTCGTAGTCCGAGGCCCAGCGCAGCCCCCTGGGCTCATAGGTCTTGCGGAGGTCCCAGTAGCTCTTCCACCACACGGGGCCGTCGCCGTCGACGATGCCCTTGCCGGTGATGGTGACGCCGCTTACCTCGCGGGCGTTGATGAGCGCTGCGGGCCATGGCATCTCGATACCGGCGATTCGGGTGGGCAGCACGGGGTAGTCTTCGAGATGTTTTGAGCCGATGAGGGTGACGCCTGCGGGGATCTCGAGGGTGGTGCCGGAGCGGACGAAGAGCGACCCAGTGAGGTAGGTTCCCGGTTGGAAGCTGACGGTGGCGTGCTTGCTCTGAGCGGCGTCGAGCGCTCGCTGTATAGAGGCGGTTTCGAGGGTCTTGCCGTCGCCGCGGGCGCCGAACTGGTTGGCGAGTAGGGTCTTGGTCTGGGCTTTGCCAGCGAGGGCGGGATGCGCCAACAGAAGGGCGACAGCAGCAGGTGCGAGGAGAAGGCGCCGGAGCTTCAAGGCTGATCTCCCGGTGTGCCCCAAGCCTCTTCGATGACCGTGACGGGGCCCATGAGGCCGGATGGGATAGGCATGAGGTGGTCCATATCCTGCGGGACGAAGCGCTGGCCGTATCGCGCCTCGAGCGGCTTGTAGTCGCGGGGTGGCTGGCCGGCGAGCTCGTTGATGGCGGTGTTGAAGACGCGGATCTCTACCGTGTTGCTGCCGGTGTGAACGAGACGGGAGATATCCAGTTGGTAGGGCGGGTGCCAGAGTGTGCCGGCGGGCTGGCCGTTAATTGAGACGATGGCGGCCTCGCGGATGGGCGGGTCGAGGTTAGCGTGGATGCCGGGTGCGTCCGGTGGGCGTGTGTCGATGGTGGGGGTGCCGGTGCCGAAGTCGAGAATGACGTGTCGCTGAGAGGTTAGGGCCTCACGCAGGTCAAAGTCGTGACGGTAGAGGGCTGCGCCGGAGAAGAACTCTTTGTGCGCAAGCTTGGTCCAGGTGCCGAGCCCGGTTAGGTGAAGGGCACTTTCGCCGGGGAAGGTGACAGTCCAGTTCGTGTCCAGAGTTGTTCGGATTTTCGGGACAGTGCGAGTTGGATCAGGAGTTTGGGTGTGGTCTGGCGGGAGGGTGGGTTCGGATGTGAGGACAACGACGATCGACTCGTAGGGTGCGAGGTGCAGGGCGACAGGGCCCGCACCGTACGTTTGCAGGAGGGCGCCGGTATCGGGGCTCCAGGCCTGTGCGTGGCGGTGTGTGGGCCGGAACGATGCGGTGGCGGAGACGGGCTCGTTGGTGGAGTTCGCGATGAAGTAGATGTCGGTGGTCGGCAGCTTGCGGTGGATGAAGCCGAGGCCGCCGGAGCGGTCGCTCGTGGAGAGGGGGCGGTCGGTCTTGAGGAGGAGGTCGGGCTCCAGTGCGTTGTGCAGCGCGGCGGGAAGTTCCGAAGGGGAGCGGACAAGAGTGATGGCCGGGGTTGGACCTGCACGGAGATGGTCGAAGATCGCGGTTAAGCGAGGGGAGTCGCCCTGCTGCTTGAGCCCAGGGGCGAGAGTTGGCAGGGTGCCGATCGCGATGACGTGCCCCCCATGCGTGGCGTAAGCGGCGATTGTTTCTGCGGTTTGGAGGGGGATGCGGGTGGTTGGGGGGAGGATGAGGACTGGGTGGTGGAGGCCCAGCTTGTTGATGGTGGCGGCGTCGGTGTAGTCGAGGTTGTAGCCGGCATCGAGGATAGCGGAGGTCAGATCGGGGGTGATGAGGCGCTTCATCTCATCGGTGACGGCGACGTGTCCGGGGCGAAACGCGGCCTGGGCGTCGTCTTCGGGGAGCAGGACGGCGACGTCGTTGGCGGGCTCGCCTTGTTGGAGGAGCCAGCTTGTCCGGTGCAAGTAGCTGATGATGTTGGGCATCACGGGCCACCACGGGTTATGCGTGTTGAAGACTGCGGCGGCATAGAGGCTCCAGCCGGGCTCCTGGGCGGAGGGAGGGGAGTAGGGCCAGCCGTGGCCGACGATCTGGTTGACGCCCTGGAGGAACATGCGATCGGCTTCGACCTTCATGTCGAGCGGTGTGGCGCGAAAGGCGGGAGAGTGGAGCCAGGTCCAGGTCTCGGCGGAGGTGACGTTGCGACCGTAGAGGTGGCTAGCGGAGCTTGCCCAGCGGGTGAAGGAGAAGCTTCGCCATTGTGGGCCTTCGCCTTCGGGGAGCGCGGGGGTTGCCTCGTCCGCCAGTGTAACCGCCGGCTCACCATAGGTTTGGGAGCGAAACCTCGTGTGGTGCTGAAGAGCGAAGTTGTTGATGGGGGAGAGGTAGTTTTCGTCAACGAGCTCGGACAGGGTGAGGCCCCAGTCGTGGCGAACGGAGTCGGCAACGGTGGTGTCTCCGGCGAGGAGCTCGGGGAGGTGAGGGGTGAGGTCGTAGCCGCGGCGGCGCTGGAACTCGGCGAGGAGGTTGGGCGTCCAGTCGCTTCCATAGACTTCGAGGGAGTCGGAGAAGACTGATTCCGGGGGTGTTGTGCCAAAGGCGGAGAGGAGGGGGGTGGCTACTTCGCGAAGGTGGGCATCAGCGGCTGCGCGGGAGAAGTGATCGAGGACCAGGCCTTCGGCTCCGACTGCGGACCGCTTGACCTCTTGTTTCGTGTGACTTGCGATGAAGAAGAGGGCGACTTTATTGGGTCCGGGGTGGACCTGGACGGAGGTGGCCTCGGGTGGCAGGGAGAGGCGTTCCGCGGTGCTTGCGTCGAGGGTCTCAGTGCTTCGAGAGAGCTCGAATGCGGCTATAAGTGACTCTCCTGGAACGAGTTGCGGGATGTCGACCGTGGGCGACGAAATGGGGATAGTGACGGTCTTGAGACGGCCGGCGGCGTCGGCGAGAGTGGTATGGGGGCCGCCGTACGGCCAGCCGCTGCCGAGGGTGATGTCGACACGCATGCCGAGCGCTCGGGCGCGAGTATTTGCGAAGGTGACAGCATCGAGGAAGGCCGAGGAGAGGTAGGGTAAGTTTCTGATTCCTTTAGCCGGATCGTCGAGAGCGAGGGGGTAGACGGGCTGGATCTCGACACCGCCGATGCCGACGCTGTGCATCTGGTCGAGCTCGCGGGAGAGCTCATCCTTGGTGACGGCGGGACCGAACCACCACCAGCGCATCATGGGGCTCGCCGTGGGTGGGGGATTCTGGAAGTGTTGGTGGAGGTCTTGTAGCGAAGATAATGCCTGTGAACGGGTTAATGGGTTGATTGAGAGCAGGAGCAACGTGCAGATCGCGGTACGGATCTTGCGGTGTTTTTGTGGTTTGTGCACGGTGGTCTGTGTTGACTTGCCGGGGTGGTGCGGCACGAGGGTTTGGAGGAGCGTCGATTTCAGCCCAGGTCCTGAGGAGGTGGTGGCTGGGTAGGTGAAATACCGGGACTCTTCCGCTTCGCTCAGAATGACAGGGTGGGGACTCGAAATGAATGGTCGGGGCGAGAGTTACAGGATGGGCGCTCGGAGTGCGGGCGTGGGGGAGGTCGGGGTTGCCGGAATTTCGGAGGGAGGCGGGCATGTGAGTGGCGCGGGCGATTGGGCCGGCGCAGCCCACGTTAGTTCATTTGGGTGAGTGCTTCAAGGCGGGAAGGGGGCGCCGCGTTCCGCGGGCTGGGAGTGATGGGGGGTGAAGTCGACGCGGATGATGGTGCGCACCTC
Source organism: uncultured Acidobacteriaceae bacterium (assembly GCA_963850375.1). Taxonomy (GTDB): domain Bacteria; phylum Acidobacteriota; class Terriglobia; order Terriglobales; family Acidobacteriaceae; genus Edaphobacter. The sequence continues at coordinate 179,754 of CAWKKV010000001.1, read as the reverse complement.
GGCGGGACTGCCGTTGACCAGGTAGGGCTTGTACTGCCAGTTGCGGACGGCGTCGATGGCTGGGGAGCGAAGGGGGGCGCTGCCGCCGAGGATGTGGACGTCTTCGACCTGTCCGGCGGGGGAGATGTTGGCTTCCATAACGACGACGCCGCGGGCCGAGGCGGGGACGTGGGAGGTGTCCGGCTGGGGGGCGGAGAGGAGGCGTCCGTCCATCACGGAGGAGGGGACGAAGGTTCCGGCGGGGCGGAAGCTGCCGCCCGAGCTGGGGGTTTCGGCGTTCTGGCGCGGTTGGAAGGCGCTGCGGGAGTCGAGGACGCGACCGGACTTCGCGCCGGGATCGGGCGCGGCGGCGGAGGAGTTGGTGGGCTGGTCGGTGAGGGGGCCGGAGGTGGCGGCGCGCGGGGCCGGGTTGGGGGAGATGCCGCTGGAGTCGTTGCCGGCGGAGAGGGATCGCGTGTAGAGGAAGTAGGCCGCGCCGAGGAGTGCGAGGACAATCAGGACGGTAGCGATGATGTTGAAGTTGCGGCGACGACGCCGGGCGGGCAGGGTGGTGGTGGGTTCGGAGTCTTCGCTGGTCTCTTCGACGACCGGTGCAGTGCCGAAGAAGCCGCGAGGGAGGGGGAGGGGACGGAGGACGGAGGAGCTTGACGAAGGTGCCGATGCAGCGGGAGCGGCGGGCGCTGCCGGGGAGGTTGACTGAGGGATCGGGGCCTCCACGAGCTCGGGTGCGGGAGGGGGGGTGAAGCGGCTGAAGCGCGGGGCGAAGGGAGTGGGGGCTGCTGATCGCCGTGATGCTGTGATGGAATTTTCCGGAGCGGCGGTGGTGCTGAAGGCAGAATCCGCGTCAGTGTGGGGGACGGCGTGGGTCTCCTCCGAGTAGCGGTTCTGATCTGACGGAGAGAAGGCATCGGGATCTGAATCCGGGGTTTGATGGTGGTTCTCGGCCGGATCCGAAGATGTGAGTACGAGTCGGGATGAGGAGGCGTGCGCAGACTCCTGGGTCGCGGGGCCGAGATTTTCCTTTTCGCCGACGCGGGCGTAGGACGGTTCGGGCTCGTGAGTCTCGGAGGGAACTGGGTGGCCGTTGGGGACGGGGTGGCTGGGAGGCTCGGGCCAGCTGAGTTCGGCACGCGACGGTTCCCCATCGACGGGGTCGATGACGACGGGCTCCTCATGCTGGGGGATGATGCGGAAGCTTCGGCCCGACGGAGGGTTGCGGTGGACGAGAACGGGTGTAGCGGGCGAGGGTTCCTCGTGTGCGTAGGGTTCGGGCTCGGCCTCGGCTGGAGGGGGGGTGGCGGTCTCGAGGAGGGGCTCCATGCGGCTGATGCGCTGGTCGATGGAGTCGAGGTGCGCGCGGAGCTCCAGGTTGCCGCGTTCCAAGCGTGCGAGTGCCTGGGCGATGTCGGCCATGGGCGAGGGTACCGGGTCGGGTGACTGGGGACGGGTGGGGGTGGGATAGAGGCGCTCGGACTGGCGGGCGGGCGCGGGATCGGCAGGGGCGACAGGGCGGGGGCGTTCCGACTCGAGGCGGGAGGCGGGCATGCGCTCTGGCTGTGGACGGTTGGGAAGCGGGCGTTCATCAGTGCTGCGGGCCGGGGTGCCGCCGGCCGGGGTGGTGCGAGTCGGGGGGATGCGTTCGGTCTGGATGCGTTCGGCGTGCATGCGTTCGCGCGCGGTGTGGGTTGGGTCGGTCCGGGTCGAGGTGGGGGGCTGGGGGGGAGCGGAGGTGGGGACGGGCCGTTGCGTGGCGCTGGGGTAGAACGACTGAGGGGCCTGCGCTGGTTGAAGTCGCTGAACCGTTTGGCTGGGGAGGCGAGAGGCGGATGCGGAGGCTGGGGGCGCCGGGACCGTGATGGCGGGTACGCGGGGCTGGGGACGGGTGAACTGCTGGATGTTGGCGGGGATTTCGCCGGGAGCGAGGAGGGGGCGGGCGTCGTCTCCGGGCCAGCGGCCGATGCTGGCGAGAAAGCTGCCGAGGAGGCTGATGTACTCCTGGAGCTCGCGGCTGTGCTTGGGGGCGGAGGAGCCACCGACGGCGGTGACGATGAGGTCGAGGGCGTCCGAGAGGGGGATATTGCTCCCCTGCAGCGAGCGGACGATTTCGACGAAGTAGGAACGGAAGCCGGCATCCTGGGAGAGTCGGAGGGGAAGGTCAACGAGATCTTCCCAGCGACCCGTAGGGAAGTTGTGGAGGCGACAGATGGTACGGATCTCTTCGAGTTTGTGTTCGAGCTGGAGCAATGTCCCTCGCCAGTTTGTTTAACCCGGATCGGTTCGGTTCGACGCCGGGCCTTGTGCTTTTAGTTTCGATGCGATGTTGGGCAGAAGAGGTCAAGCGATCGACTGATTCAGTCGCCGGGAGGCCGGGCGGAGGCGTGCACAGGCTGCGGCGGAGCGGGATCCGGGGCCGCATGGTGGACATAGCGCAGAAGGCAGACTGCGGTGATGACAACGGCGGCCAGGGCGAGGGCAAGGACCAGGGCGAGGCGGTAGCTGTTGCGGGTATTGACTTTGGAGTGATCGGGAAGGTCTGGAGGGGTGGTGGGGAGCGGCTGGCTGTCAGAGGCGGCGTAGATGCTCTCGGGGATCTCGCTGCCGGGGGTGCGGAGGGTGGGATCCTGGAGGGGGCTGGTGGAGAGGAACTGGGCGGAGGAGGGTTCGGAAGGCGGCGGGGAATTGGGTGCGGGGTCGTTGAAGCGGGATTGCATGGGTGGCTCCCAATAAGGTGAGACGTTTCGGGGCTCAGGTCGTTTGCCTGAGAGGGCGCTGGTGGAGCGCGGATGGGGGCGGGTGGTAGGCTGCGGGTTGCGGTGCGAGGGAGGGGTTTGCGATGCGGGTAGGGCTGATGACGCGGGAGTATCCGCCGGCGGTGTATGGGGGCGCCGGTGTGCATGTGGAGTATCTGAGCAGGGAGCTGGCGAAGCGGATCGAGGTAGAGGTCCATTGCTGGGGCGACCAGGTGGAGGATGAGGGCAATCTGCAGGTGCGGGGGGAGGAGCCTCCGCCCGAGATCACGGGGGGAACGGCCGAGAAGTTCAAGACCGCGGTGGACGCGCTGGCGCTGAATCTGCAGGTGATGAAGGAGCTGGGCAAGATCGACGTGGTGCATACGCACACTTGGTACGTGAGCATGGCGGGGTTCCTGGCGAAGAAGCTGTACGGGGTGCCGTTCTGCCTGACGACGCATAGCCTGGAGCCGCTGCGGGCATGGAAGGCGGAGCAGCTGGGGTCGGGGTATGCGATGAGCTCGTGGATGGAGCGAACGGCGATCCTGGATGCAGATGCAGTGATTGCGGTGAGCCAGGGGACGAAGGCGGACATCATGAAGGCGTACCCGGAGGTGGATGAGGGGAAGATCCGTGTGATCTATAACGGGATCGACCTGAAGCAGTATCAGCGGGCGGAGGGAACGGGGGCGCTGGTGAAGTACGGGGTGGATGTGGCGCAGCCGTATGTTCTTTTTGTGGGGCGGATTACGCGGCAGAAGGGGGTGACGCACCTGGTGGAGGCGATTCCATCCCTGCCGCCCGGAACGCAGGTGGTGCTGTGTGCGGGCGCTCCGGATACGCCGGAGATTGCGGCGGAGATGCGGGAGAAGGTGGAGGCGGCGCGGGCTGCGGGCGGCAATATTGTGTGGATCGAGAAGATGGTCACGAAGGAAGAGGCGATTGAGTTGTATTCGCATTGCCGGGTGTTTTGCTGCCCGTCGGTGTATGAGCCGTTCGGGATCATCAACCTGGAGGCGATGGCGTGCCGGGCGCCGGTGGTGGCGAGTGCGACGGGAGGGATCCTGGAGGTGGTGGTGGACGGGGAGACGGGGTATCTGGTGCCGTTTGCGCCGGATGCGGTGACGGGATTTCCGGTCGATCCGGGGCAGTTCTCGCGAGACCTGGCGGCGAAGCTTACGGAGCTGATGGGGGACGAGGAGCGTTGCCGGCGGTTTGGGGATGCGGGGCGGGAGCGGGTGGAACGGATGTTTAGCTGGGAGGCGATTGCGGAGCAGACGGTGGCGCTGTATGGGGAGCTGGTGGAAGCGCGAGGGCGGTAGAGCGGGCGCGTTTCCCGTTTCGGGGAATCAGGTGAGGTTTTTGGCCCTTTGAGGAGAAGATTTCTCCGGGGCTGCCGATGAGGAGGGGAGTGGCGACCGGGGCAGCGGCCCAGGCCCGGCACATCTTTGCGAGGTTTCTCCCCCATGCGGTCTGTCGGTTTTGACTCCAACTTTCTTGAAATTCGACTTCTTCGTTTCCTTTCCTTGTCTCTTGCCGCAGGAGCGGTTCTGACGCCGACGTTTGCGCGGGCCCAGATCAGCTCGAGCGCTGCGACGGTGACGCTGAACGCTCAGCTAGCCGAGGTGCTGACGTTGTCGGCGACGCCAGCAAATGTGAGCTTTACGCTGGTGAACGGGGGCGCGGCGACGGCGTCGGCACCGGTGGTGATCTCGACCAACTGGGTGCTGGGTGCGGGACGGTCTGCGGTAAACGTGTATGCATGGTTTGCGACGCCTTCGGCGGCGTTGTCGGATGGTGGATCGCCGGCAAGTGTGATCCCGAGCTCGGCGGTTTACGGCCAGGTGACGAGCGGCACGCCGACGACGTACACGGCGTTTACGCAGACAAATGCGCTGGGCAGCGCGGCGGGCGGGCTGCAGCTGTTTTCGCAGGGGATCACGGCAGCAAACCGGGCTTCAAGCCGAAGCGACAACCTGAACCTGAAGATTGACCTGACCGGACAGCCACAGCTGCCCGCGGGCTCCTACCAAGGGACGCTGACGCTGCAGGCGCAGTCGCTCTAGAAGCGCGCACACCAACCAAGATCAAAGGACTGAGGGAAGATGATGAAGGCGAAACTGTGGTTATTTGTAACAAGTGTAGTGGCGTTTGGGCTGGGAAGGCCGGCGAGCGCGCAGAGTGTTCAGCCGGTGATTGCGGAGTACACCGATCATGCTGCCGGATCGTTTGCCGTGAGCAACACGACGCTGGTGCCGATGGCGGTGGTGCTTGAGCCGAAGAGCTTTGGGATCGACATTGACGGCAAGGGATCCTACCGTGCGCTCGATCCGGAGATCCACCTTGAGCTTTCGGCGACGAGCCTCCGGCTGGAGCCGCGGCAGACAGCGACGATCTTCTACAAGGTGAGCGGAGCTGCGACACCGCAGTGGATGTGTATCTATGCGACGTTTTCGGCGATCCATCGCGGGCCGGGGATCAACGTGAAGATCATGCTGCCGCACACGGTGTATGTATACCAGCGGCAGTCCTTGACCCGCGAGCTGATCCATGTGGATTCGCTGGCGTATGACGCCCTGTCGCATCGCGTGCTGGTGCAGGTGACGAACCAGAGCGCGAACGCGGGACGTGCGGAGTCGGTCGAGGTGACGGGACCGCATGGGTCGGCGACGGCTTCGGGATTTCCGCTGCTGCCGCACCAGAGCCGCCGGCTTTCGATCGAGTGGAAGTCTGTGCAGGCGCCGACGGAGATCTCGATCGAGTTCGGACGCTTCCATGTGAAGAGCCGGATCGAGCAGATCCCGATGGAGGAGGCTGCGCGGGCGTTTGATCTGGGGGGTGCGCTGCCGGCGGCTGTGCTGGCCGGAGCACGTCCGCAGGGAAGCGATGTGAAGTGATGAGGGGCCTCCATGCGCTGTTGGTTGCGGTGCTGCTTTCGGCGGGTGCGAGCGGGCAGGTGATTGAGATCTCGGGAGGCGCTTCGACGGAGTACGGGGCGGAGGGTGGAACGCTTCGGATGCATACGGCGAATGCCGAGACGTCGATCGGCATGGGAGTTGTGGATCATCACTTTGCGATGGGCGGAGAGACGGTGCGCAGGATCGCGGGGGGTTTGGAGACGGTGGGTCAGCAGCAGATCGCGATGGACCTGCCGACCGATGTGTTTCAGACGAGTCATATGCTGTTCGGTACGGGAGCCGGGGTCGACCGTGGTTTCGGTGAGAGTCGCCACCTTGCGATGTTTGCAGGGGTGACGTCGGAGGAGGGCGGAACGCCACTGTTTCAGACGACGGAGGTGCGGCACGTGGCGGTGTTTGGGCGATGGAGGCGGCGGATATCGGAGCGTTGTTCGGAGATGTCGACTGGTCTGCGGGCGACGACGCTGGTGCTGCTGGAGAGCCTGGAGTGCGTGCGGGCGAACGGTGTGCGGGTGGCGGTTACGGGCGGCGTGGGCGGCGGGTCGGCTTACGGGGCGGCGAGTGTGACGGTCGATCGGCGCAAGGTGAACTTTCGCGCCTCGTTTGTGAGGGCGGGGTCGAAGTTTGAGCGCAGCTCGGGGTCACTGGCGCCCTCCCCGGAGCCGGTGAAAGAGAACGTTGCCGGGACGCTACATGCGACGAGGTTTTTGAGCTTTTCCGGGTTGCGGCAGAACTACGAGACGGCAGCGTGCACCGGGGGTGACCTTTGCGAGGGACTGCAACTGACGCAACACAGCACCGTGAACGAGGCAGGGGCGCAGTACCGGAGGCGCAACGTCGGGGTGAGTCTTAGTCTGCTCGGGTCGAGCTTTGGGCAGGGTGCGGCGGGGTCTGAGTGGTGGGGTGTCCGGGCAGAACCGTGCGATGGCGCTCTCGTCGGAGTGGCGAATGGGTGCGGTTCGGTGGACGGAGAGCCTGCAGGTGAGCCGGTCGGCGGGAGGCGCGGCGAACTCGGCGCTGGTGAGCGGGGCTTCGGTGCAGATCGATCCGCACGTGCGGATCTCGGAGTCGGTCAATGTCTCTGGGGGACAGGCGACGCTGGCGCACGGGGGAGAGTTGGTGACGGGCTTCAGCAGCTTTCGCGTGGACTACCAGACGGTGTATCTGCCGACGCGACCGGACCGGCCGTTTGAGCAGGCGATGATCGTGGATGCGCAGGTGCGGGTGCTGCGGAATCTCTCGATGCATGCGGGAAGCAGCATCGATGCGACGGGCAGGACGCGGTACACGGCCAGCCTCGGGAGTGTGCTGGCGCATAACGCGGCGGGGGGTGGAGCGGCCGCGATCCACATGAGCATGGGCTTGCAGGTGATTACCGGGCGAGTGGTGGACGAGAGCGGAGCGGGGGTGGAGGGGGCGGCTTTGATGATTGGGGCGGAGCGCCTGTATACGGATTCGGAGGGGATGTTTCTGTTTCGGAGCAAGGGACGGCGGTCATACGCGCTCGCGGTGCTTCCGGGAGAGTTTCTGGCCGACGGGGTGTTTGCCGTGACCGACTCGCCCCGTTCGGTGATGACGGCCCCTTCGGGGGAGGCACGGTGCGTGCGGATCGTGGTGGCTCGCCGGGGTGCGCCGGAGCTCCGTGCGGATGCTCGGCCGGGTGGAGAGGTGAGCCGATGAGAATGCTGAGGAGATGGACAGGAATCACACGTCGGTTGATGTTGGCGATTTGCGTACTGCTGACGGGAGGCACGGCGAGGCTTTGGGGGCAGGCGGTTCACATCAATGGAGGGCTGCTGCCGACACCGAACTCGACGTTGACGTTGAGCGCGAGTCCGAGCTCGGTGAGTTTCACGTTGTTGCCTGGGCAGGTCGCGAATGGGTCGGCTCCGGTAACGATCAACACATCGTGGCTGCTGGGTCTGGCCTCGACGGTTCACCTCTACGCGTATTTCACGACGACGGATGCTCTGACGGTGAGCGGGACGGCGGGCGGCGCCATTCCGAGCGCGGACGTGCTGGGCAAGTGCTCGACTGGGATGCCGGTGTCGTTCAAGGCGTTTACGGAGAGCAGTGCACTGGCGGCGGGATCGAGCCTGGAGATCTTTGCGCAGGGTGCGGTGCTTTCGGTGGCGGCGAACCGCTCCGACCAGCTCAGTTTAGAGATTGATCTCCGGAACCTCGGGCAGCTGCCGGCGGGATCGTACTCCGGGACGCTGACCTTGCAGGCTCAGGCGTTCTAGGGTTTGCGGTGCAGTGGATGATCGCTGCTGAGCGGCGTCCGTGAGCGGACGCGTCGCCAGTGAGGAAAACAGAAAGGGGAGCACCGGGTTTGGTGCTCCCCTTTCTGTTCGTGTTCGGGCCTTGGAATCAGGGTTGCGGCGACGGCTCCGGGCGGGAGCTGGGTTGACTGGAGCGCGAGGGTTTCTCGTCTTCCCGGAAGACGCGGAGGGAGCGACCACCGAGGATGACCTTGTCTTCAAGAACGACCTCCTTGAAGGGATCATCGATGTGCTGGGTATCGACGAGCTGGATCCAGGTGCCTTTGCTGGGCGGCTCCGGGAGGGTGAACTCGACGCCCTCGTGATACGCGTTGACGAGAATGAGGAAGCTGTCGTCGGTAACGGGGTGACCTTCTTCGTCGGTGACGCCGAGAGTTTTGCCGTTGAGCATGAGACCAAGGGTGCGGTTCCAGGGCTGGTTCCAGGCTTCATCGGGCAGTTCGTTGCCATCGGTGTTGTACCAGGCGACGTCCTTGACGATCTGCGGCTCGGTGCCGCGGGATCCTTTGACGGTGCGGTCCTGGAAGAACTTGCGGCGGTGGAGATTGGGGTGGTTTTTGCGGAGTTCGATGAGCCTGGCGGTGAACTCCATGAGGCGTTTGCGGGGCTCGTCGAGCTTCCAGTCGTACCAGGTGAGCTCGTCATCCTGGCAGTAGCCGTTGTTGTTGCCGCGCTGGGAGCGGGCGACCTCGTCTCCGCCGCAGATCATGGGGACGCCCTGGGAGAGGATAAGGGTGGCGAGGAAGTTTCGTGTTTGGCGCTCGCGAAGCTCATTGATGGCGGGGTCGTCGGTCGGGCCTTCGGCGCCCATGTTCCAGCTGTCGTTGTCGTTGGCTCCGTCGGTGTTGTTGTCGCCGTTGGCCTCGTTGTGTTTTTCGTTGTAGCTGACGAGATCGCAGAGGGTGAAGCCGTCGTGGGCGGTGATGAAGTTGATGGAGGCGTAGGGCTTGCGGCCGTCGCTCTGGTAGAGATCGGAGGACCCGGTGAGGCGATAGGCGAAGTCGGAGAGGGTGCCCTCGTCGCCTTTCCAGAAGCGGCGGACGGTGTCACGGTATTTGCCGTTCCACTCGGCCCAGACGACGGGGAAGTTGCCGACCTGGTAGCCGCCGTCGCCGACGTCCCAAGGCTCGGCGATGAGCTTTACGTCGGCGAGGGTGGGGTCCTGGTTAATGGTGTCGAAGAAGGAGGAGAGCTTGGAGACGTCGTGGAGCTCGCGGGCGAGGGTGGAGGCGAGATCGAAGCGGAAGCCATCGACGTGCATTTCGAGAACCCAGTAGCGGAGCGAGTCCATGACCATCTTGAGGACCTGCGGGTTCATCATGTTCAAGGTGTTGCCGGTGCCGGTGTAGTCCATGTAGAAGCGTGGATTGTCGGCGACCTGGCGGTAGTAGGTGGCGTTGTCGACGCCCTTCCAGGAGAGGATGGGCCCCATGCGATTGCCTTCGCAGGTGTGGTTGTAGACGACGTCGAGGATGACCTCGATGCCTTCCTTGTGGAGGGCCTTGACCATCTGCTTGAACTCGTCGACCTGGCAGCCGTTGTCGCCGCAGGAGCTGTAGCGGGACATGGGTGCGAAGTAGCCGAGGGTGTTGTATCCCCAGTAGTCGCGAAGGCCGCGATCGACGAGGTGGCCTTCGTCGATGAAGTGGTGGACGGGAAGGAGCTCGACGGCGGTGATGCCGAGTTTTTTGAGGTAGTTGATGCTGGCCTCGGAGGCGAGACCGGCATAGGTGCCGCGGAGGTGCTCGGGGACCATGGGATTGGCGACGGAGTACCCGCGGACGTTGACCTCGTAGATGATGGAGTCCGAGAGCGGGATATCAGGCTTGCAGTCGTCCCCCCAGTCGAAGTGGCGACCATCGACGACGACTGACTTGGGGACGCCGGCGGCGGAGTCTTCGTCGTTGCGCTTGGTGTCGTCGCCCGAGAGGATGTCGTAGGGGAAGATGGGGGCTTTCCAGTCGACGTCCCCGGATATGGCCTTGGCGTAGGGGTCGACGAGGAGCTTGTTGGGGTTGAAGCGGTGTCCTTTTTCGGGCTCCCACGGGCCGTCGACGCGGTAGCCGTAGAGCTGGCCGGGCTTGATGTGGCGGATAAGGCCGTGCCAGACGAAGGCTGTGTGTTCGCGGAGCGGGACGCAGTCGGTTTCTTTACCGGTCTCGTCGAAGAAACAGACGGAGACGGCGGTGGCGTTTTCAGAGTAAATGGCGAAGTTGGTGCCTTTGGCGGAGGGCGTGGCCCCAAGGGGGTAGGGTCTTCCGGGCAGCAGGGTGCGGTCCATGCGTCTCACTTTGCTTGGTGGGTTGGTAGCTTCGCATTTCGCGCGGCTTCGAGCAATTTGATGCGAGCGACAGGCGGATCGGCTGCCCGCCTACTTTCAGGCGCTAAAAGGACAGGAGTTAGCATGCGAGACTGGTCGCTGTGACGACGGCGGAGACGAGACGCGGGCGGGCGACGGGAGCCGTGGTGGTGGTCGTCGCGGCGTCGCTTGTGCTGCTGGTGAGCACGGTACGGGAGCGGTATGCGCAGAGACCTGGAGTGACGGCGGTGGCGAGCCGGCGGGCGATGGGGGATGTGTCACTGGGCGAGCTGGGCGGAGGGACGTGGCGGCTGGGAGAGCACCGGGGTGAGGTGGTGGCGATGAACCTGTGGGCGACGTGGTGCGGGCCTTGCCGAGAGGAGACGCCGATGCTGGTGAGGGTGGCGCGGGAGATGGAGCCGCAGGGGCTGGCGGTGGTGGGAGTGTCGCTGGATGACGGTGATCGTGAGGCAAAGGTGCGGGCGTTTGCGCGGCAGTACGGGGTGGGATATCCCCTGGCGTTTCCGGATGCGATGTCGCAGATGAGCGCGGGGATGGAGGGGATACCGACGACGATCCTTGTGGATCGTGAGGGACGGGTGGCGAAGACGTATGTGGGCGAGGTACGGGAGGGTGTGCTCCGAAGTGATGTGGGGGTACTGCTGGGGGAGCGGTGACCGAGTGTATGTGTATGGGTGCGTGTGGGCGCTGGCGACGTTTACGCGGCTACGATTTCTCCTGGGAGCGACGCCGTGGTGGCACAGGATGGCGCACCTGATTGCAGGGGTGTGAGGAGCGGGAAGGCCGCTGAGCTCAGCATGCCTTGCTGTAGTGCTGCACTACCTGGTCGGTGACCCAGTCGGTCTGGATGGCTTCGGCTCCGGGGCAGGTGAGGGCACTGCCGTCGAGGATGGCGGCGGTGAAGTTCTCGATGAGTGGAAGGTGAACGTTGGGGGCGGTGGGGAGGTGCTCCTCGGAGGTGGTGGTGGCGGTGGTGTTTGAGGTTTGGATGCGGAGGGTGGGGCCGCTAAGCGGGGTGAGATCGAGCTCGCCGTCGGTGCCGAGGATGCGGAACTCGTCGCGGGAGATGTGGGAGTTCCAGCGGACGTCGATGATGGCGCGGGCCTGGCTGGCGTAGTCGATGACGGCGGTGGCGGAGTCTTCGACGGGAAGATGGTGGACGACATTTGAGAGGAGGCCGGTGGCCGCGGTGGGCTGTCCGAAGAGGAAGTTGGCGGCGTCGATGCGGTGCGAGCCGATGTCGAAGAGTGGGCCGCCTCCGGCGAGGACGGGGTCGCGGAGCCAGGCGCGCTCTTCGCTTTCGAGCCAGCCGTGGGAGCTGGCGTAGAGGAGGGTGGGCTGGCCGATGGCGCAGGTATCGAGAAGCGTTTTAGCGCGGAGGAGTTTGGGGAAGAGACGCCGATAGAAGGCGACGCCGAAGAGGCGGCGGGTCTCTTCGGCGGCTTCGACCATGGACTCGGCTTCGGCGAAGTTCATCGCCGTAGGTTTCTCGCAGAGGACGTGCTTGCCGGCGTGGAGGGAGGCGATAGTCTGCCGAGCGTGAAGAGCTACGGGAGAGGCGACGTAGACGGCGTCGATGAGTGGGTCGCGGAGGGCCTCGGCCAGGACAGTGTAGGGCTGGGCGCCGGGGTAGGCGGCGGCCTTGGCGGGGTCGCGGGTGAGGATGGCGCGGAGGTGGGAGCGGGGGTCCTCGAGGATAGCGGGGAGGACGCGCTTGCGGGTGATATCGCCGATGCCGATGACGAGCCAGTTGATCATGTGGGTGGTGGTTGCGGGGCTTCGCTGTGCTCAGGATGACGGCGTTGGGATGAGACAGGTCGAGGGCCATGCAGGCCCCTCGACTCGTTTGCTCACAATGACAGTTTCTGGTGGGAGGATCGTACCACCCGAGTTGGTGCCGCGTTTGCGGGCTCGTGGGGATCGTAGTTGGCTGGAGCTAGTTCCGGGCCGCTTAAGGGGTCAGGAGGCCTGGGCCTCGGTGGCGACGAGGTCTTCATAGGCGGCGATCTGCTTATAAGTGAGGGCCTGGAGGTCGGCGTCGGTGAGGGAGGCTTTGTACCATTCGACGAGCCACTGGAGGGCGGTTTCGAGGCGGAGGCGGGGGCGCCAGTTGAGCTCGGCGCGGGCGCGGGAGGCGTCGAGCTTGAGGTATCCGGCCTCGTGGACGCCGGGATCGGGGTCGAGGACCCACGTGGCTCCGTCGCCCCAGAAGGTTGTCATCTTGTCGACGATCCAACCCACGGGCTGGGCGTCGTCTTCGGTCGGGCCGAAGTTGAAGGCGGTGGCGAAGCGGGCGGCATCGGGGCCGGGGGTGAGGAGCTTTTCGGCGAGAGTGATGTAGCCGTGGAGGGGCTCGAGGACGTGCTGCCAGGGGCGGATGGCATGGGGGCGGCGGATGCGGACGGGCTCGCCGCGGGTGAAGCCGGCGATGAGGTCGGGGATGAGGCGGTCGAGCGACCAGTCTCCGCCGCCGATGACGTTGCCGGCGCGCGCGGTGGCGATGGCGGTAGTGTGGCCGCCGGGCTGATGGAGCTGCGCGGGGTGGAAGTAGGAGGAGCGGAAGGCGGAGGAGACGAGCTCGGCGCACGCCTTCGAGGAGGAGTAGGGGTCGTAGCCGCCGAGGGGATCGGTCTCGCGGTATCCCCAGAGCCACTCTTTGTTCTCGTAGCACTTGTCGGTGGTGACGGAGACGACGGCGCGGACGGAGGGAGTGCGGCGGACGGCGTCGAGGACGCGGGCGGTGCCGATGACGTTGGTCTCGTAGGTGCCGATGGGGTCGGCGTAGGAGAGGCGGACGAGGGGCTGGGCGGCGAGGTGGAAGACGACCTCGGGGCTGAAGTCCTGCATGGCGCGATCGAGGGAGGCGGCGTCGCGGATGTCACCGCGGAGGTCTTCGATGACGGACGGGATGCGGGCGGCGGAGAGGAGGTTGGGGTCGGTGTAGGGGTCCAGGCCATAGCCGCGGACGGTGGCGCCGAGTTTCGCGAGCCAGAGAGCGAGCCAGCCGCCTTTGAAGCCGGTGTGGCCGGTGAGGAAGACGCGCTTGCCTTGCCAGAGGGAGGAGGAGTTTAAGCTTGGCATCTCTATCGATGAATCCTTTCCTGCGGGCTTGGCCGCTTTTCAAGCGGCGGGTTGAGCTCGCGAAGATAATCGGAGAACCAGGCTGGACGCCCTGCGATCACCGCGAGAAGTTCTCGCCACGTGGACTGGACGAACTTGCGGTCAGATGAGGTGATCAGCCCGCTCCTAAATTGCCGCAGCCTATTCTGCTCAGCTTTGTTCCTTGCCCCACTCAGAATGAGATTGACCAGAGTCATCGGCCTGTTACCGGCGACTTGATCAAGGATCGCCCAGTTGCGTGTCAGTTCATATAGGAAGCTCGAACGGATCATGTCCGGATCGCTGAAAGCTGTGCCGCTGAGGTAACGATTGAACTTGCGGCCATCGCATTCTATGCAGTTTGGGCTTTTATATTTCACTTCGATGAAAACTACGCCGTCACTTCCAAAATCCAAGATGACGTCGGGCTCGGAGTAACTCCGCTGTTCCTCCCTGAATGCCGCCCTCAAAATTTCCCGCAAGCGATCGCGAAGCTGCTGACCCCTGATTCCGGGCTGCAAGGGAGCGCCCCAAAGCAATACCAGCGGCTCCGTTTGCGCATCGCGAAGCCAGCCCAAGCGGGTGACCAGAGAGGAAATCATCGGGTGCGACGTGAGATACCTGAAAACTGTCCAGGTAATTGCATCCTCCGAAGTCGAGTAGCCGAATTTGAGCCACTTCGGTTGCCTGTTTCTTTCGTTCAGAGCGCAATTGAGAACGCGCTCAGCGCCCTCCCTAACCTCGCCTGGCACGTTATCTAAAGGGTGAAGGAAGATTCTGGTCGGAGCTTTTAGTGCGTTAGAGAATGCAATTCCGCATGACATACATTTACGGCGACAATCTTCCGCAGAGCTTACCCTCGAGACCGCCGTACCCGGTCGTGTGTCTTCGAGTGGCGCTTGGCAGCGAGGGCATACCAAAGATGGAAGGGTTTGTTGAACCACTACCAGGACTTCCAGGGGGCTTTGCCGCTGGACCAGAGCTCTTCGAGGTGCTGCTTGTCGCGGAGGGTGTCCATCGCCTGCCAGAAGCCGTGGTGAAAGAAGGCGTGGACCTCGCCTTTGGAGACGAGGGTTTCGATCGGTTCGCGCTCAAACATCTGGAGGTCGTCGGTGACGGCGGAGATTGCCTCGGGCTCGAGGACGAAGAAGCCGCCGTTGATCCAGCCGCCCTCGTCGGAGGGTTTTTCCTGGAAGGAGTAGATCTGGGTGTCTTTGAGGCCGAGGGCGCCGAAGCGGGCGACGGGCTGGACGCTGGTGAGGGTGACGAGCTTGCCGTGGTCCTTGTGGAACTGGATGGAGGCGGTGATGTCGACGTCGGCGACGCCATCGCCGTAGGTCATGCAGAAGGTTTCGCCGGGGCTAAGGTATTTGGCGACGCGGCGGAGGCGGCCGCCGGTTCCGGAGGTGTCGCCGGTATCCACGAGGGTGACGCGCCAGGGTTCGGCGACGGAGTCGAGGACTTCCATCTTGTTGTCGCGCATGTCGAAGGTGACGTCGGACATGTGGAGGAAGTAGTTGGCGAAGTACTCCTTGATGACATAGCCCTTGTATCCGCAGCAGATGATGAAGTCGTTGATGCCGTGCTGGGAGTAGAGCTTGAGGATGTGCCAGAGGATGGGGCGGCCGCCGATTTCGACCATGGGCTTGGGGCGGAGGGAGGTTTCTTCGCTGATGCGGGTGCCGAGGCCGCCGGCGAGGATTACGGCTTTCATTCTGGATCCTTGGGGGAGGATTGGTCGCTGCTGACATCATACTTCGACGCCGGGAGCTGGGCGTGCTGACGGTGTGTCAGAGTTTTTGATCTGAGCGATGAGCTGGGGAGCTACCAGCGATGAACGTTGGTTGGATGGTCGCTGCCTGTGTATCCTGAAGACCTACATGAGCGAGCGCGCAGAGCAGTTAAAACAGCAGATTCTTGAGTTGACGGCCCAGTATCACGCGGAGGCATTTCCGCAGCGGGAGTTTGTGCCGGGAACTTCGGTGGTGCCGGTATCGGGCAAGGTGATTCGGGCCGAGGACATGAGCGCGGTGGTGGAGTCGGCGCTGGATGGATGGTTTACGACGGGCCGATGGGCGAAGGATTTCGAGAAGAAGCTGGCGCGGTTCTTTGGGGTGCGGTCGGCGAGCCTGGTGAACTCGGGGTCTTCGGCGAATCTTGTTGCGCTGAGTGCGTTGACGAGCCCGAAGCTGGGGGATCGCGCGCTGAAGCCGGGCGACGAGGTGATCACGGTAGCTGCAGGGTTTCCGACGACGGTGAACCCGATCTTTCAGAACAAGCTGGTGCCGGTGTTTGTGGACGTGATCCTGCCGACGTATGAGATTGACGTGACGAAGCTGGAGGCTGCGCGCAGCGAGAAGACCAAGGCGATCATGATTGCGCACACGCTGGGCAACGTGTTCAACCTTGGGGCGGTGACGGAGTTCTGCAAAAAGTACAACCTGTGGCTGGTGGAAGACTGCTGCGATGCGCTGGGCGCGACCTATAAGGGTGAGAAGGTGGGGACGTTTGGCGATATCGCGACGGTGAGCTTTTACCCGGCGCACCACATCACGATGGGTGAGGGTGGAGCGGTGCTGACGAACAAGCCGGCGCTGCAGGTGCTGATCGACAGCTTCCGCGACTGGGGTAGAGACTGCTGGTGCGAGCCGGGTGTGGACAATACGTGCGGCAAGCGGTTCGACTGGCAGCTGGGCACGCTGCCCTGCGGTTACGACCATAAGTACACGTACAGCCATGTGGGCTACAACCTGAAGGCGACGGATATGCAGGCGGCGCTGGGTGTGAGCCAGATAGCAAAGCTGCCGGAGTTTATCGAGAGGCGAAAGGCGAACTTCGCGTATCTGAAGAAGGCGATGCAGCCGCTTGAGGAGTTCCTGCAGCTGCCCGTGGCGGGCGAGGATGCGGACCCGAGCTGGTTTGGATTTCCGATCGGCGTGAAGGAGGGTGCGCCGTTTACGCGGGACCAGCTGACAAAGGCGCTCGAGGCGAAGAAGATCGGGACGCGGCTGGTGTTTGCTGGAAACCTGACGCGGCAGCCGGCGTACGAGGGATGGGAGTACCGGGTGATCGGGGAGATGCCGAACACGGACTACGTGATGAACAACGTGTTCTGGGTGGGGGTGTTTCCGGGGCTTACGGAGCCGATGCTGGACTTCATTGTGGAGACGGCGACGGAGTTTGTGGGGCAGGCGAAGGCTGGGTTGGTGGTTGTTTAGACCTGGGTTGCTTATGGATGAAGCGCGGGCCCTTTGGGGCTCGCGTTTTTGTTTAGGTGGCCTAGCACGAGCGATTGTGAATGGCCCGGACCAATACTGAAATCTCTCCCTGCGCTCAGGATGACGGCTGGTGGGGGCATTTGGAACGGGTGCCGTTCTCATCAGCCAATCTTTGGTTGCTTGCGCCTACGTTTGTGAGCCGTGCCAGCGAGCGGTGCGGCGGAGGGCTTCGGTGAGGGAGATGGTTTGCTTGAGTCCGAGCTCGTTGCGGGCGCGCTCCGTGGACGGGACGTAGGAGTTCATGGGTGCGGCGGGGTCGGGTTTGCCGTCGATCTGGATGGGCAGGCCCGGGCGAAGGGTCAGGGCGGTGAGGCGGGCGGCTTCGGCTACCGTGTGGGCGTCTTCAGATCCGACGTTGTAGGCGCGGTTGGGGGTGCCGCGGAGGAGGATGGCCCAGAGCCAGATGGCGAGGTCGGCCATGTAGAGCCAGGAACGGATGGGGGTGCCGTCTCCGCGGATGTGGATGGGCGTGTTGGCGAGCGCGGCGCCAAGGAAGTTGCCGATGGCGAAGTGGGCGTCGAGGGGAAGGTGCGGGCCGAGGAAGGCGAAGGGGCGAGCAATCACGGGTTCGAGCGGTGTGGCGTGAGAGTAGGCGACGCAGAGGTGCTCGGACATGCGTTTGGATTCGTCATAGGAGGACGCGAGAGCAAGGGCGTCGGGTGCGGCTTTACTTGTTTCGGGAATGTGGGTCTCGGACGAGGAGGAGCGGCCGTAGACGGCCCCGGTGGAGGTGTAGAGGAAGCGCCTTGCTCCGGTGTGCAGTGCGAACTGCAGGGTGCGGCGGGTGCCTTCGAGGATGGACTCGGCGAGTGCGTAGGCGGGCTGGTTGGCCTGCTGGCCGCCAGAGTCGGTCGCCGCGTGGATGATGTGGGTGTGGTGCTCGGTGGGGAACCGGAAGCTGCGGATGTCGCCTTCGAGCAGCGTGACGACGGGGTCGCTGGTGATGTGAGGGGAGCGGGAGCGGAAGGCGGCGGCGTCACGCGTGAGGACGGTGGCCTGGAGGTCCAGCTCGAGCTCGCGATTGGCGTGGAGGAGCGACTCAAGCAGCCAGTGGCCGAAGAAGCCGGTGCCGCCGGTGATGAAGAGGCGGGCGTGGCGGAGGCTGGGCCAGAGCTCGCGGGTGTGCTCGACGATGATGTGCCAGGTCTTCGGTGGGCAGGGGCTTCGATAGCGTCATCTCAGCCATTGTGTCACTGGGTTAGGGAGACCTGCGCTGGATGGGAGTGATGGTGGAGGGCCGCTCGACGCGGCCCTCGGACTTTACCGGAGTGATTGAGGGTCAGGCGCGGCTGTCGCGGAGAGCTTTTACCTTGTCGTGCGCCTGCTGGATGTGGATCTGCTGGCGGGTGAGGATGGAGCGAAGATTTCCGCTGATGGAGTTGTCATCGAGTGCCTCTGCGTAGGCTTTCTTTGCGGCATCTTCGCCCTGCTCGGCGGTATCGAGAAGGGTGTGGTCACCGCCGCCGAGCTTTGCCTTCAGATCTCCCCAGACGCGGTGAACGGCGCCGACGGTGGTTCCGCCGAGATCGTTGGACTCGCCGTCGGTGGTACCGTACTCGGCTTCGAGCTCACGGGCGAAGCTGGCGCGGGTCTGCGCTTCCTGGAGGAAGAAGGACTTCGCGGCGGGGTCGTGGAGGTGCTCGCCGATGTCAGGGAAGCCCTTTGCGCCGTCGTGGAGGACCTGGATCACTGTTTTCACGAACTCGTTTTTGTACGCCATTCGGTATCTCCTTGAGAAGTTTGGAAGACAAATGACGGGATGCGGTTGGCTGGATTTCGCGGCGGGTGGGAGCCGCTCGATCAAAGTGTGGTGAATTTTTGGTGGCACTTCTAAGTGTCACTGCGCTCCGGCGGCGGGGGCGGAGGTGGTCTCCCGGAGAAATGTATCTACGACGGATACATATCTGTCGGGCTCCTCGTAGGACGGGAGATGGCCGCTCTTTTCGAAGTAGACGAGCTGTGCTCCGGGAATGGCGTGGGCGATGTTCCAGGCGACCAGAGGGGTCACGTTCATGTCGAAGCGGCCGTTGATGACGAGGGTGGGGAAGTTGAACCTCCCAAGCGCGGGCGTGAGATCGAGATGCATGATGGAGTTCGAGACAGCCTCGCCCACAGCGGGGTTGAGACCGAGGTCGGAGACGCCGGCGAGGTAGCGGGTGCAGAGCTCCTGGCTGTAGAAGATCATGCGGAAGTGGGCGCGGAGCTCGGTGTCCGCGATCTGCTGTGGGTCCTTGAGCTGAGCGATCGCCTTTTGCGTTGCCTGCTCGACGTCGGGAAAGACGCTTTCGAGGTTGCGCTGCATCGTGCTGAGGTTGGGAGCGGCGGAGTCGGAGAGGACGAGCTTGTGGACGTGCTCGGGGTGCGCGGCGGCGTAGGCCATGGAGAGGAGGCCGCCGTAGCTGTCGCCGACGAGGTCGACCTGGTTGAAGTGGAGGTGGGCGCGGACGGCTTCGAGGTCTGCGACCTGCGCTTCCATGGTCTGTGGGGCTCCGGGGGCGACGCGCGTTGATTTGCCGAGTCCGCGCTGGTCGTAGAAGACGACCTGGCGAGTTCGCGCGAGCCGTTGCCATACGTCGTTCTGGAGCATGTAGATGTGGGACAGGCCGGGGCCACCATTGACGGCGATGACGGGTGCGGCGGAGGAGGGCGCGCCGTAGATCTCGTAGGCGAGGTCGACGGCAGGGGTATGCGCGATGCCGGTCGCCATGGGAACGAGCTGTGCGGGGGAGGCAGCGGTGAGGAGAAGAAGCGCAGGTGCGGCGAGCGGAGCAAGGATGCGGCGGAAGGGGATCCGGAGGGGCATCTCCCGATTATGCCGTAACGGAGATGGGGGAGGACTGCGGGTCGGCGTCGTCGGTCTCGGCTTCCGGCTCGGCTGTGCCGTGGAGCTCAATGGCAGTGATGACGGCGCCCGCGACGGAGACGAGTGTTTCCTTCTGCTGTTCGGTGACCTCGCGGGGGCGGGTATCGAGAACGCAGATGGATCCGATGACTTCGCCGTCGGAGGCCTTGAGCGGAGCGCCGGCATAGAAGCGGATGCCGCGATCGTGGAGGAACTGATCGTCCGTGAACCGGTCATCCTCTGCGATATCGGGAATGATGATGGTGGTATCGGAGAAGGTGATGCGGCTGCAGATGGAGAGGTCGCGCTCGGAGGCAGCAGTGGAAAGGGTGTCTTCGGGGAGACCGCATTGGGCCTCCCAGAAGCGGCGTTGGCCGTCGATGACGGTGATGAGAGCGATAGGCGCGTCGAAGGCGCGGGCGAGGTTGGTGGCGAGGCGGTTGAAGATGCCCTCTTCGGGGCCGTCGAAGACGTCGGTCTTGTGCATGTCCGTAATGGCTTGCTTGATCTCCTGCCGGGCCTCGGCCTGAACGACGGGGCTGGGCTCGACGGCTTGCTTCGGGGCTTCGGGGCGGAGCAGCGGCGTGAGGTATTCCTCGAGCAGCTGGAGGGACGAGACGACGTGCTGGGCGTCCTCCGTGGGGATGCGGCTGCGGAGGTTGGAGAGATCGCTCTGCCGGTTGAGTACGGAGGCGACGACGGTTGCCTCCGGGAGGCGGGTGCGGACCTGGTGGCAGCGCATGCGGATATGACGAAGGGCGTGCGGAGGGATGCCGACGACGCAGATGGCATCGGGCTGGAGACGGTCGAGGGTGTCGAGCATGTCCGTCGTGGAGCAGTCCGCAGAGATGACGCGGACGGAGGCGGTCTCGGTGAGAACCTGGAGCGCGAGCTGGCAGGCGACCTCGTCGGCGAAGTCGCGCGCGGGGACGCAGACCACGTGCTTGAGGGGAGCGGTACCGGGGTGAGCGGCGACCGTGGCGTCGCGGCTGGTGATGTCTTCGGCGAGCTCTTCGAAGCTTTGCAGGACTTCTTCGGCGCGGGTGCTGGTCATCTCTTCGGAGTGGCGGGCGGATTCGACGAGGGTGAGAGCGGGGATGAGGACGGTGTCGTAGACCTCAGGGCGTGAGCAATGGGCGAGTTCCTCCTGCAATAAAGCTCCTGCTTCGGTTACATTTCCGGCAAGCATGCGGTGGTAGAAGCGCTCGGAGGCGGGAAGGACAGTCTCTTCGCCGAAGAGGACCTCAAGGTAGTGGAGCTGGGGGACCTGGCGACCGATGACGACGAGGCAGACGGTGAGGGGTGTGGAGAGGAGGAGGCCGGGGAGGCCCCAGAGCAGGGTCCAGAAGATTGCGGCGACGAGGATCGCCATGGCGGAGATGCCGGTGGAGGAGCCGTAGAGCATGGGTTCGGCAAAGTTGGCCGTGACGAGCTCGAGGAGTACGTACATGAGGACGGTCCAGCCGAGCTGTGTCCAATCGGGAGTGGCGGCGACAGAGAGCAGGAGGGGGCCGGCTGCGGCCATGAGGATGCCAACGTAAGGAACGAAGCGGAGCAGGCAGGTAAGTACGGCCCAGAGCAGCGGGTGCGGGATGCCGATAACCCAGAGGCAGATTCCGGCGACGAGGCCGTAGGAGAGATTGACGACGAGCTGCATCTGGAGGTAGCGGCTGACGCGGCGGCTGGCGTCCTCGATCGTGGTGGTGGTGACGTGCATGCGTCCGCTGCCGGCGAGTCGGAGGCCGCGGTCGCGGAGATCTTCGCGGCCGAGCAGCATAAAGATGAGGAAGATAACGACGATGAGCGTGGTGGCGAGCGGATGAACGAGTGGGAGAAAGGTGCGGCCGGCGACGGCCAGCAGAGACTCGTCGGGAGCTTCGATGCGGACGGGTACGGGCTGAGCGGGGGAGGTCTTGGGGTCGGGCGAGGTGAGGGCAGGGGAAGGCGCGGGAGTGCGTCCAAGGGTGCGGCGACGGGACGGGACAGCGAGGATGGTGGGCGGCGCGGTGTCTCCGCCGCTGGCGATCTGCTTTCTGAGGGTACCGAGCATCTCGACGGTGCTGCCGAGCTTTCCGGCGGAGTTGAGGTGGAGGTGCTCGATCTTGTTGGTGACGTTTTGCTGGTATTGGGGGAGGTCGACGGCAAGATTGTAGACCTGGTTAAGCACACCCCAGCCGAGCGCGCCGATGGCTGACAGGGAGAGGAGTACGACAAGGAGAGCCGCGGGTGTGCGGCGAAGGCCCCAGTGTTCCAGGCATGTGGCGAGGGGAGCGAGAACAAAGGCAAGGAGGCCGGACAGTGCGAGTGGGGTGAAGACATCGCGCGCGAAGTAGAGGACGGCGATGACCAAAATTGCGGTGAGTAGGGCGCCGCTGGACCCGCTTACGTTCTCGCGTGTTTCCGTCCCCACGTCGACACCCGCTCTTGCTTCCCGGGCCGATTCGCTTTGAGGAGGCGCGAGCGTTTCGCGCTACGGAAAGCGACTTCCGGGATTTTCTATCCTGCAACAATCAGGTAGATGCAAAAGTCGGGTAACGCGGGGGAGACTTTTCGTCATAAGGGGAACATGACTGCAGTTCGGGGGAAGTGCTCCCTAAGGGGAGGGCTAGAGAGAGGGAGCAGAAAGAAGGCGTCACGGTCGAGGTTGAGAGATCGAGACGGCGGCGCTCCCAGCCATGCATGACTCGTAAAAAGCTTGCGCTGGCCCCCCTGAGGAGAGGCCAGCGCGTGGTTGCATTGCGTGAAGGGTCTTCTTAGCCGAGAGCCGGAGCGAAGCCCGGCGGAATGGTGCCGAGGTTTGCAGCGGGTGCAGGACCCGAGCTGGCCGTGCCATGGAAGGCGCCGTTGATGCCACTCGGGAAGAAGCCGCCGGCGGTGAGCCCGGTTCCGCCGTATGCCAGATGCAGGACCTGCGGCACGGAGCGGAGGGCGGGAAGCCCGTTTGAGGGGTTGACGGAGAGGTACTGGGTCGTAGGCCCGGAGGGCGGTGGCACAAGGTCAGCGCCGTCGAGCATCGGGGACGGTATGTTGAGGCGCGCGATCTGTGTGTGGAGGGTACCGACGTGCTGGGACTCCACGGCCAGGATGCGAGCAGCGGTTTGAATGACGAGCGGCGTGCTGAGCAGGTACGCGGCGCCGCCGTAGGCCGAGACGCCGATATCTTCGAAGATGCGGGCGAGGGTGAGGTATTCGTTCTGGTTGTGGAAACCGATGCTGAGGGCGGCGAGGTTGATGTTGGGCTTGGCGATGGCGAGGGAGCCGAGGAAAGACCGCAGCAGCACAACGTGAGCTCGCTCGTCGATGCCGATCTCGTGAGTGATGGCAGCGGAGAAGACGAGGTTATTGGAGAAGGTGACCTTGGCGCCACCGGTGGTGAGGCCGCCAGTGGTGGGGTTGGTGCCGTTCGCGACGCCGTGGGTGGCGATGCCGGCCTCTTCGATGCCGTAGCCGAACTCGCCATAGGTGTAGAACTCGGCCTCGAGGTACTCGAGGTTGAGGGCGAAGTTAAGTACGGCGAGCTCGGTGGCCGTGGGGCTCGAGGTTGAGGCTTCGGCGGACCTGGTTTCGATGACGGACATGGCGCCGACGGCGGCGGTGGCGATGCCGATCTTTTTAATGAAGCTGCGGCGATTGGAGGCCGCGTTGATCAGTTCAGGAATAACGCTTTTCGACATTTCGATTCTCCAGAGAGTTGGTACTTGTTACGGTTTGCGACGAGAGCTTGAAGGCAGTTATGCGAACAGGCGTCGGCCGAAGACAGCGAAGAGACCGGCGGCGGGGAGCATGAGGATCCACGTGGCGGGCTCGGGGGTTGGGCTGGTGGTGATGTTGAGGCTGTAGTCGCCGGTGCGCTGGGAGCAGGGGGCGATGTCGGACTCGAGGAAGGAGCCGTCCGTGCCGCCGCAGAGACCGGGTGTGAAGTTGCCTTGTCCCCCGAAGAGGAAGCCGTCGGAGAAGTTGTTGATCGCGCCGTTCGGGAACTGTGTCAGGGCGAGGATGTAGCTGCCGGGGCCGAGTGTCTCGTTGAGAAACGCGTCGTTGACAAAGCCGGTGGTGGGATCCATGGTGCCGCCGGCGATGGAGGGACCGATGACGGTGCCATCACCGTGGAACAGGGTGAGGACGGGTACGAAGCCGCCGGCCATGGTGGTGGTGCCGTCGGCGTTGGTGCCTCCGCCGTAGGAGGTGGTGTAGAAGTTGTAGATGGCGGCGCTGGATGCAGTGAAGTCGTATTCAAAGACCTGATCGTCGCTGGTGAAGGTGCCGGTGAGGGTGGTGGTGCTGGCATTCGCCTGATGTCCGGCGAGGGCGAGCGCAAGCACTAAGGACGCCGGTAGGAACCGTCTTAGGAGCATGGGGGCAAAACCTCCGGGAATGAATGGTGCTGTTGGTCAGGGTGAAGGAGAGCTCTGGGGCGACCCTGGCAGGAGCGGTTGCGTGCGAGATCCAGCTGCAGGCTGGTCTGACGTACAAAGAAGTGCTGAGAAGAGCAATACTCGCTTGCAGAGTCCGCTGTCGCCCCATGCGGAGACCTTTACGCGATTCTGGTGCACGTCGGTAAGTTACTCAAAGAACTAGGGATAGTTTGAAGGATTGAGCGGAAGCAGCGCATATACGCTGATGGCCGCAGAGTGGATTTGCGAATATTGGGTCACGTAGGTTACGTCCGCTCTGAGCACAACAAAAGGACCGAGCCCAAGGGCCCGGTCCGTTTTGTGGCTACGTGTTCCTGAGGCGGAGAGCGCTATTCGGCGATGTGCTGCGGTTTAGAGCCGAAGTCGGAGCCGAAGTAGACGCGCTCGACGACCATGCAGAAGATGTGCTCCAGGGCGAGGTGGGACTCCTGGATGTTCATGGTGACGGGTGAAGGAATGATGACGTTGATGTCGGCGTTGGCGCTCATGACTCCGCCGTTGTTACCGGTGTAGGCGACGGTGTGGATTCCCATAGATTTTGCGAGCTTGAGGGCCTTGACGCAATTCTTGGAGTTGCCGGAGGTGGAGATAGCGAGGAGGACGTCTCCGGGGTTGCCGAGAGCTTCGACCTGCCGCTCGAAGACGTTGTCATAGGAGTAGTCGTTGCCGATGGCTGTGAGGATGGAGGTGTCGGTGGTGAGAGCGACGGCGCGGAGGGCGGGGCGGTCGACGGTGAGGCGGGAGACGAACTCGGCGACGAGGTGCTGGGAGTCGGCAGCGGAGCCTCCGTTGCCGCAGACCATGAGCTTGCGGCCGGCTTTCATGGCGGCGGCGGTGATCTCTCCGGCCTGGATGACGGCGGCGTGGATCTGCTCGTCGGCGAGGACCCTTTGCATGGTTTCGATGGAAAGGAGTAGCTGGCGTTTTACGAGGTCAAGCATGAGGGAAGGGCTCCGAAGAATGTAGTGGGACGGTGGGCGGCAGAGGTGGAGGCGGTTGAGAACGGGAGACGGAAGCAGGGCGCGGCGATGTGCCTTCTTAGCAAAACAGGTGCGGGCCGCTTTGGGCAAGTGGCGAAGACTATGGCCGGGAGCGTTTTCGTGGAGCAACTCTACCGACATGTTGGATTGGGTGCTTTGCCTCACGAGCGTCCGGTCCCCTCGTTCTGTACGACCGAACCAAAGTGGAGGTGAGGCCGTTGACTGGCGTTTTTGGGCGGTCCTATACCTGTTTGATGATTTCGAGACAAAGGAATTTTGTGAGAGTGAGGAATGCTACGGCGCGCGGCATCCGCGGCGGTGTGCTGGCACTGGCTGCGGGAGCGATGATGATCCCGCTCACAGCGGCGAGCGGGCAAAAACCGGACGCGCAGATGAGTAACATGCCCGGCATGGATATGAGCGGGAAGGGCGCGGGGGGTGCCAAGACGGCGGGAAGTGACGCCGACTCGATGAGGGACATGGCGGACATGAAGAATATGGGACCGAGCATGGCGGCGATGGCGGGGCACATGGCCATGACGCCACGCCGGCCAGTGGAGCCGGGCGACGAGGAGCGTGCCAAGGCGGTGGTGGCGACGGCGAAGGCGACGATGGAACGCTATAAGGATTACAAGAAGGCGGTCGCGGACGGATACGTGATGGCGAATCCGACGGTGGATCAGCCGCAGTTCCACTTCAACAATGACGCCAATGCGAAGTTGGCGGACACGCAGTTCGATCCGGCGAAGCCGACGGCGTTGCTGTACCGGCGAACTCCGAGCCAGCGATTCAAGCTCGAGGGGGTGATGTACACGGCGCGACCGGATGCGACGGCGGATGAGTTGAATCAGCGGATTCCGCTAAGTGTGGCTCGGTGGCATGAGCATGTGAACTTCTGCGGGGCGCCGGCGGACAAGGTGCAGGAGTATCACGGGGATCATCCCAAGTTCGGGATGTTCGGGTCGATCCGGACGAAGGAGGCGTGCGACGCCGAGCACGGGACGTTTCTTCCTTACGTGTTTACGTGGATGATCCACGTGTTTCCGTATGAGGGGAACGAGAAGGATGTGTTCTCGATGAACGACGACGTTGCGCACGTGCATTGAGCGCTCGGCTGTAATCCTTCGGGCTGAAGCGTGAGGCCTACGAGGGTGAGGGTACTGAGCTTTGCGCCGGGGTGGTATAGGTTTGCATGGGCAGCTGGACGGGGCCGGTTTTGGGGTAGTCGAAGCCCTTATCGAAGTTGATGCGTTCAAGCTCGACGGCGTAGGGACGCTTCTGGACCTGGGTGTAGATGGCGCCGACGTACTCGCCCATGACGCCTAGAAATACGAGCTGAAGCGAGGCGATGAAGAAGACGCCGATGAGCATGGGCGCGAGGCCGAGCTCGAAGTGCGACCAGAAGGCGAGCTTGAGGATGAGGTAGACGAGAGCGATCAGGAAGCTGATTGCCGCACCGATGAAACCGGCAAAGGTGGCGAGGCGGAGCGGCACCTTGGAGTGGTTGATGATGCCGAGCATGCCGATGTCGTAGAGGGTGTACCAGTTGTTCTTGGTGATGCCGAACTTGCGTGAGGGCTGGTCGTAGAGGAGCTTGACGGTGGGCAGGCCGATCTCGGCGATCATGCCGCGGAAGTAGGGGTAGGGGTCGTCGAAGGAGCGGACGAGGTCGACGACCTTGCGATCGTAGAGGCCGAAGCCGGTGTAGTTCTGGATGGTCTCGATGGAGGAGAGGCGCTCGGCGATGCGGTAGTACTGCTTGCGCGCCCAGAACATGAGCGAGTTTTCTTCGCTGGTGCGCTTGATGCCGAGGACGCAGTAGGCGCCGTTTTCCCACTCGCGGATGAGATCGGCGATCATGGGCGGGGGGTCCTGGAGATCGGCGACGATACCGAGGACGGCGTCGCCCTTGGCCTGGAAGAGGGCGTGGATGGGCGAGCGGATGTGGCCGAAGTTGCGTGCGTTGACGATGACCTTGACGTTGGGATCCTGGGCGGCGATCTGCTTGAGGATGGCGACGGTGTTGTCGGCGGAGTGATTGTCGATGAAGATGTGCTCGTACTTGTACTTGCCGATGCCGGCCATGACGTCGCGAACCTGGGTGTAGAGGTTGAGGACGTTGTCCTGCTCGTTGTAGCAGGGAGTGACGATGGAGATGGTCTTCACAGTCTGGTGCGCTCCGGCGTGGGAATTGTGTCAGGTTTTGGGTGCCAGGTCAGGCGGCGGACTTGGCGGGTTTGAAGGAGAACTTGCGGTGGCCGACGAAGCCGGAGATGGTGGTGAAGCCCATGGTGATGGCTCCGGCGATATAGCCGGCGGCGGCGCGGGAGTTGGACGCGGTATGGAGGATAGCCACGATGTGATGGTGGGTGCCGGCGAGCTGCTGGGCATGCGCGAGGGTGGCGAGCAGGGGCGCGCGGTGATTGTGGAGGACCGTCTGGAGGACGCGGGTGAGGGCGGAGAGAACCAGCAGACCGGGGAGCATGCCCATGCCGTAGACCGCGAAGCAGCGGAGCCACTCGATGAGGTAGTTGCCCTTGGTGCGGAAGACGAAGAATTTGTAACCGAAGTAGGCAAAGGTGATGTTGATGGGCGTCGAGACGAGCGAGGCGATGACGACGGCGAGGTAGAGAAAGCGCTGCGGAAGGAGGTGCGAGAAGAGGAAAAGAAAGGCGGCGAAGCTGAGATAGCCGAAGATCGTGTTGCAGACGCCGACGCAGAGGTAGCGGATGAACTGTCCGTGGGGGAGACGACGGACGATGCGAGCGAGGCGTCCCGTGGGTATGTCGGGGTTCTGCGGGATGGGAACGGGGGGAAGCGGGGCTGGGTGGAGCTCCTGCTGTTCGCTCGCGAGTGGGTCTGCGGTGTTGAGGTCAGAGGGCATGGTGGCCTCCCCGCGCTATGTTGTGGAACGGGTACAGCGTTAATTCGCGGTGCTCAGGATGAGGACGGTTGCGATCAGAGGACACTGCGACCTCCGTCGACGATGAGATTCTGGCCGGTCATGTAGGAGCTGGCATCGGAGCAGAGGAAGAGGATGGCGCCCTGGTACTCGTCGCGCTCGGCCATGCGGGCCATGGGAATGAGCTGGTGGAGCTTGGCGGTGAACTCATCGGGCTGGCCGTTGGCGACCCCGCCGGGGGAGATGGCGTTGACGCGGATGTTGTGGGCGGTCCAGTAGGTGGAGAGATAGCGCGTGAGGCCGATGAGGGCAGTCTTGACGACGGAGTAGGTGACCGGCTTGACGGGCTGCTGGTCTTCGGGGACGCCTTCTTTGCGGTAGAGGCGCTGATCGGGGGCGATGACGCCGAGGTCGGAGGCGACGTTGAGGATCACGCCGGAGTTCTGTTTGACCATCTCGGCGCCGAAGATGCGCGAGCAGAGAAAGGCGCCGGTGAGGCCGACGGCGATGTCGGCGTTCCAGGTGGCGAGGGGGAAATGTTCAAGGCGGGACCAGGGCTGCCCGGGTTTGGCGTCTTCGACCTTGGGGTTGTTGGCGGCGTTGTTGATGAGGATGTCGACGCGGCCGAACCGCGCCAGGATCTGATCGCGGGCATCGGTGAGCGAGTGCTCGCTGGTGATGTCGGCGGCGAGGCCGAGGCAGGCCGGGCCGTGGGCGAGCTCCAGCTGTTCGGCGCGAAGGGCGGGGTTGGCCTGGGCGAGGTCGAGGAGAACGACGTGGGCTCCGGCAGCGGCCAGGATGGCTCCGTGATGGTAGCCGAGCAGGCCGGCGCCGCCGGTGACGATGGCGACGCGTCCGGTGAGATCGAAGAGGGTGTGCGCGCGGTTGGGGGAGGCTGGCGGCATGCCTCCCTAGTATCTCAGACGGGGCTTATGGCGGGCGAGGTTTCGAAGAGTGGGTGGGCGAGAGCTAGTGTGCCGGGCAATCTTTGCGGCCGGTATCGGCGACGCTGGCGATGAGCCACTTGCCATCGGTGCGGACGAGGTTGAAGAGGTCTGTGCCGCAGTGGTCGACACGGCCGTCGACGAGGAAGTCGAAGGGTGCCCAGACCATGGCGAGGTCGGCATCGATGCGGACGAGCGGGTCGTGGATGCGCTCTTCGATGTGGGTGGTGCCGGGCTTGCCGACGCGCTGGGCGAAAGCTTCAAAGGTCATCTGGGTGGCTTTGCCGTCGCGCATGAGCACCATGGTTCCGCCGCGGAGGACAGGGGCGAGTATAGCGGAGGCGTCCCGGCTCTTCATGCCGTCGAACATGGCGTTGATCGGTGCGAGGACGGCCTGCTCTTCCGGTGTGGCGGCGAAGGCTGAGGGGAGGAGAGAGGCTGCGGCGACCGCGGCGAACAGGAGATCCGATGTCTTCATAGCCGCCGATTCTAACCTGAGCGGGTGTGGTCCTAGAGGGAGCGGGTCTGGCCGCCGTCCATGACGTAGGTGCTGCCGGTGGAGAAGGCGGCGGATGGGCTGAGGAGGTAGGCGGCGAGCGAGGCGATCTCTTCAGGGGTGCCGAAGCGGCCCTGGGGGACTTCGGTGGCGAGCATCTCTTCGACCTGCGGGCGACGATTGGTGAGGTGGCGTTCCCAGGAGCCGCCGGGAAAGTAGATGTTGCCGGGGCAGATGGTGTTGACGCGGATCCTCTCAGGGGCGAGCAGGCGTGCGAGGTTTTTGGCGTAGTTGTTGAGAGCGGCCTTGGCGGCGGAGTAGGGAAGCGGTGCGGGCGTGGCCTCGACGGCGACGATGGAGGAGATGAAGAGAATGGAGGGGCTGATGCTGTCGAGGATGTCAGGGCTCCCTTCGATGCGGGAGATGAGGTGTGGGGTGACGGCCTGCGCGAGACGAACGCTTGAGAAGAAGTTGGCGTCGAAGAGGCGGATCCACTCGGACTCATCCTGTTGCCAGCCGGGCTTGCCCGAGCCGGTTCCGAGGTTGGCGACGAGATGATCGATGCGGCCGAAGTGGCTGACAGTGAGGTTGAACGCGTCCTCGATGGTCTCGGGATCGGAGAAGTTGCCGGAGATGGCGAGGATGCGGCGGTGGAGCTCGGGCGTGGTCGCGAGCTCGTGGTGGGTGCGGGTGAGTGAGTCGGTGTCGCGGCCGGTGAGGACGACGCGCGCTCCTTCGTCGAGGAGGGTGGCGGCGATGGCCCGGCCGATGCCACGGGAGGAGCCGGCGACGAAGACGACCTGGTCGGTGAGATTGAGGTTCATGTTCCTTCAGGATACGTGGGCTAGGAGAAGCGGATCTCCGCTTCGCGAAGAGGGACGATATATGAGATCAGACGGCGGTCCAGCCGCCATCGATGTTGAAGTTCTGTCCGGTGACGTAGGTGCTGGCATCGGAGGCGAGGAAGAGGAGCGCGCCGACGAGCTCGCGGGGCCGACCGATGCGGTTGAGGACGGTGTAGCTCTTGAGCTTCTGAACGAAGGGCGAGTCTTCCTGCACGGCGTTCTGGCCGGTGCCAACGTCTTCGGTGTTGGAGAAGGGACCGGGGGAGATGCAGTTGGCGCGGACGCCGGAGGTTCCCCAGAACGAGGCGGTGTAGCGGGTAAAGGCGGCGAGGGCGGCTTTGGAGGCGGAGTAGCCGGGCGGATTGAGGGAGGTGGTGCCTTCGTAGAGCTGCGGGCGTGGGGCGACGGAGGCGTACATGGTGGCGATGTTGATGATGGATCCGCGCTGGGCTTCCTTCATGCGGATGCCGAGGCGCTGGGTGGTCTGGACGGCCCAATAGACGCCGCCCTGGAGGTTGCGCTGCCACTGGTCGAAGGTGGAGTTCTCGAGTGAGCCCTCGGGGACGTTGAAGCCGGTGGCGGCGCCGAGCTCGTGGGCGTTGTTGATGAGGATGTCGATCGAGGCTTCTTCTGCGGCGATTTGGGAGCAGAGATCGTCGAGAGCTCGCTGGTCGTACATGTCGATCTGGCGGACGGCGATCTTGTCGGCACCGAACTCGTTTGCCCATTTGGCCGCCTCGGTTTGGAGGCGGTCAGAGCGGCCTAGGGCGACGACGCGGGCTCCGTTGGCGAGAAGGGCGAGGGCGAAGGTGCGGCCGAGGAAGCCGGAGGCTCCGGTGAGGACGGCGGTCTTGCCTTCGAGGGAGAAGAGGGCGTGGAGGGAGAGGTCCTGGGCGGTGAGGGGCATGTGTGTCTCCGGGGTTCGAGGGCGATGCGGAGAGAAGCAGATCCTCCGCTGCGCGAAGGATGACAACCTCAGGCGGGTTGTTGGGGAGTTTCCCAGTGCTGCTTGACGAAGGCGAGCTGTTCGCGGAGGAAGTTGACTTCATCTCCGGGCGTTCCGCGGGCGACCTGGAGGGTGATGCCGGATGTGTAACCGATCGTGCGCATGCTGGCGAAGACGTCATTGAAGTCGGCGGAGCCCGTGCCCAGGGGGCGGGTCTCGATGCCGCCCTCGGGTTTGCGGTAGCGGTCCTTGATGTGGACCGAGCCGATACGGTCGCCGTAGGCGGCGAACTCTTCCGAGGCGATGTAGCCGAGGCCGGAGGAGTTGCCGGAGTCCCAGTTGACTTTGAGCATGGGGTGCGGGATGCGGGCGAGGAAGGCTGGCGAATTCCCCGGGGTTGAAGTCGGCTTCGAGGTGGAGCTCGACGCCGGTGGCTTCGGCGATCCCGAGCGACTCCTGCAAAACTTTGAGGACGACTTCCTTCTCGTCTTCGGTGCGGATGCCCGACTGATCGACGAAGGGGATGACGAGGTGGTGTGCGTCGATGCGGGCGGCGGCGCGGAGGAGGGCGCCGAGGAAGCGCTGGCGGCGGGCGCGCTCGTCGTCGGTGCACCGGATCAGGGGAAAGTCCATGAACCAGTCGCCGCAGACGGCGGGGGTTGCGATGCCGTACTGCTCTTTGAGGGCGATGAGCTCTTCGATGCCCGCGTCGGTGGTGAGGGGATTGGCGGTGGCGCCGTAATCGTCATAGATCCACTCGACGTAGTCGAAGCCGGCTTCGCGGGCGCGCGGGAGTTCGCTGCGCCACGTGTTGCGCGGGAAGGACTGGAAGCGGCCGTCTTCAGGTGGGGAGAGACGGCCTTGCATGATGCCGTACTGGGTCATGGGTCTCCGGTTGAGTTCGTAGGCGCGAGCCTCAAGTCTGAGGGCCAGACCTGAGGCACCGGTCGCCGTCCCTTATTCGGGGAGAGGTTTGACGATCATGTTGGC
Source organism: uncultured Acidobacteriaceae bacterium (assembly GCA_963850375.1). Classification (GTDB taxonomy): domain Bacteria; phylum Acidobacteriota; class Terriglobia; order Terriglobales; family Acidobacteriaceae; genus Edaphobacter. The sequence goes on along the minus strand of CAWKKV010000001.1, from coordinate 147,768 downwards.
GAGGAACTCTTCGCGGGGGAGGAAGGGGAAGAGGTCTTCGAGGGGCTTGGAGACGAAGGAGCCGTCGGGCTTCTGGTAGGACTGGAGGCGTGGGGCTCGGACCTCGTCGGGGAGGACGTTGACGTCGCAGAGGACGGGGCCTTCCATGTCGAGGACCTTGCGGACTTCGGCGCGCAGGTCGGTCTGATCCTTGATGACGTGGGTGCCTAGTTTGAAGGCAGCACCGACGTCGGAGAGGTTGGGGATGGTGAGGCCGGTGTTCCGGTCGGCGCCGATCGAGGGCTTGCCGAAGTAGGCGGCCTGTGAGGCGCGGATGGAGGAATAGCCGTCGTTGTTGAGGACGAAGAACTTGATGGGGAGCTGGAGGCGGTGGATGGTCTCGAGCTCCTGGATGTTGAACATGAAGCCGCCGTCGCCATCTACGGCGATGACTTCACGGCCGGGGTTGGCGACCGAGACGGCGATGGCCATGGGGATGGCGTAGCCCATGGAGCCGAGGCCGGCGGTGTGGAAGAGGCGCTGCGAGTGGAGGGTGGGGCAGGCGAGGAGGTAGATCTCGATGCCGGAGCCGGAGTTGCCGACAACCAGGCGGTCTTCGGGTTTGGCCTCGGTGCCGAGGACCTCGGCGAGGTTGAAGATGGAGACGAGGCCTTCGGGCTTCCGGTGCTCGTCGGTGACGACGGGGTAGCGGGTCTTCCAGTCGGCGCAGCGGGCGAGCCAGGCGTCGAGGTTGCGGGGCTTGATCTCGTCCTTGTGCTTGAGGAGTTCGGTGAGGAAGGCCTTGGCGTCGGCGCAGATGGGCTGCTGGAGATAGGGGTGGAGCTTTTGTAACTCTGCGGGGTCGATATCGACGGCGACCTTGTGGGCTTCGCGGGCGAGGTTGTGGGGGGCGTAGCCGGTGATGGCGAAGTCGAGGCGGACGCCGATGGCGAGGAGGAAGTCCGAGTTCTGGAGGGCGAAGTTGGCGCCGCGGGCGGCTACGGAGCCGGGGCGGCCGACGTAGGTGGGGTCGTCGGAGGGGACGAGGTCGGCGGCGCACCAGGTGGCGACGGTGGGAACGCCGAGGAGCTTGCGGAGCTCTTCGAACTCGGCCTCGGCGCGGGCGAGGCGGATGCCGTTGCCGGCGAAGAGGAGCGGGCGCTCGGACTTGTTGAACTCCTCGATGACGCGGGCGACCTCGGACGGGATATTGGAGGTGCCGGTGATATTGGAGAGGCCGGCGAGCTCCTTGGGGTCGAACGAGCGGAGGGTGGCGGGGTCGTCGATGGGGGTGGCCTGGACGTCGAGGGGGATGTCGATCCAGACGGGCCCGGGGCGGCCGTTGAGGGCGAGGTAGACGGCCTTTTCGAGGTGGTAGCGGATGTCTTCGGGGACGAGGATGGTCTCGGCGTACTTGGTGATGGGCCGGACGATGGAGCAGATGTCGACTTCCTGGACGCCGAGCTGGCGCATGCCGAGGGGCTTGCCGGTGGCGGGGTCGAACATCCGGTCGGGGCGTTTGACCTGGCCGGAGATGTAGAGGGTGGGGGTGGAGTCGAGCCAGGCGCCGGCGACGCCGGTGACGGCGTTGGTGCCACCGGGGCCGGTGGTGACCATGCAGACGCCGAGGCCGTTGGTGGCCTTGGCGTAGCCCTCGGCGCAGATGGCGGAGGCCTGCTCGTGGGAGTTGCAGACGGCGTGGATGCGGGGCTCGGCGCCGAGGGAGGCGTTGAGGTGCATGGCACCGCCGCCGGTGACGAGGAAGAGATCCTTGATGCCGAGGTCGGCGACGAAGCTTACGACGTAGTCGGAGAGTTTCATGTCAGGTTTGGCGGTTCCCAGGGGGGAAGGGTCCGGAGGGCCCCATCCCCCTTACTTGTGATGCAAAGTCTTCGAAGTATGAGAGTTAGGTCTGGACTTCGGCGACGGAGGTTGAGGTTGACGTCCCCCTATGACGCGCGGATTTGCAGGGGGCCGGGGAGGGGCTCAGGGCATCGATCTCCGTGAGAAGCAGGTCTTCCCCTATGAGGATAGCTGATCCGGGACACCGGTTGCGCCAAGTGGGACATGAGCGAGTGCTGGGGGAGCGGGGGAGTTACTCGGGGGGGCGGAGGAGGAAGACGTCTTTGGCGACGAGGCCGCGTGCGGTGAGGAGGGCGTCGACGAACTCGCGGACGGCGCCGCGGCCGCCGGGTGCGGCGGAGACGAAGCCGTGGGCGGAGACGTGTGCGAGGACATCCTTTGCGGCGTTGGCCGGGCAGGCGCAAAGGCCGGCGATCTCCATGGCGAAGAGATCGTTGACGTCGTCGCCGAAGAAGCAGATGTGCTCAAGCTCGATGCCGGTGGTGTAGGCGAACTGCTGGAGGGCGGTGGCCTTGTCGCGGCAGCCCTTGATGACGTGGCGGATGTGCATCTTCTCGGCGAAGCGATCGACGAGCGGGGAGGGCTCGCCGGAGATGAGGGCCATGGAGAGGCCGAGACGGCGGGCGAGCGAGACGCCCATGATGTCCGCGAAGGAGAAGGTCTTGGACTCGGAGGCGGGGTCGGCGGTGGACCAGGTGAGGGTTCCGTCGGTGAGGACGCCGTCGACGTCGAAGGCGATGGCCTGGAGAGTTAGGAGCTTCTGGGGATCGATGGGCATGAGGGGCTTCAGGGTGTGGGTTGAGTGGGGGAGAAGCGGATCCTCCGCCTTTGGCGAAGGATGACAACGGTGTGGGGATGCGGATGAAAGGGGGTGGTCTCTGCGATTCGTTGGCTAACGAGAGCACCCCACTCTTTCGCGATGGTGCGGCGAAGAAGTGGGGCACCCGGTTGTGTGGCGATCTGATTGAGCTTCTTAGACGGCGGCGCCGACGCGGCGGAGTTTCTTCATGACGGGGATCTCTTCGTCGTAGACGCGCTTGATCCCGTCGCCCATGGACTGTTCGCAGAGGCGGATGTCGCGGACGAGGCGGCTGATGCCGTTGGGCTCGAGGGATGCAGCCTGGTCGGAGCCCCACATGGCGCGATCCATGGTGATGTGGCGCTCGACCATGCAGGCGCCGAGGACGGCGGCGGCGACGGAGGTAGGGATGCCGGTCTCGTGGCCGGAGTAGCCGATGGGAACGCCGTAGCGCTGGCGCATCTCTGGGATGGCGCGGAGGTTGAGCTGCTCGTACTTGGCGGGGTAGGTGGAGGTGGTGTGCATGAGGATGAGGTCGTCCTTGCCGAGGACTTCGACGGCGTGGTCGATCTCCTCGTAGGTGCTCATGCCGGTGGAGGCGACGATGGGCTTGCCGGTGGCGCGGACGTGGCGGAGGAGGTTGTCGTCGGTGAGCGAGGCGGAGGCGATCTTGTAGACGGGGGTGTCGAAGTCTTCCATGAAGTCGACTGACTTCTCATCCCAGGGGCTGACGAGCCAGGGGGTCTTGAGCGACTTGCAGAAGCTGGCGATCTCTTCGTAGTCCTCTTTGCCGAACTCGAGGCCGCGCTTGAGGTCACCGTTGGTGGTGCCGAAGGGGTTCTCGCGAGGGGTGGAGAGCTCTTTTTCGGTGTAGACGATGTCTACGGTGCGCTTCTGGAACTTGACGGCATCGCAACCGGCAGCGACGGCGACGGAGATGAGGCGCTTGGCAAGGTCGATGTCACCGTTGTGATTGATGCCGATCTCTGCGATGACGTAGCAGGGCTGACCGTCACCGACCTGCTTGGATCCGATTTTCACTGTGCTCATTTGTTCTCCGGGGAGTGCTTTCGTCCGCGGCAATCGCGGCGTCTGCCGGGAGAGCGCTTCCAGGTGGGATTGTTACAGATGGGAGGTGAGGGCGTCTAGGCTCCCGAGGTCTGCGGACGGGGCGATGCGCTGACTATTCATGGGCTGTTCTCATAGCCATGCCGGAGGGGTACGCCGTAGCATGGCTGTGACGAGGAGATGGCATGCGTTTAGGGCTGGTGCTGGTAGTGATGGGGTTGATGAGTGGGCTGGCGGGGACGGGCCGTGCACAGGATGCGGGCGCGAGTGGGGGAGCGGCGAGTGGGGGGACGACGGTGCTCCTTTGGCCGAACGGAGCTCCGGGGGCGAAGGGGACTGCCGAGGTGGACAGGCCTACGCTGACAGTGTTTCTGCCGCAGTCGAATCCGACGAGGTCGGCGGTGGTGATCGCTCCGGGCGGAGGGTATGTCCACCTGGCGATCGACAAGGAGGGCTATGCCTTTGCGCGGTGGCTGAACGAGCGCGGGGTGGCGGCGTTTGTGGTGAAGTACCGGCTGGGGCCGGAGTACCACTACCCGGTGGAGCTCGAGGACGCGCAGCGGGCGATCCGAATGGTGCGGGCGGACGCGGCGAAGTATGGGATTGCGAAGGATCACGTGGGGATGATGGGTTTTTCGGCGGGCGGTCACCTGACGGCGACGGCGGGCACGCACTTTGACAGCGGCAAGCCGGGGGCGGCGGATCCGATCGACCGGGAGGGAAGCAGGCCGGACTTCCTGGTGCTGGGTTACCCGGTGATCACGTTTCTAGATCCGGAAGCGCATCGGGGGTCGCGGAAGTATCTGCTGGGGGACTCACCGGACCCGAAGCTGGTGCGATCGCTTTCAGCGGAGACGCAGGTGACCAAGCAGACGCCGCCGACGTTTCTGTTTACGACGACCGATGACGGGACGGTGCCGGTGCTGAACAGTGTGATGTTCTACACGGCGCTGGTGAAGGCGGGCGTTCCGGCGGAGATGCACATCTTTCAGCATGGCGGGCATGGTGCCGGGTTGGCGCAGAACGATCCGGGGCTGAGCGTGTGGCCGGATCTGCTGATCAAGTGGATGCGCGAGCGTGGGTATGCGGGACCGGCGGGTAGCGGATCGGCGAGGTGAGGCGATGACGATCGCGGAGTTCGAGGCGGCGGAGGCGAGTGCGTTTGCGGGGCCGCTGCTGGCGCTGTGGTGGGATGGGCGCGGAGACTGGGAGCGGGCGCACGAGGTTGCGCAGGAGATCGAGACTCCGGACGGGGCGTGGGTGCATGCGTACCTCCATCGCAAGGAGGGCGACGTTGCGAATGCGGGGTACTGGTATCGGCGGGCGGGGCGGCCGGCGGTGACGGGGGATCTTCGGGTGGAGTGGGAGCGGATGGTGGGGGAGATGCTTCGGGAGCGTTGATGGATGTTGGCGCTGGCGTTGAGGAGAGCAGCACCATCCTTTCGCGACGGTGCGGCGAAAGGATGGCGCACCCGGGTTGTGGGGCGGTGGTTAGCGGTTGAAGTTTTCGGGGGCGCGGAGGTAGGCGTCGTTGCCGTCGATCCAGTCCTGGCGTGGTGGGGCGAAGACATCGAAGTCGACTGTGTCTTCGAGGGCGATGGCGGAGTGGGGGATGTTGGCGGGGATGACGAGGACGCCGCCGGCGCTGACGATGTGGATCTCGCCGGCGAGCTTGAACTCGAGTGCACCCTCGAGGATGAAGGCGAGCTGCTCGTTGGGGTGGGAGTGCTCGGGGACGACGCAGCCCTTCTTGAGGATGACGCGGGCGAGCATGCACTGCGAGCCGGTGATGAACTGCCGGGTGAGCAGGGGGTTGAGCTGTTCGGGGGTGATCGCGTCCCAGGTCTGGAGGGAGGGTTTGGCGTCGGTGAGGTTTGCGGAGTTCGGCATGAGGTAGCTGGCCTTTCCTGATTTCGGGGTTGGTAAAGGTTCCGTGAAATTTTGACGCTTTGGATTTCGCTGAAGGCTCCTGTAGAGTAAGGCCATCGGGAAAGACAAATGAAACGGACGGGCTTCCGGCGCGCAAGCCGGGCGTGTCTCTTACAGCAGGTCTCCAGTTGAACGGGAGGCAGTGCCGAAGTGTCGCTGTACTTATCTTCTGACGGACGGTTTGCGATATGCGGTTTCCTGTAGTGGGCGTGAGATTTCCTGTGGCGAAGACGTTGCTGGCCGTGCTTCTGCTGGTGTTCTGCGGTGGGATGGCAGTGGGGCAGATGCCGGCGACGGCGCAGACGGACCGGGTGGCGGCGCTGGAGAAGCAGGCGGGGGATAACGCGGCGGCGATTACGGCGGCGCAGACGGCGGGCGACAACGCGTGGATGCTGACCAGTGCGGCGCTGGTGCTGATGATGAGCGGGCCGGGGCTGGCGCTGTTTTATGGCGGGCTGGTCCGAAAGAAGAACATCCTGGGAACGATGATGCAGACGTTTGCCATGATGGCGGTGATCACGGTGCTGTGGGCGATGGTGACGTATTCGCTGGCGTTCGGGGATGGGGGAAGTTTTCTCGGCGGGTTGCACAATGCGTTTCTGCACGGGGTGGGGCTGCAGCCGGACAAGGACTATGCGGCGACGATCCCGTTGCAGACGTTTATGGTGTACCAGCTGATGTTTGCGATTATTACGCCGGCTCTGATTACGGGGGCGTTTGCGGAGCGGATGAAGTTTTCGGCGATGCTGCTGTTCATGGTGCTGTGGGCGGTGATCGTGTACAGCCCGATGGCGCACATGGTTTGGGGCAAGCACGGTCTGCTGAATGCGACGCTGGGCGGGCGGTTTCCGACCCTGGACTTTGCGGGCGGGACGGTGGTGCATGTGACGTCGGGGGTGTCGGCGCTGGTGACGGCGCTGTACCTGGGCAAGAGGGTCGGGTATCCGAAGATCCCGATGCCGCCGCACTCGGTGGTGCTGAGCTTTATTGGGGCGTGCCTGCTTTGGGTGGGCTGGTTTGGGTTCAATGCCGGGTCGGCTCTGGGGTCAGGGACGCTGGCAACCTCGGCGTTTGTGGCCACGCACTTTGGAGCGGCGGCGGCGGCGATCGGTTGGGGCGGAGCGGAGTGGATCCGGCAGGGCAAGGTTTCGGCGCTGGGGGCGATCTCAGGGGCAGTGGCGGGGCTGGTGGCGATTACGCCGGCGGCCGGGTTTGTGACGCCGATCTCGGCATTGTGGATCGGTCTGATCGCGGGGGTGTTCTGTTACTTGATGGTGGTCAAGGTGAAGGCGGCGTTCGGCTATGACGACTCGCTGGACGCGTTTGGCGTGCATGGGGCGGGCGGGACGCTGGGCGCCCTGCTGACGGGCATCTTTGCGAACAGCGCGATCAACCCGATTTTTGGGGTGGGGAAGCCGACGGGATTTCTTGAGGGAAACCACGGGCAGATCCTGAACCAGTGGGTTGGGGTTGCGCTGGCCTGGGGTCTTTCGATCGTGGGCACGCTCGTGATCCTATTTGTGGTCGACAAGCTAATCGGTCTTCGCGTGAGTGAGGACGATGAGCGCGAGGGTCTGGACCTATCGCAGCATGGCGAAGAGGGATACGATTGGGCGCACTAGAGAATGGTGGCGGGGATTCCTCCTTTTCGCGATGAGACTGCAAGAGGATGGAGCACCCGAGGTTGTGGCGCTGCGGTAGGTGCGGTTCAGGGAAGGATCAGGATATGCAGAAGATTGAGGCTGTGATTCAGCCGTCGAAGCTGGATGCGGTGAAGGATGCGCTGGTGGAGATCGGCGTTGAGGGCATGACGATCATCGAGGCGCGGGGACATGGCCGCCAGAAGGGGCATACGGAGTTTTACCGGGGGCGGGAGTATTCGGTGGATCTGCTGCCCAAGGTAAAGCTGGAGCTGGTGGTCACGGACGAGATGGTGGACCGGGCGATCCTGGCGATTACGACGGCGGCGCGCACGGGCAAGATCGGCGATGGAAAGATCTTTGTGTCGAAGATCGACGAGGCGATTCGCATACGAAACGACGAACGGGGCGAGATCGCCTTGTAAGGCGGTCTGCGCGGGTGACGGCGGATGGAGGGGAACGGCCAAGGAGACGCATGCGGACGGTACCAGCAGCGGATGCTGGATCTCTGGTATGCGTTTGACCGTGATGGGCCGGTGGCGAGCTCCGTCCGGGAGCGGGCCGATGCTGTCGATGAGCTGATCCGGGCGCTGTGGGCGGAGCTGAGCGCGGGGGATAAGCGGCTGGAGCGCGGGGTGGCGCTGCTGGCCACGGGTGGGTACGGGCGGAGGCAGCTGTTTCCGTACTCGGATGTGGACCTCCTGTTTCTGCTGGACGCCAAGGTGGCCGAGAAGGACGTGAAGGAGGCGATCCGGAGGCTGAACCAGGAGATGTGGGACTGCGGGATGCGGGTGTCGCCGATGACGCGGAGGATCGCGGAGTGCGAGCGATTCGATCCGGAGAATGCGGAGTTCACGCTGGCGCTGATGGATGCGCGGCTGGTGGCGGGGGATGCGGCGGTTGAGGGACGGCTTCGCGGGGAGGTGCTGCCGAAGCTGCTGAGCAAGGATCGCCGGGCGGTGGTGACGCGCCTGGTGGAGATGACGCGGGCGCGACATGCGAAGTATGGCGGGACGCTGTTTCACCTTGAGCCCAATGTGAAGGAGTGCCCGGGTGGCCTGCGGGACGTGCATGTGTGTGGGTGGCTCCGGACGCTTGCGGACTGCGGCTGCGCCCGGCGACGGGAAGGCGGGCGGGAGCGCAGGCGGGAGCGCGAGCATGGCCGAGGATGCGGAGTTTGAGGAGGCTGCGGCCTTTTTGACGACGGTGCGGAGTTTTCTCCATTACCGGCATGAACGGGACGACAATACGCTGGACTGGCAGGCACAGGATCGTGCGGCGGAGATCCCTGTGGGGCTGGCAAAGGCGGGCCGTACGGTGGATGCGGCGTACTGGATGAGGGTGTACTTCCGGCATGCGCAGGAGCGTGGAGCGACGGGTGACGCAGCAGATGGCCGAGGTGGAGGCGGCGAAGCCGAAGGGCAAGCTGCGCAGTTTGAAGGCTGGGTGGAAGCAGGGGGGGAGTGCGGGCGCGGCGCGGGTGGGGTACGCGGTGGAGTCGGGAACGGTCGTGATGGGGGATGCGACGGAGGGTGACCCGGCGAGTGATCCGCACGTGGTGCTCCAGTTGTTTGCGGAGATGGCACGCTCGGAGCTGCAACTGGGCCTGGAGGCGGAGCGGAGGCTATCGCAGGGGGTGCCGCTGCTCTCGGCAAATCTCGAAGAAGGCCCGGCGCTGTGGAATGGGCTGCGCAAGATCCTGACGGGGCCGAGGGCGGGTGCGGCGTTGCGATCGATGCATGCGCTGGGGTTGCTGGATCTGCTGATCCCGGAGTTTCACGGGATTGATTCGCTGGTGATTCGGGATGCGTACCACCGGTACACGGTGGATGAGCACACGTTTGTGCTGATCGACACGCTGCATGGTCTGCTGGGCCCGCGACCCGGGGAGGCGCTGGGCGAGTGGCCGGGGCGGTTTGCGCCGATTCTGCGGGACCTTCCGCATCCGGACCTGCTGTTTCTTGCTGCTCTGCTGCATGACACGGGGAAGGGGAGGAGCACGGGCGACCACACGCTTGAGAGCGCGCGGATGGCGGAGAATGTGCTGGCGCGGCTGGAGCTGGATGCGTATGAGACGGGGATGGTGTTGAGCCTGATCCGGCAGCACCTGGAGATGTCGGCGGCGCTGCGGCGGGACATCTTTGACGCGGAGACGGTGCGTACGTTTGCGGCCAAGGTTCAGACACCCGAGGCGCTGCGGATGCTGACGCTGTTTACGTATGCGGACCTGAATGCAGTGCATCCGGATGCGCTGACGCCTTGGAAGGCGGAGAACCTGTGGCGCTTGTATATCGCGGCTTCGAACTACCTGGACCGGAGCGTGGATGAAGAGCGCGTGGGGCGGAGGGAGACGGAGCTTGGTGGATCGTGTGGCCTCGACCCTACCGGGAAAAGCGGCGGAGGTGGCGGCGTTTCTGGAGGGATTTCCGGAGCGGTATGTGCGGACGCGGACGACGGAGCAGGTGCGGACGCACTTCCTGATGACGACGCGGTTCGGGGAGGATCCAGTTCAGTTACATTTTCGATACGCGCCAGGGGTGAGCGAGCTGACGCTGGTGACGGAGGACCGGCCGCAGCTGTTTGCGACGATGGCGGGGGTGCTGGCCGCGTGGGGGATGAATATCGTGACGGCGGATGCGTTTTCGGATCGGAAGGGCGTGGTGGTGGACAGCTTTCGGTTTGTGGACAGCTTCCGGACGCTGGAGATGAATGAGTCCGAGCACGCGCGCTTTGTGGCGAGCGTCCACGACGTGATCGGGGGGCAGGCGTCGCTTGAGAAGCTGCTGAGCGGGCGGAGGCGAGGACGGCGTAAGGCGCCCAAGGTCGAGGCGGAGCCGGTGATCTCGTTTCACGACGAGGTGTCATCGCACTCGACGCTGGTGGAGGTGACGGCTGAGGACTCGCCGGGTTTGCTGCGCGCGCTGAGCCTTACGCTGGCGGCGCGGGGATGCAATATCGAGGTGGCGCTGGTGGATACGGAAGGCGAGACGGCGATCGACGTGTTTTACATTACGCGCGATGGCGCGAAGCTGGACGTGGCCGAGCAGGAGGCACTGCGGGGAGCGCTGGTGGAGGCGATTGCGGCGAATGCGGGGTAGCGGGAGGGGAGTTGAGGCGGTGCTGGTGGCGATGCTTCTGGTGCGGGGAGCTGGGGCAGGGGCCGTGCGGCCGAAGGCGGCTGGTGCGGGCGTGCAGGGGCGGTGCCGCAGCGCGGTGGTGGAGGCCGAGGTGCGTGCGGGCTCGGGATTTCGGGGCAGCTTTGGTGCGGGTTTGGACGTGCTGCTCGAGCCGATCGCCTCGGGGTGGGTGGTGCGGGTGATCCCGACGCACGGGGCGAGGCCTGCGGTGGACTATGCGGAGATTGCGACGCCGCCGTACCGGTCGGTGTCGCCGCTGCTGCTGAGCACGGACTTCAGCTTTCGGGCGCAGGATGCGATTGGGTGGAACCCGCGGAGGTTTCGGTATGCGGCGAGCGGCCAGGCGTTTGGACGACTGGAGGAGGTCTATCGCAGGGTGACGCGCGGATCGACGGCTGCCCCTGCGGATGAGGCGGAGCTGGGCCGACTGGTTGCGCTGCAGCCGGCCGGGGTGATCGAGATACTGGATGCGAGCATTGTTCCTGGAACGGCGGATCCGACGCGCGCGGCGGCCCTGGTGTCGACGCACTTCGGGACGACGGCGCACACGACGGAGCGTCCTGCGGACGGAAGAGCGACACCGCTGGGGCGGATCGGGTGGATGCGGGTGCGGATGAGGCTGGAGCTGCCGCAGGGGGCGGTGGGGGCTCCGGGGGTACGGGTGGAGAGCGGGGCGTGCGAAGGCGGATAGGGCTCTCGGAGAGTGCTTCCGAGGGATGCAGCGCGCTCCCGAGAGAGGCTATGATGGAAGGATGAGCACCGCTGGAAACGAGAACACGAGTAACGGTCGACCGAGCGCTACGCAGCCGAACGATCGACGCCTTTTTGGGAACCTCGAGAGCTTTGGGAAGAATCGCGAAAAGGTGACGGAGGTGAGCTGGGGCTACGACCAGCCGGAGGGAATCGTGCTGGCGTCGCTCGATGCGGCGGTGAACTGGGTGCGCAAGAACTCGGTGTGGCCGATGACGTTTGGGCTGGCGTGCTGCGCGATCGAGATGATGAGCCTGGGTGGGTCACGGTACGATATCGCGCGTTTCGGCGCGGAGGTCTTTCGGCCGTCGCCGCGGCAGAGCGACCTGATGATCGTTGCCGGGCGGGTGTCGCAGAAGATGGCGCCGGTGATCCGGCGGTTGTATGAGCAGATGCCGGAGCCGAAGTGGGTGATCTCGATGGGGGCGTGCGCGACGTCGGGTGGTGTGTTCAACAACTACGCGTTGCTGCAGGGCGTGAACCAGGTGATCCCGGTGGACATTTATGTGCCGGGCTGCCCGCCGCGGCCGGAGCAGCTTCTGTACGCGATCACGCTGTTGCAGGAGAAGATCCAGGCTGAGCGTGGGACGTTGCGGAAGACCCTGAACCTGAGCTGAAGGCCGCTGTTTTAGCCCAATCCGAGCCTTTTCCGGGTGAGATGCCGGGAGCGCGGGTGAGCTGTCCCGGGCCGGGACAGCTCCTTGAAGGCCTCGTTCCGGCGGGCAGATTTGCGCAGTTTTGTGTACTTTTGAGGTTCGCGCAAGCTGTTGATTCTGCACGAAGTGACGATAATGGCTACGCGACGAAGTTTATGCGTAACGCTGCGCAATTTCTTCTAGGTATGCTCAGCAACTGCGGTAAACTTTAGCGAATCAAAGAACGACATATCGAGTAGCGAGTGTAGCTCGTACCAATAGCGCAGCTTTTTCGCGGAGGAGTCGAATGGTTTATCGCCCGTTGTCCAGTCTTGGCCGGTACGTACTGGCTGCATGTGCAGTCAGCCTTGGTGCAGGAAGCCTGGGCGCACAGACTGCGCCCAGCACGCCCGCCCTTGCAGGGCCCAACCCTTCACGTATTGATATTTTCACCGGATACTCGTACTTTGGCCCGCATGGCCAGCTGAAGCCGGCAGGTGTGAATTACTCATCGATCGACTACGGCGCTGCCGGAAGCGGCGCGTACTTCTTCAACAAGTACGTCGGCGGCGAGATCCAGTTTACGGCGCATCCGGACGGCAATAACGACGGGATGTACTTCGCCTCGGCCGGTCCGATCTTTCGGGCGCCGATGGAGAACTTCACGGTCTTTGCCCACGCCCTTGCGGGTGGCGCACGCGTTGGCGGACCGAACAACAGCGGATCGCCCTTCTATCACGAGCCTTACCAGTGGGGGCCGACTGTAGCTGTTGGCGGCGGCATGGACTACGATCTGCCGTTTATGAACCACCGGTTTTCCCTGCGGCTCTTTGAGGCTGACTTCCGTTACTTCCACGAGAACTTCGGGCCATACGTCGGGATTCCGACACCGGGTGTTTTGGGTGGTCGCGCCAATATCGAAGGCGCCGAACTCAGCACCGGTATTGTGACGCACTTCGGCAGCATCGTTCCGCCGCCGCCAGTGACCTACAGCTGCGTTGCCTCACCGGCGACTGGCTACCCGGGTGACCCGATCACGGTGACTGGAACCGCACTGAACCTGAACCCGAAGCGGACACCGACCTACACCTGGACGACGGATGGCGGCACGATCACCGGTACGTCGAACACGGCGAACATCGACACCAAGAGCACCCAGCCTGGTTCGTACTCGGCGAAGGGCCATGTGGTCGAAGGCAAGAAGCCTGGCCAGATGGCGGACTGCTCGGCTGCGTTCACGATCAAGGCGTTTGAGCCGCCAACCATTAGCTGCTCGGCGAATCCCTCGACGGTCAACCCCGGCGACTCTGCGACGATTACAGCGAATGGCGTGAGCCCGCAGAACCGTCCGCTGACCTACAGCTACAGCTCGACCTCTGGATCCGTGAGCGGCAGCAGCTCGACCGCAACGCTTTCAACGACCGGTGCGGCGCCTGGAACGATCACGGTGACGTGCAACGTTGTGGATGACAAGGGTCAGACTGCTTCTTCGACGACGACGGTTACGGTGAATGCACCTGCACCGCCGCCGGCACCCACCACACAGAACCTCTGCTCCATCAACTTCGAGCGTGACAAGCGTCGTCCGGCGCGGGTCGACAACGAAGCCAAGGCCTGCCTCGATGACATCTCGCTCAACCTGCAGCGCACCTCCGACGCGAAGCTCGCGGTGGTTGGTAACGCAGCCGGCGGAGAGAAGATGGGCAGCAAGCTTGCCGCTGAGCGCGCTGTGAACACGAAGGACTACCTGGTAACGGAGAAGGGTATCGATGCTTCCCGCGTCTCGGTTTACACCGGAACGACGGACGGCAAGACGGTTACCACGACCCTGATCCCGGCTGGCGCAACGATGGACAGCACCGGCATCACCGCGGTGGATGAGTCGGCAGTGAAGGTTCAGCCCCGCAAGGCGCTTCCTGCAGGCCGTCGTCACCACCACAAGAAGTAAACACGCTGCACGCAATTGAAGACACGGAGGCTGACTGGGTGCTATCCCAGTCAGCCTTTGTGTTGTGGCCCACAGCCATGTGCCGCCATTTCCTGTATCTCTAAACCGAAGGCCGCGAAGTACCCATGAAGACCTCCAAGGCTCAAAGCCTCTTTTGCGTACGGCTGATCTCCCTGTCTCTTGTTTTTCTGCCGGCTCTGTTGTCGCTCAGGGCGGCCGCGGTGGACTGGCTGCCTTTTGGACCGTATGGCGGGGATGCCCGGTCGTTTGCGATGGACCCGAAGGATCCGAAGCATCTGTATCTCGGAACGGCCGATGGCTGGATCTACGATTCGCAGGATGGCGGTGCATCCTGGAAGCGCCTGGCACGCATTGCCAATCGCGACGATCTGGTGCTGGACCACATCGTGGTCGACCGCAGTAGTTCGAAGCACCTGCTTGCGGGTGTCTGGGTGCTTGGCCAGCGGGGCGGCGGGCTGTTTGAGAGCAGGGATGGAGGCCGGAGCTGGAAGGAGATCGTCGACCTCAGAGGCCAGTCCGTCCGATCGCTGAGCCAATCGATCTCTGATCCGAAGATCCTGGTTGCGGGCACGCTTGACGGCGTTTATCGCACCGAGGATGGTGGGGAGCACTGGAAGCCGATCAGCCCGGTCGGGAGCACGGAGATTCACGAGATTGAGTCGGTCGCAATCGATCCGGTCGATCCTTCGATCATCTACGTCGGCACGTGGCACCTGCCGTGGAAGACGTCAGATGGGGGTGAGCACTGGAACAATATCAAGGAGGGCGTGATCGACGACTCGGACGTGTTCTCGATCATTGTCGATCCGAAGGATCCGAAGACGGTGTATGCGAGCGCGTGTTCGGGGATCTACAAGAGCGAGAACGGCGGGGACAAGTTCCAGAAGGTGCAGGGCATTCCGTCGACTGCGAGGAGGACCCGCGTGCTGATGCAGAATCCGGAGGAGCTGAATGTCGTTTATGCGGGGACGACGGAGGGCCTGTTTCGGACGATGGACGCCGGCAAGGAGTGGACGCGGACGACCGGACCGGAAGTGATCGTGAACGACGTGTTTGTCGACCCGTCGAACACGAAGCACGTGCTGGTGGCGACCGACAGGGGCGGGGTCCTAGCAAGCGAGGATGGGGGGAACAGCTTTCAGCCGTCGAACGCAGGTTTCACGGTGCGGCAGGTGACGAGCTATGTCGCGGACGCACATACGCCGTCGGATGTGTATATCGGCGTGGTGAACGATAAGGACTGGGGCGGGGTCTTTGCGAGCAAGGATGGGAGCCTGAGCTGGGTTCAGCAGAGCACGGGGCTGGGCGGGCGCGACGTGTTCAGCCTCGGGCAGGCGTCGGATGGGACGCTGATCGCGGGAACGGGTCATGGCATCTTCCGCCTGAAGGACTCGATCTGGGCTCGAGTTGAGGATGTTCGCCTGACCCCATCGGAGGTGGCGGCGGGTGGTTCGAAGAGACGAACAGCGTCGGCACGATCGAAGGCATCTGCTCCGGCGGGAGTGAGGCCACCGATGGTGGCGAAGAAGGGACCGAAGACGGCTCCGGCCGGTGCGGGGCACGTGGGGCAGACGTTTGATGGGAGTGTGTTTGCGCTTGCAACAGGGGGCGACAAGATCTTCGCTGCGACCTCTATGGGGCTGTTGCTGAGCGCTACGGCGGGGGAGCACTGGGCGGCGGTGGCGGGCGTTCCGCCGGAGGCTTACCAGTTCGTGGCGTGTGAGGGGTCGATGATCGCGGTCGCCACCCTGAAGACGCTGCGACGTTCGGCGGATGACGGCGCGACGTGGTCCGAGGTCACGCTTCCTTCCGGGCTGACGCAGGTCAGGGCGATGGCGGTCGATGCGATGGGCGGGATCTGGGTGGGGGGACTCGAGGGGTTGTGGTTCTCACGGGATTCGGGCGGCAGCTGGACTACGGTGAAGAACCTGTTTGTGCAAGATATCAGCGACCTCTTCTACGACCGTGAGAACAAGCGCATTTACATTGCAGCCGACCGCTCGACGCGACTGACGTACATGGTGCAGCTGCCGGATCTCGGGGTGAAGTTCTGGGATACGGGGTGGAATCTGAGATTTGTCCGGCCGATGGGCGACCACCTGGTGGGCGCGACGATGTTCGACGGGATGGTGGTTCAGCCACGGATGGTGGACTCGCTCGAAGTGAAGCCGCCGCAGTAGAGGAAGAGGCGTAGCGCCACGGAGGCCCGGCGTAGAATGGATCCATGAACAGCGCTCCATCCAGCCAACGTGCACGCCACGGATTCCAGACGGATGACCGCCGGCTCGCGCCGATCGCCGAGAAGGTGGTTGCCGGGGAGCGGCTGAACTTCGACGATGGTGTCGCGCTGTATCGGAGCGGTGACATCCTGGCGGTGGGCTGGCTCGCGAACCTGGTGCGGGAGCGGCTGCACGGAGATATCGCGTACTTCAACGTCAACCGGCACATCAACCCGACGAACGTGTGTGTGGCGTCATGCAGGCTCTGCGCGTTTGGACGGAAGAAGGGTGAGGCTGGGACGTACACGATGGCGCTTGAGGAGGCGTGGGCGACCGCGGCCTCTGGGTACACGGAGGCGGTGACCGAGTTTCACATTGTCGGGGGGCTGCATCCGGATCTGCCGTTCGAGTACTTCATGGATCTGGTGCGTGGGCTCAAGGAGCGCTTTCCCAAGGTGCACGTGAAGGCGTTCACGATGGTGGAGGTGGCGTTTCTTGCGAAGCGCGGCAAGATGTCGATCGTCGAGACGCTGGAGCGGATGAAGGCGGCGGGGGTTGACTCGATGCCGGGTGGCGGTGCGGAGATCTTTGCCGACCGTGTGCGGCATATTATCTGCGACCACAAGATTGACGGTGGCGAGTGGCTGGAGACGGCGAAGCTGGCACATCAGATGGGGCTGCGGTCCAATGCGACGATGCTCTATGGGCATATCGAGAATGAGGAAGACCGGGTCGATCATCTGCTGAAGCTGCGGGCGGTGCAGGACGAGACGGGCGGGTTCCAGACGTTTATTCCGCTGGCGTTTCATCCGGACCATACGGTGCTTGAGCATCTTCCGCGGACGACGGGAATGCTGGATATCAGGCAGATTGCGGTGGGGCGGCTGCTGCTCGATAACTTTGCGCACGTGAAGGCGTACTGGCAGATGATGACGCCGAAGATCGCCCAGATTGCCCTGCGCTTCGGGGCGGACGATATCGACGGTACGGTGGTGGAAGAGAAGATCTACCACGATGCCGGGGCGACGACGCCGCAGGGGATGCGGCGGGCTGACCTGGTGCGGCTGATCACCGAGGCGGGGCGTGTGCCGTTTGAGCGGGATACGTTGTACCGTGCGGTGACGCGGAGTGAGGACACGTTTACGGTCGCTGTTTGAGGGTGAGTCCAGGTGGCCCTGCATTTCGCCGGCGCGTGTGGAAAGCTTTCTGCTGATCCATGGTCCAGTTTCGACCTCCACCTCCCCCCCTCGTTCCTGCGCAAAGTATTCCATTCGCTGCCCTTGTGTCCGGACCGCGGTGTGTCGCCTGCAATCTAATCGGGTCATAGTCTTGCCTGTGATCAAAGAGCCGTGCAGACCTCCACCGTCCAACTGATCGCATTTCGTGGTCGATGAGACTGGTCGGTGCTTATTTAAGTGTAGCGAGCCGGGATGGAGATTGCGCCATTCTGCCCAGCAGGAAGCGTGTGCTGCGAACGAGGCCCGTATCTTCGTCGTGGAACGATGCCTGGGTGAGTGGTGCACCGATGGGCTGATGGCAGGGAAGAGAGCTTATGCGAGAGGTGGTGCTTCGCGGGTATCGGACCGGGGACGCGGAGGTGATGTATGCGATTGACCTCCAGTGTTTTGAGGAGTTGTTTCGGTTTGATCTCCGGTCAATGACGCGGTTTGCGGAGGCGCGAAACGCCCTGGTGGTGATTGCGGAGGTGAGTGACGCTGCTGCGGGCGGAGGCGGGGAGATGATTGGCTTTGCCATCGTGCATGTGGAGCGGGGGCGAGGCGGGCGGCGCGGCTACGTTGTGACGCTTGATGTGTTGCCGGAGGAGCGACGGGCGGGGCTTGCGGGACGTCTGATGGCCGAGGCGGAGCGGCTGGCGGTGGAGGCAGGGGCAGGACGGATGGAGCTCGATGTCTTTGAGGGGAACGAGGGTGCGATTCGCTTCTATGAGCGGCAGGGGTATGTGCTCGCAGGACGAAGGCGTGGGTTTTATGGGACGGTGCCGGACGAATCGGGCGCGATGACCTCAGTGGATGCGCTTGCCTTTGTCAAGGAGATCGGGTCTATCTCTGTGGGTTGAGGGCGATCACCGAGTCCGTGTTTTTTGCGCTTTGGAGGCGGGATCTTCTCGACGAGAGACGAGCTTCGTGAGGAGGTGCCGAACGAGCCCGGAGATAGGACAGGCGATTGCTCCTCCCTCCTACGACCGGGATCGATGCGGGGCTTTAGAAGCGGAAGCCTCCCTTGGGATGCTCCTCGAAGAAGCGCCACAGGATCTCGTTGGTGGTGACGCCTGTGAGGATGTTGAGGTCGGGATTGTACGGGACGGATCCGGGATTGTTCAGGGGGCGTGAGGTTCCACTGGTCCACACCTCCGAGCAGCCGGTAGTGCTTGACCTCGGTGTTGCCCCTGCACACGAGCGCTTCTTTCCTGACCACGGCCGTCGGCTGCCCTGGGGTGACGGTGCCGTTGGCGTCGGCGATGCCGGTGCTCTTGCAGAGAGGCGCGTTTGGAAGGATTAGAGCGCACTGGTTGGCGGCGGGGCCGGACCAGTAGTCGAAGTCGTCGTCGGCAGAGGACTCGTGCACGCCAAAGGTGGGGAAGGTGGCGCCGCAGTATTGATTGTTGGGGTCCTGATCTCCCTTGAGGAAGAGGATGGAGACGGGTGCGACCGCATGGGGAATGCTTGCCGGGCTATTGGGTGCGTAGACGAAGAGGCCGCCCTGAACGACGCCAACGGCGGCAACCCGGTCGGACAGTTCGACCGCGACTCTCTGCGCCATGAAGCCGCCGGCTGATGTGCCGGTGACATAGATCTTTCGCCGGTCCGGACGGAGTGTCTGTCCGAGCGAGTCGATGACGTCTCTCACGAAGCTGACATCATCAGGGCCGTTGACGAAGAATGGATCGTAGAAGTAGTTCCAGTTGACTGTGCCGGTCGCATCGGGCAGGCCGTCGAGGTAGGCGATTGCGAAGCCGGCCTGATCGGCCTTATCGTCCAGGTGGGTGTAGGCCTCCATTGCTGCTGCGGGGCCACCGGCACCGCGTCCGTGTAAGGCGATGAGCAGCGCGCTGCGGCCGGGCTGGTAGCTGCGGGGGACGTAGAGGAGAAAGGTGCGTTGGGTGCCGTTCACGAGGATCGACTGGTGGGACGACGTTCGCCTCGCTTGTGGAGAGAGCTGGGACGAATCGTTGTCTG
Source organism: uncultured Acidobacteriaceae bacterium (assembly GCA_963850375.1). GTDB lineage: Bacteria > Acidobacteriota > Terriglobia > Terriglobales > Acidobacteriaceae > Edaphobacter. The sequence continues at coordinate 128,583 of CAWKKV010000001.1, read as the reverse complement.
TGATGGCCTGTGGAGTTGCCAGAGGCTGGGGCTGATCTGCGCTGGGAGCGCTTTGCGATTGGGCAACGGAGGCGCCACTAGAGAGCAGCAGCGCCAGAGCGAGGAACGAGGTGTGGCGTGAGTGCCTGAGCAGGCCTGAGGGAAGGTTCATGTGTTTCTCCGGGATCTTGTTCTGGTGGTGGCGGGTACCTGACGATCAGGGCTTGTCGCGGAGCGTGGAGGTGCTGCCCGCGCAGAGTCTGAGCGGCGTGGGTAGATACGTCGGCTGTGGTCGGAGTGCTTGGGGCGGAACGTGCTGACGGCGGCTTGCGGTCGCTCTCGTCGAGCTTCTAGCAAGTCAATGCGAGGAAGCTACGTCGCGGTAAAAGGGCAGTCAAGGAGGGTGTGACGAAGAGCCTTATCGCCGTGATGGTGCGTGCTGACGGCGGTCAGACGTGGATCGCTGCCTGTCCGGAAGTGAATTTATTTCTTGCCGAAGACGTCGCCCATGCGGCGAATCTGGGCGCCGACGCCGCGGAGTTTTTCTTCGAAGCGCTCGTAGCCGCGGTCGAGGTGGTAGACCCGGTCGAGGATGGTTTCGCCGTCGGCGACGAGGGCGGCCAGGACGAGGGAGGCGGAGGCGCGGAGGTCGGAGCACATGACGGCGGCGGACTGGAGCTCGGTCTTGCCGCGGACGGTGGCGGAGCGTCCGTTGACGGTGATGTTGGCGCCCATGCGGTTGAGCTCGCCCACATGCATGAATCGGTTTTCGAAGATGTTTTCGGTGACGATGGTGGTGCCTTCGGCCTGGGTGGCGAGGGCCATGAACTGGGCCTGCATGTCGGTGGGGAAGCCGGGGTACTCTTCGGTGGACATGTCGGCGGCATGGAGAGAGCCACCGGAGCGGACGCGGATGCAATCGATGCCGATGTCGAGGCGCACACCGCACTGCTCGAGCTTTGACGAGCAGGGCTCCGAGGTGGGCGGGGTTGCAGCCGTCGACGTTGAGGTCGCCGCCGGTGATGGCTCCGGCGACGAGAAAGGTGCCGGCCTCGATGCGGTCGGGATTGATCTTGTGGCGGGCGCCGTGGAGCTTTGCGACGCCTTCGACGCGGATGGTGGAGGTGCCGGCGCCGGTGATCTTTGCGCCCATGGCGTTGAGAAGGGCGGCGAGGTCGGTGACTTCGGGCTCGCGGGCGCAGTTCTCGAAGAGGGTTTCGCCTTCGGCGAGGGTGGCGGCCATGAGAAGGTCTTCGGTGCCGGTTACGGTGATCTTGTCGAAGACGATGTGCGCGCCGTGGAGGCGGCCGTCGCCGTTGCCGGGGGCGCGGGCTTCAAGGTAGCCGTGCTCCTGGGTGATGGCGGCACCCATGGCTTCGAGGCCCTTGATGTGGAGGTCGATGGGGCGGCCGCCGATGGCGCAGCCGCCGGGCATGGCGACGCGGGCGATGCCGGTGCGGGCGATGAGCGGGCCGAGGACCAGCGAAGATGCGCGCATGGTCTTGACGATCTCGTACTTGGCGACGGGGTCCGACAGGACGGCGCACCGGATGTGGGTGCGGTGCTGGGCGCGGCCATAGCCGAGCTCGACCTCGGCTCCCATGGACGAGAGGAGTTTGCGCTCGGTCTCGATGTCGCGGACCTGCGGGATGTTTTCGAGGACGACCTCTTCCTCCGTGAGGATGGCGGCGGCCATGCAGGGGAGCGCGGAGTTCTTGGCGCCGGAGACTTTGATGGTTCCGAGGAGGGGGTTGCGGCCGCGTACAACGAACTTGTCCATGATGTTTCCAGTGTACGGACGGGGTAGGTGGAAATGGGTACCGCGAATGGTTCGAGGAGGGGAGTTGCGGCGGCGGATAGCCTGGAGGTCGCAGGTCGACTCTGGGGAGTGCTGTTCGGTGTCGATGTCCTTCCGCGGCGGAGCTCTTCGAGGAGCTTGGGGCGGAGGCTGTGGATTGGGGGATGTGGTGTTGACCTGGGCGGTGGGGCCAGGGGGCCGAGGGCGGGGTCGATGACGATCTCCTCGACGACTTCGGTGCTTGGGGCGCGGCGGCGCGGTGTTCTCCGTCCGAACTTCCGGTGCGGCTCTCTGCTACGCGTAGATCGCGTGGCCGTTACACGCCGAACTGCCGCAGATGATGATCGAGGTGCTTGTACATGAGGATGGCCCATTGTTCCGGGTCGAGCTGACCGAAGAATGGGTGCGGGTGGCGGGAGCAGCCAGAGGGGCCAAGAGTGCGGAAGCCTTCGATCGCAGCAAGGAGCCGAGAGCGCTCGCTTGCGAAGTCACATTGTGCGGGGTCAGCTCCGAACAGCTCAGTGGATGACGGCGAGTTACGGCGCATCGGCTTATCGTCACGGAAGACCAAGGGCTTGATAAGCCTGCCGATCAGGTTTGCGGGAAACGGTGCACGCCTGGCATGGATGGCGCCCGTCGCCATCTCGATGCCGGAGGTGCAGTGGGCCAGAGTTTGAGCGACTCCCATGCTGCCCCATTGCCGTTCGCTCTCCGGACGCAATTGCATGATGCGTTGTTTTGTGTCCTCCACCAGGAGCGGGTCGAAGAGGTGTTTCATGTGAGCTGGTCTCCATGACGAGCAGGTTACCCGGGGAGTTCACGGCGGTTAGCAGATTGAGGATAACCCGCTCGGCCTGGCATCTCGGCCCGGCTCGAATTCGTAAACGTTTCGAGTAATACGTCCCGGTAGATGTACCTGGGGGAACTCCCGCTGAGCGCTCCCGGTGATAGCTGGAAACGGGGTGGAGCGCGCGAGCTCTTCAGCCCAAGACATCGGCCTGGAGAATAAGTTCGGCGCGGACATGGTTGCGGAGGGAGGCGGGGGCGAGGACGCGGACGCCGCTGCCCAGGCCGAGAGCTACGAACTTTGCGTGGTCTTCGCTTTCGAAGCGGATCTCGAAGGCTTCCCATTCGGGCAAGAGTTTGGGGGCGTTTGCGGGGGTTGCGTGGACATAAGGGACCAGCGCGGAGGCGGCTTTGGGAGAGAGGGCGAGGGTGGCCGCAAACGGACGCTGCTGGAGGCCGGCGGTGGAGGCGGCCCAGTACCTGGCAAGGTCGAAGTTCTTTGGGCGCTTGATGGGAGTCGCGAGCGAGACGGGGTTGGCGATGCGGGAGACGCGGTAGGTGCGGAGGCCGGCGGGAGCTTTGGCGACGAGGTACCAGACGCTTTGCTTGCAGACGATGCCGAGAGGATCGACGGTGCGGGGAGCCTGCTCGCCGTCGGCACGAGTGTAGTGGAAGGAGAGACGGACTTCGCGTTCGACGGCGTCCTGTACGGCGGGGAGGGCGGTGAGATTTTCAGAGCGCGGGTGCCAGCCAGAGGGATCGATGTGAAGACGAGAGCGGATGCCGGCGGCCTGGGCCCGCATCGGTGAAGGCATAGCGGCCATGAGTTTGCCGAAGGCGCGCTCGGCGGCGGCGATGAGGCGAGGGTCGCCGAGGGCGTTTGGCTGGGCCATAAGGAGGGCGCGGAGTTCGGCCTCGTCGAGGCCCGGGACGCGGGTACGCCAACCTTTGGCAAGGGTCCAGCCGCCTTGTGAACCGCGGAGCGCGGTGAGGGGGATGCCGGCGGCGCAGAGGGATTCCATGTCGCGGTGCGCGGTGCGCTGGGAGACTTCGAGACGCGTGCGAGCTCGCGCGTGGAGAGTTGGCCGTTGGCCTGGAGGAGCATCAGCGCGGAGAGGAGGCGGTCGGACTTCATCGAGGCAATTTGGTCACTGGTCTTGAGGGCCGAAGGTATTTCGAATATATGACAGTGGGTGGCATATATGGGCACTAGATTCGATCCTGCGGGGCGGAGACGCTTTGCAGAAAGAGGGACAGCGATGGATCTGAAGAAGGTTTTGCTGGAGCAGTTGGAGCGCGAGGCGGCGGCATCGCGCAAGGCGGTAGAGCGGGTGCCGGAGGGACAGAACTCATGGAAGCCCCATGAGAGGTCGATGGAGCTGGGCAAACTGGCGGCCCTGGTGGCGACGATGCCGAGTTGGCCGTGGCTGATGGTGGAGACAGATGTGTTGGATCTGAATGCGCCAGATTCCGAGGTTTTTCGGACGAAGACGATTGAGACGCGGGCGGAGCTGCTGGCGGCGTGGGAGGAGTCGCTGGCGAAGTCGCGGACGGCGTTGGAGGAGACGAGCGAGGAGCATCTGCTGACGCACTGGAAGCTGCAGATGGGCGAGCAGGTGATCAGCGATGAGCCGCGGTATGTGGCGATCCTGAATGGCGCGCTGAGCCATGCGGCGCATCATCGCGGGCAGTTGACGGTGTATCTTCGGCTGCTCGAGGCGACGGTGCCAGCGACGTACGGGCCGAGCGCAGATGAGTGGCAGTAGAGAGTAAGTCCAGACGTGTCAGAAGTGGCTCTGCGGCGATGATCGCGATGGGGGACGAGCGGCCCATGTGAGGTCGTTCCGCGGAGCACAGGAGGCGGACCTCGGATAGGTTGTTGCAATCGCGCCATCGTTCCTGGATACGTTTGCGCTGCCTGAAATGCTTTCGCCTCCGCAGCTCTCGAATTTTCAACCCGCTACTTAGGCTTCTGTTTGAATGGGGTTATGGGAGCGAATGTGGACACTACTTTGGGGGCGCCGGCACGGGCCGACTACGATGCAATTGCGGGGTTTTACCGGAAGCACTGGTGCGGGCATTTCCATACGGGCCTGACGGCAATGCTCGAGCGAGTGCTGCTTGCGCGGCTTCCGGAGGGCGCGCGTGTTCTGGACCTTTGCTGCGGGACGGGCGCGGTGGCCGGGTATCTTGTCCGTCGAGGGTTCCCGGTGACTGGCGTTGACGCCTCCGAGGAGATGCTGCGTTATGCGCGGCGAGAGGTGCCGGAAGGAGAGTTCCTGGTCGCCAACGCGGAGGCGTTTCGGCTGCCTCCCGTGTTTCACGGCGCTATCTGTACCTTTGACAGCTGCAGCTACTTTCTCAATCAGGAGGCGCTGGTGAGCGTCTTCCGCAATGTTCACGATGCGCTGCGGCCGGGGGGGCGATTTGCCTTTGACCTGAGCCTGGAGGCTGCGTACAAGACGGAGTGGCAACAGAGCTGTTCCATCGTGGAGCCTGATGAGGCGTGCTTTGTGCGAGGCTCTTACGACGAAGGCGAGCGTCTTGGCAGGACCCTGATCACTACGTTTCAGCGGAACGGAGCATGGCAGCGCACGGATGTTGAATTCCTTGCCCGCTGCCACGCACCGGAGGAGGTGCTGCTTGCGTTGCGGGCGGCGGGCTTTGCGGAGTCCGTGTGTCACTCCTCGGAAGAAGACGAGGAACTCCGGCAGGAGATTGGGCCAGGTCGCGCCTGCTTTGTCGCGACGAAAGCGTAGAGGCATCGGAGCGAAGAGCGGAAACAAGACTCCTGCGAGGATAGAGGGATGTTGTTGTCTTGTACTTCGAAGATGGTTGCGGCTGCCTGCAGCGTGTTTTGTCTTTCGCTCGCGATGCGAGGCCAAACGCCTCCTCGCGTGATCGATGTGGATGTGCGTCAGACCCAGGGGCCGATGGACCGCTTCTTCGACCTGTCTGTGGGGTCTGACTTTCCGGGAACGCTGATGCGCGACGATAGCCAGAGGCAGCTCGAGCTGGTGCAGGACGAGTTGGGCTTTCGCTACATCCGGTTCCATGGCGTCTTCCATGATGTGCTTGGCACGGTGCGCGTGGTGGACGGCAAGACGGTCTACGACTGGACCAAGATCGATCGGCTCTATGACGAGCTGCTGGCCAAGCACATCAAGCCGTTTGTTGAGCTCGGCTTTACGCCCAAGGCCCTGGCGACGTCTGACAACAGCATCTTCTACTGGAAGGGCAACACCTCGCATCCGGATCCGGCAGGCTGGCATGATCTCGTGACCGCCTTTGTGCAGCACCTGGAGCAGCGCTACGGGCCGGAGCAGGTCCGAAGCTGGTACTTCGAGGTGTGGAACGAGCCGAACCTTGGCGGCTTCTGGGAGGGGGCGGACGAGAAGGCCTACTTCAGCCTTTATGACGCCACCTCGAAGGCCATCAAGGCCGTTGATCCGGCTCTGCCGGTGGGTGGACCGGCGACGGCGGGCGCGAGCTGGATCCCGGAGTTCCTGGCGCACGTGAAACAGAGTGGGGCCGCTGTCGATTTTGTGACGACGCACACCTATGGCGTGGATGGCGGATTTCTCGATGAAAAGGGGCAGAGCGATACGAAGCTGTCGGCGTCTCCGGACGCGATCACGGGTGATGTGCGGCGAGTTCATGAACAGGTGGCGGCTTCGGCTTTCCCGAAGCTGCCGATCTACTTCACGGAGTGGAGCACCAGCTACACGCCGCGGGACCCGGTGCATGATTCGTATGTGAGCGCGCCGTACATCCTTAGCAAGATCCAGGCCGCGAGGGGTTTGCTGCAGGGCATGAGCTACTGGACCTTCAGCGATCTGTTCGAGGAGTCGGGCCCTCCTCCAACGCCGTTTCATGGCGGGTTTGGGCTGCTAAATCGCGAGGGCGTCAGGAAGCCGGCGTTTTTTGCGTATAAGTATCTCCACCAGCTGCAGGGAGACGTCGTCCCTACGACGGATACGCAGGCGATGGTGGCGGACAAAGACGGGACCGTCTCAGCGGTGCTGTGGGATTTTGAGCAGCCGGTCCAGGCGATCAGCAATCGCCCGTTCTACACAAAGGCGCTGCCATCGCATCCTGCGGCTCCGATCAGCCTCCGTCTCGTGCACCTTCGGCCGGGGACCAGCTATAGCCTGAAGATCTACCGGACGGGGTATCGCGCGAACGATGCGCAGACGGCCTATCTCGAGATGGGTTCGCCGACGACGCTTTCCGCGGCACAGCTCGGGAGGCTGAGCGAGCTCACGCGAGATATTCCGGAGACGAAGACGGTACGTACCGGGAAGGATGGCAGCTTCACAGCGGAGGTTCCGATGCACTCGAACGACGTGGTGCTCGTGGTGCTTGCGCCGAAGTGACGGGTTGGGCCGGTTATGGGTGGCGGTGCCTGGGGGCGTAGTGGAGGGTGAGGCCCGCGGGGGAGGTTTGGACGGCGACGATGTTGCCCTTGAGATGGGCGACCTGCTCCGGGGAGAAGGAGAGGGTGTCCTCCTTGACCAGGACTCCGGAGACGTCCTTGAGGGCGAGGATGGAGTTCAACTGTTCTCCGAGCATCTCGAGGAGGGCCTTTACGGGGATGCCGTCGGCCTTGATCTTTTCCGCATGCATGGTGATCGAGATCCCGTCGGTTGAGACGGGCCCCTCGATGCTGAAGGCGAGCGGCATGACTTTTTTTATGGTTCCGCTGAGCTTGACGCCGGCGAGACTGTTTTCGATCTTCAGGCCCTGAATCTTGCTGTTGGATTGATCGAGCTTTTCAGCGAAGACATTGGTGAGGCTTTGATTGCTGACGAAGATATCCGCGCGATCGAGGAGCGTCGTCTTTTCAAAGCAGGACGGTGCCTTACGTCCCCTTGGGACGAGGGTGCCGTTGAAGTGACGGAGCTCGAAGGTGACGCCGGGCTCTGCGCTGTAGGAGCCGTTTTCGATGTGGATGCGCGACGGGGGTGGGGGGCAGGTGTTTGATTCGGCTTGAAGTGCTGGGCCGAGGGCGAGACAAAGGAGGGAGGAGACACTTAGGACGAGGGGCCGGATGGGAGGTCTCCGATGCATGCGGGCGGGGCTGTCAGAGACGGCTTGTGCGGCCGATACGGGGGGTGACCCGAACCGGCCGCCTGCGGGGGATGGAGGTGTGTTGCTTAGAGCTCGAGGCGGGAGTCGTCGATGGCAAGGCGGACGTTGCCGTCGGACTTGGTGAGGCGGCGGACGGCTTCCATCTTGTCCACGTTGGCTTTGAGCATGACCACAGCGATGGGGATGGACTTGCCGGCGCACTTGATGGTGCGGATGGCGGTGTCGCGATCGATGCCGCAGACTTTCATGAGGACCCGGATGCCGCGCTCCACGAGTTTCTCGTTCTTCATGTGCACGTTGACCATGAGGTTCTCGTAGACGTAGCCGAGGCGGGTCATGGCGCCGGTGGTGATCATGTTAAGGATCATCTTCTGGGCGCTGGAGGCTTTCATGCGGGTGGAGCCGGAGATGACCTCGGGGCCGACCTCGGCGATGATGGTCGTGTCGGCCACCTCGGCGAGGGCGGTGCGCTGGTTGCAGGTGATGGCGGCGGTCTTAGCCCCGCGTGCGCGGGCATACTCGACGGCACCGACGACGTAGGGGGTGCGGCCGGAGGCGGAGATGCCGATGACGATGTCTTTGCGGGTGGGACGGCGACGGGCGATGTCGCGCTGGCCGAGTTCGGGGGAGTCTTCGTTGACGTCCGAGGCGGAGGCGAGGGCCTTGGGGCCGCCGGCCATGATGTATTGCACCTGCGAGGGAGCGGTCGAAAAGGTCGGGGGGCACTCGGAGGAGTCGAGCGAGGCGATGCGGCCGGAGGAGCCGGCACCGACATAGATGAGTCGTCCGCCGTCTCGGAGGGAGCGCGCGACGGTATCGATGACGATCGCTATTTCGGGGAGTGCTTTTTTGACGGCTGCGGCGATCTTTGCGTCTTCCTGGTTGATGATCCGGGCGATCTCGAGAGCCGACTTTGTGTCCAGCCCCTCCGATGCGGAGTTAGCTGTCTCGGTAATCAGTTCCTGGAATTCCGAAGAGTTGCGACTGCCGTTGCCGTTCTTGAGGGGAGGAACCTGCTCGAGCATGGTAAGAGAGGCCATAGTCTTCCTGCTACTTTCTCGACTTATCTGATTCTACAGTAAGCGGCTTCAACGCCCGATTGCCCAAAGGGGTCAGACCAGGTGTCCGCACAAGGCGCACGCCTTGAACTTTGATGCATTCTGAGATGGAGGGGGACAGTCGCGCCCGCGGCAGGGGATAGCGCCATGAAAGGTAAGATGCTGAACATGAGCTTACAACGCCGTCGTCCAGTTTTGAGCGTACTCTGCTGTTCGGTGATCTTCTGTTCGCTGGCTAACCAAGCCGGGGCCCAGGATCCGACGCACCAGGTAAGTGACCAAGGGCTGGAGCGGCGGCTGGAGGCACTGGCCGGGACGCACCACGGCCACGTGACCCTGTATGCGCGGCAGCTGAATACGGGGAAGGAGGTGGCGATCGGGGCGGATACCCCGGTGCAGACTGCCTCGGTGATCAAGCTTGCGATCCTGTATGAGGCGATGGAGCAGGTGCGTGCGGGCAAGGCGGCCTGGGGAGAGAAGCTGACGCTGAACAAGGGCGACGGTGTGAGCGGGTCGGGGGTGCTGATGTTTTTCGACACTCCCCTAAGCCTGACGCTGAAGGACGCGCTGACGATGATGGTCATCGTGAGCGACAACACGGCGACCAATCTCCTGATCGACCGGTTTGGGGTGGACGCGGTGAATGCGCGGATCGCGGCGATAGGCTTGAAGGACACCCACCTTTACAAGAAGATCATGAAGCCGCCGACCGGCCCGATGCCAGCCGATCAGCCGAAGTTCGGGCTGGGCAAGACGACGGCGCGCGAGATGGCGACGGTGATGGAGCGGATTGCGCGGTGCGAGCTGGCGGAGAAGGGCGAGGTTGACGGGGCGACGGAGCGGGCGCGCGATGCGAAGATCTGCGAGGTTGCGCTCGGTATGCTGCGCAACCAGTTCTACCGGACGACGATTCCGCGATATATCGAGACGCTGGACTCGACGGAGGCGGGATCTGGGATTGGAAGCAAGACGGGCAGCCTGGACGAGGTGCGAAACGATGTTGCGGTGATTGCCGGGAAGAGCGGGCCGATGGTCATCTCGATCTTTACGTACGGCAACAAGGACCAGAGCTGGACGCCGGATAACGAGGCCGAGGTGATGATTGCGCGGCTTGCGCGGGAGATCGTGATGGCGTGGTCGCCGGAAGGGATCGACGGGAAGAACCTGGTGCCGGGGCTGGGGCTGCCGCCCGGGCAGGTGGACAGCGGGGCTCCGGTCGCGTCTAAATAGGTAGAGAAAGAATGGCGGTTGGTGGACGGAGCTACAGAGAGTTGAACGAAGAAGAGAAGATCAAGGCAGAGCCTCGGGCGGTTGAAGCGCCTCCGGGCGGCGGGGGTGGCCGGGCTGCGAAGCCCGATACGGGAGTGCGCTCGTGGCTGCGCGATACGGCGGTGTCGATCATTGTGTCGGCGTTTATCATCGTTTTCCTCTACCAGCCGGTGAGGGTGGAGGGGACGAGCATGCTGCCGATGCTGGAGGACCAGGACCGGCTATTTATCAACAAGATGGCGTACCGGGTGGGGGAGATCCATCGCGGGGACGTGGTGGTGTTTTTGTATCCGCACGATCACCAGAAGAGCTACATCAAGCGCGTGATTGCGCTTCCGGGCGATGAGCTGCGGATCGACCATGGGCGGGTGTATGTGAATGGGAAGCAGATCGACGAGCGCTATGTCCCTTCGCGGTATACGGACGACCGGTCGGAGCCGGATGAGGTGATTCCGGCGAATGAATATTTTGTGATGGGGGATCACCGGTCGATCTCGAGCGACAGCCGCGACTTTGGGCCGGTGGAACGATCGCTGATCTACGGCAAGGCGGCGTTTGTGTACTGGCCGATCGACCAGGCGGGCGTGGTTCGTTGAACGAAAGTTTCCGCGGGTGCGCGACTTGTTTGAGCGGTTTGGCGTCCTACTCGAATAGATAGAGGAGTTCACCCATGAACGCGAAGTTAAGTCGTCTTTTGCTTGCCCTGGTCGCGGTATTTACGCTGGCCGCGAGTGTTGTGCCTGCGGATGCACAGGTTCGTCACCACCGCCATCACCGTCACCATCGCCATCATCGTTCTGATCGTCGCCCCTAGTGCTAGGGACGTCCGGGAAGGTGCTGAACCGCGGCCTATTGGCCGCGGTTTGCATTTTTGACGATGTCGGCGAAGGATGAGGGGTCGAGGCTCGCGCCGCCTACCAGCGCTCCGTCGACGTCGTCGAGGCAACAGAGGCTTCGGGCATTGTCGGGCTTGACGGAACCGCCGTAGAGGATGGGCGTGGTTGCTGCGAGATCGGAACCGAGGGATTCGGCGATGAATCCGCGGATAAGCTTGTGGGCGTCTCCGGCGATCTCGGGGGTGGCGGTGCGACCGGTGCCGATAGCCCAGACGGGCTCATAGGCGAAGATGATGGAGGAGGCCTGGGCGGGGTCGACTTCCTCGAGGGCGAACTGTACCTGTAGCTGGAGGACCTTGGCGGTGCGACCGGCTTCGCGCTCCGTGAGGTGCTCGCCGACGCAGACGATGGGGACGAGGGAGTGGGCGAGGGCGGCGCGGAGCTTCAGGTTGACGGTGGTGTCGGTCTCGTTGAAGTACTGGCGGCGTTCGGAGTGACCGATGAGCACGTGGGTGACGCCGAGCGCGAGCAGCATGGTGGGCGAGGTTTCGCCGGTGTAGGCGCCGGAGTCGAGCCAATGCATGTTCTGGGCGCCGATGGATATGCCGGAGGCGTTGGCGGCCGAGACGGCGGTCGGGAGGCAGGTGGTTGAGGGGAAGAGCGCGGTCTGGGTGTGGAGATCCGCGGGAAGGAGCTGGGTGAAGGACTCGATGAAGGCGGCGGACTCGTCAGGAGTCTTGTACATCTTCCAGTTGGCGGCGAACAGGTGCTTACGCATTTGGATCAGTATTCCACGTGTGGGGGAGGGGAGGAAATCGTCCGAGCTGCCAGCGTGCGGGTGGTGGCGGATTTTCGTGAGCCTGGCTTGTGGCGATGGGCGCATCACCTCGCGCTCGATGTGTACCGTGCGACTGACTCGCTGCTGAAGAGCGAGGTGGGGGCTAAGTTTTCAGCGGATCAGCGGATCAGCGGATCAGCGGATCAGCGGGTCAGCGGGTCAGTGGTCAGCGGGTCAGCGGGTCAGCGAATGGTGCGGCTCGCTGACCGCGTCTGGTGAGCGCTATTTCTCCGTGAGGGCGGCTACGCCGGGAAGGGTTTTGCCTTCGAGGAATTCGAGGGAGGCGCCTCCGCCGGTGGAGATGTGGGTGATCTTGTCGGCGACGCCGGATTTCTGAATGGCGGAGACGGAGTCTCCGCCGCCGACGATGGTGGTGGCGTTGCGGTTGCCGGCGACGGCCTGGGCGATGGCGTTGGTGCCGTGGGCGAAGGCGGGGAACTCGAAGACGCCCATGGGGCCGTTCCAGACGACGGTGCTGGCGTCGGCGATGGCGGCGGAGAAGAGCTTGATGGACTCGGGTCCGATGTCGAGGGCCATCTTGTCTTCGGGGAAGGGAGCGGTGCCGGAGAAGGTTTCGGTCTTGGCGTCGGCGGCGAACTTGTCGGCGAGGATGTGGTCGGTGGGAAGGAGGAACGTGACCCCGTTCTTTTCAGCCTTCGCGAGGGCGGCACGGGCAACGTCAATCTTGTCGGTCTCGACGAGGCTCTTGCCGGTGGCCTGGCCCTGCGCGTTGAGGAAGGTGTAGGCCATGCCGCCACCGATGATAACGGTGTCGGCTTTGTCGAGCAGGTGGTCGATGACCTCGATCTTGTCGGAGACTTTGGCGCCGCCGATGATGGCGACGAAGGGCTTGACGGGATCGGTGACGGCCTTGGAGAGGTAGGTGAGTTCTTTTTCGAGGAGGAGGCCGGCGGCGGACTGCCCGACGTGGTGGGTGATGCCTTCGGTAGAAGCGTGGGCTCGGTGCGCGGAGCCGAAGGCGTCGTTGACGTAGAGCTCGCAGAGGCTTGCGAGGGCTTTGGCGAACTCGGGATCGTTTTTCTCTTCTTCGGCGTGGAAGCGGAGGTTTTCGAGGAGGAGGGTCTGGCCAGACTCGAGCTGGGTGGCGAGCTCGGTGGCGACTTCGCCGACACAGTCGGGGGAGAAGGCGACGTTTTCGCTGGGGCCGAGGACGTGGTCGAGGAGCTCACGGAGGCGATCGACGACGGGGCGAAGGCTCATGGTGGCGACGGGCTTGCCCTTGGGGCGGCCAAGGTGCGAGCAGAGGATGACCTTGGCTTTATGGCGGAGGGCGTACTCGATGGTGGGAACGGTCTCGCGGATGCGGGTGTCGTCGAGGATCTCACGGCCATCAGGGGAGAGGGGGACGTTGAAGTCGACGCGGATGAGGACGCGCTTGTGGGCGAGATCGAGGTCGCGGATGGAGAGCTTTGGCATGGCACCTATGAGGATACGCGAGTGGGCAGCGGAGCGATTCGCCGGTTGAGGAGCGGGACGGGGAGACCGACGAGAAGAGCATGGCGAAGATGATGTTGATGATGACTGCGAGCGTGGAGTATGACGACGCAACGGAGCTGTGGCCGACAACGAGAAGAGGATCCTTCGCCTGTTTGGCGAAGGATGACAGCAGGAAGGAAAGCAGATCCTCCGCTTTTGGCGAAGGATGACTGCTTTCTTGGGAAGGTGGGCCAGGAGGTGGGAGGTCTCCTGGCCTGGTTGTGTCGCCTGGGTGAGCGGGTGCGGGTTAGAGCTTGATCGTGACGGCTTTGACTTCGGTGTAGTTGTTGAGGACTTCGGCGCCCATCTCGCGGCCCCAGCCGGACTGCTTGTAGCCGCCGAAGGGGAGGGCGGCGTCGAAGACGTTGTGGCAGTTGACCCAGACGGTTCCGGCCTTGATGCGGCGGGCCATCTTGTGGGCGGCGGAGATGTCGCGGGTCCAGATGCTGGCGGCGAGGCCGTAGACGGTGTCGTTGGCCTGGGCGGCAAGGCGGTCGAGATCGGCGTCCGAGGAGAATTTCTGGGCGACGACAACGGGCCCGAAGATCTCTTCGTCGACGACCTTCATGCCGGGCTTGACGTCGTGGAGGACGGTGGGCTGGACGAAGTAGCCACGATCGGAGTGGCGCTTGCCGCCGGCGCCGATCTTTGCGCCTTCGGTGTGACCGGACTGGATGTAACCGGTGACGCGCTCGAACTGCTCCTGAGAGACGAGGGGGCCGAGCTCGGTTTCGGGATCGAGGCCGTGGCCGATCCTGATCTTGCCGGCGATGTCGCTCATGCCGGAGACGACCTGGTCGAAGACGTCCTCGTGAGCGAAGAGGCGGGATCCGGCGCAGCAGCACTGGCCCTGGTTGAAGAAGATGGCGGAGGCGGCTCCGGCGATGGCGGCGGGCATGTCGGCATCGGGGAAGATGATGGCGGGAGATTTGCCGCCGAGCTCGAGCGTGACCTTTTTGAGGTTGCCGGTAGCGGCCTTGGCGATCAGTTTGCCGACCTCGGTGGAGCCGGTGAAGGCGACCTTGTCGACGAGATCGTGGGCGGCGAGCGGGGCTCCGCAGGGCTCGCCGAAGCCGGTGAGGACGTTGACGACGCCAGCGGGGAAGCCTGCCTCCTGGATGAGCTGAGCGAGGCGAAGGCCGGAGAGCGGGGTCTGCTCGGCGAGCTTGAGGATGACGGTGCAGCCGGTTGCGAGCGCGGGGCCGAGCTTCCAGGCGGCCATGAGAAGGGGGAAGTTCCAGGGGATGATCTGGGCGACGACGCCGATAGGCTCCCGGACGGTGTAGGAGAGGAAGTCGCCGGGAAACGAGATGGGGATAGTGGATCCGAGGGTCTTGGTGGCCCAGCCGCCCATGTAGCGGAAGAGGTCTACGGCCAGGGGGACGTCGGCGACGCGGGCGACCGAGACGGGCTTGCCGTTGTCGAGCGATTCGAGCTCGGCGAACTCGTCGGTGTGCTGCTCGAGGAGGTCGGCGAGCTTCCAGAGGAGCTGGCCGCGTTTGGAGGGGCTCATGGTCGGCCAGGGACCGGAGTCGAAGGCGCGGCGGGCGGCGCGAACGGCGATGTCGACGTCGACGTGGTCAGCTTCGGGAACCTGGCAGATCTCCTCGCCGGTAGCGGGGTTGTAGACGGCGAAGGTCTTGCCGGCGGAGGCGGCGACGAACTTTCCGTCGATCAGCATCTGGTGCGTGGTGGAGATGAAGTCTGCGGCATGGGCGCCGAGGCGTGGGTCGATAGCGGCTGTGGCCATGTGTTCCTCTCTGTTCTGGCTGGGAGCGATCCCTGGGACGGCACGGGAGATCGCGCGAACTGCAGCCGGTCGGAACGATAGCACCGCTGGCGGAGGCTTGTCGCGGAGGGTCAGTACGCTGAACAGAGTGAGGGCCTCGGTGGGAGGCTCAGGCCTTTTGGACGGCGTACTCCTCAAGCAGAACGGAGATGAGCGCGGCGGTGGGGACGGCGACGAGGGCTCCGACGATGCCAGCGAGGGCGGTGCCGATGAGGAGCGCGACCAGAACGGTGAGGCCCATGAGGTCGACCGAGGACTTCATGATGCGCGGGGTCAGGATCGCGTTTTCGATATTGATGTAGATGGCGTAGAAGATCAGGACGCCGGCCATCTTTCCCCAGGAGTCGAGTGCCGCGACACCGGCGGCGAGGACGATGGTGATGACGCCACCGGCGATGGGAATGATATTGAGCAGGCCCATGAGGACGCCGAGCAGGATAGCGTAGCGAACGTGGAGGATGGAGAAGACCAGGGTGCTACAGGCTCCGAGTATGAGCATGAGGAGGCCCTGGCCGAGCAGCCACTTACTCATCTTGGTGTTGGCGCGCTGCAAGGCGGCGTGGAGACGGATGCGGGGCTCCATGGGAAAGAGCGAGAGGAAGAAGTGGTAGGCCTCATCGCCTTCGAGCATGAAATAGATGCAGAGAAAGACGGCGGTGAGGAGGTCGAAGATGTGGCTGAGCCAGTTCGGGATGGAGGTAAACAGGTAGCCGGCGGTGGCGGCCAGGGCAGACTGGGCTCGCTCGGCGAGAGAGGAGACGCCGATTTTGTCGGCGATGGGGAAGCGTTTGGCCTTGGCGACGAGGATCGGAAGGCGGGCGGGGAAGTCGACGATGAACTGCCGGAGGTCGCGCACGACGGGTGGGAAGGCGATGGAAAAGAAGAGGACCAGAGAGGCGACGACGACGATCAGGAGAAGAACGATCGCAATGGTCCGGGACGGGTTGTAGCCGCGGATGCGGATGGTCTGGATGCGCACGACGATGGGCATGAGCACGACCGCGAAGAGCGCGCTGACGTAGAGTATTTCGAGCTCTTTGAGCAGTTGCCAGGCGAGGTACAGCACCAGGATCATCGCGAAGAAGAAGGCGATGTGACCGCGTGTGACGTTGCGGCTGCGCTTGGTGTCTTCTACGAGGAGGGGTTCGTCGGTGGGCAGGTCGTGCTCCTTTATCGCTTCCGGGTACCCGTATGATGCGGAAACGCGCGACCGATTGTAACGCTTTGCGGCCTAATCCAAGCCCTGGAGCTTGTGGAGCAGCGCCTCGGCTGTTTCCCCGGCCGACCGCTGGGCGGTGTCGATGGTGACGCGGGCGAGACGGCGGTAGAGGGGGTGGCGGGTGTTGAAGCGGGTGCGTGCCGCTTCGGGGTCGCGGAGGTTGGGGCGGTTGCTGTCGCGGGCTGCGCCTCCGGGGTCAGGGTTGAGGGCCTGGAGCATGCAGCGATCGAAGAGGGTTTCGAAGGGGGCGTCGAGGAAGACGGTGACGGTACCGGGGGTCTGCTCGAGCAGAAGGCGGTTTGTGAGGGTCTCGGGTGCTCCTCCGCCGAGGGCGAGGACGAGCTCGGGCTGACGGAGCGCGCTGGCGAGGGCGGAGGACTCGAGCCGGCGGAAATGGGGTTCGCCGTGGCGCTCGAAGAGCTCGGGGACGGTGGCGCCGGCGCGTGCCTCAAGATGGGCGTCGAGGTCGAGAAAGGTCCAGCGGAGTCTTTGGGCGAGGAGGCGGCCGATGGTGGACTTGCCGGCTCCCATGAAGCCGGCGAGAACGACGCGGCGGATTGCGGGGGGCAGGGACTCTGAGGTTTGCTCGGGCTGGGCTTCGGCGGCTTGTATCGAGAGGCTGCTCATCGTGTCTCCGTTGGCTTGGGTTCGGTCTGGGGCAAAACAAAGCCGCGACCCTTGTGGGTCGCGGCTTTGGAGGGTGTGGATGCTCGGGAGTTAGTTACCCGGAGATGCGCAGACCCGCCTCAGCCGCTGGTTGCCACCAATAGCAGCTAAATCGACCGATCTGGAGGTTCTGGTTCATCCTGATGGTGAGAGTACACGGGCCGTAACGGGCTTGCAAGAGATTAGCTGCGTGGAGGCGACTTCGAAATCTTCGCTCCGGAGATCGCGCCTAGGGCGAGGAGTTATTCGGGCTCCTCGCCGGTGGCGGCGATTTTGAGGTTGCTCTGGATATTGCTCCAGACGGTGTCGCTGGGCTCTTCTTCGGAAGGTTCGAGGAGATCCCTGGCTGCCTGGGCGATGTACTCGAGGTCGCGGACAAGGTTCTTGCAGGTGGGGTTTTCGTCGAGGAAGCGCTGGAGATTTGGGTCGTCGGAGACACGGCCCTGGCCGCTGGCGAAGAGATCGGGGAGCCGCGCTTCAAACTCGCTGACGGTCATGTTTTCGAAGTTCTGAGGCTCGCTGCTCACTGCACGACCTCCTTCAATGGTACGTTCGGAACGTTCTGCCCGGATTGCCGGAGGAGCTCGCGAAGCTTGAGACGGGCCTTGTGAAGCTGCGACTTGGAGTTGCCGGTGGAGCACTCAAGCATGGTCGCGATTTCGTTATGTTCAAAGCCTTCAACGTCATGGAGAACGAAGACCATACGGTAGCCGGGGGGCAGCGACCCGACGGCACGCTCGAGCGCGACGCGGTCGACGGAACCGGAGAGCTGGGGGTCGCGGGAGCCGAAGTCACGCTTTGGCGCGTCTTCTTCAGAAGGGTTGATGGTCTCTTCGAGCGAGACGAGCTGCAGACCCTTTTTGCGGAGGTGCATCAGCACGAGGTTGACGGTGAGGCGATGGAGCCAGGTGGAGAAGGCGGATTCGCCGCGAAAGCTGCCGATCTTGCGGAAGAGGTGGAGAAAGGCTTCCTGAGTCATGTCCTCGGCTTCGGAGACGTTTCCGAGCATGCGGAGGCAGAGGGTGTAGACGCGCCGTTTATGGAGGGCGTAGAGCTTGGAGAAGGCTTCGGCGTCGCCGTTCTTTGCGTTCTCGATAGCCTCCGCTTCACCGACGATGGGAGGATTCCGCTTGAAGAGGGCGGGAGTAGGTTTTGTTGCACTCATAGTTAGACCTTGGGCAGACATGGCGACCTCCGGATTCGTGCGAGCGTTCTGACCGGTTTGTTTTCGCCTGCTCCAAGCCTACCGCAAACGGAACTAACCTGCTTCTGTTGAGTGAGAAGAGGGGAGCGGGGCAAAGGTTGTGTGGGGGGGCGGTGAGGCTCGGGCGAGGAGGCTCAGGAGCCAATAAAACGAGCGTAAATTGTCCGTGCGACGGTGATGTCGGTTGTGCCCTGGATGAGGGCGCGGCCATCGCCGAAGAGGGTGACGGTGTGCCCCCCGCGGCGGAAGCGAAGAAGGAGGCCGTTCGAGCGGAGGTCGGTGACGTCGGGGTGACGGGAAAGGCGGGCGTGCATGGCGGGGAGGTCGAGGGGCCGATGGTGCTCATGGATCTGGACGGAATCCCGGCCGCATAGGGTGACGTGCGGTCGACCAACGCCGGCAAGATGGGTGAACTCGCGACCGGCGCAGACCGGGCAGGCGGGGTCGGGTGTGGAGGTGGAGATCTCGCTCCGGTCGAGGCTGGAGCTGCGGGTGGGGGTCCAGAGCTCAAAGGAGAGCAGGGTTCTGCGCATCAGATGCGACTGGCCGGTGAGGAACTTGAGAGCTTCGGTGGCCTGAATGGATGCGGCGAGGTTGACTGCGGTGGCGAGGATGCCGGCGGTGTCGCAGGTCTCGACGGGGCCGGAGGGGGGCTTGGGGAAGAGGCAGGCGAGGCAGGCGGTGGGGCTCCAGCGGGGGAGGTCTGGATTCTGGGAGCGCTCAAGCTGTTTCGGCAGGATGTTCATGGTGGTGGCGTAGGCGGCGACGGCGGCGGCGTAGATCCAGGGCTTGCCCTGTTCGACGGCGAAGTCGTTGAGGAGATAGCGGGTTTCGAAGTTGTCGGTGGCGTCGAGGAGGAGGTCGGCGGCTCCGAGCAGGTCGTGGATGTTGGCGGGAACGAGGTCGTCGACTTTTGGGATCACCTCGATGGAGGAGTTGAAGGCGGCGATCTTGCGTTGGGCGGCGACGGCCTTGGGCAGCGATTCACGGGCGTCGGCCTCGTCGAAGAGCACCTGGCGCTGGAGATTGGACTCTTCGACGAAGTCGCGGTCGACCAGGGTAAGGGTGCCGACGCCGGCGCGAGCGAGGAGCGAGGCGGTTGCTGCGCCGGTGGCGCCGACGCCGACGATCGCCACGTGGGAGCGAGCGAGAGATCTTTGGCCCGCTATTCCGATCCCGCCGAAGAGGATCTGGCGGGAGTAACGGAGGTCGGGGTCGACGCCTGGTCCGCCATTGGAGGGTGCGGTGGGCGGTGCGCCGTTGGCGGGAGGGGGCAGAGGCATCGGGATTTCTTTAGTATAGAAACAGTCACCTTGCGACTAGCTGACCTATCCGGGGCGCACAGGCATCCAAGAGGACTTTGAGGCGAGTATTCGGCCTGCACGATGGCTGAAGTGGAGTTGTCTGCTACCAGCGAGTTCCCTGGGGAGACATCGTGTCGGGAGATCAAGGACAGGAGTGTGGGTTGGTCGGTCTGGGCCGGGTAAGAGGAAACGGGTTGCGTATGGGAGCGCGGTGGTTGCTGGTGGGGACGCTCGGCTGGATCGTCTCGGTCACCTCGATGAGCTATGCCCAGAGCGACTCGCCCGGCACCCAGAGCGTTCCGGCGCCCTCCCAGAGCTCAAACGGAACGGCCGCGGGGCAGGGAGTCACGTCGCCGACGACGCCGGGTGCTGTACCGCAGGCGAGCAAGACGCAGGTTCCGAGTGGACCTCGGCCAGCGCGGTCGACCGATGATCTTGCGGGCCTGAGCGCGACAGGGTTGAGCACGTCGATCTGGCAGATGAAGGGCGTGACGGTCGACCGAATCCAGTTTCAGGGAGTCACGTTTGGCGCGAAAGAGACGCTGCCGACCGAGCTGCCGCAGAAGGCCGGGCAGCCGCTTGATCCGGACAAGGTGCGTGCGAGCACGCGGCGGCTGTTTGCGAGTGGGCGCTACCGGGATCTTTCGGTGCTGGGAGCGCGGCATGGAGATGCGGTGACGCTGACTTTTGTCGGTGTGCCCCGGTTTTATGTCGGGCGGGTGACGATCGACGGAGTACAGAGTGACAGGTTGTCGTCGCTGCTGGAGTTCTCGACCAAGCTCGAGCCTGGAACGAACTATTCGCCTTCGGCGGTTCCAGCGGGCGCGACGGCGATCCGGCAGACGCTGGCTCAGAATGGGTTTTTCGAGCCGACCGTGCTTGTGATGACGCAGCGGCATGAAGACCAGCAGTCCGTGGACGTGACCTACAGGGTGAATACGGGGGTGCAGGCGCGGGTGGGCAATGTCGCGGTGACGGGTGATGATCCGGGCCTGACGGAGAAGGACTTTCGCAAGAAGGGCAAGCTGAAGCGCAAGAGCAAGGTGACGCGAGATACGACCAGCAACGCGCTCGACAAGCTCCGGGCGGAGTACCAGAAGAAGGATCACCTGGAAGGGACGATCACGCTCGAGAAGCAGACGTATGAGGCTCCGCAGAAGCAGGTGAACTACGACTTCCACGCGAACCAGGGGCCGGTGGTGAAGGTGCTGATCGAGGGAGTCAAGGTGTCGCGTGCGCGGCTGCATCTGCTGGTGCCGATCTTTGAGGAAGGCACGATCGACAACGACCTGCTGAACGAGGGGACGCACAACATCAAGGATTTCCTGCAGCAGCAGGGCTACTTCGATGCGAAGGTCGACGTGCGGGTGATCGCGCAGGGCACAAACGCGGAGCGCGTGGTGTACACGGTTGATAAGAATGTGAAGCACCGGGTGGTGGCGGTCGACTTCAAGGGCAACAAGTATTTCAACGATGACACGCTTCGCGAACGGATCCGGGTGCAGAAGGCCGACCCGTATCTCCGCAGCGGAAAGTACAGCCAGGCGCTGGTGAACAGCGATGCGGGTTCGATCGAGGCGATCTACCGGGCGAATGGGTTCAGCAAGGTGAAGGTGACGCCGACGGTAACGGATACGGACGAGAACAAGACGGGCGAGCCGTTGAAACTGGCGCTGATCAGGGTTCTCTACACGGTGGATGAGGGACCGCAGCAGACGTTCGGCACGGTGGATCTGGCCGGAATGGATCCGGCGCGGACGGACGAGGTGAAGAAGCTGCTGAATGCGCAGCCTGGGCAGCCGTTCTCGTTGATCACGCTTTCGGGCGATCGCGATGCGGTGCTCGGGTACCTTGTAAGCCGCGGCTTCGACCAGGCCCGTGTGGAGATCAAGCAGGAGGTCGAGAAGGCCGATGCTTCAAAGACCGACGTGACGCTGAACGTCGTCCCGGGGCAGCAGGTGTCAATCAACAAGGTGTTGCTTTCGGGTGTTGGCCACACAAAGCCGAAGCTGGTTGACAGCCAGATTCTTGTGCATCCTGGCGACCCGCTCGACCAGTCGGCGCTTCTTGAGAGCCAGAGAAATCTCTACAACCTGGCGCTGTTCAACGAGGTCGTGGCTGCGGTGCAGAATCCGACGGGTCAGTCGCCCGAGAAGAACGTCCTGGTGCAGTTGACAGAGGCCAAGCGTTGGGATGTGACCTACGGCTTTGGCTTTGAGGCGCAGACCGGTACGCCCACGCGTGGGCAGATCTCGCGGGCGTCGCTGATCCAGCTTGGGCTCAATCCGGACGATCCTGCGAACCAGGTTTCGCAGAATGGCAAAACGGGCATCAGCCCGCGGGTTTCGATCGACGTGTCGCGCATCAACCTCCGTGGGACGCAGCAGTCGTTGACCCTTCACGGGACGTACGGCCTGCTTGAAGAGGTTGCGACACTGAGCTTTCAGAACCCTGATTTCCTGGGACGGCCGAATCTTTCGGCGCAGGTCTCAGGCGGATATACCAACGTGCAGAACATCACGACCTTTGCCGCCTCGACGCTGCAGGGGGACTTCCGCGTAACGCAGAAAGTGAAGCGCACGGACACGTTTATCTATGACTTCCAGTACCGCCGGGTAAAGGTCGATCCATCGAGCCTCGAGGTTTCGGCGAACCTAATCCCGCTGTTGAGCCAGCCGGTGCGCGTGGGCGGCCCGAGCCTGACGTGGTTTCACGATCGCAGGACGCCGAGCCCGTTGGACGCGACCAAGGGCTGGTATGCGTCGGTGCAGGAGTTCCTGGCGAGCTCGAAATTTGGTTCGCAGACGGATTTCAACAAGCTGGATACGACGTACTCCTCGTACTACAGCTTTGGGAAGGCGAAGCGGCGATACACCTTTGCGCGCAATACGCGGATCGGTTTTGAGAAGGACTTCGGCGTGAATCCGAACGTGGGCAACGAGGAGTGCGTGGGGGATCTGATCAACACCAACGCAAGCTGCTCGCCGGTGCCATTGCCGGAACGTTTGTATGCGGGCGGCGCGACGTCGCATCGCGGCTTCTCCATCAACGGTGCGGGGCCGCGCGACCTGCAGACAGGGTTTCCGGTGGGCGGGGAGGCGGTGTTTGTGAACAACCTCGAGCTCCGGATGCCAGCGCCAGTGTTGCCCGTGGTGGGCAGCAGCGTGAACTTCGTCATCTTCCACGACATGGGCAACGTCTTCCAGCACCCGTCCGATATGTTTCCGAGCTTTACGCGCTTCCACCAGCCGGATGCGGAGACCTGCAGAAACGTTTCAGGGAAGATTGGGACCTGCAACTTCAACTACTTTTCGCATGCGATCGGGCTGGGCGCGCGGTATAACACGCCGGTCGGACCGATTCGTGCCGACTTCAGTTACAACCTCAACCCGCCGATTTATCCGATCATCTACGACTTCAACAACAGCCCCCCGCAGGTGGGACAGGCCAGCCACTTCAACTTCTTCTTCAGCATTGGACAGAGCTTCTAGGATGAGCGGAAGACCCGAGATGACGACCCTTCGCGCAGCGGCACTGCTGTTGGGCTCCCTGCTGCCGCGCGTTGCGCTTTGTCAGGCGCCCGCCGCGTCAGCGGCCCCGACTGATGGCCAGACTGCGCCGGCCGCACCGGCGGCTGATGGGACTGTTCTCGACCGCATCGTTGCCATTGTGAATGGGGACCTGGTGCTTGAGAGTGATGTGGACCAGGAGCAGCGGTTTGCCGTGTTTCAACCGCTGACCGATCCACAGGGGACGTTTTCGAGGCCGCGCGCGGTGGAGCGGCTGATCAACCGCGATCTGATATTGCAGCAGCTTCAGCTACAGCCGCAGGATCCTGTCACGGACAAGCAGGTGGATGACCAGCTGATGCAGCTTCGAAAGGACCTGCCGGCGTGCAAGGCCGAGCACTGCGAGACGGATGCCGGATGGCAGCGGTTTGTGGCAGCGCAGGGCTTCACGATCGATCAGGTCCGGGAGCGCTGGAAGCAGAGGATGGAAGTTCTGCGGTTTATTGAGCAGCGCTTCCGGATGGGAATCCAGATCTCGCCGGACGAGATCAAGAGTTACTACGAGAAGACGCTGCTTCCGCAGTATGCGGCGCGCAAGGTGCAGGCCCCGAAGCTGGAGACGATCTCGGATCGCATCCAGGAGGTATTGCTGCAGCAGCAGGTTGGGAATCTTTTGAGCGATTGGCTGAAGTCGCTGCGCGCGCAGGGAACAGTTCGGATTTTGGGACAGGATGAGGCACACGGGCAATGACCGAAGAAGCACAGCAGACAGGGAGTCCGCGAAAGCGTTCCATGATGGGTCGCTTGCTGCGCATCGTCCTTTGGACGGTGGGATCCCTGCTGGTGCTGGTGGCGATCCTTGTTGGCGGGCTGAGCTGGTACTCGACCACTCCTGATTTCGAACGGCGCGTGGGCAAAGAGGTGGTGAGCACGCTCGAGGACGCGACCGGTGGCCGGGTGGAGCTGGGGAGGATCAGCCTCGACCTTTGGCACCTGGCGATTGAGGTGGACGGCCTGGTGATTCATGGGCTGGAGGGTCCTGGCGAGGCGCCATATCTTTCTGCCGACAGGATCCTGGTCCGGCTGAAGATCAACACAATCCTTTCGCACACGGTGGGTAAAGGGGCGCAGTCGCACGTGGGCCTGAACTTCCTCCGGGTGGAGCAGCCGCACGTTCACCTGATTATCGATAAGGACGGGAAGACGAATCAGCCTGTGCCGAAGCACCCGAGCACGAGCACGGAGCCGCTCCAGAACACGCTGCTGGATCTCCAGGCCAAGCAGGTGGAGCTTGCGAACGGGTTGGTGCTGGTGAACGATCGCGCGATTCCGTTCGATTTGGCGGCGCGCGATCTGAATGCGCAGGTAAGCTACCTCCCTGCGACCGACCGGTATGGGGCAACGATCGATCTGAACGATCTCCGGACGAAGATGGCGAAGGAGCCGGAGGCGCAGTCGAAGCTTCATGTCGAGGCGGAGCTTGGGCGGGACATGGCGCAGCTGACGAAGCTCGACTTCCACACGGGCGCGGCTTCGGAGGTGCTGGCAAGCGGATCGCTCGAGCACTTTGCCAAGCCCGAGTGGCGCGGCGCGGTGGAGGGCTCGATCGAGCTGAAGCAGATTGCGGTGCTTGGCGGGGTCGACGGGCTGAATGCGGGTTCGGTCGAACTCAATATCAAGGGGCATAACTGCTACACGGCGCCGGTGGAGGCGCAGAAGCAGCCTCACTTCTGGCAGCACCGGCATCCTGCGGATGCTGCCCATCCGAGCACCAAGGCTCTGCCGCCTGACCCTGACTGCACGGCGGGGTACCTGGTGGTGGGAGATGTGAAGCTGCACAACGCGGGATACCGCGATCAGTATGTGCGTCTCCATGACATCAACGGCGGCGCGCAGCTCCATGTGACGCCGACGGAGCTGCTGTTTACGGCGCTGACCGGTTACCTGCCTGGGGGCGGAAGCGCTTCGGGCGATCTGCGGATCTCGAACTGGCTGGGCGAGGTCCCGTCGCAGACGCCGGCGACCTCTCCGACGACTGTTGCGGCGGCGAAGACGGCGAATACGACGGCCAAGGGTGTGGGCGCGGCGCCTCCGGTCGACAACCTGAACATCACGCCGGTGCAGCGAGCGCACGCAGTCCTGAACGTGAACGTGAGCAGGATTACGCTGCGCACGGTGATGGCGATCGCAGCTCCGGAGCACTTTGGCGACCTGGGCTTTGACACGATGGTGAGCGGGCCGGTGAAGGCCGAGTGGGGTGGACCGGCGACCGAGATCGCGGACACCGTAAACGTGGATGCGGACCTGCGCTTTGGACCTTCGGGAGCGCGTCCGAGGGGCCTTGCGGCGAGTATCCCGGTTTCGGGGCAGGTGCTGGCGCACTACCGCGGTGCGACCGAGGTCGTGAATATCGAGCGGTTCGTTGCGCAGACGCCGGAGTCGACCCTGGATGCGAGCGGAGTTCTGGGCGTGAACAAGGGCGACCCGCTGACGTCGCTGCGTGTGGATCTTTCCGTGCGGGACCTGGCGGAGTACGACCAGCTGCTGCAGACGCTTGGCTTTGAGGCGAATGGAAAAAAGGGGTCCGCAGCGATCCCGGTGGTTCTCCACGGGGCTGTGGGGTTCAACGGGACGGCGAAAGGTGCGATCAGCAACCTCGACGTGAAGGGACACCTCCAGGCGACGGATCTTGCCGTGAAGCTGGGGACGGAGGCTGATGTTCATATCGACTCGGTGGTAGCCGATGCCGAGTATGCGCCGCGTACCGGGCTGGCGGTAGCAAGCTCGACAATCAAGAGGGGCTCAGCCATCCTGAACATCTCGGGGGCCGCGCAGCCGCGGAAGCAGGTCTCGCGCCGGGGCGTGACGACCTATGTGTGGGATGACGGCAGCACGGTGGATGCGAAGGTGCAGCTGAACAATGCGCCGCTCGCAGACGTGCTCGAGATTGCGGGGCAGAAAGGCAAGTACCCGGTGACGGGAACGCTTTCGCTGAACGGGAATGCGGCGGGGACGTTGAAGAGCCTGAGCGGGGCGGCGCAGCTTTCGCTGACCGACGGCGTGGCATACGGAGAGCGGTTTGAGGCGGTGACGGCGAATGCCAGCGTGAAGGGGAAGGATATCGAGGCCAGCAGCTTTGCGGTGAAGCTCCACGGGATGGAGATCACTGGCAATGGCGGCTACGACATGGCGAGCGAGCATCTCCATGCGCATGTCGAGGGCGACAACCTCGTGCTGTCGAAGTTCGACACCGTGCAGCAGCAGAAGCTGCCTGTGGACGGAACGCTGAGCCTGAATGCCGACGCAAACGGGACGCTGACCGAACCGGGGCTGAAGGCGAACCTCCGACTGGCGAACCTCCAGATGAATGGGCAGGCGCTTGGGCAGGTGGCGGCGGATGTCCACAGCCAGGGCAAGTTGGTGTACTACACGCTGAACTCTACGCTCACGGGCGCCACGCTTGAGGCTACGGGGCAGACCTCGCTGGTGGGCAACTATGACACGCAGGCGAAGCTGACGTTGACGGGACTGGACCTGAGCAAGCCGATGGCGATCTTTGCGCCGGACTCGCCGAAGGTGACCTCGGCGATCAATGGCGTAGTGACGGTGAGTGGGCCGCTGAAGACGCCTGAGGCGTTGACGGGAACAGCCGAGCTGAGCCCGGTCGATGTGACGGCCCAGGGCTTCCGCCTGAAGGCGGATGGTCCGCTGCGGATCTCGCTCCAGAAGGGGCTGGCGACGCTGGAGCCGGTGCACCTTACGGGGCAGGACACGGACCTGCGGGCGAGCGGAACGGCGCAGGTGCTGGGGGTGACGGACCCGAAGGGCGGCCCGATCAATGTGAACGCCACGGGCAGTGTGGGCTTGGGGCTGCTGCAGACGTTTGACAAGGACCTGATTACAAGCGGCAAGGTGGAGTTCAAGGTAGCCGCGGGCGGCAAGCTGAAGAGCCCTGCGCTGACGGGCAACGTCCAGTTTGAGAATGCCAATATTGCGATGGACGGGATTCCGAACGGGCTCAGCAATCTGAACGGAACGATGGTGTTCAACGAGAACAGGCTGGTGGTCCAGACGCTGACGGCTACGTCAGGGGGCGGCAAGCTGTCGGTCACCGGCTTCCTTACGTACAGCAATGGCATCTTTGCGAACCTGACCGCGACGGCGGATACGGTGCGGGTGCGGTACGCGGGCCTGAGCGGAACGGCAAACGCGAAGATCACGCTGCAGGGAACACCGCAGAATGCGCTGGCGAGCGGAAACGTGCTGCTAACGCGATTTGGCATTGGTCCGGATGTGGACTTCGCGGCGTTTGCGGGATCGGGGGGCGTCAGCGCTCCGCCTGATCCGAACTCGCCTTTGAGCAAGCTTCGCCTGGACATTCATGCGACGAGCTCGCCGCAGCTTGACTTCCAGAATTCATACGCGAAGATCGCCGGGACGGTTGACCTCACGATCCGTGGGACGGCCGCGGAGCCGAGCGTGCTGGGCCGGATCCAGATTACGGACGGGAGCGCGACGTTTGCAGGCACGAAGTACCAGCTGCAGCGCGGGGACATTTACTTCTCGAACCCTGTGCGGATCGATCCGATTATCGATCTCGATGCGATTGCGCGGGTGGAGAACTATGACATCACTGTGGGCGTCCACGGCACGACGTCGAACCTGAAGCCGACGTATCGATCGGAGCCGCCGCTGAGTGAGGCGGATGTGTTCAACCTCCTGGCACTGGGCCGGACGCAGGAGGAGGCGCAGCTCTACTCCGAGCAGCAGACGCAGGCGGGAACGGATCCGACGACGAGCGCTCTGCTGGGCGGAGCTTTGAATGCGACGGTCAGCAACCGGGTTTCGAAGCTGTTTGGCGGCGGCAGTGTGAAGATCGACCCTGCATTTGTTGGGACGCTGGGTAACTCGACGGCGCGCATCACGGTCCAGCAGCAGCTTTCAAGGCAGCTGTCGGTGACGTTTGCGACCAATGTGAACTCTTCGGCGCAGCAGCTGATCCAGGTGAACTACGCGCTCAACGAGAACCAGTCGCTGGTGGTGACTCGGGACGAGACGGGCGTCTTCAGCATTGTGTACAAGATCCGAAAGCGCTACCACTAGGGCGGGGGCGCGAGAGCTTTTCGGGCGAAGCGTGTTCAACCAGGTGTAGAGTTCTTATCGCCAGCTCGCCTGAGCACGCCGCGGGGCCAGCGATCAAAGAACCTAAGGAGGACGTGGTTATGAGGTGTGCAGCTCCGAAGTTGATGTGTGCTGGTCTGCTGGTTGCCCTGGCGTTGACGCCCGGAGCGGTTGCGCTTGGGCAAGGCGGCCCGAATGACGCGCAGATCCAGTCTGACGTGATGAAAGCCCTGGATAATAAGCGGTTCAAAGAGGTAAAGGCTTCGGTCAACAACGGCGTAGTTACGCTGACCGGAACGGTGGACGTGTACAGCGACAAGGAAGAGGCGGACAAGAAGGCGCACCACCGCAAGAACGTGAAGGGTGTCGAGAACGAGATCCAGGTCGGCGGCCCAGCGGTCGAGGATGCTACGTTGCGGGACAAGCTGGCGCAGAAGCTGGCGTATGACCGCGTGGGATACGGGACGACGGCGTTCAACGCGCTGACTCTTGGCGTGCAGAATGGCGTGGTGACGCTGGGCGGGGTCGCGTATGGGCCGACCGATAAGGATTCGGCGCTGAGCCTGGTCTCGAACTACCCGGGTGTGAAGGACGTGATCGACAACATCGAGGTGGCACCGGCCTCGCCAATGGACGACCGTATCCGGCTGGCCGAGGCGCGGGCGATCTATGGGGCGCCGCAGCTGAACAAGTACGCGATCGACCCGGCCAAGCCGATCCGCATCACCGTGGTGAACGGCAATGTGACGCTTTCGGGCGTGGTCGACAACCAGGGTGACAAGGATGTCGCGAACATCCGCGCGAACGGCGTTCCGGGCGTCTTCAAGGTCACGAACAATCTTGAGGTGGCTGGAGCGCAGCGCGACAAGTAACTCAGGAAGAATCACTTTGGGGCTGCATGGGCGCTCGCCTGTGCGGCCCCTTGTTCTTTAGGATGGAGAGATGGCAGGTTTGTGGAAGAGCACGGCTGTGACGCTGGAGATGATCAAGTGGGAGCACTCGATCTTTGCGCTTCCGTTTGCGCTTACGGCGGCGGTTCTGGCTGCGGGAGGGTGGCCGGCAGGGCGGATCCTGTTCTGGATTGTGGTGTGCATGGTGAGCGCACGTTCGGCCGCGATGGCGTTCAACCGGTACGCCGATGCGGAGATCGATGCTGCGAACCCGCGTACCAAGGATGCGGGCGATCCCGGCGGGCACACTGAGCCGTGGGTTTGTAGGCGGGTTTGTCCTTGTCTCGGTAGCCATCTTTGTGCTGGCGGCCGCGATGCTGAACCGGCTGACGCTGGAGCTGGCGCCTGTAGCCCTATTGGTGGTGCTGGGGTACAGCTACATGAAGCGGGTGACGCGGTGGTCGCACCTTGTGCTCGGGCTGGCGCTTGGCATCGCGCCCTCGGCGGCGTGGATCGCGGTCCGGGGCTCGCTTGATCTCCGCATTGTTGTTCTGACGGCAGCGGTTCTGCTGTGGGTGGGCGGCTTCGACATGCTGTATGCATGCCAGGACTTTGAGCATGACTGCAATGCCGGGCTACGGAGCGTTCCGCAGGCGTTTGGGCTTCGGGGCGCATTCATTCTGGCGCGACTGATGCACGTCGCGATGATCGGCATGCTGCTGTGGCTGAGTGTGCTGTTCGGCCTGGGCGCCGTGGCGTGGGTGGGGATCGGGCTGGTTGCGGCGCTGCTGCTGTACGAGCACATGATCGTCTCGCCGGGAGATCTCCGGCGGATGAACGCGGCATTTTTCACCCTGAATGGTGTGATCTCGGTGATCTTCTTTGTGTTTGTCGCGGCGGATGTGCTGCTGAAGCGTTAAAGAAGAAAGCCCGCCGAAGCGGGCCTTCTTCTTTTTGCGGATGACGGATGCGCCTACCGGTTGTGGTCGCGCTTGAGATCGTCCAACTTGTCGCTGATGCTGTTTTTGACGTTTTCCGCGGTGGAGCTGACGCTGTTGCGGACGTTGTGCGCACTGTCGTGGGTCTCGTCCGCGACCGTTGTGGTTGAGCTGGAGGCGCGGGTGTGGGCGCTGTCGTTGACGTCCGAGGCAGCGATCTTTAACGTTGCCCCAGGTCTCCTTCGCATTGCCCTTGACCTGATCGGCTGCGCCCGAGTTTGCGAGCCGGTCGTTTCCGACCGCCTCCCCGACGCCCTGCTTGATCTTGCCTGCTACCTGGTCGAACTTCCCTGAAACGGTGTCGTCGTTCATGTGACATCTCCGATCGAAATCTGTTGGTGGTTCTGGTGAGGAAGAGCTCTTGTCTCGAACCTATAACGCGCGTCGACCGGAGAGCAGGTTAAAGATCAGCACGATGATCGCAAGCACGAGGAGGATGTGTATCCAGCCTCCGAGCGTGTAGCTGCTGACCAGCCCAACGATCCAAAGGATGAACAAGATGATGGTGATAGTCCAAAGCATTTCTTTCTCCTGTGCGCCCGATCTTTCTGCGGCCGGACGAGCGTAGATTAGGGGCTTACGCAACCCTCGAGTGGTAGGTTGCGGGGGAAATGGGCGAGGTTGTCCGGGCACCCTGGGCAAAGCCGAATTAAGAGAACGAGAGCGGGGATGATGAGGATTGCGATCCAGGGGGAAAAGGGTTCGAACAGCCACATGGCTGCGATGCAAATGTTTGCTGACATGAACAGCGCTCCGGAGATTGTGGCCTGCGCGCTCTCTTCGGAGGTCTTTGCGAGCGTGGTTCGGGGAGACGTTGAGGGCGCTGTTCTGCCGATCGAGAACAGTCTGCATGGATCGGTGGCCGAGCACTACGATCTCCTGCTGACGCAGCCGGTAAAGATCGCGCGGGAGAGCTCGATGCGTATCCGGCACAACGTAATCGCCTGCCCGGGGGTGCGCATGGATGAGATCCGCAGCGTGCTGTCGCATCCAGTCGCATTGGCGCAGTGTCGCCGGTGGCAAGCCCAGCACCCGGAGATCCAGGCGCTGCCGTTTTACGACACCGCGGGGGGCGTGAAGCACATCACAGAGCGAGGCTTGCGCGATGTGGCGGCCATCGCGCCTTGGCTGGCAGCCGAAGTATACGGCGGAGAGGTGCTGGTCCAGGGCATCGAGGATCATGCGGAGAACTTCACGCGTTTCCACTGGGTGGTCCGGGAGGACGTGGCGTCTGCAGCGCCAGAGATTGAGGGCCGAGGAATTGTCTCTGAGGGAGCGAATAAGCTCAGTGTGGCTTTTGCCGTGGAGCATCGGCCTGGGACGCTGGTCGAGGCGCTTGAGGGGCTCTCGGAGGCCGGCGCAGACCTGACCAAGATCGAGTCGCGTCCGGTCCCGGGGCGACCGTGGGAGTACATCTTCTACGTCGACCTCCGGTTTGGCAGCCTACCTGTAGCGAATGAGGCCGTGAGTTCGTTGCGGGGCCGGTGTGGGATGGTGAAGGAGTTGGGGCGGTATGTGGCGGCGGAGCGGGAGTGATCGTCGGCCGCGGGCGCGTTACGAAGGAGGTACATACCTCTCGTCCAGTTCTTGTGTCTAATCCCGTAAGCTGATCGGCAGATTGGCCGATAGAGGGTAGCTGGAGGGCGGAAGCGTTTTGCGACGAATGCGAGGTTGCCGCATCTTACTTAAGGTTATCTGACAGAAGGACACTCAATGCCTAACGATTTCGTAAGTGTAATCAAGCCCAGCGCAGCCAAATCTGGCGCCTCCGGCGGGGAGAATGCAGGCAACCGCGCTGTGCCGGTGCTTCCCGTTCGTGACACCGTTCTATTCCCGCATGCAGTTCTTCCCTTGACGGTCGGTCGAGAGAGCTCGATCCAATTGATTCAATCACTTGGCGAGGAGAAGACCATCCTGGTGGTGGCCCAGCGCGATGCTCGCCAGGACGCTCCGCAGGCCTCCGATCTCCACAATATTGGTACCCGTGCGACCGTTCACAAGGTCGTCAAGATGCCGAACCAGAGCCTGTTTGTGTTTACCGAAGGCAACGAGCGCGTCCGGCTGGGCGAGTTTGCCCAGATCTCGCCCTTCATGACGGCCGAATCTGAGGTGGTGGAAGAGATCGAGCCGGCGAAGACCCCGGAGATGGAGGCGCTGCAGCGCAACGTGGTGAGCCAGTTTCAGCAGGTGGTGGCTGCTTCTCCGACGCTTTCGGACGATCTGCAGACGATTGCGATCAACATTGAAGAGCCGGGCCGCCTGGCCGACTTCGTGGCTTCGAGCCTGCCGTTTCTGACGACGGCGGACAAGCAGGAGCTGTTGGAGACGCCGGACGTGAGTGCGCGTCTGGAGCGGATCAACAAGCACCTGGCGAAGGAGCTCGAGGTCCAGCAGCTTCGGAACAAAATCCAGTCTGAGGTGCAGGACTCGGTGCAGCAGTCGCAGAGGGACTACTACCTCCGCGAGCAGATGAAGGCTATCCAGAAGGAGCTTGGCGACCAGGACGACGCGCAGAAGGACATCGCCGACCTCCGCGAGAAGATCGAGAACGCGGGGATGCCGGAGGAGGTCAAGAAGGACGCGCTCAAGGAGCTCGGACGGCTGAGCCGCATGAATGCGATGGCAGCGGACTACTCGCTGACGCGCAATTATGTCGAGTGGCTGGCGGTGCTGCCGTGGTCGAAGACGTCCTCGGGTGAGGTGGACATCAAAAAGGCGAAGGAGTGCCTCGATGAGGACCACTATGGCCTGAAGAAGGTGAAGGATCGCATCCTGGATTATCTGAGCGTGCGGCGCTTGAAGCCGGACATGAAGGGGCCGATCCTCTGCTTTGTTGGGCCTCCGGGTGTTGGCAAGACGTCGCTGGGCCGGTCGATCGCGCGGGCGCTGGGACGCAAGTTCAGCCGGATTTCACTCGGCGGCATGCATGACGAGGCGGAGATCCGCGGACATCGGCGGACGTATATTGGCGCGCTTCCGGGGCAGATCATCCAGCACCTGAAGAGGGTCGAGGTGAAGGATCCGGTATTTATGCTGGACGAGATCGACAAGCTGGGGCGCGACTTCCGGGGTGACCCGGCGAGTGCGTTGCTCGAGACGCTTGATCCGGAGCAGAACAACACGTTCCGTGATAACTACCTTGACCAGCCGTTTGATTTGAGCAAGGTGCTGTTTATCTGCACGGCCAACCAGCTGGACACGATACCTGCGCCGCTGCTCGACCGCATGGAGATCATTGAACTCACCGGTTATACGGAGGAGGAGAAGGTCAACATTGCGGAGCGCTACCTGATCCCGAGGCAGGCCAAGGAGAACGGTCTGACCAAGGAGGTCGCGCAGGCGGATGCGCCGACGACCGAGAACGCGCAGGATGCGGAGCCGGGCAAGGCGACGACGGCCGAGACCGTATCGAGCTTTGCCGACACGATCGAATTCCCGACGGCGAGTGTTGGCCTGATCGCTCGGCACTACACACGCGAGGCAGGTGTGCGCCGGCTGGAGCAGCTGATTGGAACGGTGTGCCGCAAGGTTGCGCGTCGCATCGCCGAGGGTGACACCGCGAAGGTGGTGGTCACGCCGGAGCTTGTCCACGAGTTCCTGGGCGGCATCAAGGTTCGTGTGGATACGGAGATCGCGGAGCGCACCAAGCGAGCGGGCGTGGCTGTTGGGCTGGCCTGGACGCCGGCTGGAGGCGACGTGCTCTTTATCGAGGCAAACCGGATGAAGGGCAAGGGCGGCTTCACGATGACGGGCCAGATCGGCGACGTGATGAAGGAGTCTATGCAGGCGGCGCTGACGTGGGTACGGTCGAACGCGACAACGCTGGGACTGGATGAAGACGTCCTGAAGGACACGGATATTCATATCCATGTGCCTGCAGGGGCGATCCCGAAGGACGGTCCGAGCGCTGGCGTGACAATGGCGACGGCCCTGGTCAGCCTGCTGACGGAGACGCCGATTCGACCGCTGCTGGCGATGACGGGCGAGATTACGCTGAGCGGCAACGTTTTGCCGGTGGGCGGAATCAAGGAGAAGTTCCTGGCCGCCAAGCGCGTCGGTGTACGCGACGTGATCCTGCCGGCGGATGTCCGTACGAACGTTGAGGAAGACCTGACGAAGGAACAGGTGGATGGCGTGACGATCCACTACGCGACGCGGATCGAGGATGTGCTGGCAGTAGCCCTGCCGAAGACGTTCAACGATGCGGTCGAGGCGGAGACGGTGCGGGAAGAGGTCCTGAGCGCGACAGCGTAACCGACGACGCACTGAACTTACCTATGAGGCGGCCCGGGTAACCGGGCCGCCTCTTTTCTTTTGGTGGCGTGGCTCCGTGACTTTCGCTCTGTGAAGGGACGCAGCCGGAAGTTTGATGGCGGGTTGGTTTGTCTACGCGGATAAAACCTGCGGCTCTCCCGAGGGCTCCTAAGGTTGTTGAGGGCGAAGGCTGATGACAACAGCGAAGAAGGGTTCACCGGCAACGAAGAAGGCGGGGGCTCCCAAGGCTGCGGCCAAGGAGACCGGGAAGAAGTCTGCTGGTGCAAAGTCGATGCCGAAGGCGGGCAAAGATCCGAAGGGCGGACTGACTGCTGCGGGGCGTAAGTTCTTCGCGGAGTCGGAGGGCCTGCATCTGCGGCCTGGGGTGAAGGGGCCGGCGGATACGCCGGAGAAGATGGTGCGGAAGGGCTCTTTTCTGCGCCGGCACTATGCTCACCCACGCGGACCGGTGGTCGATGAAAAGGGCCAGCCGACACGGCAGGCGTTGCAGGCGGCGGCATGGGGTGAGCCGGTTCCGCACAACGAGGCGGACGAGAAGAAGTTGGCCGAGAAGGGTGCAAAGCTGCTCGAGCAGTACCACAAGACCAAGGGCGACAAGCCGCGGAAGGCCACCGCGAAGAAGCGAGCTCCGAAGGCGAGCTGAGCTGGTGTGGTGCTGCGCCCCAGGCTGCGACTGTCTCGGGTATGCTGTCCCCATGCGGGTCCGGGTGTTGGTATTTGGGGTGCTGAAGGATCGGCTGGGTGCGGCCGAATCGGAGCTTGATCTGCCCGCCGAATCGAGGGTGAGCGACGTGCTGCTGTGGCTGGCTGACCGCCTGCCTGGGGAACCGTTGCTCCATTCGCTTGCAGCGGCGGTGAATCGTGAGTACGCGACGGCTGGGACGGTGCTCCATGAGGCGGATGAGGTCGCGCTTCTACCTCCGGTGAGTGGCGGATCGCCCATTCGATGCGGTTTGGGCCGGCCTCACGTCTAATGGACGGATGCAGACTGTAATCACCAGGGACCGAATCGAGACGAATGCGCTGATGGATGAGTTGAAGGCCGGCGCGGACGGCGCAGTGTGTGCGTTTGACGGCATTGTTCGGGATAACACGCGCGGGCGCCGCACGCTGTACCTCGACTACGAGGCCTACGAAGAGATGGCGCTGAAGCAGATGAGGGAGCTTGCGGCCGACGCTGTGACGAACTTCAAAGTCAGGAACGTGACGATCGTGCATCGTCTTGGGCGTCTCGGGGTTGGGGAGACCAGCGTGTTTATCGCGGTAGCGTCCGCACACCGAGGGGCGGCGTTTGATGCGTGCCGGTGGCTGATCGACACGCTCAAGAAGACGGTACCAATCTGGAAGAAGGAGCAGTTTGAGGATGGCGCCGTGTGGGCTGACGGCGAACCGTTTCCGGAGGAGATTGTGCCCGGGGCGGCGGGGAGCGACCTGCGGTGAGATGGGCCGTTCTGTCCCTGGTTGCGTGGTCACTGGTTCAGGCTCCGGTCGAGCGCCGGCCCGCGAAGCAGGCTTCTACTCCGGAGGCGCCGCAAGGCCTGGGGGATGATCAGACACCGGTGATCCGGGTCGAGTCGCGGCTGGTCAATATTGCGGTCAACGTGGTCGATGACAAGGGAGCGCCTGTTGCGGGGTTGACGCGCGAGGACTTCGAGATTGTGGAGGACGGCAAGCCGCAGAAGATTGCTGTGTTCGAGCGTGAGTCGAGTACACCGCTTTCAATCGTGATGGCGATCGATACGAGTGGGACGGTGATGACGAGCGAGCGGCTGGAGAAGAATGCGGCGAAGAGCTTCGTGCGTTCGCTTCTGCGGGACCAGGACGAGCTCGACCTGATGGACTTCGCCGATAACGTGCGCGAGATTGTGCCGTTTACGAACCAGAAGAAGCGGATCGAGGCTGGTCTGGGCGAGCTGCAAAAGGGTGACGAGACGGCGCTCTATGACGCGGTGTACCTCGGCTCGGAGCGGCTCGGCGAGACGCGAAGCGACTCTGGCCGGAGGCGCGTGCTGATGCTGATCACAGATGGTGGTGACTCCAAGCACAGCTCGCGATACGGCCAGGCGCTTGAAGAGGCGCAGAGGGCTGGCGCAATGATTTTTTCGATCATCATCGTGCCGATTGCGGCGGACGCGGGCCGCAACACGGGCGGGGAGCATGCGTTGATCCAGATGTCTGATGACACGGGCGGCAGGTATTACTACGTTGAAGATCCGAAGGACCTCGAGCCTGCCTTTGCTCATGTCTCGGACGACCTCCGGACGCAGTATGTGCTCGGCTACTATGCACCGCACGCTGGACGGGACACGTCGTTTCGACGGATCACAGTGCGTCTGAAGGATCCGAAACTCGCGGCGAAGTGCCAGCTGCGGTACCGTAATGGCTACTATGCCGATGCGCGCTGATAGCTGGCGTGGGCGGTCCTGGAGGAGCTGTGGAAGAGTTCGAGCTGGCCGGCAAGGCTGCAGAGATTGCGCGCGAGGCAGGCGCCCTGCTGCGTGAGTTCTACAAGTCAGGGGTCGCTGCCGAGTACAAGGGCGACGTTGACCTGGTGACGGAGGCTGACCGCGCGAGCGAGAAGCTGATCCGTGAGCGCCTGAATGCCGCCTTTCCAGGGCACGGGATCTACGGCGAGGAAGGTACGCGCGAAGGACTCGAGGCGGAGTTTCGTTGGTACGTGGATCCACTGGATGGCACGACGAATTTCGCGCACCAATTTCCAGTGTTCTGCGTTGTTCTTGGCTGCGAACGCCGAGCGCCGGGTCTCGCACCTGAGGCCGACGGAGAGATGGTTGCGGGGGTGATCTATGACCCGCTGCGGGATGAGCTCTTTCAAGCGGAGAAGGGCCGCGGGGCGTGGCTCAATGGCCGACAGATCGCGGTTTCGAAGACGGCGGCGTTGCAGGAGGCGCTGACGGCGACGGGCTTTCCTTCCCACAAGCGGCACCGTAGCCCCAACGTGCATTTTTACCAGGAGATTACGCTGCGATCGCACGGGGTCCGGCGCGCGGGTTCGGCGGCGCTCGACCTGGCGTACGTGGCGTGTGGACGGCTGGACGGCTTTTGGGAGTTCAACCTGAACCCCTGGGATACGTCAGCGGGGGTGCTGCTGGTGCGGGAGGCCGGAGGCAAGGTGAGTCACTTCGACGGCGGGACCTTTACGCTGGACAGCCGCGAGACGCTGGCCAGCAATGGTCGGATTGCCGGGGAGCTGGAGCACATCTTCACGGAGATGTTTGCGGGCCGGAGTATGGAGTCGATTCCGACGCCTGCGGAGTTTGCGGCGCGACGGGCCGCAAAGTAGGGCAGGTGGCTGCTTCCGGGGGCGGAGGGTCGGGCCTTATGGGACTGAGATGCTCTGCTGCTAAAATCGACATCTAACCTAACAACGGGTGCACGCTTCAGGAAGCGGCAACAGGGAGAGTTGACGAGATGGCTTATGTAATCGCAGAACCTTGCATCGGGACCAAGGACACGGCTTGTGTGGACGCCTGCCCGGTGGATTGCATTCATCCAAAGAAGGATGAGACGGGACACGGAGAGGTCGAGCAGCTGTTTATCGATCCCGTGGAGTGTATCGACTGCGGCGCGTGCGTGCCGGTGTGCCCGGTTTCGGCGATCTATGCGGGCGATGACCTCCCGGAGAAGTGGGCCGGGTTTCAGGAAAAGAACGCGTCGCACTTCGGACGCTAGATCTCTGACGATGCGATTGCGAGGCGCGGCTCTTCGGGGCCGCGCTTCCGTGCGTTGGGGGTTGGCGAGGACCTCACGCCATGGCTGAGGGCAGAGTCATCCCGCATGCGGGCGAAGCAATTGTGCTGCGGAGCTGGCCGTTTCTCGAGGCGGACCTGCTGGTCAGCCTGTTTACGCGCGGGCAGGGAAGGGTGAAGGGGGTCGCTCGCCATGCGATGCGCTCCCGGAGGCGGTTCGGTGGTGCGCTGGAGCCGATGACGGTGGTGCGGGCGAGCTACGCTGAGCGGCCGAAGCAGGAGCTGATGCGGCTGGACGCGTTTGAGATACTCTGGTCTCCGCTTTCGGATGCGATCGACTGGCAGCGCATGGCCGTGTTGCAGCTGATGGCGGAGATCTTAGAGGAAGCCCTGCCGGAGCTGGCGGTGGAGGACTCGGTATACCGGCTTACGGCTGCCGTGCTGCCGGAGCTCCAGGTGGGTCGGGTATGGCTTCCGGCAGCGTACTTCTGCCTATGGATGACGCGGTTGCTGGGCTGGATGCCGGAGCTTGGGCACTGCGTGGTCTGTGGTCTGGATCTGCGGGGCGGAGATGTGTGGTGGTCGGCGACGGCTGACGGTGTTACCTGCGAAGACGATCGTCGCCCGGACAGCGTCAGGCTTCCGGCGGCAAAGGTGGAGGAGGTTCGCCGGCTGTTTCGGACCTCCGTGGGAGAGCTTGCCGAGGAGGACTGGACGCGGGCGCGAACGGCCGAGCTGCTGCGTTTTGGGGTGGGCCTGCTGGAGCGCAACCTGCAAAGGAGGCTGCGCAGTGCGGCTGCGCTGGGGCGGTTGTAATGCGCTTGGCCCGAGGAAGCGGCGGGCTCTCCTAGTAGGGAGAGCGCTCGAAGGCGGGTGAGAGTGCACGGAGGTCGGCGTGGACGCGGTCCCAACGCTGGCCGGCTTCGGAGGCGACGCCCAGGTTCTCGACGATCGGGTCGATCTGCTGAACGGTGGCGGTCACGGCCTGAAGAGCGCCCTCGCCCTTTTTGTTGTGCTTGAAGCCCTGGAGCATGCCGTCGGTTTGCCGGGTGAGACGTTTCGAGAGCTCACGGGCGTCCTTTTCCCGGCTGGTCTTGCGGATGGCGCTTTTATTGAGAGCGTTCTTGAACGGATTTTCGAAGCCCTTGGCGTCGTCGCGGAGGTTCTGCATGAGATGCTCGACATCTTTGTCACTGAGCCGGGATTGCCCGGTGGCACAGGGGGCGCTGCTGAAGAGCATGGCGGCGAAGAGGACGAGAGCAGAGCTGCGGGCGAGCGTACGCATGAAGGAAGTTCTCCTGCGGAGCATTCGATCAGAGAGCTCCGCGAAGCACAAGGGAAGTTTGGTGAGGGCGGGTAGGGCAAGTGATCGCGGTAGAATCGGTTGATCCCGTACACCGTGTGCGTTTTTCAAAAGAGGACAGGGGGAAGCGAGTCTTGACGAAGGAAAAGGCGCTGACGTTTCAGGAGCTGCTGTTTCGGCTGCAGCGGTTCTGGGCGGAGCGCGGATGCGTGCTGCAGCAGCCCTATGACGTTGAGGTCGGCGCCGGCACGATGTCTCCGGATACGTTTCTGCGCGTGCTTGGTCCGAAGCCTGTGCGCATCGCCTACGCCCAGCCTTCGAGACGGCCTGCGGATGGGCGTTATGGGGAGAATCCGAACCGGCTGTTTCGCCACACGCAGCTGCAGGTGATTCTGAAGCCTCCACCGGAGCGGATCCAGGAGATCTACCTCGAGTCACTGGAGGCGATCGGGATCGACCTGCGGGAGCATGACATTAAGTTCGAAGAGGACAACTGGGAGTGGCCCGTGGGAGGCGCGTGGGGCGTGGGCTGGCAGGTGATGCTGGACGGCCTCGAGATCACGCAGTTCACCTACTTCCAACAGTGCGGCGGTATGGACCTGGACCCTATCTGCGGTGAGATCACCTATGGGCTCGAGCGCATCGCGGGGTTTCTGCAGGATGTGGACTCGATCTACGACATCGTCTGGGCGCGTGAGCCGGATACCGGTCGCGAGGTGACCTACGGCGAGATGCGTCTGCCGGAGGAGCAGCAGTTCTCGAGCTATGGATTCGACTATGCGGATGTCGATAAGCTTTGGGAGCACCTCCGGCTCTACGAGAGCGAGTGCCTCGACCTGCTCGAAAGGGGCAAGGTGCTGCTGGACGCGGAGGGTTCTGATCCCTTGGCTGTCGGCCGGTTCCCGGTGCTGGGGGCTTATGAGCTGGCGCTGAAGTGCTCGCATGTGTTCAACCTCCTCGATGCGCGCGGAGCGATCAGCGTGACGGAGCGCGTGGGTGTGATGGCGCGCATACGGACGCTGGTTGTGGGCGTGGCGAAGATGTATGCGGCGCAGGGAACGGCCGTCGAGGCTGCTCGGGCCGGCTGACAGCGCTCGATAAAGATCAGGCACAGGGTTATGGGTGTGCCATGGGAAGAGTAAGAGAGACGATGGCTGAGTTTTTATTTGAGATCGGATTGGAAGAGGTGCCGGCGCGGATGATCGCGGGCGCGCAGTCAGAGCTCGAGCGGCGGGTGCTCGCGATGCTGGAGCGCGAACGGCTGCTGGTTGCGGCGGGACCTGGTGCGGAGGCTGAGGTCCGCAGCTTTGCGACGGCGCGGCGTTTGGCCTTGCTGATCGGCGGGGTGGCCGGGCGGCAGGCGGATATTGTCGAGGAGCTTACGGGACCGAGCGCAAAGGTGGCGTTCAAAGACGGCTTGCCGACGCCGGCTGCGGTTGCCTTTGCGAAGAAGGCGGGGGTGCCGGTTGAGGCGTTGAAGACGGTGGCAATGGCAAAGGGAGAGTACCTTGCCGCCACTGTTGTGCGACCTGGAAGGTCAGCGGCGGAGGTGATCGCGGCGGAGCTTCCGCGCGAGCTGCTGGCGATCTCATGGCCGAAGAATATGTACTGGCGTCCGGGCAAGCCTGAGCGATTTGTTCGTCCGGTCCGATGGCTCGTTGCGCTGCTTGACGAGGAGGTCATCCCGGTCAGCTTTGCGGGCAAGGCCTCAGGGAATATCAGCTATGGGCATCGCGTTCTGCATGGGGACGCTCCCGTGGTGATTGAGCGCCCTGGCGAGTACGAGGGCGCGCTTGAGGCCGCGCATGTGATCGCCGACGTGGAGGCGAGACGGCACCGCATCCGTAAGGCGCTCGATCGCGCATGCCGTACGGTTGACGGCGCGCGCTGGCGGGAGGATCACGAGCTCGTGGAGATGGTGACGCAGCTGACCGAGTGGCCCACGGTGCTGCTGGGGAGCTTTGAGCCTGAGTACCTCGAGCTTCCAGAAGAGGTGCTAGTAACGGTGATGCGGGATCACCAGAAGTATTTCGCGGTCGAGGGTGGGGACGGGGCGCTTGCACCGCACTTCCTGGCGGTGCTGAATATCGGCGTGGAGGCCGGGGGCGAGGCGCTGATCCGGCACGGCAATGAACGCGTACTTCGGGCTCGCTTCAACGACGCACGTTTCTTCTGGGACTTCGATCAACGGATCGCTTTGACGGATCGCGTTGGGCTGCTTGAGAAGGTGACTTTTCAGAAGGACCTTGGGAGCTATGCCGCGAAGTCTGAGCGTGTGCGTTCGGTTGCGAGGACACTGGCCGAGGCGGTGGCGGCACGGAAGATGGCGGTTGACGTCCATGCGCTGGATGAGGCTGCGCGGCTGGCGAAAACCGATCTGACGACGGAGCTGGTGAAGGAGTTTACAGAGCTGCAGGGCATTGTTGGGGGGCTCTATGCGCGTGCCCAGGGTGTGAGCGAGCCGGCCGCGATTGCGATCTACGATCAGTATCGTCCGCAGGGGATGGACGATGAGCTCCCGCGCTCTACCGAGGGGGCGCTGCTGTCGATTGCCGATAAGGCCGACACGCTGGCCGGGATGTTTGGGCTGGGAATGGAGCCGAGCGGATCGAAGGATCCGTTCGCTCTCCGACGGGCGGGCAATGGCATCGTGAAGATCCTGGCCGAGGGCGACGTGCCGCTGGGTCTCACTGAGATCGCGGAGGCTGCCGCAGAGGCCAGGGGAGAGCTGGTCGGGCGCATGCTGGCTTTCCTCGGCGAGCGTCTGGAGTTCTACCTCCGTGAGGCACGCGGGCAGGCATACGACGTTGTCGCGGCGATCATGGCGGCGGGTGGGGACGACGTCCCTGATGCGGTGAAACGTGCCGAGGCGGTGAGTGCTGTACGAGGCGCTGAAGGCGCAGCCGATTTTCAAGCTGTCAGTGCGGCGTTTAAGCGTATGCGGAACATCCTGGCGCAGGCGCGCGAGAAGGGGTTTGGCGTTCCTGAGCGGGTGGACGAGTCGCTGCTGCTGGAACCGGCCGAGACTGCGCTAGCGGAGCGAGCTGTGGATGTGGCGCAGGAGGTGGAGGCTCTGAGGCGGAGCCGAGAGTACATGGCTGCGCTCCGGGGAATAGCCAGCCTGCGCCCCCAGATCGACGCGTTCTTCGACGCCGTAATGGTAATGGCACCGGAGGAGAGCCTGCGGGCGAACCGGCTGGCGCTGCTGCACAGCATTGTCGGTAACTTCTCACGCATCGCCGACTTCTCGGAGATTGTCACGGCGGGATAGGAGCCGGCGCTTACTGAGGGCTGCCGTCGTGGACCTTCTCCTTCTCCTGCTTGACCTTGTCCTTGCCGTCCATCTTTGCTTCGCGTGACCGGTCGACTACCTTGCTCTTCTTCTCGGCGCTGGGATCGAATACCTTCTGGACGCCTTCCTTGCTGCGGTCGTAGGCCTTGACGGAGGTTTCTTTCGTCTTGTCAGCTGCGACGACGGTCCCTTCCTTGGTCTTGTCGGCGACCTTTGCGGTTCCATTTCTGGTATCGGAGGCGGCGTGCCCGGTTGCGTGCTTGGTCTTGTGGTAGGTCTTCCTGGTCGTCTTCTTGACCGCGTGCCCGGTGTCCCTGGCCGCGTCCTTGGTGTCGGTACCTGCATTGTGCACATCCTGACCTGCGGTCTGCGCGAAAGAGGCGACTGGCATCAGGAGGGTGGAGGCCAGGGCGACGGAGGCGAGGCGGGTGACGATCGCAAAGGTTTTCATGTCTTTATAAGTGTCTCGGGGGAGTGAAATGGTTGCGTGTGCCGGGCAGAGATTGACAGCTCGGACCTCCTAATTCAGGCGCTGGAGCCGTGCTATGAGCTTTTCGGCGAGAGGTTCGCCCGACTCGGTCCACAGCAGGCGGCTGGAGATGCCACAGTTTTTCTCGACCAGCAGCGTGAAGGCGAGCAGCATTTCGACGTTTTTTCGGATGTACGAGGCGGCATCCTCGGGGTCGGGGGCATTCTTTGAGGAGAACGGGATCAGGTTGGTGTCTTCCTCGTTATCTGCGAGATGAACGTCTTCGTCGGATTCTTCTTCGTCCAGAACCCACGGGTAATCGAGACCGAAGTCTACGCGGACGTGGCCGTTCTGCTCGAAGCTCGCGTCGTCGAACTCGGGTCCGAAGCCGATGATCTTGACGGTGGCGGGGTGCGG
Organism: uncultured Acidobacteriaceae bacterium; assembly: GCA_963850375.1. Classification (GTDB taxonomy): domain Bacteria; phylum Acidobacteriota; class Terriglobia; order Terriglobales; family Acidobacteriaceae; genus Edaphobacter. Next base: position 85,265 of record CAWKKV010000001.1, on the reverse strand, counting down.
CTTCCAGAGGGTGTCGAGGCGAGACTCCGGATCGAGCGGCTCATGGCTCTCGCCTGAGCTGTAGCCAACCGAGCCGGGGCCGGAGTCCGGTGTCCAGAGATTCCACTTCATCTCGAACTCGTAGGCGACATCGTCGTGCAGCTGCTCGGTAGCCTCGGCGACAGCAGCCTCGATGATGGACCCCGACGTATCTTCCGAGCGGTCGTCGTTCACGTAGAGGCGTTGATAGGTGGGCGCCTCGCTGAAGGAGATCGGGTAGGCCGCGGCGGCGGAGACGCGCTTTGCGTCTTTAGCTCCGCCGGAGGCACTGATAAGCGCAAACTGTCGCATGACGGAGGTGAGGGCCGCGGGAAGGCCATCCAGGCGGAAGTTCGGGAACCACAGACTGAGGTAGAGCTGATCGGCCATAGGTCCAGTTTAGCCGTACAGCCCGGCGCCGGTTCTCGGCTCGGGTCGGGCGCCAGCGTGTCGACGCGGACGGAGGACAACTTCAGAGTGCCGGGTGAGAAGATGGTGATGGGAAAGAATGGGCGTTTCGGTCGAGCGATTGCGGTTGTGGCTGCTGGCAGGGTCGGGGCTGCTCGTCCTGGTGATCGCGGGCTTCCTGGAGTACGCGCATCTTCGCGCTCATCGCTTCCTGAAAGAGCTGCCTGGAAGGCTTGGGGCCGACATCACCCGTGAGTCGAATGGATTCACGTTATCGCAATCCGCCGGTGGGCGGACGGTATACACCATCCATGCCGCGCGGATGGTGCAGCGCAAAGATGGCAAGACGACGTTGCACGATGTGGGCATCGTGCTCTACGGGCAGAAGCAGGATCGCGCTGACCGGATCTATGGCAGCGAGTTCGAATACGACCAGAAAGCCGGAGTGGTGCGTGCGGTCGGGGAGGTTCACCTCGATCTCCAGGCGCCGGCTCCGACGGACACTCGCGGACGAGCGGCGTACGCCTCCGGGCACGATCTTTCGGGGTCGCACACGGATGACGACGAGCAGCTGGTCCACATCAAGACGAGCGGGCTCGTATTTGTGCAGAGCCTGGGAGCCGCATCGACGGACCAGGAGATCGAGTTTCAGTTCCATGGCATGAACGGCCATGCGAAGGGTGCGGATTACAGCTCGGACACGGGAGTGACGGTGCTGCAGTCGGATGTTCGGGTCTCCGGTCTTCGTGACGGAGCGCCTGCGCTGCTGACAGCCTCGCGGGCGGAGATGGACCGCAATACAAGACAGCTCACGCTGGCGCACGCGCGCTACTTTGCCGGCGTAGATGGGCGTGAGACGAAGGGAGATGCCGGCCGCATTGCGACAGCACAGGAGGTTGTGCTTCATATGCGGGACGACGGGTCGGTGGAGCGGGTGGAGGCTCGCGGGGGCGTGGGGCTTGAGGAGGGTGCGGGTGCTCTTCGCGGACAGACGGCGAGCGTGATCGTGAGTGCGGCTAATCGTCCCGAGGTGCTGCACATGGCCGGCGGGCTTACGTATGCCAGCACGGAAACATTGCGTGAGTCGCAAGGCAGAGCGGAAGAGGGGACGGCGCATTTTGACGCAGGGGGCGTGATTAAGGAGGTTTCGATGGAGGGCGGGGCGGAGCTGCACGTTAAGCAGCGGAGCTCGGCTGCGCTGCCCTGGAGTGAGCGAACGATCTCAGGCAAGACACTGGAGGCGCGGTTCGCGACGGCTGGGAAGACCAATTGGATACGAGAAGGGAGGGCGACGGGGGCCGCGCGGATGCTGCTGCTTGACCGAGTTGCGAGTGGCGGCCGGACCGAGGAGAGCTCGAGCGAAGTGCGGGGCGATGTGCTCACAGCGGAGATGCAGTGGGATGGAAGCGCCGCTCGCCTCCGTCACGCTGTAGGGACGGGGCACACATCGCTTGATCGACGCGATGCGAATGGCGGGCAAGATACGAGCCGCGGAGACACGCTTGAGGTGAACTTCGCGTCCAGAGGTGCCGAGCAGAAGGACGTACCCGGAATGAGCGCTTCGCCTGACGCTTCTGCCACGTCGATCACGCGAGCTGTGCAAAGCGGAGGAGTGTCCCTGACCCACCTTCCTGCCCGGCGAGCGGGAGAGTCCGCTGCTCCTTTGCTCACTTCTGCCACGGGCACGGAGGCGGTGTTTGAGGAGGGGGCGGAGACGCTGACGATCCGTGGGGAGACGGAGGTGAAGCAGGCCGGGAGTGTGCTTCGCGCCGATACGGTTACCTTGTTGCGCAGCAGCGGGGATGCGTCCGCAGACGGGCGGGTTGCGGTGACGTACGTCCAGTCGCCGGGGGCGAATCCTCTACACATCCTCGCTGCCCGTGCCCAAATGAAGCGCGACGTCGGGCACGGCGTGTTCTTTGGGGCTCCCGGAGCGGCGGCTCGGCTGTGGCAGGGCGGGTCGCAGGTGGAGGCTCCTGTGATCGAGCTCGATCAAGAGGCGAAGACGCTGGTTGCCAGGACGAGCGGCGCGCAGGTGGTACGCACGGTTCTGGCGAAGGCTCCGGGCGGGACATCAGGTCGCTCGCAGGTGATGCGTATTGCGAGCCGTACGTTGCGCTACTCCGACGCGGATCGTCGGGCGGACTTCGGCGGGGGCGTCGTGCTCGAGGATGCGGACGGGACGGTTCGCGCGTCCGAGGTCGTCGCGCTGTTGACGGGAGGAGCTACTCCGGCAGACACGAAGGCCGGGAAGGGCGTAGGCGGGGGCTTGCTGGGCGGAACGGTGGACCGAATCACGGCGTCGGGGACGGTCGAGGTGAGCGAACCTGGACGGCACGCCTCAGGCGATCGTCTCGTGTATACGGCGTCGGACGGCAGGTTCGTTATGACGGGGAGCGCCGGTGCGCCGCCAAAGGTAGTGGACGAGGTGCAGGGGACGGTGACGGGGTCGGCGCTTGAGTTCCGCACGGGCGATAATGGTGTCATGATCCTTGGAGAGGGGAAGGCTGGGGAGGGGCACCGAGTCCACACCGAGACCCTGGTTCGCAAGCCTTCATGAAGACGCTTTCCACGGAAGAGATCGGAAAGAGCTACGGCGGTCGGCAGGTTGTTCGAGGGGTCACTCTGAGCATCACGCAGGGCGAGGTGGTTGGCCTGCTGGGACCGAACGGCGCGGGCAAGACCACGAGCTTCTACATGATCGTGGGCCTGGTGCGTCCGGATGCGGGGCGTGTGCTGGCGGATGGCCGTGACATCAGCCGGTTGCCGATGTATCTACGGGCTCGAAATCACGGCATCAGCTATCTTCCGCAGGAGCCCTCGGTCTTCCGTAAGCTGACGGTCGAGGACAACATCCTTGCGGTGCTGGAGGCGCAGGATCTGAGCTGGGAGACACGCCGCACGCGTACCGAGGGCCTGATTGAGGATCTGAACCTGAGCCACGTACGCAAGACGCGCGGCTATGCCCTGAGCGGAGGTGAGCGGCGCCGTGTGGAAATCGCGCGCTGCCTGGCGATCCAGCCAGCATTTATTCTTCTGGATGAGCCGTTCTCCGGCATTGATCCTATTGCGGTACTTGATCTGCAGGAGATTATCTTCGGTTTGAAGCGCAGCGGCATCGGTGTGCTGATTACCGATCACAACGTACGCGAGACGCTGTCTGTCACGGACCGCGCCTACATCATCAATGAGGGAAAGATTTTCCGTACCGGCACCCCTGGTGAACTAGGGCGCGACCCTGATGTTAAACGCATCTATCTGGGCGACAACTTTCGCATGGATTAGGTGTCTACGGAACGGTACAACTTCAGTGGTAACGGGCGCTTTTCGTGATTTCGCAAGTGCGGCAGTAGGCATAGACTGGCTCCAGTCGATGGGCACAGCGATGTAGACTAGCCCACAACAACCAAGCTCCACCGGCCTCCAAGAGCAGTCATCGTGAGTACCATTTTCGAGTGACTGCACATGGACGAGAGATAACGAACCGAAGATCCAGGGACGACATTGCTACTTCAGCCGAAGCTTAACCTCAAGGTTTCCCAACGACAGATCCTGACGCCTGGTTTGGTCCAGATGGTCAGCGTGCTTGCGTTGAACAAGCTTGAGCTGAAAGAGATGATCAACACCGAGATCATCGAGAACCCGGTGCTCGAGGAGGTCGAGGAGACGGGGATCTCGTTTGAGGAGATGGCGGGCCGCGAAGGAGACCGGGAGCGGTCGGCCGAAGAGGTGGCAGCGGAGGGTGAACGCAAGGAGAAGGACCCGTTCGATGAGATCGACTTCGGCAGCTACTTCCAGGACTACCTCGATCCGGGGTATAAGACCGCATCGAACTTCGAGGAGTACGACAAGCCGTCGTTTGAGAATTTTCTTTCGCAACCGAGCACGCTGAGCGACCACCTGACTTGGCAGCTCGGGTCGCTCAATCTCCGGCAAGAGGTGCGGGTCGCAGCCGACCTGATCGTCGGCAACCTGGACGAGAATGGCTATCTGCTGGCGTCTGACGAGGAGCTTGTTGAGGCTCTCGAACAGATGCAGGAGCCTGCGCGTGCTGAGCCGATTCCATTTGAGCGCGGCAGTCGTCCGCGGACCGCGCCCATGTGGCAGGGAGAGAGCGACGGCAGTTCAGATTCCGAAGCTCAGAGCACGATCGATCTTGCTGCCTCTGCGGAGAGCGAGAGACGCGAGTTTTTGCTCGTTGCCGTGACGGAAGCGCGGACGCTGGTCAGCAACCTTGATCCGGTTGGAGTGGCCGCGCGGGATCTCAAGGAGTGCCTGCTGATCCAGATCGCGGCGCAGCGCGAAGAGGCTGCCATCGCTGTTCGCCGGCGTGGGACGGCCGTGGATGAGCAGCGCAACGATGTATTCGGGATTGCGTGCCATATTGTCTCGAACTGCCTCCCACTGCTTCAGAAGAAGGACATGCGCGAGCTTACGCGGAGCTGCGGACGCTCGCCGGAAGAGGTACAGATTGCGGTTGAGTACATCCGTACGCTTGATCCGCGGCCGGGGCAGCGCTTCAATGAGTCCGCGACACGGCTGATTGAGCCGGACGTTGCATTTGTGAAGCGGGATGACCAGTACGTGGTGCTGATGAATGAAGAGGACCTGCCCACCCTTCGGTTGAACCAGGACTATCGCAAGATGCTGGGGCAGAAGCAGACCGAGAAGCAGGTCAAGGAGTACGTGAAGGAGCGTTACAAGTCGGCCATCCAGCTGCTGCGCAATATTGAACAGCGCAAGAACACGATTGTGCGGACTTGTGACGTGATTGTGCGACGCCAGGTGGACTTCCTCGAGCACGGGGTCGAGGCGCTTCATCCGATGATGATCAAGGAGGTCGCCGAAGAGATCGGGGTTCATCCTTCGACGGTCAGCCGCGCGGTGGCGAACAAGTATGTCCATACGCCGCAGGGTGTGTTTGAGCTGCGCTTCTTCTTTTCAGAGGGAGTGAACGGGCCGGAGGGTGGAGACCTGCCGCTGGTGCTGCTGAAGCGAAAGGTCAAGAAGCTGATCGAGGATGAGGACGAGCGCAAGCCGCTGACCGACGATCAGCTTGCAGCAGAGCTGCAGCGGCAGGGCATCCATGTGACGCGGCGTACCGTCGCGAAGTATCGCGAGGATATGCAGATCCCCAGCACCCATCAACGCCGCGTCAGGTAGAGGCATCGAAACTGGTCTAGGATGGATGTCCTAGTGAGGTGCACACGGATGAACGTTGAGTACACGGGCCGCCAGACAACCGTAACGCCCAAGCACAAACGGCAGGTAGAGGAAGGGATCTCCCGGATATCCAAGATCTCAGGGGATTCCGGCAACGTCCATGTGATCCTGACGGTCGATAAGTACCGCCAGATCGCAGAGGTCACGCTGAAGGCGAAGGTCTACGAGTTCGTCGCGACCTCAGAGAACGCGGAGATGGAGGTTGCTCTCCACGATGCGCTCGGGAAGCTCGAACAGCAGGCTATCCGGCACAAGCAGCGGCATACGACGATCAAGCGCCACCCCAAGGAAGACGTCAAGATCCCCTCGCCGGAGTTCCCTGACGGAGCTGTGTCGGACGTAGCGGACGGAGCCGTCTCCGACGCGTAGGAGCACATAGGACTGGCAGGAGGCATCGCTGCGGGTGCTGGTGCTAGCATGCCTCCATGCCGGGTGCACGAAAGTCAGCAAATACTGGAAAGAAAAAGGCTAAAAAGTCCGTCGAACAGAGCGGCGAGCTTGTGATTGTTACCGGGATGTCCGGTTCGGGCAAGCTCTCGGCATTGAAGGCCTTTGAAGACCTTGGTTTCTATGCTGTCGACAACCTTCCGCTGCAGCTTATTCCACAGTTCGCGGACCTGGTTGGTCAATCCAGTCAGATCGACCGAGCGGCCCTGGTCATCGACGTCCGCGAGGGTATGCGACTCGACGAGTTTCCGGTCATCCTGGAGCAGGTGCGCCGGGTTCTGCCGACGCGGGTGGTTTTCCTTGAGGCTTCGGAAGAGGCGCTTATCCGCCGTTTCTCTGAGACGCGCAGGCCGCATCCTCTTGGACGCACGGAGACGGTGGTGGAGTCGATCCGGGCGGAGCGGAAGCGGCTCGATCCCATTCGCAATGTCGCGGACATCCTGCTGGACACGACGAAGTTCAACGTCCATGAGTTGCGCGCGCACATCAATGCCCAGTTTGAGCGGACGGGAACGGGCACTCAGCCGAACCTCACGATCTCGTGTATGAGCTTTGGTTTCAAGAATGGAGTGCCTACGGATGCGGACCTGGTCTTTGACGTGCGATTTCTGCCCAATCCGCACTTCGTTCCGGAGTTCCGCAAACTGACTGGCCGTAATCCAAAGGTCGCGAGCTATGTGCGGCATTTTCCGCAGACGGCGGAGTTTCTCGACAAGACCACGGATCTGCTGGAATTTCTGCTTCCCCATTACATCAAGGAAGGGAAGAGCTACCTGACTGTCGCTTTCGGCTGCACCGGCGGCCAGCACCGCTCGGTGTTTATCGCGGAAGAGATGAAGAGGCGGCTTTCCAAGGGTGGATACCGCGTGAAGGCAGCGCACCGGGACATGCCACGCTAGCCGCAACGACGATCGTGGCTGGCATCTACAATGAATGCATGTACGGCCATGGGATGGCATGCGGTGAAGAGCTCCGCAACGAGGCTTGGGAAGAGGCCGGGAGAGGCGTAGAGTGAGGCGGATTCTCCGGCTGCTCGCCTATGCGCGTCCGTACCTGCTGCCCGCGCTCGCGTCAGTCGTGTTGATGGCTGTCGTGGGGGCCATGGCCGCATTCCGGATCCTGCTGGTGAAACCGATATTCGACAAGGTGCTCTCGCCCGAGACCCAGGCGACAGATGTGCTTGTCTTCCACGTGGCGCATCTCAGCCGTGCGCTCGATCTGCGATTTCTGGTTCCGAGTCATCTCCACAATGCATGGAATGTGGTGGCGTACGCGCTGGTGATGTCGGCCTTGGTGAAGTCGGCGTGCGACTACCTGGGCACGTACCTGGTGAACTATGCCGGCTTCGGCATGATTACCGACCTGCGCAACGACCTTTACGAGGCGGTTCTTCGCCGCTCAGTCGCGTTCTTTCAGAAGCACTCAACGGGCTCTCTCCTGTCGACGCTGATCAACGACATTGAGAAGGTGCAGTTCGCCCTTTCAAGCGTGCTTGGCGATTTTCTTCAGCAGATGTTTACGCTTGTCTTTTTGACGGGCGTGGTGATCCTTTACGGCGGCAAGATGGCGTGGCTGCTGCTGCTGTTTGTCCCCGTGATCATCTCGTCCGCGCGCCGGATTGGCACGCGCGTGCGCCAGACGACGCGCAAGGGGCAGGACAAGCTCGCAGAGATACAGAACATCATCCACGAGACGATCACCGGGAATCGCATCGTCAAGGCATTTGGCATGGAGCTGTGGGAGATGACGCGATTTCGGTCGGCGGCTCGCCGGCTGTTTCGGGCGAACCTCCGTTCGGTAAGCGTGCAGGCGATCAGCTCTCCGCTCATGGACGCGCTAGGTGCCGTCGCGATCGCTCTTTTGCTGCGTATAGGCCGGGAGCGGATTCTTCATCATGCAATGACGACCGGCTCGTTTATCGCGTTCCTGGTCGCGGTCTTTACGCTTTACGATCCCGTGCGGAAGTTCGCGCTGTTCTATAACAGCTTCCAGCAGGCGCTCGGTGCGAGCGAAGAGATCTTTCGCTTTATGGATGCGCAGGATGACGTCCGCGAGAAGAAGCGGGCGATTGTTCTTGAGGAGTTTCACGACGAGATACGGTTCGAGGATGTCGGGTTCCTCTATGCGGGCGAGGAGGAGACCAAACATGTGCTGACGGGCATCAATCTCCAGGTCGCGCGCGGTGAGGTGATCGCCTTTGTCGGTCCGAGTGGAGCTGGGAAATCTACGCTGGTCAACCTGATCCCGCGGTTCTTCGATGTGAGCGAGGGCTCGATCCGTATCGACGGTCACGATCTTCGCGACGTCACGATTGCTTCGTTGCGCAAGCAGATCGGCAAGGTGACGCAGGAGACGGTGCTGTTCAATGACACGGTTCGCAATAACATCGCATACGGCCGGCCGGACGTCCCGGCAGCGAAGGTGGAGGAGGCGGCTCGCATGGCACTGGCGCACGACTTCATCGCGGGGCTGCCTGAGGGCTACAACACCGTTATCGGCGAAAAGGGTGCACGTTTGAGCGGAGGCGAACGCCAGCGGATCGCGATTGCGCGCGCGATCCTGAAGAACGCGCCTATTCTGATTCTCGACGAGGCGACGTCGTCGCTGGATGTGGAGAGCGAGAAGTATGTGCAGGCGGCGCTTGCCAACCTTATGCAGGGGCGAACGGTATTTGTGATCGCTCACCGGCTTTCAACGGTGAGGCGCGCGACGCGCATCGCGGTGATCGAGGCTGGGCGCATTACGGAGATTGGGACGCACGAGGAGCTTATGCAGAACTCCGGGACGTACCGGCGGCTTTACAACCTCCAGTTCGAGGACGGCAACGCAGACGGAGGCGCGACAGCTGAGCTTGCGGGGCTCGTGGTCTCGGAGGGCACGGCATGACGCCCATTTATTCGATGACCGGCTTCGCCTCGGTCCAGGGCTCCGCGGGCGCTGGCATGGCGTTCAGCCTGACGGCGAAGAGCGTCAACCACCGCTTTCTTGATCTCCAGTTCCGCATGCCGGGCGGTTCTGATGCGCTCGAGATGAAGCTGCGCCAGCTTATGAAAGAGCGTCTTCGTCGCGGTCATGTGGACATTACGCTGAGTCTCGATCGGTCTGGCGAAGGCGAGCTTCGGGTCAATGAGGACCTCCTTGCGTCCGCGCTCGCGACCTTTCGCCAGGCTGCCTCTACGCATGGCCTCCGGAGCGAGCCTGACCTCAATGTGCTGCTTCGTCTGCCTGGAGTGATGACGGTGCAGCATGCCTCGCCGGTGAGGGACATCTCTGCTGTTGAAGGCGCCGTGCTTGAGTGTGTGCCGGAGTTGATCGATCTGCTGCAGCGGATGCGCGCCGACGAGGGCGCTTCGCTGGCTGCGGAGCTACGGTCTTCGATCGATCGACTACGTGCGATGTCGGCTGAGATCGGCCGCCTTCGCTTCGAGGTTCCGGATGCGCACTATGCCCGTCTGCGTGGTCGGCTCACCAAGCTTCTTGAAGGTGTGGAGATCGATCAGAACCGACTTCTGACTGAGGCTGCCCTCCTCGCGGAGCGGAGCGACATCGAAGAAGAGAATGTACGGCTGGTAACGCATCTGGAGCGCTTCGCCGCGATTCTCGATGAGGGCGGCGAGGTAGGCAAGCGGCTCGACTTCCTCCTGCAGGAGCTAAACCGCGAGGCGAACACGATGCTCTCAAAGACCGGCGCGGCAGCCGGCGAACAGGGGAGCCGCATTACGGAGATTGGGCTGGCGCTGAAGTCCGAGCTCGAACGCGCGCGGGAGCAGGTGCAGAATCTTGAGTAGCCGGGTTGGTAAGGACGATTGCGTCTCTGAAGCACTCCCAGGGGCCTGAAGGACGGTACGGAAGGTGGGCATGGCAGGCATTCTCTTCATCATCTCGGCGCCGTCCGGTTCGGGTAAATCGACCCTGGTCAACCAGCTGCGGACACTGGTGGAAGGGCTGGACTTTTCTATCTCCTACACGACGCGTGCGCCGCGTGGCTCGGAGGAGGACGGCCGCGAATACCACTTCACGTCACGTGAGGCGTTTCAGCGGATGATCGCGAACGGTGAGTTTCTGGAGTGGGCCGAGGTCTTTGGCAACTACTACGGAACCGCCGTCGCCGCGCTTGAGCATGCGCGCACTCTTGGGAAGGACCTGCTGCTGGACATCGACGTCCAGGGAGCGGTGCAGGTGATGCGGAAACTTCCCGCGGCGGTGTCCATCTTCATCCTGCCGCCCAGCCCGGACGTCCTGGAAATGCGGCTACGCAATCGGAGCGAGGCTGAGAAGATGACTTCGGAGGCGGTGATTGAGCGGCGTCTTTCGCAGGCGCGGAACGAGCTCAGCCAGATATGGGACTATCGCTACGCTCTGATCAACGATGTGCTGGATCTTGCCGTTGCCGAGATGAAAGCGATCGTTCTTAGCGAGCGTGGAATGGGGGACGGGGCCTCGGAGCTGGCGAAGACATGCCGTACGGATGTCGCGTCCGAGCGCCTCCGCGCCGTGCTCCGCACCTTTGGCGTAGGACTGGGTGAGGTCCGGGATCAGCGTAAAGTGCTTGGTGAAGCGCATGTCCCTACGGTAGAGTCGAAGGCGAGGGATAACGCATGACGATCGAAGATGCTCTGCACAACAAGTACAGCCTGGTCAAAGGTGCGGCCCGGCGCGCACGGCAGCTGCAGAACGGAGCTGCGCCGACGATCGCGACGAAGTCCATGAAGGCCTGCCGTGTCGCGCAGGACGAGATCCGCCAGGGCCAGGTGAAGTATGTTCTGCCGGTGCGTCCGGCCGCGCCTGTCACCGAACCTTTTCCCGAGTAGTTTGCCGAAACACCGATGGCTATTGACGCGGAACAGCTGCGCGCTTATGTGGAATACTTCCGCGACTTGGGAGTCTTTGACTTTTACCGCAGCCCGGAGTCCAGTGCTCATCTGATCTCGGATGAGGACTTGGCGATGCTGACGGCGCCAGTGCCTCCTGTGGAAGCGAGTGTCCCCAGCGTCCCGGTCCTATCGCGGCCCGCTCTGCCAAGTGTTGCTCCTAAGGTGGAGACGCCTCCGAGCGCCATCGTCGACACCCCGGAGCCTCTCATCGCAAAGCCTGTCCCTTTCAATGATCTTGCGGCACTGCCGGAGATCCGTGTAGCCCCGGCGGACAAGGCTGCGGCACTGCTCGCTCTCCAGGCAGAGATCGGCGACTGTACGCGCTGCCCGTTGGCCTATGCCGGACGTCGCACGGTGGTCTTTGCCGATGGCGATCCGAACGCGCGGCTGATGTTCGTGGGTGAGGGTCCTGGAGCTGACGAGGACGTCTCGGGTGTCCCTTTCGTGGGCAAGGCAGGGCAGCTGCTTAACAACATGATCGTGGCGATGGGGCTGAAGCGGGAAGAGGTCTATATCGCCAATGTGGTGAAGTGCCGTCCGCCGCAGAACCGTGTGCCGGAGCCGGTGGAGGCGAATACCTGTTCGCAGTTTCTGCTGCGCCAGATGGATATCGTCCAGCCGGAGGTGGTGGTGGCCCTGGGCTCGACCGCCGCGAGCTACCTGCTTGGCGTCCGGCAGTCGCTTGCTTCACTTCGGGGCCGATGGCATAGCGTTCGTGGCGCGAAGGCGGCGGTCACATACCATCCAGCGTTTCTGCTGCGCGATCCTCGGCAGAAGGGCGAGGCCTGGGCTGACCTGCAGATGGTGATGCGAGAGCTGGGTCTGAAACCCCGCCCGAAGGTTTAATCGAGCCCGTTACTCGGCCGTGGGCGGAACGATCCTTACTGAGTTCGCGTGACAGGTGCGCACCTGCCCGCAGGACACCGGCTTGAGGTCCTTTGACAGGCAGACTTCGACGGCTGTCAGGTAGTTGTTGCCGCAGCTGAGCGCCAGGCTCTCTCGCGGGAGGCCGGGATTGGCTTTGGCGAAGAGGCCGAGGATTGCATCCGGCGGCATGGCTGCGGGGCGGTTCAGACCCGAGATCTCGCTGGGGATCCGAACGGCGTGAACGGCCCGTCGGGCGGTTTCGAAGTAGGGATCTGGATCGAGGCCCGAACACGTCCCGTGCGTCTGCCACTCGTGATGAAGGAGGCCCGCATCGGGGTAGAGATCGCGGAACTTCGATGGGTCTTCCGGCCCCCGGGCGTCGCTGCAGTGCTCGGGGTATCTGCCCGCAAAGTTCTGCGGCCAGAGGCCATGGAGCACGAAGCCCAGGTGTTCAGCGCACTCCGGCTTCCCGGGGTGGGTGGCGCAGAACTCCGGGGACCACGAGAGGTTGAGCAGGTAGAAATCGAAATTGCCGGGAGCACTGGCCGTTTCCTCCCGAGCGGTTCTGCCGGTCTGCTGTCTGCTGGGGTCGGCTGGATTCAGCCCGGGTGCGCCGGTCGTCTGTGCCCCGGCCGGGCGCTCGAGGGGGTGGGCCGCAGGCACAGAGCAGGAGGCATAGCAGCGCCGTCGCGAACAGACGGGTATCTCTCATGAGCAGCTGTCTCTCTCGGGTGACTGAAGAGAGTGTCTTGCGGGGAGGAGGGGGAGGCCTAACACGCGCGGTTGAGCGCCTGGTACACCTTGGTGACAAAGGTCTCGGGGCTAGCCAGCGACCAGACTGTCACGTCAAAAGGATGATCGGTTGGCCGTGGCGAAATGTCCTTGCTGAACCCCACCAGCCCGGGTGGTTTGGACATCGCTCGCGCGGTGATAACGAGCTTGTCGGCTTCTTCGATGGACAGGGTATGGCAGGCGACGATCAGGTCGGGCGAGGAAGTTTGGAGTTTTTCGGCGGCTTGCAAGGGTTCCACCTGCCAGACCTCGAAGCCTTCATTCCTAAGGATCGCCGTTCGTGTGTAGAGCAAGAGGTCGTCAGTCCCGACAAGGAGCGCGGTGTTTGGACGAGTTGGAGGTGAGCTGCGTTGGTCCATGGGTCAGATCTGACTGTTTTGCGACATAATCCAGGTTGTGCCGAGTATGCATGTGGACAGAAAGGCGCGTCAATCCTCCGTTTGGCACAAATTCAGCATCTACCTTTATAACGGAGTCTCTGTGGACGAGCACGACCACAAACAGTGCGAAGAACGATTAGCTTGGGCTCATGCCGCTCTGATCCGCTCCGAGCAGTTAGCGCTTGCGGGGCGGTTCGCTGGTGGCGTGATGCACGAAGTGAACAACCCGCTGGAGGCGCTGGGTAACCTTGTGTACCTGGCGAGTCACGCGGCCGACGATGCCGAACAGGCGAAGATCTACCTTTCGATGGCCGAAGAGCAACTCGCGCATGTCCAGGAGATAGCCCGCCGAACTCTTTCGTTCTACCGTCCTTACTCCGCCTCTGACAGGGTCGACATCGTTGAGATCATCGATTCGGCTTTGCACATGCAGCGCCCGCAGCTATTGAGCAAGAACATCGACATTCAGCGGGATCACCCGGATACTGCCTCGATACCTGCAAACGCCGGGGAGCTGCTCCAGGTTTTCACCAATCTGATCGCCAACTCAATCGAGGCGCTGTCTGACAAGGGCACGCTTTCGGTGCGCATCTCCCGCTCGGGTGAGCACCTCCATATCCTGATCGCGGATAATGGCCGAGGGATTCCGGAGGAGCAGCGGGCCAAGCTCTTCCAGCCCTTTTCAACGAGTAACAAGGAGAAGGGTACGGGGCTGGGTCTTTGGATGTCGAAGACGCTGGTTGAGCGTCACCAGGGTCGGATCCGCCACCGCAGCAGCACGCGACCGGGCCGCAAAGGGACGGCGTTCCGCATCTCGTTGCCGGCAGGTGCAACCGGTGATACCAGTGTCGAGACGATAAGCTGAACCTGTGCCCTTGTTTTGCGATGTAGCGCTTCCCGTTCCGCTCGACCAGACGTTTACGTACCGGGTGGAGGCGGTGGTTCCGGCCGTGGGCGGGCGGGTTCTGGTTCCATTCAGCGGGCAGCGGCTGATGGGCGTGGTGGTTCGTCTGCACGACGGCGCGCTTCCCGAGGGGATCGAAGCCAAGCCAGTTCAATCCGTCCTGGATGACGGAGCACTGCTCCCCGACGAGCTGATGCGCCTGGCGTCCTGGATAGCGCAGTACTACGTCGCTCCGCTGGGCGAGGTGCTTCGGGGCATGCTGCCGTTGAGCGCCGAGGTGCGACGGCAGTGGGTCTACCGCCTGGCGGAGCCTGGCCGGCGGGTGCTTTATGACGGGGCCGCCAAGGGCTCCTCACGCCGCTCCCGCCTGACGCCCGAGGAGCAGAACCGCGAGTACGCGGTTCTGAACTACCTGGAGGATGGCCAGCCGGCGAAGGCCTCCGCTCTCCGAAGCTCGACTGGCGCCGCGAAGGCGCTGCTCGACGGCATGGTGCGGAAGCGATGGCTCGTGCGGGAGGCGATGGCCGAGGAACGGGATGCGCGGCGGGTGGAGAAGGTGGTCGTGCTGGTCGAGGACGCGCGACTTCCGAAGCTCAACGACAACCAGACTGCAATTCTGGCCGAGTTGGCAGCAGCGGGTGGGCGGATGCCCCTCCGTGAGCTCCGCGAGCGACTTCGCAAGGGGCACCTGCCTGAGTCGACGATCGGCACGCTCCTCCGGCGCGCGCTGCTCCGGACGGAAGAGGTGGAGGAGAGTTTCTATCTCGGCGGCGTCGGCCTCCCGGGGGGCAAGAAGCACGCGCACGAACAGACTCTGAACGAGGCTCAGACCGAGGCTCTGGCGACGATTGCGAGCTCGCTGGAGAAGGGCGGCTTCCACCCACACCTGCTGTACGGGGTGACCGGCTCCGGAAAAACCGCGGTCTACGTGGCGGCGATGCAGCGGGCTCTTGCTGCCGGTCGGAGCGCTCTGCTCCTGGTGCCGGAGATCGGCTTGACGCCAGCGATGGCCGGGCAGATGCATGCGGCTTTTGCCGGAGATGTGGCCCTGCTGCACTCGCAGCTGACGCCGGACGAGCGTGCTCAGCAGTGGCATCGGATCCGACGTGGTGAGGCGCGAGTAGTGGTGGGTACGCGGTCGGCGGTCTTTGCTCCGTTGCCTGATCTCGGTCTGCTGATCGTGGATGAAGAGCACGACTCCAGCTATAAGCAGGAGGAGACGCCGCGGTACCACGGACGCGATGTGGCGGTGATGCGAGCGAAGCTGAATGGGTCCGTGGTTGTGCTTGGCTCTGCGACGCCTTCGCTTGAGAGCTGGGCCAATGCGGAGCGTGGGCGGTACAGCCGGATTGAGATGCTTACGCGCGTGGCCGACCGGCCGTTGCCGGAGGTTGACCTCGTCGACATGCGTGCGGAGTTTCGCGAGGTGGGAAAGGAAGAGATCTTTTCACGCCGCTTGCTCGAGGAGACGCAATCTACGCTCGACCGCGGCGAGCAGGCCATCATTCTGCTGAACCGGCGCGGCTACAGCTTTGTCGTGATGTGCCGGAGCTGCGGAGAAAAGATCGAGTGCGAGAACTGCGCGATCTCGATGACGTTTCATAAGCCGGTGAGCGGGCCTGACCTCCACGCTCAGCCTGGCCAGCGGCTGGAATGCCACTACTGCGGCTTCCGACGGGGTGTGCCAACACGGTGCCCGAATTGTGAGAGCGAGCACCTCTACTACCTGGGTGCGGGCTCGCAACAGGGCGAGGAGCGTCTCCAGGAGCTCTTTCCGAACGCCCGGATCGGTCGGATGGACCGTGACACGGTGCGTGGGCGGAGTGACATGGAGCGTCTGCTCACGCGACTGCATGCGGGAGAAATCAACCTGCTGGTCGGGACGCAGATGATCGCAAAGGGACATGACATTCACGGAGTGACACTGGTTGGCGTGGTCGGCGCGGATTTTGCTCTCGGGCTGCCCGACTTTCGCGCCGCTGAGCGCGTCTTCCAGCTGCTTACGCAGGTGTCGGGACGTGCCGGTCGGGGAGAGCTCCCGGGAAGGGTGCTGGTGCAGACCTACCATCCGGATCATTACGCTATCCAGTTCGCGCAGGCGCATGACTACCCTGGGTTTGTCGCCAAGGAGATGCAGTACCGGAGATGGATGCACTACCCACCTGTGGCGGTGCTGGCCAACGTCGTCGTCCAGAGCGAGACGATGGAGGAGGCGGCGGGCTGGGCGGCGACGCTGGGCCGCTGGTTCGGAAGCAGGCCGATGCCGGGATTGCGCGTGCTCGGTCCGGCAGCCGCGCCCATTGTTCGCCTCAAGCGGATCTACCGATACCATTTCGTCTTGAAATCAGATCAGCGCAAGATCCTGGCCGAGACACTTCGAGGCATGCTTGCTTACGCTGACGCCGAGCGCGTGCCGCGGCGTAGTCTGATCATCGACGTGGATGCCGTTCACCTGATGTAAGTGAGTGCGCCGTCGTGCAGCTTAGGCCGTGTTACCCAGTCAGGTAAGTCGTGGGACCAGTATTGGCAGGTTTAGGTCAGGAGATGGAGCTCTTTGCCTGGCTTGAAGCGTACTGCTTTGCCCGGCGCGATCGAGACCTCGGCGCCTGTTCTTGGGTTGCGGCCGATGCCCGTCTTCCTTGGTTTTACGGTGAAGACACCAAACCCGCGCAGTTCGATCCGGTCGCCCGCCACAAGCGACTGCTTCATGCTCTCGAAGATTGCATCCACGGCGGACTCTGCTTTGGTTCGGGGGAGTCCGGTTCGCTCGACAACCCTTTGAATGAGGTCTTGCTTAATCATCTGAGTCGATGTCCTTGTCTAAAGTACGGCAGGGGAGGCGAACCGGCCTTTCTGGTAGGGTGATGGTAAGAAGTAACGACCTGATTGTCAACGTCCGATCTGTACCGTAAGATCGTCAAAAATAAAGGCCAAAGCAACATCGCGGGACCGCATCCCAGCTCTTCGGGATTTGGTTCCGGCTGCCGTTCTTTGGATCTCAGCGAGGAAATGTGGCTATCAAGAGCGACCGGTGGATCCGGGAACAGGCTATGGGAAACGGCATGATCAAGCCGTTCAGCGAGAAGCAGGTCAAGGAGGGCGTCATCTCCTACGGGCTGTCTTCTTATGGCTACGATCTCAGGGTCTCGGACGAGTTCAAGATCTTCACCAACGTCAACAGCGCCATCATCGATCCGAAGGCTTTTGATGAGCGCTCGTTTGTCACTGTGCAGGCGCCAAGCGTCATCATCCCGCCCAACTCCTTCGCCCTGGCCCGCTCGATCGAGTACTTCAAGATCCCGCGCGACGTGCTGACCATCTGCGTTGGGAAATCGACGTATGCACGCTGCGGGATTATCGTAAATGTGACTCCCTTCGAGCCGGAGTGGGAAGGATTCGTTACGCTCGAGATCTCGAACACCACACCGTTACCCGCACGTGTGTATGCGAACGAGGGGCTTTGCCAGATCCTGTTCTTTCAGTCCGACGAGGTTTGCGAGATCAGTTATGCGGATCGAAAGGGCAAGTACCAGAATCAGCAGGGAATCGTTCTGCCGAAGCTGTGATTTCTGTTCGGTGCGTCATACCAGAGTTTACGCGTGACAAGTACAGCTGAGGAGGACGCGACGTGAACACTGAAGAGGGTCAGCAGACCAAGCGTTTTGGGGTCGTAGCGGTTGATCCCTTGCGCCTGCTCGGCCTGAAGACAATCTTTGAAGAGACCGGTGCGGTAGAACTTGTTCCGCTGACCGGGCAGGGTGCGCACGGCGGCACGCCGCTCGACCTCATCTTTGTCGATTCTTCGTGCACGGCGCACCTCTTTGAGCTGCTCGCCACGCTGCAACGCTCCCGTCCGCGCACAAAGGTAATTGTGATCGGCCTCGAGACGGACCAGGAGCATGTCCAGAAGGTGATCGGCGCCGGAGCAAAGGGATACCTGACGCATGGGTCCACCTCGAACGAGATCCGGATGGCGGTCGACATTGTGCTTGACGGGTCAGTGTGGGCGCCGCGCAAGGTGATGGCGCGTCTCCTGGACGCGAATCGTCGCGCGGACGCTGAGGCGTCAGCTGCTTCGCCCCGCTTCACACCGCGCGAGGAGGATGTCCTGAGGCTGCTTGTGGCCGGGCGTTCGAACCGCGAGATTGCGCTGGCCCTGGGTGTTGATGAGGCAACGGTGAAGGCTCACGTGGGGCGACTGCTGCGCAAAGTGGGTGTCGAAAATCGGACCGCGCTCACCATGGCGACGATGCAACGCGGGCTCCTTGCACCGGTTCCGGAAGAGACGGAGTGACTCCGATGAGGTCTACATCCTTGCGTAACGTTGTGGCGAGCGCCTGGTTGTAGCACTCTCACATCAAGCAACACAGACCTGGGAGAGGGGTCGTGGAGTTGGCATCCCCAAGGGGATACGCCTCCACGGCCCCTATTTTTTTGTGCCTGCGGGTACCTGATGGGGACAACTTCCGCGGACCTAAAGCCATCAGAATGAGTGTCGAGCGCCGAAGGACTAGCTGGTAGCTTCTGCCCGATCTGCGGTGCAATCCGAGTTTTGAAAGGCAAGATATGAGAAGAATGAAAGAGTTTGTGTGTGGAGTGGCCATCGCGGCGACGTCCATGACGGCGTTTGCGGCGGGTGACAAGGCAAAAAGCCAGGAGCGTCTCACGAGTGCGCAGTCCGTCCTCACCCAGATCATGTCCACACCGGACAAGGGTATTCCGCAGACGATTCTCTCCGGAGCGTCCTGCGTGGTGGTAGTCCCGAGCTTCAAGAAGGGCGCTTTCGTGGTTGGCGCACAGTATGGACAGGGCGTTGCAACCTGCCGCACTCCCAAGGGCTGGAGCGCGCCGGTCTTCGTGCAGCTCACCGGTGGAAGCTTCGGTTTCCAGATCGGCGGACAGTCGACTGATCTCGTCCTGGTGGCGATGAATCAAGACGGTCTGCAGGACATGCTGAAAAACAAGTTCAAGATCGGTGGCGACGCTGCTGCTGCCGCGGGCCCGGTTGGCCGCAATGCTCAGGCTGGAACCGACTGGAAGCTCAACGCGCAGTTCCTGACCTACTCGCGTAGCAAGGGCCTGTTTGCCGGAATTGATCTCGACGGTACGGTTCTGTCACAGAACCAGGACGATACCCGTGCGTACTACGGGACCGACCTCCCGTTTGAGCAGATTCTGAAGGGCTCCGTACCGACTCCTGCTGCAGCGCGGCCGTTTGTTCGGACCGTGGCGAAGTACTTCGTGGTCTCGCGCGATAACCGCTAGTCGACCAGCGTGCTCGCTCACGCTGAGTTTCGAAAGAGGGGCGGCCAACTCGGCCGCCCCTCTTCCGTTGTGCACCAAGGGAACGATTACACTGGGTTCTTGAGTGGATGGGCGAAGACGACAGCAACTCAAGACCGGACCGGCTCCCGGCTGTCTCTTCGTACCCGGATGGAGTTCTGGGCGGTTGTCGCCGTCATGAAAGGACTTGGGAGCCTCCCGCGCGGAGCGGCTCGCGCCATAGGCTCGGCAATTGGGTCTTTGGCTTTCCGGTTCACGGGTCGGCTTCGGAGGGTGGGCCGGCGTAACCTGGCCCTCGCGCTTCCAGAGCTCAGCGAAGGCGAAAGGGAGGCGGTGCTGCGGGGCGTGTATCGCAACCTGGGTCGCCAACTCGCCGAATTCTGCCTGATGTCCGGGTACAGCGCTGCCTCGGCGAGCGAGTTCATCCGGTACGAGGGTCTCGAGAACTACCAGCGCGCCCGCGACCGCGGAAAGGGGGTCCTTGTGCTAACGGGTCATATCGGGGCGTGGGAGCTTTCGAGCTTCTATCATTCCCTTATGGGTTACCCGATGGGCATGGTCATCCGCAGGCTCGATAATCCCCTGGTGGATGAGATGGTGAACCGGATTCGCTGTCTTCACGGCAATCGCGTGCTGCACAAAGATGACTTCGCGCGTGGGCTGCTGACGGAGATGCGATCTGGGGGAACGGTCGGGATCCTGATGGATACGAACATGACGCCTCCACAGGGCGTGTTTGTTCCGTTCTTCCACCTGCTGGCCTGCACCGCTTCGGGCCTTGCGCGTGTGGCACGGAAGACCGGTGCCGCCGTGCTTCCGGGCTTTCTGCTTTGGGAGCAGCGCGAGCGGCGTTATGTCCTCCACTTCGGGGAGGAGCTCCCGGTCGATGCGACAGATAATGACGAGGCGGATGCCACCAGCAACACTGCGCGATTTACCGCGGTTCTTGAGCAGTACATCCGGCGGTATCCGGATCAGTGGCTCTGGATGCACCGCCGCTGGAAAACCCGGCCTCCGGGAGAGAGCGCGATTTACTGAATGCCGAGACTTTCCACTATCGCTTCCTGGATTGGCGGCTCGGCTCCTGACACTGACGTTGAGATCAGCGGAATCACGGGGTTTGAAGACGCTCGATCGGAGACGCTTGTCTTCGCAACTGACTCGAAGTCTCTCTCCGAGGCGATTGCGTCGCGAGCGGGGGGTATCCTTGCGAGCCGCCGGTTGAATTACGCTCCCGCCGACAAACGAATCGTCTGGGTAGATGATGCCAAGCTCGCCTTTGCCCGGGTAGGCAGGCGCCTCCGTCCCATACCTGACGGCGGCCCGATCCACAGCAGAGCCGTGATCGAGCCCGGCGCGCAACTCGGGGAGGGAACAAGAGTCGGGCCTGGAGCGGTCGTCAGCGCCGGTGTGATCATCGGCGCTGACTGCGAGATTCTGGCCAACGCAACGATCTATCCCGGGGTCAGGCTTGGAGATCGTGTCGTGGTTCAGGCGGGTGCTGTTCTGGGGTCGACAGGGTTTGGGTATGTTCGGGATCCTGCTACGGGCAGCTACCTCGCCTTTCCACAGCAGGGAACGCTCTTCATCGGGGATGACGTCGAGATTGGCGCGAATACCACCATCGATCGGGGTGCGCTTGGGGAGACGCGCATCGGCGAGGGAACCAAGATCGATAACCTCGTCCACATCGCTCATAACTGCACGATCGGACGGAACGTCGTCATTGCCGCGCAGACAGGGATCTCGGGTTCGACCACCATCGGCGACTCCGCTGTCGTTGGCGGACAGGTCGGCATTGGGGATCATGCTGTAATTGGAGAGGGAGTGATCCTGGGTTCCGGGAGCGGTGTTCTCAGCCAGAAGAAGCTGCGTGGCCCCGGCGAGGTCTTCTGGGGTATCCCAGCGCAGCCCCTCCGTCAGTACCTTCGTGACCTTGCGCGCATCAGACGCGGTTGAACCCGCATGGCAGCAGCTCCAACATGGAGCAAGGGAGAAGACGCTTGGCTATCGTCGTCGTCGGCGGACACTCGAGAAACATCGGGAAGACCGGGGTGGTCGCCGGCCTTATCTCTGCTCTCGCTCCCATGGGCTGGACAGCGATCAAGGTGACCCAGTTCGGGCATGGGGTGTGCTCGGCCAACGGCAAGCCTTGTGATTGCGAGACCGCCGACCATACGGTGGCGATCAGCGAAGAGCGGGAGCCAGGCAGTACCGACTCTGGCCGGTACCTCGCCTCCGGCGCCGTCCGCTCGCTCTGGGTCCGGACCCGCCAGGGCCAGCTTGTGGAAGCGATGCCACGTATTCGCAAGGAAATCGAATGTTCGCAGAACACTCTGATCGAGTCCAACAGCATCCTACGTTTCTTGAGGCCTGATCTCTATCTCAGCGTTCTGGATCCGGCCGTC
Organism: uncultured Acidobacteriaceae bacterium; assembly: GCA_963850375.1. Classification (GTDB taxonomy): domain Bacteria; phylum Acidobacteriota; class Terriglobia; order Terriglobales; family Acidobacteriaceae; genus Edaphobacter. The sequence continues at coordinate 63,661 of CAWKKV010000001.1, read as the reverse complement.
AGCGACTTCAAGGACTCTGCCCGGCGCTACCTTGACCGCGCGGATGCGATCCTGATTCCGGAGCCGGCAGGTTCTGGTGCAAACCTTCGGGATCACCCATGGAAGGGGATCTCGAGCAGCTTGTATCGTGGCACTCCCGTGCTGGTTATGCGACCATCGACTTACGTAACCGAGGAACTGGTGCAATTTGTAACCGAACGGTTACAGATTTCCCAAGAGACCCTCCAGGCGTCGAACTCCGCGATAACCGGGAGGCTGAGCGCTTAGACGTCCCTGTACTGCTGTTGTCCTGCGTAGCTCACCCTGGAGGGATCTGTTGCTCCCGAAGACTTCTCGACCGCTGGTTCCGGACCGGCGCCTCAATACTTCCTCGGCGACGAGGGAACGGCTCTGATGCAGATCTACGCTCTCCTGGTCATCAACGCGCTCTTGTTTGCCCTGTACGCGGGGGTCATCGTTGTGAGTGCGCGGATGTATGGAGGGACCAAGGCTGCGAACTGGTTCGCGGCTGGAAATCTTGCATGGGCGCTGGCCATCATGGCGCAAGCGTCTACCGGCTACCTCCCCCCGTCGGTCACGGTCGCATCTGCCGCCACTCTGATGGTTACCGGCCTCCTGCTGCTGCACCGCAGCTTTGCGGAGCTGCTGGACCGGAGCTACCTGCTTTGGCGCCTCCAGATCGTTCTCCTGATCCTGGCGGCCGCCGGTTCGTTCTTCTTCCTGAACTCCTCGGTCTCCTACCCTGCGGCTTCGCTGTTGGTGGACGCGATCCTTGGTGTCCAGACGGCCCTGATCGCTTCGGCACTTTTTAGTTTTTCGGGCGAGGGCGTGCGTCCTGCGGGCTGGTTCACTGGCGTCGTTCTCTCCATCTACGCTTTGGTCCATCTGCTTCGCGTGGCGGTGACACTTCGTTACGGGACACCCGGATTCATCAGCGCGGAGCGGGAGGTCGAGGCCGTGTGGCTGTGCGGCATGCTCCTGGCCAGCAGCGCTACGGCCTTCGGGTTTCTCCTGATCGCGACGGGCAAGCTCCGGCTGGAGCTCCTCTGGCGCGCGCAGATCGATGAGCTCACGGGCCTTCTCAATCGCTGGGCCTTCAAGCGCATCGCTGTGAAAGAGACTTTCCGCTCAATGCGACTCCGAGGCCGACTTTCGGTGATTTCGATGGACCTCGACGGAATGAAGCGCGTGAATGACCAGATGGGCCACGGTGGCGGCGATGCTGTTCTGCAGGCCGTGTCGGCCAGTCTCCAGGAGGCGGTGCGGGATCGAGACTCCATCGCCCGCATGGGTGGGGACGAGTTCTGCATTCTTCTGCCTGACACCGAACGGCAGGAGGCTCTCACTGTGGCCGAGCGTCTGCGCTCACAGGTTGAAGCTCTCGGCATTCGCTATCGAGGAGAGACGATTCACGTGCGTGCCAGCTTTGGCGTCTCGTCAACGGACGAATGTGGCTGGAACTGGCAGAATCTCCTCGATGAGAGCGACGCCGCACTCTACGAGGCGAAGCGCAGCGGCCACAACAAGGTCGTGGCGGCGACACCGGGCAAAGGGGCGCCGGTGCCGATCCCCGAGGTACCGATGCAGAGTATCGTTAGCGAGCGTCGTAGACGCTGATCGTCTGATTCGGGCCAACATCTCAGATCGATTGCACCGGGAGCCGCACGATGTCGTCCACCAGGGCGACCTCTTTTTGTACGAACGGCTCGGCGTATCGGACGCCTGCAAGCAGGCCGTAGTGGCGGGCTGTTGCCAGCGTGCGCTCCCGAATCTCTTCCTCTGGAACGAACAGTCCTCCACCCTGCTTTTGGTCGGCGTACTGAGACCGGTATGCGAGCAGAGAGGCTAGTCGCGGTTCCACGAAGGGCGAGATGTCGACGACAAAGGTCGGTCGCACATCGGCATAGAGGGAGGCATAGAGGATCTTGTATGGCCGGTGCGGCGGCAGGCCACCTTCGGTGTTCACGCGGGAGAGCCCGCTTACGAAGCACGCCTCGTAGCCAAGGGTAGCGGAGGTGTAGTGGTCGGGGTGTCGTCCTTGCCAGTAGGGAAGGATGACAACGCGTGGCCGGAGTAGGCGTAGGACACCGGCGATCTTGAGCCGGTTCTCGTACGTGTTCTGAACGTTGCCGTCGGGGAGATCGAGGGCGGAGCGATGCGATACCCTGAGGATCCGCGCGGCCTCGTTGGCCTCCGCCTCGCGTTCCTCTGCGGTTCCGCGTGTGCCTGCTTCGCCGCGCGTCAGGTCCAGGATGCCGGTCTTCCATCCCAGGGCATCCATCGCGAGGAGGGTCCCGCCACAGGTCTGCTCGACGTCATCGCGGTGCGCGGCGATGGCGAGGATGTCTACGCGAGGGGACGCTTCCATCGGCACTAGTCGGCCGCGTTTGTGAGGGCGTCCATGTAGGCCACGTCGAGAGCCGTGCCCTGCACCGTGATGTTGTAGTTGTTGATCTCCGAGCCGTCGGCCGTGTTGAACGCGTGAACCTGTCCACCGTACGCGGTGTAGACCTTGTGCAGGTTCTGTACCCAGCAAAGACCGGTAAGGTCGCCGTAGTAGAAGAGATTGCCGTTCTCGTTCGGATACGGCACGTTTACGGCCGAGGATCCCTGATTTACGGTCGGCACGATCTGTGTGGTTTTGGCGCCGAGATCGAAGCGTGTAAGGCAGTTGAAGTTGGCGGCCTGAGTGGTATCGCCTGCAGCGAAGCGCTTCGCCCGCTCTCCCGTGGCGCAGTACTGCGATCCGACCCACAAGGTGTTGTCGTCCGCAAACAGCAGCCGCGTGTGGTTGCCGTCTGAGATCGGATACTGGCCCGTCACCGTGTTTGTGGCCAGGCTGAAGGTCGACAGGAAGCCCGCGAAGAGGCCGTCTGGCTGGAGCTGCTGGCCGGCAAGATAAAGCGTCGATCCATCCGAGACAGAGATGGTTGCACCGCCTGGGACGGGAACTGTGGCGACCTGTGGCGAGGGGTAGGGAAGCGAGGTTGGAACGAGGTTCACGTTCAGGGGAGCCTGCTGCACCAGCGTCACTCCCGAGGTGGCGCCACCGCACTCCTGCCCACAGTTCAGCACGTAGGCTGTTGCGCCGTCGAGCGAGAAGTATGCCCCTATGGGGCGGGAGTAGGTCCCCGGAACCGGAACGACGCAGTAGACCGGTACGTCATAGGGCTGGCAGTCGACGGCTCCCGGCGGTGAGGCCTGGTTCGAATTGAGCTTGACGAGGCGGTACAGGGCATCCGAGTTCCGCACCATCGCCAGAACCACGCTGTTGCCCTGGTTTACGGCGACGCGGTAGACGTTGGGCAGATTGAGCGCATATGCCCTTGAGGTGGTGTTATCGAGCACCACCATCTGCCCAGCGGTCTCCTCCGCCGAGTAGACCGCGTTGAAGCTGGTTGGGACGGCGATCGATGAAGAGCGAGCGGGGAGAGTTCCCGCCGGTCCTGAGCTCGCCTCGGTGCTGTAGTTGACCACGGTGAGGCTGCCATCCGAATCCGAGTACACGTAGCCGCGCACCTGCTCGGGGAAGTTCAGGATCAGGGTGGGCAGGCCGCTTGCGTATCCACTGATTGAGAACTGCCGAATCGTATCCTGGACGTTGTTGCGAATGTCGCGCAGAGCATCGAGGATCTGCAGATTTCCCGAAGAGCCATTGACCGTGACGGAGACCATGACGCGGTTGGCAAGCTGGCTCGGAGGGATGGGTCGCCCGGCAAAGGTGTATTCAGGAAACCTGTAGAACTGCTGACCACACGAGGTGAGACCCAGGGTTGCAAGAGCGATCAGAATGCCGGTGATGCACTGCCCGCGGAAGGACTTGGCGAACGAACTACGATTCTTCAACGTAAACAGCTCCAACCTCGGCTCGGCAAGGCGATCTCATTGGTGTGATTCGAGCTAAGTATACCAAAGCGTGCTCCCCGGATTGCCCGCGAAGCAGCCCTGAACTCTGCTGTTTGGGAAGGGTCCGGCGATGGCCTAAGATGAGAAGGACACCCGCGTCAGACGAAGGGATGAGGCCGAACGTGAGCACGACCGTGACTGAGATTGAGCAGCAGCAACGCTCCGGCGCCTGGGATCTCTTTGCGCGGCGAACGGTTCTCTGCGACGGCGCGATGGGCACGATGCTTTACTCGCGTGGGATCTTTATCAACCGATGCTTCGATGAGTTGAATCTCTCGCAACCGGAGCTCGTGCGCTCCATTCATGAGGAGTATCTCCAGGCAGGCGCCCAGGTGATCGAAAGCAACACCTTCGGCGGCAACCGCTTTCGGCTGGACCACTTTGGTCTTCGGGACAAGGTCGAGGAGATCAATCGTGCGGGCGTCCGGATCGCTCGGCAGTGCGCTGATGAGATTCGCTCCAAGCAGTCGGCTGAGATCTACGTGGCTGGGGCCATCGGCCCGCTCGGCATTCGCATCGGAAGCGGGCAGGAGGTCTCTGAGCATGACGCTGAAAAGGCCTTTGCCGAGCAGATCCGGGCTCTCGCCGAGGGCGGACCGGGTATCGGAGCCGATGTCCTGATTGCAGAGACGCTTCAGTCGCTCGCCGAGGCCGAGGCCGTGGTGCGGGCCGCTCACTCGGCCGCGCCGGATCTGCCCCTGATCGTCATGGTCACTGTCGAAGCAGGCGGAGATACGCTGGACGGCTCCTCACCCGAGGTGATCGCCAGGCGGCTTGAGGCACTCGGGGTCAACGCGATCGGCTGTAATTGCAGCGACGGCCCCCAGACCATCCTCGCGGTGATCGAGCGGATGCGGGCAGTAACGGCGGTGCCCCTCGCCGCCATGCCCAACGCCGGTGTTCCGAAGGCAGTTGACGGACGCGCGATCTACATGACCTCGCCTGAGTACATGGGCAGCTTTGCCCGCAAGGCCGTCCGCGCGGGAGCATCGTTTGTGGGCGGTTGCTGCGGCACAACGCCGGCTCACATCCGCGCTATGCGCGGGGCTCTTCGCGCGATGGAGGCTCAGGAGGCCGGCGCAGAGGCCGTTGAGAAGCAGAGCGGGGCGGAGGTGGTCAGTGAGATCCAGCCGCCCCCGTTGGCGGAGCGCTCGCGGATCGGAGCCCTTATCGCTGCCGGGGAGTTTTGCACCCTCGTCGAGATCGTTCCGCCGCGCGGGATTGATTGCAGCAAGGAGCTCGAAGGCGCGGCCGATCTTTACCGCCTTGGCGTCCATGCCATCAACGTGCCGGACAGCCCCCGAGCGAGCGCCCGCATGAGCGCACAGAGTCTTTGCGTGCAGATCCAGCAGCACGTTGGGATCGAGACAGTGCTCCATTACACCTGCCGCGATCGAAACATGCTCAGCATCCAGAGCGACCTCCTCGGAGCGTCGTCGATCGGCCTCAAAAACATTCTGTGTCTCACGGGCGACCCGCCCAAGATGGGGAGCTACCCCAACGCTACGGCCGTATTCGACGTGGACGCGATCGGACTGGTACGGATCGTGCAAGGCATGAATCACGGCATGGATATCGGCCGGAGCTCGATCGGGGCTTCAACGGGATTCACCGTCTGTGTCGCAGCCAATCCAGGGGTTGCGGACATCGAGCAGGAGATCCGGCGATTCGAGCTAAAGGTCGAGGCTGGAGCCGAGTTCTGCATCACTCAGCCCGTCTTCGATCTCAGCCTGCTGGAGGTGTTCCTTCGCAGGATCGAGCAGTTCCGGATTCCGGTGATCGCGGGCATCTGGCCGCTGACCAGCTTCAAGAATGCGCAGTTCATGAAGAACGATCTGGGCGTCAGCATGCCGGATGAGATCCTTGCGCGCATGTCCGCGCTTACAACTCCTGAGGCGTCGCGCGCGGAGGGTGTCAGCATCGCGCAGGAGATGCTCCGCCAGGTTCGGGCGCACGTCCAGGGCGTCCAGGTGAGCGCACCATTCGGTAAGTATTCGGCAGCGGCAGCAGTTCTTGAGGTTCTTGGTGCCAGCAAATTCGGAAGGCTCGAGAACGGGGCCAGGAGCACCAGATGGCAAGCTTTGAGGAACAGCTTACGGCCTTGGAGTCCGTCGTCGAGCAGCTCGAGCGTGGGGAACTGACGCTCGAGGATTCGGTCCGGCTCTTCGAAGAGGGAGTGCGTCTTTCGAAGGCCTGCAAGAAGGAGCTCGACAGCGCCGAGGGGAGAATCGAAGTGCTGATCGAAAGCTCGTCTGGCAAGATGCAGCCGACAGCACTTGATCCGACCCCAGACTCAGAATGAAAGCTGTGGTCTAACGGTCCCTGGTGGTTACAAACCCGGGCATCCAGAGAAGCGCACGTTTCGCCTCAGAGTCCGGCAACTCTGCAATGGAGAGTCGCGCTGCCTCCGCATAGGCGCAGGCCGTATCCATTGCGTACTCGATCGATCCATGGCGCTCAAGAATCTCGATGATCTGCCCGTGCGAGACGCGTTTGAAGCTCCGGTCGGCCAGGACTGTTCGAATCGCTTCGCGATCCGCGCCCGTGCCCCGCTCGAGAGCATGGATCACCGCCAGGGTCGCCTTGCCTTCGCGCAGATCACTCGCGACCGGTTTGCCCAGCACACCTTCGGCTGCCGTCAGATCCAACACATCGTCCACGATCTGAAACGCGAGCCCCAGATTTCGACCGTACTCGCCGATCTGGGAGTCTACCTCTTTGCCCACGGATGAGAGCGCCGCGCCCAGCTGCATTGACACTTTGAAGAGGCAGGCCGTTTTGCGGTAGATAAGGTCGAAGTACTCCTCTTCGTTGATCAGGTGGCCAAGCTTCTGAATCTGTAACAGCTCGCCTTCGACCATCTGCTGGGTGAGCGAGATCAGAAGGTCCAGAACGTGGAAGTTCCGCTCTTCGAGCGCCGCAGCGAAGGACTGCATGTACAGCCAGTCGCCCGCGAGCACGCACTTGGCATTGCCCCAGGTTGTGTTTGAGCTGGGCCGTCCACGGCGGATGTCCGCTTCATCGATGATGTCGTCATGGACCAGCGTCGCCGTATGGAGCATTTCGACCACGGCTCCGAGCCGTATTCGACCGGGTGCGTTGCTTCCGAGCGCCTTAGCCGAGAGCAGCAGCAGCATCGGCCGTATCCGCTTGCCGCCGCCTGCCATGAGGTAAGAGGCGATCTCCGTGACGACCTCGACCTCGGAGGCGGACTGTGCGGCAAACTCGCGCTCCACGGCCTCCAGATCTTCCCGGAGAAGATCGAATACTTCCTTTGCGCTCGAGATGGAGAGGGTACTCACTCTTGAATGTCAGACTACCAGCATGGCTCCATCGGCTTGGGGAGGGAATGCCTTTACTCCCGCCCCGCTATATTGCTCAATTTTGGGAGAGATTTAGAAGTGAGGCAACAGAGCGCGGTTAGTTGGAGCGCAGATTCGTGAACTGGAGGTCCACCCCCAGGTCCTTTCCGCGAAGCAGGCTCATGACCTCCTGGAGCACGTCGCGATCCTTGCTCACCACCCGCACTGTGTCGCCCTGGATGGACGCCTGCGCCTTCTTCTTGGAGTCTTTGATAAGCGCCACGATCTGCTTCGCCTTGTCGGACGGGATGCCCTGCTGCAGCTTGATCTTCTGGCGCACGGAAGAGTTGGAGGCTGGCTCGACCTTCTCATAGCTGAGATTTTTGAGCGACACGCCGCGCTTCACGAGCTTCTGCCCCAGGATCTCGGTGACGGCCTTGAGCGTGTACTCGTCCTGGCTGGCGAGTTGGATGACGTCCGTGCCCTCCACGTCGATCTTCGACTTCGAATCCTTGAGATCGAAGCGCGCGTTCACCTCTTTGGTCGCCTGTTCGACGGCGTTCTTCACCTCCTGGAGGTCGACCTTGCTCACTACATCGAAGCTGTTATCCGCTGCCATAAACCTTATCCTTCTCTCTTGATCTGCGGTTCCATTATGTCAGGACCTTGTTGTTGGGAAGAGCGTGAAGAAGTTGGCCGTCGTTGCCTGGGCCAGCTCTTCGGTTGAGATGCCGCGAAGGGCTGCCAGGGCGTCCGCCGTGAGCGCCACGAGCGCCGGCTCATTTCGCTCGCCGCGATGCGGTATTGGAGCGAGAAAGGGTGCGTCGGTCTCAACCAGCAGCCGATCAAGTGGCACCGCCTTTGCTGCTTCGCGGATCCCCTCCGCCCGGGGGTAGGTCAGGTTGCCTGCAAAGGAGATGTAGAACCCGGCTGCAACGGATCTTTGCGCCTGCTCTGCCGTACCGGAGAAGCAGTGCATCACCCCAGGTTGCCCCGTTGGCTGCCAGTGTTCCGAGACTACCGCGAGCAGGTCCTGCCACGCGTCCGCCTCACCGAAGCGCGCCTTGGCCTGCGGGGTGGCCAGCTCGGAGGTCCGGCAGTGAATGATTACCGGTTTGCACGCCTTGGCCGCCAACGCCATCTGGGCGAGAAGCGCTTCGCGCTGTTCGGCGGGCTCCGGATTCTCGACGTGGTAGTAGTCCAGCCCGATCTCTCCGACGGCGATGCACAGCGGATCGGCGAGCAGGCGTGCCAGTTTTTCGAGCGCTTCAGGTGTCGCGCGCGCCGCTTCATCCGGATGGATGCCAACCGTGGCGAAGATCTGAGGGAGTGCCGGATCGGACACGAGCTCACGGGCTCTTGCAAGCTCCAGAGCTCTTTCCATCGTGTCCGGGCCATCTCCGATGCCGATCGCCAGGATCGTCCCGACACCGGCTGCGGCAGCGCGCCTTAGTACCGCATCGCGGTCTTCCCCGTACAGATCCAGGTGAGCATGAGAGTCAACCAGGTGCATGCGTTCAAGGGTACCAAGCGACGGGGCCGCAGTACGATAGCACGATGAAAACGATCGATCGCCGCCGCCGCCGTGATCTCTGCGGGGCTGTTGCAGCAGCCCTGATTGCCCCTGGTGTGTGCGCGCAAGTTGCCAAAGCTCCTAGGCTCCAGGAAGGGAGAGTGTTTCGGGCGGACGCCATGCCGTTGCGGCGGATGGCAAACGGCGGGGAGAGTCGCGACGCCGTCCGGGGGGTGCTGCTCACAGGAGAGCCTGTCGATGTGCATGAGTCGACGCTGCCGGTCGGAAGTGCGCCGAACGCGCCTCACGTTTCGAAGCACTCCGAGTTCATCCTTGTGCAGGAGGGCGTGCTTGAGTATCTACACGACGGTAAGCTTGACCGAGTTCGTCCCGGCGACGTCATCTATGTTGCGCTGGGTACCTCGCACACTGTCCGGAACGCGGGTGAGTCACCGGCGAAGTACGTCGTGATCGCGATTGGCGGCGACCTCGGGCACTGATGGGTCCGGCTTCGATCAGCTACTTCAGCCGCGCGCCGACCTCAACTGCGTCGGAATCCGCAAAGGTGGCCAGGGCAGGCTTTCCGGTGTCACCTGACGATGCGGCCAGCAGCATGCCGTGGGATTCGAGGCCGCGCATCTTTCGGGGCGCAAGATTTGTAATGACGACGATCTTTCGTCCGAGCAGCTCTTCCGGCGTATACCATTCGGCGATTCCGGACAGGATCTGCCGTCGCTCGTAGCCGAGATCCACCTCGAGCCGAAGCAGCTTGTCGGCCTTGGGGATGCGCTCGCAGACGAGGATCTTGGCGACGCGAAGCTCCACCTTGGCGAAGTCGTCGATTGTGATCTGCGGGCTCGCATCTGCTGATGCCTCGGATATCGGCTGCGCTGAGGCCTGCGTGGCAAATGGTCCAGAGGCCCGCGCCTGCTGGTGCGATGGCGTCTTATGGAGCTCCGCGGTGGGCGATGCTGAGCCGCCGACCTGTGCGATGGGGTCCCGCTCCTCGATCGCCGAGGTGCGCGGTGGTGCCGCCGGGTGGGTCGGATCGAGCTGCGTGGCCGCCGCTGCCGTGGTGGTCTCGTTGCTCAGCTTCGAAGGTGCCGGGATGTTGCGCGTTCCAGGAAGACCCGGATATGGCCCGTCGGTGGCTTCCGGCGCCAACGGAGTCTGCCCATCCACCGAAGCCAGCGGAGCCTCTTGAAACTCTGTCTGTCCACTGGTCTGCGCATCCGTTTGTGCCGTGACATCCGTAAGTGGAGCGTTGCTCTGTTCGATGTTTGCCATCACCTGTGCCAGTCCCTTCTCAGCTCTTGGAAAGATTGGAGCCAGCGCACCGAGCCTGGTGCCCGGCTCAAGCCCACCCCACTGAAGAGTCTTCAACTCACCGCGCCCGGCGGCCTCATCGATCGGCCCAAGCCCCAGTTGTGCCCAGACCCTTGCGGTCGCAAACGGAAGGATGGGGTAGAGCAGAGCGGTAAGAATGCGAATGGATTCCGCAGCCGTGTACAGGACGTCGCTCAACTCCGCCTGGCTTTCCGCGTCCTCGAGCTTCGCGAGTTTCCAAGGGGTCTTCTGCGTGAGAAGCGAGTCCGCATGCCCGATGCCGCTGCCGAGCGCCTCGAGCGCGAGCGAAAATTCGCCGCGGTCCATGCACGCGTTGTACGTCTGAGCTGTGGTGACCGCTGCTGCGCGTACCCGCGCGTATGTGTCCGTCTCGGAGCCGAGGGTTGCAGCGACTTCTTGAATCGCAGGGGTCGAGCGTATGGATGGAGAGGGCTGTGGAACCATCCGGCCGCGGTATTGGCTGATCATGCTCAGGGTCCGGCTTACCAGGTTTCCATATCCGTTCGCCAGGTCGGAGTTGTAGCGGCCAATCATGGCGTCGAAGGAGAAGCTTCCATCCTGCCCGAAGGGGATCTCTCGGAGAAGGAAATAGCGCAGCACATCGGTTGCAAACAGGTCGCGCTCGCGATCGGCCGACTCCGGGAACTGTGTGCCGTAGAGCTGCTGGCCGAATCCATCCAGGATCGTCTCCGTGCGCACGATGTTGCCACGGGATTTCGACATCTTGGACTCTTCAAAGAGCAGCCATCCATGAGCCGTGATGGCCTTTGGCGTGGGCAGCCCTGCGCCCAGGAGAAACGCCGGCCAGTAGACGCAGTGAAAACGGATGATCTCCTTGCCCACGAGGTGGAGATCAGCCGGCCAGTAGTGCTTGAACTTCGCTTCGGCGGCAGGATCGTCCGATCCATAGCCGATGGCCGTCATGTAGTTCGCCAGGGCATCGAGCCACACATAGATCACGTGCGCTTCATCGCCTGGAACAGGAATTCCCCAGCGGAAGCTGGTGCGGGAGATCGAAAGGTCCTTCAGCCCCGAGCGCAGGAAGCTAAGCACCTCGTTGCGTCGAGACTCGGGCTGGATCGTGAGCCTGCCGGACTCGATCAACTCGATCACGGGCTGCTGAAAGGTCGACAGCCGGAAGTAGTAGTTCGACTCCGAGACAGTCTCCGTTACGCGGCCACAGTCCGGACAGCGCACGCCCGGGGGGCCATCGACATAGGCCTCATCCGAGACGCAGTACTGCCCCGTGTAGGTGCTGAGGTAGATGTGCCCGCGATCCTTGAGGAGCTGGAAGAGTCTCTGTACGCCGAGCTTATGCCGATCCTCCGTCGTCCGGATGTAGTCGTCGTAGGTGATCCCCATGCGATCCCAGAGCTGGCGAAAGCTGCTTGAAACCTGGTCGGCGAACTGCTGAGGCGGCACACCCGCCGCCGCGGCTGAGCGCTCGATCTTCTGCCCATGCTCGTCAGTTCCGGTCAGGAAGAACGTGTCTTCGCCGAGCAGCCGGTGCCGCCGCGCAAGGACATCCGCCACGATCGTCGTGTAGGCATGGCCTATGTGCGGACGTGCGTTGACATAGTAGATCGGCGTCGTCAGGTAAAACTTCTGGGAGGTGTCTGGCATGGAGGGTGGTCAGTGCCAGTTTAGCAGGGCTCTCAGCTCGGCCGAAGGGGTACTCCGGGGCTCTAGGAGAGCGGGCTCATCGTGTTCGATGAGCGCTGCGGATCGGGTCCCAGCTGTTCCGCATTGCCGGTCTCGGCGGGGGATCCCGGCTCGGTTGCCGCAGACCTGTTGCTCTCGCGCTCGGCATCCTGCGCGGCACGCGCGAGGTTGAGGTGGCGTTCCATCATCTGTCGAGCCTGCGACGGGTTGCGTGACCGGATAGCGCGGTAGATGTCCCGATGCATCTCCGCAGCTTCCTTCAGGTCCTGTGAGTTGTCCGCGGTCACTCGCCGATTGTCATAGAGACTCACGGTGATGGTTTCCATCAGAGCCGCCAGGATCGGATTGCCTGCGGCACGCGCTACGGTGCGGTGAAACCGGACGTCGTGAATCAGGTACTCCTGCGGGTCCGCGAGCGCCGCGTACATCTCGGCGACCTCTTCGGCGAGCTCGGCGATATGCTCGTCGGTCGCGCGCTCCGCTGCCAACGCGGCCACGTTTGCCTCGATGACGAGGCGCGCCTCAAACATCTGCCAGGGAAGGAAGTTATGGAGTGTGCCCAGTACCGAAAGTGAGCTCGCATCGAGCGCAGGTGGGCCGTCCGAGACGAAGGTACCGGCGCCATGACGGCTCCTCAGCACACCCATTGCCGCCAAAAAACCGATGCCAGCACGCAGGCTCGAGCGGCTGATCTTCAGCTTTCGGGCCAGCTCGCGCTCCGGAGGAAGCCGATCTCCAGGACGGACGTCACCGCTCTGGATGAGGCCGCGGACGTGCTCCACGACCTGCATCGTCAGCTGGCTGTGCCCCGTTCCGTTCTCTTGCGCCTCTCGCTTCAATCGAGGTTCCCGGTTTCAAAATCTGGAGAAGGGTAACACGGCTCAGGATCGCTGATGAGCGGGCGATCTGCTTAGGCCGGTCTTGCCGTAGATCAGACCTCCGCCGGAACTCCCAGGCGCGGCACCAGTCGTTGGAAGATGATCAAAGCCATGCCATAGGCCAGGGACCCGAGCAGAAAGATCAGGAATGGGTGCGAGGTCCAGACGGCCCCTGTGAACTTCGTGAAGATGGCACCGCCGATCGCCCCGGCCGCTCCACCGATTCCAACGACGGTACTCACCGCTGTCGAAGGAAACATGTCCGTCGGGGTAGAGAACAGGTTAGCCGACCAGCCCTGGTGAGCAGCCGTCGCGAGCGACAGCAGCGCCACCGCCGGCCATACGTTGCCGCCGAAGACGGTGTGGGCGTAGGGAACCAGCATCACGGGAAGCGCGAGCAGCGCACAGACCAGCATCGCGAACTTCCGTCCGTAGTTCACGGAGTGTCCGCGTTTCATCTGGATGCCTGAGAGAGCGCCGCCAAGGATGGACCCGAAACTCGAGCAGAAGTAAACGATGATGATGGGCGGCCCGAGATGCTTCAGGTCGAGGTTATACGTCTCATGAAAGTACTTCGGCAGCCAGAAGAGGTAGAACCACCAGATCGGGTCGGTCATCCCTTTAGCGATCGCAAAGGCCCAGACGCCTCGCTGCCTGCTCAGTCTCCCAAATAGCTGGAAGAAGCCGCTCTGCCCGGTCCCGGCCAGCACCGGGTTCAACCGCTCCTGGCTCTCCGTCGCTCCACGGCGAAGCCGGTTGTACGGAAATAGCAGCCAAACCACGAGCCAGACGAGCCCCATGGATCCGGTGGTTAGAAAGGCCGCGTGCCAACCGAATTTGATGGTAACAATCGGGATCAGCCATGGTGCGACCAGCGAGGCCGCATTTGCCCCGGAGTTGAACAAGCCCGTCGCGAGCGCACGTTCCTCGGAAGGGAACCACTCGGTGGTGGCTTTGATCGCGGCAGGGAAGTTGCCCGACTCACCCAACCCGAGCATGAACCGCGCGAGACAAAAGCCGGCGACCGAGCCAACCATCGCGTGCCCCATCGAGCTGAGCGCCCACACGCCGATTGCCAGAGCATAGCCGAGCTTTGTCCCCAGCCTGTCGATCAGACGACCTGCCGTCAGGAGCCCGATCCCGTACGCGATCTGGAAGTAGGTAAGGATGGTGCTGAAATGATTGTTGAAGACCTGCTGGTGTGTGGCGTCCTGCGCAGGATCCCACCCCATAAACGGGAGATCATGGAGTGCCGGCTCGATCAGCGATAGCACCGAACGATCCATGTAGTTGATCGTCGTGGCCAGAAACAACAGGCCACAGACGAACCACCGGGTATTGGAGCTCGGCGCAGCCATGCTCGTGAACCCTGAAGCCGATCTCCCAGCGACCCTTGTTGCCATAGTGAAGTATTGACTCCCCGGCCAAGGCGGCACCCCCGGTGGTGCGCAACCGGAACACACAGCCAAAACCCCGTTCCCGACGTGAGGATGAGGATAGCGGCAAGCGGTCGGGAGCTGTCAAGCATCGTGAACCCGCTCTCCTGACCGGACCTCTCAGGACTGGGGAGGAAGATGTGATCGGACCACCGGCCGGTCGCAACGCTGGGCGGGCGAGGAGATCGTCATAACCGCAGGCGCGGGCTCCGTGCGTACTAGCCTGACCGATATGATCGGGGCGAGGGTTCGACCTCACTCGATACTGCTCGTGGCCGCACCTGGCGCGCCCTCGGAGGCCAGCACTGAAGCTCCTGATCATCGATACCTGCGGCTCAGACGCGTCGTTCGACCTCCTTGACGGCTCAGAGCTCGTCTCGTCGGAGGAGATAGTCAGCGTCTCTGCGGGTGGTTGGCGGCACCACCTCGTCACGCTCGAAGGCCGCACCGCCTCGGAATGTCTACTCCCGGAACTTCGGAGGGGGATGATGGAACTCGGCTGGGTGCTGCGAGATCTTGCGGCGATCGCCGTGGTCTCCGGCCCTGGTTCCTTTACTGGGGTGCGGATCGGCCTTGCTGTCGCAAAGGGGTTATGCGAAGGGGCGGAACTGCCGCTGGTCACGGTCTCGCGGCTGGCTGTTCTCGCCGGCAAGGGGGCCGCCTCGCCGACCGAGAGGGTGCATGCCGTTCTCGACGCCGGCCGAACCGAGTTCTTCTACGGGAGGTTCGCCCCCGGCGAGCCTCCGCTTGAAAGCCTGCTGAACCGGGAGGACCTGCTCCAGGCAGCAGCCGTCGGAGGCAGAGCCGTTGCGTGCGAGCCGGCAGTTCCGTCGCGTCTGCCCGAGCTCCCTCTGACCCTTGTTGCCCCCCTCACCGCCGCCGACGCTGTCCCGCTCGTCCTTACAGAGATCCAGCGGCAAGGGTTTGCGGACCTCCTCACGACTGAGCCGAATTACCTTCGCCGGACCGATCTGGAGGTTCTTGAAAATCTTCGCCGGCGCGCTGCCCAGACGTGACCACCGCGTGGCAGGTCCGTCGAGGCACCGGTGCTGACCTGGACGCGGTGCTCGCGCTCGAGCGCAGCGTCCCCGAGGCTCCGCACTGGTCTCGCGCAAGCTATGAGGCGACGATCTCTGAGGTTGGCTCTCGCCGACTGTTCGTCGCCGTAGCGGAAGACGTGCTCCTCGGGTTCAGTGTTGTGTACCTCGGGCTGCCCCCGGAGATGCCAGCCGAGCTTGAAAGCCTCGCGGTCATTCCTGCTGCACGCAGGCTCGGAGTTGGCCGAGCCCTCTGCCGGTCCACTCTCGACTGGGTGCGCAGCGAGGGTGCCTCGACCATCGCACTGGAGGTCCGGTCGGCGAGTGCGGCACCCATTCGCTTGTACCAGTCACTCGGGTTCGAGAGCACCGGGTTGCGCCCGCTCTACTACAGCAACCCCTCGGACGATGCCCTCCTGATGGAGCTACACCTCTGACGAGTTCGCGAAGGCACTCGGTGGGGCAGGGGGTATCTGCGTTCCACGGGCCGTTAACTTCGGCCGGCATCGACGCCCCTATAATGGAGGACTTATGGTTCGAGATGGTCTCCTGTACGCGTTGGCCCTGGGCGTCGTAGCCGGGCTCATCTGGATGCTGACGCACATGATCTTTCTGGCGGTGCTTCCACTGCTGCTGGCTGCCTTCTTTCTTTGGTTCTTCCGCGATCCGAAGCGCGAGATTCCTTCGGGTCCGGGGCAGATCGTCTCGCCAGCGGACGGTGTTGTCACGGCCGCTGACTGGCTGGAGATGCCGAGTGGCAGCCGCCTTCGTCTCAGCATCTTTCTCAATGTCTTCGACGTCCACGTCAACCGCTCGCCGGTAGCGGGCGTCGTGAAGCTGTACGAGTTTCGCAAGGGCCAGTTCATGAATGCCATGAACGCGGAATCGGTACTCCACAACGAGCAGACCATGGTGGTTATCGACGCCGGTGGATACGAGGTCGGCTTCAAACAGATCGCCGGACTCCTGGCCAGGCGAATCGTCTGCCGTGTCCGTGTCGGAGACAAGGTGGAGCGTGGACAGCGCATCGGTCTCATCAAGTTCGGCTCTCGCGTCGACGTTCTTATGCCGGCGGAGGCTGACCTCAAGGTCAAGACCGGAAGCCGCGTGAAGGGCGGTTCCACCGTGCTCGGGGTCATCCCAGCGCACCTCCTTCCGAAGGCCAGCCCCGCATCACCGACGAGATCCTGATGGAAGCGCACCACGAAGTCCGGGCAGACGACGCCCGTGTTCGACGACGCCCGAGCCGCGGGATGTATGTTCTGCCGTCCCTGTTTACGGCGGGAAATATCGGGGCCGGCTACTACGCCATTACTCAGAGCATCCAGGGATCCGCGGCCGACCCCTCGTACTTCGATCGCGCCGCGCTCGCCATCGGCTTTGCCATCCTATTCGATGGCGTGGACGGTCGCGTCGCACGGATGACCCGAACCACCAGCGACTTCGGCAAGGAGCTCGACTCGCTGGCCGATGTCATCACCTTTGGCGTGGCGCCGAGCATCCTTGCGTATATCTGGGGCTTTCGGATGCTGCCCATCTCGAATCACCCCGCGATCCGCGACCAGATCATTCACTTCGGCGTGTTTGTCTGCTTCGTGTTCCTGATCTGCGGTGCCAGCCGCCTGGCGCGCTTTAACATCAGCGTCAACCCGCAGCCACGCAACCCTGGCCGGGCCGACCGGAAGTACTTCGTCGGCATGCCGATTCCTGCAGGCGCCGGAGTCCTGGCTGCGGTGATCCACTGCTTCAATGGATCTCCGATCTACAATCCGTGGATCGCACTTCTGTGGCTCTTTCTTATTCTGTTCACGGGCTTTCTGATGGTCAGCACGTGGCGGTTCTGGAGCGGCAAGGAACTCAATCTCGCTTCTCGTCATCCGTTCCAGCTTTTGGCCCTCCTTGCGCTGATCGGTGCGATCCTTGTTCGTTTCTCGGAGTACGCTCTGGTCGTTCTGGCGCTCGGCTATCTCGTGTCCGGCGTACTCGCCCGGCTCGCTTACTCGTGGGAACGCCGCCGACGCCATTCCCTATCCTCCGGGCATTAGGGCCCAGCCTCGGGGTAGACTCGAACTCTCTCTAGAACGCTTCAACATCCCTGTGAGGTCGTGCAGTATGGCAGCAAACTCCCAGCGTGTCGGCCTGGTCGGTGCCTCCACTCTTCTTGGAAAGGAGCTCAGCGAGGAGCTCGCAGAGTCGACACTCTCCGCAGCTGAGCTGGTATTGCTTGACGCCGAAGAGGCCGCTGGTCAGATCGTTCCGGCCGGCGACGAAGCGTCCTTTATTCAGCGGCTCACCTCGGCTTCTTTCGATGGCCTCGACTTCGTCTTCTTCGCCGGCGCACAGGAGGTCACACGCGAGCACTGGAAACGCGCCCGCCGGGCTGGCGCGGCCATTATCGACCTCACGGACGCGCTTGAAGGCGAGCCTGGCGTGTTAGTCCGTGCGCCATGGGTGCAGGCTCCAATCGCAAGCGGGTCGGTTCCTTCCACGGGAGCCAGGCCTGCACCGCTGCCCGACCTGAACACGGCGGCGGTGGTCTCGGCTCATCCCGCGGCTCTCATGCTGGCTATCCTTGCAGCTCGCATCCACTCCAGGCTTCCGATCTCCAACATCGTCGCGACCGTGCTTGAGCCCGCGTCCGGCTTTGGCCGTGCCACCATGGACGAGCTCCATCAGCAGACGGTGAGCCTTCTTTCGTTTCACGACCTCCCTCGTGAGCAGTACGATGCCCAGGTCGCCTTCAATCTCCTTCCCGCGCTGGGCCAGGACGCGAAGGCGTCCCTTTCCGGTGCGCAGAGCCGGATTGAGCGTCATTACGCCGCCCTCTCGAACGGCGCGCTCCCGCCGCTTGATCTCCAGCTCATTCACGCTCCTGTCTTTCACGGCCACACTGCTTCCGTCCTTGTGGAGCTTCGTGATCCGGCCGCGGTGAGTCAAATGGAGGAGGCGCTGGTCGGAGAGCACATCGAGCTTGTCACCGAAGAGTCCGATCCGCCCAGTAATCTCAGCGCCTCCGGGCAGCGCGGTGTTCTCACGCGCGTCAGTCCCGCCGGCGAACAGGGTGGCGGCCGCAGGTATTGGCTCTGGCTCGCGACCGATAACCTGAAGCTCGCCGCTGCTAACGCGATCGCCTGCGCTATCGAACTCCGGCGGCTCCGCCCGCAGGGCAAGGTGCAGTAAGCTTCTTAGAAAGCCCCTGTTGAGTGCAGTACCCTCGTCTCCGTCCGCGCGAAGCACCGGATCGAACCAACTCGCACCCATCGCCTCGCGTCCCACTAACGAAACGATCGCCAACGTCCGAAAAGGATTAATGATCGACACCCAGGAACCTACCGGAGGCCAGAGTCCGTGGCGGGAGCGTCTGCGCGCCCTGCGGAATATGCCCCCTGTGCTCGGGATCCTGTGGGCCTCTGGCCGCGCGACCGTCACCTGGGGCATTATGCTTCGCCTGGTCGTCGCGAGTCTTCCGTTTCTGGTGGCGAAGGTCGCGCAGTATATTGTCAACGGCATCGCCGATGTCCTGCGCGGACGGCCGCTGTCGCCACTCTTCTGGAAGCTTGTGCTGGCCGAGGTCGTCCTGAATGTTCGTGCTCGGGCTGATCACGCGTGCGATCGACTACTCTGACTCGCTGCTGGCGAATAGCTACACCCAGTATGTGAGCGTCAAGGTGATGGACCAGGCTGCGCGCCTCGACCTCACCACCTACGAAAACCCGGTCTTCTACGATCGGCTGGAGCGTGCCCGCGTGCAGGCGACCGATCGCCTCGCGATGATTCAGCAGATGGGCCGTCTGTTGCAGCAGGTGATCACCACCGTGATCTTCTCGGTCGCGCTTGCCTGGGCCTCCCCGTGGCTGATCCTTCTGCTCGCTCTTGGCGTTCTCCCGTCGTTTCTTGGCGAAACTCACTACGCGTTTCTCGGCTACGCGAAGAACTTCCGGCAGACCCCGGCCAAGCGACAGATGGATTACCTCCGCCAGGTCGCCGGCAGTCGCGAAGGCGCAAAGGAGATAAAGCTCTTCGGTCTCAGCAGCTTCTTCACCGATAGGTTCAAGCTGCTGGCGGATCAGATCTACCGTGAGGATGTTGCGCTCTCTCGCTCGAAGCTGATCGTCGGCGGCCTCCTGGGCATCATCGGTACCCTCGGGTATTACGGGGCCTACGTTTACGTGATCTGGCGCACCATCCACGGCGGTTACGACATTGGACAGTTCACGTTTCTCACGACGGCTATTCAGCAGGCCAGCTCCAATCTCCAGCAGGTGTTTTCGACTGCGTCGGGCATAGCGGACCAGGCGCTCTTCCTGACGGATCTGATCGCGTTCTTCGAGATGAAGCCAACCGTCCAGTCCAAACCGGATGGCCTCCCTGCGCCGCGGCCGATCAAACGCGGATTCGAGTTCCGCGATGTGTCCTTCACGTATCCGGGTACCAATCGCACCGTTTTGCGCAACTTCACCTTTACGCTTTCCCCCGGGGAGCGCATCGCACTGATCGGGGAAAACGGCCAGGGAAAGACTACAGTCGTCAAGTTGATTACGCGTCTCTACGACCCGACCGAAGGGCAGATCCTGCTCGACGGTGTCGACCTCCGGG
Organism: uncultured Acidobacteriaceae bacterium; assembly: GCA_963850375.1. GTDB lineage: Bacteria > Acidobacteriota > Terriglobia > Terriglobales > Acidobacteriaceae > Edaphobacter. Next base: position 43,984 of record CAWKKV010000001.1, on the reverse strand, counting down.
ACTATAAGCTCGAAGATCTCCATCGCGAGATCGGCGTCATCTTCCAGGACTTCGTCCGCTACGAGATGACCGCGCGCGATAACATAGCCGTCGGCCGCGTGGACCGCCCGCACCAGCAGACGGATATTGAGTTTGCCGCTCACAAGAGCCTCGCGGATTCCGTCGTTAAGAAGCTGGAGCACGGGTACGACCAGATGCTTGGTCGTCGCTTTGAGGGTGGAGTTGAACTCTCGGGCGGTGAGTGGCAGCGCATGGCACTGGCTCGCGCTTACCTCCGGGATGCCCAGCTCCTCATTCTGGACGAGCCCACGGCGGCGCTCGATGCAAAAAGCGAGCTCGAGGTCTTTGAGCGCTTTGCTGAACTCACGCTGGGTAAGATGGCGCTGCTTATCTCACACCGATTTTCAACAGTGCGCATGGCTGATCGGATCGTCGTTCTGTCGGGCGGGCGGCTCATCGAGGAAGGCAATCACCAGCAGCTGATCAGCGCCGGCGGGCTGTACGCGGAGATGTTTGAAATGCAGGCCGCAAGCTACCGGTAGTGCACTTGCCTGAAACGATCCACTGCAGCACCTGGAACCCTGCCTACCAAAATCGAACACACAAGGAACGCTTCGAAGACCATGGCAGAGATCAACGAACATCCGGCGCAGGAACAGGGCCTGCCACTGACCGCGCCCTTATCTGAGACGCAGGCCGGCACGCTTCCCGAGGCGCCCTCAGTGAGCGAGGAGACCCTTCGCGCGCATGCTGCCGCGCTTGCCGCCGAATGGAAGCTGGTGGTCCCCGAGAAGGATCAGAGTTCGGATCTGGCGAGCCGCTTGACGAGCCTTGGCGTCCGCCTCAAAGATCGCCTCGCTGCGTGCCGTGCCATCGCCTCGACTGACGAGCTAACACCGCAGCTTGAACTTCTGGAATCGACCCGCGCCCTTGAAGGTGTGCTTACGGGCGTCCGCGCCTCCGTGCCGGAGTTCACACCGCTCCCGCACGTGCGCGTCGCCGATGGCCGCACCATCCCGCGCATCATGAATCTCGGCGAGGGGTACCTGTCAGCCGCCGGCGGAATCTGGTCGCCCGAATCGCTCGCCGCGTACGTCGGCGCGGCACAGAAGTACGACACGCTGATGCTCGGGGAGGTCCTTCTGCTGCCGGCTGCTCTCAAGGTGGCGCAGTTGGAGTTCGTGCTTGACCGCGCTGACGAGGCGTTCGCCGCCGGTCCTCTCCCGCCGATCGAGCGTTCCCCCTTCTCCGCGCCGCTGCACAGCCTGCGCCGGCTCAACCAGTTCGAGTGGCAGACTGTGCTTGAGCCGCTCGTACCCTTTCAGCCCATTCTCGCCAGCGATCCCGGCGGTGTGTTTTCGCGAATGGAAGAGGAGAACCGTGACGCCTACCGGCTGCGCGTGGCCGAGCTCGCCCGTCACGCCGACGCTTCGGAGATGGAGACCGCACAGGCAGCGCTCAATCTCGCCCGCGAAGCTGCTCAAGCAACCCATGCCGATCCTCGGTATGCGCGCCGTGTCTCGCACATTGGGTACTACCTCTTTGAGCAGGGCTTCACTGAGCTTTCCCGCCTGATTGGCTACCATCCGCCGTTTATGGCCCGGCTCCGCGCGGCCATCTTCAAGCACAACGAAGATGTGTACATCCTCGGGATCTTTCTCGTTTCAGTCCTCCTCATCGTCGCGCTCATCGCCCCACTGGTTCCGCACCACTCGTTCTTCTGGGTGATCGTCGCGCTGTTTCTCGCGCTTCTGCCCGCCACGCAGGGCGCTGCCGATCTGATCAACAACGCCGTCACGGCGCTCCTCCATGCCACGTCTCTGCCGAAGCTCGACTTCTCCGAAGGTATCCCCTCGGACGCGACCACACTCGTCGTGATCCCGACGCTGCTCCTCAACGAGGCGCAGGTGCGCGAGACCTTTGACGACCTCGAAGCACGCTATCTCTCGAACCAGGATGCGAATCTTCACTTCGGCCTCCTTACCGATCTGCCGGATTCGCAATCTCGCCCCCTTCCGGGTGATCGCGATCCACTTGTCGAGGTGGCGGTCCGCATCACCGATGAGCTGAACGCGAAGTATGCCCAGGAGCGCGGAGGCTCGTTCGTTCTCCTGCACCGTCACCGCACGTTCAACGCCCGGCAGGGGGCCTGGATGGGGTGGGAGCGCAAACGCGGCAAGCTGCTCGATCTCAACAAGCTGCTTCTCCACGACTACGACAGCTTTCCGGTAAAAGCCGGGCCGATGCATGCTCTCAACAATGTGCGCTACGTCATCACGCTGGACTCCGACACCCAGCTCCCTCGCGGAACGGCCGCACGCATGGTCGGCACGATGGCTCATCCGCTGAACCAGGCCATCGTCAATCCTCGCTCCCGCATCGTTACTGCTGGGTACGGGATCCTGCAGCCGCGCGTTGGGGTCAGTGTTGCGTCCGCCTCGCGCTCGCGTTTGGCCGCGCTCTACTCGGGAGAGACCGGCTTCGACATCTACACGCGCGCAGTGTCGGACGTTTACCAGGACCTCTTCGGCGAAGGGATCTTCACGGGGAAGGGAATCTACGAGGTCTCAGTTCTTCACCAGGTGCTTGACCGGCGCTTCCCACGGAATGCCCTCCTTTCTCATGATCTGATCGAAGGCGCTTACGCCCGCGCCGGCCTGGTCACGGACATCGAGGTCATCGACGATTACCCATCGCATCACTCGGCGCATACACGCCGGAAGCATCGCTGGGTGCGCGGCGACTGGCAGATCACGCAGTGGCTGACCAACCGCGTGCCGGACGAGTCTGGCCGGATGGTTGAGAACCCTATCAGCACCATCTCTCGCTGGAAGATCTTCGACAACCTCCGCCGCAGCCTGGTTGAGCCTGTCACTTTCCTCCTGCTTGTGTGCGGCTGGTTCTTTCTGCCGGGTGGCGCGCTCTACTGGACCATCGTCACACTGACGCTGCTGCTCCTTCCGGTGCTCGTCCAACTAGGCTTCAACCTTGGTCGCGCTGCTCTCAAGTTGAGTCCGACCGCCGCCTCCGAGGGATTCAAGACCTTCTTCACCTCGCTCGGCTTCACCCTTCTCAACTTTGCCTTTCTTCCTCATCAAATGTTGCTTTCGGTTGACGCCATCGGCCGCTCACTGGTCCGAAGATTTGTGACGGGAAAGCGTCTGCTCGAATGGGAGACTGCGGCACAGTCGGAGCTTGGCCGGCGAAAGACGCCGCTTGACCGCTATCTCCAGATCTCCCCCGTGCTCTCGCTCGCCGTCGCGGGCTTGCTTTTTCTCGATCATCCGCGCGCCCTTCTGGTAGCTGCGCCTATTCTTCTTCTCTGGGCTCTGGCTCCGGCGATCGCAGCCTGGCTCAACTCGCCTCCACTTCGGGAGGTCGGCCCGCTTGCTCCCGCAGACCGCGTCTTTCTTGAAGATCAGGCGCTCCACATCTGGCGCTACTTCTCGGAGTTCGGAGGGGAACAGAACCACTGGCTGATCCCTGACAATGTCGAAGAGAAAGATCTCCTGCAGGTTCGCAAGCTTTCGCCCACCAATCTTGGCATGCTCTTCAATACGCGGCAGGCCGCGCTCGAGCTTGGGTTTCTCACGCTACCCGAGTACGCGCATGCGACACTCTCTACGCTTGCCACATACGACCGCCTCGAGAAGCAACGCGGCCATATCTACAACTGGTATGACATCGAGACTCTGAAAGCGATTCCGCCGCTCACGGTATCGGCGGTCGACAGCGGCAACCTCCTCGCCTCGCTCTACACCGTGCACGGCGGTGCGTTGGATCTTCTTACCCGCCCGCTGCTCGAGCCGTCGTTGTTCACCGCGCTTCGTATGCTCGGGAGCGACCGCCGCGCGCCAGTAGCGGACGATGCCGGCAAGCCTGATGCCATCCACCTTCGGCGTGACGTCGAGTGGCTCGCGGGCCTTCCTGAGTCGAGCGAAAGAACAGATGCCTGGTTGTGTGCCGAATTCTCGGCCCGGCGTGCGTCCGCGCTTCGCTTCATCAACGACTACGTCCCGTGGCTTCTCCCCGAGTTCCGCGTCATCTTCGAGCACGAGCCATTTGGCCACCCGGCTGATAACGCGATTCCCTGCCTCAAGGACGCGGCGAGCTACGCCCGCGATCTTTCCGGCCGTCTGGATGGTCTTCTTCAGGCCGCAGCCGGAGCCTCCGACGAATACAAACAGGCACGTGAGCTCCTGGGACGCCTCCCCTCCACCATCGATCGCATCGAGGCTCTCGTCACGGATGTCGGGCACATTGGCGATGCGGCCGAGTACCACGCAAACGCCATGGAGTTCGGCTTCCTGCTCGTCAAGGCTCGCCAACTCCTCTCGATCGGATACGATGGGCCGACGGGCGAGCTTCACTCGGCCTGCTACGATCTGCTTGCATCCGAGGCGCGCATAGCCTCGTTCCTCGCCGTGGCTAAAGGCGATATCCCGCAGCAGTCCTGGTTTCGCCTCGATCGCTCCCACGTGCTTGTGCGCGGACGGGCCTCGCTTCTCTCGTGGACTGGCACTATGTTTGAGTACCTGATGCCGGCGCTCTGGATGCGCAATTATCCGGACACCCTTATCGCTCGGACGATCGAGTCCGTCATCGCCACACAGCGTGAGCACGTCCGCGGCATCCCTTGGGGAATCTCCGAATCCGGCTTCGCGAAGATGGATCCGCAGGGCCGGTATGGCTATCAGGCGTGGGGCATACCCCGCCTTGCCTTGAAGTACGGTGCCGAAGACGGCCCCGTGATCTCACCGTATTCCACCTTTCTGACGCTTCCGTATGCCCGCAAGGAGGCGCTTGCCAACCTCCGTCGGATGGCGTCGATGGGCTGGATCGGCGGTTACGGCTTCTTCGAGGCTGCGGATTACACAGCAAGCGCCGAGAACGCTCACCTTCGAAGCCGAAAGCAGGGAAGCGCCAGTGAACCAACCCTGGTTCGATCCTGGATGGCCCATCATCAGGGTATGTCGTTGCTCGCGCTCACCAATCTCCTCAGGGGCAACGTCTTTCAGCGCTGGTTCCATGCCAACCCTCGCGTTCGCGCGGCTGAACTGCTGCTCCATGAGCGCCCCCTGGCCAAGGAGACGCTGAAAGCACTGGCAAAACAGCAACCGGCAAACCCAACAGAGGCTTAAGGCACCAGAGCGTTTCCTCTTCCGTATTGCGGCACACACACGTTCGCGAGCAACGGAGCAGACGTGTCGCAGGAGCAAGGAGCGCCACACCTTTTCTCGCGGTATAAGATATTGCAAGTGCGCTTGAGCAGATACAGCACCCGTTTGGGCGCCCTGGCTCGAGAGCCGGGATGGCGGAACTGGCAGACGCAGCGGACTCAAAATCCGCCGAGGGCAACCTCGTGGGGGTTCGACCCCCCCTCCCGGCACCACGAGATCTTCGCGTGCTCCGCAGTTGAGTGATGGACCCACCCGGTCCCACTCTGTGTCGCAGCGTAGGAAACGGCTCTGCGCATCTTGAAAAGCCCGATGTCGCGGCGACTCTCAAAGTCAGGCCAGCCGAATGGGCGTGGATCTCACGACATCGGAAGATCAGAGCTCTGGATGCGTTGCACAGCGTTCGCAGCAAAGGCTGCATTGGTCCTGTCGACTGAGCCCTGGATGCTGACGGCGCGCGTGAGGTCTTCGATGACGATCGACTCAAAGCCGAGCTGAGCCGCGTTGACCGCGGAGAAGCCTACGCAGAAGTCATACGCCAGGCCGACGAAGAAGAGCCGCACCAACTCTCGCTCGCGCAGGTAACCGGTCAACCCCGTCGGCGTACTGCCATCATTCTCGAAAAACGCGGAGTAGCTGTCGATCGAGCGACGGAAGCCCTTGCGAAGGATCAGCTCTACGTGAGGGATCTGGAGAGAGGGATGGATCTCGGCGCCCGCCGTGCCTTGAACCGAGTGCGTTGGCCAAAGGTGCTGCGTGCCGTAAGAAGCCTCGACCGTGCTCGTATAAGGCTGCTTGTGATGCGTGCTGGCAAACGAGATATGGCCCTGCGGGTGCCAGTCCTGGGTCAGGATGACATGATCGAATTGCGATGCGAGCGCGTTGATACCGGGAATGATCTCGTCGCCGCCCTGAACCTCGAGCGCGCCGCCGGGCAGGAAGTCAAGCTGCATATCGATAACAAGGAGAACGTCGGAAGATCGGAGATCAAACATCGTCTGCATATTCTAGAAGGGTCGCATCGCTTCGAGGTCGCGCACACGGTGTTTGTGACCACGTGCACGCAGGCTTCGGAGAGCCCCGCTATACTTCGGCCATGAAGCGTGTGTGGCTGTCCGTACGACTTTTCCTGGCTGCGGTACTGATGCCGCTGTTGCTCACCGAACAGGGCCTCGCCTGGGGAGCGGACGGACATCGTATCGTCAATCGGCTTGCCGCGGCGAATCTGCCGAATGATGTGCCGGCGTTTCTCCGCAATGGCGAGGCGATCGATACCATCGAGTATCTTGGGCCGGAGCCGGACAGATGGAAGAGCAGGGCGGAGGAGGAGCTCGGAGCGGAGCAGTCGCCCGATCACTTCATCGACATCGAATGGGCGGACCTCATCGGTCCCCTTCCGCACCGTCGGTATGACTTCATTCGCGCGCTCGGAAAGGCGCAGGCGCAGCACCCGGATCTCACGCTCACGCCGGAGAAGGTGGGCCTCGAGCCGTATGCCGCGGACGAGGTATATGAGCGCCTCAAGGCCGCTCTGCGGGAGTACCGCAAGCTCGTCGCCGCAAACGCTGACACGAAGCCGGTCGAGAGTGCAATCCTCTTTTATGCGGGATGGCTAGGCCACTACGTTGGAGACGGTTCGCAGCCACTACACGTGACAACTCAGTTCAACGGCTGGACGGGTGCAAACCCGAACGGATACACCACCGATCACAACATTCACGCTCAGTTCGAGAGCACCTACCTGAGCGCCAACATCAAGGCCAGTGACGTCGCGCCGCTGGTACAGGCTTCTCCTGCAAAGGCACTCGAAGGCGATGTGTTCGACGACTACATGCAATATCTTCGACACACGCACAGCTTGGTGGAGAAGGTCTACCAGCTCGATAAAGCTGGCGGGTTCAAGGACGCCGGCACGCCCGAAGCGAAGAGCTTCACGGAAGAGCGGCTCGCCGCAGGTGCCATCGAGTTGCGGGACATGATCTACACCGCATGGCTGCGCAGCGCAGATCCTGTTCCGGAGTACCACGCGCCAACTCCGAGCTAGAGCGAGGTGGGGAGGCGATGCTGCTCGACACGCGCCTGCATGCGGCGAAGAAGTGGCGTCAGCGCAAGGGCGATCGCGGGCGCAACAACAGCGGCCAGCAGCAGCCACGCGAAAAGCGCATGCAGCTCCCAGACCCATAGCTCACGTGTCAGAGCCATGGGCCGTGTACGAGCCTGATGGAGGAGTTCGGACGGAGAAAGCGGAAGCGATCCTGATCGGAAGACGAGCGCTCCCAGCCGAAGAAAGGGAACGAGCAGCATCAGCTCCAAAGGGTAGACCAGGTGATTGGCAAGCTGCGACGCGGCGATATTGAGCCGCAGCACGGAGGCAAGAGCAAGGCACACCAGCGTCGTCGATCCGAGCACAGGATTGATTCCGATGACCACGCCAAGTGCGAGGCTCCAGGCGAGCCGCTCCGGGCTGGCACCCAGGCGCAACATCCCGAGCACCGGCAGCGCGATTCGACGAAACGCCCAGCCGTGCTTCGGGAGATCTCTCTCCGTGTCGTTGGTTCCCACTCGCTCACAGGATAGACTGCGCGAGGGCAGGACGTCCTTGCTCGTATGCGTCACACACACACACACCAACGAGGAGGAAACAACGCTGCTCAATCTGCTGCGATCGTTCTGGGGCATGGCAAAGCTGTTCGCCGTTCTCCTCGGTGCTTCGGCTCAGCTGCTGCTGCACCGTCCGCGGACGCGTCGGGAACGCGCGCTCTGGCTACACAGGCTCTGCCGCCGCGCCGTCCGCATCTTCGGTGTCGAGGTGCAGGTCGGAGGCCCGTTTCCCGAACGCGGCGTGCTGATCGCAAATCACCTCAGCTACCTCGACATCGTCGTCGTCGCGTCCATCCATCCATGCGTCTTCGTCTCCAAGGTGGAGATCCGCTCCTGGCCGCTGCTCGGCTGGATGACGACCATGGCCGGTACCGTGTATGTCGCACGGGGCCGTGGAAACAGTGCTCGCCAGGCGGGCAGCGAGATGCGTGTCGCAGCGGAGGAGGGACTCCCTGTGGTCTTCTTTCCCGAAGGCACAACCTCCAACGGAGAGAGCCTGCTCAAGTTCCATAGCGGCCTTCTCTCGGAGGCGCTTGCCGCTGGGCAGCCGATCACCGCCGCGTACCTCCAATACTCTCTTGCCGCGAACAACGGTGGCCGCCGCGCCAGCGACGCCGTAGCCTACTGGGGCGAGCAGCCGATGCTCCCGCACGTCTTCGGCTTTCTGTCGCTCCGGGGTGTGCGCGCTGACGTCACCATCGCGTCCGAGCCCATCCGCTTCGCAGAAGGGGTCGCGTCACGGAAGCTTGCGGCCGTCGAGGCCCGCCGGGCAGTCTGTCAGCTCCGCGATACAGGCAGCGCGCGGGCTGAGGAGATGCAGCCTACAGCGAGCTCCTAGCGGAGGCAGCCCGCGAGCGCAGCGGTCGCCGCATCAGGGCAGAAGTCGCAGCGATCGCATGCGCCCCACGACCTGCTCCACCGACCAGTCCAGTGCATCTGTCCCCTCGACGATGATTGACGCATACGCCGCGGACGGAAGCACATACCTCTCCGCCATTGGACGGGTCGTTGCCTCGAACTGCTCGCGCACGGACGATTCCGTTCGTCCGCGCTCGCGGATATCTCGAGCGATCCGCCGCGCCAGGCAAACCTCCGGCGGAGCGTTCACATAGATGCTGAAGTCGAACAGTCTCCGGAGCTCTGCGAAGTGAAGCGCCAGGATTCCCTCGACGATCAAAACCGGTACAGGATCGACGTGCTCGGTCACCCCCGGGACGCGCGTGTGCGTGGTGAAGTCATATACCGGGTGCTCGATGCTCCGGCCCGCCGCGAGCTCTTCTACATGCTCGACAAGCAGACTCGACTCAAGCGCGCGGGGATGGTCAAAGTTCTGCTTTGCGCGCTCCTCGACCGGAAGCTCCGAAAGGTCATAGTAGTAAAGGTCTAACGGAAGCAGCGTCGCGGAAAACTGCCCTGCAAGCTCCCGTGCCAGTGTCGTCTTGCCAGAACCGGAGCAGCCCGCAATGCCCAGAATCAACGGCCGTTGAGGAAAGGGAAGCTGACCGGGGGAGCCGCCGCTCACCGCGCCTCGTCTGCGGGTGCGCCGCCCACGCCGGTGCTGGGCTTCAAACTCTCCATCCCCGCTCCGATTCCGCGGATCACTCCGGTCAGCAACGCGGTGAACTGCGTCTCTGCGCGCCGCCCAATCTCGAGCACCTCCTTGTGATCGATCGCCTCACTCGAAACGCCCGCTGCCGGGTTGGTCACGAGCGACATCCCGAGGACGCGGATCCCCATGTGTCGCGCCACGATGACCTCGTGCACAGTGGACATGCCCACAAGATCGGCGCCCATCGTCCGAAACGCGCGGATCTCCGCCGGTGTCTCGAAGCTCGGTCCGAGAACCGCCAGGTAGACACCCTCGGGCAGCACCAATCCCAGCCTCTTCGCTTCCGCCTGCGCCAGCGCCCGCAGGGCAGGGGAGTAAGCCTCGCCCATGTCGAAGAAGCGCTGCCCCGCATCGGGCATGACGGCGAAGCGCGGCTCGTTCCGCCCCATCGCGGCGTTTACGCCGGTGTGGTTGATGTGGTCTGCGATGGCCACCAGCGATCCGGCGCGATAGCTCGGATCAATTCCCCCAGCAGCATTGGTGACCACAAGATCGCTGATGCCCAGCAGGCCCAGCACGCGCGTCGGAAAGGTCACCTCGCCGATCGCGTAGCCCTCGTACGCATGCACGCGGCCCTGCATCACGGCCACCGGAACTCCCCCGATCGTCCCGAGGATCAGGTTCCCGGAGTGTCCCACCACCGTCGACTGCGGAAAGTGCGGTATGTCCGCGTACGCGATCGTCGTCGCGTTCTCGACCTTTTCGCCAAAGCTCCCCAGACCGGATCCCAGGATCACTCCCACCGCGGGCTGGAGCGGCGTGCGGCTCCGGATATAAGCGACGGCGGCTTGCGCCTTCTCAAAAGTGGATGTCATCAGATCGATCTTACCGAGATGCCGAGAACGCGCACGCCATCACTTCGCCGTAAACAGGATCTCCACCGGCAGCGTCCTCGGCGGATAACAGGCAGCATGATCACACGCCTGGTATCGGAGCGTGCCCGCCAGCGTGTGCTCGCCGGCACTCGCCTCAACCGGTAGCCTGACCCGAAACGCCCCCGAGTAGACGTCGAGCTTCTCGTCCGGCTGTGCCGGGAAGCTGTACGACGTCCCGGCCGGATATTCCAGTTTCCCCACGCTGACGCCCGGCTCCGGCTTCACGGTGAGTTCCGTCGGGATGAGCAGCTCTGACTTCGGGAGATGCGAGTTCACGTGATACCCCGGATCCACCTGGAACCGCAGCTCCAGCCAGCCCTGCCGCCCTGCGGAGACACTCTGCGGCTCGGCTGCGTAGCTAACATGTCCCTTTGCCCTGGGTGCCTCTCCGAAGCCGCCCATCTGCTGCGCCGGCACGCTCGCACCGAGGCCGGCGAGCACCGCAGCCAGCGCAAGAATTCGCCTCACAGCCCACCCGCAACCGTTTGGGCCGGTGCGTTCACAATCTTGCGGATGTTCGCCTCGATCTGGTCCTTTGAGCCAAGCCCCGCCGTCTCCTCAACCACTACCCCATCCCGTCCGACGTAGAACGACATCGGAAGCACGTCGATGCCGCCGTACTTCGGTGCCACCTTGTCGTCGGTTAGCAGGATCGGATAAGTCACGCCCAGCCGCTTGGCCGCCTTTGCGATCTCGTCCTTGCCCGTACTGGGGTCATCCTGGTCGATACCCAGGATCTCAAACCCCTGGGCAGCGTACTGCGCATGGAACTGCTCGAACCACGGCATCTCCAGCTTGCACGGGGCACACCACGTCGCCCAGAAATTGACCAGCACCGGCCGCCCTTTGTAGTCGGCCAGCGAGACCTTCTTCCCGTCCAGCGTCGTCAGTGCAAACGCGGGCGCCACTTTGCCCCGAAGGTTGGCGTCCGGCTCGCCGGCCGAAGGACCTCCGCCCGGAGCAGGTGTAAGAGTCACACGATTCTCCTGCGCGCGCTGCATGGCCAGCCGCCGCTCCCGCAGGTTGTGCCAACCCGCCCACAACATCATCGAGATGCCGACGATCATCAGACCAATTACCAGTGCAAACCGCTTCACAGGTCTATCCCTCCGGACGGCGGGAGGCATCGCATCCCGGCACCTCTTAGTCTATCGCGCGGCAGCCGCTCAACTCTGTCAAAGCGCCCGTTCTGCTAGCATCAACCGCGATGTCCCCTGAGCTCGATCGATCGCAGGCCGAAGCGCTGCCGACCTCTTCTTCCTCCCCCGGCACGCGCCCCTCGCAGCTCGTCCGCATCGAAGCCGCGGCACTTCTGGACCTTGCCAAGCGTCTCGATACGACCGCCGCCGAGCCCTTCGCCAGGTCCGTCGAGCTCCTCGCCGCGACCGCTGACAGCAACCATCGAGTCGTGCTCACCGGCATCGGCAAGAGCGGCATCATCGCTCGCAAAATCGCCGCCACGCTCCGATCCACCGGCACCCCGGCCCACTTCCTCCATCCCTCTGAGGCGCTTCACGGGGATCTCGGCATGCTTACGCGCGGAGATGTTGTCGTCGCGCTCTCCGCAAGTGGCGAGACCGAAGAGGTCCTTGCCCTGCTCCCTCTTCTCGAACGCCTCGGCTCTCCTCTGATCGCGCTCTCCTGCTGTCCGACCTCCACCCTCGCCACCGCCGCCACGGTCTCGCTCGATATAAGCATCTCGGGCGAGGCCTGCCCGCATAACCTCGCTCCCACGGCCTCCACCACCGTGATGCTCGCGCTTGGCGACGCCCTCGCTCTTTCGGTGAGCGAGCGGCGAGGCTTTCAGCCCGAAGACTTCGCCGACCTCCACCCAGGGGGTCGCCTCGGCAAGCGCCTTACCCGCGTTCGCGACCTCATGCATACCGGGGACGCCATCCCGACCGTCGCTCGGGGGACGCTGCTGCCTGACATCATCTACGAGATGTCACGAAAGAAGCTCGGGATCACCACCGTGCTTGCAACGGCTACCGATGCGGAGCCAGGCCGCCTCCTGGGCCTGATCTCGGATGGCGATCTGCGTCGGCTCCTCGGCCGCGATGGTGCCCAGGCTCTCGCCCGCTCCGCAGCCGAGATCATGAATCAGCATCCCGTCACGATCCCCCCTGAAACCTACGCGTCGGCAGCCCTCGCCCTGATGGAAGAGCGCAAGATCACCACGCTCATCGTCGTGGATCCTGCCAGCTCATCTCCGATCGCAGGTGTGGTCCACCTCCACGATCTTTGGGCGCTCCAGCTTCCCTGAAACCAGCCTTGGGTCGGACCTGTTTCACCAGAGCGGGCCCTCCTTCCCGGAACGCCGCCCCTCCCCTATCCTCAGTGCATGGCGCCCAAGCCCAAAGGCCGCATCGCACCGCAGCTTGACCTCGATCTCCTCACCGAAGACTTCGAGCCGCTGTTCGCCGAGGGCATCCTGCACGATGCGCTTGTCATAGGTGTGGCTCTTCCCGCAATACTGAGCCCGCGTGGCCAGGCCCTTCGCGTCGAGCGATCCTTGCTCCGCAACGTAACACTGTCGGACCCCAAAGCGCCCCACTTCCGCGTCGAAGACACACAAATTGAGAGCTCCGATCTCGCCAATATCGACCTCACGGGTGGCAGGCTTGAGCGGGTCGAGATCTCTGGCACGCGGCTCACCGGCGCAACCTTCGCGGAGGTGCAGCTCAAAAACGTGCTCTTCCTTGAGTGCAAGCTCGACTTCGCCCTGTTTCGCATGGGGAAGCTCGTCAACTGCGTCTTCGAGCATTGCAACCTCACCGATGCCGATCTGTACAACGCCGATCTCTCCGGAGCCGTCTTCCGCCACTGCGATTTGAGCCGCGCCGACCTTGGCCAGGCGCGACTCACGCGTGCCGATATCCGCGACTGCCGCCTGGACGGGCTCCGGGGAATCCCCGCCAGCCTGGAGGGCCTGACCATCAGCCCGGATCAGGCCCCGCTGCTGATCACTCTTTTTGGAGTCCGGGTCGCCTGGTAGCTCACCCCTGAACCCCGGCCTCCCGATAGAATGTCGGGAGCACCAATCGCCAGAGACAGACGCTCGCTGATCAAAGGGGCGGGAAAGCAATTCGCCACCATGCACCGCTGGTCCCAGCTCTTCATTCCCACCCTCCGCGAAGCCCCAACCGACGCCGAGGTCACCAGCCACAAGCTGCTCCTGCGCGCAGGCTACATCCGGCAGCTCGGCGCCGGCATCTACAGCTACCTCTTCCTGGCGACGCGTTCTATCCACAAGATCGCCGCCATCGTTCGCGAAGAGATGAATACCATCGGCCAGGAGTTCTTCCTCCCCGCCATCCTTCCTGCCGACCTTTGGATCGAGTCGGGCCGCTGGACCGCCATGGGCGACAACATGTTTCGCCTCAAGGACCGCAAGGGCGCTGACCTCTGCCTCGGCATGACGCACGAAGAGGTCATGACCTCCATCGCCCGCAACGAGCTCCGCTCCTACAAGCAGCTCCCGCAGATCTGGTACCAGATCCAGACCAAGTTCCGCGACGAGCCGCGCCCCAAGTCCGGCCTCCTTCGCGTCCGCCAGTTCCTCATGAAGGACTCCTACTCCTTCGACATCGACGAAGCGGGGCTCGACGAAAGCTACCGCAAACACGACCGCGTCTACCGCCAGATCTTCGATCGCTGCGGTCTCGAGTACGTGGTCGTCGAGGCGGATTCCGGAGCGATGGGCGGATCGCAGTCCCAGGAGTTCATGGTCTACACCGACGCTGGCGAAGATCTCATCGCCTCTTCCGCGTCCGGCTACGCCGCCAATATCGAGAAAGCCACCAGCGTCCTCGCTCCCGTCGTCGACCTGCCGCCAGGGATGCCGCGCCTCCCAGAAGAACGTGAAAACGACACCCATTCAGGCACGCATATCGATGAGGGAGGCGACAGGCCGGAGCTGATCTTTACTCCGGGGCAGGGAGCCATCGCGGATATCTGCGACTTCCTTCAGATGTCTCCGGCACACGATATCAAGTGCGTCGCCTTCATCGGCACCACCGCCGACCCCCAGGCGCCCGGGCGTCCCGTCGTCGCATTCCTTCGTGGCGACCACTTCGTCAACGAGACCAAACTGAACGCGGTCGCAGGCACCCACGAGCTCCGTCCCATGCTCCCCGACGAGCTCGAACTCCACGTGGGCGGCCCCGCCGGCTACCTTGGCCCGGTCGGCATCCCGGAGGTCATGACCGCCGGCTCGCTCAACGGCCTCAACTCCGGCAAGTCACTCGAAAAGCTCAAGGGTGTCTCGCGGGAGAACGCATCCGAAGGTCTCAAGACGATCGTCATTATGGACCTCGGCCTCGAAGGTCGAAAGAACCTGGTCGGCGGCGCCAACAAGCTCGACTACCACTTCCGCAACATCACCCCCGGCCGCGACTTCACCCCGACCGTCACCGCCGATATCCGCAACATCCTCGAAGGCGAGCTGGACCCCATCGGTCAGCAGCCCCTCCGCCTCGGCAAGGCCCTCGAGATCGGCCACATCTTCAAGCTCGGCTACAAGTATTCGAAGTCCCTCGGCGCCACAGTCCTCAACCGCGAAGGCAAGGAGACCATGCCCATCATGGGCTGCTACGGCATCGGGGTGGAGCGGATCCTCACCGCCGCCATCGAGTCCAGCGCCAGGAGCCGCGAGAGCCTCCCGGCGCAGGGAAAGGGCGATCAGGCAAAGGGCGATCAGGCCTCCTACGCCCTGCCACCATCGATCGCGCCGTTCGAAGTTGTCGTCACGATCACCAACATCGGCGAAGCCCCGCTGCTCGAGGCCGGCGAGACCATCGCCGCTGCCCTCGACCGCGCCGGGGTCGACACCCTGCTCGACGATCGCGACGAGCGCGCCGGCGTGAAGTTCAAAGACGCCGACCTGATCGGCATCCCGTACCGCATCAACGTCGGCAAAAAGCTCGCCGAAGGCAAAGTCGAGCTTGTCGACCGCCTCCGCAACGAGACCTTAGACATTGCCGTCGACGACGTCGCATCCGCCCTCGGCACCCTGCTCGCCACCCAAAAACAGATCTCCACGACGTCCGTTTAAGCGTCCAAAAGAAAGACAACCTTGGCCGTCAAAGTCAAATATCGCAGCAGCACAGAGCAGGCCGGCGGCATCCTCGCCAATCCCTTCTTCCGTGCCTTCGCCGTCCTTGTTCTCGCGGCCGTCCTCATCACGGCCGCGGTCATGACCTTCTACTACAACAAGTATCAAAAGATCGTCGACGAGCGGCTGGCCTCCGGCCCACTCTTCGCTCCCGTCGCGCAGATCTACGCCGCTCCGCCGGAGGTCCGCAACGGTCAGCACCTCACCGCCGACGAGATCGCCCGTGAGCTCACCCAGGCCGGCTACAACGGCAACCACCAGCTCGGGACGTTTCACGTTGACGGCGACTCCATCGTCATCAAGCCCGGACCGCAGTCCTTCCACTCGACCGACGGCGCCACCATCGACACCACCGACGGCGAAGTAAAGAGCATCACGGCCGACAACGGCGCCCCGCTCCGCGCCTACCAGCTTGAGCCACAACTCATCACCGCGCTCTCGGAAGACAAGAACCGCACCAAGCGGCGGCTCGTCACCTACGACGAGATCCCTCCCCGCATGGTGCAGGCCGTAACCGCCATCGAGGACCGCCGCTTCTTTGAGCACGGCGGCGTCGACTACCATTCGATGCTCGGCTGGGTCTATCACGACCTCAAGGGCGATCGCCGCTACACCGGCGGCGGCTCCACGCTCACGATGCAGCTCGCGCGCGGCATCTTCCTGTCCCCCGTTCGCCACATCAAGCGCAAGCTCATCGAGATCCTGATCACCTTTCAGCTCGAGTCTCGCTTCTCCAAGCAGAAGATCTTCGAGATGTACGCCAATCAGATCAACCTCGGCCAGCGCGGCTCCTTTGCCATCAACGGCTTCGGAGAGGCCGCCCAGGCGTACTTCGGCAAGGATCTCCGTCAGCTCGACACCGCGCAGTGCGCCCTGCTCGCCGGCATCATCCAGAGTCCCAACTACCTCAATCCCTATCGTCATCCCACGCGCGCCACCGAGCGGCGTAACGTCGTTCTCGACGCCATGGTCGAGACGGGCGCAATCACCGCAAGCGAAGGCGAACGCGCCAAAGCCGAGCCCATCCGGCTCGCCCCGGTCAACGTCGATGCGAGCGAAGCCCCCTACTTCATCGACCTCGTCCACGAGCAGCTCTCGCAGCGCATCGGCGAGCAGCAGCTCGGGCAGGATACCCTCCGCATCTATACCTCGCTTGACCCCGAGCTCCAGCGCGCCGCCTCCGCTGCCGTCGAGGTCGGCATGCGCAACGTCGATGAGCTCATTCGCAAAGCGCATCATGGCAATGAGCCGACCGTCTATCCGCAGGTCTCGCTCGTCGCCCTCAACCCCCACACCGGGCAGGTCCTCGCGCTGGTCGGCGGACGCAACTACGGCGCCTCCCAGTATGACCACGCCGTCGCCAAGCGGCCCACCGGTTCCATCTTCAAACCGTTCGTCTACGCCGCGGCCTACAACACCTCGCTCAATGGCCTCTCGCTCGGCGACGGAGGGGTCTTCACCGCTGTCACCAGGCTGACCGACGAACCCACCAGCTTCAGCTACAACAATGGGCGGCAAACCTACACGCCCCGAAACAAGCTCAGCGGGTACCACGGCGAGGTCACCGCCGCCTACGCCCTCGCACACTCACTCAACAGCGCCACCGTCTCCCTTGGCCAGCAGATCGGCTTTGAAAACGTCGCCGCCCTCGCCCGCGCCTCGGGCATAGCCGCTGCACGCGGAACCCCGTCCGTCGCCCTCGGCTCCTATGACGCGACGCCCCTCGACATGGCCGGCGCCTACACCGTCTTTGCCAACGGCGGCGTCCACCTCAACCCCTGGCTTCTCGCCTCCGTCCGAAATGCCAACGGCGACATCGTCTCCGACTTTGCGCCCGAGGCCAAGCAGGTCATGGACCCCCGCTCGGCCTACCTCACCCACTCCCTGCTCGAAGGTGTCATGAACTACGGCACCGCCGCGGCAGTCCGCGCCCATGGCTTTTCAGCCCCCGCCGCCGGCAAAACCGGAACCGACAACGATGCCTGGTTCGCCGGATACACCTCCAACCTCATCTGTATCGTCTGGATCGGCAACGACGACTACTCCGACATCAAGCTCCAGGGCGCCCATGCCGCCGCTCCCATCTGGGCCGAGTTCATGAACCGCGCCATCAAGCTCCCCCAATACTCCGACATGAAGTCCTTTGTCGCGCCCGAGGGCGTGACTACCGTCCGCCTCGATAAGGACACCAATCTCCTCGCCGACCCGACCTGCCCCAACGATTACTCCGCCGCCTTTCTCGACGGTACCCAGCCCCAGAACACCTGCTCCCAGATGAGCGAGAGCCCGCAGAATCTGATCCAGAAGATCTTCGGCATCGGCGGCAGCGGCAACACCTCGCAGCAACAGCAGCAGGCACCCGACCTCCCCAACCCTGACGAGAATCCCGCCCCGGCCGACCCGGCTCAGCAGAAGAAGCCAGGCTTCTTTCGCAAGCTCTTTGGTGGCGGTGACAAGAGCAAGCAGCAACAACAGCCGCCGCCTCAGCAACAGCCCGCGGCGCCTGTAGTTCGGCAGCCCCCGCCACAGTAGATCCTGCACGCACAGACCGCATTTCACCTGACGGGTGAGGTGGTAAGATCCCTGCCATGCCGCCGGGGCACACACCACTTCACTGGGCCAATATCGCGGTTCACGCCGGCACGGGCAGCCTCGCCTTGCTCTTCGGTCTCATCGCGATCTGTGCGCCGAAACGAGGCCCAAACCATCGACGCTTCGGATACGCCTTTCTCTACGCCTACGCCGTAGTCGTCGTCACCGCGGCCATCGGCATCCTTGCCTTCGAGTTCCGATCGTTTCTCGCCGTCGTCACGGTGGTCAGCTTTTACGACGCCTTCGCCGGGTACCGAGCACTGGTGCTTCGCGGAGCTCGACCGCACCCTCTCGACATCGCCGCCGCGGTAGCAGGCCTCTGCACCCCATGGATCTTTATCGCCTTGATGAGGCGACTCCACCAGCCGTGGTCTCCCGTGCTCACGTGGTCCGTCCTCGGCGGCCTCGTCCTTATGAGCAGCTATGACCTTCTTCGAACCATCCTCCCGATCACCTACCTGCGCCGAACCTGGATCCAGGAGCATCTCCTCAAGATGATGGGCGCGTATATCGCCATCAGCTCCGCCTTCGCCGGAACGGTCTTCCCCCATCACATGCCGCTCGCCGCCATCCTGCCCAGCGCCGTCGGAGAGACGGTCGCCCTGGTCTTTCTTGTGATCGGCCCACGCGCATGGACGCCGGTAAACCATCGCCAGCTCGCCGTTCAGGGGACCAACAGCGCGCGACAGCCTACAGTCTCTTAGCTCCGCTGAACGAAAACTCTCAGCACGAAGTCTTCCTTCGCCGCGAAGCCACCGTCCCGCCCACCGGTGCCACCGCACTCTGCCCCTCCGCCGCCACCCACGGCTGGCACTCCGGGCACCAGTACGTCGACCGGGCCTGTTCCCCCTGCTTTCGCATCATCACCACCGCACCACATCGCCGGCACTCCTGCCCCTGGCGCCCATACACCCACAGCCGCTCCTCCCGATCCATCCTCCCCGTGGTCCGCCGATTGCCCGCATACGTCACAATCTGGTCCCCACCCGTAGCCGAATTTCCGTCCAGCACATTTGCCTGCATCCACTGCTGGCTCTTCTCGACCATCACCTCCATCTCGCGCGGCGTGATCGTCCGCATCGCCCGGAACGGATGGACACCCGCCGCAAACGGCACCTCGCTCTTGTACACATTGCCCAGTCCAGCCAGCACCCGCTGATTCAGCAGAACCACGCCAATCTCCGCCTCCGGGTGTTCCGCGCCATATGCTCGCAGCCGCCCGATGCCGCCCTCGACCGTGAACTCGTCGGACAGCACATCCGGTCCCAGCCGCGGTACCTGGCCGGATCGCTCAAGCGAACGCGCCGTGTGAAACTCCACGACCGGCACGTTGAACGCCACCGCATCCCAACCCGTCGCCTCACCCTCCTTCGCCGCCGTTCGGATCGCCACCCGCATCCGGTCCCGCCCCATCCACCACCGCTCCCCCGTCCGGTACAGGTGCCACGACCCGCTCATCAGCATGTGCGTCACCAGGATCAGGTCGCCCGAAAAGTACACCAGGCACCACTTGCCGCGCGACTCCACCTTCTCGACCGTCCTCCCTACCAGCGGCGTGTCATCATTTACCCGCGCGATCTTCGCCAGACCCGTCTCGAAGCTCGTCACGACACCGCCGCCGATGGCCCGCTGCATGGCCCGCGCAGCTCGATAGATTGTGTCTCCCTCCGGCATCTGCCCTCCCTTTCGTTCCTCCTCTAAGATGATCTCCCATGCCCCCCGATACATCCGTTCCGGTCGCAGGAGTGCTCCGGGCCTTTGATCGCGATCAGGTCTACCTCTTCCTCGGTGCCGCGATCACCACCATCGGGCTCCTCGCGGCCGCCTTCGCCTTTCTTCGAAGGAGGCTCGATCCCCTCCTGCTCTGGTTCGCCACCTTCGCCATCCTCTACGGGGTCCGCCTCTGGATGGACTACCAGCTCCTCGGCGCCCTGCGCGTCCATGCCCCCGTCTTCGATCGCATCCGCTTCGTCATCCAGTACCTCGTGCCCATCCCGTCGTTCTTCTTCTTCAACTCCCTGGGCCTGCTCGGCAACGCCGGCAAACGCTTCGTCTACGCCCTCTCCGTCCTTCTTCTCTGCCTCGCGTCCGCCACCCTCCTCGTCGGCCCCCGCCCGCTCTTCCTCCAGATCAACAACGGCCTCATCATCGCAGGGCTCGTCACGCTTATCACTCATTCGCTGCGCGCCGGGGTCAACACGCCAGACTTCGTCGTTCTCCGCCGGGCCCTCTTCGTCTTTATCGCGTTCGCCCTCTTTCAGAACGTCGTCGGACCCATCCGCGGCTCCTGGAACGTGGAACCCTTCGGCTTCGTCATCTTCCTCGCAGGCCTTGGCTATGTGGCCGGTCGGCGCACCCTCGCGCAGGAGCAGCAACTCTCCGTCATCCAGAAGGAGCTCGAGATCGCCCAGCGCATCCAGCTCTCCATCCTCCCCACTGCCTTCCCCACCTCAGCAAGCTTCCGCGTCGCCGCGCGCTATCTCCCCATGACCTCCGTCGCCGGCGACTTCTACGACTTTCTCCTCGCCGGCGACCACGAGGCCGGCCTCCTGATCGCCGACGTCTCCGGCCACGGCGTCCCCGCCGCACTCATCGCCTCCATGGTCAAGCTCGCCGCCACCTCCCAGCGCTCCAACGCCATGCACCCAGCCCAGCTGCTCGACGGCATGAACGCCGCGCTCTGCGGCAACACCCAGAGCCAGTTCGTCACCGCCGCCTACGTCTACCTCAACGCCTCCACGCGCCAGCTGCTCTACTCCGCCGCCGCCCACCCGCCCATGCTCCTCCTGCGCTCCGGCGAGGTCATCGAGGTCGTCGAGAACGGCCTCATGCTCGCTGCCTTCACCTTTGCCACCTACAGCACCGTCGCACACCCCATCCAGCCCGGGGACCGCCTCCTCCTCTACACCGACGGCATCGTCGAAGCCGCCGACGCGCAGGCCGAGGAGTTCGGCAGCGACCGGCTTCGCAGCCTTCTGCGCGAAACCGCCGCCCTCCCCCACACCGAGGCCGCAGACCGCATCATCAACACCATCCAACAATGGTCCGCCACCCAGAACGACGACCTCACCCTCGTCGTCTGTGACTACGCCGGCTAGCTCCTGTGCGCTCGAACGTCGGGCACGAGACGCTTACGCACTCGCAGACACTCCCGCGGCTCCCGGCAAAGCCGGCAGATTCCGCCGCACATTGAACCCCATCGCACCCTGCTGGAACCCGGCATCCAGCAGGTACCGCGCCAGCGGCGACTCCGCCACCGCCGTCCCATTCACCGTCGCGATCAGCATCCCGCCGCGCCCACCCGCGTCCGCGTCGCCCTCCCGCATCCCCTGCACCCGCCGCACCAGGAACTCCGCCAGCGCCCTCGCCACCTGCCCACGTGCCGGCTCCTCCTCCGGCAGCCACATCTGCAGGTTCGGATTCCCGCGACGCAGATACGCGACCAGCGCGCCATCGCACAGAATCACCTTGGCTCCAACACTCCGTGTCAGCGTTGAACCCTCATCCGGCGGCGCAGGCCACCGCATCAGGGCCCCATACGGGTTCGCCGGATCGGTCGCCGCCAGCTGCACCATCTCCGGCGTCTCCCCATCTCGCTCCACCCGGAGGCTCCGCAGCAGGTCCACAGCCGCCGGCATCGCAAACTGCGTTGCCCCAAGATCGGCCGCAAAGAACCCGCGCCGGATACGTCCGCTCTCTTCCATCGCCTTCAACACGTCGTACACCGCCGAAAATCCGCCCGGCAGACCCTCCGCCTGCGCCGTCTCCCGAAAAACCACGCCGTACCGCGCCAGCAGCTGCTGTGCGATCGCATGGCTCCACTCCGTTCCTCTCCGTGCACGATCTTCTTCGGTTACAAACGCATTCGCCTGCAGCGCCCATCGTCCCTGCACCGTCGGCGGCGTCGTCCTCCGGCTGCGAAAGCCGGCCTGGTTGTGCACCCGCTTCGCCGAAGGCCTGCCGTTCTTTGCGGTCGAGGTCGTCGGCCGGTCGCAGTACGCCCGCAACGCCGCCATGCCATCGTTGGTCACCATTCCGCGCCACACCAGCATCCACAGCGCGTCGATCGTCTCCCCCGGATATCCGCCGCCCAGCCCGTCATGCAGCTCCTGGAAGAACGACGCCCCGCGCGCTCGCAGATACGTAACCACTTCGGTCTCCTTCTCCGTCAGGCCGCCATCCGCTAACCCACCCTCCACCTTGCCTGCGAAAGCATCCCTCTTCACGCCACCCGCCTGGATTACCCCGTCACCCTGCTTTCCGCTGTCATCCTGCGCAAAGCGAACGACCTCAGTATTCTGCCTTTGCGGAGGCCACAGCAGCGGCAGCCGCTCCGCCAGGTACAGCCCCACGCGTCCATCCCTCTCGCCCAGCGGCTCCAGTCCCACCCACACCACCTCGCCCGCCGCGATCAGCGTATCCAGGTCCGAGCTCCGGTACCCCAGCACCCGCGCGGGCAGGATCTCCTTCTCAAGAATCGAAGCTGCCAGCGGAGCTCCCTGCAGGCTCTCGATCACGTCCAGCAGCGCGTCCAGCCCCCGTCGCGGCTGCACCACCCCCTGCCATCGCGTAAACAGCCGCGCCAGCGTCCTCTGCTCAACCGGCTCCACCTCCTTACGCAGGCGCGCCAGGCTCTTTCGCCGGATCTGCCGCAGCACCTCCACGTCGATCCACTCGCGATGCACGCCGCCCGGCCGGAACCCGCCCTCCTGCACCCGCCCGATCTGCACCAGGCGCTGCAACACCGACTCCACACTCGGGAGCGGCAGCCCGAAACGCTCCGCCGCCTGCCTCGTCGTGAAGGGCCCATTCGTCCGAGCAAACCTCCGCACTACGTCCAGCATGGCGTCCGGCATCGCCTGCAGAAACGCCGTCGGCAACCCCGGAGGCAGCGGCACACCCACCGCATCGCGGTAGCGAGCCGCATCCTCGACCGCGATCACCCGCTTGACGCCCGCGACCTGCACCTCAAGCGCACGCCGCGCCTTGATCAGCCGGTCCACGCTCTCCGCGACCTCCGCGCTGACACACCGGACCCGCAGCTCCTCTCTCGAAAGATCCCCCAGCCGCAGCAGCAGGTCGTGTACGCCATCCATCGACCGCGCCTTCCAGCTCTCGGTCAGGCACTGCAGCTGTTCCTCGGTCTCCTCGATCGCGTTGACGTCCAGCAGCTCGCGGAGGTCTGCATCCCCCATCAGCTCCCGCAGCTGGTCCTGGTCGATCGAAAGCGCCTGCGCCCGCCTCTCCGCCAGCGGAGCGTCGCCGTCATAGATGTAATTCGCGACATAGCTGAACAGCAGCGCGCTCGCAAACGGGCTCGGCGTCCGCGAGTCCACCGTGTGCACGCGGAGACTGCGGTTCCCGATCGCCCGCAGGACCTCCATCAACGCCGGCATGTCGAACACGTCGCGCAGGCACTCGCGGTACGCCTCAAGCAGGATCGGAAATGACGGATACCGGCTCGCCACCGCCAGCAGATCGTACGACCGCTTCCTCTGCTGCCACAGCGGCGTCCGCCCGTCCGCCCGCCGCCGGGGCAGCAGCAGCGCCCGCGCCGCGCTCTCCCGGAACTTCGCCGCAAACAGCGCCGTCGACCCCAGCTGCCGCAGCACCAGCTCCGCCGCCTCCTCGGGCTCAAGCATCAGGAGGTCTACCTCAGGAGGCTGGTCGCTCTCCGGAAAACGCAGACAAAAACCATCTTCTGACCACATTGTCTCCACGTCCGGGCCACCGTTCGCACGCAATTTCGCGGTCACCGCCATGGCCCACGGAGCGTGAATTCGGCTTCCCAGGGGAGTCAAACAGCACACCCGCCAATCCCCCAGTTCATCCCTGACCCGCTCAATCACAATGTTTCGGTCGTCCGGAACCTGCCCGCTCGCGAGCTCCTGGTCCGCCAGGTACCGCAGGACATTATCCGCGGCACCCTCCTGGAGGTCGTGCTCCAACATCAGCCGCGTAACTGCGACACTCCGCGGCACCTCCCGCAACTCCCGAACCAGCGCACCGATCCGTCGCCCAAACTCGATCGGCCGCCCCGCCTGGTCCCCATGCCAGAACGGCATCTTGCCCGCATCACCCGGCGCGGGACTCACCAGGACACGGTCGTGCGTAATCTCCTCCACTCTCCAGGTGGAGGCACCCAGGATGAACGTGTCGCCGGTCCTCTGCTCGAAGACCATCTCCTCGTCCAGTTCGCCGACGCGAATCGGTTTGGCATGAGTTCCAGCGAGAAAGACGCCGTAGGTTCCGCGATCAGGTATCGTTCCGCCATTCAGGATCGCGATCTTCTTCACTCCCCCTCGAGGTGTGATCCACTCCCGCGTCCGATCCCACGTGACCCGTGGACGCAGCTCGGCGAACTCGTCTGATGGATACCGCCCTGCCAGCATATCCAGCACACCATCAAAGACACCTTGGCTCAGCGCCGCAAACGGCGCCGCACCTCGGACGATGCCGAGCAGACGGCCATAGCTGATCCCCGGGCTGGACTCCTCGTCCGTTCGACCTTTTGACCGTCTCTCCGCATCATCGGGCTCCAACGGAGGGTGAGAGACCAGGGCTACAATCTGCTGCGCAAGCACATCGATGGGATTACGGAGGAAGCGCGTGGATTCGACGTGCCCTTCATGCATCGCTCGCGTCACCGCCGCGCACGCAATCAGGTCCGCCCTGTACTTCGGGAAGATGATGCCGTTTGACGGCGCGCCGACCTGGTGCCCCGCGCGGCCGATTCTCTGCATGCCACTCGCAACACTGGGCGGAGCCTCGATCTGAATCACCAGGTCGACCGCGCCCATGTCGATGCCGAGTTCGAGCGAGCTTGTCGCAACCAGCGCCCGGATCTTGCCGGCCTTGAGTAGTTCCTCGATCTCGGTGCGCTGGGCGGCGGCCAGGGAGCCGTGGTGCGCTCGCGCAAGCTGTTCGCCGGCGAGATCGTTGATGGCGCCCGCCAGTCGTTCCGCCACGCGACGCGCATTGACGAAGATCAAGGTCGATGTTCGCTCTCGGATAATCTCAAGCAGCCGCGGATGGATGGATTGCCATATCGATGTGCGCTTAGGTCCCTGGCTCGCTGGACCGCTTGGCTGCTGCTCGATCTCGCCCAGCCGCGCCATATCCTCGACCGGGACCTCAACCTTCAGGTCGAGCACCTTGCGAGCACCCGCGTTGACCACTGTGACCGGGCGGTAGCGCACGCCCTGCGCGACTTCGGCGGCGTCTTCGTGCGCATCATCCGAGACCTCGAGCATCTCCGGGGTAGTGGCTTGGCTCTCCTTATGCGCCGGCTCGAGATCGGCGGTTCCCTGGGCCGCTGCGGGAAGCATCGTGTCCGCCCCGCCCAGGAATCGTGCCACCTCCTCGAGCGGTCGCTGTGTCGCACTCAGCCCGATCCGCTGGAGGCGCCTTCCGGTAAGCGCCTCCAACCGCTCGAGCGAGAGCGCCATATGCGCCCCGCGCTTCGAAGGTACCAACGCGTGGATCTCGTCGATGATCACAGTCTCCACAGAGCGGAGAGACTCACCAGCCTCGCTGGTCAGCAACAGGTAGAGGCTCTCCGGCGTTGTGATCAGGATGTCCCCAGGATGCTTACGGAAGCGAGCTCGCTCCTTTTGCGGCGTATCGCCCGTACGAACGCTGATCTCCGGTGTTCGGACGGCCACGCCCTCACGCTGCGCCATGTTCGCGATGCCCATCAGCGGGGAACGGAGATTGCGCTCCACGTCCGATGCCAATGCCTTGAGCGGCGATAGGTACAGCACACGGCATCCCTTGGGGGCATCGAGCGGCGTCCGCAGCATCAGCTTGTCGAGGCACCAGAGAAACGCCGTCAGCGTCTTACCCGTTCCAGTCGGAGCCAGGATCAGCGTCGACTCCCCTCGTGCGATCGCCGGCCAGCCCTCAGTCTGCGGCGCCGTCGGTCCTTCGAAGACCGCCCGAAACCAACTCGCTGTCACTGGGTGGAACAGAGAGAGCACGCTTGCGTCGACAGCGGTCTTCGGAGGCTCGGGCGCGGCTATCTCCACCGGAGTTGATGCCCGGGCCTTCGCACCTCGCCTCGACTTTGTTGCACCATTTGCCATCGATCCCTGGCTGCTTACACGCAGGCCCGCCGCGCCTATCTGATGTTACCGCCAGCTCTCTCGCCAGTCGCCATGAACATGTCAGGAGACAGGAACACGTTCGCGAAATAGAACCAGGGCCGCGAGGCATGGACGCGGTCAACAGCTCACCCTTGCTTCGGGCGTGCGAGCCGCGTAGCCTCCTGATCAGGATGAGCAACACAATATTGCCCGCCATCGTTGACGAGCAGATCCGGCGCCTCCTGGACGCCGCTCAGGGTGTTGCAGTCAACTCCTACTCTCCCTACAGCCGTTTCCGCGTGGGCGCCGCACTGCTTCTCGCCGAGCCTCCCGGTGACTTGATTGTCGCCGGCTGCAACGTCGAGAACGCGTCCTATCGCCTGACCACGTGTGCGGAACAGGCCGCCATCGCCTCAGCCGTCGCACAGTACGGTCCCGCTCTCCGCATCCGGGCAATCGCGGTGGCCAATCTCAATCGGGCAGCGTGTTCCCCTTGCGGTGCCTGCCGCCAGACGCTGCTGGAGTTCAGTTCGCCGGAGACTTCGGTCTTCTTCCCAGGTCCGGACGGAAGTTACGAGCGGCGAAGCCTCGCTGAACTCCTTCCGGAAGGATTTGCACTCTGTGCCGGCTGAGCCCCCTGCTCGCATGCCCGACACGTTTCACTTCCAGAGCACCATCCGCCGTAAACGGGACGGCTTTGCCCTGAGTACGGCCGAGATCCAGAGCTTCGTCTCTGCCGTGGTGGAGCGCCGCGTCTCCGATGCCCAGATCGCCGCCTTCCTCATGGCCACCTTTCTTCGCGGTCTCTCGACTGCGGAACTCAACGCGTTCACGGAGGCAATGCGATCCTCAGGCGAGACGTTTGACACTTCACCATTGCAAACCGTTACGGTCGACAAACACTCGACCGGCGGCGTCGGCGACAAGACCTCACTCCTGATTGCGCCGATCATCGCAGCTGCAGGCCTGCGGGGCACGCCTGGTATCTCCATACCGATGATCAGTGGCCGCGCGCTTGGGCACACCGGCGGTACGCTGGACAAGCTTGAGACCATTCCCGGTTTTCGCACTCATCTTTCCCTCGCTGAGATGATGGAGGTCCTCCGGACCACCCATGCTGTTCTGGCCGGTCAAACGCCGGATCTCGTCCCCGCCGATCGCATCCTCTACGCTCTCCGCGACCACACCGGCTCCGTTGAATCGCCCTTTCTCATCTGCGCCAGCATTATGAGCAAGAAGCTCGCCGCCGGTCTGAATGCGCTTGTGCTCGACGTGAAAACCGGCTGCGGTGCGTTCTTACCACGTTACGAGGACTCGCAACTCCTCGCGGAACTGATGGTGCGAACTGGCGAAGCTGGGGGAACCCGTACGGTAGCAATTCTGACCTCCATGGATCAGCCGCTCGGTCGCTTCGCCGGAAACTGGATCGAGGTACAGGAGTGCGTCGAGATCCTCCAGGGACGCGCTCACCCTCTCTCTGCCGACCTTATCGAGCTATCCCTGCATCTCTCTGGGCAGATGCTTCACCTTGCCGGTGCAGCACCTTCTGTCGGGGCAGGCGTCCACCTCGCAGCGGATCTTGTGAGTACGGGCGAGGCTTACCGGTCGTGGTTACAAATCGTCGACGCTCAGGGTGGGGACACCTCCGTCTTTGCAGATCCCGCGGCACACCACAAGCCCGGGGCCACGACGGTCGTGCGGGCAGCGCACCCGGGCTACTTCAGCGGTATGGATTGCACCGAGGTCGGTTGGGCCATCCAACGGCTCGGAGCCGGGCGAACCCGTCCCGGTGACCCGGTGGATGCCGACGCGGGTATCGAAATGCACGCCAAGCTCGGTGAGCGCGTCGAGTCGGGGCAGCCGCTCGTAACCCTCTTCTCGTCGGGGGAGGATCTCCTCCATGAGCCCGCAAGGATGCTCCGGGATACCCTCCGCATCTCTGCACATCCGCCCCCGGGCAAACCCCTGGTCCGCGAGATCGTCACTCTCGAGAGTCTTGCAAGGGAAGCCGAGACTGACGTGCCTGGTCGGCAGCAATGATTGCCCAGCGCCTGTTCGAGATTGGTTACACTCACTCCAACGACCACGCCGCGCAACGAAGGAGATCTTCTTGGCACGTTTCACGGGCCTTCTCGGCCTTATTGTCTTCCTCGCGCTTGCTTACGCCTTCTCCACAAACCGCCGCGCGATTCGTTGGCGTACGGTTGCCTGGGGTCTCGGGCTGCAGATACTGTTCGCGTTTCTGGTCATCAAGTGGAGCTTCGGCCAGAGGGTGCTTCACGCCGGTTCGCAATTTGTCACATCACTGCTTGCGCACTCGGTCGATGGGTCGTCGCTGGTATTTGGGCCCCTCGGGACGCCAGGAAACCCGCTGGCTGTCCTTGCGTTCGCGGTGCTCCCGACGATCATCTTCGTGTCCGCCTTCTTCGCGGTCCTCTATCACATCGGCTTCATGCAGGTTGTCATTCGCTGGGTCGCGTGGCTGATGCAGCGCACGATGGGCACATCCGGTGCCGAGAGCACAAACGTCGCGGCCAGCATCTTCATGGGGCAGACCGAGGCGCCCCTCACCATCCGCCCCTTCCTCAACGGCGCGACCAACTCCGAGCTCATGACCATCATGACGTCGGGCATGGCGCACGTTTCAGGCGGCATCATGGCCGCATACATCAGCTTCGGCATCAACGCCCAGGATCTCCTTTCAGCGGTGATCATGACCGCGCCCGGGACGATCCTCGTGGCCAAGATGCTGGTTCCGGAGACGGGTGTTCCCGCGACTGCGGGCGTAGTCAAGAT
This sequence comes from uncultured Acidobacteriaceae bacterium, assembly GCA_963850375.1. Lineage (GTDB taxonomy): Bacteria > Acidobacteriota > Terriglobia > Terriglobales > Acidobacteriaceae > Edaphobacter. The sequence goes on along the minus strand of CAWKKV010000001.1, from coordinate 15,137 downwards.
GCCCCCGGCAGAAGATCACGCCAAGGAGAACCTGATCGCCGCGATCGCACGCGGCACCATCGACGGTGGCCAGCTCGCCTTCAACGTCGCGATCATGCTCATCAGCTTCCTCGCGCTTGTAGGGCTGGTGAATGCCGTGATGCTCTCGATCTCTAACGTCCTTTGGGCGCACGGGCACATCCGTTTTCCGCATTCGCTCAACTCGATCCTTGGCGTGATCGGAGCGCCCGTCGCCTGGTTGATCGGCATACCCTGGCATGAGGCGCCCGCGATCGGGAACCTGCTGGGCACGCGCGCCGTCCTCAACGAGTTCGTAGCATTCACGCAGCTTGGTCTGCAGAAGCACACGCTCACCCCGCGTACCTTTTCGATCGCCACCTTTGCGCTGTGCGGCTTTGCGAACCTTGGATCGATCGGAATGCAGATCGGCGGCATCGGCGCGCTGATACCGGGCCGTCGCAACGATCTCGCGCGCCTGGGCTTTCGCGCGATGCTCGCGGGGACCATGGCCAATCTCATGTCAGCCTCGATCGTCTCGATGCTGCTCCGCTGAAAGGCTCTGCCCGGTCGGACGACGCCCTGCGGATCCCTAGCGCTTCGGAACGGTCAGCTTCTTTTGTGTGTCGAGGAACCGGCGGACGCGGTCTACCGAGCGAGCCTTGCCGAAGATGATCAGCGACTCGAGCAGGGGTGGCGATGTCGTGCTGCCGGTAAGGATCGCGCGTAGCAGCATAAACGTCTCCTTGACGGACCATGTGTGAGTCTCCCCCAGCTTGCGAAGTGCCTGATCCAGACCATCATGGGTCCACTCCGCTCCCTCGATGGCGGCGAGGAGCTCGGCGGTGAAAGCCAGCGTCTCTTCGGGGGTGCGCTTCTTCGGTACGAAGACCTCGGGCGTGGGGAGGACGTTATCGGCGAAGAAGAAGGCCGTGGTGTCGCCGATCTGACCGAGCGTCTCGATACGCGTCTGCATGAGCGTGGCGATCTCGCGGAGATAGGTATCGGAAAAGATGGTCGAGCGGAGTGCCTGGAAGAAGGCCTCGGGCGTGAGAGCGCGCAGGTACTCGCCGTTGAGCCACTTGAGCTTGGTGAGGTCGAAGACGGGGCCGCCCAGGGAGATCTTGCTGAAGGAGAAGCTCTCGACCATCGCGGCCAGCGTGAAGATGTCGGTGCCTTTGCCGTCGGAGGAGGGCATGCCGCCTCCCATCAGGCCGAGGAAGTTGATGATGGCCGCAGGGAGGTAGCCGGCCTCGCGATAGTAGACCAGGGACACCGGGTTCTTGCGCTTCGAGATCTTGCTCTTGTCGATGTTGCGGAGAAGCGGCATGTGCCAGAAGCGCGGGCGGGGCCAGCCAAAGGCCTGGTAGAGCAGGACGTGCTTGGGCGTGGAAGAGATCCACTCCTCGGCGCGGATAACGTCGGTGATGCGCATCAGGTGGTCGTCGACGACGTTGGCCAGGTGGTAGGTAGGGAAGCCGTCGCTCTTGAGCAGCACCTGGTCGTCGACGTTGGTGTGGTCAAAGGTGATGTCGCCGCGCAGCTCGTCCCGAAAGGTGGTCGAGCCTTCCGTGGGGACACGGAGCCGGACCGTGTAGGGCTTGCCGGTGGCGAGCTCGGCCTCGACCTCGGCGGGCGTCAGATGGCGGGAGCGGCCGTTGTATTTGGGCGGCTGCTTTGCGGCCATCTGGGCCTTGCGCTCGGCTTCGAGCTCTTCGGGGGTCTCGAAGGCTCGGTAGGCGGAGCCGTTTGCAAGGAGAATCTCCGCGTGTTCGCGATAGATCGCCGTGCGTTCGGACTGTCGATACGGACCGTAGGGGCCACCAGCGTCGGGGCCTTCGTCCCAGGCGAGGCCGAGCCAGTGGAGCGCGTCGAAGATCATCGCCTCGGAGGTGGGGACGAAGCGGGCGCGGTCCGTGTCCTCGATCCGGAGGACGAACTTGCCACCGCGCTGGCGGGCAAAGATGTAGTTCAGCAGGCCGATGTAGGCGGTGCCCACATGGGGGTCGCCGGTGGGGGAAGGGGCGATGCGGACGCGGGTCTCTGCGGGGGGCTGTGTTTCGGATGTGCCGGTGTTCATGATGGAGATTTGATGGTAGCAGGGGGGTACCCCCTCCCCGGCGTCCCTTACGTAAGCCTCGTACTTGTCTTGGGATAGCGTACTTGGCCTTGCTAAGGTACGTGTCCTTCTGGCCTAAGCGCAGACCTGCTCGCAGGTCTTTGCCGCGAGTCTCGTCTACCCCCAAAGAGCGAAAAGCAAGCCCGGAGCGGACCGCGCAGTGAAGCTTAAGAAAACAACGACGAGCAGTAGCCACTAGGTGGCGCAATCACCCCTCACGGCTAGGTAAACTTAGAGCAAGCACACACACAGAGAGCCCGGCCTCGAAGCCGGGCTCTTCCTTTAAGCCAGGCTCCTAGGATCGCAGTCCAGACCTAGGTGCCTTTCACATCAAGACTTTGCACCGAAAGCAGGGGGGAGTGGGGGCCCCACAACCAATGACCGACATCATCCAGCCGTCCACAGGGCCAAAGCGCTTCCAGTGCCGCCACATTCACACCGACGGCCGTCGCTGCGGCAGCCCCGCCCTCCGTCACGAGGAGCTCTGCTACTACCACCACACCTCCCGCCGTCCCGTCAGCGGCCCCCAGGTCCGCCGCGGCCGCCGCTCCGCCTTCACCCTCCCCCGGCCCGAAGACCGCGCCGCCATCCAGCTCGCCATCGGCGATATCCTCGGGCGCATCGCCGCCAACGATCTCGACCCGCGCCGTGCCGGCCTCCTCCTTTACGGCCTGCAGATCGCCTCCTCTAACCTCCCCAGATCCGCACCCGCCGCAGCAGCCGAAGGGGGAACTCCCGTCGAAGAGATCGTTCACGACCCCAGCCTCGGCACCATCGCCCCCCGCGCCGAGCTCCCCTCACCCGACGCCCCTCCTAAGGACAGCCTCGTCGCCCGCCTCCTCGAAGGGCTCCGGCGCAACGCCCCCACAGATCAATCGCCGGCCGACCCCGACTCGCAAGCCCCCACCGACCTGACCCCGAGCGAAGCGAGCGTCGAAGAGTCTTGGTACCCCGCCCGCGGCGGCAGGGAACAGGCGCCAGCCTCAACTTCCGGGTTCGCCTCCAAACCCGCCCCCGAACCCACCACCCTCCCCGTTCTCCAGGCCAAAGCACACTTGCCCCGGCGCTGCTATCCTCAACCGCAGCATGCCGCCCGCAGCGCTCGCCCACAATCAGCCCTCATCCTCCAGGGCCTCCGTCGCCGGGGCCACCACCGCCCTCGTCCTCCTTACCGCGCTCAACTTCGTCAACTACATCGACCGCTACATCCTCCCCGGCGTCCAGGAGCAGGTCAAAGGCGAGTTCCGGATCTCCGACGAGCAGATCGGATCGCTCACTCTCTGGTTCATGCTCGCCTACATGGCCGCGTCGCCCATCACCGGCTGGCTCGGCGACCGCTTCCCCCGCAAGCCCATGATCGTCGTCGCCGCCCTCTTCTGGGGCTCGATCAATCTCCTCACCGCCTTTGTCCACGACTACGACTCACTCAACCTGCGCCACGCCGCGCTCGGCATTGGCGAGGCCTCCTTCGGCATCTTCGCCCCGTCCATCCTCGCCGACTTCTATGAGCCGGCCCAACGCAACCGTGTCCTCACCATCTTCAACATCGCCATCCCCGTCGGGGCCGCGCTCGGCTACCTTATCGGCGGCTCCGTCGGCGCGCACTACGGCTGGCGTGCCTCCTTTATCGTCTCCGCCATCCCCGCCATCCTCATCGCCATCCTCATCGCCATCTTCATGAAGGAGCCCGCACGCGGCGAAGGCACCGAGGGGAAGGCGCAGCTCAAAAAAGACACCGTCCTTTCGCTGCTCAAAAATCCTGCCTATCTCTGTTCGATCGGTGGATATGCCGCCGTCACCTTCTCACTCGGCGGCATCTCCTGGTGGATGCCCTCGTTTCTCCAGCGCATGGACAACCGCTCCCAGACCTCCGCCTCCTTCCTCATGGGAGCCATCACCGTCGTCGCCGGTCTCGGCGGAACCGTCGTCGGCGGCGTCATCGCCCAGCGCTGGTCCCGCAAGACCCCCAAGGCCCTCTACCTCGTCCCCGCCCTCTCCGCCCTGCTCGCCACCCCACCCGCCCTGGTCTGCTTCTTCGGCCCCCAGCTCTTCGGAACAAAGGCCCTCACCCTCCCCGGCCTCGCCCTCGCCATCTTCCTCATCTTCCTTGGCACCGGCCCCGTCAACGCCGCCACCGTCAACGCCGTCCGCCCCGAGATCCGCGCCACCGCCCTCGCCGGCCAGCTCTTCCTTATCCACGCCCTCGGGGACGCCATCAGCCCCCGCATCATCGGCGCCGTATCCGACCACTCCGACCTGGCCGTCGGCCTCGGCTCCACCCTGATCACCCTCGTCCTCGCCTCCGGGATCTTCTTCCTCGGCGCCCGCTACGCTCCGCCCCTCCCAGAACCCACCGCCGCAGCCGCCTAACCCTCCACCCTACCGACGCCGCGCCACCCTGAGGACGTGCACTTGTCCCTTCAACTCGCCCTCAGTATCACCGCCTGGTTCGTCGCTCTCGCCTGGGCATGGAAGGCCTGCACCGGGATCCTCGGCCTCCGCCGCGTCCCGAACCTCACCTCCCCGCGCTTCGATCAGGCCCCCGCCGGCGATCCTCACCTCACCGTCATCGTCCCAGCTCGCGATGAGCAGGCCGCGGTCGGCGCCTGTCTCCTATCCCTCCTCGATCAGGACTACCCCAATCTCCACATCCTTGCCGTCGACGACCGCTCGACCGACCGCACCCCGCAGATACTCGACGAGCTCGCCGCCCTCCACCCTCGCCGCCTCACCGCCCTCCACATCGACTCACTCCCAACCGGCTGGCTGGGTAAAACCCATGCCATGGCCCTCGCCGCCCGCCACGCCATCGCCGTCCATCAATCAAGCTGGCTCCTCTTTACAGATGGCGACGTCCTATTCCACCCGCAGGCGCTTCGCCGCTCCCTGGTCGGCGCGGAGCAGCTCCGCGCCGACCACTTCGTGACGATCCCCACCCCCATCGTCAAGAGCGCCGGCGAGAGCATGCTGCTCGGCTTCTTCCAGGTCATGAGCTTCTTCGCCGTCCGCCTCTGGCGTGTGCCCGACCCCCGGGCCCTCCGGGACTCCGTCGGCGTCGGCGCCTTCGCGCTCGTACGCACCTCTGCCTATCAGCAGATCGGTGGCTTCGAGGCCCTGCGATTTGAGATCCTCGAAGACCTCGCCTTTGGACAGCGAATCAAGCGCTCCGGCCTCCGTCAAGGCGTCGCCATCGCCCCCGCCATGGTCAGCGTTCACTGGGCCAGCGGAGCCTTCGGAGTCGTCGACGTCCTCACCAAGAACCTCTTCGCCCTCTTCCGCTTCCACATCTCGCTTCTGCTCGCCGCCTGCGCAACCATCCTCCTCTTCGGAGTCGGTCCCGCCGTCGCACTCGCCTTCCGCAGCACGCGCACCCCGGCCCTCGTGGCTCTCCTCGCGATCGCCGCCATCTACCGCCTCGCCTATCGCGTCAGCGGCAACCCGCGCTGGAGCTTCTGGCTCTCGCCCGTCGCAGCACTCTTGCTGACGTACTCGCTCCTGCGCTCAATGGTGGTCACTCTTCGCCAGCGCGGCGTCATCTGGCGAGGCACCTTCTACCCCCTCGCCGAACTCCGCAAGCAAACGCAGCCGCGATGGTAGTCGTCGCCGCTGCTGCCGAAACCTACGCCTCGATCAGAACCCGCCCGTACCGTTTCTCGACATACTCGTCCAGGATCACCTGGAACTCCTCAACGATGTGATCGCCCTTTAGGGTAGTGAACAGCTTGCCGTCCACGTACACTGGCGCCTTCGGCTCCTCAAACGTCCCCGGGAGCGAGATCCCGATATTCGCGTGCTTCGACTCCCCCGGTCCGTTCACGATGCAGCCCATCACCGCCAGCTTCAGCTCCTCAACGCCCTGGTATTGCTTCTTCCACTCCGGCATCTGCTCCACCAGGTAGTTCTGGATCCGCTCCGCGAGCTCCTGGAAGTACGTCGACGTCGTCCGCCCGCAACCCGGGCAGCTCGTCACCTGCGGCATAAAGCTCCGTATGCCGAGCGACTGCAGAATCTGCTGCCCACATCGGACCTCCTCGCTCCGATCCCCGCCTGGCGTCGGCGTCAGGCTCACCCGAACTGTATCCCCGATCCCAGCCAGCAGCAGGGGACTGAGACCAGCCGTCGAGGCCACCACCCCCTTCATCCCCATGCCCGCCTCGGTCAGCCCCAGATGCAGCGCATAGTCACACCGCGACGCCAGCTCCGTATAGACGTCTATCAGGTCCCGCACCCCTGAAACCTTGGCGCTCAGCACAATCTGATCTCGCCGCAACCCATACCGCTCCGCGGCCGCCGCATTGTCCAGAGCCGATACCACCATCGCCTCCATCATCACGTCCCGAGTCTCCATCGGCTGCGCCGACCTCGAGTTCTCGTCCATCATCTTCGTCAGCAAAGCCTGATCGAGCGACCCCCAGTTCACGCCGATCCGCACCGGCTTCTGATTGTCGACCGCGCACTCCACCATCGTCCGGAAGTTGTCATCATCCTTGCGCCCGATCGACACATTGCCCGGATTGATCCGGTACTTCGCGAGCGCCCGGGCGCACTCCGGGTACTTTCGCAGCAGCAGGTGCCCGTTATAGTGGAAGTCCCCAATGATCGGCGTCGTCCACCCCTTCGCCGCAATCCCATCCACGATGTACGGCACAGCCTTGGCCGCCTCGTCGTTGTTCACCGTGATCCGCACCATCTCGGAGCCGGCCCGCGCCAGTGCCGCCACCTGCTGCACCGTCGACTCAATATCCGCCGTGTCCGTGTTGGTCATCGACTGCACCACAACGGGTGCATCCGAACCCACCCGCACACCACCCACGTTCACCGTTACCGCACGTCGACGCTCGATCCGAGGCATAAGTTTTCCTCGCTAAAGTTTACCAGTTACACTTGGGAAACTGGCCCGGTAGCTCAGTTGCATAGAGCAGCGCACTCCTAACGCGAAGGTCGCAGGTTGGACTCCTGCCCGGGCCACCAAGAAGCCTCCCACGAACAATCCAGCAGATGCTATGTGGCCGTCGGTCTGCATACAACACTTGGAGCACCTGCGACCGAAACAGCGTGCGCAACGCCGCTGGCCCAGAAGTGCAGCCCGCGGTTCCCTAGGATCGAAAGCCACTAGTGCGTAGTTCATCCTGATCCCGGCGCGCTGGAAGTGGTCCACACAGGATGGCATCCACGAGGAGCAGAGAGAGGGAGGTACTTCGGTTTACCTCCTCAGAATGCGAAGTGGCCCTGATCGCGTCTTAAAACCCTTGAAAACGATTCAGCTAACGTCCGAAGAATCAGTGAATTGCTCCAGCCGTAAGAAATGCATTGACAGGTGTTGCCTCGCGCAAGTATTTGGTTCGAGTCACAAATTTACCGTGACACCGGTAAGCGAACTGCGGTCCAACCACCGCCGATAGCAAGGAAGGCAAGGGGTGCTTAACCCCGGATCCGACCAAAAGGGACGTCGTAGCGCCACGAACAATCACAGGGCGTATGACCCTTTACGCGATCAGTTGAAGTATTTATGGAGGAAGTATGTCTTTGATTCAGGAACAGCTGAAGCGCCCTCGGGCGCTGAAGCGCTGGTACGGCGCCCTGCTCGGAGCAGCTCTGCTGCTTGCCGTCACCCTTTCGCCGTCCCTCGCCCTTGCGCAGGTAACGGCCACCATCAATGGAACGGTCACCGACAACACTGGAGCCGTTATTCCAGGAGCCAGCGTCACGTTGATCAATGACGCCACCCAGGAGCGGCGTGCGACCGTCAGCAACGGTGCAGGTTACTTCGCGGTTCCCGCCCTTCTGCCCAGCACCTACAGCATCACCATCTCTGCCAAGGGCTTCAAGAGCTACGAGCAGCATGGCATCCAGCTCAACGCCGGCGACGATCGCAAGATCCCGGACCTCGCACTCGCAGTTGGATCCGAAGGTGAGACCGTCTCCGTCGAGGCCAACACCCAGATCATCCCGACCGAGAACGGCCAGCGCGCAGCCCTGCTGGACGCCAAGGATATCGAGCAACTGGCCATCGAAGGCCGCAACGTCACCGAGCTCCTCAAGGTCCTGCCCGGTGTCACTAGCACATCCAACGGCGGACTCGGGAACGGCAACGGCTCCGGATACGACCCAACTGTCGTCAGCGTCGGCAACGGCGGCGTCGGCAACGGCCTGAACGCAAATGGCACACCCAACCGCGGCGGCACCAGCCAGCTCGTGGACGGCGTCGACGTCGACGATCCAGGCTGCAACTGCAACGGTCTCGCCGTCATCGACTCCGACATGACCCAGGAGGTCAGCGTTCAAACCTCCAACTTCGGCGCCGAAGCTGTCCGCGGCCCGGTTGTCATCAACACCGTCAGCAAGTCCGGAACCTCGTCCTATCACGGTGAGGGCTACCTCTACGTCCGCAATGACATCCTCAACGCCAACGACTGGCAGAGCAACCACGCCGGAACCCCCCGGGGCAGCGCACATTACTACTACCCGGGCGGAAACTTCGGCGGTCCCATCCCCTTCACCAAGAAGAAGGTGCTCGGCTGGATCGGCTACGAGCGCTTCCTCCAGAACACCGGCAACTCCAACCGCCTTCAGTCCTTCATTCCCACTCCCGATATGCTCGCCGGTAACTTCACTGACACGCCGGCCAATCTGGCCTTCTGCGGCGGACCTCTGACGGCGAAGGCGACCAACGGCTGCAACGATCTAACCGGGACAGTTCTTCCGGATGGAACCGTCATCGGACAGGGCTCTCGTCCTGCCGGCATCATCCCGCCCGAGTTCCTCGATCCAGGCGCAAAGGCACTCTCAAGCTTCTGGCCCACCGCCAACGCCGACCCAACCACCACTCCTGGAGGCTTCAACTACAACCAGGTCATCGCAGGCACCCACAACGGCTACATCTTCCGTACCCGCGTCGACTACAACCTCAGCGATCGCACCAGCTTCTTCGTCTCCTACCAGTACAGCCAGGACCAGGCCCCCTCACAGGGCAACGGCGCCCACATCTATTGGACGCCCGGTAACTCCATCCCCTACCCTGGCGGCGGCCTCATCAGCCAGTCCTTCGCGAAAGCGATCGCCGGCCACTTCACCCACGTCTTCAGCCCTACCCTCACAAACGAGTTCATCGCCAGCTGGGGTTACGGCAACTTCCCCGTGGGTCCGCCCAACGCGACCGGCGCCTACAGGTCCACACTCGGCTACCCGACAACCGCTGGTTACGGCACCGTCTTCAAATCTGGATCGGCTCTGATCCCGTCTTACAGCAGCGCCGGCACCCTTACCTTCCCCGACTTCTCGCAGCAGGACATCTTCGAGTCGGCTAACGGCAAGTACCTCGTCCGGAAAGAACTTCCCGCGTTCGCGGACAACATCACCAAGGTCTTCGGCGTGCACACGGTCAAGGCGGGCTTCTACGCTGAAAACGTGAGCAACATTCAGGGTTCCTCGGAGTCCCCGAACGGAGCCCTCAACAGCTTCAACGCCGGCGGTCACGTCTACAACAACCTCCTCACCGGACAAGCCCTCGGCTCGCCTAATAACCCAACCGCCAATTTCCTCCTCGGCAACGTCGTCAGTTACGCGGAAAACAGCGCCTCACCCGTTAGCGACATGGCGTACCAGACGCTCGACTTTTACGGAGACGACACCTGGAAGGTCAGCTCGCGTGTGACCGCTCAGATCGGCTTCCGCTTCGAGCACATCGGTCACTGGTACGACCGTCAGGGCAACGGCCTGGCCGTCTTCGTTCCGGATCTCGTCGCTCCCGATCACGCCAGCGGAAAGCTCGATCCTGGCGTCTACTGGCACGGCATCAGCCCTGGTCTCTCCAAGGCTGGCTCGCCGGACCGCTTCCTCTTCGTATCGCCTCGTTTGGGCATTTCGTATGACGTCTTCGGAACCGGTCGCACCCTGCTCCGCGGTGGTTGGGGACGGTATCGCTTCAGCGATCAGTACAACGACTACACCGGCGCCCTCACAACCGCTCAGGGAATCAGGGGCTACAACCTCCCTGGCAACAGCAGCGTCCTGCTCTCGCAGATCGGCAATATCCCCGCCCCTGCAGCAGGTGGCATCAACGGCGGCGTCAGTGCCGTGGGTGCGAACGACTACGGCATTCCTGTCACCGACAGCTACAACTTCACCATCTCGCAGCAGCTACCCTATAACTCACTGCTCGAGGTCGCCTACGTCGGAAACAACAGCCAGCAGCTTCTGATGGGAGGCGAATCCATCTCCGGAAGCGGCTTCTCCGATTTCATCAACGTCAACAAGGTTCCGCTTGGCGCCTTCTTCGCGCCGGATCCTATCACCGGTGTCGTCTCGCCAAATCCCGAGAACCTTCCTCAGGGAACGGTGGCAAACAAGGAAGCGGACTACCACCCCTACGCGACCAGCTACGGAAACAGCAGCATCGCGGTTAACCAGCACGTCGGTTACGCCAACTACAACGGCCTGCAGATGAGCGTCGTCAAGCGTTCGGAGCGGCTGACCCTCAACGTCAACTTCACCTGGTCCAAGAGCCTTGGAACCGGACTGCAGGAAGACCCCTTTGTCCTGCGCAACAACTACGGCATTGAGGCTATCGATCGCCCCTACGTCTTCAACTCGTCCTACGCGTATAACTTCGGCCGCGTCTACAAGGGAGAAAATCACCTCCTCGGTGGTGTCTCCAATGGTTGGACCCTCTCCGGCATCACTCTCTGGCAGGCAGGCAACAACCTCCAGGCCAACAACAGCCCGAACTTCGGTCTGAGTATCACCGGTATCGGCGCTCCGACCTACTTCGGCACCAATGCAGCGAAGACCATTCAACCGATTGAAACCTGCGACCCAGGCGCTCACCTCGCTGACAAACAGCGCGTCAACGCGTCCTGCTTCGCCGCTCCTGCGATCGGGACAAATGGTCCACGCACCTACCAATACCTCCGGAACTCCGACTACTTCGATTCCGATCTGGCCGCTTACAAGAGCTTCCGGGTCACCGAACACCAGTCCGCACAGTTCCGTATCTCGGCCTTCAACTGGGTAAACCACCCGCTGACCCAGTTCAGCGGCGGCAACCAGCTGGCGCTCCACTACAACCCGGATCTTTCGCCCAACACGTCGCAAAACTCACCCACGCTGGGCTTCCTCGATACCAAGGCCGGCGGTCACGCCGCCCGCATCCTGGAACTTGCCGTCAAGTACAACTTCTAACCTTTCACCAACCCGAGCCAGGGAGACGGATCATCGTCTTCCTGGCTCCTCTTTTGCCTTCGCACGCAATCTAGTGATCTCGTCTCCCAAGCCGCCCCTTCGCTATACTTCCGAGATGCAGCGCCCTTACCTTTGGCGAACTCGTTCCCGCGCTGCCTGGCTCGCCTGTCTCTCCGTTGCGCTCACCTATCCTTATTGCCGCGCACAAAGCACTTCGGTACCCGGAAGTGATCTGCAGCAGCAATTCGACCTCGCTCAGCGCGCACAAGCCGCGGGCGACTTCGCCCACGCCGCCGAAGGCTACCGTCGCTTTCTCCAGAACACCCTGTTGCGCCTCGCAGACGGCCAGTCGCGGGCCGGTGACTACCATGCAGCAACCGCGCTCTTCGACGAAGCTCTCGCGGTGGATCCGACATCCGCCGTCCGTACCGCCTACGCCGACGCGGCTCTGCTCGCACGCGACATCCCCAAAGCAAAGACGCTCGCCGAAGCAGTTCTAAAAGACGACCCCAAGAACGCCGAGGCTCACCTCGTCCTCGGGGAAGCGCTCCTCCAGATGGAGCACACGGGCGAGGCTCGCAAGCAGCTTGAGGCAGCTCTCGCCCTCGATCCCGGGTACCGCCAGGGTCTCGCGCTCGCAACCGCCTACCTCGCCGAAAACAATCTCAAGGATGCGAAGCCCATCTTCGCCGAGATGCTCTCCGGCTTCGGTGACAAGGCTTCCTTCCATCTTGACTTCGGCCGCGCCTACGCCGAAGCCGGCTTCCCGGAGCCCGCCATCGCCGAGTTCAAGCAGGCAATCGGCATGGACCCCAAACTCCCCCAGGCCCAGTACTGCCTCGGCGCAGCCTACCTCCAAAGCGAAGGCGAGGCTGGCTTCGGCAAAGCTCAGGCTGAGTTCGAACATGAGCTCGCTCTCAACCCCGACGATTACTTCAGCATCTCCCAGCTCGGCTACATCGCCCTCACCCAGCACCGTGTGCCCGAAGCCGAGAAGTCGCTCAAAAGGCATCCGAGCTCGACCCCAACAACCCGGATAACTTCCTCCTGCTCGGACAGGTCTATACCCAGCTCCACCGCACAGCGGATGCCGAAGCGGCGTACCGCCGATCCATCGCACTCACGACCGATCTTTCGCGCAACCACTTCCAGGTGCAGCGCGCGCACTACCTGCTCGGCCGCCTACTCATCGAAGACGGCCACCCCGACGAGGGCAAGCAGCAGATGGAGGCCTCCGCCGACCTCCTCAAGCAAAATATGGTGCGCGATAACGCGCGTATGGCCGGCGCCTCTGCCGAACCTGATCCCGCGAAGCCTCCGACCCAAAACAACTCATCGACCAGCGCAGTCAGCCCCGCGGCCCGCGAAGCCATCCGCCAGTTTGCCGATCGCGTCACTCCCGCCGTCGCCGACAGCTACAACAATCTCGGGGTTATCGCCGCGCAGTCCAAGTCCTTCGGCTCGGCCGTCTTCGACTTCGAGATGGCTGCAAAATGGAATCCCGCCACCGGAGGTCTCGACGCAAACTGGGGACGCGCAGCCTTTGCCGCGAGCCTCTTCAGCGAAGCCGTCACCCCGCTGACCCGTTCCGTCCAGTCGGATCCGCACGACGACTCACTTCGCAGCATGCTCGCTATCAGTCACTACCGCCTCAGGAACTATCCGTCCGTAGTCACGACGCTGCAGCCGATCGAGCCATCTCTCGCGAAAGCACCGCAGCTGCAATATATGTATGCCCGATCACTCGTTCTGGGCGGCGACTACGCTCGTGGCATCACCGCTCTGCGGGAACTGAGCACTGCTCATCCCGCCATGGCCGAGGTGCATCGCGCCCTGGGTGAGGCCTACGTCAGCCACGCCGAGTACCGCCTGGCCACCTCCGAGCTCCAGGCCGCCTTACAGCTAAACCCCTCCGACAAGGAAGCCAAGGACCAACTGCAGCTGGCCTTGGTCACGTTCAGCCTTAGCATGCCCGCAATCCCTCGGCCGGCGATCCCCCTGGTCCTCGTGCTGCTCATCACGCAAACGGCCAGCATCGCCCCGGCGCAAACTCCGGACGCAGCAATCCGGTTCCACGAGATCGGCCGCCAGGCTGGCATCACCACGCCGCTCCACAGCGCCCCCGTAAAGCAGTATCTCGTCGAGATGATGGGCGGCGGCGTCGCGCCTTCGACTGCGACACGACGGCAAGCTCGACATCGTCTCCGTCACCGATTCCACCGTCGAGACCTACCTCCATGGCGGAGAGCTCATGCTGAGGCTTTATCACCAGGACACCGCCCCCGGCGCCGCCCCGCACTTCACGGATATCACCGCACGCTCCGGACTCACCACTCTCGGCTGGGGCATGGGTCTCGCCATCGCGGATTTCGACAACGACGGCATCCCGGATATCTACGTCACCGGCTACGGCCACAACGTGCTCTATCGAAATCTCGGCGGCTGCCGCTTCGAGGACGTCACCGCCAAGTACAACCTCGCCGGCTCCGGCTTCAGCGTCGGCGCCGCCTGGGCCGACTACGACCGCGACGGCCACCTCGACCTCTTCGTCTCTCGCTACGTCGACACCGATCTCCACCATCTTCCCAGGCCCGGAGACCATCCTTCCACTATCAAGGTCTTCCGATCGAAGTCCGCTTCGAAATGGCGAAACCGACCTGCTCTTCCACGCAACAAAAAAAGTACCTTCGACGAACTCTCGCACCCAGCGGGAGTCGAGAACCCTGACAAGCGCTTCGGCATGGGCGTCATCTGGTCCGACTACGACCATGACGGCTGGCCCGACCTCTTCGTCACCAATGACATGGGACCGAACTTCCTCCATCACAACAAGCACGACGGAACCTTCGAGGAGCTCGGCCTCGTTACCGGGACCGCCCTCAGCGAGGATGGCCGAACCATGGGCAACATGGCAGCCGACTTCGCCGACTATGACCGCGACGGAAAGCTCGACATCGCCGTCACCCGCTACGGCTACCAACCCATGAGCCTCTTCCACAACGACGGAGCGACCGGCTTCACAGACCGCGCCGGCACCACGCCCCTCGCCGATCAAAAGAACCAGCCCGTCGCCTGGGGTGCAGGCTTCGCCGACTTCGACAACGATGGCTGGCCCGACCTCCTCATCGCCAACGGCAACGTCAGCTCCATGGTCGATAAGCTGCCGCATGACCTGCCCTACCGTGAGCCGCTGCAACTCTTCCGCAACAGTCGCAACGGCTCCTTCAAAGACGTAACCGATGCCTCCGGCCTGAACTCAGGGCCGTCCTACTCGCGCCGCGGCACCGCCTTCGGAGACATCAACAACGATGGCAACGTCGACGTCGTCGTCTACAACGTCGGCGCCCCGCCATCACTCTTTCTCAACGTCTCCCCCTCGGCGAATCACAAAGTACTCCTCCGCCTGGTCGGCACAAAGAGCAACCGTGGCGCCGTCGGGGCGCGTGTCACCGTCACCGCGGGATCGCTCACGGAAGTCGACGAGGTCCGCGCCGGCACCGGCTACCTCTCGTCCAACGATCAGCGCCTCCACTTCGGTCTGGGCTCCGCTCCGATATCAACACGCTCAACATCGAGTGGCCTAGCGGCGCCGTGGAGTCCTCAAGACCTCGCCGCCGACAAGATCTACACGATCGAAGAAGGGAAGGGAGTGACGCTCGCGCAGCCTCTACAGCCCGTCCCCACCACCTCGACCCAGAGTTCCGACTGACTGAGAAGGAGAACGCACTCGCCGTCGATCCTCAGTTCGACGACAGCCGGTGATACCCCGAGTGCCGCTGCAGCACCAGCGCCGCCGCCCCACGCAGCCGCGCAAATTCAGGGTTCGTTGTCGTCATCACCC